>NZ_LNCD01000001.1:0-76021 GCF_001542405.1 Rhizobium altiplani
CCAGGAAGACCATGACCATGAAGCCGGTGCGCTTGCGCTCCTCGAGATGCGGCTCGGCGGCCCACATCAGGAAGGAAGCGACGTCCTTGGCGTACTGGTCGACCGTCGCCGGCGAGCCGTCGTCATAGGTGACCTGGCCGTCGGAGAGCGGCTTTGGCATGGCGAGCGCAGCAGCACCGGCGAAGTACGGGTTGTAATGCGTGCCCTCGGCCACCTGGACGCCGGCCGGCGGCTGCTGGTCGTAGCCGGTCAGCAGCGAGTAGATGTAGTCCGGACCGCCTTCCTGATAGCCGCCGACGAACGGGATCATGTCGATCAGGAACTGCGGGAAGCCGCGCTCGATGCCGCGCGCCTTGGCGATCAGCGAGAAGTCCGGCGGCGCCGCACCATTGTTGGCGGCAGCCGCCGCCTCGTGGTTCGGGAACGGCGACGGGAAATGGTCCGACGGAATGGCCTTGCGGGTGAACATGTCACCGCTGGCATTCGGGCCATCCTGAACCTCGTAGTTGGCGGCCAAGGCCTTCACCTGTGCGTCCGAGTAGCCGAGAGCTCCGAGCGTGCGGAACGGCACGAGGCTCATCGAGTGACAGGCGGCGCAGACTTCCGTGTAGACCTTCAGGCCGCGCTGCAGCTGGCCCTTGTCGTAATGGCCGAGCGGGCCGGCAAAGGTCCAGTGCTCATGCTTCGGATGCATGAGCGGATAGTGCGGCGTTGCGCCTTCGGCATGCTCTGCCGGCGCGGCCCCGTTCGGGGTGGTTTCCTGGGCAAGTGCCGCGCCGCTCAAACCAGCGACGACGGCCAGCGACAGGAGGCTGGTAACAAGCTTGTTCATGTGTCTCTTCCCTTCCTGTCGCACGCTCAGGCCTTGACCGGCTCGGCGGCCGCCACCTTGTTGCGCTTTTCCAGAACCGCTTCCGTAATCGAGTTGGGCAAGCGGCGCGGCGTCTCGACGAGGCCGAGAACCGGCATGATCACCAGGAAGAAGGCGAAGTAGAAGAGAGTGCCAAGCTGCGACATGATCACGTAGGTGCCTTCGGCAGGACGCGAGCCGAGCCAGCCGAGGACGATGGCATTGGCGACGAACAGCCAGAAGAACAGCTTGTACCAAGGGCGATAAGCCGCCGAACGCACCTTCGAGGTATCGAGCCAGGGCACGAAGAACAGCACGATGATGGCGCCGAACATGACGAGGACGCCGGCCAGCTTCGAGTCGATCGGTCCGATGTTGAAGGTGATCGAGCGCAGCATCGCGTAGAACGGCAGGAAGTACCATTCCGGAACGATATGGGCCGGCGTCTTCAACGGGTCAGCCGGGATGTAGTTGTCCGGATGGCCGAGGAAGTTCGGCATGTAGAAGACGAAGTAGGCGTAGACCAGCAGGAAGATCGAAACGCCAAGCGCATCCTTCAACGTCGCGTAGGGCGTGAAGCGAACCGTGTCGGTCTTGGTCTTCACCTCGACGCCGGTCGGGTTCGTCTGGCCGACGACATGCAGCGCCCAGATGTGCAGGACGACGACGCCGGCAATGACGAAGGGCAGCAGGTAGTGCAGCGAGAAGAAGCGGTTCAGCGTCGGGTTGTCGACGGCAAAGCCGCCGAGCAGGAACTGCTGGATCCACTCGCCGACCAGCGGGAATGCCGAGAAGAAGCCGGTGATGACGGTCGCGCCCCAGAAGGACATCTGGCCCCAGGGCAGAACGTAGCCCATGAAGCCGGTCGCCATCATCAGCAGGTAGATGAGGACGCCGAGGATCCAGAGGATCTCGCGCGGCGCCTTGTAGGAGCCGTAGTAGAGACCGCGGGCGATGTGCAGGTAGACGGCAACGAAGAAGAACGACGCGCCGTTGGCGTGCATATAGCGCAGCAGCCAGCCGTGGTTGACGTCACGCATGATCTTTTCGACGGAGTTGAAGGCAACCGTCGTTTCCGCCGCATAGTGCATGGCCAGCACGACGCCGGTCAGGATCTGCACGACGAGCATGACCGAAAGCATGGCGCCGAAGGTGTAGGCATAGTTCAGGTTGCGCGGAACCGGATAGGCGACGAAACTGTCATAGACCATGCGCGGCAAAGGCAGGCGCGCATCGATCCACTTCTCAAGGCCGGTTGATGGCTCGTAGCTGGAATGGCCACTCATAAATCAGTCCCCCTCAACCGATCTTGATTACTTTATCGGAAACGAACGAATAGGTCGGGATCGCCAGGTTCTGCGGCGCCGGACCTTTGCGGATGCGACCGGCCGTGTCGTAGACCGAGCCATGGCAGGGACAGAACCAACCATTGTATTCGCCGGCCTGGCCGAGCGGGATGCAGCCGAGATGGGTGCACGAGCCGATCATGACGATCCAGTTTTCCTTGTCCTTGCCGGCCGAACGGTCGACGCCGGTCGCCTGCGCGTCGGACGGCAGGTTGGCGTTGCGCGCCACCGGGTCCTTCAGGTCGGAAAGCGGCACCTCATCGGCAGCCTTCACTTCCTCGGGCGTACGGTTGCGGATGAAGATCGGCTTGCCGCGCCACTTGGCCGTCAGCGACATTCCCGGCTCGAGGCTGGAAACGTCAACCTCGATCGAGGCCAGCGCCAACGTCGAAGCATCCGGACGCATCTGGTCGATAAACGGCCATGCAACCGCGACGGCCCCAACCGCCCCCGCCATGCCTGTGGTGAGATAAAGGAAATCACGGCGAGTCGGCTCGTTTGCGGTTTCTTGGTTCGTGCTGTCTGTCACGCGTTTGACCTTTCGACGCTTGGATCGATCGCTTCGCCGACTGGCGTCCCCCTTGCTTAAGCAAGCGGCTGAACAGCGATTATGACCTCCATAGGTCGAAGGGCGCTCCCGGTATTTGCGCTTCCTCAAAGATCGCTGCGCTCGCCCGACCGCCCCGGCAAAACAGCTCAACTTTCCAACGGTCCTTGCACGCAGCAGGAAGTGCAATTGAGACTTTGCGTCTCCAAAAACGTGTGCTACGATTCTTGCTGTGGGGGAGCCGCCATGACCGATTTGATCGACAAAGCTCCGAAGGAAATCACTCCCCGCGGACGGCGGCGGGTCGAACTCCTTGCTTTCCTCGTTTTGGCGTTTGGAATCTGGCCGCTCGTCGCCGTTGGCGTCGTCGGCGGATACGGTTTCCTCGTCTGGATGTTCCAGATCATTTACGGTCCGCCGGGGCCGCCTGCGGGTCATTGAGGGCGTCATGCGGACAGAGCCCATCTCACGTCGAGCGTTGTTTTTCGGCCGACCTGCCAGGAGAAATATCGGCATCTGTCCTCCTGGGGCGACGGCCGAAAGCCTCAACGCGTGCACGGGGTGCGGGCTTTGCGTCGAACGATGTCCGACCGGCATCATCCGGCTTTCGGACGGGATGCCCTCGATCGATTTCGCTTTTGGCGAATGCACCTTCTGCGGCGAATGCAGCTCGGTCTGTCCCGAACCCGTCTTTTTGACCGTGAACGCCGATCGTTTCCCGCATGTCGCGGTTGTCGGCGACGGCTGTCTCGCGAAGCGCCACGTGGCCTGCCAGTCGTGCGGCGAATGCTGTCCCGAGCAAGCGATCCGCTTCCGCCCGCGGATGGGCGGCCCGTTCGTCCCGGAATTGAACGAAGCGCTCTGCAGCGGTTGCGGCGCGTGCCTCAGCATATGCCCGGTCAGCGCCATCGGCCTTCAGGCCCGCGAAGCGGAGGCCGCCGATGTCTGAGCAGCCGCAGCGCTATCATATTTCCAGCGCGGTGATCGCGACGGTGCCGGCGCGAACCGAAGGCGTCCTGGCTGCAATCGCCGGGATGGAGAATGTCGAAATTCATGGCCACGGCGGCGGCAAGATCGTCGTCGTGATCGAGGGAACGGATACGGGCATGCTCGGCGAATGCCTGACGCGCATTTCGCTCCTCGAGGGGGTGATCACGGCGAGCATGGTTTTCGAGCACGTCGAGACAGAGGAGATGCGAAGCGATGACCGGAACACTGACGCGGCGTGACATCCTGAAGGCCCACGCCGCCGGCATCGCCGCGGCGACGGCCGGTATAGCACTACCTGCCGCCGCCCAGCCGGTACCAGGCGGCGTCGAGGCACTCGAGATCAAATGGTCCAAGGCACCCTGCCGCTTCTGCGGCACCGGCTGCGGCGTGATGGTCGGCGTGAAGGATGGCAAGGTGGTCGCCACCCATGGCGACATGCAGGCCGAGGTCAATCGCGGCCTGAACTGCATCAAGGGCTATTTCCTTTCCAAGATCATGTACGGCGAGGACCGGCTGAAGACACCGCTCTTGCGCAAGCGTAACGGCGTCTATGCCAAGGACGGCGAGTTCGAACCGATCACCTGGGACGAGGCGTTCGACGTGATGGCCGAGCAATGCAAGAGGGTGCTGAAGGAGAAGGGACCGACGGCCGTCGGCATGTTCGGCTCCGGCCAGTGGACGATCTTCGAGGGCTATGCAGCGACGAAACTGATGCGCGCCGGCCTGCGCTCCAACAATCTCGATCCGAACGCTCGCCACTGCATGGCCTCGGCGGCCTACGCCTTCATGCGCACCTTCGGCATGGATGAGCCGATGGGCGTCTATGACGATTTCGAGCATGCTGACGCCTTTGTGCTCTGGGGCTCGAATATGGCGGAGATGCATCCGATCCTGTGGACCCGCGTCGCCGACCGTCGTCTCGGCCACCCACATGTCAGGGTCGCGGTTCTATCCACCTTTACCCACCGCAGCATGGATCTCGCGGACATACCGATGATCTTCAAGCCTGGGTCGGACCTGGCAATCCTCAACTACATCGCGAACCACATCATCCAGACCGGGCGGGTTAACCAGGACTTCGTGGATCGGCATACGCGGTTCGCCCGCGGCGTTACCGACATCGGTTACGGGTTGAGGCCGGATAATCCGCTGGAATTGAAGGCTGCCAATGCGACCGATCCGGCGAAGATGGAGCCAATTGACTTTGCCGCCTTCAAGAAATTCGTGTCCGAGTACACGCTGGAAAAGGCAGCAGAACTGAGCGGCGTTGATACAGGCTTCCTGGAGCAGTTGGCGGAACTCTACGCCGATCCGCAACGCAAGGTCATGTCGCTCTGGACGATGGGCTTCAACCAGCATGTGCGCGGCGTCTGGGCGAACCAGATGGTCTATAACATCCACCTGCTGACGGGTAAGATATCGGAACCCGGCAACAGTCCCTTCTCACTGACCGGGCAGCCGTCGGCCTGCGGTACCGCGCGCGAGGTCGGCACCTTCGCCCATCGCCTCCCGGCCGACATGACCGTTACCAATCCCGAGCACCGCAAGCGTGCGGAGGAAATCTGGCGCATCCCGCATGGCATCATCCCGGAAAAGCCGGGCTACCACGCCGTTCAGCAGGACCGCATGCTGAAGGATGGAAAGCTCAATTTCTACTGGGTGCAGGTCAACAACAATATCCAGGCAGCACCCAACACGAGCAACGAGACCTGGCAGGGCTACCGAAACCCGGAGAACTTCATCGTCGTCTCCGATGCCTATCCGACGATCACGGCGATGAGCGCCGACCTGATCCTGCCGGCTGCGATGTGGGTTGAGAAAGAGGGCGGCTACGGCAATGCCGAGCGCCGCACCCAGCTCTGGCGCCAGCTTGTCCAAGCCCCTGGAGAGGGACGGTCGGACCTCTGGCAGATCGCGGAATTCTCCAAGCGCTTCAAGACCGACGAGGTCTGGCCCGCCAATATCCTCGACGCCAATCCGGAATATCGCGACAAGAGCCTGTTTGACGTGATCTTCCGCAATGGCGAGGTCGACCGCTTTCCCCTCAGCGAACTCAATGCCGACTACGACAATCAGGAAGCGAAGGCCTTTGGCTTCTACATTCAGAAAGGCCTGTTTGAGGAATATGCCACCTTCGGGCGCGGACACGGCCACGATCTCGCACCCTTCAACATGTACCACGAGGTGCGCGGGCTGCGTTGGCCGGTGGTCAACGGCCAGGAGACGCTGTGGCGCTATCGCGAGGGCTTTGATCCTTTCGTGAAACCTGGCGAAGGCGTGAACTTCTACGGCCAGCCGGACGGCAAGGCGGTCATCCTGGCCGTGCCCTACGAGCCGCCGGCGGAGGCCCCGGATGATGAGTTTGACGTCTGGCTGGTGACTGGCCGTGTGCTGGAACACTGGCATTCGGGTTCAATGACATTGCGCGTTCCCGAGCTCTTCAAGGCATTCCCGGGTGCACGGGTATTCATGAACGCGGAGGACGCCCGCAAGCGCGGCATCAACCAGGGTGCGGAAGTGCGGATTGTGTCACGTCGCGGCGAGATCCGGTCGCGTGTCGAGACGCGCGGGCGAAACCGCATGCCGCCCGGCGTCATCTTCGTTCCCTGGTTCGATGCAAGCCAACTGATCAACAAGGTTACTCTCGACGCCACCGATCCCATCTCAAAACAGACGGATTTCAAAAAATGCGCGGTCAAGATTCTCCCCGTCGCCATTTGAGGCGGCCTGATTGGATGCTGGTCACGGCGGGTATTCTGCTTTTCGTCGCGACGGCCACGATTGCCCAGGTATTGCCGGAAGCGGCACCGCAACTGGTCGGGCGAGTGCCGTCGATGGCGATCGGCCCGGCGGCGCCGCTGCCGAAGTGGATCGTGGACGACCGCCGCAGGATGCGCGCCTATCCCGACCAGCCGCCAGTGATCCCTCATTCGATCGAGGGATACGAGCTCTCGGTGAACGCGAACCGATGCCTTTCCTGCCACAAGCGCGAGTTCACCCAGGACTCCGGTGCGCCGATGATCAGCGTAACACACTACATGACCCGCGACGGCCAGATGCTCGCGGATGTCTCGCCCCGGCGCTATTTCTGCACCGCCTGCCACGTGCCGCAGGCGGACGTGCGTCCGCTGGTGAACAACCTGTTCAGGGATATGAGCGAAATGGGCGTCAAGCCTGCGGGAAGCGAGTGACGCCGATGATCTCATGGATCAAGAAAGCGATTGTCTGGGCCTGGTCGATCCTGACGACGCCTGCGGCCACGATTGGGCTCGGCGTCCTGACGCTCGGCGGTTTCATTGGCGGCGTGATGTTCTGGGGCGCGTTCAATACGGCGCTGGAACTCACCAATACCGAGAAGTTCTGTACCTCCTGTCATGAGATGCATGACAATGTTTACCAGGAACTGTCTCGCACGATTCACTTCTCGAACCGCTCAGGCGTCAGGGCCACCTGTCCGGACTGTCACGTGCCGCATCAATGGACCGACAAGATCGCTCGCAAGATGCAGGCATCCAAGGAGGTGTGGGGCAAGATATTCGGCACGATCAATACGCGGCCCAAATTCCTGGAGAAGCGGTTGGAGTTGGCACAGCACGAATGGGCGCGCATGAAGGCCAACGACAGCCTGGAATGCCGCAACTGCCACACCGCGGTGGCAATGGATCTGCAGAAGCAGACGCAGCGCGCTGCCGAGATTCACACCCGATATCTGTTATCTGGACAGGCAACCTGTATCGACTGCCACAAAGGGATCGCCCATGAGCTTCCAAACATGGAAGGCATCGACCCCGGCTGGAAGATGCCGAAAGAGCTGGAAGGCAATGCGATGACGAGATCGACGCCGATCGAGGATCTGCAGGATGCCATAGCCAGAGCGCATGGATCCGCCTCCTCGCAGATGGTTGATTGATCTGCCGCACAAACCGCACGCGAAGTGGCCATTCATTGAAAGGACGGCAAGTGGATGAGACCGCCTTCCGCCGAGTGACTGACATCCGAACACGATCGCAGTGAGGATCTCGCCCTCCCCCGTCAGAGGAAATGTTTTATCGGTCGTTCTTCTCCACGTGGTGTGTAACCACACGGGCGCGATCGAACGAGATGCAGTCGCCATTCAATCCCCGTTCGAATCACCGGCATTTTGACGACACCGCGACGTTTCGGTTCATTCGGTGGACAGATAGGGCGGCGGCTGGTTTGCGTAGTACCGGGCTGCCTCTTCAATCTCTTCGGGCGTCATCGCGCGCGCAACGTTGCGCATCTGACTGCTGATGTCGTTCTGCCGCGAGCCGGATACGAAGGCCTGGAGCTGGGTCTTGAGGTAAAGTTCGGACTGGCCCTCGAGCCACGGACTGCCCAGCTTGTTTTCAATAGTGCCATGACACGAACCACAGGGCGCGATTCCTCTCGTTGGCGCGCCGCTGACCACGATCCGCGGCGCGGGATTGGCCCCGGCGGGATGAAAGCCCGGCAGTCGCGGCAAGAAGGCGTAGTATGCGGCAAGGTCCTGCATATCCCGCTCGGTCAGTTTCGCCGTGAACGGGCTCATGACAGCATTGACACGAACGCCGTCCTTGAAATCGCGAAGCTGTTTATAGACCACGCTCGCATACTGGCCGGCCAGATTCGGGGAGTCTGCGCGGCTTATGCCTGTGGGGCCGTGACAGATGGCGCACTGCTGCGCAAGCGTGGCCCCTCTGCCTATCGCCTCCTCGTTGCGAGTTCGCGAAACTGCGGTTGCTATCTTCACAAGAGACGTCTTGTAACCTGGCTGCACGGGTTCAGAAGCTTCTCCGCGCTGCGGCAGCCCGGCCGCCCGGCAGATGGTATCCCATAAGCCCACCACCTGCTCCCTTGCGTCAAGGCGCGGAAGCAGCACAAAGCCCAATAGCGCGGCGACAACGAAGATTGCGGCTGTGACGAAGACGCTGGTCAGCGTCCACCGGTTCCGAAAGCTGGTCAGCCTGTCGCCGTTCATCACCTTTCTCCCACATATACCGCTGGCACGGAGGTGTCATTGCGTATGGCAAGTTGAAGGATCGGATATCCATAGTTCGTGATCGTCAGTGCTACCATCAGGCCAACCCAAAGACCGTAGCTGTTCAGGGCAGCAGGAACTCTGGTGGTAGGATGGACGGCCAGCGCGAACCGATACTCCTCCGGCTGGCTTGGCGAAGCGAGATGCGAGCGGATAAGAACGACAAGGAAAAGAATACCCGAGGCAACGAGTATGAACCCGCCAATTGCCGAGAGCACGACCGAAACCGCCTCGTTCGCAAGCGCCGGATCCGTATAGTCGAAGAAGGACATCCGGCGCGGCATGCCGAGGATCCCGACATAGTGCCATGGGAAAGTCGTCACGATCATTCCGATGAACCAGAGCCAGAGCTGGAGCCTGACCAGACCAAGGCTGACGAGAGGGCGTCCCGTCAGATGGGGCCACAGGTCATAAGCGATGGCGAAATACATTATGACGATCGCGCCGCCGAAAATGAGATGAAAGTGTCCGGTGATCCACTGCGTGTTGTGGATCGACGCGTCGAGCTGGTAGCTCATGTTTATGAGCCCCCCGGCCCCGCCGAAGCCGAGCATGACGAAGGAGAACGTCACCGCCAGCATCATGGGGTTGCGCCAGGGGAGCGCGGTCAGCCAGCCGAAGGCGCCCCTGCCCCCTCGCGCACGCGCCGCGATTTCCACAGACGCCAGAATGGTGAAGACGGTCAGCAGCGTTGGAAGTGCGACCAGGGCGGTGAAAGTGGAATGGATGAACTTGAAGCCTGCACCGACCTGAGGGTCGGCGAAGGCGTGGTGGATGCCGATCGGCATGGCAACCACGAGAAAGAGGATGAACGAGATACGCGCCATGGTGTCGCTGAAGACGCGACCGCCGATCGCCCGCGGAACGATCGTGTAGTAGGCGATATAGGTCGGCATGAGCCAGAAATAGACGATTGCGTGCAATGTCCACGAGAAGAATACGCGCGCAAGACCGGCGTCGATCGTCGATTTGAACCCGAGTGCAACCGGGATGATTTGCAGCAGTAGCTCCAGGGCGGCGCCGACGGCGGTCCATGCCCATAGATACGAGCCGGCCACGTTCGCAAACATGGCGAGTGGCACCGGAGCGCCCGGATTGGCCCTTTTCCAAACTCTCAGATTGATGGACATGAGAGCCACCCAGATCCAGGAGCCGACAACGACCATCACCACGCCGATATAGTAGAGCGCGCTTCCGATCAAAGGCGGGTAGAAGGTATAAAGCACTGACGCCCGACCAAGGGACACGGGGATCATCGCGACGACAGCGCCGACCGCAATCAGCCAAAAACCGCTCCAGGCCCAGCGGACTCCAACGAGGGCCTGTTTCAGGGAAGCCTCGCTGATCGCATAGCCGAAGGCCATTGCGACAAGCGTTGGGAACACATAACCCATCACCGTGCCATGAGCGGTCAGGGAACGATAATACCATTCAGGATTGCTGATCCAGGGGGAGAGCGGACTGCGGACGTACATCTGCCAGGCGCCAAGCGGCAGGGCAAGGCCAAAGGTCGCGAAGGCGAGCCAGAAGTGCGCCAGAATTAGCCTGCGATTATGGAGCACAGGAAAGCCTCCTCTTGTCCGCAATTTCCGAAAGGAACTGCTGCTTGTCGACGGCCTTCACTTTCGCCCACATGCCTTCGTGGCCAACACTGCAGAACTCCTGGCATGGCATGAGGTGTTCACCGGGTTGGTCAAAGCTGGCCTTCTGAACCGATACGTAGCCAGGAACGAGCATCGTGTTGATGTTGGTGCCCTGGATGAGGAAGCCATGCACGACGTCGGCGCTGGTGGCCCTGAAGGTAACCGGGGTCTGAGTTGGAACGACGATGCAGGGCGGGGAGAACGAATACTGCTGGCCGATCGCCCTTACCGTCACGGAGCCATCCTGCTCAACCGCGCTGCCCAGATTGGATTCAATGAACTCGCCCTGGAGATGGATCGTGGTCGGGTCGATGGTTTCGACCGCTGTCTGCGGCATGGTCGCCTGATGTATCCCGGCGAACGCCGCCATCCCCGCCAAAAACACAATAATCAAGATCGCAACGGTCGCCCAGCGCCGTTCGACGCGCTCAGCGACCGCCGCCGCTTCGTTGTGAACATCGCTCATCAGACGCTCCGGGGCACGAACACAAGCAGATAAAACAAGACCCACATTGCAACGACGGCGGCGGTCGCAATCCCGGCCACAACAACTGCTCCTCGTGGCCCTTCAGCGACAATGCGTTCGACCATCCGGTCGTCGGGGATATGGGCAGGCTCGTCAGGATTGATCATGTCGTCCTCATTGCAGTGGAGCAGATCGAAGCTTGTTCGCCTCGGCGGCGCTGACCGGGGTGCCACGGTTGCCCCATGCCGTCCTGATATATGATGCTACCGCGGCGACCTCGTCGTCGGAAAGCGTGACGGCAAATGGCGGCATGCCATGGGGCATGGGATTCTTGGCGGTAGCCGGCGGATATCCGCCGTTGAGAACCATGCGAATACCATTTACGGCCGATTCCATCTGGATCGACTGGTTTCCGGCTAGCGGCGGGTAATGAGGAGGCTTTCCTTCGCCCTCTGCCCCATGACAGCTCGCGCAGTGCTTGTCATAGACGGTCTTCCCGAGACTGATGAGGAGGCTTGCCTCTTCGGTCCTGACCGAAGGCTTTGGCGGGGAAGGTTCATCCTGCGCGATGCTTTTCAGATAGATGGCCATCGCGCGCGTATCCTCGTCAGTCATGTACTGAAGACTGTTGTACACGACCTCGGCCATCGGCCCGTAGACCGCTCCGCGCGTCGATATTCCCTTCTGCAAAAGATCCGAGATCTCTTCGATCGACCAGTCGCCCAAGCCTGCTTCCTTGTTCGATGTCAGTGATGGAGCATACCAGTCCTGCATCGGAATCAAGCCGCCCTGAAACGCTTCGGACTCGCGACTCCCGCCGAGTGCGTTGATGGGCGTATGGCACATGCCACAGTGGCCAAGCCCCTCCACGAGATAGGCTCCCCGGTTCCACTCGTCGGACTGCTTTGGATCCGGCTTGAACTCGCCCTCGTTGAAGAAGAGGGTTCGCCAGCCGAGGATCAGAGACCTGTTGTTATATGGGAATTGCAGCTCATGCGGCCGGTTCGTCTGGCGCACGGGCGCAATCGTCTTCAAATAAGCGAAGATCGCATCGCTGTCGTCGCGCGTGACCTTTGTGTAGGAACCGAAAGGCATCGCCGGATAGAGGAGACCGCCGTCCGGGAACCTCCCGCTGTGCATGGTCCTGTAGAAATCGTCGGCCGACCATTTCCCAATGCCCGTTTCGGCGTCGGGCGTGATGTTCGAAGTATACAACGTGCCGAAAGGCGTGGGCATCGATCGACCACCAGCAAATAATTTGCCCTCGGGCGCTGTATGGCATGCGACGCAGTCCCCGGCTCGCGCCAGATACTCTCCCTTTTTGACGACATCGCCCGATTGCGGCGACTGCGCAGCAGCCGGCATCAGCGTTGCGGCTATCACCACCATCGATGACACGACAAGAGCGGTTGAAAGTCGATAACGCGCGCTCATGGCGTCCTCCCCTTCTCCGGCTGGCTGCCGCACGCGAAGGGCAACGAATAAGAGCCGGCGGCAGATGGCGCAGGATCGGCGGGCTGAGCCTGATTGGCGAGATAAGCTGCGACGGCTCGAACATCGTCTTCCGTCAAACGTCCAGCGACGAGCTGCATGCAGTCGGGCGCAGTGGCCGTGCGTGTTCCATAGCGCCATCCTCCAAGCTGAGCACTAATGTAACTGGCGCGCAAACCGAGGAGGCCGGGAATACCAGGCTCCTGGCCAGTCAGGGAGCCGCCGTGACAGCTTACGCAGGCCGGAATAGAGCGGTCCAGGTCGCCCTGCGTCACAAGCGCGTGCCCGTGATCAAGCACTGCCGCGCTGGCATCGGTTGGCGGCTTCTCGGGAAGCGCCGGCCGCTGATCGGCGAAATATGCCGCAAACTGCCGCAGATAGTCGTCCGTCAGGAACGCGAGGAGATAGTTCATTGGCGGATATTTCCGCCTGCCCGATTTGAACGCTTCCAGCTGGTTGTGTAGATATCCGGCGGGCTTGCCCGCAAGCCGTGGGAAATACGGATCGTTCGTGCCCTTTCCCTGCTCCCCGTGACAGGGTGTGCAGGCCTGGACACGGTCAGCCATGTCCGGAGGATAGGCCTCCTCCGCAGACGCCACCGCGCCCAGGAGGCTTAGACAGCTTGCAAGGAAAACCCCTCGTACGAACACCAGCGTCACCCCACAGCATCGCACTTAACTAAAAATCGTGATGCGATAGGATATCGCGCGAAGGCGCCTGTCAAGTGTGCCGAGGTATAGCTTTTCAGTGGGCGGTCGGTCGGCTAGCCAAAGGACTTGGTCAAAGCAGTTTTGTCGCTTAAGGGCAGAGTTTCTTTAGCTGACTTTGTCAACGAAGCCGCGCGTCGGCACGGCTGCCGAGATGGCAAGCCCTAGAGATGTCGTTGACGACACGGCGTACCCCGAAGACGCGATCCACGGCTGCCTCGGCAGCGCTTCATGTTGATGCGTTCGCAAGCCTTCTGCGCAAGGTAACCACGCCGACGGTCGCCCTGACGATTTGATGGGTAAGTCCAAGCTCTGGTTGAATTTGATTTCGCATCGCTGCCTGGCGGGTTTCCGACACGCGTGAAACGATCCCGACAGGCGGACGCGACTTCCTCAATCGACCGGACGTGCGGGTCGGTGCTTCGACCTCTCCGGGAGCAGCACATGAAGCTGGACGAATACGGTTCCAATGCAGGAAGGAAGCGCTGGAATAGCTCGAAAAAAGTGATCTTCAGAACGCGGTCGTATCGATGATGGGGAGTATAAAGCGACGTCCCGGCGCTGTCAGCCTTGTCAGACCTGTGACGCTATATTTGCCGTATCGAATGGGGACGTTGCGACAGTACGTGCCTACATCAAAGACTTCGAATAGTGGCACGCGAGGTCAGTCGTAAACCTTATTCTTGATGCGAAATTCCATGCGCGAACGCGAGCGCCCTGGTTTTATCCCAAGACATCCCTTCCGCATGCAGTTCGCCGTAACGCTCGGCACCCAGATGCGCCGTTGTCAACTCAATCGCCTTGTCGAACTCGACCTGATCGGCAAACTCGAATGTGACGCCGACCCGATGCAGCATCGTGGTTGCCGCTCCGAAAAGCCTTGCGGCATCGTCGAAGTTCGATTCCTTCAAGGCGATCTCTCCTGCAAGGGCAACGTAGAGATTGATCATCATGGTGTAGTCAAATTCGGTCGCCAACTGGATCGCCTCGCGCAGGTATTGCCTGGCGGCTTCAACATCGCCGTTGCTGATACAGACATGGCACATATTCAGCAGAAGCGCGCCCATCCAATATTGGTCACCTGATCGCCGCATGAGTGTCAGGGCTTCTTCGTAACACTCCGCCGCCGATTGCATGTCACCGCCACCACGCGCGCCTTCTCCCAGCGCGATAAGGGCAATTCCGGCGGAGTGCCAGTCTTCGAGCTTCTTGCACTCATCCAGGGCGGCAATAACCATGTTCGGTCCGGTGTCGCTCTCTATGGTGGCCGCCATGGTTGCTCCGAGCGTGATCATGGTGCGGGCGACATCCTCGGCGCGACCGAGGGATTTGAAAACTTCGTGCGCGACTTCGAAGTTCGGCACGGCACCCGCGTAATCGCCGGAAATCAGTTTGAACCAACCGGCAACGTCATTCAGGATCGCAAACTCTCGCGTTCCCTTGATACCCGAAGCGATGGCCAGGGCGCGATCTGTCCACATGAGCCCTTCAGTGAATTGGGCCCTTGGGATCAGATACCACAGCACTGCTTGCAGGTATCGACAGATATGGTCAAAATCGGCGCGCTCCAAACTCCAGCCAAGGGCCGCCCGGATGTTGTCCATTTCCATCTGGAGTTCTCCGACCAGCCGCCGCTGGTCCGGACCCACCAATCCAGGTGACACTTGCTCGACGAATTGCAGATAGTAGATCGCGTGGGCATCCTTGCAGGAATCGAGTTCGCCGGATTCCTGCAACTTCGCCAGGGCGAACTGCCGGATTGTCTCCAGGATGGAAAAACGCGAACTCCCGCCAGCGGTATTCGTCGTGAGAAGGCTCTTGTCACACAGGGAAATCAGGATATCGACAACCGGCAGGTCGGGTCGCGTTTGATCGCGACACAGGTGCTCGGCTGCAGCCAGGCCGAAACCGCCCCTGAAAACCGACATCCTTGCGAAACAACGTTGCTCGTCGGGATTCAACAGGCGAAAGCTCCAGGAGATTGCTTCGCTCAATGTCGTGTACCTCTGGTCGTCGTCGTAGTGGGCCTTCCCGATGATGGACAGGCTCTGGTCAAGGCGGCCCGACAGTTCGGTAAGCGTCAGTATCCGTAGCCTTGACGCGGCCAGTTCAATCGCCAAAGGAAGACCGTCCAGACGTCTGCAAATATTGGCAACCAACGGCACAGTGCGTTCGTCGAGAACGAAGTCGCGCTTCACGGCTCGTGCTCGCTCCGCAAACAATTGCACGGCATCGGACTGACTGACTGCCTCATGGGCAGTTGCATCAGGAAGCTGCATCGGGGCGACCGGATAGACCACCTCCTCCGCGACCCTAAGCGGCTCGCGGGTGGTCACCAGAACATCCAGCCTGGGACAGTTACCGAGCAGCTTTTTAAGATCGGCAGCGGCTTCGATGAGGTGCTCGAAATTGTCGATAAGGAGCAGAAGGTGTCGTTTTGACATGAAGTGGGTCAGTCCTTCCAGGACCGTGCGCCCACGGTATTCCGGCACTCCCAGCGTTTGTGCGACAACAGGCAAGAATAGGCTTGGTTTCGCGACTGCACCCAACGACACCATGAAAACACCATCACCATAGACAGGAACAAGCCTGTACGCCGTCTCGATGGCCAGCCGCGTCTTGCCTGCGCCGCCCGGACCCGCGAGCGTCACCAGCCTCTGGTCGCTCGTCAAAAGGCTGGTGATTGCCGAGATATCATTCTGGCGACCGACAAAGCTGTTGGTCGCCTTTGGAAGGTTGGTAGGGTGGTTGTCGATGGACTTTATGGGAGGGAATTCCGCCGACAGTCCGGCTATCTGGACTTCGTAGAGATGCTCTGGAAACGAAAGGTCTTTCAGGCGATGGCTGCCAAGGAAACGAACGCCGCCCTTCTCGGCGATTTTGTCTTTGTCCAACTCGGCCATGGTGGAACTGGACATGAGAATTTGTCCGCCACTCGCGGCTTCAGAAATGCGGGCCGCGCGGTGTACGTCAATTCCCACGTAACCGATGCTCGTGTCGGAAACGGGGTACACTTCGCCGGTATGGAGACCGATCCTGACCTTGAGAACGACATCGTCGGGCCAATCTTCCTCGGACAATGCTCTCTGGACTTCAACGGCGGCGAGAAAGGCGTCGTCCGCATCATCGAAAGACGCGAAAAAGGCATCGGAGTGCGCAACCACTACCTTGCCGCCGTTGGATACCGTTTTTTCCCTGAGGATCTCGAAATGGCGATCCACCACTTCGAAGAAGACCTCGGAATGATTTTGGACGAGCAAGGTCGACCCCTCGATGTCCGTAAACATCAAGGTAGCCCACTCGGAATGATCAAGTCTGCGGGGCAAAGCAGGCATTTGCGTCAATCGAGCTTATATTGGGTTGAGGTCCGGCTTACAGCATTGTCGGCTTCTTGACGGTCTTAATCGGCCACTCGAACTTGTCGAGTTTCGCCTTGATGTCGATCAGCGCCTTGACCTCCTGTGGGGTCAGATCCTCAAGCTGCTTCTTTTGCTCGTCCGCCATCTGTTGTTCGTCGTCGAAAACCTTGGCTTGCTTGAGCTTGTCGTAATTCGCGGAAGCCATAGTCGTCTCCCCTCAGAAGCAAGATGAAATTCAGCACCCCAGCAATTCAACTATACACTTTCGATGTTGCTTGAGCCATAACTAATATAAGTTGAATGTTGTTGTTGGCTCCATTTCCTTAGTTCTTTCGAAGCGTCAATCAGCGATCGGCCAATGGGGATTTCACAATGGAAACAAGTGATCGGCTTCGGCTCAGAATGGCGATGACCAACGGGCATCTGATTAGATCCCTCGACGCGCTTTGGAGCAGCCCCGACATTGCCCGGCTCTTTCCGGAATATCTGATCCTGCTGCATCAGGTCATCCGGGCGAGCGTCCCCTTGATGGAGGCTGCTCGCTCCGAAGCCTTGAAGCTTCCGATCGGAGACCCGCTTCGCGATCCGCTAGCGAGCTATTTTCAGCACCATATCGACGAGGAGAGGGACCACGATGACTGGACGCTCGAAGACCTTAGCGCGGCAGGCTTTTCCAAGGACGAGATCCTGAACCGGATCCCGCTGCCGACGACCGCCGCGTTTGTCGGATGCCAGTATTATTGGATCTATCATCATCACCCGGTTGGGTTGCTCGGCTATATCCTCATGCTGGAGAGCGATCCCGGAACCACCGAGGTATACGATGACCTCGAACGCCGGACAGGGCTCCCAAAAACCCTTTTCCGGACATACAGGATGCATGGCGAACTTGACCCGCAGCATGTGAAGGAATTGGACGAGTTCATCGATTCCCTGCCGTTGTCGGAGAGCCATCTGTCATTGATGGGGATTTCCGCGATGAGCGCCTGCATCGGATTCGCTGAGTGCGTCACCCGGCTGCAATAACCCGACACCAAAGACGAAGATCACCTTCCTCCACTAGATCCTGCCGACGTGGACCTCGCACCACTGCTCAACAATCCCGGTTTGGGCACTGTTTCACTGCCGAGAGCAACGCGGTCGCATCGTTCAGTGTGTACTTTTCGCTGCCTTGTGAATGGCCTGGTCGGATAGATCAATGGCGTAAGCTGCGCCGTCTCCCTCCAGGACCACGGTCGAATAGAGTTCAGGATGGATACGTCATCCGAGACCAAACAAATGCCTGATCCTTGCCGATACCGACGACGCATGTTGCAGAGGAGAGAGATGGCTCGCCATGTGCAAGCGCTCCTCCGCTTTCGACCGAGCGGACAATAGCATCGCCAGTTCTTCCGCAATGGCGGGACGTTCTCGCATGATCACGCCGAGCCGCTCCTTGGGAATCTCATAGACTACGGCGGCTGTGATCGCCTTGATATCACCTGGCTCCAGTGCTCCCATCAGCACCCCGCGCTCACCGAAGACGTCACCCGGAGCAAGGCGTTCAAGCTCGATGGTTTGGCCATCCTCAATTTCCTCGACTGTCATCACACCGCTTCGAAGGATCATCAGCGACGTCAGCGAGGTGTCCCGATGGGCGGCGATATCGCCTTCCTTGAACGACAGCCTGTTCATGGCGGAGGCCAACTCTTCTCGTTCCTCGCTTGTCAGAGAAGAAAACAGAGAAATCGCATCCAGAAGACGCCGCCTTGACGTTTGACGTGGGACACTCATCTCGGATGCCTCCTGGGTGAGGACTACCCTGGTAGCTCCTCCGTCGGAGGCAAGCTGAAGACCGGACGCCTCGGTGTGACGAAAGACGAGATCGTATAATTCGTTTCGAGCGCGAGACAGTTGACCGAGTTCCGACACCCGAAATGACAGTTCGATCTCCAGATAATTCGCATCCATCGCCGTAAAATTCGCGGTGGGATGGGGCGTTTTCAGGATCGCATTACTGCTCAACAGTACACGTTCCATGGTCTGGAGGATTACTGATGGCGGCTTGGTCGGGGCCAGCTTGAATTTCAAGGTCGAGCCGTGTGTGTTGTCCGGACTACTGATGTTGACGATCCGGCTCTTGGCGAGGACGCTATTGGGCACAATGATGAGGTCGTTGGTGCCGCTAAGGAGTTCGGTTGACCGCCAGTTGGTTTCCACAACGCGTCCTTGCGTGTCGTCTTCCAATCTGATCCAGTCACCTACGGACAGGGGCTTTCCGAGGTTCAGCGCAATACCTGAAAAAACATCGTTGAGGGTACTCTGCAAAGCCAGACCCAAAACGATAGCGAACACACCGGAGGTGGCGATGAGGGTGCCCACTGGTAAACTGAAGACGTAAGCGATGATGCTCAACGCGGCGCCAAGATAGACAATCCCCACTACCAGGTCCTGCAGAAGTCGCCCTTCCCTCGGTTTCCGTTCGAGTGTCAAGAACGTGCGGACCAAACTGGCAAGGAGCATCGCTCCTCCGACCCACCAGATCGCTTTGAGGATCCCGGAGCCGATCCGATCAGCCACCGTTTCCGTAGTTATATCAGGCGCATACGGCGGAATTCTATGGTAGAGGAGCAAAGCCGTTAGGGCGACGAAAAATACGATGTTGGCCGCGAGCCGTCCAACTACCCGATCGCCCGTCAATGGCGTCGCGAGCATTCTCAGAAGAACGAGGATGGCAAACTGGACAACAGGCTCTTTCAGCAGACTGGCGAACTGATCAGAATACGATAGCATCAACCGTGACCTTGTCTAAAATATCAGCCCGTCGCGAACTTCTCGACCTTTCCGATTTCAAAAGCACTATTCCCTCGCGCACGCAACTGCGTCGCAAGTTTGCGGCTCCGGCAACATCATCCGGGATCGCAAAAGCCACCATGAACCTGCCCGAGAAGACCAAGCCGTCCCCGGGGAGAGAGCCACGAAAACACACCTCGGCAACGCCGCGACCTGCGACACGAAATGGAAGAAGGCGAACGACACGTCGACCACCGGCGGCAAGATTCTGAGGGCTGGCAAGCTTATGGACGGGGCAGCGCGTAGTTGCGAAGCCCACTCGGTCAGTCTCCTCGCCAACACGCCAGCCATTTGCTGTCGATATGCGCGAGGATAGACACGATATATCCGCCGAGAGAGTTGGCGACTGCTGCTGATTGTTCGGTGGCAGAACTAACGCTATGCAAGGAGTGAGTGGCTAGCCATAACTGTGCATATACTCGTCTTCTTCGAAATCCTCGAAACCTTGGGACCAGCGCTTGCCGGGCCAGATATAGTCCACTCTCCCTTCCACGGGGCGGTAGACGGCAGTGTAAAGCGTCGGAAAGGAACCGCTCCTGGAATACAACGGCGGCAAAAGAAATAGATCGGTCAGTCGCGAGAGTGTCATGGTTGGATCATCGATCGCCTGCTGAATCAGATGCTGGCGCGCCAATGATGACGATGGGGGCCTGGCGGTTCGCTGGTGGTTCGTGCAGGCCTTCAACCTGGTAACGATCGGCCGCTGGTGGGGAGCGAGAAGCACTGTGGCGTAGTGCCCTGAACGGTCGAGGACAGTCACGTTTTGTGGGAGCGCTACTGGTATTCGGCAGAGCGTCGCCACCGCCTGACTTACATCGTGGCAAGTTTCGAGGATGTAGCGGATGATCAAAATGATCGAGAAGCCAAGTCCTTGAGCACGGCTGCCGCCAAGGGTGACACTGGCGACGAGTCCGTTCTCGTTCATACCATCGACACAGCCTCCCCAGGGCCGCTGCGCCTTGCAGATCACCCGCATTCCCGACCAGGCTGTGATCTCAAATCGTTCCGAAACAATATCGGGTGGGTAATCGAAATTGCGGATGAGGGCTGGCCCTCCTCTTCCCAACCAGACGGCCTGACTGCAGCCATGGCGTTCTGGCGCAGGACGGAAGTGACTGAGCATTCGATGCGCCACGTCATCGTCGCCAACGAGGTCGCAGGCGCGGTCGTAGTGGAGCGTCAATTTCGGCATGTAATTCACTAGGGCCGCGCGGCAATCCTTCGCCGTTGGCGTCAGTGATGCTTGATGGCCGAAATACCATCGTTCTGCTTCCGCTCGCCCAGCAACGAACCGGGAAAGCCAAGCCTTTCCGGGGCGATCTTCCCGTTCCATGAGGAATCTCTTGAACATTGTGCAGCTATTGTAACCCGCTGCAAGCGGTGCGGCTACGTCGCTCTATTGCTCTAGACAACAACCGATCGTTCGGCCCTGCTGCGGCGGCAACTTCGGCGTCTCACCCGGTTCAAGTTCTGGCTGCACCCGCCAGGCCCGGTTGCCTGGTCGCGCGCCGCTACAATTCCAAAAGAGGTCTTTGGGCGGATATCACAGATGAGGCGATTGATTCGTGGCCCGGTTGAAGATTGGCGGCCCCCATTGCCGCCCTGTTCGAGGGTGGCGCCGGCTCCGCCGTTAAAGGGTCGCCGGCGACGACATCACAATCACCCCGAAGCTTACTATTCAAACAGACGCACTTAGACGATCTCAGTCGCGAGCTGTGCGTCCAGAACGGTCATGCCCTCATGTCGCGCAAGTGCTTTCCGGATCTGCCCCACGATTTCCCGTTCGGCCTTGATGCGTCGCCGCATCAAGCAGAAGAACGATCGCAGGAGATATCCTATGGCATCCCACGACAGCCTGCAGTCGCCGTTCTTCAAAGCCAGCAGGACGTCGACCACTTCTTGCGCGGCATCCATGTCGAACAGGCGTTCGGTGGATCTTCTATTTTCGGCCTCCACGCGATCATGGTCCGGCATGATTGCGTGCAGTGACGCAGAAACAACATGTTCCTCCAGGCCATGGGTTGCCTGGAGCAGCGGGATCAGGCCGCCCGTCACGGTGTCACACAGCCTCTCGTCTACGTGGCAGGGAAGAAAATCGGCAATCGCTTCCAGAAGGTCGCACCACGATACAAGCTGCCCGTAGCACGCCTCGAGCTCGGCGAATTTGTTCGGCATTTGCATGATCGCCATCTACCTTTGCAGAAAGAGGCTTGCGGCGATCGCAACGGCGGCAAGGACGGCTGACACGACGCCCGTCCGCTGCAGGACGCCCATGCGGTAGAGCGTGATTGCGAAAATGACGATCACAGGGGTGGCTATGGAAAGTCCGATCTGGGCGTCGGTCATCATGGTCTCCTTTGAACCGGACCATAGGCCGGTCGAGAACAGACGTCTTTGAGATCGATCAAAGAGACAACAGCAGGCCCGGAAGCGACGGAAGGAGAAAGAAGAATTGGGGGAACGGGCTGGCTACTCAATACGAAATGCCAGCCATTGCCGTCCCGGATACCATCCAGGACGGCACCAAGGTCTCATGTCTTGGTAAACAAAACCTTGCCGACTGGATTGGCCGCTGATGCGAGGACCCCAGGGTTTTTGCGTTTCCTCAAAGAAGAAAGCAGATCCATTGCCTATCGAGGGCGCATGACCTCGACGACATCAGACGATCTCGCGGAGCCTGGAAGTGGCGACCTGCTTGTTTGGATTCTTGCCTGGAGCGAGCTGGCCGCGTTCGGGGCTCTCCTGGCTGCGTTTGTGATAGCCTCCTGGATTAGTCCGGAGGACTTCCTCGCAGGCAGGGCAAGGCTGGACACCACCATACCCATAGCAAACACCGTCGTCCTGCTTGCAAGCGGTTGGTTTGCCGCAATGGCCGCCCGGCAAACGAGATTGTTGGGACGGCGGCTATTGTTGCTCGCAGCTGCGGCAGGAGGGTTTCTCTTCACTGCCCTGAAGGTCCATGAGTACGGTCAGGAGGGAGCGTCCCTTCTTTCAAACGACGCGTTCTCGACGCTCTATGTGCTGATAACGGGCTTCCACCTGGCGCACGTGCTCTTCGGCTCTTGCGTGCTCGCCCTGATAGCTCGCTTCCCTTCACGTGAGAACGTCCACCTGATGACGACCCTGTGGCACGTCATCGACATTGTGTGGCTCGTAATGTTTCCGCTGGTCTACCTTCTATGAAAATCGAAAACCGGACTTCCGCACGTCCGACCAAGGCGCTTGCCTATCTCTTCGCGCTCACCGGATGCATTGCCATCGGATCGACCTATCTGGGCGTCGCATCAAGACCGGCGTTTATGGCGCTTGTGGTCGTTGTTGCGATCGCAAAAGTCAGGCTGGTTGCGGCAGATTTCCTTGGACTTCGCGGTCGCGGCTCGCCGATTTACCCAGCCTTGATTGCATGGGCGATGACCATCCTCTCCATGGCATTGCTGAAGACCCTCGCTTCGGGCACGTTCTTGTAGATCGCTCTGGTCCACAGAGACCAAGCAATCGGTCGAGCGCGGCAGGTAATCGGGTCGGTGCCGGCGCAGGTGCCCCTCGCAATGACGTGACGCTATTTTGCTATCGACGGAGCGGCCCGTCGGAGCGGGCTTCGACGTCTTCCCGGTGTCCAGCCCGGCAACGTTGGCCTGTCGACATCCGGCTGCGTTTCTATGCCGCCCGCTACCGAGCTCAGACCTCACCAACAATGCGTAATCCTTCGCTTACTTGCGAATTGACAAAGACCCACCGGCGGAATTCGGCCATCCACCAATAACGAGCCCCTGGCTCGATTTCCGACGTCACGGCGGCACCGCCACTGACATGAAAGGATGATCGATGGCTGAACGCCTGACCAAAACCGCGGCCCGAAACGTGTTCTACGGCGGGTCCGCTTTCTTCTTCGCTATATTCGTGGGCCTTACGGCCCACAGTCACTATTACATTCGAACGGTGTCCACCAACGAGGCGACCCTGACCGAAGGCGTCGCCCGCGGAAAACACATCTGGGAAAAGAACTCCTGCATCAACTGCCATACGCTTGACGGTGAAGGCGCCTACTTCGCGCCGGAACTGTCGAACGTCTGGATACGCTGGGGCGGCGACAAGGATCCGGCAAGTGCCCGCGAGGCGCTTCATGCGTGGATGGCCGCTCAGCCATCAGGCATCGAGGGGCGCAGGCAGATGCCGCAATTCAATTTGACCGACCAGGAGGTCAACGACCTTGCCGACTTCCTCGAATGGGTCAGCAAGACGAACACCCAAAACTGGCCACCGAACCAAGCCGGCTGACAGGGAGAGGTTTTTAAGATGAAGTACAAGACTCAGAGCGTTGCGATGCTCTACTTCTACGGAGCGCTCGGCCTCTTCATGGCACAGCTCCTGTTCGGCGTGATCGCGGGCACAATCTACGTGTTGCCCAACACTCTGTCCGTCATGCTGCCCTTCAACATCGTTCGAATGGTACATACGAACGCACTGATCGTATGGCTGCTCATGGGCTTCATGGGCACCACATACTTCCTCCTTCCCGAGGAGTGCGAGACGGAGCTTTACAGTCCGAAACTCGCAAAGGCGCAGTTCTGGATCTTCCTCGTGGCCGCCGCGGTGGCGGTCGTCGGATACCTCTTCCATATTCACGAAGGCCGGGAATTCCTGGAGCAGCCCTTTGCCATCAAGGTCGGTATCGTCATTGTCGCCCTGATGTTCCTGTTCAACGTCACGATGACGGCTCTCAAGGGACGCAAGACCACCATCACCAACATCCTTCTGTTCGGTCTATGGGGCGTTGCAATCTTCTTCCTGTTCGCCTTCTACAACCCCGTAAACCTTGCGCTGGACAAAATGTACTGGTGGTACGTTGTTCACCTGTGGGTCGAAGGCGTGTGGGAACTGATCATGGCCTCGGTTCTGGCCTTCCTCATGATCAAGTTGAACGGTATCGACCGCGAAGTCGTCGAGAAGTGGCTCTATGTCATCATCGGCCTGGCCCTCTTTTCGGGGATCCTCGGCACTGGCCATCACTACTACTGGATCGGCGCACCGGGATACTGGCAGTGGATCGGCTCGCTGTTCTCCACCCTCGAAGTCGCACCGTTCTTCACCATGGTCGTCTTCACCTTCGTCATGACCTGGAGGGCTGGACGCAAGCATGAGAACAAGGCCGCCCTCCTCTGGTCGATCGGATGTTCTGTAATGGCCTTCTTCGGGGCCGGCGTCTGGGGCTTCCTGCATACGCTGTCGTCGGTGAACTACTACACCCACGGCACGCAGGTCACCGCCGCTCACGGTCACCTCGCCTTCTTCGGTGCTTACGTGATGCTGAATCTCGCCGCCATGGCCTACGCCATTCCGCAGATCCGCGGACGCGCGCCATACAACCAGTGGCTCTCGATCAGCAGCTTCTGGATCATGTGCGGGGCGATGTCGGTCATGACTTTCGCGCTGACCTTCGCGGGCGTCATCCAGGTTCATCTGCAGCGCGTTCTCGGTCAGTCCTACATGGACGTCCAGGACCAGCTCGCCCTCTTCTACTGGGTCAGGCTCGGCTCCGGCGTCTTCGTCTTCATCAGCGCGCTGATGTTCATCTGGTCGGTGCTTGTCCCCGGACGCGCACGCATGCCCAACGCAGCAGTACAGCCCGCCGAATAAGGCGGGCCCCCTCACTGGAGATCAGTCATGACAATAGCCCTCAATCATCCGCTGCATCCAAAGGACGAAATTCCCTACTATGCGCCTCAAGGCAATGAATGCGCCCTTTTCGAAAGCGCCTGGACCCGGCAACTTCCGGTCCTGCTGAAGGGCCCGACAGGATGTGGCAAGACCAGGTTCGTACAGCATATGGCAGCCCGCCTGGGGCTACCCGTTTCGACGGTATCCTGCCACGACGACCTGACCGCGGCAGACCTGACCGGTCGCTACCTCCTGAAGGGAGGCGAGACCGTATGGATCGACGGCCCGCTCACAAAGGCGGTTCGCAACGGTGGCATCTGCTATCTCGATGAGATCGTCGAGGCGCGCAAGGACGTGGCAGTGGTCCTCCATCCGCTCACTGACGATCGCCGGATCCTTCCTCTGGAAAGAACAGGCGAGCTTCTCGAGGCACAGTCGGGCTTCATGGTCGTCGTTTCCTACAATCCCGGCTACCAGAACCTTATGAAGGCGCTGAAGCCCAGCACGCGGCAGCGTTTCGTTTCGATCGAATTCGACTTTCTGCCGCGGGACAAGGAAATCGCCACCGTCTCGCGAGAGAGCGGGCTTCCTGAAGCCAGGGTCGCGTCTCTCGTCGATCTCGCCCGACGGCTCCGCTCGTTGAAGGGACAGGATCTCGAGGAAGGCGTTTCGACCCGGCTCCTGATTTATTGCGCGACGCTTGTCGAGGCCGGAATTCCCATGGTCGAAGCCGTCAGGGCCGCAATTATTGAACCACTGACCGACGAGGCCGATGTGAAGGCGGCGCTCGTTGAAGTTGCCAAGGCGACGATAGGCTAGGTGCGACATGCTTGAGTTTCTGGAACTGGAAGAAACCGTTGGACGCACCTGGCATCGCCTCGTAGGCGATACCAGCTCCTGGAAGCGCCATCCGGAGCACGCTGTCCATCTTGCCGACCTCAAGGCGCAGCTCGCGGTCTGCTTCCGCGCCTTTGGTGGCGGGCGCACGCTTCAGATCCAGAAAGCGCGCCAGAAAACCTCGTCTCATCGTCTGCGGCTTCGCCAGGTTGTCGGTCTCGGCGAGGAAAGAAGCGATCATCCATCCTGGGATGGTTCCGCGATCCATCTACCGGCCACGATCGACCTCTTCCACGACGAGAGGCTCAATCGTGACCTCTACTTCTGGCTCGCAGGATATATCGCTGTCGCACAGATGCCGGGGCCGGCCTCGAGCGACAGGATGCTTCGCGACATCGCCCGGATCGAGGCGGGGCGCAGCAATTGCGCTCGGTTGGTCAGGGAATTCCCCGGAATGGCAGAGCGATATGCCCGCCTCAGCCATGCGGTCCTTTCCTGCCGCGTTCGCGGGAAACTCCCTCAGGCAGAGATGCTTGTTGAAGATTTCGTGAAGAGTGCCCTCTCCTTCCCCTTGGAGCATGTCCTCCCGCCGGGGTGCCGGCCCGCTCTTGCGGCGGCTCCTCCCGGATACCTGCCGATGCTTGCCGTTCCCCTCTGGCCCGACTTCACCGGGCGGGCGGAATGCCAACCGACCGACCGAGACGACCTTCCATCCGACGACACATCATCTGATGACGATGGAAAGCGGGTTTCTCACGAGGCAAAGCGAAAGGACGATGCCGCCGACCGAAAGCGCGACCCGTTTATTCTCAACCGCTTCGAGAAGATCCTCGCCATGGCGGAAATGGTCAATGTAGACCGCCCGACGGACGACAGGGAGGACGACGAACCCTCGGCTGCCGACGAGCTCGACGACATCACGCTCAGCGGAACCAAGGAGCGGCCGAAGTCAAAGTTCCACTTCGATCTCGACCTCTCCCCCGAAGCCGTTGATCCTTCGCGAATAGAAGGCGAGCTGCTCTATCCGGAATGGAATTTCAGGACACAACAGTACGCTGAAGACCATTGCCGGGTTGTGCTCGGGACAATTCAGGACTCGGAGATTTCCCCGATTGCAGGCGACCAATCCGTGATCCGGAAGGTCCGCAAGCAGTTCGAGATCCTTCGGCCACGACGCGAGATCTGCCGAGCACAGTTGGACGGAAACGAAATCGATCTTGAAGCGGTGGTGCGCTCGCGCATCGATCTTCTGGCCACCGGTTATCCCGATGACCGCATCTACGAATCGTCGCGTCCTGCCGCCCATGAGCTGGCCACATCCATTTTGGTCGACGTCTCGCTATCCACGGATTCGTGGCTCGACAATCGGCGGGTGCTCGACGTGGAGATGCAGGCGCTTAACGTGCTGGCTCGTGGCCTCGACGCCTGCGGCGACAGCTTCGCGATCGACACGTTCACGTCTCGCCGACACAGCTGGATCCGGGTGGACAGTGTAAAGCGCTTCGAGGAGCAGTTCTCCGCCACGACCGCCAGGCGCATCGCCAGCTTGAAGCCCGGCTATTACACCCGCATGGGCGCGGCGATCCGACACGTGTCTAAGCAACTCGACTTACAGGGGGCAAGGAAGAAGCTGCTGCTGATTCTGACCGACGGAAAGCCGAACGACGTGGACCATTACGAAGGCCGGTTCGCGCTCGAGGACTCCCGGCGGGCGGTGATGGAGGCCCGCAATCGCGGCCAGGCCGTGTTTGCGGTCACCGTCGACCGCAATGCTGGCGATTACCTTCCCGCGATCTTCGGGCGGTCGGGCTTCTCGCTGGTCTCAAATATTGCGAAGCTTCCGAGCGCTCTGCCTGTGATCTATCGAAACCTGACGGCATAGCGGGGCTACGATCACTGCCAGGGGCTTATGTGCGGGCGTCTATGCGGGCGGTCCAGCGGCTCTTCTGGCATTGGATGGGGCCCGACGTCGAGGCTGAGGGGCTGGGAAGATTTCCGGCGGCGATCGCGCAAGCCAAGTCGCCTTTGGTTCTGCGGCTGGTCACCCGCAAAAGGGGCGCCGGACAGGAGCATCGAAACAACGATGTTGCCATCTCGCGGACCATCCCATGTCACGCCGATCGTTTGACGAACGATGCCGCCTACTGGCGGCAAGTTTCACCGACACTGGCTCACCGAACTTCCGTCCGCGAGATGCTGCGCGACAGGATTGAGATTGGCAGTGCGGCGATGGTGCCCGCAAGAGGAGCCTGGTCGCCAACCCTGCCAATGGCGACGAGCGAGACCCCAGAGATTGCCGGAAATGGCGGATACGGTCTGGCGGGTTGCGTCTGGCCGAAACCGGCCCGGCCAGCAGAGAAGGCGAAAGGTCAACATCCCATGAAGAAGCGGGCGCGACCAGCTTAGGCTGCCTTGCTGTGAGACCGTCCCAAGGACCCGAAATAGGCGTCGAACGCGGAAGCAACCGCCCTGACCATAAAGCGGGAGCTCCTTGAAACCACCACCCGGCCCTCCTCGATCGTGACGACGCCGTCCGAGACAAGCGCCTGCAACCGGTCGTTCCTGTCGAGCAGAAAACCGCTCTCGTATCCTGATTCCTCGGCCAGCTTCGGCAGATCCACCTCGAAGTCACACATCAGGCGCTCGATGACCCTGGCACGAAGCTTGTCTTCCCCGGTTAGCATATAGCCTTTCGCCGTGGGCAAAACACCGGATGCGACCCGTTCAGCATAGCGGCCCAACGCCACGTGATTTTGGTAGTAACCGGACGGCAGCCTTCCTATCGCGGAGGCGCCAAGGCCGATCAGGGTGGCACAGTCATCCGTGGTGTAACCTTGGAAGTTCCTGTGGAGCGTGCCGGCGCTGGAGGCGACTGCGAGCTCGTCACCTGGCAGCGCAAAGTGATCTAGGCCAATGCGGACATAGCCACAGTTGACAAGTTCCTCCGCCACCGCCTCGGCCTGCTCGTTTCGCTGCGCGGCATCCGGCAACGCGGCTTCATCTATAAGCCGTTGATGCTTCTTGAAGGCCGGGACATGAGCATATCCAAAAACCGCGAAGCGCTCGGGGCTCAATTCGACTGCCTGTCTGACCGTATCCACGCATGATTGGACAGTTTGATGCGGCAGGCCATAGATCAGGTCGAAATTGATGCTCGTCACCCCGAAGGAGCGCAACCCTGCGACGGCTGCCTGGGTCTGGCCAAAGGTCTGGATGCGGTTGATGGCCTTCTGTACAACGGGATCGAAACTCTGCACACCGAGGCTGGCACGATCAACGCCGTTCTCTCCCATCGCCGCGATCATTTCTGGCGCGAGTGTGCGCGGGTCGATTTCGACGGCCACGCTGGCGTCGTGCTCGAACTGAAAGGCGCTCCTGAGCTTCATCATGAGCGCCGCGAACTCGTGGGGCTTCATGATCGTGGGCGTTCCGCCTCCGAAGTGGACGTTCTTGACCGGCACATTGTTTCGGGCCGCAAACGACACCAGTTCGATCTCCTGGCTCATGACGTCGAGATATTCCAGGATCGGTGCGTCCTGCCGGGTGATGGTCGTGTGGCAACCACAGTACCAGCACATCGAGCGGCAAAAGGGTACGTGCAGATAGATCGAGACCGGGTCCGAGGCGGATATGGCCTGAAGTCCTTGCGCGTATTCGTCAGGTCCCACTGTCGCAGCGAATGCCGGTGCGGTTGGATAGCTTGTGTAGCGCGGGAGTCGGGCGTCGCCGTACTTGGCGACAAGAGCTTCCGACATGTCGATCTCCTTTCTTGAGGATCATCGCGCTCTTATGTCTGCCCGCCGCCTGCATTTCCTTGTCATATGTCAATGAAAACGAATTCGCACGGGCCAAACCTCCTCGATGTTTGTTCGCTGTCAAAGTGCCCCAATCCGCGCAAGCCTATCGTTGCCAACTGACAACGGATGCGCCGCGGTCCCGTCGATCGTCATGCCAGCGGCTGAAGGAACAATCACATGACTGACGCGCCCTCCACGCAAAGCGAAATCACGCATATCGACGTGCGTGTCCTACCGCCATTTGAGCGTCATCCCCAAATCTTCGGCACGCTGCATACGCTGACGCCTGGAAAGGTTTTGCATATCACCAGTGATCACGAACCCCGGCCGCTTCAATACCAGCTGGAAACGGCACTTCCTGGGAAGTTTTCCTGGGAGTACCTCGAGCAGGGGCCAGAGGTCTGGCGTGTGGAGATCACCCGTCTCGACGCCGGCTGCGACTGCTGCTGCGGCAGCCACTAGCACCGGAGAAGCACGATGATGCCAATGGGCGCCAGTCTGTCGCGATGGACCATGTGCTACTTCGGCGCAGCGCTCCTCTTTCTGCTGTTTGCGGAGGTTCTGCTTTCAACAGGAAGCTGGGCGCCATCCGTCGACGTCAGCGATCCTCGCGCCCTCATCGTCGTGCACTCTGTAACGATTGGATGGCTTGCCCTCTTGATGATTGGCGCGCTGCTCCAGTTCGCCCCGGTTCTTACGGGGTTGAGCCTTCCCAAAGGACGCTACGACGTCCTTGGCCTCGGCGGCATCGTCGCCGGGCTTGCTCTTCTGCTGCTGGGCTTCCATTTGATCGACCGTGGATCCGAACGCGCGGGCGGGGTGATGCTCGCTGCGGTCGCCACTCTGGCACCTTCGCTTTCCTGGGTGGGAACTGCGTTGCTGCTGGTGCTGTGGCGCGGTCGCAAAAGCCATCCGGCATCGCCCCTCGTCCTGATCGCAATCGGTTGCCTCGCGGCAACAGCCGCCCTCGGCTCGCTCTTTGCCGTAACCGTTTCGGGTGTCTCCCAGGCACCGGTTTTCATCGTGCTTCTGCTCCAGGGGGTTCCCTTCCACGCAAGCTTCGGCCTCGGGGGGTGGATGACGCTGGCGGCCATCGGCGTAAGCTATAAATTGCTCCCGATGTTCCTGTTGTCCGACGACATGAAGCGGGCGCAGCTTATCGCCAACATGGCTGGCGTGAGTATGGTCGTGCTGGCGGTGGCGACTGCGATTTCACTGACGTGGCCGACCGTTTCCCAATGGTTGCTCGCAGCGGCAGCAATAGTGTTCGCCGTAGCGATCGCCATATATGTACTGGAGTTGATGTCGGCCTACAAAGGACGCCGCCGCGGGCCCCTGGAGGTGAACATGTCCGGATCACTGCCGGCCTTCACGCTACTCGGACTGTCAACGTCGATGCTCGCGACAGGCCTCGCATCCAATGTGGGGAGCCATTTTCTCGCAGCCGCAGTCTACCTGTTCGTCTTCGGCTGGCTGACGGGCCTGGGTCTTGCCCAATTGCTCAAGATCGTTCCCTTCCTGACGTGGATCGAGGTCTTCGGCCCCCTCCTCGGACGCCGGCAGACGCCGCGTCTCTCCGATCTCGTATCGGGAGGCCGGGCCGCGATCTGGCTTTGGCTCTTCTACGGCGCGGTTGTCGTCGCGTCGTTTGCAATAGGTATGGCTTTCGACGGCCTTTTCCGTGTTGCCGTCATCCTCCAGACCTTCTCGACCGCTGCTCTCATCATCGAGCTTGTCCTTGCTCGCTCGCTCGCAAATATAGATGCTTCGATGAAGACAGCACCATTCAAAAAGCCGGCGCTTCTTTTCGCCGTTAATCAAAGGGGTAACGCCAATGGTTCAGCTTCGTGAACTCGACGTACGTCAGATCCTGCGGGACGGCGGGATGCCGTTCCAATTGATCATGGATACCGTCTCCAGCCTTGATCCGGGCGAGGGACTTAGGCTCCATGTGATATTCCAGCCGGTTCCCCTGATCCGCCAGCTCGAGCAGCGGGGCTACTCGCACGTCGCTCGAAAGCTTTCCGACGATGACTGGGAGATCGATTTCGTCCCCGGCGACCAAGCTGTCGAAGCTGAGCCGGCGGCCCCGGCGACGGAAGCCATCTGGCCTGATCCCGTTTGGAACCTCGATCTAACCGACCTTCCGCCTCCCGAACCGATGGAGCGTATCCTCGCGCGGCTCGAGACGATGGAAAGCGGCGAAGTCCTTTTCGCCCTGCTGAACCGTGAACCGGTTTTTCTCTTCAACGAGCTGAAGGACCGCGGCCATGAGTGGATCGGGAACTTCGACGAGAGCGGAAAGGTTTACAGGATCATGATCAGAGCGACGCCGGCAGGTTCGGATGGCTGATCTCTCCCCGAATGTGATCCTCGACGTGCTCCGGGGAATCAAGGACCCGGAGGTGGGAACCAGCATCGTGGACCTGGGTCTCATCTACGAGATAGATACCGACCCCACAGGCATCGTAAGGATCAAGATGACCACGACCACGCGATTCTGTCCGGTATCGGGCTTCATCGTCGAGGCGGTAAAGAACCGTGCCGCCGAGGTCGACGGCGTGATCGATGTCGTTGTCGATCTCGTCTACGATCCTCCATGGTCGCCAGACATGGCCGCGCTGTTTTCATTCGAGCAGCCAGCCTGACGACGGCAAAGGCTGGAAAGGCATCAAACTGTGAACATCGACCTTGATAACCTGGCCGTAGATGCTTCCTATCTGGCAGGCCGGTTTGGACTGTCGGCAGAGACGCTTCGAAGCTACATGAAGCGGGGCCTTGTCCGTGGCACAGTCGAGGCCGGTGTTGGTGACGACGCCGGCAGGACGCGCCTCTCGGTCCGTTTCGGCAACCGCATGTGGATTGCAATCGTGAGCTCAAACGGCAGCGTTTTGAGCGAAGAGACAAGATTTGTCGCAAAGGGACCGCAGGGCTCGTAATCGGGTACGAAACGGTTGCCCACCCTGTCGCTTGTTCCCGCTCGACCCTCTGGAGCGTTCCCTTGCTGACGGCCGCGACCTCGTCAGCGCCACAGATCCGTCATCGCGCGTCTTGCCGCTTCCCCTTTCGGCTGTCGGACGACCGCGCCGAAACGCTCGGCGCGGTCGCTGACCGACACTCATTGTCCCCTGACGGTCAACGGCTTGCGGCCAGTGCAGAGCATCGGGGCATGCTCGAATGCAAACATTGCCAACGCAGCCATCCATCCGATCGCCGAAGTCATCAATATCTGTGTGGTGAACGATGGCGCGATTTCTGCAAGCGGTCGCAGAAGAGCCACGAGGGCAAGAACGACATAGGATGCGTTCGTCATCCTGCTCGATTTGAGCTTGCGCCCGGTATGGCCGCGAGTGGCACGCGTCATGACGGCCAGCATCATCAGCGAAATGGCGCCGATGGCGAAGACATGCAGCACTGCGATCTGGGGTAGGCCTGCGGCACCAAGGGCGACGGCGGCAAATCCCAATGGCACGAAGGCAAAGGCGGCATGTAGGACGAACACGATCGGCTCCGCCCAAGTGGTCCAGCCGCGCCAACGGTACAGGCGAATGACATTCATCACCGTCGCGACAGCCGCGACGATACCGGTCGCGATCGCGTCTGGCCAGACCGCCCAGGATCCGAGCGCGACTGCGCCAACGATGATCGTTGCCGCGTCATACCGATTGTACGCTACGGGAAAGTCGGTTCGCCCGAACTGGTTCAGCCAGTTGCGGGTAAAACTGGGAAGGATTCGGCCGCCGACGATTGTCACCAACAGCACGTAGGCGCTCAGCCCGAGACGAATAGGCAGCTCGGGGTTTACCCCGTTGATTGCCTTCACCTGGAAGCAGATGTTGGCGACGGACAGGATGAAAAGCCCGGCGACAACCTTTAGGTCCTTCCATTTCTTGCCTGCGACGACCTCTCGCGTGCACAGGACAAGCATTGCGGGCAAGAAGAGGGCGTCGACAAAAGCGGCTGCCACAACTCCTGTAAGACCGCTTGCCAACATCGCGAGGCGGCCAGCGCACCAGATCGAGAACAGGAAGGCCAGCGGTCGCCCGGCTATCGGAAGTCTGCCCGTCCAGTTCGGTATTGCCGTGAGCAGAAATCCCGCCAGGATTGCCGGCGCGAAGCCGAACAGCATCTCGTGGGCGTGCCAATATAATGTCCCATAGTCTTCAGCGACCGGAACACCAAGCGTCAGGTAAGCGGTCCAGAGGCCCATGCTGAGAATGCCCCAAACCGCGGATGCTAGAAAGAATGGCCGGAAGCCATACGAGAAGAGGACGAGGCCGGTCCGCGACATGCCGCGGGGGACGCGCGTCTCGGCGTCCATGATCTTCTGCATGATCGTAGTCTCCAAATTGACGGCCAAGCAATGCCAAGTTTTGGAGCGCAGGTCGTTGATATTACGCAAATAGGGACAGTACAACTTTGCGCTGCCACAAATAGCAAATTTGCGCCAAGTCAAAGAGTTCGACTGCCTTTTCTCTACTCTCCTTCTCGACAGGGCGGGGTTCGCTCGCTCTTCGACCACAGGAGTTGGGAAATGACAAACACAATGCAAATGACCCGGCGCACCATGCTGACCGGCGCCGCTGTCGCAGGGGCGCTTACACCCATCATCGTCGCGAGCACCGCTGCCCACGCCGACGATCATGCCGCCCCCGCGGAACTCAAGGGTGCCAAGAAGGTCGACCTGTCGAAGCTGGCTCGTGAAAAGGTCGAACTCGTAAAGCCGCCATTTGTGCACGCCCATGATCAGAAGGCCAAGGGTGGCCCAAAGATCAAGGAATTCACGCTTACCATCGAAGAAAAGAAGATGGTGCTGGACAAGGACGGCACCGAAGTGAACGCCATGACGTTCAACGGCTCGGTCCCCGGCCCGCTGATGGTTGTCCACCAGGATGACTATGTCGAGCTGACGCTCGTCAATCCCGAAACCAACACGATGCAGCATAACATCGACTTCCACGCCGCGACCGGCGGCCTTGGGGGTGGCGCTCTGACCGTCGTGAACCCCGGTGAAAGCACCGTCCTGCGCTTCAAAGCCACGAAGGCAGGCGTCTTCGTCTACCACTGCGCTCCTCCCGGAATGGTGCCTTGGCACGTGACGTCGGGGATGAACGGGGCAATCATGGTGCTGCCGCGTGAAGGCCTGACAGACGGTCACGGAAAGCCGCTCGTCTATGACAAGGTCTATTATGTTGGCGAACAGGACTTCTACATCCCTCGGGACGAGACCGGAAAATTCAAGAAATACGAAAGCCCCGGCGAGGCCTACGAGGACACCGTTGCGGTGATGAAGACCCTTACGCCGACCCATATCGTCTTCAACGGCGCGGTCGGTGCACTGACTGGCGACAACGCGATGACCGCCAAGGTCGGCGAAACGGTCCTGATCATTCATTCGCAGGCCAACCGTGACACGCGTCCGCATCTCATCGGTGGCCATGGCGAATACGTCTGGGCAACCGGCAAGTTCGCCAACGTGCCCGACATCGACCAGGAGACCTGGTTCATTCCGGGCGGTACCGCAGGCGCTGCGATTTACACCTTCGCTCAGCCTGGCATCTACGCCTACGTGAACCACAACCTGATCGAGGCGTTCGAGCTTGGTGCGGCGGCCCACTTCAAGGTCACGGGGGACTGGAACGACGATCTCATGACGTCGGTCAAGAGCCCGCAAGCAAGTTGACCATTGGCGGGGGAGGTGCGCGGACGGGGGTGGTCCGCGCACCGTTCTTTATAAGGAGGCGCTACTCGCGAAAAGACCATGAACAGGCACGCTGAGACTGGATCGGTTTCAGGCATTTCGATCGCTATTCCACTCGCTCTTCTGGCCGCGCTCTCCGGAGCGGTTGCCGTGAAGGCGGGTTTTGCTTCGTCCGGTCCACACGACGGTGGAGTTACCGCTCCGGAAGTGGTCACCATACAGCCTCATTCTTTCGAGTATCGCGAGGCGACCGAATACTTTCGCAAGGGCCTTGCCGTCGACGCGCCAAAGCACGACGCGAAGGTCCGTCTCCCGCTCGACGTAATGAAGTTTCAGACGAGCCGCGCAGAATATCAGCGCTGCGTGCTGGACGGCGCGTGTGCACCGGCCGAATATGAAGGCCAGGCCGGGCCTGACCTGCCGGTCACAGGGGTGAGCTACGACGATGCAGTGCAGTACGCGGCATGGTTATCGCAGCAGACGGGCGAGAACTGGCGCCTGCCGAGCGACTTTGAACTTGCATACGCCGCAGCCGACCGCTTTCCTGACGATGCGCTTGGCATCGACGCCGACGACACGAACCCGGCGACACGTTGGCTTGCCGATTACGAGCGCGAGGCCCGCCGCGCGGCGTCGACCAACCCCAAGCCGCAGCCGAGAGGTTCGTTCGGCATCAGCACGACCGGCCTTGTCGACTTCGCGGGCAATATCTGGGAATGGACCTCCACGTGCAACAGGCGGGTCGATCTAGACAAGGCAGCAGAGACGGAGATACTGGATCCAGCCGGCTGCGGCATTATAATAGCGTCTGGTAAGCACAGGTCGCCGATGAGCAGCTTCGTTCGAAATCCCAAGGGCGGGGGCTGCGCAGTCGGAGCGCCGCCCGACAATCTCGGTTTCCGGCTCGTCCGCCGTCCCACGTTTTTCCAGAGCGTGGTGGCGTTCGCCCGCAGGGCCGCAACGGACGCTCTTGGCCCCCATATCAGCGCCCACACGGAGCAGAACGAAAATGAAGGTTGATCGCGCAGTAGTGAAGTCCCTGCCGCTCTTCGAGCGGATGACGGACACCGATCTCGACTCGATGCTCGAGCATGCTGTGCCGCGTCGCATCGCCCAAGGAGATACCGTTTTCGAGCAAGGGGCACAGGCGAAGTCGTTCTTCCTGCTGCTGCATGGGCGGCTCAAGGTGACGCAGGTGACGCAGGACGGCCAGCAGATCATTGTCCGGATGGTACACCCCGGCGACTTGTTCGGCTTCGCCATGGCGTTTCGCAGGACCGACTACCCAGGCACGGCCCGTGCCGCGGCCGAAAGCTTGATCCTCGGATGGCCGACGGACATGTGGGGACGCTTCGTCGAACAGAACCCACGCCTGGCGATGACTGCGATGCAGACCATCGGCCAGCGACTTGAAGAGGCCCACGTCAGAATTCGCGAGATGTCGACGGAGGAAGTTGAAAAGCGCGTCGCGCACGCCGTGCTCCGCCTGTCCAAGCAGGCGGGAAAGGCCGACGGTGTTGGCATCCGGATCGACTTCCCGATATCACGGCAGGATATAGCGGAGATGACCGGAACGACCCTTCACACGGTCTCACGCATCCTCAGCGCGTGGGAATCAAAGGGTATCGTCGAGGGCGGGCGGCAGAAACTCACCGTCACCGATCCGCAGCGCCTTCTGAAACTGGCCGACGGCGAACGCGAGTAGACCGCCATGGCCGTGATGTTGGACAACGGCATACGGTTGCTTCTTTTGGCCGCTGGGCGCCATCCCTTCCGGGTTACGATCGCCGAGACCGCCGAGGCTTTCGGGGCATCACACCCACACCTTGCGAAGGCAGCGAACCTTCTGGTTCGTCGCGGTTTCTTGGCGAGCCGGCGCGGCAAGAGAGGAGGTCTTTTCCTTGCGCGGTCGCCAGAGACGATCTGCCTTGCGGAGGTTGCTGCAGCGCTCGTTTCCTGCGAAGCCAGGTCGGATGCGCTGGACACTCTCCAAGGATGGCGGACGATAGAGCAAGGAGCTGCCCTCGCCTATAAAGGTCATCTGGCCAGACATACGCTCGCTGACCTCCTTGAACCCGCCAGCTCCAGGTAGCTCCCCCTTACACCTTTGAAGCGCTGCGGCATGCGGGATGTCTTGGCCAGGGGCGCATGCGTCGATTTTCGCCTTCCGTTTCCCGATAACTTTGATGGAGGTCAAAGTGCGCTCTTGCCTGCTTCGCTAGGCTTCATGCAGGCACTGAATCAATTGCTCGCTCAAGCGGGTTCAACGGAAAAGAAATGAAAAGAACCATGAGACCACAGCAGAAGCCGTTCGTCGTAGAGATCAAGAAGCGCAGAGCTCCCCGTGCAGCCGGAGCCGAACACAAGCCCGACCTTGATGCGCGCACCGGCAAGGTTGATACGGACAAGCTTTGCCGGCTGGTCTTCGGTCGTCTGCAGCGTTCCTGAAACAGGCTGATGCCTTGTGTGCGGCCGGCGATTTTTCCAATCCTTCCGGGGCACTCAGAAATCCTTCCGCTCCAGCGGTTTTCCATTTCGATACTGTTTTGCGATGGAGGGCTATGATCGGCCGCAATCGATGGTCACCCCATCTGATTTTATTGCCTCGCCGGCGGCTGAATGATGCCCTCTTCCGACAAGAGGTGTCCTTGTCAACAGGCCAGCAACCCTGGAGCGTTGCTAGCTGAACGCCGCCCAGCCGACTGCAAAGGTCAACGTCGGAAGCGCCAAGAGGCACGTCGCCAGGAGCCGCCGGCCGAAACGCCGGTCGTACAGGCCAGTGATCTGGTGGCAAAGTGCGACAGACCAGACGGCGGCCGCCAGAACCAGCGCGCTTCTCAGATCGTCGGCGATGGGCAACATGATCCCGTCCATCCGCAGCTGCGATATCGTGAGCGACAGAAGGCCCGTGAACAAGGAAGCGGACGCAAGGGGAATAAGGGATTGTGCGAGGTGATGCATCGGGCGGACGCGATTGCGAAGGATCCAGGCGCTCGCTGCCAGAGGGAACCCAAAAGCGAGGGTCGCCAGGGCAGCTGACAATGCGAGAAGCGCAAGCAGGGACACGGCGTCGACGATCGTCATGATATCGCTGGCTGCAGGATAGTTGGTCAACAGCCACCATGGCAGCCGTAACGAAAGCGGCCACATCAGCTGTGCGTCGAGGCAGGCTTCCACCAGCCACTGGCGTATGGCCAGAAACCAGTCGCTGCCCGACCAGGTGAGCGCGGCCGGGACGAGACCAAGCATGACCGGGAGCAACATCGCAGTCTCCCATCCGGTCGCCATCCGGCCGGATCCTCGCACGATGTCGATCGCCGGCTTTCGCCACGCCAGCCGGATCGCGCCCCTGTGTCCGGAACAACGGCCGCACATGTGACAGGCGGCAGCTCCCTGCATGGTCTTGATGGGGACCAGGGGCGCACAGTTCACGGCATCGGGTCGGCCGCGTGGCGCGGGCCAGCTCGCCGGATCCACCCTGAAATGGAGGGGCGCTATCTTCGACACGATGCCGAATACGCCGCTGACAGGACACAGGAACCGGCACCACACTCTCTTGGCCTTGCCATATCGAGCGCCTACGGCGATTGCTGCGAATGTCGAGCCGCCGAGCAGAAGTGCGGCCGGCTTGGGATACTGATAAATGCTCGTAAGCTGACCGTACACTGTGGTGGAAATGAACGACAGGACCGGCCAACCCGACCACTTCATCCAGCCAGGAATCGCCCTCCCCGCCCCCCGTTCACTGGCAAACTCCGAAAGCGCGCCTTCCGGGCAGAGTATCCCGCACCAGAACCTGCCGACGAGCGCCGTTGCGAGGATCACAAACGGCCACCAGAGGCCCCAGAACACAAATTGAGCGAAGCGCGTCAGGTTCGTCCATATGAAGTCGGTACTCGCAGGAAGAGGCAGGACGACGGGCACGACCAGAAGCGCCGCATAGCCTGCCACGATCCCCCATTGAAGGCGTCGGATGAACACCTGCCGCCGCAGGAGAAGATTGCCGAAGCCGCCAAGAAGCGCCTGCGCGCCAATCTGGATGGAGGTCATGCAGGAGCCTTCTCTCTAAGCGGCGGCATGTAAGCCAGAGAGGCGGTGAGCCAGTAGGCGCCGATGCCCAGAAGAGGAAGAAGTTCTGGACGGGCCCGATAGCCTGCGAGCCCGGCGAGGAAGGCCCCGGCCCCCCTGCCATCGTCGAGAAGCCAGCTCAAGTCCCATAGCGGTGCGGTCAAGGGCGTCATGATGCCAAGGGAAATCGACTTGTCGATGACGGTCATTGCCAGGCCACTGCCGAGGATGATGAGGAGCGCCTGACTGATCCGCGACAACACCTTCTTGGATGCCATCGCCGCACCGGTCCTAAACGCCCAGAACGTTCCGACGGCCAGCACCAGACCCACCGCTCCCGACACGACGACAATGCCGGTCTGCCACCCTTCGGACGCAGAGAGCATTCCATAGAGAAAAATGACTGTTTCGGCTCCTTCCCGGGCTACGGCAAGCGCCGCCAGACAAGCGAGACCCAGCCAGTTGCCAGCCCGTACATGCCCGAGCGCCTCATTGCGCAGTCCCCCGCTATTGCCCTGTTCCATCCGGCGCATCCAGAACACCATTCTCAGCATGAGGACTGACGCCAGCGACGCCATGATCATTTGGAGTATTTCCTCGGCATCCCCATCGAGCAGTGCGGAGGCCCGGCTCATGATCAGCGCCAGGGCGGCGGCGAACAGGATGCCGGAGGCAACGCCCGCGGCAATCCATCCGACGGCTGTTCTTTGAGCGGACGGCCCCTCCCGCAACGACCAGGTCAAAAGGATTCCGACGACGAGCAAGGCTTCAAATGTTTCCCGCCAGACCACGGATGCGATCTCGAAGGACTGCAGATAAAGATTCGCGCTCATTTGGCGACCATGCTCGCCGGTGGCATGTCGAGGTGAAAGTCGTCGAAGAAGGCATAGGTTCCGACATCCAACGAGCGAAACACCAGAAAGCTTGAGGCGCCCGGAGCGAGCACTTTTTCCTTGCGCAGCGGAATGCTTTCGAATTCGACCGGCGTCGAGCCGTCGTTGTGAAGCTCAAGCTTGAAACGCGTGTTGGCTGGCACCTCGATGACGGATGGCGAGATCATTCCATTGCTGAAGTGAATCTGGATGACCGGATCGTCGCCCTGCGCAACGGCGGGCGAAACCGCGAGGCAGACCGCGAGCCCCGAAACGAGCGTTCGCAGCCACATCAGTAGCCGCCCTTCTTTCCGACGCCGGCAAACACGAATTCATATTTCAGGGTAAATGCTTCAGGCCACGCGGCTACTCCGGTCTCCTTGTCGACATGCCGGCCGAACGACATCATGCCGTGACCGCCAGGGTGCACGGTGAGTTCAAGCGCATAGCGGCCTGGCCCTGAGAGCTTGACGTTGTCGCCGTAGTGCGGCCCGTCGCTTGCGACCATCGCCTCAAGGGCACCCCCCTGTTCGGCACCGTTGTCCAGGTTCTTCACCCTGTATTCGACATGAAGACCCGGCACCCAGTCGCCCTCGGCAAAGCCATTCGCGTTCTCGGCCGTGGCGTGTATGTCCGCTTCCAGATGAACGTCGGATTCGGCCGTTGCAAGCATCATTCCCGGAGGATCCATTTCGATCGGCTGAAGATAGACGGCTGCCACTTCCATCCCACCCGCAAGCTGCGGCGCTCCGATCGGATATTCCGCGGCGCGCACAGCAAAAGGCATGGCGGCGAGAAGAACAGGCGCGAGGCAAAGGCAGGTAGCTCGAAGCATTGTGTGTGATCCGTAAAAGGTGACTGAACGGCTCACCTTTATCAGCGCAATTGCCCCACTCTTTGCGCTGGCGCAAAGATGAGGACTTCGCAAGGCTGATTTGACATTCCTCAACGCCCGTTCGTGCAGATCGTGCCATCGACAAGAAAAAGGAGGCGAGCGTGACCGAATTTCTAGCCGCGTTTGTGGTGTTTCTGGCGCTTCATTCGATCCCCGCTGCACCAGCGGTTCGCGCAGGCATCATCAGTCGGATTGGCAGGCGGACGTACTTTGTCGCCTATTCAGCAGCCTCGCTGCTGGCGCTGGCATGGCTGTTTGCCGCTGCGCTGAAACTTGACTACGTGCCTTTGTGGGACCTGCAACCCTGGCATGCGGCGATCACGTTTGTCCTGGCTCCCCTGGGCGGCTTCCTGGTGATTGCAGGACTTATTAGTCCCAATCCCCTTTCGATCACCGTCCGATCATCGGAAAGACCTGGCGCCGTGGTTGGTATCACCCGCCATCCGGTACTCCTCGGATTCGCGATCTGGGCAGCGGGACACATCATCGCCAATGGCGATCTGCGGTCCATTCTGTTGTTCGGCGGTTTCGCCCTCTTTGCCATCGGCGCCATACCGATGATCGAGAAGCGGGCAAAGCGGCGGCTTGGATCACGGTGGAAGAGCCTGGCTGCGCCGACCTCGATCCTGCCTTTCCGGGCGTATCTGGCTGGAAGGCGACCCGCCTTCGACGTGCCATTGGTCGCCTCCATTCTCCTGACCGGTATCCTTGTTGGCTGGCTTTTGTTTGGCGGCGGTCATGCCCTGCTTTTCGGCGCCGACCCTGTTGCAATATTCGGTTGATCGAACAACGCCTCGCCAAGCCAGGCGCGCGATTGATGCGGCACAGGAAGTCCGAGCAGATCGACAGCCCGACGAGCGAGGTGGTCTACCACGTCCTGGATGGACTCGGGCCGATTGTAGAATGCCGGCACGGGCGGCATGACAACCGCTCCCATCTCCGTGGCGGTGACCATGTTACGAAGGTGTCCGAGATGCAACGGCGTCTCGCGGGTGAGCAGGACCAGCCTGCGCCTTTCCTTCAGTTGAACATCCGCGGCCCGAGAAATCAGGTTTTGAGACAACCCCGTGGAGATCGCTGCCAGCGTCTTCATGGAGCAAGGTGCAACAATCATGCCGGTGACCGGAAACGAACCACTCGCGATAGCCGATCCAATGTCGTTGTTGTCGTAGGTCCTATGTGCCTTGAGCAGCATGCGCCCGTGGGCTTCAGCCCCAACTTCGTGAGCGAGTGTCCGGCAGCCACTGTCGGAAACAACGAGATGCACCCTCACATTCAGCGAGACCAGCAAATCGAGCGCGGCGACTCCCAGCGCAGCGCCTGACGCTCCTGTCACTGCAAGCACGACATCCTTGTGTTCAGATACCCGCATCACGTCGCAGCCTTTCCCATGTTTGCGCGGCCTTTTCCTCAAGGTTTTCGGGCATCTCCAGCACTCGACCCCATTCCCTTTCGGTCTCAGCACCGATCTTGTTGGTGGCGTCCAAGCCCAACTTGGCGCCGAGCCCGGACTTCGGAGACGCGAAGTCGAGATAGTCGATTGGCGTGTTTTCCAGCACCACCAGGTCCCGCGAGGCATCGAACCGGGTTGCGACCGCCCACATGATCTCCTCCCACTTCCTGACGCTGATATCCGGATCGACGACGATGATGAGCTTCGTATAGTTGAACTGCGGGAGCATCGACCACAGCCCCATCATGATGCGGCGTGCCTGACCCGGATAGCGCTTGTCGATCGAAACGACGACTGCCCGGTAAGAGCAAGCTTCCGGCGGAAGCCACAGATCCCTGATCTCCGGAAACTGGCGCTTCACGATCGGGATGAAAAGCTCGGTCATCGCCTCGCCCAGCCGTGATGGTTCGTCTGGCGGGCGCCCGGTATACGTCGAGAGATACACCGGCGAGCGCCGCGTGGTTATCGCACTCAACCTGACGACTGGAAACGGCTCCACGGAGTTGTAGTAGCCGGTATGATCTCCATAGGGTCCCTCTGGCGCCGTTTCCTCCGCGGAAACGTAGCCTTCGAGGACTATTTCGGCATTTGAAGGGACCGCAAGCGGGACGGTGAGCGCGCTCGAGACTTCGGTTCTCGATCCGCGCAGAAGGCCGGCGAAGTTCAGTTCGCTCATGCCTTCGGGAAGTGGAATGACGCCGGCGAGAAGCGTCGCCGGATCGGCCCCGATCACAACGGCGATCGGCATATCGAGACCCTTACGCTGCCACATCCGAAAATGCTTCGCGCCACCACGATGAGCCAGCCACCGAACGATCAGCGACGAGCGGTCGCGGACCTGCATCCGGTATATGCCCACGTTCACGTCCCTGGGGTCGTCGGGATTGCAGGTGATCACCAGCGGCCAGGTCACGAGAGGCGCCGGCTCGCCTGGCCAGCACCATTGTACCGGAAGCTGCCCGAGGTCGATCTTCGGTCCCTTGTAGACGACCTCCTGCGAGGCAGCCGCCCTGCGCAAGCGAGGTCGCATGCTGCCCACCGCCTTGAGCATTGGCAGCTTGCTCCATGCATCGGCGAGCGACACGGGTGGTGTCGGCCGCTGAAGCTCGGCCAGGTCATTGGCGAGGCCCGTCAACCCCGCTTCGCCGACGCCAAAGCCGAGCTCGATCCGCTGCCTTGTACCGAACAGATTTGCAACGACCGGTATCGGGGAGCACCGTCCGTCGGCGTTTACCGGGTTTTTGATGAAAAGGGCGGGGCCGCCCTCGGAAAGCACTTTCTGGTGCAGGGCGGTCAGTTCATGCACGAGCGACACGGGCTCCTCCACGACAAGCAGCAGTCGTCGCTGCTGCAGGTCGCGAAGGAAGGACTGCAGGTCGCCATGGCGTTTGGCTTTTGGCTCTTCGTTACGCATGACGCTGACATCGACGAGGAAACCGTCTTTGTCTTTGTCTCAGATCAAACAGAGCCTCGCCAAGAAAAACTAGGATGGCTCGTTCAATCTGAGAGGCCGTAATGCTCGCCCCATCTCGCCTGATGGCGACCGCCCGCATCATTCCATTGCCGATCGTCGGGCGCATCGCCGACTTCCTGCTCAAGGAGGTTCTTTCAATTCATCCGAAGCTCTTCGACCGGCTCGGTGAGTACAGCCAGTCCCGCTTTGCATTCGTGCCGTCGGACTTCCCGTTTTCATTCCTGATTTGCCCAAAAGATCGCACTGTCCAAGCCTTTCGTCGCGGTACCCACATGGCCGCTGACACCACCATCTGCGGACCGCTGGTCCTGATGCTGGCCCTTGCCGAGGGCAGGATTGATGGCGACGCCATATTCTTCGCCAGAAAGCTCACTGTCACCGGTGACATGGAGGCGGTGCTGGCACTTCGAAACGCCCTTGATGACAATGAAATAGACCTCGTTGACGCCGTCGGGAGATTGTCGGGCCCGCTGACCCGTTCCATCACCGGAGCCCTTGGTTCGGTCCGTCGGCAAGCACTGAAGGCGCATGGTGTCCAATGGAGCTGATCTGCCCTGCAGGAACCCCTGCATCGTTTCGCGAGGCCGTCGATGCAGGGGCTGATGCCGTCTACTGCGGCTTTCGCGATGAGACAAACGCGCGCAACTTCCCGGGTTTGAATTTTGATCTCGCCGAGCTTCGTGATGCAATCGGCTACGCACGCGCGCGAAAGGTGAAGACGTTTGTCGCTCTCAACACTTTCATGACCGCAGGCAAGGAAGATCTCTGGTACCGCAGGGCAAGGGAAGCGTCGGAAGCGGGCGCCGACGCCCTCATCGTTGCAGATTTCGGATTGATGGCGCATGTCGCGGAACATCACCCGGCACAGCGCCTCCACATCTCCGTTCAGGCGTCTGCCTCCAATCCCGAGGCCCTGTCATATCTGGTCGAATGTTTCGGTGCTGCCCGCATCGTGCTGCCGCGAACGCTCACCATCCAGGACATCGCCCGCATTGCACGAAGCGTAGACTGCGAATTGGAGGTTTTCGTCTTTGGCGGATTGTGCGTCATGGCAGAGGGGCGCTGCTCGCTGTCGTCCTACGCGACCGGCAAGTCGCCAAATATGAACGGCGTATGCTCGCCAGCCAGCCACGTACGCTACCGGCAGGCCGGCGGCGACCTGGTGTCTGAACTGGGTGGCTTCACCATAAACCGGTTTTCCGAAGAAGAACCCGCTGGCTATCCGACGCTGTGCAAGGGTCGCTTCGCGGTCGGACAAAGCGCGACCTACGCTTTCGAGGATCCGGTGTCGCTGGACGTCATGGACCAGCTCGACGAACTTCGGGCGGCCGGCGTCAAGGCATTGAAGGTCGAAGGCCGTCAACGCGGCAAGGCCTACATCTCGGAGGTCGTTTCCACGCTTCGCGCCACGCTGAAGGCGGCGCCCGCGGACCGCCCGGTCCTCATGTCACGCCTTCGCAAACTCAGCGAGGGACAACAGACGACAAAGGGCGCCTATGAGAAGCGCTGGAGGTAGTCGATGAAATCTCCCTTGAAGCTTACCTTGGGGCCGCTCCTCTATCTTTGGCCGACAGAGCGCTGGCGCGACTTCTATTTCGCAATCGCCGACCAGTCGCCTGTCGACGTCGTGGTGCTTGGCGAGACCGTCTGTTCCAAGCGGTTGCATTTCATGGAACCCGAGTTCGTGGCTGTCGTTGAACGCCTGGAGGCGGCTGGAAAGGAAGTCCGTCTCTCCACGCTCGCCCTTGTAACCCTCGATCGTGAATCGAAATATCAGAGATCGGTTGCAGCCGATGAAGGTCACCTGGTCGAAGCCAACGATCTTTCCGCCCTTCAGATGCTGAAGGGCCGGCGTCACACCGTCGGACCCTTCGTCAATGTCTATAATGGACCTTCGGCCAAGCTTCTCGCACGAAACGGCGCGGCCAGCATCTGCCTGCCCCCGGAGCTGCCGGCAGCGTCGGTCGCCGAGATCACGCGATCCTGCCCCGGAGGCGATTTCGAGCTCTTCGCGTTCGGCCGCTTACCACTCGCCATCTCGGCGCGCTGCGCGCATGCCCGATCCAAGGGAAAGACCAAGGACAATTGTCAGTTCGTTTGCCAGGAAGATCCCGATGGCCTTTCCGTAGGCACGCTTTCAAACCAGCCGTTTCTCGCATTGAACGGCGTACAGACGGTCTCTCACTCCTGCCAGGCGCTTCTGGAAGGGCCGGAGGAGTGGGACGCACTGGGCGTCAGCTCACTGCGCCTCTCGCCGCAGGATTGCGACATGGTTGCCGTGTCCGCGCTCTATCGCAAGATGCTCGACGGTCACCTCGAGCCGGCGGAGACGGGCTCAAGAATACGAAGCCTCTATCCCGACGTCCCGTTGTCGAACGGATTTCACCACGGGCGCGCCGGTGCGGAATGGATCGCAAGACAAAGGAACACAGAAGGAGCGAGCAGATGACAGGGAAGCAATCGCGAAACGGCAGTCTCGCCGATAATCATATTCTTGCAGCGGTTCGCCAGATCAAGGCTTTCGCGAAAAATCCGGCGCTCGATTGCGGATGCTCCACGGTTGTGGGCCAGGTCCTGGTCAGCCTCGTGCCGAAACAGCGCGCTGCAGTCGTCCAGGAGCTCTTTCTGTCCGCCATGCGACAACGCGACAAAGTGTCGACCCTTATGGAACTTCTGAAGGAACTCGACCAGTTCGGACCGGCAACAGAGATCGGGGAGGTCGAGGAGGCGGCGTTGATCTTCGACGACCTGGCCCAGCAGGCGCGGTTGGGATCGCAGCTCCTGAGAGCCTTCGCCTTCAATCGAAACGACGTGCTCGCTCCATCAACCAAGCATGTTGAGGTGCAGGAGGCCTTGTCGTGAATTCCCAACGGAGCTGGCAGAGACATATCGACGCTCTGGAGTTCGTCAGCCTTTGGGGAGCGTCTGGTGGCGAGCAGCAGGCGGTCCTGGAGGCGTTCCTTTTCCATTCCCGCGGGTGGTTTTCGAAAGATCCGGGTGACCTGCAGGACCGGCTTTGCAGGGAACGCTCCGGTGAATAAGCCTTCATTCCAGTTGGCGTTCATCGAGTGCGAGTTCGAGCCGGCTTCGCGGAAGTATTTGGGCCCGGCAGGTATGATGTCACGGTTTGACCCAGATCAAGGTTTTGGCAGAGCGCATCGCTCATCTTCGCAGAACTTCGGCAAGGGATCGGCGTCAGCGGCGCTTTTGGCGCGCGGCAAGGAGGGAGCAAGTTTTGCGGTATACGGTAGTCGCTGCGTGGCTGGACGGAAAGGAGAGATCCGGACGCATCGTTTTGCAGGCAGCCGGTCGTTCACGGACGATCGTTGTCACGCGACGTGCGCTCCTCAATGTCGACAGCCCTCCCCGCGCCACAGAGGCACGTCTCCTTCAACATCTTGATAGTTTCTGTGAGATGGCGCTCGCCTTCATCGGCGATCGCCAGGACGACAGCGAGACGCTCCTTGTCACAGCGACCGACGTTCGCAACCGCAGAAAAGCAGAACCGGTTCCGGAGCCGCTGTGGACCTGGCAAGACCAGTGGGGCTCCTGGAAACAGAAAGGCCGTCGTTCTCGGCTCGGGTTGGTCTGAGCGGCAGGATCGCCCTGGTCGTCAATAACGCACCGCTCGGCGCTCATGCCTTCGGCTTTGCGCATTTGCGCCGGACTTTCGGCGTTCAAGGTTCATCAAGCCACAGCGCCGTCGCCAGGTAACCGGCAGCGATCGTGCTGCCGAACAGATAGACAAACATGCCCTGGGCCACATAGTAGTCGGGCACTTCAATACCTGCGCCCCAGGAGCCGACCCTCCAGATAGCCAATCCAGCCACGGATCCGATTGCGAATCCGGCCGAAAGGCGGGTAAGCAGAAACCAGATCAAGTGAGGCATCGCGGTACCTCCATCCATGTCCCAGCATAACACGTCGAGTGGCGACAAGTTCTCCCAAAATGATCAATGTCAATGTGTCCGACGTCGCATCGTGCGAGCAGCGAGTTTCACAGGATACGGACCATGAATGACCTCAGCTTTGCACTTGGTGCTTTCACACTTCTGATACTGCCGGGACCGACCAACGCATTGCTCGTCATGGCGTCGCACGGCCTATCTCGCATTGGCTTGCTTGAGGTGCTCGCCGCCGTTGTCTTGGCTTACCTTGCGATCATAATTCCCGTTTCAAGCGTCGCTGGTCCTTTCCTGCATGCTCACCCTCTCGCGCTGCAAGTCGTGAAGGCCACCTCCGCCGTCTGGGTGCTCTATCTTGCATTCAGGCTTTGGAGGCGCAGTACCGTCGCCGCGACGGAATTTGCGGGTCCCCGGCACGTGTTCGTGACGACATTGCTCAATCCGAAGGCAATAATAATCGGATTGACGATCATTCCCTCCGCGCAGGAAGGACTTGCGCTCAGCACTGTTATGGCGTTCGTCGCCGTGGCACTCTCGACGTCCCTGATTTGGCTTACCGCCGGCAGGCTGGTGATCGGCGAAAGCGACCACATGCCCTTGATCGCCAGGCGTTGCGGTTCGGCAGCCTTGATGATCTTCTCCATCGTCCTGACGGCGAGTGCTCTTCGCTAGGAGACGAGCCGTCTTTCCCCAGCAGTTTGCGCTGGCTCAATGAAGGGATCCGGGAGGTCGCTACTATTTGCTCCGTTCATACCGGAGGAAATGCGATGCTCGGCGACGACGGCGAACTCGCTGCATATTTCTCGGCGCTCGCGAATGCCCATCGCCTGGCCGTGTTGAGAACACTCGCCGAGGGCGAAATCTGCGTCAGGGAACTCGCGCTCCGCATCGGTCTGGGCCGGTCTGCCTTGTCGCAGCACCTGAACATCCTTCGACGGCATCAGCTGGTCAAGCAGCGTCGTGAAGCGCAGACGACCTACTTTTCCCTGTCTGGCAGCAGAAGCGACAAGGCGCTCCTGCTCGTTAACACCATTCTTTTTCCCTATGGGGTCCAGTTGTCGATGTTCGGGTTTTCGGACGTCACGCGGGACGGCGTGTAGGCATTCGTAGAAGCGGATCCCGTTTGCGCCCTGGAGGTGCCTGAAATGCGCGTAAGTCAAATCATGACAGAAGGCGTCATCACGATCACTGAGCGGGCGACCGTGATCGATGCTGCTGAACTGATGCTCTACCATCGCATCAGTGGCCTTCCGGTGCTTGATGCGCGGGGCGGCCTGGTGGGCATGCTGAGCCAAAGCGACCTGGTGCGAAGGACGGAGGCGCAGACCGAGACGCGCCGTTCATGGTGGCTGCAACTCTTGACGGGTCAAGACATGCTTGCCGACGAATATGTGGCCTTGCGCGAACGGCGCGTTGGTGAAGTCATGTCGCGTCCGCTTGTGACCGTCTCTCCTTATGCGACGCTGACCGAGGCGGCAGAATTGATGGAGCAGACAAGTGTAAAGCGGCTGCCGGTGGTCGTGGGGGACAGCCTCGTCGGCATCATTACCAGGAAAGACTTCCTCAAGCCGCTTGGACAATCGCGATCGGTCTCGGTCTTTCCGATTGATGACAGGACGATCCTGTCGAACGTCGAGGCGGAATTGCAGACCAGGGAATGGGCTCGATGTGGACAGATCCGCGTCAGCGTCAATGCCGGCATTGTCGTGTTGAGAGTGACGGTTCCCGACGAACGGGTGCGGGCGGCCGTAAGAGTGGCGGCGGAGAATGTCGCCGGCGTAAAGGACGTTCGGGACGAACTCACCTGGATCGATCAGAGCTTCAGGATTCTGGCGCCGTCACCAACCGTCGAAGAGAGGCTGAACTGAACGCGCCTCAAATGGCGGCTAGACCGTTGCAAAAAGCCGCATGACAGGCCCGAACCGATGGCAGGAGAGGCAAAGGTGCTGACGCCAATTGCATTTCGGCAGTCTTGCGGGCGATGGCGAGCTTGCTGCGGCATGCGAGACATCAACCTTCTGCAGTTTGAGACGTTTTGCGTCACGTTCGGTTGCGTTCACTGGCGAGCCACGAAACTCGGGTAGGAGACTTGCGCTTCGAGGAACCAGGTGCCTTGCTGACAACGCCGTCTGACAAGGCCGTTCGCTATTGCGACGCCGGGGTGAAGCGCGCTACCAGTGCGTGCCGGTCGCCGGGATAAGTGAAGCGCACGTGAGTGACTGGCCCGACATTGCTCCAGGTGCGGCGTTCGACGACCAGACAGGCCGTGTTGCGCGGGATGTCCAGGGCGGCAGCCTCGTCCGCGCCGGCCGATACGGCATGGATGCGGTGCTCGGCGCTACTCCATGGGATCTGATTGATCAGCCAGGCGCCCGGTGCCATCTCGGAGAAATCGGCGTCGGCCGCCTCGGGTACGGTCGACAGACTGATTAGCCTTTCCTCGAGGCAGAATGGCCGCCCGCCCGCGTGATGAATGCAGGCAACGTCGACAACGGAAGAGCCCGGCATGACGTCCAGGCGTCCGATGTCCTCCGCCTTGGCCTTGCGTTGCACGCGCTTTGAGACCGTGAAGGCATAGGCGAGATTCAATGACTTGACCTCGGCGCCGATGTCGTGGATCTCGAGGACGGCCGATTGTGCCTGCGGCTGTGTGACGAAGCTGCCGGACTTTTTCCGACGCTCGATGAGGCCCGCCTTGGCAAGCTGGGTCAGCGCCTTGTTCACGGTCATGCGCGAACAGTCATATTGCTTGGTGAGATCCACTTCGAACGGGATGCGGTGACCCGGTGGCCATTCGCCCGAGACGATGCGGCCTTCGATGTCACTCACGATCCGCTGGTGCAAGGTTATGTCCTTGCTTTGGTTCATCGTCACGCTCCGGTTATACCTCCCGCTCTAATGTGAATGTCGGGACCTGGAAAGCCCTACGCTGAAAGAAGCTCGCCCATCGCCTTCAGGAACCGGCGATTGATTGCCTCGCGCGCTACGTGGCGGCCGCCTTCCACCTGCTTGCGGCCGAGCGCCCAGACACTGTCGACCGCGACACCGCCGGCAAAAATCCAATGATCGAGCAACTGGTCGCCTGAAAGGTAGGGCACGGCGGTCGTGTCGAGCGAGATGAGATCGGCGTGATGACCGACGGCAATTCCCCCAGGGGCCTTCAGGGCGGCGCCGCCACCGGTTATTGCATGATCGAACAGGCTGCGCGCCGTTGAGCCGCCGGGTGCAGCCACCACATTGCGGGCCCTCAACGCCAGACGCTCTGAGTATTCAAGCTGGCGCAGTTCGCCGGAAAGCGAGATAGCCACGTTGGAATCGGAGCCGACGCCGAGACGTCCGCCTTCCTCGATGAAGAGCGGTGCCTCGAAGGTGCCATCGCCGAGGTTGGCCTCGGTAATCGGGCAAAGGCCGGCGATCGCGCCGCTACGGGCCATGCCACGGGTTTCCTCGTCGCTCATGTGCGTCGCGTGGATCAGGCACCAGCGATCATCGACGGGTTGGTTGGCAAGCAGCCATTCAACGGGCCGGGCGCCCGACCAGGCGATGCAATCCTCGACTTCCTTGACCTGCTCGGCGATGTGGATGTGGATCGGGCCGTTACCGGCAAGCGGGACGACCGTGGCCAGTTCCTCGGGCGTGGCGGCGCGCAGGCTATGTGGGGCAAGGCCGAGCTCGGCACCTTGAAGCCCGCTCGTCACCTTGCGGCACCCGTCCATCAGGGCGGCAAAACTGTCCAGCGAATTGATGAAGCGTCGTTGACCCTCGATCGGTGCCGCGCCGCCGAAGCCAGAATGGGCATAGAATACGGGAAGTAGCGTCAAGGCGATGCCGCTGACATTTGCCGCCGCCCCGATGCGCTCGGCCAGCTCGGCAATGTTGGCGTAGGGTGTGCCGTTCTTGTCGTGGTGCAGATAGTGGAATTCGCCGACCCGGGAAAAGCCGGCCTCCAGCATCTCCATGTAGAGCTGGGCGGCAACGGCTTCGACATGTTCGGGCGTCATCGACAATGCGAACTTGTACATGACCGTGCGCCAGCTCCAGAAGCTGTCATTGGCTGGTCCCCGCACTTCGGCAAGGCCGGCCATGGCGCGCTGGAAAGCGTGGCTGTGGAGATTGCCCATCGCGGGCACAAGCGTGCCGTGACGATCATCGGCTGGCGTCGGAGCGACGTTGGCCTCGATGGTCGCAATCAGGCCGTCCTCGATCGTTACGCGCACGTCCTTGCACCATCCCTGCGGCAGAAGTGCCGCGCTCGCATGAAGTCTGGTCGCCACCGTCTGAGCCATAACGCTTTTTCTCCTCTTTGGCGCCGCGCATCTTTCTTTTCCATGGAGGCGCACAAAATTTCACTTGTCATCGGTTTATTATGTATATACATGTTTCCGCATAAGGAAAGGCGCAAAGCTGATGAATGGGAACAAATTTTCAAGCCATGAGTCATCCGGCGACGTCCGTCCGCATCTGTGGCGGAATGTGCGCTTGGCAACACTCGACCCGCAAAAGCAGGGCCTCGGCATTGTCGACAAAGGCGCCCTCGTCACCGAGGGTGGGCGCATAAGCTACGTCGGCTCCGAGGCCGAACTGCCGGTTTCCGTGATCGAGCGCGCCGAGATCACGGATCTCGAGGGCCGCTGGGTTACACCGGGTCTCGTCGACTGCCACACCCACATCGTCTTTGGCGGCAATCGCGCCCGCGAGTTCGAAATGCGCCTCGAAGGTGCGACCTATGAAGAGATTGCGCGCGCCGGCGGCGGCATCGTCTCTTCCGTCAAGGCAACAAATGCGCTCTCGGTCGATGGCCTCGTCAAGGCGGCGCTTCCACGCTTGGATACGCTGATCTGCGAGGGGCTGACGACGATCGAAGTCAAGTCCGGCTATGGGCTGAACGTCGACGGCGAGCTGAAGATGTTGCGCGCTGCCCGCCAGCTTGAGCGCCTTCGCCCGGTGCGCGTCGTCACGTCCTATCTCGGCGCTCATGCAACGCCGATCGAGTACAGGGGGCGCAACAGCGACTACATTGCCGAGGTCGTCCTCCCAGGCCTCGAAGACGCCCATGCCGAGGGCTTGGTCGATGCAGTCGACGGGTTCTGCGAGGGCATCGCCTTTTCCACTGCCGAGATCGCCCGGGTCTTCGACAAGGCAGAGGCACTCGGTCTGCCAGTCAAGCTGCATGCCGAACAATTGTCCAATCTTGGCGGCGCCAAGCTCGCCGCCTCCCATGGTGCGCTCTCTGCCGACCACCTCGAATATCTCGATGCCGAGGGTGCTGCCGCCATGGCTGCGGCCGGTACGGTCGCCGTTCTCTTGCCTGGCGCTTTCTACGCCATCAACGAAAAGCAGAAGCCGCCCGTTCAGGCGCTGCGCGACGCCGGCACCCGTATTGCCATTGCGACCGACTGCAATCCCGGCACCTCGCCGCTCACCTCGCTGCTTCTGACGATGAATATGTCAGCCACGCTCTTCGGCCTGACTGTCGAGGAGTGCATTGCGGGGGCGACCCGCGAGGGTGCACGCGCCCTTGGGCTTCTGGGCGAGACCGGAACGCTCGAGACCGGCAAGTCCGCGGACTTTGCGATCTGGGACGTCGAAAGCCTCGCAGAGCTCGTTTACCGCATCGGCTTCAACCCGCTTCATGCACATGTTTTCAAGGGCGAAAGGATCGACCGTTGACCATTACCCTTCATCCAGGCTCCGTTTCGCTCAGGGATCTGGAGACGATCTACTGGACCGGTGAACCGGCGAGGCTCGACGCATCTTTTGATGCCGGCATCGCCAAGGCCGCTGCCCGCATTGCAGAGATCGCGGCCGGCAATGCACCGGTCTATGGCATCAATACCGGCTTCGGTAAACTTGCTTCGATCAAGATCGACAGTGCTGACGTGGCGACGCTCCAGCGCAATCTTATCCTGTCCCACTGCTGCGGCGTCGGCGCGCCATTGCCCGAAAACATCGTCCGCCTGATCATGGCCTTGAAGCTCGTTTCGCTCGGTCGCGGCGCCTCCGGCGTCCGGCTCGAACTGGTGCGGCTGATCGAAGGCATGCTCGAAAAAGGCGTCATCCCGGTCATCCCGGAAAAGGGTTCCGTGGGCGCTTCGGGCGACCTTGCGCCGCTGGCCCACCTGGCCGCCGTGATGATGGGCGAAGCCGAAGCCTTCCTTGCGGGTGAACGCCTGTCCGGCGCAGCCGCCCTTGCGAAGGCTGGTTTGAAGCCCGTTGTGCTGGCGGCCAAGGAAGGCCTTGCGCTCATCAACGGCACGCAGACCTCGACGGCATTGGCGCTTGCCGGTCTCTTCCGAGCTCACCGCGCAGCTCAGGCAGCACTGATTACCGGTGCCATGTCGACCGATGCGGCGATGGGCTCGTCCGCGCCTTTCCATCCCGATATTCACACGCTGCGCGGCCACAAGGGCCAGATCGACACAGCCGCCGCACTTCGCGCGCTCCTCGAAAGCTCCGTCATCCGCCAGAGCCATATTGAGGGCGACGAGCGTGTGCAGGATCCCTACTGCATTCGCTGCCAGCCGCAAGTCGATGGTGCCTGCCTGGATCTTCTGCGCTCGGTCGCGCGCACACTGGAGATCGAGGCAAATGCCGTCACCGACAACCCGCTGGTGCTTTCGGACAACTCGGTTGTCTCGGGCGGCAATTTCCATGCCGAGCCGGTTGCCTTTTCAGCCGACCAGATCGCCCTCGCCATCTGCGAAATCGGCGCGATCGCACAAAGGCGCATCGCCTTGCTGGTCGATCCCGCGCTTTCCTATGGACTGCCGGCCTTCCTGGCAAAGAAGCCGGGCCTCAACTCAGGCCTGATGATCGCCGAGGTAACGTCGGCAGCGCTGATGTCGGAAAACAAGCAGATGTCGCACCCGGCCTCCGTCGATTCGACGCCGACATCCGCCAACCAGGAAGATCACGTTTCGATGGCCTGCCATGGCGCGCGTCGTCTGCTCCAGATGACCGACAACCTCTTCAGCATTATCGGCATCGAGGCATTGACCGCAGCGCAGGGCGTGGAATTTCGTGCGCCACTCACGACAGGTCCCGAACTGCAGAAGGCGATCGCCACCATCCGCAGCGTGGTACCGACGCTGGAGCTCGATCGCTACATGGCGAACGATCTGAAGGCGGCGGGCGACCTCGTCGCGACAGGCGCGCTGAATGCGTCAGTCTCAAGCGGCATCCTGCCGGCTCTGGAGGTCTGAGATGGCTGTCGTCGACGTCAAACAGGGTTCTTCACCCATTATCCTGGGTTTTCCGCACACCGGGACTGACGTGCCCGCCGACATCTGGGAGCGTCTGAATGATAACGGCAGGATTCTTGCCGATACCGACTGGCACATCCATGACCTCTATGACGGCCTGCTTGCCGATGCGACAACGGTGCGCGCGACGTTCCATCGCTATGTCATTGACGCCAACCGCGATCCGGCAGGCGTCAGCCTCTATCCCGGCCAAAACACCACTGGCCTGGTTCCTGAAACGGACTTCGACGGCAAGGCGATCTGGAAGGACGGACGGGCACCTGATCACGCCGACATTGCGGCGCGGCTCAGGGACTTTCATGCTCCCTATCATGCAGCTCTTGCTGCCGAGGTCGAGCGTGTGAGAGCAATTCATGGCGTGGCGATCCTCTACGATTGCCACTCGATCCGCTCGCATATTCCCTTCCTTTTCGAAGGCAAGCTGCCGGATTTCAACATCGGCACCGACATGGGCAAGACTTGCGATGGGGCCATCGAACAGGCGACGCTCACGGTCGTCGAGGCGGCCGAAGGCTATGACTGCGTGCTCAACGGCCGTTTCAAGGGCGGGTGGACGACGCGCCACTACGGCCAGCCTGAAACGGGCGTGCACGCCATCCAGATGGAACTGGCGCAATCGACGCATCTTGAGACCGAGGCGCCGCCGTTTGCCTACGACGCTGCCAAGGCAGAGCGCCTTCGCGTCCACCTCAAAGACATTCTGGTGCGTATCGAACAGATCGCGCCGGGCCTGAAACGATAACGATCACTCGACAGGGGGAACCCCGCATGACCTCAAATCCACGTCACAACATTCGCGAGATCCGCGCCCCGCGCGGCAGTGAACTCAACGCCAAGAGCTGGATGACCGAAGCGCCGCTGCGCATGCTGATGAACAACCTCGACCCTGACGTCGCGGAAAATCCAAACGAGCTGGTGGTTTATGGCGGCATCGGCCGTGCAGCCCGCACCTGGGACGATTTCGACCGTATCGCAGCGACCCTGAAGACTTTGAACGAGGATGAAACGCTCCTCGTGCAGTCCGGCAAGCCAGTCGCCGTGTTTCGCACGCATAAGGATGCCCCCCGCGTGTTGATTGCCAACTCGAACCTCGTGCCGCACTGGGCGACGTGGGATCACTTCAACGAGCTGGATAAAAAGGGCCTTGCCATGTACGGCCAGATGACAGCCGGCTCATGGATCTATATCGGCACGCAAGGCATTGTGCAGGGAACCTACGAGACCTTCGTCGAGGCCGGCCGCCAGCACTACGATGGCAACCTCAAGGGCAAATGGATCCTGACCGGCGGTCTTGGTGGCATGGGTGGCGCACAGCCGCTCGCAGCCGTGATGGCGGGCGCCTGCTGCCTGGCCGTCGAATGTGACGAGACGCGCATCGATTTCCGTCTGCGTACACGCTACGTCGACGAGAAGGCGAAGACACTCGATGAGGCCCTGGCGCTGATCGACAAGTGGACGAAGGCCGGCGAAGCAAAGTCGGTCGGACTGCTCGGCAACGCTGCCGAAATCTTCCCGGAACTCGTTCGCCGCATGCAGGCCGGTGGCCCTCGCCCCGATATCGTGACCGATCAGACATCCGCGCACGATCCGCGCAACGGCTACCTGCCAGCCGGCTGGACCGTCGAGGAAGCCAAGGCCAAGCGCGAGAGCGATCCGAAGGCTGTCGAAGTGGCCGCGCGCGCTTCTATGAAGGTCCACGTCGAAGCAATGGTTGCCTTCTGGGATGCTGGCGTTCCGACGCTCGATTACGGCAACAACATCCGTCAGGTTGCCAAGGACGAGGGCCTGGAAAACGCCTTCGCCTTCCCGGGCTTCGTGCCTGCCTATATTCGCCCGCTGTTTTGCCGCGGCATCGGTCCCTTCCGCTGGGCAGCCCTGTCGGGCGATCCTGAGGATATCTACAAGACCGACGCCAAGGTGAAGGAGCTTCTGCCTGACAACAAGCACCTGCACAACTGGCTGGACATGGCCCGCGATCGCATCGCTTTCCAGGGATTGCCGGCGCGCATTTGCTGGGTCGGTCTCGGCGATCGCCATCGTCTCGGCCTTGCGTTTAACGAGATGGTCAGGAACGGCGAGTTGAAAGCACCCGTTGTCATCGGCCGCGACCACCTCGACTCCGGCTCCGTCGCTTCACCGAACCGCGAGACGGAAGCGATGAAGGACGGCTCGGATGCTGTCTCCGACTGGCCGCTTTTGAATGCGCTCCTGAACACCGCATCGGGTGCGACCTGGGTGTCGCTCCATCACGGTGGCGGCGTCGGCATGGGCTTCTCGCAGCATTCCGGCATGGTCATCTGCGCCGACGGCACAGATGAGGCGGCGCGCAGACTTGAGCGGGTTCTCTGGAACGACCCGGCAACCGGCGTCATGCGCCATGCCGACGCGGGCTACGAGATCGCGATCGAGTGCGCCAAGGAACAAGGCCTGCGCCTGCCCGCGATCCTCGGAAACTAAGCCTCACATCAGTCGAACAAGGCCGCCGCCTCGTGCGACGGTCTTGTCGACGATGAGAAGGATCAATGCCTCCGAAAAGCCTGTGCCATGAGAGGGGATCGAAGGCATCTCCCTAAATAGGGGGAAAGGTTTCCACTGTCGCTCCGTTCCAGACGGTGACAGGGAGTTCACAATGATGGAGCAAAAATGACCCGCGCCACCGTCCTCAGAGCCAGCAATTATCGCCGCATGCCGTGGAAGAACGGCGGTGGCGAGACCGTTGAGGTCGCCGTCTCGCCCGAGGGGGCGGCCCTTTCCGATTTCGACTGGCGCGTCAGCATGGCAACGGTCGCGACCGATGGCCCCTTCTCGATCTTCCCCGGCATCGACCGGACGCTTTCGATTATCGACGGCAACGGCATGCAGCTCGCAATCGATGGGAATGATCCGCTGTTGCTGACGCAGGACAGCGCTCCCCTCGCCTTTGCCGCCGATGTCGCTGTCACTGCAACGCTTGCCGAGGGACCCATCACGGACCTGAACGTCATGACGCGTCGCGACGGATTGCGCCACCGGGTCGAGAGGGTTGATATCGATTCCAGGGCCACCTTTCAGCCCGCCGCGCCGACGTGGCTCCTCCTGTGTCATCAGGGCGCGCTCACCGTTGAATGGAGTGGTCAAAGCGTGGATCTTAGCCAAGGCGATACGCTTCTGCTCGAGCAACCCGGGGATGTCGAGCTTCCGCTCGAGCAACCCGGGGATGTCGAGGTGAGCGGCAGAGCGCGCTGCTTCCTGATCTTTATCGATCCGGTCTGACGCCATTTCCCAATTATGATGCCGATCGAGGCCCCTCAGCCGGCCGAGGCGCGAATGTTTGCGCCTCAACTCAATCAAAAAACAATATTGTTCTTATATTCTATAAAATAGATAGTTTTGCCTGTGTCCGCTGAAGCATCCGCCCTACGGTTCTAAGCGTCGAAACAAGTTCAGGCGCTGAGGCTGACGCTCAGCCGCAAGGGGGCGAAACATGAATATCAGGACATTATTGGCGGCGATCACACTCGGTTCCGCGAGCCTGCTGGCAACATTTTCCGTAGAGGCAGCCGACAAGAAGGTCGTGGTGGCCTATCAGACGGATGCGCTGCCGTCGTCGGTCGCAATCGCCAATGGCGAATTTGCGAAGGCAACCGGCTACGACATCGATTTCCGCAAGTTCAACTCCGGGGCTGAAATCTTCGCGGCCATCGCTTCGGGCGATGTGCAGGTCGGCTACGTCGGCTCGAGCCCGTTCGCGGCGGCGACCTCGCGCGGACTGGAGGTCAAGGCCTTCTACCTTTCCTCGATCTCCGGCATCGACGAGGCGCTGGTTGTTCGCAACGGTTCGGGCATTGCGTCTCTGTCTGACCTCAAGGGCAAGAAGCTCGCCGCCGCGCCGGTATCGACCGACCACTATCAGCTTCTTGCGTTGATCAAATCCCTGGGGCTGACGGAAAAGGATGTTCAGGTCTTTGCAATTCCGCAGCCCGAGATCGTCGCCAGCTACAACCGCGGCGACATTGACGGTGGCTTTGTCTGGGATCCGGCGCTGACCGAGCTGAAAAAGAACGGCAAGGTGCTTGTCACCTCCAAGGATGTCGCCGACAAGGGCGCGCCCACTTTCTCCGCATGGGTTTCCGCATCGAAGTTCGCCGATGAGAACCCGGCGTTCCTGAAGGGCTTCGCCAGCGTCGTCAACAAGTACTACGCCTCCTTCGCGGCAGACAAAAAGGCCTGGGACGCCGACAGCGAAAATGCCAAGCTGCTTGCCAAGACACTTGGTGGCACACCCGAGCAGCAGGCTGCCGCACTGAAGAACCTCACGCTGCTGACCCCTGAGGTGCAGGCATCCGAAGCCTGGCTTGGTGGCGGCGAAAAGTCGGGCGCTGCCAAGATCCTCAAGGACACGGCCGCCTTCCTGAAGGATCAGGGCAAGGTGAGCGAGGTGCTGCCGAGCTACGCGGCTTTTGTCACGCCGGATGCACTTGTCAACGCAAGCAACTGAAATAACTAACAATCCTCCCATCCTGCTACGCTGGCGCGATATCGCGCCAGCGTCACAACATGAAGAGACGGCACATGCTCAAAGTCGATCACGCAAGCGTCTATTTCCGGACGCGGGATGGCCGGACGGTCCATGCCCTGGATCGCGTTTCTCTCGATATTCCAGACAACAGCTTCGTTGTCGCACTTGGTGCATCGGGTTGCGGCAAGTCCACACTCCTCAATGCGATTGCGGGCTTCCTGCCGCTTTCCTCGGGCACGATTACTCTTGATGGGCGACCGGTCATGCGCCCTGGCGCGGACCGGGGCGTCGTGTTCCAGAAGGATACCCTGCTGCCTTGGAAGTCGGTCGTCGACAATGTCGCACTTGGCCTTCAGTTCGCCGGTACTCCAAAAGCTTTGCGTCGTACCCGCGCGGAAGAGCTTCTGTTTCTCGTCGGTTTGAAAGACTTCGCGAAAGCCTTTCCCTATGAATTGTCGGGTGGCATGCGCCAGCGCGTCGGGATTGCCCGCGCCCTTGCCGCCGATCCTGATGTGCTTTTGATGGACGAGCCTTTCGGAGCCCTGGACAGCCTGACGCGTGAACAGATGCAGGAACTCCTCGTATCGATCTGGAAAACAACGGGAAAACGCATTTTCTTCATCACGCATTCGATCGAGGAAGCTCTGTTCCTCGGGACGCAGCTTGTGGTGATGTCGCCGCGTCCCGGCCGCATTGTGGCGCGCTTCGAACTCGATTTCGTTCGCGAATTTGCCCGCACTGGCGACGCCCGATCGATCAAGATGGCACCGGAGTTTGCCAGTTTGCGAGAAGAAATCCGGACCATTCTGCATGGCTCCGACGAGATCAGGAGTGCGGCGGAATGAGCAATGTCATCGAAACGACGGGCGTGGTCGTGCGGGCCGAAACGGATCAACCGAAAACCGTCGAGATGAACGGGTTCGGCGTCGGCGAACGCAATACGCTTGTCATCAGCTTCGCGACAGCCGTCGCTTTGATTGGAACCTGGTGGCTGATCGCCAGGCTGGGGTTGGTACCGCGTCTTTTCCTGCCGACACCACAGGAGGTCGCCACGCAGATCGGAGCTGTCTATCGTGACGGCTATGCCGGCGCGTCGCTCGGCGAACATATTTCGGCAAGCCTGTTCAGGATTGCAACGGCAGCTGCCATCGCCATTGCCGCCGGCATTCCGATCGGCCTGCTGATGGGGCTCAATCGCTGGGCGAAGGGCATCTTCGATACACCGATCGAATTCTACTGGCCGCTACCGCCCCTCGCCTATCTGCCGCTGATGATCATCTGGCTCGGCATCGGCGAGACGTCGAAGGTAACGCTTCTCGTGCTTGCCATGTTCGCACCGATTTGCCTTTCGGCGCAGGCCGGCGTGCGCGCCCTGCCGATCGAGCGCGTCAACGCGGCGCGGTCGCTTGGCGCCCGGCCCTGGCAGCTTCTTGTCAGCATCGTTTTGCCATCGGCTCTGCCGGAGATCCTGACGGGTATCCGCATTGCGCTTGGTGTCGGCTGGGGCACGCTCGTTGCAGCGGAGTTGATCGCCTCCAACCGCGGCATCGGCTACATGATCATGTCGGCGTCCCAGTTTCTGGCAACCGACGTCGTCTTCGTTGGCATCGGCATCATCGCTGCCTGTGCATTTGCTTTCAGCGCTGCCGTTCGCCTCTTGGAAGCAACCCTCGTTCCGTGGAAAGGTAAGAGCTAGGGGATACGCAAAGCGTCCCTCGTGGCTCAAGACGGTGCCGGGTCTACCGGCCCAGGGAATGATTGTATGGAGCAGATGCAGATCTACGCATTCGAAATGAACTGCGTCGGTCATATCAATCACGGCATGTGGACGCATCCACGCGATACGTCCCTTCACTATACCGACCTCGACTACTGGGTGGACTTTGCCCAGACAGCCGAGCGGGGCAAGCTGGACGGGATATTCCTGGCGGATATCGTTGGGGTCTACGATGTCTACAAGGGAAGTCCGGCACCCGTCATCGAGGCCGGCGCGCAGATCCCGGTCAACGATCCGCTGATGCCGATCTCGGCAATGGCCTATGTCACCAAGCATCTCGGCTTCGGGGTAACGGTCAACACGACCTACGAGCCGCCGTACTTGTTGGCGCGGCGCCTGTCGACCCTCGACCACCTGACAAAGGGTCGCATCGGATGGAACATCGTCACCGGCTATCTCGACAGTGCTGCGCGCGCGATGGGTTTCGACAAGCTGCCGGAACACGACGCGCGCTACGACGCGGCCGAGGAATATCTCGAAATCCTCTACAAGCTCTGGGAGGGCAGCTGGGAGGACGATGCGGTACTTGGTGACAAGGCGCGAGCCGTCTTCGCCGACCCTTCCAAAGTCCGAGCCGTCAAGCACGACGGCCAATACTACAAGATGGAGGGCATTCATCTCTCGCAGCCTTCGCTACAGCGCACGCCGCTTCTCTTCCAGGCAGGCGCTTCGGCGCGCGGGCAGGATTTCGCGGCCCGACACGCCGAATGCGTCTTCATCGCGACGCCGACCCCGCAGGCGGCAAGGCCGACCGTGGCGGCCCTGAAGCACAAGGCGGCGGCATCAGGGCGCGGGGCGGATGCCTTGCGCGTTCTCGGCCTTGTGACGGTTGTCGTCGGTCGCACCGAAAAGGAGGCATTCGACAAGCTCGAAGACTACCGCCGCCATGCGAGTGTCGAAGCTTCGCTGGCGCACTATTCGGCCTCGACAGGCGTCGATTTCTCGAAGTACGGCCTCGACGATCCGATCGAGCAGAAATCCACCAATGCCAATCAATCTGCGCTCGCCGCAATCACCAGGGAAGCGCCAAAGCCGGTGACGCTGCGCCAGATCATTGATCAAATGGTACTCGGCAGCCGTATGAAACCGATTGTCGGCTCGGCCGAGCAAGTGGCGGACCGCCTGGCGGCATGGGTTTCCGATGGCGGTGTGGACGGCTTCAACCTGGCGCGCACGGTGGCGCCGGAAAGCCTGCGCGACTTCGTCGATCTCGTCGTTCCGGTGCTGCAGGAGCGCGGGCTGTTCAAGGCGGACTACACCGAGGGACCTCTCAGGCAGAAGCTGTTTGGCGGCAGCGGCAGGCTGCCATCCTCGCACCCTGCCGCTGCGTTTCGCCGCTGACTACTTGTGGTCAAGCCTTTCGACCAGTCGATCGCCGAGCCACTGTATGCCGCAGACAAGCACGATCAAGACGGCAACGACTGCCACCATGACGGTTGTCTCGAAGCGCTGGTAGCCATAGCGGATGGCAAGGTCGCCGAGACCGCCAGCGCCGATCGCACCGGCCATTGCCGAGGCCCCGATCAGGGTCACCAACGTGACCGTGAAGCCGGCGACGATGCCGGGCAAAGCTTCCGGTACCAACACTTCGCGAATGATCGTCCAGCGATTGCCGCCCATGGCGCGCACCGCATCGATCAGTCCGCGATCGACCTCGCGCAGCGACACTTCCGCGATCCGTGCATAATAGGGCGTTGCGGCAATGGCGAGCGGGACGATGGCCGCCCAGGTGCCAAGCGCAGTGCCGACGATCAGGCGCGTCACCGGGATCAGGGCCACCAGCAGGATGATGAACGGCACGGAGCGGAACCCGTTGATGATGGCCCCAAGGATGCCGTTTATCCAGGCGTTCTCGGCCATGCCGCCTTTGTTCGTGAGAACGAGCGCGAGACCGAGCGGCAGGCCGAAGACCAGCGAAATCAGTCCGGATGCACCCGTCATCAGGATCGTTTCCCAGAGGGAACGAAGCAGAAGATTAAACATGATCGGTGTCATAGCCAAGGACCTCCACCCGCGCAGAGCGAGCCTTCAGAAACTGCAGAACCTTGTCCTTGAGCGCAGGGTCGCGCATCGGGACAGCAATGAAGAACCGCGCCACCGGCTGGTTCTGGATATGGTCGATACCGCCGTGGACGAGCCGGAAAGATTGCGGCAGCGCCGCAGACAGGTCGGCAAAGACCGCGCCCTGTGCGGCGAGGCCCGCCATGTCGATGCTTAAGATCGCTTCCTCCCCGGATGTCGGCGAAAGGCGGGCGGCGATATGCTCCGGCAATTGCGGGCGGCTACCGGACAGCAGACTCCGGGTGATCGGCGCTTTTGGGTCAGCGAATACCGACCATACCTGTCCTTCTTCGACGATCCGGCCGGCATCGATGACGGCGACGCGATCGGCAATGCTGCGGACGACTTCCATCTCATGCGTGATGAGGATGATGGTGAGGCCGAGCTTGCGGTTGATGTCCTTCAGAAGGGCCAGGATCGACCGTGTGGTCTCTGGATCGAGCGCCGATGTCGCCTCGTCGGACAAGAGCAAGGCAGGGCGTGCGGCAAGCGCGCGCGCAATGCCCACCCGCTGCTTCTGGCCACCGGACAGGGACGATGGATAAGCCTTCGCCTTACCCGCGAGACCGACTAGCTCCAGCAATTCATGTGCGCGCCTCAGGCGCTCGGTCCTTGCCACGCCGGCGATCTTGAGCGGCAGTGCGACATTCTCCTCGACCGTCCTGGAGGCCAGCAGGTTGAAATGCTGGAAGATCATTCCGACGCGGCGGCGAAGCGGCTGCAACTCCTTTTCGTCGAGACCAACGATGCTGCGCCCCTCGATTTCGATCTCGCCCCGGTCCAGACGCTCCAGGCCGTTGAGGCAGCGGATCAATGTGGATTTGCCGGCTCCACTGCGCCCGATTACACCCAGGATTTCTCCCTTGTGGACGGTGAGCGCTACGCCATCGAGGGCCGGGGTGGTGCCGAAATGCCGATGTACGTCGACCAGGCGGACCACCGCCTCAGCAGTTGCTTGCGGCGTCTCGATTACAGAGGCCGTTACAATTGAATTCATAGTCTTTCCCTTCGGAAACGCCCAAGGCGGCCCGGGCAAGGAACGCCCGGGCCGCCTTGTTCAACGCGCCTAACCCCTCGGCGCGAATGTCGATCAGTAGGCGCTGAGGCCGGTTCCCTTATACACCTTGTCGAACTCCGCCTTGACCGCATCGTTCTGGTAGGACGAGACCAGCGTCTTCACCCAGTCTTCGTTCTCGCTGCCTTGCTTGACAGCGATGAAGTTGCGGTACGGATTGTCAGCGATAGGTTCCTGCGCAATGCGGTCGGCCGCAGAGAGCCCGGCCTTCAGGGCCCAGTCGGTGTTCACCACTGCCGCATCCAGATCATCGATGGCGCGGCCGACCACACCGGCATCAAGCTCCTTGATCTCGACGTTCTTCGGGTTCTCGGTAATGTCGGTAACGGTCGCGAGGATGCCGGTGCCGTCCTTGAGCTTGATGATGCCTTCATTTTGAAGAACGCGGAGCGCACGACCTTCGTTTGACGGATCGTTCGGCACGCCGATCGCCGCACCTTCGGCGAACTCGGCGATGGTCTTGTGCTTCTTCGAATAAAGGCCGATCGGCCAGACGCCGGTATATCCGACCTGGACGATATGATAGCCATGCTGCTTTATCTGATTGTCGAGATAGGGCTTGTGCTGGAAGGCGTTGGCGTCGATTTCGCCGCGCTCCAGCGCCTCGTTCGGCTGCGTATAATCGTTGAAGACGATCGCTTCGATCGTCAGGCCCTTTTTGGCGGCTTCGGCGGCCACAACGCGCCAGACGTCTTCGTCCTCGCCACTCATGATGCCAACCTTGATCGACTTGTCTTCGGCGAAGGAAGCGACAGGCGATGCAAATGCGATCAGAGCGATCGTGGAGGCGGCGATCGCGGCAAGGCTTGCGCGACGCGTCAGGCTGGATTTGGACGTCTTCTTGTTCATTGTGGTGTTTCCCGTCTTGAATTGATGAGGCAAGCCTCGAACGGCCAGATAATTTCAAAATCGCCGAGGATAAACCAAGCAAGCCGATCTCTATTGCGCTGCAGCACGGAAAAACTCTTCGGTGCTTTGGCGGGATAGCGGGATAAAAATTCTACTAATTTTGTAGAATATTGAAGTTGCTGTCCTGGCTGTGAGCCTTTAAATTGAACCGTCGGGGCGCGAAGGACAAAAACGCGCCTTACAAGAAAGGCGATCTGGGTCGCGATCAAGTGAAGCAGGGCAGCGTGACATCTCGACAGGACACCCGTGGCAAGGCGTGTCGCCCCGCAGTGGCGATTATCGGCGGAGGCGTTTCTGGTGCGGGCGTTGCGTACCATCTGGCATCCTCCACATGCAGCCCGCCACCAACAATCGTGGTTTTCGAGCCGCGAGAAGAGCTTGGCAGAGGGCTCGCCTACGATACCACCGATCCAACGCATCGGATCAATGTCCCCGCCGCCCGCATGAGCCTGTTGCCGGATCGGCCGGAGGACTTCGTCGAATGGATGGCCCGCAACGATGCTGTCGCGGACGACCCGGACGCGTCCCGGCCGGATGGCAACCTCTTCCCCCGACGCCATGTCTTCGGCACCTATATTGCTTCGGCGCTCGCTCCCCTGGTGCAAAGCGGGACCGTGCATCATCGCCGTGCGGCCGTTGTCGAGGTACGTCGGGACGGCAGGCGCTGGGAGATCCTTGATGACGAGGGCGGACGAACGGTTGCCGATTTCCTGGTGATCGCCACCAGTCATCCCGCGCCGTCAGCGCCTCGTGCTCTCAGAGTTCTTGAAGGACACCCCCGCTTTGTCGCCAACTCCACCGTTGCGGGCGCGCTTGACGTTGTCCGTCCGGCGGACCGGGTGCTGGTCGTCGGCAACGGCCTGACCGCGGCCGACATCGTCGCTTCGCTGACGCGTACCGGCCATCGCGGGCAGATCACATCGATTTCGCGCCGCGGATTGAGATCGAGAGGGCATGCTCCGTATCCACAGGAGCCGTTCGGCGCGTTCGAGACCGCGCCTGCTCATAGCGCGACGGCGCTGCTGCGGGGGATCCGGCGGACCATTGCAGAAGCCACAGCCGTGGGATTGACGTGGCACGCCGTGATCGACCAGGTTCGCGGTCACGGCCACGCGATCTGGCAGAGCCTGCCGATTGCCGAACGCTGCAGGATCGTACGTCATATCAGGCCATATTGGGACGCTCACCGGTTCCGCATCGCTCCGCAGGTGGAAGAGGTGCTGGAGCGAGCGATTGCAGAGGGAAGGATGGAAGTGTTGGCGGCCTCTGTCGCTCGGGTGCAGCGTGACGGCGAGGCAATCCATGTGGAACTGAGACGGCGGCACGGCGCACCACTACAGAAGACCTTTGATGCCGTCGTTGTCACAACCGGTCCCGCGCATGGAAGCATTTTGGAAAGCCAGGCGTGGCTCGCTCGCCTGCGTGATCAATCACGCTTGCAGCTCGATCCGACCGGCCTCGGCATTGCATGTACCGAACGATCGGAGGCGATAGGTGCCGATGGCCGTCCTGATCCGACCTTGCTGATTTCCGGCCCCTTGGCGCGTGGGACATTTGGGGAGTTGATGGGACTGCCACAGATTACAGAACATGCCGTCCTTGTGGCCCGTGAGTTGGCCACAAAGGTGACGGCAGCCGGCGAATACGCTTAGGCTCGCCTGACCTCGACAGGACGCGGTCCGTCAGGACGCCGATCGGCCGGTTTCGGCGAAGGGCTCGAGCTCTGGATCGAAGTCAACCTCCACGACATTGTTGAAGACCGCTGTTGCGAGCATGATGCCGGCGAAGGCCACGAGATCGACCAGCGTCTTGGCATCGTAGCGCCCTTTCAGCTGCGTCCAGATCTTGGCGGGAACCGCGTTGGAATTGGCAACGATTGCCGTGCCGAAGGCATCGAGCAGTGCCTCTTCCTCGGAAAGTACCAGGGCCTCCGGGTCGAAACCTGCATTGATCAGTGCCCGGCGAAAGAAAGTGATGGCGATCCTTGAGTTCGCAGCTTTTGAAATGGAATGCGAGAAGATCCAGATCGGTCGATCCGCGATTGCAGAAAGCTCTGCGCGCAGCGTGAACCATTCGGCATAGATGCGGTGGGCGGCGGGCGAATGCAGCAAGGTACGCTTCATGTTCGTCATGCGCCCCCGTACCCTCATTTCCTCGTCATGCGCGGCCCGAATCTCTTCAGAGGCTGTGGTGTAGTCGATCTGCGGAATATGGCTCATGGCGGTGCTCGTTCGGTGGGTAAATCTGAATGACGTTTGAAAAATCGGAAAGGCCGGTGCTGCCCCAGCTGCTTCAAGCACGGTGCAAATCCGCCGGACGAGACGAATCTCTCCGTTCGCGCTGGATATAGCAGGAAATCTCCAGGGCGTTCTTGACAATGTTCGGCCACCGAGACACGATGAAACCGGTTTCACTCGTGCTCATGGAGAGATCGTGCGGCTCGACCTGTCGATTCTCTTGCCCCATCTTGGCTTTCTCGCACAAGGCGCGCTGCTGACAGCAGAAGCGTGTGTTCTCGCGCTCGTCGGCAGCGTCATCATGGGTGCGTTCGTGGCAATCGCACGCACATCCTCGTCAGCGGCGCTGCGGCGAATTGCCTTCGTCTACGTCGATATCTTCCGCAACGTGCCATTCATCGTGCAGCTGTTTTTCTTCTACTACGGCCTGCCCGAGATCGGTCTTTACATCGATGCGTTCACAACAGGCGTGATTGCGCTGTCGATCGCAGGCGGCGCATACGCGTCCGATATAATCCGCGCCGGTATCCTGGCGATCGATCAGGGCATCATCGAAGCTGCGGAGGTGAGCGGCTTGTCACGAAGGGTGATCTTCACCCGCATTGTCCTGCCGATCGCACTCAGGACATCCGTGCGCCCGCTCGGCTCGGTTCTGATCAACATGATCCTCACCTCTTCGATCCTGTCCACGATCACGCTCAACGAACTGACCGGCTCGGCGCAGATCGTGGTGTCGCAGACCTACCGGCCGTTCGAAGTCTATGTTGTGCTTCTCGTCGTCTATGCGGCCTTGACCTATCTCGTATCGCTCGCGATTGCGATCCTCCATCGCCGTCTCAACCGTGACATGATGGAGGCGGTTGCCTGATGCGCTTTGCCGATTTTACAGCCTTTGATCTGGTTCTTCTCGCACAAGGGCTCGGGGTCAATATCGCGCTCTTTCTCGCGACCTCGCTGATCGGACTGGTGATCGGCATTGCCTGGGCGATTGTGCGCTACTACCGTGTGCCAGTCCTCAGCGAAGTGATCACCTTCGTTTCTGAACTCCTGAAGAATTCGCCGGTGCTGGTGCAGCTGTTTCTGGTGTTCTTCGGTCTGCCAGGGCTATTCCATATCCGCGTCACGCCGGTTACCGCGGCGACGATCACGCTGTCGGCCAATACAGCCGCCTTCATCTATGTCATCGCGGTTTCGGCAATCGAGTCCATCGGCCGTGATCAGATCGAGGCGGCGCGAGTCTTCGGGCTTACACGGTGGCAGGTCCTTCGACATGTGCTCGCCCCGCAGGCTGCCGCCTTCGCGGTCGGGCCACTGATTGCACTTCTCGTCAACCAGTTGCAGGTCACATCGCTGATCTCGGTGATCGGCGTGGTCGACCTTACCAAGATCGGCAACATCCTCAACATGCGAACGCTGAAGCCGTTTGTTGTATGGACGGCGGTTGGCTTGCTCTATTACGCCGCCGCCAAGCTGGTTGCCTTGCTTGGGACGCGCTTCGAAAATCGCCTTCGCGCCCACAGCGCCTGGAGGGGGCTCTGAGATGATCAAAGTTGAAAACGTAAAAAAGGCCTTCGGCCAGACCACCGTGCTCGATGGTATCGATCTGACGATCGAGCCGGGCGAGGTCGTCTCGATCCTCGGCTCCTCCGGCTCGGGAAAGTCGACGCTGATCCGGTGCATCAATGGCCTGGAGAAGCTGAACGGCGGCCAGATCACGGTCGATGAGTTCGATGTCGGCAAACCCCGGGAACTGGCGGAGGCCCGCAAGCGGTCAGGTACGGTCTTCCAGCTCTTCAACCTCTATCCGCATATGACGGTGCTCGGCAACATCACGCTGGCGCCGATCGAGGTATTGAAGAAACCGCGCGCTGAGGCGGAGGCGACGGCGAGAGCACTGCTCGAGTCGGTCGGTCTCGGGAGCCGGGCCGATGCCTATCCGGCGCAGCTTTCGGGCGGTCAGCGCCAGCGTGTCGGAATATGCCGGGCGCTTGCCATGCAGCCGCGCTATCTGCTGCTCGACGAAGTGACCAGCGCGCTTGATCCGGAGATGACGGCAGAAGTGCTGGCGATCCTTGCAAAGCTCGCCCAGCAAGGCACGACGATGCTGTTCGTGACGCACGAGGTCGAGTTCGCCAGGCAGATTTCGGATCGTATCGTGTTCCTCGACAAGGGCCGGCTGCTGGTCGACCTGCCGACCAAAGAGTTTTTCGCCGCCGACGGCGGGATGGCACAGCCGCGCGTCGCCCAGTTCCTTTCCAAGATGCGCAAAGATTAGAGGTTCAAGATGCTGCTTTTGGCCAATAAAGAAGCGTGGCCGGGTTTCCCGACCTCCGTGGAGATGCTGCGGGACGGTGCAATCAGCCTTGATGCAATGGTCGCCGGGATCAGCAAGGTGGAGAGCGAAGTCAAGGTCCGCAGCGTCGGCTACGGCGGCTGGCCCAACATGCTCGGCAACATGGAGCTGGACGCTGCAGTGATGGACGGCAACACACGTGATGTCGGGACAGTCGGTGCCGTGCCGAATACGCTGCCGGTGGCGCGCCTTGCCTATGAGGTGATGAAACGCCTTCCGCACGTCATGCTGACCGGCGACGGCGCTCGGCGCTTTGCAACTGAAATCGGTTTCTCAGAGGACGACGTGTTGTTCGAGGACAGCAGGCGGGTCTGGTGGGAACGATTGGAAAAGGAACTTTCGCCGGAGGATCTGGCGAAGTTTCCCGATATTCCGCTCGCGCCGTTGAGCCGCGCCATCACTGATCCGGAGCGTGTGCGCGATACGACCGTCTTCCTGTCGGCTGATTCAGCGCGCGGCATTCACGCCGCAACGTCCACCTCCGGCTGGGCGTGGAAATATCCAGGCCGCCTTGGCGATAGTCCGATCCCCGGCGCCGGCTTTTATGCCGACAGTCGCTATGGCGCGGCTGCCTGCACCCACACGGGTGAGATGACGATGCGCTGCTCGACAGCGCGCACCGTTGTTCTTGCAATGAAGCTTGGCTATTCGCTCTCCGACGCGGTGAAGCTTGCCGTCGATGAGCTCGATGAACTCTCCACCGGATTTCTCGCCGGCGTCGTGATCCATGCAGTCGACGCCAAGGGAAACCATGAGGTCGTGAATTTCAGATGCGAGGGCGAAATTCGCTACTGGCTCTGGGAGGAATCGATGCCCGAACCGGAACTGCGGGCAGCGAAACTGGCATAGTCAAAAGAGGGAATGAAACCATGAAGCGTATTCTGACTACCCTTGCCGCCCTCGCCATCGCGGCCGGCACGGCATTTCCGTCCTTTGCGGGAATGATCGATGACATCCGCTCGCGCGGCACCGTTCGGATCGGCGTATCGCTCGGCGGCGAGCCGATCGGCTTCCGTGACGCGCAGAACAATCCTGTTGGTTACGATGTCGACGTTGCGACGCTGCTCGCCCAGAAGCTCGGCGTACCCGTCGAATTCGTCGACGTCTCGGGTGACGCCCGGATCTCGATGCTCGTTTCGGGCCAGATCGACGTCGCCGTTGCCAATACCTCGGCAACGCTCGAGCGCGCCAAGACGGTGAACTTCACTATTCCCTACAATCGTGCTGGCTTGCGCGTCATCGTTCAGAAGGATGCAGCTATCAAGGAGTTGAAGGACCTGGCCGGCAAGAAGGTTGTCGTCGGACGCGGCACGACGGGCGAGAGCTTCCTGAAGACCGCCGTTCCCGATGCCCAACTCGTCTACGTCGATCAGTTTGCTCCGGATGGCGTTCTGCAGCTGCAGCAGAAGCGCGTCGATGCGGCCATCGAAGATTCATCGCTGCTCGATTATCTGGCTACCAAGAATCCGTCGCTCGTGACGCTGCCTGGCCTCTATTCCAACGATCCGATCGGCATTGCCGTTGCCAAGGGTGACCCGGAATTCGTGCGCTGGCTCGACATGTTCGTTTCCGATTACATCCAGTCGGGTGCTTATGCGGCGAACTACAAGAAGTGGTGGGGTCCGGAATCCAATCCCCCTGCCCTGAACCCCCTGTGGTAACTCGAAACTGCGGGCTGCCTCCTGGCAGCCCGTTTTCGTTTAAGCGGTGAGGCGGGGCACAAAACGTGTGGGCACCGTGATCGGCGCTTGACCCGGCGTGAAATTGCCAGGGTTGGCAACGGATTCAACGATATGGCGAACATAGAGCAGCTTGTCGTAGCCAATGGACGAGATCGGATAGGCATCGAAATCGGTCAGCGACAGATTGTCGAAACCGTAGAGCCGGAACCGCGACGGCCGACCAGCAGGAAAATCGGTCCGACAGACGTCAAGGATGCCCATCGCCATGGCATCGGATGTACAGAAGACCGCATCAGGACAATCGGCGCCGGCCAATGCGTTGGCCGCGGCATGCCCGCTCTCATAGGAATAGTCGCCCTGGACCGTCCGGATGAGATTGATGCCGTAGCGCGAAAACGCCTCGTGGTAAGAGCGAATGCGTGCCTGCTCCACGGGAGAGGAGGCGCGGCCGGTGACGAGCCCGGCTGTGCGCACCATCTTCGACGCAGCGTCGGCCACAGCTTCCGCGATGCCGGCATCTTCGTCCGGGATGATTGCGGGGGAGAACTCGTCATGCAGTCCGTTCAGCATGATAACGCTGTCGGAACGGAACAAGCGACGGACAGTCGGGGCGTCAGCAAAGTCGGAGAAGACCAGCGCTGCGTCAACATGGTAGGCGACGCCGTTGCGCAGGAACTCGTCCACGCGCGCCACCGAGCCGATCCGGATCAAGATGACCTGCTTGCCAATCGACTGGACCTGATCAATGAGCCGGTCGAACAGGTCGAGATCAGACAGATCGTGAATGTGGTTGACGACGACGGCGACGAGATTGACGGTTTTGGTGGTCAGGCTCTGCGCCAGGAGGTTCGGCTTGTAGCCAAGGTTTGCGGCGGCGGCAATTACGCGCTCGCGCTTCTCGGACGATACCGGCCGCGGTTCGTTCGACAGTGCCCGGCTCGCGACGGCGCGCGAGACACCCGCCAAGCGCGCGACATCGGCAATCGTGGGAGGGGCGTCGCGGCTATTGTCGTGATTCATGATCGAGAGCTTTCCACCTTTGATAGGGTGATATCGCAACGTTACGTGCTTCGGCTATGCTAATCTTTTGCTGCTTGGCGGTCGGGCCGCCGCTGTACACGTTTTTGCGCCTTTATCTTTGACTGGCTTTGATTTTCGCTTGGAGGAACTTGATGTCGATTAGTCTAGCACCTGTTGCATTGCCAAATTTCGGACCACTTGGAGCGCAGCCGAAAATCCCGTCGACGACCTACGCCGCGCGCGCGGACGCAGCCCTTCAGGCCGCTGGCACCGATTGGCTGGTCGTCTATGCTGATCGCGAGCATTTCGGAAACATCATGCACCTTTCCGGCTTCGAGCCCCGTTTCGAGGAGGCGCTACTACTCCTCGGTCCTGGTGGGCGCCGCATCATCATCACCGGAAACGAATCCGAGAGCTATGCGGCAATTGCCGGTCTTCCAGGTCTCGACGTATTGCGCGCGCAAACCTTCAGCCTCCTGGGACAGGACCGCAGTCAAAACCCGCGGCTCAGCGATCGACTGCGCGAGGCAGGGATCAAGAGCGGAGATTCCATTGGACTGGTCGGCTGGAAATATCTCGCGGCCGAGGAGGACGAAGAATATGGGCAGAGTTTCTTCGTTCCCCATTTCATCGTGAATGCGCTGCGCCGGGCGATTGGTCATTCGGCGCGACTGGTCGATGCGACGCCTGTGCTCATGCACCCGGAAACCGGCCATCGCGCGATCATCGATGTCGATCAGCTCGCGGCCTTCGAATGGGCGGCCGTGCGGTGCTCGGACGCGCTCTTCAGGGTCGTTGCCGGCGCAAGGGAGGGAGATACGGAATTCGAGGCTCTTGGCCGCCTCGGCTACGAAGGGGACCCTGTAAACGTCCACACCATGTTTGCTTCCGTCAGCGCCGGGGAGAGCATCATTGGTCTGCGAAGCCCGACGACCCGCCGCCTGAAGAAAGGAGACGGCGTAACGACCGCACTCGGTTACTGGGGGGCGTTGTCTTCGCGCGCCGGGCTGCTCACCGACCATGACGAGGGATTCCTGAAGCCCTCGAAGGCCTATTTCGAAGCCTTGATCACATGGTATGAGACCGCAGATATCGGCGTGACCGGCGGTGATCTGTTTTCCGCGGTCACCGAAAAGCTCAAATCCGCGGGTCTCAACTCCGCGCTGAATCCCGGTCACCTCGGAAGTCATGAGGAATGGCTTCATTCACCCGTACGCCCGGGCTCGACCGAGCGCTTGCGATCCGGCATGCCGTTCCAGGTCGACGTGATACCGGTGCCGATGCCTGCCGGTTGGGCTCTCAATTGCGAAGACATGGTAGCCTTCGCGGACGTTGGGCTGCGCGAAGAGATACGCCAGCGCTATCCTGACATGCATGCCCGCATTGCCGCACGGCGCGCGTTCATGGAAGATCAGCTCGGCGTGACACTCTCCGACAATATTCTGCCGTTCTCTTCGACGCCGCTCTATCTGCCGCCATTCTGGCTGCGGTCGGGCAACGTCCTCGTGCGGAAATGATGGAGGCCGGTGGCGATCGATCGGGAATAAGTTACGTGGTCTGCCCCCTGAAAAGCGGTCCTTCTTGAAGTATGGCTTTTGAGCCTCAGAAGGACAGTGAAATGGCAGCGAAATGACACAAGGCAGAAGAAATCGTCACGAAGCTTCCGCAGGTTGACGAGACGTCGACAAACACTTAGCTGACCAAGCGCACCGCATGGTGCGCCAAAGGCCAGCGGTATCGAACCCATGCGCCATTCGGCAAATGGAGATCCAGATCTTCATTGCCGAACCGCGGTGCCACAGCTTGACCGCTCCGTTTATCGTCGATGCACCGATGAACCGGCTGATCTTCGAAGCCTGGATGAAACCCAACTCGCTCCGACCTTGTCGAAGGGCGATATCGTCGTCCTCGACAATGTGGCTTCACAAGAGCGAGCGCGCTGCCCAACTGATCAAGCAACGAGGCGCATGGTTACTGTTCCTGCCAGCCTATTCCCCTGATCTGAACCCAATCGAGATGGCATTCTCCAAGCTCAAGACCTTACTGAAAAAACGTGCTGCACGAAGCTTCGATGCAATAACAAAAGCATCGGGCGAGTTTGTCGGTCTTTTCTCCATTGATGAATGCCTGAACTTCTTCAGGGCCGCAGGGTATGAGGCCGAATAGGTGCGACACGCTTTATATCGCGTCAGCACCACGATGCCGGGGGAGCCGGTAGACATCCGCTTCGTCGTCCAAGATGCGGTTGTTTAGAGACGCCCCACATCACTGAGCTACAACAACCAAAGTATTGGCGGCTCGAAGCAACAATTTGGCAGCCAGAAGTAATCGGCAGAAGCTTCAAAATACTACATCGCAGACAGCACACCGACCAAAAGGCGTCGGAGCGATGTAGTAACGGAGCAATCATAAATGTCTCGAAATCTGAAACGCGGCGCTCGGAACGGGGCGAGCGCAACAGCCTTGGGAATTATTCTTGGAATATCGTTTCTGGGCGGCAGTCCATCTTATGCCACGCCGAAGAACGCACTTTCAGCAAGCACCACTGGCACCAGTGTCGCAAGCCCTCAATGGGCGGCACGTTGTGGCAATATCGCACCGGGTTCGCTTGAGACAAACCTCTGTCAGCCGACAGCGAGCATTGGCACGGAACAGATCAACACGAGTTCGGGCAAGCGCGAGACGAGTGGCGGAGAATTGGATGGTGCCCCCTCCGCGACGAATTTGAGCGGGGCCCCCGCTGTAGCGGACCATAACGTCGGCATGGGGAGCGAGACCAGCGTTGACGTTGTTGACAACGACAAGCCGGGCAATGGCGATGTTGTGGACAACGGCGACAAGGGCAGCGGTGACGTTATCGACGAAGACAGGCCCGGCGACGGCGATGTTGTGGACAACGGCGACAGGGGCAGCGGTGATGTTGTCGACGACGACAGGCCGGGCGACAACGGCCGCCACCGCGGCAACGACAACTCCGGCAAGGACCACCAGGGCGACAACGGCCGCCATCGCGGCAACGACAACCCGGGCAAGGACCACCAGGGCGACAACGGCCGCCATCGCGGCAACGACAATCCCGGCAAGGACAACCAGGGCGACAGCGGCCGCCATCGCGGCAACGACAATCCCGGCAAGGACCACCAGGGCGACAGCGGCCGCCATCGCGGCAACGACAATCCCGGCAAGGACCACCAGGGCGACAGCGGCCGCCATCGCGG
>NZ_LNCD01000001.1:76108-76353 GCF_001542405.1 Rhizobium altiplani
CGGCCGCCATCGCGGTAACGACAATCCCGGCAAGGACCACCAGGGCGACAGCGGCCGCCATCGCGGTAACGACAATCCCGGCAAGGACCACCAGGGCGACAACGGCCGCCATCGCGGCAACGACAATCCCGGCAAGGACCACCAGGGCGACAGTGGCCGCCATCGCGGCAACGACAACCCGGGCAAGGACCACCAGGGCGACAGCGGCCGCCATCGCGGCAACGACAATCCCGGCAAGGACCACC
>NZ_LNCD01000001.1:76430-121052 GCF_001542405.1 Rhizobium altiplani
AACGACAATCCCGGCAAGGACCACCAGGGCGACAGCGGCCGCCATCGCGGCAACGACAATCCCGGCAAGGACCACCAGGGCGACAGCGGCCGCCACCGCGGTAACGACAACCCCGGCAACGACCACCAGGGCGACAGCGCCCAGGGTAACGATACTGCAAGCGGCGGCAATTCCAGCGAAGGCAACAGCAACAGCAACGATGGAAATTCTGGAAACGGAAATGCTGGCGGCGCGGATGCGGGCAACGGAACCTCAAGCGGCGGTGGCAGCTCTTGCGGAGGCAACTGCGGCAATGGAAACGGGAACGGTGGCGGCAACGGTACCGGGAACGAAGGAAACGGCCAGGGTCCGAGCGACAATAACGGGAACGGAAATTCCGGGAACGTCAATTCGGGTAATGGCAACTCAGGAAACGCTAATTCCGGCAATGGAAACAGCGGCAACTCGGGCCACAAGGGCAATCATTAGCGCCTTTCGCTATACCCGCCATTCAAGGTGAAAAGGGGCCGCTCCAGGCCTCTTTTTTAATATTCCGACCTGGGTCAATACATGATCCCGAGATCACACAACTAGTTGGCACTCGGCAAGAACCTTTTGCCATCCGACCGGCGTCGGAAGAAAGAACAAACCACCTCCAGCCGGTCGCGATAGCCACGATATACGGTCAGGATCCCAAGGGCGAGGAAGACGAGATTGACGCCGACGTAAACGAAGGTGTCCCACCACAAAAGGACCTTGATCGGGACGATCCCCGTTCCGGCCCCTCAGATATCGAAACAACAACTCCAACCCGTCCTTACAGTTTCCGCGACAGTTTGAATGATACGAACGGGTATGCAACGATCTCAGATCAACATCTGCTCGCCGAGCTTCACAACGCGGTTGGCCGGAAGCTGAAAGTGTTCAGAAGGCTCGATGGCGAAGCCGGCCATGGTGATGAACAGCTTGTCCTGCCAATGCGGCAGACCGGTGTTCGGATCTCCGGCGAGCTTTCGCCCGTGATGAGCCAAACCAGAGCCCCAGCCAGCACGAACTGGCAATGGAAGTCGCTCAAAGGGACCGCTATTGCGGCGGTCGCGTAAACAGCTCCCGGAACAATGCTTCCGAACGCTCCAAGCCTTCGTCGGTCAGGATCAATGACTTCGACTTGTTGACTGGGTCGCCGATCATGCCCTTCTTGTGGAGCCGATCCGTCGCTGCCCAGTCGAAACCCTTCCAGGCACAACGCTCGTTATGCAGCGTCAGCCATAACAGCGCCAAAACGGCATCGTCGATCTTGTCCTCATCGATTTCCATGAACCTACCCTACCACGCGCGGCGCCCAAAATCCCGCGGCTCCGCTGGTATGGGTACTCTATTCCGGCACAGCACTCCGGAAGGCGGATTGGTTCATGGATTATAACGAAATTCATCCCCGTTAAGCGCGGAAAATTGCGTCCCCAAGGTCGTCAAAGCATTATCTCAATATCTGAACTGGTCGGGGAAATGGGGCGTTTTGCCACCCAACGTCGGTGAGACTGCGGTAGGATTGTCGCCCGCCCTCTCCTGCGCGGTATGGCTTGCGCAAATACGAAATTACCCAAAAGCCTCTGGCCTCGGTCGCGTCGATCTTGGAGCCGCGCCCCAGCCCTTCCGAGGTAATGAGCGTTCGGAGTTCTAGGCGAATTTTCTCCGGTCTGCGCTCCCGAGGCGAACGTACGCCTCGCCCAGACTATGTTTCATCACGTGGGTTCCTGATAGCCAATTGTCGCTGCAGCCGAGCGCTGGCCCCATCGCCGTCCTCGATCGCAACAATTTCGACGGTTTGACCGTAGCGGGACACGAAAAATGCGCGCTCCCTCTCTGCTTTTGCGAGAGAGTCGGAAACCATGCATACGTCAGACCCTTTTAGTAATGCGTATCGCATAAGTCTGCCCTCAATTGCCGGCTTCACAATCATAGATTGGCATTCCGGAAAATCAACTCTAGTCAGCACTGCTGGCGAACTTTGACGCAGCGATCCGCTCAGTTCTCTCCAGGACCCCATTCGAAGAAAAGAGGCACAGAGAAAATCAGCTCCCCTATGCCGATGGCAATGCATACGAGAGAAATCGCGATCAGGAGCTTTTCCATGCGCGACCTTAACCGCTAACCCGCACATGTGCGAGCAGAAGATTCCGCGCCCGTCTGCTGTTATCCTGAAAAGGAGAGAACCATGACCGATCCCCGGACCAATTTTCTCGACCTGAGCTTGGACGGCAATGATCGTCGGCGAGAGTGGCATTTCTGGCATTCAGAAGATGACAAGCCGATCGAGATCGAGACGCTGGCTTTTGAATGGCAGAAGGTGCTTGGGTGGCTCTCTCCACAGGCATCACCGCCAGATACCGAAATGCTCCTGCAAATACTCAATGCATCGACGGTTGGCTTCGGCGCGATTTGCACCCTCAATCGTTGCCCTGTAGAGCGAAGAAACCTCATGGGCGCCGGTCGAAAATGGCTCTGCGAGCCCGGCAGGAAGATAAATCGCGATCCCCTTGACCGCGAGCATGCCGGACAGCCAGTAGTCGTCGACCGTCCAAAGAACGTTTGGAATGTCGTAGGCGAGATCGCCGAAGAACTCGGGCCGGACGACAACACCGCCGAGGCCCTGGAAAATATCGGCATACCCGCCCCTTTCTATGAGGGTCGGCATCGGCCGGCGCACCTCAGCCCCGAAAACCTTCGTGGCGACCTTGTAGTGAAGCCTGCGGGCTCGAAGCGCCAACGTTAGCTTTCGCTTGCGCACTGCCCTAGGCAAAAACGGGGTCGAGGTTGCAAAGGCTTTCGGAACATCTTTACCGATCAGCGCGACACACTCGTTCGGCCGCTCTTTCTGCGCCAGGAACAGTCGCGAGGCCCAGTCGGGCTCGAAGACCTTATCGTCGTCGCAAAATAGGATCTGTGCGTCCTTCCCGCGAAATTCACGGGTAGCAAAAAGCACCTTGGACGCCGGCCCCATGTCATCGTCGGGCCGCACAATCGTAATCCCGTCAGGAACGGCAGGAAGTGACCCGTCATACTCCGGAAACCGCCGATATCGCTTTGGAATGTAGAGCCGTATTTCGTTGATCGGGCCGATCTGATCAACGAGACTCTTTAGGGTCGGAGCGAGCTTGGCGAACCGAGGGGGAATGCTGGAGAGTGATATGATCCGCAATGGGTGCTCGATGAAAATGTAACCCGCTGATCAAATTCAGGTGTCGCTACCGTGCCATTTCCGGTCACGGCTAGTCAAGATCAGAACACCTGTGAAGCGTCATATGCGGATCACGGCAACTGACGAAGCAAATTGGCCTCGTATTCTGACTTGGAACGCATTGCTAGGGGCCTACCGGCCGAATACTACCATCACGACTCGCCGGCCGAGGTAGGGCGCGCCTTTCTTGAAGCGACATACACAGCGAGAAGCCCTGCCGCGCACGCATTCTTCCGGGCTCTGCCATAAGGTGGGTGTTGCTCAGGCAGATGCCTTTTGCTCCTCAGCGCGGACACCGACGCCGATTTCAACGTCGTTCGGGTGCATCAAGCGGCGCATGGTCCGCAGCCGCTCGATGAGGTCGGTACCGTCGACCGAGGCGCGGGTCAGTTCGAGCTGCTGATACTCGCGTGCCGCCTGCTGCCAATGTTCACCACCGCGCCCCTCCGGCCGTCCTTCGGCTTCCCAGAGTGCGTAAGCGCGCTGATTGATCCAGTCGTCTTTGCTGCGTGACATAACAAGCCCAACCGTGAAGGAACGTATGTTGCCTTCAGGCTGACAAACGAGCATTACGGAGTCGTTACCGCAGTGCAAAAAAATATGCTTCGGGGGCCTTCTCGTTTGCGATCAGGCGAGCTTCCGTTCATCCCGGCGTTCGGCGAGCTCGACGATGATACCGTCGGGGTCACGAAGGAATGCCACCCGGTCCAGCACCTCCGAATTGACGGCTGGACGCGGTCGCTCCTTGATTGCCACACCGGCAGCCTCAAGCTTCGCGAAGCTTTCGTCGACGTTATCGACAAGGAAGGTAATGTGCAGCACGCCCGATGTTGCGGCTGGAAGATCAGAGGCAGGCCCCGCGCCGCCGGGCGGCGCAAAAATCTCAAGCATGCCATTGCCACTATCCAGGAATGCCACTTCAGTGCCGTTGGCCATCGTCTTCCGTAAATGAAGGCGCAGACCCAGGAGGCCGCGGTAAAAGGCCAGTGACCTGTCCATGTCGCCGGTGACCATGCCGACATGCTCGAAGCTCTTGATCATGGATCAGGCCCCGGCCGCCAGACGCCGCTCTTCTTCCGGCAACCAGGAATGGTAGAGCGGATGATCGGAAAGGATCGGCAGCGGTGTCGGCTTGCCGGTGCGCTGCGAATGGTAGGCCGCGGTGACGAGCTCCAGTGAGTTGCGGGCATCCTCCAACGTCACCGGCGGCTCGCCTCCCGATGTCAGCGCATGGTGGAACAGTTCGAACTGTCTGGTATAGCCGTCTTCCTTGACCACATAACCGGCCAGCGCCTCATCGACACGCTGCTGATGCTCCTCGGTCCCGGCAACGAAGCTCCAGGGGTCCCGGCCCATCGTGTAGGGCTCGAGAATGCTTTCCGCGACGAGATCCGAAAAGCAGAACCGCAGACGCGAGATTTCTTTCCGTGAGCCAAGTGTCATTGACAGCGTCGCCAGCGAGCCGTTCTTCATCTTTACCGAAAGGGCTGCCGTATCCTCGACCTGGATCGGGTTTACGAGTGTCGCCCCGTAGGAAAAGATTTCGGCGCAGGCGCCGTGAACATAGTTCAGCATGTCATGCGCATGGATCGCGTGACCAAGCAGACCGCCGCCCAGCTCGGTCACCCATTTTCCGCGCCACGGGACGGCATAATAGTCGGGGCCGCGCCACCAATGTGTTTCGATCGTGGTGAGGAACGGCGTCCCGGTCAGGCCAAGATCGATCAGCATTTTCAGCTTCTGAAGTCCCGAGCCATACCGGTACTGAAATATCGGCATCAGTTGCGGACCTTCGGCGCGCGCTACGATCCTGGCCATCTCGTCCACTTCGGCGATAGAGCCGAAAAGCGGCTTCTCGCAGATGACATGTTTTCCCGCCTCGATTGCCTTGCGGCAGAGCTCGAAATGCGAACTTGGCGGGGTGCAGATATCGATGATGTCAAGATCCGCACGAGCGATCATCGTCTCGGCATCCTGGGTATATTCGGGAATGCCAAACTCCTCGCAAAGCGCCTGGCCGCGTTCCTCGTCCAGCGAACAAAGGACCGCAACCTCAAACAGATCCTTGTTCCAGGCAAAGCCTGTCAGGTGGCGCGAGGCGATCCCCGCTCCGATGATGCCGACACGAAACTTCTTGGACATGGCGGATACCTCAACGATGACCCAGGCGCGCTGCCCTTGATTGTGCTTCCAGCGAAAGGCGGCAGACTTCGTAAACATGAGCCTGGGACATCGCCGTCTCCGTACGGTCGCGCACGTCGGCGGAGAAGGCATCGAAATAGTCGAGCTTTTCGCCGCTGCAATCGATGTGCGTCATCTCCGTGCCGTTGACGAGGAAGAGGTGGTCCTTGCCGGGGCGTCCGGCGATATCGATGTATTTGCGCAGTTCGATGTAGCCTTCGGTGCCAAGGATGGTCAGGCGACCATCACCCCAGGTCGGCAGCGCCTCCGGGGTAAACCAGTCGACACGCACATAGCCTGAGGCTTTCTCGGAGCGAAGCAGCACCTCGCCGAAATCCTGAAAAGCCGGCTTGTCGGACATGCCGAAGTTTCCGACCGTGCTTGCGACAACCTCGGCGCTGGTCGAGCCCGTATAGAAGAGAAACTGGTCGACCTGATGCGAAGCAATATCCACGATGATGCCGCCGAACTGCTCCGGATCGAAGAACCAGGCGGGGCGTGTGGGCAACTGCAGCCTGTGCGGCCCCATGCCGAGCGTCTGGATCACCGTGCCGATCGCCCCCTCCTTGACGAGCTTGCCTGCCTTGACAGCGGACCGCACACAATGGCGCTCGGAAAAGCAGATCGAAAAGATGCGACCGGTGTCCGCGACGGTGCGCTTGACTTCCTCGAGTTGGGCAAAAGTCGTCACGCCTGGCTTGTCGGTCATGACATCCTTGCCGGCCTTCATCGCACGGACGGCCAATCCGGCGCGGTCGCGCGGGATTGCGGCGATGCAGATCACGTCGATCGAAGGATCAGCAAAGATCCTATCGCGATCGATCTGCGGCGTATCCGGATAGGTCTTCTTGAAGTTTTCCAAGAGCGCTGGCACTGAGGTCTGCGGGCAGTATCCAACGAACTCGGCACCGGCCGCAAGCAGGCCCTTCACATGATCAAACGTGTGCCCATGATCGATCCCGACGACGGCAAATCTCAACATAACAGCAATGTCCTCCTGGAAATTTCTAGCGTGCAGTCTTGAGCCCTGCGCGGTCTCCTCTGTCGAAGCAGACAGCGAAACTCAGAGGCTGTCAAGCTTGGAAAGGCAGTGGAACATCGGAAAAATCATGCTAACCATAGGAAAATACTTAAGGAATTTTTGTATCTAAATAGTTATTTAATTCATTGAGGTGAGCTAAGGCATGTCGGCGCGGCGCTGCTGCTGCCTGCCTGTAGCGACGTCCCTCAGAATCTTCCAGATGGTGCGGTGGTTGACGCCAAAGTGCCGTTAGCTCTGGTCAGCTCGGTTTTACGGTTATGAACCGCGCATGGCCGCTGATACTGGTCCCCGGGCAAAACCAAGCTCAGAAACGGCAGTGCTTATCTCGGTAGTTTGCGCCCAGGTTTTGCAGTCGGCGAAAGCTTTGCTTCCTGCGCCATGGCGATTGTCCAAGGCATCGTGAAGGGGGCTCCACACGTGCTGCGGAGCCATGGTGGCGAAGCTGTCGATCTTGCGCCATTGGCCGCTTGTGCGAGGCACAAGGCGGTGGACGCTCGTGTTCCGTTCCAAGCGTTGCGTTAACGATATCTTAACGTGAAATTTGACGCCGCCTTAATTTCTGCGATGTTCACCCCGGGGGCATTTGAGGGGTTTTATCACAGTGAAAATGAATAAATTGGCTCGGCGTCTCGGCGCCGTGGCGATCTCGCTCGCGCTGGCGAGTTGCACGACAACGCCAGCTGAATTTAATAAAAAGCCGTCCGCCGTTAGCAAGGCTGCGCTCTGCAAGACGGCACTTGAAACGCAAGACCCATTATTTCAGCAGCAATTGGTTACGGAGCTGGGCAGGCGCGGCCTAGATATGCCGGCGTGTGAGAAGATGGTTCTGCAGCAAAAGCAGGCAGCGGCGGCGCTGGTAGCGGTCGCATTGGTTGGAACCGCTGTTGCCGTCTGTGCGAACGGCAACTGCGGAGGAGGAAGTTACTATAGCCCTCCTCGGCGTTATCCGGGGAACTGCTATTCCAATTACGATCGAGCAGCGGACGGCTCGCTTTGCGGTGACAGAAGCGCGATGTCTCGGCCTGGCGGATGGTGATCAATCACTCTTTCGCGACCACGTAAGGCGCCAAGAGTCAGGCTATTTGTCGAAAGAAAAGCGAAAACACAGGGTTAAACTCTATCCTTAGTCCTTTATGAGAAAACCACCACGCGAAAAGGAAATCATGGATACGACTGTACGAAAATCCGGCGACACGGACAAGGAGATGGGCGAGCGCGTTCGGGCGATGAGGTTGCGCGTTGGAATGACGCAAACGGAATTGGGCACTGCGCTTGGGGTCTCATTTCAACAAGTTCAGAGATACGAACGCGGTGTAAACCGGCTCTCCATCGGCATGTTTATCGCCGTCTGCAGGACACTCAAGGTCGATCCCATGGACTTGCTTGGCCATTATTTCTCTGAGGGGACCGTGTAAAACTCGTCCCCTAGGAATAAAAATGAGGATCTGTTGGAGCAAGTACCACGTTCGAGCGAAGTGATCGTGGCCACCAAGTCGCTCCGGTCCAAGTTGGATATCGGAGCGAACTGGGGGGCGTTTCCGTTATTGTTCGAAGCGCCGTGACTTCTGTAGCGGAAACGGAATTTCTCCACCTCAGTCAGACGCAGCTCGACTTCGGGTGAAAACTGGGCATGTTTCCTTCTCTTAGAGAAGCCGAACAAAGCCGAACATTCACGCCTCGCTCTCTACAGCGGATACCGCCGCTAATGCGCTGAATTCTAAGCTTATTCATGCTTCGATGCCACCAACAATTGGAAGTCGTTTGCGACGCCGCCGACGACACAACGACCGGGGCTTCCCGATTGGACCTCCTCGATGCGCGCGCCGCTCGCGACGTGTGAGTCAGGTCGCTAGTCTTCGCCCTTTGAATTCTTGGCCTTGCGTCCGGCAAGATCGATATCGTGGGCTGCCTGTTCTATGAGCTTGCTCGCGGCCGCTCCGGCACCATCTACATCGCGCATGCGTAACGCTTCCACCACGGCGTGATGACACCGAACGGCATCATCGCGATTGAAGACGGTCTTGTTGGAGGTCTCGAACGAGTAGGTGAGGGCTGCATCGATCAGGCTGCTGATCTGCCGCAGAACGGGATTGTGGCTGGCTCGATATAGAATACGGTGAAACTCGACATCGGCAGATGAGAACTTCTCGACGTCCTCGCTGGCTTCTTTCATGAGTTGCCAAGCGCCATCCAGATCAGCGATCTCGCGGAGGGTCGCACGCTCGGCGGCCAGACTGGCGGCGAGCGGCTCAAGCACACGTCGGGTTTCCAGGACCGCGCCAAGGAGGTTAGCATCGAAGAGCCCTGGTCCGTGCCAGCTGATCACCTGAGGATCAAGCAGGCTCCAATTGTCCGGGTCAGAAACGACCGTACCCACCCGGGGCCGCGTCACCACCAGACCCTTAGCGGCGAGAACCTTGATCGCCTCTCTTATGACCGTGCGACTGACTCCGTACGCAGTCCCCAATTCGTTTTCAGTGGGAAGCGCAGTGCCGGGAGCGTATTTTCCCGACAAAACTTCCTCGGCTAGCGCTCTTGTCACATCGGGCATCACCCGGGGGCGCTGGCCTCCAGAAGCGCTCGTTTCTCCGATGTTTTGCGCCGAGCGCATCACGATTCTCCTCACTCTTTGACGCCACTTTTCTATCAGATCGCGGAGTCGGGAAACAAGCTAGTTAGGCCAGCGATACAAATTCATCGGACAAGCCTGACTGCGGGGACTCACGCCGGATGCTGCTGGACACTCAAGCCCCCATCTACGGTCAGGCAGGTAGCGTTCATGAACGGGCACTCGTCGGAGATCATAAAAACCGCCGCCATTGCAATCTCTTCAGGAGATGCAATTCTTCCGCCGGGATGAAGCTTCATCGTCTCGGCCTTCGCAGCCTCCGGATCAGGAAAGCTATTCCAGTAGTCGATAACCTTCTGCGTGGCGACATAGCCAGGAGCCAGCGCATTCACGCGAACGTTCTTCGCCGCATATTCCAGTCCCAGCGACTTCGTCATGCCGAGAAGCGCGTGCTTGGCCAGGGGGTATGGAAACGTATGTGGAATGATCGTGAAGGCATGGGTGGACGCGATGTTGAGGATCACCCCACCCCCCTGCTCGATCAGTCCGGGTAAAACCGCCTTCGAGCAGTTCCACGCCCCTTTCAGGTTGATGTCGAAGCAACGGTTCCATTCGTCGTCTGTCGTTTCCAGCGGCTCCGAGAAAACATTGACCCCGGCATTGTTCACCAATGCGTTTATCTGGCCAAAATCGTCGGAAGCTTGGCTGGTAGCCTGTCTGATCGCGGCGGCATCCGTGATGTCCACCGCGTGTGCTATCACTCGATAGCCCTCTTCTCGCAGCTTCAATGCCTCGGCGTTCAGGAGAGCCTCGTCACGGTCGATGAGAAGCAGGCTTGCGTCTTCTCGGACAAATCCTTTGGCAATGGCAAGGCCAATGCCCTGTGCCGCGCCCGTTATCATGATGCGCTTGCCTGACAGCCGCTTCGACATGAATGCTTACTCCTCCGACTTTCCTGTAATGCCGCCATCCCGGTTCACACCTGCTGTACGGCAACCCTTGTATGCCTGTACTGTATGCCATCCGTCAGCCTGTCTCGACCCGCAAACGGAAACCTCCCATAAGCGACTCGCCCGGTGCGAGAACCGTAAGCCCACCAAGGCCCGGTAGATTGTGCCCGTTCGCCAGGTGAGACATGGGCTCGAAGCAGAAATAATCCCGCTTGAACCCGGGATCGAAGGTCGTGTCCGACAGGAAAAGGATAGCGTGCCGAAGTATCGGATCAGCCTCCATACGGAGAGAGATGCCATGCTCGGGCCACGAGATTCTCGCGTGGCCATTCCAGTTCTCAAATCCGTTGTTGACCCATCGATGAGGCAGACCGATGGCTCGGCTGAAGTCCAGATCCGCTGGTATGCTCGTCCGCTCCCCCGGCAGCCATCCCTCGACCTCCGTCCAGAATGCCTCGGCGCAAGCTTCAAGTGTGGTCTGGGGCGTCAGCGGAAAATATGGATGCCAGCCGAGACCGAATGGCAATCTTTGACGACCGCGATTTTCGACCGTCATAGCGATTGTCAGGCTGTCGTCGTCGATCGTAAAGCACTGGCTTGCCAGATACTCATAGGGCGTGTGCCCGCCCCTGTGCTCGAAGCTCATCTCGATCGACCTGTCGGTCTGCCCGCCGAGGCGCCAGTCAGCGAGCCAACCGTCTCCGTGGAGGTAGTGAGGGTCCCATTCGGTATTCGGGCTAAGGGTAAACACAGCTCTGTCGAAGACAAACCTGTTGCCCCTAACGCGATTACCGAAGGGGACAAGCGGAAAGCAGGACGCTTCGGGTGCGCCTGCATCGACTCTGGGTGCAGGCCTGAGCAGCGGCACTCTCCGGCCGTCGCCCTGCTTCCAGAGGCCAAGGATCGATCCCCCATGGGTGCTTACCCGAAGCGAAAGTGACCCTGAGCCGATATCCACAAGTGTCACAGCTTAACCCTCTGGACCCTGATCCATACCCGTCGATCGGGAAGTGTCCTCAGCTGGGCTTGAGAGATGCGCACGATCACCACTCGGCAAAGCTGCCGTCTTCGTGACGCCAGATGGGATTGCGCCAGCGATGACCTTCCTTGGCACGCTCGATCACGTACTCCTCGTTCACCTCGACACCCAAACCTGGGCCTTGCGGAATGCTGACGAAACCGTCGGCATAATGGAACACCTCCTTGTTGGAGATGTAATCCAGAATATCGTTGCCCGTGTTGTAGTGGATACCCAGGCTCTGTTCCTGGATGAAGGCGTTGTAGCTGACAGCATCGACCTGGAGGCAGGCAGCAAGAGCGATCGGACCGAGCGGGCAATGCGGCGCGACGGCGACATCATAGGCTTCTGCCATCGCGGCGATCTTTCTACACTCTGTGATACCGCCAGCGTGGCTGAGGTCCGGCTGTATGATATCGACATACCCGTCCGCCAGCACGGACTTGAAGTCCCAGCGCGAATAGAGACGTTCCCCAAGCGCGATCGGGGTCGAGCAATGGTTGGCGATTTCCTTCAGCGTCTCGCGATGCTCGGAGAGCACGGGCTCTTCAATAAACATAAGCTTGTAGGGTTCCAGTTCCTTGGCGAGAACCTTTGCCATCGGCTTGTGAACGCGACCATGGAAATCCACACCGATTCCGATGTGCGGGCCGATTGCTTCCCGGATTGTCGCGATTGTCTGGACAGCCTTGTCGATTTTCTCGTTCGTATCGACGATCTGCATCTCTTCGCAGCCATTGAGCTTGATCGCTTTGAACCCGCGAGCGACGACGTCCCTGGCATTTGCTGCAACATCTGCCGGGCGGTCCCCACCAATCCAGGAGTAGACCTTGATCCTATCGCGTACCTGGCCGCCGAGCAGCGAATGGATCGGCTGCCCCAACGCCTTGCCCTTGATGTCCCAGAGCGCCTGATCAATTCCCGCAAGCGCCGACATGTGGATGGCTCCGCCGCGATAGAAGCCGCCGCGGTACATCACCGTCCAGTGGTCCTCGATCAGGAACGGGTCCTTGCCGATGAGGTAGTCTGCCAGCTCATGCACTGCCGCCTCGACGGTTAGAGCACGCCCTTCGACGACCGGTTCACCCCAACCGACAATGCCCTCGTCGGTCTCGATCTTCAAAAACAACCAGCGCGGCGGGACCATGTATGTCGTCAGCTGTGTAATCTTCATCCGTACTCTCCTCAGCGCGTCGAAGTCAGCTCAAACGCGGTTCTATGGCACATCGACGCGGCATTCCGCCCGCTACCAAGGCATGTAGCCAATTTTTCATACAATAGCAATTGACTGGTATGATAAATTGAAATAGTTCATCTACATGCCAGGGAGGCATAGTGTTTCCACCAGGAGGGAGAGAGAAATGCGCATTTTTCGTGCAGCAGTTTTGTTCGGGACCGTGGCGCTGATGGCCGCAAGTTCGGCTTTCGCGGCCGACGTCAAGATTGGCTTCATCGTTAAGCAGCCCGAAGAGCCGTGGTTCCAGGACGAGTGGAAGTTCGCCGACGTAGCAGCCAAGGAAAAGGGTTTCACGCTCGTCAAGATCGGTGCTGAAGATGGTGAGAAGGTTCAGTCCGCCATCGACAACCTGGGAGCACAGGGTGCTCAGGGCTTCATCATCTGCACTCCTGACGTCAAGCTTGGACCAGGCATCGTAGCCAAGGCCGCGGCCAATGACCTCAAGATCATGACCGTCGACGACCGCCTGGTAAACGCCGATGGCAGCCCGCTTGAGGACGTGCCTCACATGGGTATCTCGGCGACCAAGATCGGTGAGGCCGTTGGCCAGACGATCGCCGATGAGGTCAAGAAGCGCGGTTGGGACGTGAAGGAAGTGGGCGTAATCCGCGTCTCCTACGACCAGCTTCCGACTGCCGTTGACCGAGTGAACGGTGCCCTCTCTGTGCTCAAGGCTGCCGGGTTCCCGGAAACCAACATCTTCGACGCCCCTCAGGCCAAGACCGACACGGAAGCCGCCCTCAACGCAGCCACGGTCGTGCTCAACAAGAACGCTGGTATCAAGAAGTGGGTCGCAGTCGGCCTCAATGACGAAGCCGTGCTTGGTGCTGTTCGCGCCACCGAGACGGTTGGCATCCCCGCCGACAGCATGATCGGCGTCGGCATCGGCGGTGCGGATTCGGCAATCAACGAGTTCAAGAAGCCGACGGCAACGGGCTTCTTCGGCACTGTGATCATCTCGCCGAAGCGCCATGGCTACGAAACGGCACTCAACATGTATGAGTGGGTAGCCAACGGCAAAGAACCTGAGAAGCTGATCCTGACGGCTGGCCAGCTCGCGCTGCGCGACAACTACGAGGTAGTCCGCAAGGAACTGGGTATCGAATGATCAGCTACTAAGATGAATTCAGTCCGGCGGCTTTCTGTCGCCGGACCTTCTCATGGGATGCTGTCATGCAGGACTTTCTCGAATTCAAAGCGATATCCAAGGGATATCCCGGCGTGCAGGCGCTCGCCGATGTTTCGTTCTCTGTAAAGAAGGGAGCGGTCCACGGCCTGATGGGCGAAAACGGAGCTGGCAAGTCAACGCTCATCCGCGTTCTCTCAGGTGACCAATCCGCCGATAACGGCGAAATCTCGATCGATGGCTCGACCCAGCACTATCGCTCGGTTCGTGATGCCTTCGATGCGGGCGTTATTGTCATTCACCAGGAACTGCAGCTCGTCCCCGAACTGACGGTAGCGGAAAATCTCTGGCTCGGGCGCTTTCCCGGGAAGGCCGGAGTCATCGACCGCAGCCGCCTTACGAACGTCGTTCGAGAAAAGCTCAGCGAGATCGGGATTGAGATCGAGCCTGGTGCCAAGGTGGCCTCGCTATCGATCGGCGAACGCCAGATGGTGGAAATCGCGAAAGCCGTGATGGCGGATGCTCGCGTGATCGCACTCGATGAGCCGACGTCGTCGCTGTCCTCGCGGGAGAGCGAAATTCTGTTCTCCCTGATCGAACGCCTACGCTCTCAGGGCAAGGTCATCCTTTACGTATCGCACCGCCTCGACGAGATATTCCGTCTTTGCGACAGCCTAACGGTCCTCCGTGACGGCAAGCTTGCAGCACATCACGCCGACATCACCGCTGTTACCCGCGAGCAGATTATTTCGGAAATGGTCGGGCGCGAGATATCCAACATCTGGGGATACCGGCCGCGCGAGTTCGGCGAGGTCCGTCTTGAGGTCAAGGACATTGCAGGCCGCAAGCTCCGCACACCAATCCGCTTCTCGGTTCGCCAAGGAGAAATTCTCGGGTTCTTCGGCCTGATCGGTGCTGGCCGCAGCGAGATGACGCGCCTCGTGTATGGCGCGGACACACGCTCGCAAGGCACTGTCAGTGTCGACGGCGTAGAGGTAGTGGCCGACAGCCCTCCGCACGCAATTCGCGGGGGAATTGTTCTATGCCCGGAGGATCGGAAGTTCGACGGCATCGTGCAGGGCCGCAGTATCGAAGAGAACATGGCGATCTCCTCTCGCCGGCACTTCTCGCCGTTTGGGATCCTTCAGCCCAAGAAGGAAGCCGAACTCGCCGAGCAGTTCATTGCCAAGCTGCGTGTACGCACTCCGTCCAGGAAGCAGGACATCGTCAACCTGTCCGGCGGCAATCAGCAGAAGGTGATCCTTGGCCGCTGGCTCTCCGAACAGGGCGTGAAGGTGCTGATCATTGACGAACCAACGCGCGGTATCGACGTCGGTGCGAAGTCTGAAATCTATGAAATACTCTACGAGCTTGCTGCACAGGGCATGGCAATAGTCGTTGTCTCAAGCGAATTGCCGGAAGTGATGGGCATCACCGACCGCATCGTCGTGATGTGCCAGGGTCGCGTCGCAGCAAATATCGAGCGCGACGACTTCGATGAGCGGCGAATTCTCGCCGCCGCCCTCCCCGATGTGGCCAATGCCAGCGAACTCCCCAACCAGCAGGTCCAGTAGCGATGACGTCTTTGAAAAAACTCCTACTCGGCGAGCAAGGCCTCGTCGTTATTTTTGCCATCGCTTTCGCCATCGTGGCAGCAACTGTTCCAAACTTCCTCACCGAGCGAAACATGCTTGGGCTGCTGCAGTCGGTCGTCACCATCGGCATTGTCGCCTGCACCATGATGTTCTGCCTTGCATCCCGCGATTTCGACCTTTCGGTCGGATCGACCGTCGCGTTCTCGGGGATGATAGCCGTCATGGCCTCGAACGCCACCGGTTCGATCGTCCTTGGACTTATAGCAGCGCTCCTCTGTGGTGGTGCTGTTGGTCTCGTGAACGGTGTGGTTATCGCCCGTTTTCGGATCAACGCCCTTATCACCACGCTGGCGACGATGCAGATCGTTCGCGGCTTGGCGCTGATCGCATCCGATGGCCGCGCAGTCGGTATCAACGATCCCGGCTTCTACCAGTTGGCACTCTCGAAGTTCTTGGGCATCCCAACTCCGATCTGGGTCATGGCGATCTTCTTCGTGATCTTTGGCTTCCTACTAAACCGGACAGTCTTCGGGAAGAACACGCTGGCGATCGGCGGCAACCCGGAAGCGTCGCGTCTCGCTGGTGTCAATGTCTCCAGAATGCGCATCTGGATCTTTGCGCTGCAGGGACTCGTTTGTGCCGTGGCGGGTGTCCTGCTTGCGTCGCGCATCACATCGGGTCAGCCGAATGCTGCAACCGGGCTGGAACTATCGGTCATTTCGGCCTGTGTTCTGGGTGGCGTGTCGCTCGCGGGTGGTCGTGCAGCTATGACCGGAGTGATCGTCGGTGTCCTGATTATGGGCATTGCAGAGAACGTGATGAACCTCCTCAATATCCAGGCCTTTTATCAGTATGTCGTGCGTGGATTGATCCTTCTGCTCGCCGTTCTGTTGGACAACCTGAGATCCGCTGCGGCTGGGAGGCGCGGCTGATGTGAGGCGGCGCATTGCGGCAATCTCAGACCGATTCCAGCGTAAACCAACCACGGCACCGCGTCCGAAAGTCTTTTGTGGTGAACAAGGTTGTTAAAAGCGCACGTTGGAAACGGGCGTATCGAAATCGCCGCCACCCCATATCCGCTGGGCCTTCCAACTCCGGCGAGAATTCCTGCCACGAAGGTGACCGCTGCCCTCAATCTGCATTGGATTCCCGTTACCTCTAGGGTGCAGTAACTGCGTCCTTGCTCAAGCATGGCTCTGCCATTTTTTTGCCGCGTTATGGCAAGTGCCGCAGGGTTTCGGCGGCGTGTGGCGGGGCCCGCTCGATATTGCCCACAATGAGCGACGGCGACGCTATCATTTGCATACTCTCGGGTGCTAAAATCCCCGCGACGAACAGCGAGGGTTATTGCCAGCCCATCAGGCGCCAGACGAGGAGCCCGTGTCTTGAGATTGCTGACGCGCCTTTTCCGGAGGTTTCTGGTTTTCTGTCTGGGTGTACTCAGCGTTTGGCTGATCGTCTTCGTTGTTTTCGATACTGCGGACCACAGGTTTCCATGGCTCGTTGCGGTGTGCCTCACATATGGCCTGGCTGCTTACGTCATTCTTCCGAACGTGGTCCGATTGTCCCTGAAGGTTCTTCATCGGGGGCTGATCCCCAGATACACGATCACGGCGGATGGCCTGCCCGGCGATCCTATAAATTTCGCCCTCATCGGTAATCTTCAACAACTACGCGAGGCCTTTGCCACGGCGGGCTGGACTACGGCCGACCATTTGGGGATCGCAAGCACGTTGCGAATGATACGCGCCTTCCTGATGAACTCTGCCTATCCCACCGCACCTTTCAGCACCTTCTATCTCTTTGGAAGACGGCAGGACATAGGATTCCAGGAACCCATCGACGATAGCCCCCGCAAGCGCCATCACATCCGTTTCTGGGCCCTTAGTCTTGCCCATTCCGAGGACGACATGAGCACGGCGAGCTTCTGGCTGAATACCGACAGGCCATCGCCCGAGGAGCGCGTCCTGTGGGTTGGAGCGGGCACCAAAGATACCGGGCTTTCTCTGACTTGGCTGACATTCCAGGTCACACATAAGACCGATTCCGATACGAACGCCGAGCGCGACTACATAGTCAATGAACTGAGGGCAAAGCAAGTAATCGGGGAGGTCGCGCGGCACCAATCCGGCTCTCGTTTGAACACCGGAAAGGTCAACCATTACATTACCGATGGTGAGATCGCGTTTGCCACCTTGACTGTCAGTGTCAGGGGCGCCGGTCACGCCGGTGCCGTTGTCGGGCCGGATACACCCTGATCCGACCAACCAGACCGAATGAGTTCAAAGTGCCGGGCGCTCTTGATCGAGAGAAAGACCGAACTTGACTAAGACTTGACAAGAGAACAAAATGTGAACACACCTAATTAACTTGACCGGTCGACTGCATTCTCCACGAGAGCGCCGTCGCGGCGACGGAGTTTCCCATGCTAATGCGCGTTCAAAAACGGACCACGGAAACGGAAACAGCCTTTAACGACTGGTGGTCGGCGCAATCCAGCGATTTTAAAGCGCTTCACAATATGGATGAACTCCTGCGTGGTTTCAAAGCTGGCTTTGCTGCCGGGCGGAGAAAGAAGGTTCGCCGCTTCACGTTCACTGCCGGTAAAATGAGGGTCACCGTCTGGGCCGCGAACCAGGCCACGGCAAAGGCCATGGCAATGAGGGAGGCAGACAAAAGAGCGCGGGCCATCGGTATTTCACCGCCAAAGGCTGGTTGGACATTGCGCATTGTTGGGATCGGCGCGCCGTGAGTATCGACGGACGCAGCAGCGCGGCAGCAGCAACCATTCACTTGAACCATTGGTGTTCCGTTGCTGGCTGCGAGACATGGGGCGGTTTTGGCCATGCTTCATCGAAGTCGATTGAGACGCAATGGTGGTGCTGGGAGCACTATCCCTACAAACCTAGTGCAACGACAGCTGTTTTAGATGACCTTGCCACTCAGTTGCAGCAACCTGGCGACTGACAATTTTCTCGTCGTTTCTTTTTTGCTGCTGCAACGAGTCATCGGACATCTCGACGGGTTAGCCGTGCCCGGTCGGCCATCAAGTCCATCGACCGACAATGTTCGGCGCCCATCATGTACAAAATTCTGGGCGCGAACGGCCTTTATGACCAATCAAATGAACAAATCAGGTATTACTGTGCCCCGTCAGAGAAGCTACTCTAGAGTCACGCGCCAGGCCCTCACGATGCTCGGCAAGCTGATCCGCGTCGCCCGCGCCAAACGGGGCCTAACCGCGCAGGAACTGGCCGACCGCGCCGGCATCAGCCGTACAACGCTCTCCAGCATTGAAAAGGGCGCGCCGGGCCCTGAGATCGGTATCGTCTTCGAAGTCGCTTCGCTAGTCGGCGTTCGCCTGTTCGACTACGACGAGCGCACCCTAGAGATGCATAATGCCCGCCTCGACGAAAAACTGACCCTGCTGCCCAAGAGCGTCCGCTACGCCGTGAGGGAGGTCGATGATGACTTCTAAGGCGGATACTACCGAAGCCTTTGTCTGGAATAGGCTGCCGGGGGCGACGAAACCGGTGGTCGCGGGCCTCCTCGATCAGGACGGCGATCGCCTGCTCTTCACCTATGGCGCCAGTTGCCGGCGCCGTAAGAGCGCCATTTCCCTCTATTCTCATTCGCTGCCGCCCGGGCTGCGCTGATCGCCAACCGAGGCGTCCAGAGCTGAAACGCCCAGCCGGCTCAAAGGACGCGCTTGGCCGGGAGCCCTTCCCCACGAGCCCGCTGCTTGAGGTCGTTGTGGATACCTCGGGAGGCATACCGGGCACGAACTTGGATTTTCATGGGAGGTTCTCCCGTGAAACCGATCGCCATACTCAGACGCCTTCAGTTCGGCCGGCATGTCGCTAATTGCTGATAAAAGGCACAGTTGCATAGAATTTTATCTATCGCGTTACATTCCTATGAAAGTTTCGGCGCTAGAACATCCAAAAGATCGCGGAATGGATGCGAATGGGGTGTTTCGTGAGGGGACTTGTATTGACGCGCTTCCGCACCGCGGTGGACGGAGCGACCGCAGTCGAATTCGCAATCATCGCTCCCGTTCTTATTTTCCTGACATTCGCTATTGTCGAGTCCGGCATTGCCTTTGCTGCCGATATCGTTCTCAAAAACGCTACCTATGACGCAGCGAGGACCGGCCGAACGGGGTTTGTGTCGGAGAACTCGACACAGGATGCGACCGTAAAGGCGAAAATTCGCAACCAGGCGGGCGTATTCATGGATGCCGACAAGCTCGTCATCACCAGCCTGTCCTACAAGGGCTTCGATGCTCTCAAAAAGCCCGAGCCATTCACAGACAAGAACGGCAACGGCGTTCGCGACGATGGCGAAAACTTCACCGACGTCAATGGGAACGGTGTCTACGACATCGACCAGGGGGCGAACGGCTACGGCGGTACGGCACAAGTCGTCCTCTACACCGTAACCTACCCGTGGACCTTCCACACTCCCGTCCTCAAGCAGCTCGTTGGCAACGACGGCACCGTCGAACTGACGGCAACAGCGGTGGTGCAGAATGAGCCGTACTGACCTGATCTCCAAGCCCTTGCGCGTTCTCTCTTCCATAGCTCGTCGGCTGGCGGTAAACGAGGAGGGCGTTGCAGGCATCGAAATGGCGATCATCACGCCCGTGCTGCTACTCCTTCTCTGCGGCGGCAGCGAAATCAGCCTCTATGCCCGCTCGCACTTCCAGACAGCGCAGATGGCATCGACGGTAGCGGATGCGGTTGCGCGATACGAAGCGATCACGTCGTCGGACATCACTTCGATCTTTTCGGTTTCATCCGAGGTCATGGGAAACGAAGACTTCAAGGAGAACGGCTACGTGATCCTGACGTCGGTTTCCCGCACGGGCGGCGCGGCACCGGTCGTTGCGTGGCAGTGCAAAGGCGGCTCTGACGCCCAGACGAGCAAGATCGGTGTCGTCACCAAGGCCGCCACACTTCCGGGCAACCTCACCCTCGATGCGACCGACAATGTGATCGTCGCCGAGGTCTTCTATCGCTACACCCCGCTATTTTCCAATTTTATGCCGGTCGAGACGCAACTCTACAAGACAGCGGTCTTTCGCCCCCGTCTCGGCAGCCTCACGAGCGCGCCCGGTTGCTAGTCCACAAGGAAAGGATGATCCAATGTCGTTGATGTCCATGATCTCCCGCTTCCGCAAGGCCGAGGAAGGTGCCGTCCTCCCCTTCGTCGGCATCGTCAGCCTGGCGCTGATCGGGGCAACGGGGTTCGGCATCGACGCGGCCCGCCTGATGCTTCTCCATTCGAGCCTTCAGCGCGCCATCGACGCCGGCGCTCTTTCGACCGTTGCCAAGCTGGACACCGCCACCATCGACGTGGAGCTGCGAAAGTTTGCGGTCGCCAATTTCAACAATGGGGAGATTGGCGGGACGCTCGACAGCCTGACCTGGACCATTAGCTCGGACAACAAGACACTGACCGTCAAGGCATCGGCCAGCGCTCCCGCGACGTTGATGAAAATCCTCGGCGTCCAGACGATCAGCACCAGCGCGGAAAGCGTCATCGAACGATCGACCAATGGCCTTGAACTGGCACTTGTTCTCGACAACACCGGCTCCATGTCCGGAACGCCGCTCGAGAGCCTCAAGTCTGCGGCCAACACCCTGGTGAACATCCTCTATGGCGACGACGCAGTTGCCGAGAACCTCTATGTGGGCATCGTTCCGTTCTCGCAGTCGGTCAATGTCGGCACGAGCCATGCCGGCTGGATGAAATCGGGCTCCATCGCCGCGCACGATTGGGGATCGACATCAACGGGTGGCTCATGGGGTGGCTGCGTCGAGGCGCAGGCCGTCAAGGCCGACGACATTTCTGACGCGGTTCCCTCCAGCAAGCCAATCACGCCCTACTACTGGCCAGACGGCACGGATAACAACTGGATCAGAAAGGGTAAATACTCCGACCCTCTCACCACGTCCCTCGGCCCCAACAAGAACTGCCCCGCCGAAGTGACGCGCCTGACGCCCAAGAAAGCAACGGTTGTTGCCGCCATCGCGGCAATGAAGGCGGTGGGCAACACCCACATCAATTTCGGGGCCGTGTGGGGCTGGCGGATGCTGTCTCCCAAATGGCGTGGCCTCTGGGGCGGCGACATGTCGACCTACAATCTGCCTCTCGACTACTACTCGAAGAACATGAACAAGGCGGCAGTCATCATGACCGACGGCGAGAACACGATGTCGGCAAACGTCTACAGCGCTTATGGCTGGCTGGCCGACAAGAAACTTGGGACGAGCAACGAGACGGCCGCGGAGACGGAACTCGACAACCGTCTGTCCTCGGTCTGCACGGCGATGAAGAACTCCGGCATCATCATTTACACGATCGCCTTCAATGGGCCCAGCGAAGCCACCCAGGACCTCCTGCGCAACTGCGCCAGCCAGAACGCCTTCTTCTTCAACTCGCCGACAACGGCCGCGCTTCAGTCGGCCTTCAAGCAGATCGGGGATTCACTCTCCAACCTCCGTGTCAGCAAATAGAAATCGTGCGATAGTGTCGAATGCCTCTCCATCAGACGCGGATCCACATGTCCGACTGTAGGAAACAGATGCTGTCTGCCGATAGGCACTCTTCACCACTGAGAGCAACACGGTCACATCTTCGGCTGTGTTATCCGGCTGTCCCTTTGGCAAGATCGTCCTGATCAGTGTTGGAGCGGATCGACGTAAGTCGAGGTGGCATCCTATAGTTGCGGTTGGGAAGCTCTGCTACCGGGAAGTCCAAAGCCTTAGTTGCAAAACGCGATACTGCGGCGCGTTAGAGGGAGTCTCCAATCCAATCTTCGTGACCATGACGGATACGGATCACGAGAACGCTCCCATCATCGTTGATCCGATAGATTACCAGGTGAGCCTTGAATGTATGGATTCTGACAGGCGGCGAAATCTCATGGCGCTCACGCGTCATTCGAGGACTCGCGGCTATGAGATCGAGCACATCAAAAAGCTCATCGTGATATCGTTTGGCGGCCAAGGATCCGAAGTTGCGGATACCTTGTTCGGCGATTGAGACGATATCCTCTTCCGCTTCAACAGAGAGCCTGAATGGCATCAATCACGTCTGCGGGTGATCTCGGCACGCGCAACGGCAGCGGAAAACAACTCGTCCTTCGAACGGCCTCCTTCGCCGCTTTTGATTCCGTCATCGACGAAACGTTGCATCTCCGCAATTTTGTTAGTCCGGGCCTGGTCTCTGCGGATAAGGTCTCGAACGTAGTCACTCGCGTTCGAGTATCGACCGGTCTTGGCTTGCGCTTCGACCCAGTCTTTCATCGGGTCCGGCAGGGATACATTCATGGTTGCCATTAGAGTCTCCTTGAGGTCTCAGGCTACCCTGTGATGGCAAAGTTTGTCAAACTATTGAAGCCCACTAAGAAAGCTCCTGAAAGGGGTTCTGCGATTGGCGGCCTAACCCCAACTGCAAGTCCAGCGCATTCCGCGGCCAGGACGGCGACAAGAAAGGTCGCGGCCACAGGAATGCGTAAAGGTCATTGCGGTTCGCCCACGTCCACTGCCGCGCGGAAATTGCCTCGCGTGCAGCGATGTGAGCGTCCGCGGGGCAGGTGCCTGAGCTTGCCTTTTGAGTTTTTGTCGGTGGGGTGACTGGGTTTTTAATTGTGCGTTTTGCGGGTGCTGTTATTGCCACGCAAAGACCGTCTCGTTCTTGGTAATTTTGGGCACAGACGAGCGGGCAGATCCTGATCTTCTGCATGCGAAGTTGCTCAAGGACCACCGATTCTTGACCCATGTGTGTCAAAGCCTCTTGCGCGATTTGCAATGCGTTCGCGCCGAGGGCTACGCCGCACGCCTTCTCATCGTTCCCGGCGCCATCAACCCCTACGGCAGGCACGTTGCTGATCCGATCACAACCGCCTCGATCTCGACTCCGTTTCCGTAAATTCTGCAAAGGCGTCTCGATCGCACTTTCGACGTGGCGTGGTTGGTAAAGCAAGAAGCAGGGACGCAATCGCAATGCACGAGGAGACGAATGGGTAAGTGCCGTCTCGCGAGTTTCATGCCGACATCAACGGCGCAAACACCAGGTGATTGCCGTGGAACTCCAAGTCACTGGCCAGGCAATCCGGCATGCCATTGGTCCCGGTGCGCTCCCCAATAAGCTTATGCTTCCGTCCAGCTGGAGAACGTGGCAGCCTGCCCCAGCCGAATTCCGGCTTCTGACCGCAGTTCCCAGACGAGCCCGTCCTCCATCCAAAAATGCGCGCCGGACTTGCGAACTCTAAGCCCACGATAATTCGCGATAAATCCTTGCCGTGCGACTGCATCGAGAAGTGCCTGGCGCGCCAGTCGATCCGGAGCTTCAGCAGATAATCGAGAAGGTAATTTCGTAAACTCGTCCCACGAGTATCCGAAACATCGCTGTGCCGTGAGATTTGCATAAATGAACCGAGGATCCGGCTCGGTATTGTGAGCGACAACCACAAAAGGGGCGTCAAGGTAGAGCCATTCGGCTCCCTGCCCTGGCTCAACAAGCGGTCGGCCGACAGCACGCAGAAAGCTTTGCGCAAGGAGTTCGAAGAAGGCTTGACTGGTTGAAGGCTCATCAGGCGACATTTGGCTATCCTTACTCCCGTTTGGGCTCTTGTTGAGGCGCGCCATGATGCCGCCGACTTTGACACCAAGAACCAGGATAAGGTCGCTGGTGTGTGATCCGGCCACCTTAAGCAATTTTTCAAATCCACTACCCGATATCGGAGTTGCAATGAAAACGATACTTACCTGGGCAGTCATGGCCTCTTGCGGCGTTGCCGCTCTATTGCCGATGGCAGCGCCTGCGTCTGCCCAGGAGTGGCGAAGGCCACATTATGACGATCCGCCGCCTCCACCGCGACGCCATCACCATCACGACAATGGCGCCGCGATTGCCGGTGGTCTGGCTGCCGGCGTCATCGGTGGGTTGATCGGTGGCGCGATCGTAAACAACAGCGAGCCGCGCTACATCGATCCGCCGCCTCCACCACCGCCGCGTTGCTGGTTCGAAGACCGGCGGGTGCCGAATGCCTACGATGGTGGATGGCATATGGAGAGCATGCGCGTTTGCCAGTAGCAATTGGCTGATGTTTCTCAGGTCTCAGCGCCTCGTTGCAACGTCAACGTGGCGCTGGCCACGGCCTTGGCGAGGACTGCAAACGGGTGTGAGCTTGAAAACTACTCATTCGCCAAGGCGAAGTTTCAATCCCGCTGGTTTCTCGTTCAGTGTTGATCGGTCATGTCGGCCTTCGCTGGCGGCCCAAAGGTTCAACGAGGATGACAGCCTTAAGCTGAGGGATGCAGCCGGACGGTCATGCGGAAATGAAAACGGCATCTCCAACACGGACAACCCCTGGCTCGTTGGGTCGGCAGTAGACGCCCATGTTGCGGTTACCAAACTTCATCACATTTCGGAGGATTTCCGGATCGTTCTCCAGTCCGTCCTGAGCGATGATCGTAAACCCGCATCGTTTGGTCGGTGCAATCACCGTTGCGCGGACATGTCCGAGACGGACAGGTGCATCGACCCACTGCAATTCGGCGAAGCCGGAGAGATCCGGCTCGGTTTCAAGAAAAATGTTCGGGCGAAATCTGCGCCGGTCGGGATCTCCGTTGGGATGGATGGCCTTCAATTGGTCGACCGACGCGCTTGTCAGAAGGTGAAGCGGTGAAACGTCATACCGGTCGATGGCGAAGTTGGTTCGATCATCCGCCGGCCTTGCGCGTTCATAGGGCTTTACAGTTACCTCGAACTCGAAGAACCCCGTGAGAGCTTCCGTCAGCCCCGGCGCATCGACGGACAGCCAGTCGTGGCCCGGCAACTTGATTTCCACGGTGCCATCCCAGATGGTCCTCGATCTGACGAAGATCGCTTTCTGCCATCGCTTGTCGCGCTCAGGATGAGCAGCGACACCCGTCGCTGCATCAACGAGCGCAAGCCGGCGATCGCCGACGACACCGGTCGCCGTGACCTCGCATTGCTCGATCAGTTCGCCTGCGGTGGAACTGACTGGGTAGCGCCACAACTCGCTGATTGTTCCGACCTTGCGCATCTATTGAAACCCCAGTGCAGAGGCACGAAGTTGCGTTGGCGTCTGGCCGAATATGCGTTTGAACGTGCGGGTGAAGTGGGAGGCGTTCTCGTATCCGACATCGAGCGCGACTTCGATCAGGGAGGCCTTCGATTGCACAAGCAGCGCGCGTGCCCTCTCCATTCGAACGCGCGTATAGGCTTTCGCGGGAGACATCCCCGCCTTCTCCAAAAACAGTCTCTCGAGCTGTCGCCGCGACAGGCGAACCGACGTCGCGAGCCTGGGAATGGTCATGCCCCCCTCGACATGCTGCTCCATCAGGATCATTGCCGCCTTGACGCGGTTATCTTCGTAGTCGTCGTGTAGCGGGCGCCGGGGTTGAATGTCGCCGGCGGACCGCGCCTTCTCGATCTGGAGGACCTCCAAGGCATTTCTCTCGGCCTCCCGGCTGATGTACCGCCGCACCAGGGTTGCCGCGATATCGGCCGCACTGCTGCCACCGGCACAGGAGCCGCGTTGCCGATCCAGATTGAATATCCGATCCGACCGCACGGCGAGGTCGGGAAAGCGCTCGCGAAACTCCTTGTAGTGGAGCCAGCTCACGCAGGTCTCGTGGGCGGCCATCAGTCCCGCATCGGCAAGAATGAACGATCCGGTGCAGAGACCGATCAACGGGATTTTGGCGGCATCCGCACGCTTGAGAAACCTGATCGTATCGTGGTCGACCGGATCCTTCGCCGTGAGAAGCCCACCAACGACCACAATGTAATCGAACCTCGCCGGGTCCACGAAATCCGACGTCGGGGCCACCTGCACGCCACAGCTGGAGGCGATCAGGTGCCTCGTACTTCCGAGCACCTGCCAGTCCGCCATCACGCGTCCGGAACGATCATGCTCGTCGCTGGCAAGCCGCAGCGTATCGACAAAGAGCGCGAACGCCGAAAGCGTGAAAGACCGGGCAAGAACAAAACCAACCTTCAGTCGGCTGGCGGATTTGCCGACGGCTCCTGCCTGCCGATAGCCTTCTGGTCGCATCTCAATCTCCTTCATGTCAGGCCGCCCGAGGTCCTCTGTCGCGATCGAAAAGACCACGGCTCACTCGATCGAGCAAGAGAGCAACAGCCACGATTGCGAGACCCGCGCGCAAGCCCAGTCCCATTTCCATGCGGGTCAGACCGCGCGTCACCTCGGCGCCAAGGCCACCTGCCCCCACCAGGCCCGCCAGAACGACCATGGCCAGGGAAAGAAGAATGCATTGGTTGAGGCCGACCAAGAGCGTCTGCTTGGCGAGCGGAATTTCAATCTTCCAGAGCACGGAACGAGGGGGCGCTCCGATGGCGCTGCCAAGCTCGACGTATTCGTGCGGCACCTGGTTGAATGCCAAAGTCGTCAATCGAAGCATCGGCGGTATACCGTAGACGATCGTTGCGATGATGGCCGGCACCCGCCCAAGGCTGAAGATCATCACAGCGGGGATGAGATAGACCCACGGCGGCACGGTTTGCATTACGTCGAGAACTGGGCGCACGAAGGCTTCGAGGGTCTTGTAACGCGAGCAGAGGACGCCAATCGGAAACGCGATGAGGACGGAGATCAAGACGGCGACCGTCACCAGTGCGACGGTCTGCATCGATGCCGTCCAAAGCCCCACGATCAGGCAAAAACCCAGGCACAAGCCGGCAAGGATAGCCGCGCGAAGATTGACCGCAAGGAAGGCCGCGACGACGACAATCGCAATAAGGGCGAAAGGCGGGACGAACAGGAGCGCTGCCTCGATTGCCGACAGGACGGCCTCCACCACATAGCTGATTGCAGCGAACAAGGGGTGCAGGTTCGTGTTCAGCCAGTCGACCGCCGGAGCGAGGAAAGCCCCGGGCGAAAACTCGAGTATCGAAGGGTTCATGAATGCCTCCCTGCGCCAAGCCGGCCCGCACTTTGGGTCATGCGGTCGATGACCATGGTCAGAACGACGATGGCGATCGCCCCGTTGATGGATGTCGCGATGTCGAGCGTGCGGATCGCGCCGTAGATCGTTTCGCCAAGGCCGCCGGACCCGACGATGCCGGCGATGACGACCATGCCGAACGCCATCATCAGGCTCTGGTTGATGCCAGCCATGATACTGGGAAGAGCAAATGGCAGGCGGATCTTGAAAAACATCTGGCTCGGGCGCATTCCGCTTGCCTCACCAAGCTCGATGAACTCCCTTGGCGTCATGCGGATACCAAGCGAGGTCAGCCGGATTGCCGGCGGCATGGCAACCACGATGGTGGCGATAAGCGCTGTCGCCGGGCCGTAGCCCAAGAGCGCGATGGCAGGCAGGAGATAAATGTACGGCGGAAGCGTCTGGATCAGGTCCAGACCCGGTTCCATGAACCGGTCGAGTGCCGTAAAGAAGCCTGCCAGTATCCCGACAGGGATGCCGACCGCGAGCGCAATCACCGTCGCCGTCAGAACCAGTGCCAGGGTGCTCATCGTCTCGGACCAGAGCCCCATGGAAAAGCAGAGGAAGAGCGCAACGCCACTGAGGATCGCAAACCAGGCGTTCACCAGCCGCCAGCCCACCAGCGCCACCACGATTGCGACGACGTAGAATGGCGGAAGCTGCAGCAACCAGAGGATCCCATCGTAGAGGCCCTCAAGAACCCACCTGACGTAGTCGAAGAGGGATTCTCCGTTTTCGCTTACCCACTCGAGCGCGGTGTCTGTCCATTCGTCGAAGATGTCTGTGAAGCTTGATATGTCCATGTCACTCAGCTCCCGTTCTGCGATCAGGCGGCCACGCGATCGCTGTTGGAGGTGCCCTTGACGCCCATGAGGAGGCTGCGCGGCGTGACGACGCCGACAACCTGATCGTTGTCGACGACGGCGATAGCGTCGCGGTCTGTCTGCATGGTCAACGTGATCAGTTCGTCGATGTCGGCGTCCGGCGTGGTTCGTACCAGCGATGAGATGTCGTTGTGTGGCTCCCTGCGCTGAAACTCGCTGACGCTGTGCATCACGGAGTGCGCCTTGATCAGGTGAAGTCGCGATATGCCTGCGACGAACTCGGCGACATAGTCATCCGCCGGATTGAGAATGATCTCCTCGGCGGTACCTGTCTGGATAATGACGCCATCCTTCATGATGGCGATGCGATCGCCGATGCGGATCGCTTCGTCGAGGTCATGGGTGATGAAGACGGCGGACTTGCCGAGCGATTTTGTGAGTTGGCGAAACTCGTCCTGAAGCTGGCGACGGATCAGCGGATCAAGCGCGCTGAAAGGTTCGTCCATGAGGATGATTTCCGGATCGGAGGCAAGCGCGCGGGCCAGGCCGACGCGTTGCTGCATGCCGCCGGACAATTCCTTCGGGTAACGGTCGACCCAGTCTGCCAGGCCGACCGTCTCCAGCGCAGCCTTGGCGGTCTTGTTGCGCTCGGGCTTGGGGATGCCCTGAACTTCCAGCCCAAAGGCCGCATTTTCGAGCACCGTACGGTGCGGGAGCAGAGCAACGCTTTGAAATACCATGCCGATGTTCTTGGCGCGCATCTGCCGGAGGTCGCCCGGAGACAAGGCGGCAATATCCTTGCCCTTTACGAACACCTTTCCGGCGCTTGGCGTGATCAGCTTGTTGAGTAATCGGATGAGCGTCGACTTTCCACTGCCGGACAGGCCCATGATGCAGAAGATCTCGCCGCGCCGGACCTGCAGGCTGGCGTTGGAAACGCCGACGACGCAGTTGAACTCCTTCAGCACGTCCTTCTTGCCAAGGCCGCGCTCGGTGATCGATTTCATGGCGGCGGCAGACTTGTCTCCAAAGACCTTCCAGAGGGATTGGCAGTCAATCAGGACTTCATTGGTATCGGCATTTGCGGCTTTCATAGCGATCCCCTTGAGCCAATTGGTGCTGGCTTTTCTCGTTGGGCTTCAAAGGCCGTCCGACCGGATCGGACGGCCCTGCGCAACTAGTTCTTCTTGATGTTTTCCCAGCGTTTGATCAGGTCAGCGTGCGCTGCGATCCAGCCCTCGACGGCCTGATCCATTGTCTTGCCGTCCTTGACCTCGCCGTTGATGGCGGTGATGTCGGCGATCGGGACGTAGACGCTTGCCATGACCTCACGGGCGTGAGGGTTCTCTTCGGAAAAGCCTTTCTGGCCGATCCAGTAGTAGCTCTGCGGCGGAGGGAAGACGCCCTTCGGATCCTTGAGATACTTCACCTCGTATTTCTGGACCATCCATGACGGCTCCCAGATCGTGACGGCGATCCATTCCTTGCGGTCATAGGCCGACTTGAGCGCCGCCGTCATTGCAGCCGTACTGCCTTCGACAAGCTGCAACTTGATATCGTAGTCTTTGACGGCGTTGGAGGAGTCCCGCATCAGGCCGGCGCCCGGCTCGATGCCGATGATCTTGCCGCCAAACTTGTCGGCGTTCTCATTGAGCTGTTCCAGAGAGTCGATCGGAACGTATTTCGGGACGGCGATGCCCTGGTAGAGACCGTGCGAAACCGGTGAGATCTTCTCCAGACGGCTCTTGTTCTTGTTCCAGTAATCCTGAGCGACATAGTCTGTCTGCGAGGTGAGAACCTGGATGTCGCCCTTGGCAAGAGCAGCATAGGCGATGCCCCATTCGGAGAACTCGGTCACCTTGACGGTATAGCCGGCGTCTTCGAGAACCTTCTTGGTGATACCGGTGATGGGCGTCAGGTCTTCCCATGACATCGTGCCCATCGTAATCGTCTTTTCTTCCGCCCGGGCAGGAAGAATGCTGATCCCGACCATCGCAGCCGCGCAGAGCGCTTTCCACAAAGCCTTCATTGCTCTTACTCCTAGTTCTTTGTTCCCATTTTCATTGAAGACGTGCGGGTAGCCTCAGTCTTCACATTGCGCGGCGAGGGATCATCCCTCGCGGCCTGCACGCAATTCCTGCAACCGGATCACAGAATTGATCCCCAGCCATGCCAGCGGCTCGGGCGGCAGTCTCGTGGGCGCCGCATGATCCATGTATTTGTCGAGTTGTTCCGATCCGGTTCCTGTCGCCAGCTCGGCCGCCAGCACGCCGGCAAGCGTGCTCTTCACGGTCCCGAGGCCATTTTCGCAGCAGGCCGAGAACAAGCCGTCGTCGATTTCGCCGAAGGCCGGCACATGATTGCGACTGAGGCAGAGACGTCCGGCCCAACTGTATTGGAACGGCAAATCGGTCAATTTCGGAAAGCGCGCATCCAGCGACCGACGATGAGCGGCCGCGAGCTTGGCAAGGCGCTTGTCGGTGACGGTGATCGTTCTGTCATAGGTGTATTTCGTCCGAAGCACGATCCGCGAAAGGCCGTTCGATGTGATCTTGCGAACCGTCGCTCCCATGGCATCGGCCGGGAGCAAGGCCCACCGGTCTTGTCCGGAAGCTGCGTGCGCAGCATCGTCCGCGGCAAACGGTGCCGTCATCGAGGCGTAGGCAAATATATGGATCAGCCGTCCGCGAAAATGGCCAAAGTCCTCGATATGTCCGTTGACGCCCAGGATGACCTTCGGCGCTGTGACTGCCCCGTTTGGCGATTTGGCGGTCCAGGTCCCTCCCTCACGCCGCAGTTCCGTCACAGGCGAGCGCTCGAAGATCGTCACACGTTGCCCGACCCCGGCCGCAAAGCCGCGGACGTAGTCAGCTGGCTGGATCATGACCGCACCGGGCGTGTAGAGGCCGCCAAGGTAGTAGTCCGAGCCTGTGAGCTCGCGCATTTGGGCTCGATCGAGAAACATGTGCTTTTCGCCGATGCGCCGGAGCGACTCGCCATAGCTGACGTTCAGCCTTATTCCCCTCGCCGTTGCAGCGGCATTGATCTTGCCCGACGGGTCGAATGTTTCCCGGGACATCCCGTATTCGTCCGCAGCACTTTTTGCGAAATCGATCGCAAAGCGGTTTTGCGCCATCTCAAGCGTCGTTGCCGCTTCGCTGGCGCCGGAATATTCGCCCGCCGAGAGGTTGTGCGGCACATCGATCATGTAACCGGAATTTCGGCCTGCCGTGCTCTTTGCCACCTCGCCGGCTTCCATGACGACGATCTTGTCGTGCGGTCGGATTTGCGAAAGTCGTCGCGCCGCGGACAATCCGGCAAACCCCGCGCCGACGATGAGCCAGTCGGCCGCCACGCTGCCTTCGAGCGTCCGCATGGGGGCGATGCGGTTGCTGATCGCCTCCCAGCCAGAGACGCCGGATTCAGCAGGAAGCCGTCTGACCACAGTCTTCGTCATCGGATCGTCTCGTCGACCGAGCGATCGGAAACGTCGATCCAGATCGTCTTCAGCTCGCAGTAATTGTCGTGGGCGAAGATGGACTTGTCGCGACCGCCGAAGCCGGACTCCTTGTAGCCGCCGAACGGAGTCGTCGCGTCCCCTTCCCCGAAGCAGTTGACTGTCACAACGCCTGCGCGGATTTCGCGTGAGAGCTTGATCGCGTTCTTGAGACTTCCGGTATAGATCGAAGCCGTCAGACCGTAATTCGTGTCGTTGGCGAGGGCGATCGCCTCGGCGATGGAATTGAAGGTCGTCACCGAGAGAACCGGCCCGAAAATCTCCTCCTTGAAAAGCCGGCTGGACGGGGTGACGCCTTCGACCACCGTTGGCTCGACGAAGATGCCGTCGCGCGTCTTGCCGCCGTGCGCGACAGAAAGCTTTTCCTTCTTCGCATCGTCGAGGAAGGAAGCGACCTTTTCGAAATGAGCCTTGTTGACGAGGGCACCGATGCGGTTTTCCGGGTCGAGTGGGTCGCCGGTCTTCCATTCACGCATGTAAGCGCCGATCCGGTTGAGCAGCTCGTCCTTGACCCTTTCATGCACGATCAGCCGCGATGTGGCCGAGCAATTCTCGCCCATGTTCCAGAAGGCGCCATTGACGACCTGCTCGGCGACAAGGTCGAGATCTTCAGCGTCGTCGAGAACGACTGCCGGATTCTTGCCGCCGCATTCGAGTACCACGCGCTTCAGATTGGAGTCCGCCGCATAGCGCAGGAAGCGACGCCCCGTCGGCGTCGAACCCGTAAAGGCGATCATATCGACGTCCATGTGCATGCCGAGTGGCTCGCCGACATCCTTGCCGCTTCCGGTGACGACGTTGAAGACGCCGGCGGGGATGCCCGCCTCATGAGCAAGCTCGGCGATGCGAAGCGTCGTCAGCGTCGTGTCCTCAGCGGGTTTGACGACGACGGAGCATCCCGCAGCGAGAGCGGGGCCGATCTTCCATGCAAGCATAAGGAGGGGAAAGTTCCAGGGCAGAACGCAGCCGACGACGCCGACAGGCTCACGCACGATCATTGTCAGCGCATTCGATCCGACGGGCGCCGTGTTGTCGTAGAGCTTGTCAACCAGCTCGGCATGCCAGCGCAGCGTATGAATGGTATCAGGCACGTCGACTGTCTGGCACTCGCGGATCGGCTTGCCGCTATCGAGGCTTTCCATCACGGCAAGCTCGTGACGATTGCGCTCAATCAGCTTGGCAAGCTGCAAGAGCACGCCTTTGCGCTCGGATGGCGAGCGCAGCCGCCAGCGGCCATCATCGAACGCCTCCCTCGCCTTGAGTACGGCATAATCGACGTCCGTGCTGTCACAGGCTGCAACTATGGCAAGGGTCTCGCCGGTTGCGGGATTGCTGGACTTGAAAGTCTTGCCAGAGCGTGCCGGACGGAATGCGCCATCAATGAACGCGTTCGTCGGAAACTGTATGTCGGCTGCGATCGCCCTGTATTCGGCGGCGGTCAATGGTTCATGCATGACAATTGGCTCCCGACGTGATCTGGCCGACCGTGCGCTTCAAGGTGGCAACGACGGTCTGGAGTGTTCGCTTTTCTTCCGAATTGAGCGGGCGAAGCGGCGCGCGCACCGAACCGGCCCCAAGGCCGATGATCTCGCAGCCGTGCTTGATCGACTGGACGAACTTGCCGCATTCGAGGAAGTCCATCAGCGGCAACATCGCGGCCATGATGGCGCGGCCCTTGTCGAAATTCCTCTCGACCACACAGGCCTCATAGAGAGCGACATGCTCTTTCGGCAGGAAATTCGATCCCGCGCAAACCCAGCTTCTTGCGCCCCACGCGAAGAACTCCAGCGCCTGATCGTCCCAGCCACAGGAAAGCGCGATATGCGGGAACTTCCTGGCGAGCAGATGCAGGTTGCTCATGTCGCCGGAACTTTCCTTGATGGCGACGACATTCCTCGACTTGCCGACGCGCGAGAAATACTCCTCGCCCATCACCACGCCCATACGAGCCGGGTAGTTGTAAAGCATGATCGGCAGATTGGCCGCACGGTCGATGGTGAGCGCGTGAACCGCATTTTCCCGCTCGGTCGGGAGCGCATAGGGAGGCGTGGAAACGAGGATAGCATCGGCGCCGATTTCCTTGGCGGCCTTCGCGTATTCGACGGAATCCTCAGTCCTGGTCGCGCCCGTTCCGATGATGAGCGGCAAGCGGTTTGCGATGACGTCCTTCGCATGGGACGCCAGGTCGAAGCGCTCCTGGCTTGTCTGGGCGTAGTACTCGCCGGTCGATCCGCCGACGATAATCCCGTGAACCCCGGCCTCGATCAGAGACTCCAGCACCGCCGCGAAAGCCTTCCGGTCAATCTGTCCGCTTGCATCGAGCGGCGTGATGGCCGGGGTATAGATCCCCTCGAACTTCACTGTGATTTCTCCAATGTTTTGGCGGCGGGACTGCCGATCAGGACGTCCGCCTTGAGCCCCTGCGGCGCGATGAACATCTCCATGTTCTCGCGGGACAATTCCCAGTGCTCGAAGACGAGATCGACGACGGCATCTTCGTCGTGCGCCGAAAGCGCTTCGATGAATGCATCATGGTGTTCGACCGCCAGCTGAAGTCTGCGCTTCATGTCTTCGTTCTTCGGTCGGAAGAAGGTGTGGCCAATTCGGGCGTGGTCGATGAGCAGACGGCCGAGGCTTGGCTGCAAGTACACGTTTGCCGACATCTCACCGAAGATCTCGTGGAAACGATTGTTCTCGAGGACCATGTCCAGCGCATCGCCGTTCGCGCTCGCCTTGCGGAAGCGATCCTGCGTCCGCTTCAAGTCTGCCAGCTGCTGTGACTTGAAGTTCTGCACCGCCAGACGACCGATGGCCGCATAGATCATCGGCGCGACCAGGAAGAAGTTTCTGAGGGTGGCGTGGTTCATCGGAATGACGCGCGCGCCGCGGTTCTCGCGAATGTCGACATAGCCCTCGCCCGCCAGCCGCCTGAAGATGTCACGCACCGGCGTCCGGGAAAGGCCATAGCGTTCGCTCAGGCTGGCTTCGTCGAGATCGGCGTCTGGATCGAGCTCCATCGTCAGGATCTGACGTTTCAAGTCCTCGTACAGGTTGCTCTTCACGGTCTTCGCCATGCGTCACTCCACGCCGTTGGTTGGGCTATGGCTTAAACATGGCACGCATCTAATATGCTGTCAATAAATTGTGTACTTTGAGTACACAATAAAAGTTCCATGGAAATACAATTTCAGAGGAACTTGTATATATGTGATTGATACAACTTCGTATTTTTCCATTTCATTGTCCGCAAAAACGGGAGCGAGGTGTCCAAAATTGGCCTTGGAAAAGCGGGGAAAGGTGCAGATCAACGATGGCGACCGGCTGGGGCTCGCGTCGTCCAAGAGCGAATGATCGAGGGCCACAAGCGGTGGCGCGCACCCAGCTCCAGCGCGGCTTTCTCTAACGAGGCCGATGGCTTGGCGCTTTAGAGTACTAAAAAAATTTAGGACGGACCCGGCGATCACTCTGCCCCGGCACGCCATTCGCGATACGCAAGATGGAGCTTGGCGCCGATCGTTGTGAGCGGCTGCGGCGGCAGTGCTGTCGGCGCGGCCAGTCTGGCGTAGACCCGGCCGAGTTCGGACTCGTGACCCAGAGCGATTTCGGCGGCAGCAATTCCCGATGCCGTCGAGTTCGAGGCCCCAAGGCCGTTGCAGCCGCATGCGGCAAACACGTTGCGCGCGATTTCGCCAAAGGCCGGGACATGATTGCGTGTCAGAGCCATGGCGCCCGCCCAGCGATGCTGCATTCCCACACCATGGAGGCTGGGGAAACGCTGAACAAACTTCCCGTCATGCAGGTGCCCGGCCCGCACGATCGCGGCGTCATTCACCTCTATGCCCGGATTGTAGCTGTAACGCGAGCGGATCAGAATCCGGTCACCGCCTGTCGTGTTGATACGGCGAACGGTGGTTCCCATCGGCAGAGCTGGCGTTGCCGCCCATTTCCGTTCTCCGCCAAGGCGGGAGGGATCGAACTCTTCGGTAAGCGAGGCGTATGTGAAGACATGCAAAAGCTGCCCCCGGAAGAAACCGAAGCTTTCCGCGTGACCATTGTTTGCCAGGATGATCTTTTCCGCCTGCACCGAGCCCTGCGGCGTCTTGATGAGCCAGCCGTTCCCGAAACGCTCGAACGAAAGCGCCGGCGTCTGCTCGTAAAGTCTGATCGGCTCGTTCAAGCCGTCGGCAACAGCGCGAATGTAGGCGGCCGGTTGAACAATAACCGTACCGGGCATAAAGAGACCGGACGTGTAGGCGGACGATCCGGTCACGGCCGCAATGTCGCCGGCACTCAGCAACCGGTGATCCTCGCCCATCCTGGAAAGACGCGCTGCGTAATCCGTGAGGTGCTTGTCGCCTTCGGGACTGATCGCGACACTATATCGCCCGCACGGGTCGAAAATGTCGCCGCCCCAGCCATATTCGACGGCCATTTCCATGGCCAAGGCAATCGCCGAGCGCTGTATCAGCACGGACTGCCTGAACCTGTCCTCGGATTCTCCATTGAAATCGTCGGCGGAGACCTCGTGCGGAAGATCGATGATGAAGCCCGAATTCGCACCTGCAGGCCCCTCACCGACGATCCCTGCTTCCAGGATCGCAACACCTACGGAGGGGTCGAGGCGCGAAATTCGCCGGGCCGCGGAAAGGCCGGCAAAGCCGGCGCCGATGATCGCGACATCAGCGGTAGACGAACCATGCAGCGCTGGATGCGGCCTTCGCGACGGGAGCGTCGCCACCCAGCCTGAAACACCGGCGCATTTCGGAAGCCTGGATGCGACGAAGACCTCGTTGGAAGTGCGCGGCACGTCAAATCGCCTCCCGCTCGATGAGCGTTTCGATCGACTGTCGCAGCGCCGGAATGCAATCGGAAGAAAGCGCGCGCAGGGGCTTTCTCGGGGACCCGGCACCGTATCCGGCCAGATGCGCGGCAGCATAGACGGTTTGAACGTAGTCGCCCTTTGAAAGAAGGGCCATCACTGGCTCGAGCAGCTTCCAGAGCTCACGGGTCTCAGCCCAGTTCCCCCTGGCGGCGGCATCGACGATTGCAAGGCATGTTCTGGGCGCAAAGTTCGCGCCTCCCCAGATCAGACCGTGGCAGCCGGCATAAAGCGCGTAGGGAACGAGATTGTCTGCGCCATTCATGACGAACTTGCCGGTGCGAATGAGTTCCGCCTGCTTGCCGAGATCCCCACCGCTATCCTTGACGGCGCAAAAGCCGGGAATTTCGCTTAACTTGAGCAATAGCTCCGGCGTGATCGCGACACCGACAGCCTGCGGAACGTTGTAACCGATCACCGGAAGGCCAACCTCGGCAACCTCGGCATAGAAGTCGACGATGCCCTGGTCGTCGGTCGGCCCTTCGAAGAACGGCGGAAGAACCATCACGCCTTCGGCGCCGGCATCGCGGGCGCGCGCCGTGCGCTCGACAGCCTCTTCAACCAGAAGCGCAGAGGTTTGGGCGATGATTTTGGCCCGACCGTTCACGATCCGCGCGCCACGTCTGATCAGCCCCTCGGATTCCTCCTTGGAAAGATAGACGTGCATGCCTGTCCCCGAACTGAGGAGGAAGCTGCGAACGCCAGCCGCCAGATATCGCTCAATGTTGTGTTCCAGACTGATGTAGTCGATCCGCCCCGCGTCGTCGAAAGGCGTGGTGATCGCGAGATTGAGGCCTGGAAACTGGAACTCTGACATTCGTTTGATCCTCCTGGGGTAACCTGTCGGAAGCTCGTGCAAGATTGCCGTGAGCAGCCCGCATTGTTCGGCCGCGCGAAGATCGAATGTCGCGCGCCGCTTGATCAGAATCTTACCCCCCGGCAAGCCCGCCGATGAGGTCGCGATGTCGGCCTCTAGAGCGTCGGCGCCTCGAGACCCTCCGGGGTGGCATACATCGCCATGTTTCTGCGAGAGAGTTCGAGATGCAGGCGCGCAAGCTCACCTGCAGCGTCGACGTCACGCCGTTCGACGGCTTCGATCATTTCCTCGTGCTGCCTGGAAGCAAGTTCGAGCTCCTCCTGCATACGCGGCGTATTTGGATGCGTGTAGAAGATCTTCCCGATCCTGGCGTGGTCGATCTGAAGCCTGCGAAGGCTCGGAACGAGATAGACGTTGTGAGCCATTTCGCCGAGCTGGCGATGAAACTCATCGTTGTAGAACACGCGACCTTCCACGTCGTTGGCATCGATCGCCTTCTGGAAGGATTGCTGGATCTGCTTGAGAGCGTCGAGTTCCGCCCGGGTCCGGTTCTCGGCGGCAAGCTTGTTTGCCGTGATGTAGATCATCGGCGCCAGAAGAAAGAAATCCCGCAGGGATTGGTAGCTCATCGAGCTGACCCTAGCGGCCCGGTTGGCCTCCAACTCGATGTAGCCTTCGCCGGCCATCTGGCGCATCAGCTCTCGCACCGGCGGGCGCGACAGGCCGAACTCCTCGCTGAGCGCCACTTCGTCCAGGACCGCGCCCGGAGCAAGCTCCATGGTCAGGATCCGTTGTCGCAGCGCAAGACCGAGGCTCGCCTTGCGGTCGATGTTTGGAGGGTCGGTGATCATGCCGTCAATCATTGGATCTCCTTTTGGAAGACATTATGTAGACATATGATAGACAGTCAAGTCACAGGTCGAATTTCCTCTTCCTGGATCTGCTCAAGGAAGCTCGGACGCTAGATATCAACGACAATTTAGGGATGGCTTCAAACGTGCTCGCAGGTGCCCGGCCAGCGCGCCTGGCTCCGCAAGAAATGGCCGGGTGTCAGATTTCTTGCACGACTGAAGCCAATGGCCATTGTCGCTCAGGACGGCAGCACCATCACTTGTGAAGCGCAGCGGTAAGCCACGACGAGGCCCGGTCGATCGCCACCGTCCTTCTGGATTTCAATGGCAGCAGGACATTGTACCGGCCTTCCGGGGACAGTCTCGTCTCATCGAGTGCCACCAACGTGCCGTCATCAAGGAATGTCTGAACAAGGGTGCCCCAGCCAAGCGCAACCCCCTGACCGGCGCGCGCAGCGAAGATCGTCTCCGTGTAGTGACTGAAGCGCAGAGACGGCTTCACCTCGAAGTGCACGCCAAGTTCGGCGAGCCATTGGCCCCACGACAGCCAGGATCGGTCTTCAGCATCGGTCTCGATGAACTCGTCAGTCGCGGCCAATGGGCCGTTGCCGCGCCGGTCGAGGTAGTCCGGCGAGCAGACGAGCATTATGACATCGCCGCGCGAGGCGATCACCGTTGCGTCGTTGAAAGGTGGCAGCCCGAAACGGATGGCAAGATCGACGGCACCGCTGTCCAGATCGATTTTCGCATCCTGGGAGATCACGCGGATCTGAATGCCCGGATTCTGAGCGCGAAAATCGGCGAGCCGGGGGAGCAACCAGAAAGACGAGAAAGCCACGGTCGCGCCGATGGTGACGACATCCTGGGCCGCCCCCTTGATGGCATCGATCGCATCGGAAATGTTCGAGAAACTCTGCGCGAGCGACGCACCCAGCACGAGGCAGGCGGCAGTCGGCTCGATCGCGCGGTGCTTGCGCACGAACATCGGCTGCCCCAGCTCTTCTTCCAGCAGCGCGATTTGCCTGCTGACGGCCGCCTGGGTAACCCCGAGCTCGCCTGCCGCAAGGGTAAAACTCTTTCGGCGAAGGACCGCTTCCAGCATGATCAGCGCCGTCATCGACGGCAAACGCCTGCGAAACTGCATTTCATGCCCCGTCACATTACCATTCATTATGCGAACGTGAGAATTAATGCCGTTGAAGAGCCTTGGGAGCAAGAGCAGTCTGCATGAAGGCAAGCATAAGGGGCTCTCATGCTAAACAAACTTCCCTCTTCCATCTCCGCCCTTCTCGACGCTCGCACGAACGGGCACTCGCTGCCCGCCGGTCTCTATACGCGTGAAGACGTCTTCGAAGCGGACATCGACGTTTTCTTCCACAAACACTGGATCTGCATCGGTCTCGACTGCGACGTGCCGGAAGCTGGCGATGCCACTGTCATCGACATCGGCAAGACGAGCCTCATCCTTTTGCGAGATGACGACGGCGACATTCGGGTGTTGCACAACGTCTGCCGCCACCGCGGCTCGCGCCTGTTGGACGCAGGAAAAACGATCGTTTCAAAGCTGGTCTGCCCCTACCACACCTGGACCTACGAGCTTACGGGAGAGCTCAGCTATGCTCCCCACATGGGCAAGGACTTCGACAAGGACTGTCACGGACTGAAGCCTGTGACCTTCAAATCGATCGGCGGGCTTATCTATGCCTGCCTTTCCGACACCCCACCAGAGGACATCGACGTCCTCGAACGCACGATGGTCGAGCGCCTTGCTCCCTACGACATCCGCAATGCGAAGGTTGCGCATCAGACAGACGTGATCGAGGACGGCAACTGGAAGCTGACGATCGAGAACAATCGTGAGTGCTACCACTGTTCGGCAAACCATCCCGAGCTCTGCGTGTCCTTCGTCGATCTCGACTTCGGCTTCGACCCGGAAACCTTGAGCCCGGAGGATCGCGCGCAGGCGGAAGAGCATTTCCGGCTGTATGAGGAGCGGACCAGGGCATGGGAGGCGGATGGCTTCCCATCTGCCGCCGTCGAGCAACTCTCCGACTGCGCAACGAATTTCCGCACGCAAAGGCTGATCATCGCCGGCGCAGGCGAGTCCCAGACCCATGACGCCACCGCCGCATCATCGCGGCTGCTCGGCCAGATGACGCGGAAGGACCTGGGGGACACCCATCTCTGGGGTCACAACTCCTGGAACCACTTCATGGGCGATCATGCTGTGATCGCCATCGTGATCCCGCTGTCGGCTGGCAAGACGCTCGTGCGGACGAAGTGGCTGGTGCACAAGGATGCAATCGAGGGCGTCGATTACGATCATGACAAGCTCACTGACGTCTGGATTGCAACAACCGACCAGGACGCTGACCTGGTGGCGCGCTCCCATGCCGGCGCGCTCGATCCTGCTTACCTGCCAGGCCCCTACTCGCAATTCTCGGAGACGAACCTCGACAAGTTCGCAACCTGGTATATCGATCGGATGCGCGCAAATGGATATTGATTTCGCACAGAAGCAGGACGGTTCTGTCTCGCGCGATACATGGGATCCCGAGCACGACGACACACTGGTGTGCCTGGACGTCCATCAGGAAACCCACGACGTCAAGAGCTTCACCTTTGCGTCGCCGCAAGGCAAGCGCTTCAGCTTCGATGGCGGGCAATATTTCCTCTTCGACTTCCCGATTGGCGATGACGCCGAGGCCCGCTGCTACAGCATCTCCTCGTCACCGCACCGCTCCAACGCTTTCACCGTGACGGTGAAGCGCGTCGTGAATGGAAGAATATCGAACTGGCTTCATGACAACATGCAAAGCGGGATGACCGTGAAGGCTCAGGGCCCGCTCGGCTATTTCGTCTGCCCGCGCGTTGCCGCGCCGAAGCTTCTGCTTCTTTCCGGCGGCTCCGGCATTACGCCCGTCATGTCCATTCTGCGCGGTCTGGCGGATCGCTGCGAACCTGCCGACATCGTCTTTCTTCATGCTGCCCGCTCGCCGGTCGACCTGATCTTTCGCAATGAGCTGAGTTGTCTTGCAGCACGAATGAAGGGTCTTCGCCTGCAGTTTCTGCCCGAAAGCGTCGATGGAGAGCCACACTGGCCGGGGCTGACGGGGCGCATCTCGCCCGAATTCCTGAAGCTCGCCGTGCCGGATATCGCGGAAAGAACCGTGATGTGCTGCGGTCCAGCACCTTTCATGGCCGCGGCACGCTCGATCACCGCACAACTCGGCGTGCCCCAGGGGAGCTACATCGAAGAGAGCTTCGATGCCGCCATCATCGAGGAACCGGCGGCCATCGGCGAGGCCACGATGCCAAACAAGGTTTTCCAGGTCGAGTTCGCCAAACAATCGAAAAAGATAGCGGTCGCAGACGACCAGACGGTGCTTTCCTGCGCCAAGAAATCGGGCGTGCGGCTGCCGTCATCCTGCTCCAACGGCGTCTGCGGCACCTGCAAGTCGAAGCTGGTTTCCGGTGCGGTGGACATGAACCACAATGGCGGCATAAGGCAAAGAGAGATCGATGCCGGGTTGTTCCTGCCTTGCTGCTCCAAGCCTCTCAGCGACTTGGTGATTGACCGCTAGGGCCGGCAGAGGTCCGGCACCCTACCCTTCGACAACAATGAGGGATCGACCATGCTGCTCAGCGACGGCATTTCCGACCAGGGCTCCTCGGTATTCAAGGACGAACGCAAGCAGGCCTATCTCAATCCGGCAGGAGCCGACCGGCCGCTCATCAGTCCGATCCCCCTCCAGACGCTCGATACCGCGCGGCGATATCGTCTGAACCGCCTTCGATCGAAAATGCGGGAATGGGATTGTTCGGCGCTGCTCTTATACGATCCCGTCAACATCCGTTATGCGTTCGATTCATCGAACATGAGCATCTGGACGATGCATAATCCCTCCCGATATGCACTCATTCTGGCTGATGGCCCGGCAATCATGTTCGAATTCGAGGGCGCGGAGCACGTCAATGACGGCCTTCCCGGTATCGACGAAATCCGGACGTCGAAATCCTTCCTGTTCTTCACGTCAGGCAATCTGGTCGAGCAAAGGATGCAGGATTGGGCCGACGAGATCGCGGATATCCTGACGTCCCATGGTCGCAACAAGAGGCTAGCGGTCGACAGGCTGGAACCAGCGCCGGCATCCGAGCTTCGAAAGCGCGGCTTTCAGTTGCTCGACGGCCAGGAACTGGCCGAACGAGCGCGCTCGATCAAAAGCCCCGAAGAAATCGAACTGATGCGCTGGACGATCCGGGTGTGTGAAGCCGGCATGGCTCGCATGTACGAGATGTCCGAGCCCGGACGAACCGAGCGTGAAATCTGGGCGGAGCTACACTTTGAAAACGCCCGAAGCGGCGGCGAGTGGCTCGAGACGAAGCTGTTGACCGCCGGCCCACGGACCAATCCCTGGTACCAGGAGTGCTCCGACTACGTGACAAAGCGCGGCGAGATGATCTCTTTCGATACCGACATGATCGGACCGTACGGATATTGCGCCGACCTCTCGCGCTCATGGACCTGCGGCCATGTGGCAATGAATGACAGGCAGAGGGAGCTTTATTCCGCAGCACGGGACCAGATCGAGCACAACCTGTCGATCATTCGTCCCGGCATGACATTCGTCGAATTCAACGAAAGGAGCTGGCGCATTCCTGAAAAGTACCAGCCTTATCGCTATACTCTGGCAGTGCATGGGACAGGAATGGCCGACGAATGGCCCGGCATCCTGCTCCACCCCGATTTCGACCAGAACTTCGGCGGTTTCATTGAAGAGAACATGGTTCTCAATGTCGAAAGTCTGATCGCGGAGGCAGGCTCGGAGAGCATAAAGCTGGAAACTCAAGTGCTTGTCACATCCCGTGGGGCGGAGCGGCTGGACTCTTTCCCCTGGGAGAACATCTGAAGCAGTGGGTGCGCCCGGTCTGGCAACGCATCAGGATTGGCAGATGACGGAAAGGCGAATGAGCGACTTCACCATCTCGTCTGCACTGTTTTCAGAATGTGGCTGCTACCGATACCGGCTGGAGCGACAGTGGGACCCTCGGAAGGAAGCCGTTGGCTTCCTGATGCTCAATCCGTCCACCGCCGACGCCCACAGCGTCGATCCGACGCTTCGCAGATGTATCGCCTTTGCAAAATCATGGGGGTTCGGTGGTCTTGTTATCGGAAATCTCTTTGCTCTCCGATCGCCCAAGCCAAGACTGATCTACGAATGCGCGGACCCCGTGGGGCCGGAAAACGATCGCTACTTGCGTAAAATGCCCGAAAGCTGCGAGCGCATCGTCTGCGGTTGGGGAAGGCATGGCGCCTACCTTGATAGAGCCTCCGGCGTTTGTCGAATGCTTGCAACATCGAAGCTCTACGCGCTTGAGGTCACGGCGGGCGGGTACCCGTCCCACCCACTCTATATTTCCGCCGCAGCCGAGCCAAAGCCATTCCAAATCCTAAACCCGTGATTTTCCCAGCCCCACCCGATCGAAAGGTCGCATTAACGCGCGGCTAGACGGACTGCCCCAGTTCCGGCAGGACGTCGAAGAGATCGGCGACGAGGCCGTAGTCGGCGACCTGGAAGATCGGCGCCTCCTCGTCCTTGTTGATGGCGACGATGACCTTCGAATCCTTCATGCCGGCGAGGTGCTGGATGGCACCCGAGATGCCGCAGGCGATGTAGAGATCAGGAGCGACGACCTTGCCGGTCTGGCCGACCTGCCAGTCGTTCGGGGCGTAGCCGGCATCGACGGCAGCGCGCGAGGCGCCGACGGCAGCCCCGAGCTTGTCGGCGACCGGCAGGATGACTTCCTTGAACTTTTCGGCCGAGCCGAGGGCACGGCCACCGGAGATGATGATCTTCGCAGACGTCAGTTCCGGACGGTCGGAGGCCGACAGCGCGTCCTTGACGAAGCTCGACAGGCCAGGGTTGGCCGCGGCCGCAATAGCTTCGACCGGGGCAGAACCGCCTTCGGCAGCGGAGGCGAACGACGCGGTGCGCACGGTGATGACTCGTCTAGCGTCGGTCGCCTGCACCGTCTGGATGGCGTTGCCGGCATAGATCGGCCGCTTGAACGTGTCTGCGGAGACGACCTCGATGATCTCGGAGACCTGCGCGACATCGAGCAGGGCGGCGACGCGCGGCATGACGTTCTTGCCGGTCGAGGTGGCGGCGGCGATGATCGTATCATAGCTTGCGGCCAGCGAAACGATCAGGGCGGCCAGCGGCTCGGCCAGATTGTTGGCAAGGCTTGCGTCCTCGGCAACCAGCACCTTGGACACGCCCGACAGCTTGGCAGCCTGTTCGGCCGCGGCCTTGGCGCCGGCGCCGGCGACAAGCACGGTGACGTCGCTTCCCTGTTCCTTGGCGATCTGTGTCGCCGCCGTCAGCGCCTTGGCGGTCTGGTCGGAAAGGTGGTTGCCGTCGTGATCAGCCAGAAGAAGAATGGCCATGGATATATCTCCCTTTCTCGAACCTTTAAAGCACGCCGGCTTCGACTTTAAGCTTCTCGACCAGCTCGGCAACCGACTTGACCTTGACGCCCGCCTTGCGGCCGGACGGCTCCTCGGTCTTCAGCACCTTCAGACGCGGCGCGGTGGAAACGCCGAAGTCGGCCGGCGTCTTCTTGTCGAGCGGCTTCTTCTTCGCCTTCATGATGTTCGGCAGCGACGCGTAGCGCGGCTCGTTCAGGCGCAGATCTGATGTGACGACGGCCGGAAGCTTGACCTCGATCGTCTGCAGGCCGCCATCGACCTCGCGCGTCACCTGGGCCTTGCCCCCAGGGCCAGCAACTTCGAT
>NZ_LNCD01000002.1 GCF_001542405.1 Rhizobium altiplani
ATGATTTCATGATGCCTGTTTCCTCGATCGTCTATTGCGTTGAGCGCGAGCGCGTAGAATGTCGATCTGGTCCTCCATCAGTTCGATCTGCCATGGTTGTCCTTTCACTAGCTGCCGGCCTTGAATCAGGCCTCGTGCCAGGTATTTGAAGATGGTCTGCGGCGTAATGCCAAGAGCTGCAGCAGCTCCTTGAACGGAATAGGTTCCGTCTGGCCACCTGACGGGGTTGGAGCTCGTTCCGTTGATTTTGACGGTTGGAATGCCCCAACGCCTGCGCAAGAGCCAGACATTGTCACCTTTGAAGGCGCAATTCTGTGCGGCACGGAAGCCTTCCGCGTTCAGTACCGACGCAATTTCCTTGTCCATTTTGCCTGCGGCGTTCAGCTCCGTCACGCGCGCTCGTAATTTGTCGATATCGATATAGTCGCCATAGGTATGAACGCGCCTTTGGACAGAGTGCTCGCTCGTCGCTCCCGTTTGCCACAAGATCTTGATCCAGACCTGTCCTTGCAGCCGTTTTTGATCGAGAACGACCTCGCAGATAATGAGGCGTAAGATGCTCTTTCGCTCGGCCGCCGTGGTCAATGGGGCATGCCAGATGCCAGGCAGGTTCTCTCCGAGTGCCAATAACCCGTCGCGATCTGCCTCGCTGAGAACCAGGGGCTCGTCGGACCGCCACCGTTCATAGTCCTGCTCGATGGCCGCGGCCGCGCGCAACTTTTCCTCCCATCCGCGTTCCAGCGAACGGGCCACCAAGCGGTTCTCTGGCTCGACTGCATCATATTGGCGCCGTGCCCTTTCCGCCTCGTAGCGCGCACGTTCGCGCCGCAGAGCCCATTGACGCTCGAGTTGACGGGCCTCCTCTTCCATCTGGCCCAGTGCGGCGACGGCGATAGCAATCCTGTCCGGCGTCAGAGCCTCGAGTAGAATGCTTTCGACGCGTGCATCGACCGGCAGAGCGCGCACCTCCTGGCATAACGGCCCTCCGTCGTGGCCGCGGTCGGCGCGGCATGCGTAGACGGGATAGTTTCCCGCAGGGCCGCTATAGCGCAAACTCATCCGGCGACCGCACCGCCCGCAGACAGCGATGCCCTGCAGCAGCGCGGCGCCCTTGCGCGGCAAGCCCGAATGGCCGGCTTCGTAGCGGTTGATGTTGTTCTCCAATCGCCGTTGGTTCTCCATGAACTGCTCCCAGCCGATGTAACCAGGATGGGCCGCTTCCAAACAGACCTCCCAGTCCGCGATGGGGACCTTAGTCGTCCGCGGACGATAAACGTCCTGGCGAACGCGTCCACCCGTCTGCCGCCGCCGACCATAGACATAGGCCCCAGCATAGCCGGGATTATGGAGAATGCTGAGCACCCGCGGGTTGCTGGCCTCACGCCAAACCACTTCGTGCGGCGCCGGACCACGAAGGGGGCGCATTGGCAACGGCAAATTCTCCTTGCGTAGGTAGCGCATCACTGCCCGCGCGCTTCCTAACTCGCGGAATTTGCTGAAGACCAGGCACAGCCTTGCCTGCACCTCCTCATCGGGGTTGAGGATGATTTGGCCTGAGCGGTCGTAAGCCAATCCGGCGGGAAGGCCAAGGCGCAATTCGCCGCGTGCCGCTTTCTGGCGCTCACCCTGATGCAGGCGTTGCTTGATCTGGTGCAGCTCCGCCTCGCTCATGATGCCGGACAAGCCCAGCAGCAGGCGGTCGTGATAAGCGCACGGATCGTAGAGCCGTTCGCCGTCAGCGATGATGACGCCAAACAATGAGCACAGATCGAGGAGTTGATGCCAGTCGCGGTTGTTACGGGCGAGCCGGGAGGCGTCAAGACTGATGACAAGCCCCGCGTTTCCCAGCCCGATCTCCGCGATTAGCTTCTTGAAGCCCTCTCGCTCGACGCAGCCCGAACCGGATTTGCCGAGATCTTCATCGATGACGTGCACGCGTTCATGTGGCCAGCCAAGAGCGACGGCACGATCGATCAGACGATACTGCAACTCCGTGCTTTCCTGATGATGGCGCACCTGGTTTACGGAAGACTGGCGGACATAGATGTAGGCGAGCTTGCCGCGATGCTCGGCCGTGACGCGCTCGTCCGGGTTATTCGTCGCTCTCAGCATGCCGATCCACCTTTGTCGGCGCGCGTATTGACCGCATCCGCATCAACAGGGGGGCAAGTTTTTGAGCAAGTTGTTTCCGCGTCTCCGGCGGCAGATCGAGCCACGGACGCGGGACTGTCGTGCTCGGGGTAAGAAGCTTTACGAGGGACTGAGACGCTACGCGGTACGGTTTTGATTGCACGTTCATCGCGAATCACCTCCTTGGAACGGGAGGTAACCATGCTGTTCAAATGGTGCATCAATGTGAGCAGGGTTCGAACGCTGATGCGAGGCGCCGACTTCGACTCGCTTCGCGCTTCCGGCGAAGCGGTTACAAGATCGGTTATCGATCGGCGAATTGAACGGCGGCGTCCGTCAGGTAATCGAACGACAACGAATGCCGCACCGCGGCCGGACTGGACCGACACCAGCTCAAGACGCTGACCCGCAAGGCCGTGGCGCGGGTCAATGATAGTCACATGATGCACCACCCCGTCGACAATAGCGGCAGTCTGCGATGCTTGGTTCTCCAAAAACATCTCCCCATTCGGCAAAGCCGCGATTGGATGTGAGGATCATCGCGCCCTTTTTCGTAACGTGCGTTGACGAGCTGGAAGAACAGGTTGCCGCCGCCGGCGATGATCGGGAGATAACCGATCTCGTCAACGATCAAGAGACTGGGCCTGCAGAAGTAGATGCTCTTGCCGGCTTTGACAGCTTCGACGCCGAGCGCGACTCCCGATGGCTTTTGCCGGTTCCCGGCGGCCCGAGGAAATGAATGACCTCGTGGCGGCCAACAAAACCGAGTTGTGCGAGCATGAAGATCCGAACTCTGTCGAGCGATGGTTGAAACGTGAGATCGAAGCCGGTCAGCGTTTTGATAGTCGCCAGGCGTCGCATCCGAAGGGACGCTGCCATTCCGTCTCGAGAGATGCTGAGCTCCAGTCTCAATGCCGATCGGAACGGAGCCAGAGGCAAAGGCCGCAAATGATGGCGCTCTTCTGACGACACGCTGTGTTGTCGCATGCACACGCGGATTGGCGACCGTATCAAGCCAATACCGCAGTGGCTGTTAAGTTCGAGGTTGCGAAACGAGAGTGCCAGGAAGAAGTCTTCCCTTATTTTGCGGAATGGCCGCTCGATAGGCTTTGCAGGCCTTTGGCTGAAAGCCGTAATGGCGGGCAAGATCGAGCAGAGCGCGGTTATAAACAATGCCACCGGTTCCCCTTCGCCGATGACGGCAGTCTTCATTTAGGTCGTAGAGAATCTCGCGTGGAACGCCGCCAATTGCATCGAATGCGGCGACATGGCATCGCAGCACCGTCGGGAGATCCTGATGCAAAGCGAAGCGAGCCCCCTATCAGACGGCTGTGGCCCAACAGCATGGAAAAAGCTAGACGATTCTCGGCGTTGACGGCTCGTCGGTGAAGATGACCTGAAACTGGGCGAAATCCACCTGGGCCTATTCGCCGGGAGCTGTTTCGAACCGAACTTCAAATCCCTGTAATGAGGTAGGGCGAACATCTCTGAGAAAGTCGGTGACCGCAGTGTAGCCACCCACATATCCCCGTCCTTCAGCTCTCGCAGGAGCCGCCGGCCGCTCAGGCCGGGATAGGCAGTAACGCGTTCGCGCAGATATCACCGTCGCCCGCGGCTTGCGTGGCCCGTAAGCAGGCGCTTCGAGACCCCCTCAAATATATTACGAATTGTCTTTCGATCGACGTTGGTCTGTCTGGCGATCGCCGACACCGACAATCCCTGCCGGTGCAAATCTATATCATGACTATTTCCCCAAGTTCGATCACCGACATTCCCCTCTCGACCATCGAGAGCAATATCAATGATGACGCGCCGCCGGTCTTCGAACAATTCAAGCTGTTACAGCTGAGAACGAAAAGCCGAGTGGGCACGACCGACAGAGACGGCTGGTGTGATCGACCGCACGCCTCGCCATTGAACATCGGCCGCTCCCGAACACGGCGTGCACGGTCAGAGCTCAAAAGCGTGCAACAAATCCTTCAAATAAATTCACAAAATCTTTGCGACTGTAGATCGCTGACGATGGTATCTTTACCCCAAGGGTCTGAGGTCAGGCATGAATAAAAGCTTATGCCTTGTGCTCAGACCGCCTCACAGCACGCCACGGAGGATCGATGCCCATGAGAAGTAGAGCGCTCATCATGATTGAAGGCCATAGACGTATTGGCTTCCTATTCATCCAAGCGGCCCAGCGTCTTGGTCTTCACCCGATTACATTGTCGGCTGATCCAGCTCGCTACGACTATCTTGCGGCGGAAAACCTTGAGACCGTTCATGTCGATACTGACAATCTCGATGCGTTGATTCACGAATGTTCCCGGTTGAGCACGACCCATGAAATTGCTGGCATTACAGCCGCTGAGGAGGAGGTCTATGCCACAGTGGGCAAACTTTGCGCGCATTTTGATCTACCAGGGCCGAATGCTGCATCCATTGAACGATGCTGCGACAAATTCGCCCAACGTCAGCTCCTTGCCGAGGCAGGCATTTCAGTACCTACTTATCGCTTAACCGGGAACGCGGCGGAGGTGAAAAGTTCCGCCGCGGAGATCGGGCTGCCGGTGATCGTTAAACCCGCGGTAGGCACCGGCAGCAGCGGTGTACGGTTGTGCCGGAATGTCGATGAGTTAGCCGAACATACGACCTATCTGTTGGGAGGGAAGCATAAATGGACGTCTTCGCCAAGGATACTAGTCGAAGAATTCGCGCACGGCCCATTCTATAGCGTTGACACAATGGAAAAAGAGATAATTGGAGTTTGCACCGCTGACTTCGACCGCCCACCGCATTTCGTCTTTAGTCGTTGCACCTATCCCGCCCCTCTGACTGATGACGAGTATAAATGCATCACCGACGTTTCACTCAGCTGTTTGCAAGCTCTCGGTCTCGGCTGGGGACCAACGACCGTTGAACTCCGATGGACCATCGGCGGCCCAGTGGTAGTTGAAGTCAATCCGCGTCTTGCGGGCGGCACAAACTCTCGACTAATCACGCTGGCCTACGGTGTCGATCTCATCACTGAGCTCATCAAGCTTGTCACTGGCAATAAATGTGATTTGCGCAAAAGGCATTCGCAAACTGCGGGATCGAGACATTTGGTCCCTGAGCAAGACGGCATCCTTGATTGGATTGATGGTGTTAGCCGGGCTGCTGCTGTACCGGGTGTTGCTGAAGTCGGATGTTATGTTAAAGCCAAGACGCCGATCGCAAGGAATTTCGACTACCTAGACTCGATTGGACATGTCATCGCTGCTTCACCTAGCCCAGCTTTGACCGAGGCGACACTTCAACGAGCCGTCGAACTAATCTCCTGGTCAATCACACCGCTTGCCACCCTCGACGAACAGGAACTACTGTCGGCGGGCTCTCATCACTCTGCATCGGGTGACGCGAGCGCGCCAGATAAGAGGTAATCGCTGCCGAAGTTTGGTGCGAGCAAGGGGGAGATAAGTCCCGAGTTCTGATCTGAACCGTTGAAACTGGACGGTTTTTGGTGAGAGTTTTCCGGTGGATTTTCCTGGTTGGGAAGGGAACGGAAGACGATGAAGGCATCGCTGTTTCGGACTCCCGGAAGGTTCATTCTGAAGCAGGGTGATGAAGGTGTGTCGGTCGCGGAGATGTGCCGCAAGACGAGATTAGCAACCGACCTACTTCAATTGGAAGAAAAAGTACGCCGGCCTGTTGCCGCCGGAGATGAAGAAGCTGAAGCAGCTCGAGGACGAGAACGCGCGTTCGAGGAAGATCGTCGCGGACCTAACACTGGACCGCGAGATGTTGCAGGATGTCATTCTGCGAAAGCTCTAAGTCGTGCTCGGAAGCGGTAGGTGGTGAACGGCATGTGCCGCGATTGCATGTGCCTGCGGGGCCCTCGATTTCGATCGGTCGACCTACCACTTTACCTCTCGCCGTCCCAATCAGATCGCTCTGGAACGTCGTATCCGCGAGATTTGCGAGACACGCGTGCGCTACGGGTACCGCCCTGTGCACGTGTTGCTCGAACGCGAAGGTTAGGGCACCAACATCAAGCGAACTTAGCCCGGAGTCTTTTATGTCAGCCGGCATCCCGTTTCCGACATTGCTTCCTTGGCGTGAGTGGGATCTCTCAGGTTCCCCGGCAATCCATCCCGCGACTTTGCGGTGGCCCAAGACCCCGGACGACCCCGACTGCCTCGCCGATATCGGCTAGTCGGGTGCTGCCCCCGGTCCCAACACTCCGAAGGCGTCGTCAAGATCATGATATCGGGGGGCTTACCCCATCGCTTTGTCACCCGCTGTCTACGCTTGACGAATGACGTTGCCGCCATCCATGGCTTCTGGCTGGCGGGCTGCGCCCTTGCCGGACGGGCGTTGAACCCGCTGGATCGCTGCGAACGGTTTCTACTCGCCTCTCACCTCCTTTCTTGTTCATTCCCCGTTCCGGGATTTGCCTGACGCAAGCTGGGCACACGCAAGGCGCGCGCTGGCCGGCCTGGAGACAAATGCACGTCGAAAAGTGCAAGGCAAACGCGCCGCCGTCATCGCCGATCGCGCTCAAGATGGTGCAGATGCGCTGTTCGAGAGCGAACCGCCAGATCAATCGCCGGGCTGCGGATGAGCGAAAAGCAATCCGAGAGGTGTTGCCACGTTGTGTTCATTATGCCAGCCCCATCTTCAAGTGTCTGTAAATGTTAGAATTTGACTTTCCGGCGGCGACTGACACGGGCGCCCTTTCCGCCTCATCGCAGTCGTGACGCCAGGATCGCGAAGATCCGAGGCGTTTATCTGGTACGGAGCGCCCGGGACAACCTGTTGTGCACGCAGTATCCCAGCCGCGATCAGGCTTCGAATGCGATGAGGGGTAACATTGCAAGCCTTGGCGGCTTCGGTTAGCGTCAGCCATTCTCCGTCTTTCTCCGCTGATTTGTAGGCGTGAATTCCACGCACGCGCCGGATCGAGCCCACGCGTTTTGCAGACCAGGTCTTGCCTTGGGCAGTCGGCAGTCCCATCCGGTTCAAGGTCGCAGCAATATGCTCATCAGACCAACGGCTCGCCATACTCTCGATGATGGCCAAGGCATCATCGGACGTGACACATTCGTGCTCGCCTGATTGTGGTTTGCGTAAGCAGAGGGTGGAATGTCGACCACCCTTCCAATGAATCGTCAGCACGATCTCGCAGTCAGCCTCATCGATGTTGACGGTAATGTCGCTTATGAGCGCGCGCACCAATTGCTGGCGTGTTCGCATCGTCACGCCAGAGGCCGACCAGGCTGCATCAAAATCCTCGGCAAGATTTGTGAAATCGGGGGTGGGCGTCGTCGAGTTGTGTATCTTGGTATCTTCTAGTCGAGCCTCATACTCGCCGATACGGCGTAGTGATGCCTCCCAGTTCTTCTCGAGCTGGGCGGCAATCAGGCGGTTATCCGGATCGCACGCCGCGTAGCGTCGCTCGGCGAGGGAAGCTTCGTAACGAGCCTGTTGCAACTCGAGTTCGAGAATGCGCTGTTGTTCCCGTTGGGTTTCCATGTGCGTCCGCTCTGCAACAAGCGCTGCTTGAATTGCAATCGGCTGAACGACCCGCACCAACTCACGCGCAATCGCCGTGTCGACTCGCTGGCCGCCAAAACACATGCACCGTGGTAGTCCGAGAGCCGTCCGGCCGACGCATTGGTAGACAGGATAAGGGTAACGCCCTCGATACGCTACCCTCAACCGATGCCCGCATTGACCGCAGGTCATCAATCCGATCAATAGAGATCGGCCACCTCGCCCAGACTTGGCTCCGTCGCGTTTACCATATGCATTGATGGCGAGTTGCTTCTGATTACGCTCGTATATTCCCCAGTCGATATAACCTTCATGGTGATCCTTCAAAAGGACCTCATACTCGTTGAGTGGCAGAAGGTGACCGTACGTCTTGTGGGGGCGGCCGTCGACGACTTCGGTTCTGCTCTTGCTTTTGCCATAGGCGTAAGCTCCAGCATAAAACGGATTCTTCAACACCGAGATCACATTGCGATAGCGGATCGGCGTCCAGTCGAGCGCCGTCAGTTTCCTGCCATCGGAAGGGCGAGGAAAATGCATCCCTTCGCGATGCAGCGCCAAATGGGTCTGACGAGCGCTTCCCAGTTGGCGAAACCGGCTGAATTTCTGCCGTACAGCCTCCTGCACGCGAGCGTCAGGATCCAGGCCAAGGCCGACCTCGCGATGCCAGATATAGCCAATCGGCACGCCAATACGCAGTTCTCCTCGTCGTGCCTTGGAGCGGACCGCTTCGTGCATGCGAGTTCGCAAAATATTTAACTCGAATTCGCTGATACTCCCCTTCATGCCCAACAATAGCCGGTCATTCGGACGGCAAGGATTGTAAACACCGTCGAGGTCGATCACCCGAGCTTCAACAAGGCCGCACAGTTCTAATAGGTGATGCCAGTCTCGGCCGTTACGGGCGAGACGGGAAGCGTCGAGACAAAGGATGGCGCCTACATTACCAGCACACAACCAAGCCACCAGCTTGTCAAACCCAGGTCGCGCGACGGTCCCGCTCGCCGAACGGCCAAGATCGTCATCTATGACCTCGACATCTCGAAATCCGCGCCGCCGTGCCTCCTCGACAAGTTCATACTGGCGCCGCTGGCTCTCGCGATTGAATTGCACTTGGGCGGGTGTGGACTGACGGACATAAACGACGGCCTTGCGCTTCAACAGCGATGCGGGAAGATCAACGGTCGTCATCGCTGCC
>NZ_LNCD01000003.1 GCF_001542405.1 Rhizobium altiplani
CTACAGCGTAAACTCATAAAATTTCTTGGCATTTATCGACCGGCGTGATTCAAGGCTTCGAAATAGGGAAGCATTTGATGACACGTCGTCGCTACGAACTGACTGACCACGAATGGTCGATTATATCGCCGTTGTTACCCAACAAGCCACGCGGCGTTGCCCGCGTTGATGATCGGCGGGTACTGAATGGCATCCTCTGGCGGTTTCGAACGGGCTCGCCTTGGGCGGAAGTTCCGGAACGCTATGGCCCGCCGACGACCTGTTACAACCGCTTCGTCCGCTGGCGCAAAGCCGGGGTATGGGATCGGCTTCTTGAAGCGGTGTCCAAGGCCTACGATGGCGACATCGTCATGATCGACTCGACCTGTGTCCGCGTTCACCAGCACGCGGCCACGGGAAAAAAAGGGATGGAGACGATGGTGGCATGGGACGTTCCCGCGGCGGCCTTACGAGCAAAATCCATGCGCTCGTCGATGCCGAAGGTCGCCCGGTCAATCTGCGTCTGACTGGTGGACAGATCGCCGATTGTGCCGAAGCCGACGCGCTGACGGATGAGCTTGGCGAGGGGGACATCCTGCTGGCCGACAAGGGTTATGACACGAATGCCATACGGGCAAAGGCCGCCGAGAGAAAGGCCTGGGCCAACATCCCGCCGAAGAGTAATCGCAAGGGCTCTTTCGTATTTTCGCGCTGGGTCTATCGGCAACGTAATCTCGTGGAACGGTTCTTCAACAGGATCAAGCAGTTCCGAGGCATCGCAACCCGATATGACAAGCGCCCGGAAAACTACCTCGCCGCTGTAAAGCTCGTCGCAACAAGAATATGGTGCCAGAGTTTATGAGTCGACGCCGTAAGACAAGCGACTGATCAGATGGCTATGGTCTATTCCTACGATGGCGTCGTGCCGGTGATCCATCCGGCGGCCTTCGTCCATCCGGCCGCGGTGGTGATCGGCGACGTCATCATCGGACCAGCCTGCTATGTCGGGCCTTGCGCCGTGCTGCGCGGGGATTTCGGGCGCATTGTCATGGAACGCGGTTCGAACGTTCAGGAGACCTGCGTCGTACACAGTTTCCCCAATGTCGAGGTGGTGATCGGCGAGGAAGGCCACATCGGGCACGGCGCCGTGCTGCACGGCTGCCGGATCGGTCGCAACGCCATGGTGGGAATGAATGCGGTCGTCATGGACGAGGCTGTCATCGGCGAAAATTCGATCGTTGCCGCCATGGCCTTCGTCAAGGCGGGGGCTGACATCCCGGCAAACAGCCTGGCGGTCGGCTCGCCGGCCAGGGTCATCCGCGAGCTCAGTGAAAAGGAAATCGCTTGGAAGCGCCAGGGCACAGGCGTTTATCAGCGTCTCGCCCTTGAGGCCAGAGACAAGCTTCAACCGGCCGAACCACTCAGCGAGCCGGAGGCGGACCGTCGACGGATCCAGGCACCCGAATATGACCCACTGATCCTGGAACGTCTGAAATTCGGCGATTGAGCCAAGGCATGTTCCCAAAGTTACAACGCTGACCTGATATCGGGGCAAGGAGTTGGCTGACCATCGACGACTGGCAATAGGCGCGATAGGTGTTCTCATTTGGGCTGCGCTGCCGGGGTGATCTGGGCGCGGACCGGGAGCCGAGCCTTTTTTTCTCACAAGGCCTAATTATCAATATCCGCCGCCACCACCGCCTCTGGGAAAGAGTGCCTCTCGAACTGGCCGTAAGCATTGCTCTGAACTGCCTTGAATATCTTCTCGGCCAGGACATCGGCATCGATATTCGCCGCCTTGGCGATCGCGCCGGCGTCGGTGCAGGCTTGATGGAAGCTCTGGATCGACGAGCCGCTGCCATCGTTCGATCGCTGAAATAGAGGATCCGCAGTTGCGTGAGCGCAATATTTGCAAGAGAAGCGGAAATAATTTCCGCCCTGCGTGCTTTTCTGGCTATCCGCGACATTGGACCTGTATTCGCCGACACCGCTTTCGGACGGAATTGATAATCTTCTCGAGGACTATCACCGGATCGCCAGCGAGAGCCTCGACTTGCGGCGCTACGTCGTCGCACGCGGCGCTGACACGCTCGGCAAGTTCCACAACGCGCCTCAACGTCGATGCACCGCTTAATCCAACCTCGTCTGCCAGGGCCTGCCAATCCGCTCGCCGTAGGTCCGGAGCGTTGAACCGGCCGGCGATCCCCTGCGGCAAACTTTGGTCAACCTGACGGTACACAGCCGCGCACATCAGGTCATAGAGCGGCGCCATCTTCGCTGACCCGCCAGCACCGATCAGGATGGAATAGTTCTTGGCATGGGAATCCGAATTGCAAATCAGCACGTTGAATATAACTGCATCGAGCAGCGTCAGGCGCTCGGCAGGCGAAACCAGATCGCTGGCGGTGTCGAACATCATTTTCAGGGTCACGCCGCGTCCGGTGGAGGAGCGCTCATATTTCTGCGATGGGAAGTTGCCCGTTAGCTGGCAAAGATCTTCCTGATGCAGTCGACGAGTCTCGCCTTGCGGATCGGTGAAGCGGTCATGGCGCTTCACGAGCAGATAGCGCCGGTTACCCGCGACACCGATCGTTGCTTCGGCGGCCCCCAGTCCACAGGCGCGCGCGAGGGTAAGGCAGAAGGCTTCGTTCTCGACACTGCCCGCAAGCCGTTTTGAACCCGGCTTCAGAATATGGGTTGAGGGTGTCCCATCGATCGGAATGGAGATGGCGCCACCCTCATCCACGAAGACCGGTAGCTTCTCTTGCACGCCCGCAAGAGACATGGAGACGCCACGTTCTCCAACCAGGAAGGGTTTTGCCGGAAGCTCGCCCAGGATACGCTCCAGTGCCGTCGCATCCGGCACGGGCTGCAGATGAATGCCCGGCTTACGGGGCGCACCAATCGACAATGCACCCGCCGTGTCCCGCCCGATGTGGCCGAGCAGACCAACGATGTCCTGGGGCGAGACCTTCAGCCGCCGGCCGATTTCGGCGAGGTGCGTTTCCGGGAGCAGATTTGCAAGCCAGGGCAGGAGCCGTTCAGCACCGACTGGGCCTGCACGGAGCGACATGGTCAGCGACACTGGGAAGGCCGAGCGGCGCGCTTCCCAGCTCGGGTCATAGTCCAGTCGCCACTCGCCATCGAAGGTCAGGTGGGCGACGGGGAGGGCTTCGTAGAAGATCGTCGTCATCGACCGTCACCGAAGGTCGGCAGGAAGTCCAGGTCATCGTCAGGCGAGGCCGGGGCGGCTTGGGCCGTCCTGAGATCGCCGATCTCGATGCCGACAGTGCGCGCCACGATCAAGGACTTTTCAAGCTGGCAGCTTGGCTTGCCGGATTCGAGCTCGACGATGAAGCGCTCGCCGGTGCCGGACCGGGCGGCAAGCTCGGTCTGTGTCCAGCCAAGCGCCTTCCGATTTTTCCGGATGGCGGCGCCGAAATCGCGTGCGGACCTGAACACCGAGCATCTCCTGAGGTGGCTTACCGTACAGGAAGATTTCCGTTAGACCAACCAATCCTTACCGATCGGGAAGCGTGTGTCCGAAGGCATAAGAATCACCCCGATCGGGACGTTTTTGCGCATCCGGATACCCTTGAAAATCGAGGTCCCTGAGATCCGGGGATCGCGTGTGGTACAAGCCGAGGATGCGATCAAGCTCGCAGTGATACAAGCCTCCAACGAGGCGAATATCTCGAAGCGAGAACTGGCCCGCCGCCTCGGCAAGACCGAAAATGAAGCCAGACGGATCTTGGATCCTGACCATCATTCCAAGCTTGGACAGCTGCAGGATGCGATGCAGGCGCTCGGCAAAACCATCGTCGTTTCGGTTCTCGAAGCGGCTTGAAACAGAGAAAGGCGCGGACCGGGAGTCGGGCCTTTTTTCTCACAAGACCTGATTATCAATATCCACCTGCACCAACGCCTCTGGGAAAGAGTGCCTCAGGCGGCATCGTCCGACCGGTCTTCCCGCTGCCGTTTCCGATGCCGTTGTTCTTCGGCAGCGATCAATCGCCTCGAGAATTCTGCCGGCTATCGACGCCGCAAACTGGTCGCCAGCTGCACTAAGTTTCGCCGCCAGCGCATTACCTGCTTTTGATCCGGATTGCTCGATCGCACCTCCAGCCTCGCGACCGCCTTGAGCAAAACGATCCTCGATACCCTCAAAGACATTCAAGCTGTTCGCCCCGGACTGCGACGCTTTTCTTTCTCTTTGTGATTTCTGGCTCTTTGTGATTTCTGGGATATACTGGAAAATCATGAGCGTTCCGCAAGTGGTAGCGCTGAGCTTGAAGCGTTGGCGGTGGGTGCCGCCAATCCTGATCTCGTTGTTCTTGCTGCTCTTAGCTCCAGGCATCTACACGCTGTCGGCGTCGGCGCAATCCAATCGCGCTGCGGTCGTCCTCAAGGTGAACGGCGCCATCGGACCTGCAACGGCAGATTATGTCATACGGGGCCTTCAGCGTGCCGGCGGACATGCCAGCCTGATTATCCTTGAGATGGACACGCCCGGTGGCCTCGACACGTCCATGCGGGACATCATTCGCGCCATCCTTGCCTCGCCCGTCCCAGTCGCCGGCTTCGTCGCACCGAGCGGCGCAAGGGCTGCCAGCGCCGGTACCTATATTCTCTATGCAAGCCACATTGCCGCGATGGCGCCAGGCACGAACCTCGGAGCAGCCACACCGATCGCGCTCGGGGTGAACCCTTTTGGCGGCGATGCAAAACCCGGGAACGAACCGGACAAGCAAGATAACAAGCAAGCCGAGCCTCCAGCCAGTGCCAGCGAAAAGAAGATCATCAACGACGCGGTGGCGTATATTCGCGGGCTTGCGGAATTGCGCAATCGTAACGCCGACTGGGCAGAGCGGGCCGTGCGGGAAGGCGCGAGCCTTTCATCGACCGCAGCCGTGCGCGAACATGTCATTGATTTCACGGCGGTGGATGTCAACGATCTCCTTGCGCAGGCACAGGCGCGCGTGGTGCGGGTCGGTCAGACAGACATGCGAATTGATACCGCCGGTCTGGCGGTGCAGGAATTCGAACCGGACTGGCGAACACGCCTGCTTTCGGTGATCACCGATCCAAACATCGCAATCATCCTGATGATGGTTGGTATCTATGGCCTCATCTTCGAGTTTCTTGCGCCCGGGACGATGCTCCCAGGAACAATCGGCGGCATCTCACTCCTTCTTGGTCTCTATGCCCTGGCATTGCTTCCGGTGAGTTTTGCCGGCATCGGGCTCATTATCCTCGGCGTCGGATTGACGGTGGCCGAGATGCACTCGCCAAGCTTCGGCGCTCTGGGCATCGGCGGCGGGGTAGCCATGATCCTCGGCGCAACCATTCTGTTTGATACGGATATGCCGGGTCTTCAGGTTTCGCGCCCGGTACTTGGCGCAATCGCTCTTGCCAGCCTCGTTTTCAGCCTTCTCGTTGCACGCCTGGCATTTGCCTCGCGGAGGCGCGAGGTCGCAACGGGCGCTGAGCAGATGATCGGTATTTCGGGCCAGGTCGAGAGTTGGGCCGGGCCTAAAGGCTACGTCATCGCGCATGGCGAGCGCTGGAAGGCAATTTCCACCGAGGCGCTCGCCGCCGGGGACGCTATCGAGGTAATCGCCCGCAACGGTCTGACGCTCGAGGTCGAGAGACGCCTCGACAAGAGTTAGCGGCTTGAAGAGAGCAGGAGAACGTCATGGCTATGTTTGCAGATCTTGCCTTTTATCTTGTCGCGATCCTTATCTTGCTCGTGATCATTGCATCCGCGATCAAGATCCTGCGGGAATACGAACGCGGCGTCGTTTTCACGCTTGGCCGCTTCACAGGCGTCAAGGGACCCGGCCTGATACTCCTGATCCCCTACGTCCAGCAAATGATCCGGGTCGACTTGCGCACGCGGGTACTCGATGTGCCGAGCCAGGACGTCATTTCTCATGACAATGTCTCGGTCCGCGTCAGCGCGGTGATCTATTTCAGGGTCATTGATCCCGGAAAGTCGACGATACAGGTCGAGGACTTCATGATGGCGACCAGCCAGCTTGCCCAGACGACATTGCGCTCGGTCCTCGGCAAGCATGACCTGGACGAGATGCTGGCGGAACGTGACCGGCTCAACCTGGACATTCAGGAAATCCTTGACGCTCAGACGGATGCCTGGGGCATCAAGGTCGCCACTGTCGAGATCAAGCATGTCGACATCAACGAGTCGATGATCCGCGCGATTGCCCGCCAGGCGGAGGCCGAACGCGAGCGACGCGCAAAAGTCATCAATGCCGAGGGTGAACAGCAGGCGGCTGCAAAGCTCCTCGAAGCGGCCCAAGTCCTCGCCAGGCAGCCAGAGGCCATGCAGCTGCGCTATCTGAACACCTTGAACGTCATCGCAAGCGAGAAGAGCTCAACGATCCTGTTCCCCTTCCCGATGGAGTTCGGCAATCTCATGGCTCCGAAACCGAAATGATCAAGCTTCAGGCTCAGCCCGCGGGTCATGATCATCTTAAGAGGCCTTATGCGCGACTGAAGCGCAATTAGCGAAACGTCGCGGGCCCTTAGCGTACCGCCTTGACGCCCTCGAGGATCAGGGTCGTGGCGATATCGGCATACTCGTCACGGCTGACCTGGCCGCCTGGGCGAAACCACATGTAGACCCAGTTCATCATGCCGAAGAGCGACATGGTCACTGGCATCAGCAAGGGCTTGCTGGCATTGAGGTCCGGGTTGATCTCGATGATGGTATTGGAGAAGCGCTTGACGATCCGACGCTCGATGGCGCGCAACTCGTCCAGCTGTTCCTGCGACAGCGCACTCGTGCCGTTCAGCTGCACCTTGTGCTCGTTGTCCGCATCGCGATAATTCTCCAGGACTTGCCGCACCAGCAGCCGAAGTCGCTCCTGAGGCGTCACACTGGGCTCGTCTGCGGCGGCAACGGCAGCTTCCAGTTCCTCGAGATGGTTGCGAATGATGTCGAAAATCAACGCGTCCTTGCTCGGGTAATAGTGATAGAGGAGGGCTTTGGAGACGTTGCTGCGCGAGGCAATGTGGGCCATGGAGGCTTTCTCCATTCCCATTTCCGCAAAGACGGCAGCGGCGCTGCTCAAGAGGCTGCGTTGTTTCTCTTCAAAATCGATCGCGCGCGTTCGTGCCATATTATCCCTGCGTTCCTGTTCTTCCTCCGCGCCCCCACGCGATGAGCCGAAGGCTCCTGATTTTCAGCTTCCCGGAATGATCATCACGCCGGGAAGCAGTGGCCTTATTCCTTTGGCCTGTTGTCGACGACCCGCTTTGCCTTGCCCTCGGATCGTGCGACTCCACCCGGGTCGCGAATCTCGATCTTCGTGGTAACACCAACGACGCTCTTGATGTAGTGGGCAAGGGATTTTGCCGAGGAGGCGCGTGCAATTTCGTCCGCAGCCTCAGGCGTGCACTCGACATGAACCGTCATCTGGTCCATGCGACCGGCGCGGCTGAGCTCGATCTGGAAGTGCGGAGCAAGCCCCTGACACTTCAGAATCTGCTCCTCGATCTGGGTCGGGAAGACGTTGACACCGCGAAGGATCATCATGTCGTCGGAGCGGCCGGTGATCTTTTCGATACGCCGCATGGAGCGGGCCGTACCCGGCAGCAGCCGCGTCAGGTCGCGCGTGCGGTAACGGATGATCGGCAGGCCTTCCTTGGTCAGCGTCGTGAAGACGAGCTCGCCCATTTCACCATCGGGAAGAACCTCGCCCGTCGCCGGGTCGATGATTTCAGGATAGAAATGGTCTTCCCAGATGTGCAGCCCGTCCTTGGTCTCGACGCACTCACTGGCAACGCCGGGGCCCATGACTTCGGAGAGGCCATAGATATCGACCGCATGCATGTCGAACGACTGCTCGATTTCCTGACGCATCGCGTTCGTCCAGGGCTCGGCGCCGAAGATGCCGACCGCCAGCGAGCTCTCGCGCGGGTCGATGCCCTGTCTGTGGAACTCGTCGAGGATCGAAAGCATATAGGATGGCGTCACCATGATGATGCGCGGCCGGAAATCCTGTATCAACGTGACCTGACGTTCTGTCATGCCGCCCGACATCGGCACGACGGTACAGCCAAGCCGTTCGGCGCCGTAGTGGGCGCCAAGGCCACCCGTGAAGAGACCGTAGCCGTAGGCGACGTGGACCATGTCTCCAGGCCGGCCACCGGCAGCACGGATCGAGCGCGCCACCATATCTGCCCAGACGTCGATGTCCTTCTGCGTATAGCCGACGACCGTCGGCTTGCCTGTGGTGCCCGAAGATCCGTGGATGCGCGTCAGCTTCTCGCGCGGCACGGCAAACATGCCAAAGGGATAGGTATCGCGAAGATCCTTCTTGGTCGTGAAGGGGAACTTTGCGAGATCGGCCAGCGACTTCAGATCCGAGGGATGGACGCCCGCTTCGTCGAAACGCGCACGGTAGAAGGGCGAATTCTCATAGGCATGGCTCAGTGACCATTTCATCCGGTCAAGCTGAAGTGCTGCAATCTCGTCACGCGATGCTGTTTCTATCGCTTCGAGGTCGCCGGGGCGGGGTGAAAGGTCTTCCATGTCTGTCTCTCCTCCGAGATGAATGACCGGCGGCTTTACGCCTCTTCCGGCAAAAGGGTGCCCTTGACGGTGCGCGAATGGCCACGGAACTCGGCAATGTGCTCGCCGTTCTGATTGGTCACGTTGATATCGTAGATGCCGCCACGTCCGCGCCGGGAAACCTCCCGCGCGGTTGCCGTCAAGCGGTCGCCGGCAAAGGCCGGTGCGATGTAGGTAACCGAGCAATGCTGCGCGACGGCCCGCTGATTGTAGGTGTTGCAGGCAAAGGCAAAGGCGGAATCGGCCAGCGCGAAGATGTATCCGCCGTGGCAGGTCCCATGGCCGTTGGTCATCTCCGGCTTGATGACCATCGAAATGACCGCCATGCCGGGCGCCACACGTTCCATCGCCATGCCAAGATGACGGGAGGCATTGTCGTCGCGCCACATGGCGTCTGCGCAGGCGTTCGCAAGCTCCTGGGCCATGAGAATGATCCTGTCGGTCATTGTCCCTTGAACTCCGGCTTGCGCTTTTCCAGGAAGGCGGCAACGCCCTCGGCATAGTCGGCACTGCGTCCAGCTTCGCGCTGCAGATCGCGTTCAAGCTCAAGCTGCTCGTCGAGCGAATTGGTCGCCGCTGCCTGGATCGCGCGCTTGGTCATGCCGAGACCCTTTGTCGGTCCGGCAGCAAGTTTGGTGGCAAGGGTCCTGGCTTCATCGAGGAGTGCCGCATCGTCGACCGTCTTCCAGATCAGCCCCCAGCTTGCCGCCGTTTCCGCGTCGAGCGGCTCGGCGGTCAGTGCCAGCGCCTTGGCGCGCGCTTCGCCAAGCAGCCGCGGCAGGCTCCAGGTGCCGCCGGAATCGGGTACGAGGCCGATCTTGGCAAAGGCCTGAATGAACCGCGCCGAGCGCGCCGCCAGAGTGATATCGCATGCAAGCGCGATATTGGCGCCCGCACCCGCGGCAACGCCGTTGACGGCACAGATGACGGGCTTTTCCAGTGTCCTGATCAGCCGGATCAGCGGGTTGTAGAAAAGCTCGATCGTGCGTCCGAGGTCCGGGGCCGCCCCACCCTTGCGCGGATCGCGGTCGCCGAGGTCCTGCCCCGCGCAGAAGCCGCGACCGGCGCCGGTCAGAAGCACAGCCCGAACGGATGCATCCTGATGCGCACGTTCGAAGCCTGCCCTGAGCGCCAGGTGCATTTCTTCATTGAAGGCGTTGAGCTTGTCTGGACGGTTGAGCGTCAACGTAAGGACGCCATCGGCAAATGCCGATTGGACGGTGTCGGATTCGGACATGTTTCCTCCAGTTCCGCCAGGATCGGGCGGTTCATGAAAAAACTCTTGCATAAACCGACCGGCCGGTCAATTATAAATCCACAGCATGAGAGGAACATGTGAATGGATGCCCTTTTCGACCGCCACCAGCCAACCCTTGCCGCAGCCCTGAAGGCTGCGCAGGAACGCGGTTATTGGTCGGCCTATCCTGAAATCCCAAGCGGCAAGATCTATGGCGAAACAGCCAAGGACGATGGCCTGGCATCCTACAAGATCAGGCTCGGCAAGCCTTTCGACTTGCCTGGCCATCCCGAGACGACGAATGTCGGCGCGGAAGTCTCGCCATTTGGCCCGACGCTCGCCATCACCTATCCGGCTGCAGATGCAGACACGCTGATCGCCGCCTCACAGGCTGCGGCACCCGCATGGGCGGATGCGGCGGCAAAGACCCGCGTCGGCATCTGCCTCGAAGTTCTGGCCCGCCTCAATCGCATCAGCTTCGAAATCGCCAATGCCGTCATGCACACGACGGGACAGGCCTTTGCCATGGCATTCCAGGCTGGCGGACCGCATGCACAAGACCGCGGCCTCGAAGCCGTTGCTTATGCCTTCGCGGAGATGACCCGCACGCCGGCTCAGGCCATCTGGACCAAACCGCAGGGCAAGGCCGAGCCGATCGTTCTGGAAAAACACTGGCGTATCCTGCCGCGTGGGATCTCGCTGGTGATTGGCTGCCAGACATTTCCGACCTGGAACAGCTATCCAGGCCTGTTTGCCAGCCTCGCGACCGGCAACACCGTCATCGTCAAGCCGCATCCGGGCGCAATCCTGCCATTGGCGATCACGGTTTCGGTCATTCGCCAGGTGCTTGCCGAAGAGGGATTTGACGCCAATATCGCACTGCTGGCAGCCGATGCGCCGGGCGCCGAAATCACCCGCGATCTCGTTGAGAACAATGCGGTGCAGCTTATCGACTACACCGGCTCGAACAGCTTCGGCGATTGGGTGCGCAAGCATGCCGGAGACGCTCAGGTCTACACCGAAGAGGCTGGTGTCAATTCGATAGTCGTTGCCGGCACCGACGACTTTGCCGGCATGTGTGCCAACATCGCCTTTTCTCTCTCGCTCTACAGCGGCCAGATGTGCACCGCCCCCCAGAACATCTTCGTTCCAAGGAGCGGCATTAAGACCGATGAGGGCCACAAGAGCTTCGACGACGTGGCAAAGGCAATTGCCGCTGCCATCGACGACCTTCTTGGCGATCCGGCACGCGCCGCGGGAGTCTGTGGCGCGATTGCCAACCCGGCTACTCTATCGCGCATCGAGACCGCCCGCAGCCTCGGAACGCTCATTCGCGACTCTGCCCCGGTCACGACAGGCGATGCACGCACGGCAACGCCCCTCGTCCTTGCCGTCGATGCCGACAAGACGGATGCGCATGAGGAAGAGCGCTTCGGTCCGATCACCTTCATCGTCGCTGTTGCGGATGTTGGCGAGGGCATTGAAAAGGCGACAAGCCTCGCCCGTCGCAAGGGTGCGATCACCGCTGCACTTTATGACACCGACAGCAGCCGCATCGACGCTGCTGTCGACGCCTTCGCCAGGGCCGGCGTCAATCTCTCGATCAATCTGACCGGCGGCATCTTCGTCAATCAGAGTGCTGCGTTCAGTGATTTCCACGTCACCGGCGCCAACCCGGCCGGCAATGCCAGCCTGACAGACGCGGCCTTCGTGGCCAACCGCTTCCGAACCGTCATGTGGCGCCGTCCGAAGGCGGCGTGACGACTTTGACCTAACCTTTGTTCTCTTGGGAGGAGACTGACATGAAATTTGCGATGACCACCGCGCTCGCGGGTTCGCTTGCGCTCGGGCTTGGCTTTGCCGGCGAAGCCCTTGCCGACATCCGCATCGGAGCGACTGTCTCGGAAACAGGACCCGCCTCGTTCCTTGGCGACCCTGAAGCCAAGACGCTGAAGCTCCTGGTCGATGAGATCAATGCGGCAGGCGGCGTTCTCGGTGAGAAGCTCGAGCTCGTCATCTACGACGATGGCGGCGATCCGAACAAGGCACGCACCTTCGCAACGCGTCTGGTCGAGGACGACGAAGTCACCGCGGTCATTGGCGGCACCACCACCGGCACCTCGATGGCGATCATCCCGGTTGCCGAAGATGCCGAGATCCCATTCATCTCGCTTGCTGGCGCCATCGAAATCGTCGACCCGGTAAAACCCTACACCTTCAAGACGCCGCATACCGATCGCATGGCCTGCGCAAAGATCTTCGACGACATGAAGAAGAAGGGCTTCACGAAGATCGGCATGATCTCCGGCTCCGACGGCTTCGGCGCCTCCATGCACAAGCAGTGCCTGGCCATCGTTGGCGACTATGGCATTGAAGTGGTTGCAGACGAAACCTATGGGCCGAGCGATGCGGACATGACCCCGCAGCTCACCAACATCAAGAACACGTCAGGCGTGCAGGCAATCCTCAACCCGGGCTTCGGCCAGGGTCCGGCAATCGTCACCCGCAACTACGCACAGCTCGCCGTCGGTCTGCCGCTCTATCAGTCGCATGGTGTCGCCTCCAACGGCTTCATCGATCTGGCTGGCGCAAGTGCGGCCGAAGGCATTCGCCTGCCGGGTACTGCCCTGCTGGTGGCCGACCTCCTGCCAGAAAACGATCCGCAGCGCGCGGTCGTTGCCGCCTACAAGAAGAGCTTCGAAACAGCGACGGGCAAGCCGGTATCGACCTTCGGTGGCTACGCGCATGACGCGCTGCGCATCCTCGTCGACGCAATCAACCGTGCGGGCAAAGCCGATCCCGCAGCCATTCGCGAAGCCATTGAGCAGACGAAGGGCCTCGTCGGAACCACCGGAACCGTCACCATGACGGCTGACGATCACCTCGGCCTCGATCTCACGGCCTTCCGCATGCTGGAGATCCGTGACGGTAGCTGGAAGATCGTCGACTAAGTGCTGAGCCGTGCTTTCGGGAGCGCGTGGCGCTCCCGATCAGGCGCGGTGCAAAGGGAGGCAGCCAATGGCCGAGTTCATGCAATTTCTGCTGTCCGGGGTGACGGTCGGTGCGGTCTACGCGCTGGTGGCCCTCGGCTTCACCATCATCTACAACGCATCCGATGTCGTGAACTTCGCCCAGGGCGAATTCGTCATGCTCGGCGGCATGATCACCGTCTTTTCCTATCAGGCGGGCATTCCACTGCCGCTGGCGGCAATCCTTGCCATTCTCGTGACGGCGGCGATCGGGGTCGCGCTCAACAAGCTCGCCATCGAGCCCGCGCGCGGTGCCCCCGTGGTGTCCCTGATCATCATCACGATTGGCGCCTCGATCTTCATCCGCGGCCTGACGCAGATCGCCTTCGACAAGCAATTGCATCGCTTCCCCGCCTTTTCGGGTGATACGCCGATCGCAATCGGCGGCGCGACGATCCTGCCGCAGAGCCTGTGGGTCGTCGCCGGCGCGCTCATGGTCTTCATTGGCCTCTGGCTGTTCTTCACCAAGACGCTCACCGGCCGCGCGGTGCTGGCGACAGCCAATAACCGCATTGCCGCGCAACTGGTCGGCATCAACACGCGCTACATCATGACGCTGAGCTTCGCGCTTTCGGCCGCGATCGGCGCCTTGGCAGGTGTGCTCGTCACGCCGATCACGCTGACCAGCTATGATGTCGGCATCTCGCTGGCGCTCAAGGGCTTTGCCGCCGCCATGCTGGGCGGGATGGGCAACCCCAAGGGAGCACTCGTGGGCGGCCTGCTTCTCGGTGTCCTCGAGGCAATGACCGCCGGCTACATAAGCTCACAATACAAGGACGCGGCTGCCTTCATCGTGATCCTTGCCGTCCTCTTCGCCATGCCGCAGGGCATCTTCGGCCGCAAAGTCACGGATCGGGTATGACGATGAAGCTCTCCTCGAAAACCACCACGCTGCTTGTGCTGACGCTCGTCGTCGTCGCCCTGCCCTTCCTGTTTCCCTCCTCCTACTATTTCCGCGTCGGCTCGCTGATCTTCGTCAACGGACTTGCGGTGACGGGTCTTGTCATCCTCACCGGATATGCAGGCCAGATCAGCCTCGGCCATGCCGGCTTCGTCGGGATCGGCGGCTACAGCTGTGCGCTTGCGCCTCTCCACATCGGCCTGCATCCAGCCCTCGCCGTCATCCTTGGCGCCGTGCTCTCCGCGCTTGTCGCCTGGCTGGTCGGACGGCCTATCCTGCGGCTGAAGGGATACTACCTGGCCGTCGCCAGTCTCGGGCTTGGAGCGCTGGTTGCCATGGTGCTTGCCAATGAAGCGGGATTGACCGGTGGTCCTGACGGCATTGCCGTTGCCGACCTCGGATTGCGGCCGCTCCTGAAGTCACTCGGTCTCGACATGTCGAACCCGGTCTTCTGGTATGCCTTTACAGGTCTCATCATGCTGATCGGCGCCTGGCTCGCACTCAACCTCTTTCACAGCCCGACCGGGCGTGCGCTGCGCGCCCTTCATGGCTCGGAGGTCGCTGCCCGCACCGTCGGCGTCGATGTCGCGAAATACAAGCTGAGGGCCTTCGTGATCTCCGCCGTCTACGCGTCGGTCGCCGGTTCCCTGCTGGCGCTGCAGAACAAGTTCATCACCCCGGATGTTGCCGGCTACATGCATTCGATCGAGCTCGTCACCATGGCGGTTCTCGGTGGTGCGGGTTCTGTCGTCGGCGCGATCCTCGGGGCCGCCATCCTGACGACGCTGCCTCAGGTCCTGACCGTCTTTCAGGAATATGAGCAGCTCGTGCTCGGCCTCATCATGATGCTCGTGATGATCTTCATGCGCGACGGCCTGCTTCCGAGCCTTGCGCGCCTGATCAGAGGGAGGGGAGAATGAGCCTGCTTCAAGTCGAAGGCCTCGGGATCGACTTTGGCGGCCTGCGCGCCGTCAATGATGTGAGCTTTTCCCTGAAGGCCGGCGAAATCGTCTCGGTGATCGGACCGAACGGCGCCGGCAAGACGACCCTCTTCAACATGATTTCGGGCGTCTACCTGCCCGGCCGCGGGCGAATCCTGCTCGCAGGGGAGGATGTCACCGGCCTCGGGCCGCATCTGCTCGCCGAACGCGGTCTCTCCCGCACGTTCCAGAACCTGCAGATATTCCAGACAATGACGGTGCTGGAGAATGTCACCGTCGGTCATCACCTGCACGAACGGGGATCCATTCTCGCCGATCTCCTGGGTCTCCCGGGCTCGCGCCTGAGAAGCCAGGCCTCGGAAGCCGGAGCCCGCGAACTGCTTAAGCGTGTTGGCCTTGCCCAGGCAGCCGAGAGAACCGCGGGCTCCTTGTCCTACGGCGCGCTGAAACGGCTGGAGATCGCCCGCGCGCTTGCCTTGCAACCACGCGTGCTGCTTCTCGACGAGCCGGCAGCCGGCTGCAATGCCGTGGAAACGGAGGAGATCGATCACCTGATCGCCGAGGTCGCGGCAGAGGGCGTCTCCATCCTGCTTGTGGAGCATGACATGAAGATGGTGATGCGCATTTCGAACCATATCGTGGTGCTCGATCACGGCGAGAAGATCGCAGAAGGAGAACCGGCAGCGGTCGCCCGCAACCCGCGGGTCATCGAAGCCTATCTTGGCGCGCAAGCGGTGGAGGCGGCTGATGTTGACGGTTGAAGGATTGCGCTCCCGCTATGGCCGCATCGAGGTTCTGCACGGCATTGATCTTGAGGTCGGCTCCGGCGAAATCGTCACCGTGGTGGGGGCGAACGGCGCTGGCAAGACGACGCTTCTGCGTTGCCTTTCCGGCATACAGCCGGTGTCATCAGGTTCCATTGTGTTTCGCGGCGAGAGCCTGAACAGTGTTCCAGCCTATCGCCGCCCGGCGCGCGGCCTCGCGCAATCGCCTGAGGGACGGCAGATCTTCACGAACCTCTCCGTCGAGGAAAATCTGCGTCTCGGCGCCTTCCTTTTCTCCGACGACAAGGTCGAACGGGACATGGAGGAAGCATTCGTCATGTTCCCGGTGCTGCGCGAAAAACGCAATCTGGCGGCCGGGGGCCTGTCCGGCGGTCAGCAGCAGATGCTTGCGATTGCGCGTGCCCTGATGGCGCGCCCCTCCTGTCTTCTGCTCGACGAGCCAAGCATGGGACTGGCGCCGATCCTCGTCGCCCAGATCTTCGAGGTGGTGAAAGGCCTGCGTGCGCTCAACGTCACTGTGCTCCTCGTCGAACAGAACGCCTTTGGCGCACTGTCGATTGCCGACCGCGGCTATGTGATGGAGACCGGCCGTATTACAATGTCGGGACCAGCTAAGGACCTGATTGCCGACGAACGAATTCGCGAAGCCTATCTGGGAATTTGACATTATGACCGTGACCATCGAACGAAACGGCGACATCGCCATCGTCACCATCGACAACCCGCCCGTGAACGCCTTGTCGCAGGCAGTGCGGCAGGACCTGTGGAATGCGGCCGAGACGCTGGACGCCGATCCTTCGGTGCGCGCAGTGGTGCTGATCTGCGACGGACGGACGTTCATTGCCGGCGCCGATGTCAACGAATTCGGCAAGCCGCCGATGCCCCCTCACCTTCCCGACCTCGTCGCTCGTATCGAGACGGCAGCCAAGCCGTGGGTTGCCGCAATTCATGGCAGCGCGCTCGGTGGCGGCTTCGAAGTGGCGCTCGGCTGCCGCTTTCGCATAGCCGTGCCGTCGGCAAGCGTCGGGTTGCCCGAAGTCCGCCTCGGCATTGTTCCGGGTGCCGGGGGTACCGTGCGCCTGCCACGGCTGATCGGACCGGCGCTTGCCACCGAGATGGTCACAACGGGTACGCCCGTGGCAGCGCAGAAGGCGCGGTCTCAAGGGCTGATCGATGCTGTTGTCGAGGGTGATCTGGAAAAGGGGGCGATCGACTTTGCGCGTTCTGCCATCGATCAGTCCCTGCCACTTCCACTCCGCCAGCGGGGTGTACCAGCCGTCGACGCGACGTTCTGGGAAACGACCTCAAAGGCGGTCGCCACCCGCGCCAGGCGTGAGGACGCGCCGCTTCGTGCGCTCGCCTGCGTGAGGAAGGCGGCGGAGGCCGATTTCGAAACCGCGATGGCCTTCGAGCGGCAGACATTTCTCGAATTGCGCGGCTCACCCCAGGCTGCAGCCTTGCGCCACGTTTTCTTCACTGAGCGGGCAGCACCGAGGCCGCCTGAGCTTGCAGGGGTCGAGCCCCGAAAGATCCGTTCTGCCGCTGTTATCGGCGGCGGCACGATGGGCGCAGGTATTGCGGCCGCCCTTCGCGATGCGGGTCTGCCCGTAACGCTTGTGGAACGCGACGAGGCTGCGGTCGAGCGCGGCCTTTCTAACCTGCGTTCGATCTTCGAAGGCTCGCTCAAGCGCGGCAAGATCAGTCCAGACGTTGCGGCCGAGCGCCTGGCCGGCGTAACAGGAACGACCGACTACAGCCAGCTTTCTGCAACCGACCTGGTCATCGAAGCAGTGTTTGAGGATCTCGACGTGAAGCGCGAGGTCTTCAGCAGGCTTTCGACGGTTTGCCGCGCCGATGCGGTGCTTGCCACGAATACGTCCTACCTTAATCCCGAGCAGATCGCGGCAGGCATCAGGCACCCGGAGCGCTTCCTCGGGTTGCACTTCTTCAGTCCCGCACATGTCATGAAGCTGCTTGAAATCGTACCGACCGCTCATACCGCGCCCGCGACCCTTGCAACGGGCTTTGCACTTGCGAGGATGCTGAACAAGATCCCTGTGCGCGCCGGCATCTGCGATGGCTTTATAGGCAACCGGATCCTGAAAGTTACGCGCGCCCAGGCCGAACGTCTGTTGCTGGCGGGCGCGACACCACAGGCGGTCGATGCAGCGATGCGCAGCTTCGGGCTGCCCATGGGCCCATTCGAGGCCCAGGACCTCGGCGGCCTCGACATTGCCGCTTTCCAACGCAAGGCGGCGCGTGCCCGTGGCGAGACCCCCTTCGCTCCAATCGCGGAACGGCTTTGCGCATTGGAACGCTTTGGCCAGAAAAGCGGTGGTGGCTGGTACGACTACGCCAAGGGCGATCGCACGCCCAGACACTCGGATATCGTCGCCGACATCATTGCCGGGGAAGCACGAGAAACGCCGCAGCGAGAGTGGGATGAAGCCAGTATCATCGACTGCATCGTCCTGCCGATGGTCAATGAGGCGACAAAGATCCTCAACGAGAAGGTGGCGCTAAGGGCTGAGGATATCGACCTTGTGGAAATCCACGGATATGGCTTTCCGCGCTGGCGCGGTGGTCTGATGCACTATGCTGAAGGGCGCGGACTTGCCGAAATCGCCGCAAGGCTTGACGAGTTCGCAGCAAATGGTCTTGCCGAACCGCCTTGCAATCACTTCGAGAATATTGGACGCGAGCGCGAGATCCCCCTGGAGAAGGGGTCAAACTGATTTGGACAGGAATGTCTGGATGGCCACGTCCTTTAGTAGCCGTATTGTTCCGGATTGTACTGGCTCTTGTTCAGGACAACGCCCAGCACGTTCGTCTTCTCGCGCAGGGTCTGCTCGCAGATATCCACTTCACGTACTGTGCTTTGGCCGGAGGCGGCAACAAGAATAACCCCGTCCACATTCGGCAGAAACGCAAGCACATCGTCGGTCGACAGCATTGGAGGCAAATCATAGAGGATAACGTCCGGATTTATCTCCTGACGCATGTCCTGCAACGATTGAGCCGCCGCCGCACTTTGAAGGAGTTCCGCAGAGAACTGCACCGGCTGCCGGTTTGCTGCAATCGCCAGATTGGCTCCGTGACGGAAGAACGTTTCGCGCAAGCTCGCATCGCCCTTCAGGAAGCTCTCGAGAGAGCCCGGATTCTTGACTGCAAGGGACTTGCCAATCTGCGGGCGCCGCAGATCGAGATCGATCAGGACAGTTCGACAATCCTTTTGATTGGCCAGACTGAATGCAAGGTTGAGCGCGATGCACGTTTTCCCGCATGCTGGGGTAGGAGACGTTATTGCGACCGAAGTCCAATTGTTCTCCCTGAGCAGATGGAGCAGTTTGGTGCGCATCATGTCAAAGGCAACGTGAGCCGCGGATGAACGGCCTAAAGTGATAACGCGATTGTTAACCGCCGAATCGTGGTCGATAACCAGGGGAGGTAGCCCCTCCCAGGTTCCTCTGACAATCTCCAGTGGTTCCGGCAGCACCGGACTGCGATCGTCCATCTCGGCCATCCCTCTGCTATGCGACGCTCTACCAGCATATTCCATTAAAAATCCTCAATCACCGCGTCAGAGGCTGACGCTACTTGGGGTTCACTTTCCTGCTACCAGGTTGCGAAGGACGCCCTCCTCCCGGGCACAACATCACCGGTAGCTGAATGCGCGCGCGACGCTGTTAAGCTTCCTCTTAAATGGTGGCATTCGCGTTTCATTAGGGGTGGCGATGAAAGGGATCACCGCCAATGGCTGGGTCTGGAGCATTTGAACCAATTCGGACGGCCGACGGATCGTCTTGTTCAGTAGCTCGAGCAGTACGATGATTGCGAAACTCAACCCAAGACCAGCGAGGACGCCACCAAGGACGACAAGGCGACGTCGCGACCGCATCGGCTGTTGCGGTTCGGTGGCTTCCTCCAGTAGCGAGAATCGCCCTCCGTCAGAACGCGCTTCAATTTGCTGGCCGACCGAGGCCTCCGCGCGCTTGGCAATTGCCGTGTTGTATTGCGTTTGCGTGTTTTCCCGCGTTCGTTCAAGGGCGTTCAGGCGAATATCAGTAGCCGGCGTGGCGGTTATCGATTGCGTAAGAGAAGCAATCTTCTCGGCTATCTGCACCCGCTCCTTTTCGATCGCATCTATTCGCCTGTCCACGTCCGACAGTTGGAGATCAAGACCGGACTGAGCTCTCGTATCAACACCCTCCTGCTTTGCGGGAACGGTCTTCCCGCGCAGGGCTGCTATGCGCGCCCGCAACGCGACTATATTGGGGCTTGATTCCGCGAAGACCGTTAGTTGATCGGCAAGGGCCTTGTTGAGATCGAGAAGCATCTGCTGTTCTGCGGTAAGAGGTTCGCCCGTTGGATATTTCCCGGTCACCATATAGGTCTCTACCAAAAGACTGCGCCTGGTGCGGAGGTCGGATTCTTCGCGTTCAAGCGATATCAGTCGTTCCTGTAGTGTGCTTTGCTGGGCACGGCGAAACGCGAGACTCTCTGGCAAAGTATCCCTGTTCTCGTTCTTGAATTTCAACAAATCCGCTTCAATACGACTGAGGTCGCCATCGAGACGTTTTACCTCGTCGTTAAAGAACTCCAGCGTGTTGCCCGCCCTATCGGTTCTCTGCTTCTGATTGCTGCTCAGAATCGATGTCGCAAGTTCATTGGCGACACGCGCCGCCAGGGCTGGCGTGCCCGCCTCGAATCCAATGGTGAAAACCGATGCGCCATCCACACTGGTGAGCGCGGTCTGCTCGAAGATAATGCGGGATCGCAAATCCTTGACGAGGTACTCGACCGGGGGTTTTTCCTTCTCGTCGGCATAAATGTCGAGCTTGGCGGCGAGCATGACGAGATTGTCCCGCGTCGTCAGTTGCTGCTGAATTATCTGGAACTGGCCAAGCGAGCTTATCGGCACGGTGGACCGCACGAGATTAGCCGGAATCTGCGGTGCCTCGACCAGGATTCTGGCTGCTGACTGATAGCTGCGCGGCAGAAGGACAGCGACAACGAGAGCGATAGCTGTAGTCACCGCCACGCATAACAGAATTAACGGCAATCTCCGCAGAAGAACAGAAAGATAAAAACGGACGTCGATGTCACCCATTACGAATTCATCCGAACTAAAGAAACAGAGCGGTGTAGTGTAGATATGTCATATTCTGTCAGTTTCGCGATGCAAGATAGTTGGTCTATAGTGTAGGTTTCACCAGGGGATTTCTAGTCAATTTGGCTAGGGCTTTGCTTCACGCAGGCGTAGATTCCAAGTTAACACAACGCCATGAAAGACTTTTCGCCATCACCATCGTCGAGATGTAACCATTATTGGTAAGCATAGTCACCTTGTCTGGCAATCTTATATAAATGTATTCTTCGGGAAGAAACTTGGAGATATACATACCACTGCACGCGTATCGCGACTAAAGCCGTGAAGAACCAACTCCGGATGCTTGCTGATGCACTATTCGATATTAAAGATGGGCCGCCGCAATCTTTTGCGGTCGATCATGCGACTTCCCACGGCGGCGATCGCCTCGTTAATTTTGCTGAACGCCGGCGCAGCACTTGGCGCGCCCCTTCTTCCCAACACGAAAATTCGGCTGACGATCGTCCAGTGGATGCCGACGAAGGGCACCTACGAGCAACTGGCTACAGTTGGAGGAGAGTTTACTGTTTCGGAAGAAGGAACGATTTCGGTTCCTCTCCTTGGCTCTGTTTCTGTTGAAAACATGGATGAGGCAGCACTGGCACCGATCATCGCGAAGCGGTTGAAGGAAAAAATCGGTCTGGTCGATGAGCCGGCCGCCACCGTCGAGATCCTCAGCTACCCTCCGATCTACGTCGTGGGTGACGTTGCAAAACCCGGTGAGTATCAGTTTCGCACCGGAGTCACCGTTCTCCAGGCCCTGGCCATGAGTGGTGGTCAGTTGCGCACGGTCGATACCTTGCAAAGCTCACAAGATACCACCCGGCTGCTTGGCGTATTGAAGGAAATTGACGATGGTCTCGTTCGCAGTTCGGCAAAGATAGAGCGCTTGGAAGCAGAAATGGCAGGAGAAAAGACAATCACGCCACGAGAGGACCGCTCGAAGGCGGACGCTTTCACCACAGCAATCTACAAGCAGGAAGATGTGATTTTTTCCACTCGCGCGAACGAACTGACACGACAATCCAATACACTCTCAGGTTTGCGCGACCTCCTGTCGGACGAGATTGATGTCCTTCAGGAAAAGATAAAAAGCACCGACGCGAATATAAACTCAGCGCAACAGCAGCTTGACAGTACCATCGCTCTCGTTGAGCGAGGCGCGCTCGTCGCGACGCGGCAGGCAGAGGCCGAACGCATGATGAGAAACTATCAAAATGATCGGCTTGATCTCACAGTTGCAATCATGAGAGCCCGCCAAAGTATAAGTCAGACGACACGCGATCTGGAGGGGCTGTACGACAAACGGCAGACAGAAGTCGCGGCGGAGCTGCAATCTGAGCGCGCGACCATGACGCAACTGAAACTGAAAAGGGACACAAATCGGAATCTGCTAATCGACACTCTGTCGTCCGGCAGTGCGTCACAACAGAATGAACAACAGAAGCTAAAATTCGATATCGTACGTCGTGTCTCCGGGAACATTAGCGAGATTGATGCCTCCGAAACGACCGCGATGTTGCCGGGAGATGTTCTGAAAGTGACCGAGCCGAGACCCTCACGCAGTTCTGTTCAAACGATCTTGAATACCGCCAGCCAGTAACGAGAGCACCCGACTCGTGGCGCCACGTACCTAATGATAGGCCAGTCAAAATGACCCTCCCCAGCGGCAGCGGCAGCGGCAGCAAGAGCTACACACAGATTATCAAATCGACGACGCTCATCGGCGGATCGTCTGCTATCAACGTTGTCTTCTCCATTCTCCGAAACAAGGCAATGGCGCTGCTTTTGGGCCCTCAAGGCATCGGCATGATGGCATTTTACAGCTCGATCGCGGATATTTCACAAGCGGTGGCGGGGCTAGGTATCAACGCGAGCGGCGTTCGCCAGATAGCGGCTACCGATTCACGAGATACCCAGCGAATATCCGAGGTCGTGACCGTGCTGCGCCGTGTGTCCTTGCTTTTGGGGCTCGCTGGAGCTGCCATGCTGCTTGTCTTCTCAGCCCCGGTCGCACGGTTCACCTTTGGGGATGACCAGCATACTCTCGGGGTGATGGTCCTATCGCTTGTGGTTTTTTTTCAGGTTGCAGCCGGAGGGAGAGCTGCGCTGCTCCAGGGCGTTCGTGACATATCCGGCCTGGCTCGGATGGGCGTGCTGGGTGGCTTCTTCAGCCTGGCAGTCGGCGTACCAATCATCTATTTCTTCGGAGAGGCTGGGATCGCGGTCTCGCTGGCCGCTGCGAGCTTTGCCGGCTTTGTGACGTCGTGGTGGTTTAGTCGCAGGATTGACATACCCTTGGTTTCCCTCTCGGTGCGACGAGCGTTCCAGGAAACCAGCGCACTTTTCCAACTTGGCATCGTCTTCATGGCGAGCGGATTTCTGACCATGGGCAGTGCTTATGCCATTCGCCTCATCATTTCTGCGGAAAATGGGTTACATGCTGCGGGCCTCTATCAGGCAGCATGGGGGTTGGGAGGCCTATATGCCGGGTTCATCCTGCAGGCGATGGGCACCGACTTTTATCCCCGTCTGACGGGGATCGCGAATGATAATGCTGAATGCAATAGGCTGGTGAATGAACAGGCAGAGGTCAGCATTTTGCTGGCCGGCCCTGGGCTAGTCGCTACCCTTACCTTGGCCCCGGTCGTGATGACCTTTTTCTACTCTTCCGAATTTCGCGAGGCTGTCGATATTCTGCGATGGATCTGCCTCGGGATGATGCTCCGCATCGTCGCCTGGCCGATCGGATTTATTATTCTCGCCAAAAGTGCGAAGGGTATCTTCTTCTCGGTGGAGGTTGCCGCGGCGGTTGTGCACGTTGGCCTTGCTTGGCTGTTCGTGGGCACATTCGGCATTGCCGGCGCCGGCATTGCCTTCTTTGGCCTCTATGTGTGGCATAGTATCGTGATGTACTGGATCGTACGACGTTTCACGCAGTTCCGGTGGTCAGCTGCCAATCGCCGGCTGATCATGGCCTATTTGCCGATATCGACCGTCGTCTTCGGTGCGTTCAAGGTTTTGCCGCTCTGGCAAGCAACCGGCCTCGGACTGGCGACCACGATCGTGGTCGGCCTCTACTCCTTGAGGGTGCTAGCCGGTTTGCTTCCTGAACACGCGTTTCCGCGGCTGATCCGGCCCCTCCTGAATATGCGGGGCGTTTAAGAACGACAGGGCGTCTATCGCCCCCAGATTGCCCTCCTCCACATCGCATCGCTCGTGACAACCAGGCGTTTTCAACAAACCCCTGACAAATCCGCAATACGTCAATTGCAAAGCGCCCGATCATTCGGCCTTGTGGGCCTCGCGGAATGCGTGCACCTCGGTCAGCGACCGGTATCACCTTGCGTCCCTTTCACGGTCGACGATGGCGAACCCAATCCAGCCTCACATCCATTTTCTTCATCGAAATGGGACGAAAGGCCTGGACGCGCTGCCAATTGGGGGTACGGGAAGAGCTTTAGCCGATTCGTAAACGACACTCTGGTTCACGGACGGCCTCACTGATGAGAGCTTACAGCGACGGCTTGCATCCGTGCCGGGCACTCAAAGCCCTAGCTCGCGACATGCTTGCCCACTCGATGAAAAGGCTTTCGCTCTACGCCACTCGCTAGCGAGCAGTACAATCAAAATCCCGGCCATCTCCAGTATCCAGTACCATTTGAGGCCCAAGAAGCGGCTTCTGAAGAAGGTGTCGAGATGATGAAAAGAGGCAGCGCGAATGAGCACGTATCCGATCACAAACGTCGAGCCAATCGATGCAATCCACATCTGAACTGGGGATTTCCTGATACGGTAGATGAAGGCCAGGATAATGGCGACGCACGCGGCAGCAACACCGAAGACGAAATAAATCTGAACAGCCTGGCGTCGGTCGTACCAGCCCTCAGAGTGCGCAATGACACGACCAAGCTCTGTCATGCCAGACTGCAGGTCCAGCTGCTTGTTTATGCCTAGGATAAAAAAGAACAATGAGATAAAGCGCCAGATCCTGGCATCGGATTTGTCGCTCAAGTCTTGCCGCCGGACGCGCCCCATAGTCATCCAGCAACTGATGCTTGCAAGTAAATACAGAGCGACTGTAACCCACCCCCCGATTGTGGGATCGCCAATGCCCGGGTGCCAACTGAACTCATAATTGCTTGTCACTCCTGCCCCCTAAGTGGTTGCGTTTTTGGAGCTCGATATTCGAGGTTTTCGTCGTTGCCCCGAAGTGCAATGCAGTCTGGCCGCGGTCGAAGGGACGATGCAGGTAGAAATTAGCCGACCTGCCCGATTGCCAATTTCGAGGCGGAAACACAGTCCTGGACTGCCCTGGCGACAGCCGTTAGGTCGTTCTCGGTCATCTGCGCAAATAGCGGCAGAATGATTGAATGTAGTTGCGCCAAGACACTTTGGCGCAGGCCCGTTGCGACGCGATGCGAGCCCGGTTCGCTATATGCATCCTCGAGATGGATATTCATAATTCCACGTCTCGTCGAGACGCCCAGATCAAGCAGCTCCTGCATGACTTCGCGCTGGTCGAGATCCTGCGATAGTCGCAGGCAGTAGCTCTGCCAATTGCTGCGAGCCCACGAGGGTTCGATCGGCAATGCCGCCGCGGCCGCCCCGCGGAGCTCCTCGGCATAGCGGCTCGCAATCTCACGCCGCCGCGCGATGATTGCCGGCAGTCGCTTCAGCTGCTCACGCCCAACCGCCGCCTGCATGTCTGTCATGCGATAATTATAACCCAACTCGGGATAGGATTCGAAAATGACCTGTTTCGAGCCGTGGCGTACTGCATCCGTCACACTCATGCCGTGTTGCCGCCACAAGCGGAACTTTCGATCGTATTCCGGGTTGGCCGTTGTCAGCATACCGCCGTCGCCTGTTGTCACCACCTTGCGCGGGTGAAAGGAGAAGCAGGCGATATCGCCATGAGGCTTGCCGATCTTTTCCCATCGACCCTTCCAGAGAATTTCACTGCCGGTTGCGCAAGCGGCATCCTCGATCACCGGGATGGAATGACGGGCCGCGATCGTAACGACGCGGCGCAGGTCGCAGGGCATTCCGAGCTGATGGACGCAAATGATGGCCTTCGTTCGGGGCGTGATGGCCGCTTCGATCAAGTCGGGATCGATGTTGTAGCCATCTTTCTCGATATCGACGAAAACAGGCACGGCTCCGCAATAGCGGATCGCATTCGCGGTTGCGATGAACGTGTGGCTAACCGTGATGACTTCATCGCCAGCCTCAACGCCGACCGCCTTCAGGGCGAGGTGGAGCGCGGTCGTGCAATTGGATACGGCGCATGCGTGCTTGGCACCGACAAAATCGGCGAACTCTTCCTCGAACGCGGCCACCTCTGGCCCTTGCGTAACCCAGCCGGACAGAATGACGCGACGAACCGCCTCGACCTCCTGCTCGTCGAGAACAGGCTTGGCAACCGGGATCTGGCTCATGCTGCCTCTCCTGCGTTCAGGCTCTTTTCCTGGCGCCACCACTCTACGAGATCGCGCAGGCCTTCTTCCATTGTCACCTTTGCGCTGAAGCCTAGAAGCTTCTCTGCCTTGACAGTAGAGGCAAGGCGCCGCGGCACGGCATTGACCTTGCGCGCCGGCCCGAATTGCGGTTCCAGCGAAGAGCCCATGACCTTGGTCAGGAGGGCTGCAAGTTCTCGAAGGCTCGTCTCGCTGCCGCTTGCGACGTTGAAAACCTCATCGGTGACATCGGATTGTGCTGCAAGCAGGTTGGCCCGTGCGATGTCGTGCACATGCACGAAATCCATCGTTTGCATGCCATCGCCGAGGATGATCGGCGGCAGGCCGCTGGCAATGCGTTCCATCCAGCGGATCAGCACTTCCGTGTAGGCGCCATAGACGTCCATGCGCGGACCGTAGACGTTGAAGTAGCGAAGCGCGACGTAACGCAGGCCGTACATCTCCGCAAAGCTGCGCAGCAGGCCTTCGTTGAAGGCTTTGGCAGCACCGTAAATGGTCCGATTGTTGTAAGGGTGATGTTCCTCGGTGGTCGGGAACGTATCGGCCAGCCCCAGGACCGAGGCGGAGGACGCAGCCACAACTTTGGAAACTCCAGCCTGCACGGCCGCTTCGAGAACGTCGAACGTTCCGCCTGCCAGAACATCAAAGGCAAGCCGTGGCTCCTCGGCGCATTGCGTGATGCGAATGGCGGCCTGGTGGAAGACGACATCGATGCCCTGGCTGACATCCTTGAGAAGCGCACGGTCCCTGATATCGCCCTCGACAATCGTCACCGGAGCCCGATCGATGGCGTCAACAAGGTTCTCACGCCTGCCTCGGACGAAATTGTCCAGGACCACGATTTCCCTGGGGTCTTCGCGGGCGACGAGATCGGCAATATGCGAGCCGATGAGACCGGCGCCACCGGTGATCAAGATCCGCTTGTTCTTCATGCTCTAACACTCCGAATTTGGTCCGCTTGAATCCTGATCCGTTCGCCAGCGGAGGAATTTTGCCGGAACGCCCGCAACAACTGAGAAGGGAGCGACGTCGTCAACGACCACGGCGCCAGCGCCGACAATTGCGCCCTTGCCGACGGTCACGCCGGGAAGAATGGTGGCATTGGTGCCGATGTCTGCCCATGCGCCGATAAGGACCGGCTTGATTTCCAGGTCGGTGCGAATGATGGGCATGTCGACCGGCATTGCAGTATGGCTTGAACCGAGGACCTTTGCGCCCGGACCCCATCCGACATGATCCTCAAGGACGAGATCACGTGCATCAAAATAGGCCTGCGGGCCGATCCAGACGTTGTTTCCGATCCGACAGGTGCCGTCGAATCTGCCCTGAATGTAGGCTTGGGCGCCGATAAACACCCCGTTGCCGATCTCGAAGGTTTCCGGGTGCTTGAAACCGGCTCCGCTACCGACTTGCAGGCCGTCGCCACAAGCGCGCGCCAGGCTTTTCCAGATTGTCTTGCGCATGAAACTGTCGACGAAACCGTCGCCCGTTGCGAAGCGCGCGTAGAGTTCGACGAGACCCGCTGTCCCATAGGAGCGGGTGAGTTCCCCGGCCAGATGAACGACATAGTCAGGATCCACGGAGGTTTGCTGACGCCCATGCACGGCCAGGACAAGACGCACGCCGGTGACGGGGTCAGCTGACATAGGCTTCCTGCTCCACAGCAGCTGCAATCTGATCGACTTGCCTCAGTGTCAGCTCCGGATAGATCGGCAGCGAGAGCACCTCACGCGCTGCGGCCTCCGATATCGGGAAATCTCCGGCACGATAGCCAAGATCAGCATGCGCCTTTTGAAGGTGGATCGGGATCGGATAATGGAGGCCGGTATGGATGCCCGCCGACCGCAACGAGTGCTGGAGATGCTCACGGTCGCGCGAGCGCACGGCGTAGACATGATAGACATGGCGCCGATCCATCATCGCAACGGGGGCGCTGACCGAGCGCGAGCTGGCCAAAAGGCCGGAGTAGCGATTGGCACGAACCCGGCGTGCTTCGGTCCAGGCCTCGAGGTGCCGAAGTTTGACGCGCAGGATCGCGCCCTGGATCTCATCCATGCGATAGTTGTAGCCCTTCAGCGCATGGTGATAGCGCTGCTCCTGGCCCCAGTCCCGCAGCATCCTGATCGTCTTGGCGTGCTCGTCGTCGTTGGTGACGACGATGCCGCCCTCGCCACAGGCCCCGAGGTTCTTGCCGGGGTAGAAGCTGAAACAGCCGGACACGCCGATACTTCCCGCACGGCGTTGCTTGTATTCTGCGCCGTGGGCTTGGCAGGCGTCTTCGATGACAGGAATTCCGTGCCTGTCAGCAATGGCCTTGATGGCGTCCATGTCGGCCATCTGCCCATAGAGATGGACAGGCATTATGGCCTTGGTCCGAGGCGTGATTGCTGCCTCAAGCAAGGCCGGATCCATTGTGAGCGTTACCGGTTCGACATCGACGAAGACCGGGCGGGCCCCGGTATAGCAGACCGCGGATGCGGTTGCGACGAAGCTGAAGGAAACGGTAATGACCTCGTCGCCCGGGCCAACGCCTGCGGCGAGCAAGGCAAGATGCAAAGCGCTTGTGCCGGTGTTGACGGCGATCGCATGCTTGGCGTCGCAATAGGCCGCGAACTCCTCTTCGAAGCGAGCAACTTCTTCGCCAAGGACATAGTGGCCCGACGCCAGCACGCGCAGCACTGCGGGTTCAACCTCGCTTCTGATGGCGGCGTACTGAGCCTTGAGATCGAGAAGGGGGATCATGCAATCAGCCTCGCGGGCTCGAGTTCGATGACACGTCCGCGCTGGGCAAGCGACTGGGTGGCAGCCTCGAGAATGCGCACCACGCGAAGTCCCGCATGACCGTCGGCGATCGGCTGGCCGTTTGTCATGACACAATCGACAAACTGCTTGAGCTCACGTCCAAGCGCTTCCGTCATATCAAGTTGTGGGGCGTACATATCTCCGGTGCGATAGCCGACGCGCATGTCGTGGACCTTCTTGCCATCGGCCTGCGGATTGCCGTTGAGTGTGATGCCCTTGTCATAGACCTTGATCTTCTCGCTCGGCTCCAGATCGTCATAGACGATCATCTTGCTGCTGCCGCCGATAAGCGTACGGCGCACTTTGACCGGCGCCAGCCAGTTGACGTGGATGTGGGCGATCAGCTTGCTTTCGAAGAAGAGCGTCAGATAGGCGATGTTTTCGGGCTCACCGGCAACATGGCCCATGCCCGTTGCCGAGACCGCCACCGGCTTTTCCGGCAGCACGTAATCCATGATTGACAGGTCATGGACTGCGAGATCCCAGATGACGCTGACATCATGCTGGAAGAGGCCGAGATTCACGCGCACTGAATCGTAGTAATAGATGTCTCCGAGACCATTCTCGATGATTTCCCGCATCTTGCGCACCGCACCTGTATGAATGAAGGTGTGGTCAACCGCGAGAATGAGCCGACGCCGCGCGGCCTCTTCCACCATCCGGCGAGCTTCTTCGGACGTTGACGCCATCGGCTTTTCGACAAACACATGCTTGCCGGCCATCAGCGCTTTCATGGCCAGCATGTAGTGAGCCGACACGGGCGTCGCGATCGCAACGGCGTCAACACGGGGATCACGCAAGACCTCGTCGAAATCGTCTGTAATCTGGACCGTCGGGTAGCGCAGCTGGACGCCGGCGAGGCGATCCTTTTTGAGATCGCATACCCAAATAAGCTTTGCACCTGGCGTTTCTGCAAGATTCCGGACCAGGTTCGGCCCCCAATATCCGTAACCGACGACGGCAACCCCAATCATCTTGCTCTCCCCGATGGAATGACTTCGACTGGCGCATCCTTTGCGCGGCCAATAATCTTTGCCGGTACACCGGCAACAATTGCGTATGCAGGCACGTCCTTGGTAACGACCGCGCCCGCGCCGATCTGAGCGCCTTCACCAATCGTTATGCCGGCGACGATGGTCGCGTTGCTGCCGATCGAGGCGTAACGCTTGACGAGCGTCGGCACGACCGACCAGTCCTTGTCAGACTGAAGGGAACCATCGAGGTTGACGGCACGTGGGTGCAGATCGTTGGTAAACATCACACCGTGACCCACGAAAACGCCGTCTTCGATGGTGACGCCCTCGCAGATGAAGGAGTGGCTGGAAATCTTGCAGTTTTCTGCAATCGAGGCGTTCTTCTGGATCTCGACAAAAGTTCCGATGCGCGTGCCTGTGCCGATTGAACAGCCGTATAAATTGACGAGATCCGGATGATGGATAACTACATCATCGCCCAGCCTCACGCTTTGTGCGATCATGGTACCCGCTCCACGTGGAAACGGCGTGATCCAATCAGTTCATTTTTCACTTTGAGCATAAAAACGCGCCCCTCAGCTGAACCATGTACTGAGGACAAGGAAGTATTTTTTACCTTGAGAGTAAAGAAAACAAAAATCGGTATTCGATAGATCGAAAGGAGTACACTTGAAAGAATCTTACCAATTATACATTGGTCATCGAAAGTAATTTGTAGAACGGCATGGAGACTTTTCTATTGGTCTCGACTTTTGGGAACCGTGGGAGTTATGTCGGACAGCACGATTGGGGCATACGACAGAATTCATGCAGGCCAGGGTTCTTGCGTGACGGGGATGTTCGCGGTTTCTGCGACGAAGCAAAGCTTTCGACTGTGGCAGAGAATTATTCTCTTTCCCGCAGCCACCGGCACGTCGAGGGGCTTATCCGGCCCTGTTGTTCCCGGTCAGCAAAAATACCGGTCGCTGCAGAATGGTCTTCGGCGCACGACCGAACGCATTTTGACCTACGTGTGCGATGACCGTCCTTCGGGCAGCGGCATCTGCGCTGCTTAACGCATCTGTCGTGATTGCAGTTTCAAGAGCTCTGCGACATGTTTGGAGATCGCCGCGCTTCCCTCATTGCTGAGAAGCTCTTCACTGATCGTTTTCGCTTTGCCGCGGAATTGCTCACCGCCAAGAATATCTCGAATGCTGCTCGAAACGGATTGGACGGAGACATCCCTGCGCCAAAGTTTTTTGCCCACGCCTAAATGTTCGACGACGGAGGCGTTATAGGCCTGGTCGGCAAAAAACGGAATGCACAACATCGGTGTCGCTCCAAACAGCGCCTCCTGTACGCTATGGGGACCCGCCTGAGTGACGAAGCACTGCACGTTGGCAATGGCTAGAATTTCGGGCTGCGGAACAAACGATTCAAACCGAATTTTGTTATCCACAGGCAGCTTGGATACAAGCGACCGCTGATTTGCGGGCAAGCTCCAGAGCACACGGACATCGAGCAAACGCAATCCATCATGGACTGCTCTGGCAAAGGGACCATCGATCTCCACAGCTGAACCAAACGATACGTATACAATTGGACGCTCGATGTCTGCATCGATCCAGGCTCGAAGATCATCAGACAATGGCAGGGATGAATGAAATTTGAGCGCAGGAAACTCCCGCCGGGTCGCCCCTTTGGTTTGCAGCGCCGAGCTTAACCGCCTTCGTTCCAACGAGGCCGTCCCGAAAACGAGCCATTCGGGGGGCACCGCTTCGTGCCCACGAATTGGAAAGGCAGCTTTAAACTCAGCTATTGCAGTTTGACGGACAGAACGCAGCTTCAGCCAATCGCCAAAAAATCGAAAGCGATAATATGATGAACATAGTGCCTTCGATACCGACGAGATCTTCTCGACAGCTGTCTGAACGATTTCAGGCACTCTGGTCAAACCAAACGTTTGAACGAAAGGCCTCTGGTGATAGGCGAGACTTCCGTCGAAACTATTGATCAGCAATCGCACACCCAGCGATTGAGCAATATGCGCGTACCAGTCTACAAACCACTTGGCATCGCTAATGATCACGTCCGGCCGTTGACGCTGAAGTTCCTCGTTCAATCGAAGGGCCTCGCGTCCGACTCCCGCACTAATTTTGGGGTAAATCGCCAGATAGTGAAGATAGAGACATACGCTGGTGAAGAAACTCGATCGCTTAAAAAACCGATCCATTTCCCTACCCAGCTCCTGCCGCGGTATCGCGTCAAGTTCGAACGACTCGAATGGAAAGCGCTTCAACAATGGGGCACATTCGCTGGCGATATAACATTTGATATGAAATCCCGCCTCCTTCAAAGCGTCCGCCAACTTCAGAAGCGGCTGAAGGTGACCGTAATCAGGAATGAAGCAGATGATAGCGACCGAGCGCTGTCTTGGGGGCAAGTACACGAAATATCTCCTCGTCTCGATGACAGTCCCGGCCATAGAACGCTACAATTGCGTGGGTTATCACGGCAGAACAGACCCCTGATCGCCACAACTCAGCTCAATGACTTCATTGGCGGTTCCGCGTTCTGCCGCCGCCTGCAACAAGGAGAGTTCTGACTGGTTGGTGAAATCGGCGGCGGAGCGTCCCTTACGTTGATCGATAGCATGCGATATTGGCCATCCGACAGTTTCAGTAACGGTTGCGCCGAACGATCGTTGCCGACGCACATCGACGGCAGGGACATGATCGAGCCCAGATACCCGCAGCTTCATCTTGCCTACACCCCTATCCATCTCCAATAAGTCTACTTGTGTCGCCATATCGATCTCGGATACCTCGGCGGGATCGCTTCACTCGCCTACCTCACTGAATGGAGCGATGTACGCCCGATCGACGCCATTGATAATGGGCCAGCCGCCGCTGGAAAGAGGCATGCTTCCGGGCGAGCCACGTTCTCAAATGCCCTCGCTTTCGTGCCCGGATGCGTTCAAACGATCGCCACTCCACAGTCGACTTTAGGTCCGGATTAATCGAGGAAGCGAACTGCTCATATGCTTGGGGCGTCGCTTCTAACTCTATGCCGCATTCGATCGATTGTTGCACATGTCGAATCGCCGTTCGAGAAAGTGCACTTTTGGCGAGGTTATAAAGGTGGGCGGCCTCTGGCAGATTTCCCGCCTCTTTACTGAACGCAGACGCAAACGCAGCAAGTCGCGCCTTCAGGTCAAAGAGCATACCGGAATGCACCGTCCGCTGCATACTGAGGGGATGCATTCGATAGCACGCCTGATCGGCGCCTTTTACGCGACCAACATCGCTGACCGAGGCGGCCCGCAGCCACATTTCCATATCTCCGGAATGGGGCAAGGCAGGATCATATCCCCCAATGCGGTGCTGAACGCTTGTCCGCAGAACAACCTCTGGGCAACAAATAAAGTTGCTACCCGCCCGACACATCATTTCGACCCATTCACTGCCAGACCAAATCGTCCAACCCGACGCCTTGGTCTTGATGTCCGATGGCGCCTCCTCCTGAAACATTCGTGGATTTCCATATACGAGACCGACCGAGGGATGCTGATCCATCAGATCGGCTGCTCTGCGAAGTGCGCCAGGCGTCAACAAATCATCGGCCGAAAGTAGCACCACATAATCCGCCGATACGAGTTCAAGTCCCTCATTGTATGTCGCGATATGCCCTTTGTTCACAGGGTGATGGATAAAGGAAATGCGAGGATCGGACTCCGCCAACTCACGACAAACATCTACCGTATCGTCCGACGAACAATCGTCGATAATGAGAACGCTTACATCGACGCCTTCCTGCGATAGAGCGCTGGCAACGCAGCCCCGTAAATAGCGACCGTAGTTGTAACATGGGATAACGATTTGGACGGTGCTCACGTTCGCCTCTTCTCTCGGACCATGACCATGCGTGCGGTTTTCTTTCATTCCATCCATGGATGGCGTGGTTTTTTGCCAGACCGTGAAGTGCCTCGTCAGACGGACATTCCCGCGCGATTTGGGATTGTTAAATGCCCCGAGTCTTTGGTTTTCCCCTCGTTAAGCGGATCCGGCTGGAAATTCTTGACGGCTCCCGACTTGATGTTCTCCCCTGCAGTCAAGCTATTGCTACGAGACGCCTTGCGGATTTTGGAAATCTCGCATCGAAAGCTGCAGCTTAGGAAGCCTTGTCCGCCGCCACTTTGGGAGAAGCTCGTATACCCCCTTCGACTACTGGTCAGCGCTCAGCCGTGGCGTCGGTCCCGAAGTTCCCGGGCACGGCAGTTTGATCTCGGGTACCGTCCAGCCTTGAGAGGTGCATGATACGGTCCGTTCCAGCAGTCGAGTGGATCGACGCAATTCATCTGCGGCTGCAAGAGGGTGGCCAACGTCGGCCCAGCTCCATCCACGCTGTGGCGATCAAGCATAAGCTCACCATCGCTGTCATCCTTGGTTTGGCCGAACAGTCGGCATCCGTCGCGCTGATCGGGGGTACTGGCAAATTTCAGCGTTCAGGCCAGTAGACATCTTGTTAGTTATCGCTGAATGGATGATCGATCCTGTCAGCCATTTGGTGAAAGCCAGTATAGCCTAGAGGTAATTGCCGGCGATTGAACTTCAAACTACACTAAATTGAGCGTCGGAAAGTATTTCGGAGGTCTGTCTGGTGCCATCAGTGTTTGTATTGCTTTCTAGACGCTTAGATGAAAAGGCGTGGAACGTGGCCTTTCTGAGAGGGGAGGCGCCGGATCAGTCCCCTTACGGATACCATCATGCGCGTTCAGCAGAATGGACGATAACCTTTTCAAAACCGACCGAGACGCATGGAATGGCTCGCCTGTTTGACAGCGTTTCCAGACGTGTGTTTGGATTTGACGTGGTGCACATATGGAGAAATCGATCCGACATTGCCAATTCGTCGTTTATTTGGACACACACTGAGGGCGAACATCTCGCCGCGAGCCTGTTGCTGCGTTTCAAGAGAGATCGCCGTTCGCGTCCGAGGCTAATAGCTCAGTCAGTTTGGCTGATGGATAGATGGGATCGAATGCCCCCCCCAAGACGCTGGCTCAACAGGTGGCTTTTACGTTCGGCAGATATACTGACCTTTCTTTCCCCTCTAAATGCTGAGAAGGCCCGCCGCCTTTTCCCAAAGACCAGGGTAGAAGTGGTGCCCTTCGGTATATCTTTGGATTCGTTCAACACAAGTCGCCCGCCTCTGCAGAATTTCCACACCCCAATCCGAGTACTTGCACTGGGAAACGATAGGCATAGGGATTGGCCGACTTTTGCCGCAGCCCTTGCTTCGGAGAAGCAGGTTGAGGTTCGAATTGGATCGAGCACATTTCCCCGCCAGCTGTTAGCGTCCCACTTTCAGGTCTCTCAACTTGATCTGGCTGGAATCCGCGCCTGGCTCGCTTGGGCCGATATTCTCGTGGTGCCACTGAAACCTAATCTTCACGCGTCAGGTTTGACAACGGTACTTGAAGCTGTGGCGCTCGGCGTACCCGTCGTCGCATCGCGTTCGGGCGGGCTGGAATGGTATTTTGATCATGACTGCGTCACCTACGTCGAATCAGAAGACCCTGATGAGCTTCGCAGGGCCATCTTGAGTCTGACGCCGGAGGTCGCTGCAGATCGAGCTAGACGGGCAATTGAGCGTTTGAAGGGTAGCGACTTCTCGACGGAGGGATATGCTCGTCGCCATGTCGAATTAAGCCTTTCACTCCTACAGTAGACACCAAGTGAGACATGCCATCCGCGTACCAAAACGCCGAGGCACGATTACGTGCCACGCCGTTGCGATGATGAGGGTTGCCCAGTTCGTCCTTCGCTCGATCCGACTTCAACTCCAGTCGGCCGCGACAAGACGCCCGGCATTGGCTTGCTTGCGGATTCTGGAACGAGTGTGCCACGTTGCCCCCTGCTGGCTGTATATGCATTGGCTTTCTGCTCCAGAATCCAGACGCCGCTTCCCAGCATGAACATGAACCAGGCGTAGGCCGCAGCCCAGAAGTGCACTGTGAAGCCGACGACCACAAACACGACCATGCAAATCACGTAGGCAGTTCGATAGGCGTCGACCTTCTCATCGAGGCCTTTTTTGAAAGCAGCCGGAAGAACGACCGCCATATAAGCGCCAAATATGAAGATGACGGCGGGCATCCCGTGGCGCATACCCATCACAAGCCAGAAATTGTCGACGCTGTCTCCCATCCAGGAAAGTTTTTCTTCCCATACGCCATACCCGATACCGAACCAGGGGTGATTGGCGACAGTGGCAGAGCCGCATTCCCAAATCGCTAAGCGATACCATCCTGTCTGCGCGTCAAATGTGAAATGGGATATGTAGAAACTGACAGGCGTCTGATTTGATCCGACCTCCACCACAAGGTATGCGATAAAGATGATTGCCCACAATAGCTTCCAGCGCCATTCGAAACGCTTGAGCAGCGAATTCCAGGCTATCACGGCGAATTGCAGGACCATGCCGGCAAGAGGCGCAGATGACATGGACATAAACGTGGCCAGAGATATAAGTGCTGTCTTCCTCCACCTCGCCAAAGCGCTCCCGCGATAGCCTAGGACCGAATAGGCCAAGCCGACTACGCTCCCGCAGAAGACGCCATAAAGGATCGGATGGCCGAATGGACCCTGCACTCGCGTGAGGCCCCATCGCCCATCGATCATCGAGATGTCTGACGTTGGGAACACCAATCCGAAAATTGTCAGGAGCGGCTTTTGTCCGGTAAACCATTCATAGAGGGCGAACGGCAAAAGGATCATGACCGACTTGCAGGCGACTCGGACCATGTTGTGAAAATCATTCTCAGTGCGAATGTAGCAGCGCGCCAACATATAAGCACCGAGCGTCTCCACGTTGTTGATTCCGATTGCTTCGATCATAGGCTCGAAACCGTGAACAATCGCCAGACTTATCGACGCCCAGAAGCTGAAGAGTATGACCGCGATATCCGCGACGCGTATTGGTCCAACTTTCCCGCTTAGCCACATCACGAGGCAGGGCAATAGCATTACGAGTAGAACGATACGATATACGGAGAGGTTCAGAGGGCCGAGTGGTATTATCCAGGGAATGATCAGACCTGCCAAAAAGATGACAACTGGCAAGGGCAACGCAGTTCGGGCGCCGGCTGATGTTTCACCTTGATTGTGAGGTTGACCGCGCGCCGAGCCAGCAGCAATGGTTTTGGATTTGCCTGTCCTCGTTGAAGTACAGCCAGGAAGCGTTCTGGTGGAATTGGACGCAGTGGCTTCCCTTGCAATCACCTCGATACCCGCCGCGTCTGGCGTTTGACGGTTGCAATCCGGCTGACTTGAACGTTGCTCAGCCTGGTGGGCAACCAGCAATTCGGATCACATTCTGCCTTCCTGCGTGTCCGAGAAATTGGCGTAGTCCCTGCTGCGATCAGCATGATAACTCCGATACCTGACTGTTCTTCCTAGCCTATAAAGATCGGTGTGGCCGATCAGCCCCACAAATGGTTGAATTGGCTTATCCGTTTGGCCGATTGAAACGTGCTTCCTAATCTCGTCAGGAAAGGGGGCTGGCGTTATGCCTCACTTCGCGGGCGACGGTGGACGTATTCGATATCATAGGCCCTAAACCCAGGCCCGGAGGGTCAGGCGCGCTGCTCTGCGCAGGCGCCTCATGGCTGGAAGGTGACCATTCAAAATATGGTCGACCATCGCATCCGTCATGCTGTTTCGTATCGAAGTTCGGGCTTGCAGGAAACGTCCTGTTGTGGCGTCCCCGCCGTCGCTCGAGTAGACGGTTTGGTAGCCGCAAGCACGCAGCTTGGCCAGTGTCGAACGGTTATAGCGACCGAAAGGAATCGAAGCCGAAAGCACGCTATGGCCGCAAATCTCTTCGAGTTGACGTTTCGACCGCCCCAACTCCCATTCAAGTTCACGCTCCGACAGACCCGACCAATCGCGGTGGTCTATCCCGTGCGTTCCTATACGCATGCCCATTTCCAGAAGACGTCGAACAGCGTCTGGATCCAGCGATCCTGTCTTGTCCAAGCGCCCGGTTAGCACGAAGAATTCGGCGTCCAGACCCCTCCTGCACAGTTCAGGCGCAGCAAGGCGAAGGTCTGACAGGTTGCCGTCATCGAAGGTAATAAGAAACTTGGCCCGATTCACATGGCAGCAGACGCGATCGAGGATTTCGCAGAAACGGTCAAGGCCTATCCAGTAATCGGCTTCCCCACAGTCGAGGATCCGCTCAGGTTCACCAATTCCGTGAAACGTCAAAATCCGGCGCTTCATGGCCTCTCCCATTCAGACACCGGCCGTCGCCCGAAATTGCATGATCGCCGCGGAAGGCCGTAATGCGCCGCCTAGTCCAGCGCGATGGATTGACCCGCGCCAACAGCGAAGCATCTGCCCGAACGCTATACCCGAAGCAAACATGGCTGCTTTTAGCCGTCCGTGATGCCGGCGATAGTAGCGGATACGGTTTGCCGTCATTAGCGCGAACAACCGCGCGCTGCTGCCGCTGCCGCCACAGGCATGGATCACTTTTGCCCGCGGTTCAAAGATAATTGAAAGGCCAGCTTCTCGCACCCGTCGCTGGTAGTCGACTTCCTCGCTATAGAGAAAGAAAGACTCGTCCCACTCACCGACGATTCTGCGTGCGTGCGCGGATATGAGAAGCGCGGACCCGGTCGCCCATTCGACAACACCGGGGCTGTCGTATTGTGGGGACAAATCGACGATTTCTCCCCATCCGATCTTCGCTGCCAGACTTCCGCCGAGAACAGCCTCCGCCCAGGCACTCAGAACAGAGGGCTCGCGACGCAACGTTGGGTCGACGCTGCCGTCCTGCCTGTAGTTGATTGGAACGACCACTCCGACAGTCGGGGTTGCCAGGTGTTCGAAAAGCGGTCTTATCGCGTCCGGATGAAGTCGCAGATCCGGATTGAGTATGAGTAGACCTGCGCCTTGACGAACGGTTGCAGCAGCCTCATTGATGGCTGCCGCATAACCGGCGTTCCACCCCATAGGGATCACCCTTGCTCCGATAGGATGAGCCGCGGCAATCTCCGCAGAGCCGTCTTGCGAATTGTTGTCAGCGATAACGACTTCGAAACGCTCGATTCCCCGAAGTCCATCCGAAAGCGAGTCAAGCAAAGCCGGCAACGCGTCAGCACTGTTGTAGGTGACGATGATGACGGCGAGCCCATCCCGATCGTCCGAAGATGCTTCAACAGTGTTCATGGTTGCCCCCATTTCAGCCCCGCTTCCTATCTCGGTGACCGTTTCAATGCGTTATATGGCGGTCGATGAACGCAGCGAGCGAACCGACTGTTTCGAAAATCTCGCCGGTGAAATCCTCATCATCGATCTGGAATCCGAATCTAGCCTCCAGGGCCGCCGCTAGGCTTAGCACCGCGAACGAATCGAGCTCGGGAATATTGCCGAACAACGGCGTGGAGGCTTCCGCGATGCGGGCCCGGTCTGCGATTCCAAGTGTATCTGCGATCACATCCTTGACCGATTCGAATGTTGACGAATTCATGGCACCTCACCGTTTCCTACAAGTAGAGTGGGTTTTAAGCTGTTTAAACAAGGATCTCCGGCGGCAGCGGATGGCCGAGAAATGCTGTCGGGCTCGCCGTCAAGCCATAGGCGCCAGCCTGGAAAATGACGACCAGATCGCCGACTTCTGCCGAAGGCAAACATACATTGTCCCCGAGCAGGTCGAGCGGCGTGCAAAGGCAGCCAACGACTGACACCGTCTCACAGTCCTGCCCGCCCATTCTGTTGCCGATCACCAGCGGATAGTTTCGCCGGATGACCTGACCAAAGTTCCCGGAGGCGGCCAGCTGATGGTGAAGTCCGCCATCGACGACCAGATAGGTCCGGCCGCGCGACACCTTTCGGTCGATGACGCGCGTGACATAGATTCCGGCCTCACCAACAAGGTACCGTCCGAGTTCTATCACCACACGGGCGTCCGGAAGAACCGGGCGAATTGAGCCTTCAATAAGGTCGTTCAGCCTCTGTCCGATTGGCAGGAGGTCAAGTGGCTGATCCTTCTCGAAATAAGGAATTCCAAAGCCTCCCCCGAGATTGAGGTAGCGCACATGAAAGCCGCACGCATCGGCAAGCGAGAGCAACAGTCCGACATTGTGAGATAGAGCATCGCAAAGAATATCGGCGTGTAGGTTCTGAGACCCTGCGAAGACGTGGAAACCGACAAAGTCGAGGTCGGTGTCTGCAAAATGGCGAAGCAGGCCCGGCACTTGCTCGGCATCGATACCGAACTGTTGAGGGCCACCGCCCATCTTCATGCCAGAGCCCTTGACCTGGTAATCCGGGTTAACCCGCAGGGCGACTCGCGGCCGGATCCCGAGGCGGTTTCCCACCTCCAGGATACGCGTTGCTTCGCCGGCAGATTCCATTTCGATGGTCACACCGGCGGCCACGGCCTGGGAAAGCTCCTGCGATGTTTTGCCGGGACCGGCAAAACTGATCCTGGCTGGCGGCACAACTGTGTCCAGCGCCGTTTTCATTTCGTACGCCGAGGCTACGTCGAAGGAGTCAACAAGCCCTGCCATGTGCTGAACCAGCGCAGGCATCGGGTTGGCTTTGACCGCGTAAGAGAGCTTTACATCCCTCGGCAAGACAGAGCGAAGGTAGGAAACGCGCGCGTTGATCAGGCGACGGTCATATGCGAAAAACGGTGTTGTCCCGACACGCTCGGCCAAACGGTCAAGGCGTATGCCGCCAACCGCCAGGATGTCTTCGGCAACATCGAACATGCCAATGGAGGGATGTAAGCTCATCGACCCAATTGCTCCCTCAAGAGTGCACGGTCAAACTTGCCGTTAGGATTGGTTGGTATTGAAGCCATTTCGACGACTTTCGAAGGCACCATGTATTGCGGCAGCTGACGTCTGAACGCCGTCAGCAAGGCACTAACGTCCAGCGTTTCGGCAACCGGACTGGCAACGAGAACGATGCGCTGCCCGAGGGCCTGATCATCGATGCCCATGGCAACCGCGTCGCGCGCAAGGCCAGTAGCATAGGCGACCTCCTCGATCTCGGTCGGGCTGACGCGGTAACCCGAGGTCTTGATCATTTCATCGCGGCGGCCAACGAAATACAGGAACCCCTCTTCATCACGGATAACCGTATCTCCGGAGAACACGGCCAATTCCGGTTGCCGCCAGCCGGCGTCTGTGCCGGGCAAGGGGCGAAACCGCTCGCCAGTGCGTGCGGGATCGTTCCAGTATCCCAAGGCCACCAGAGGGCCTCGGTGAACCAGCTCACCAGGTTCGTTGGGGCCGCAAAGGGTTCCATCGGGTCGCACGACAAGGATCTCGGCATTCGGGATGGCCTTGCCGATGGAATCCGGTCGACGATCGATTTCTAAGGGGTCGAGATAGGTTGATCTGAACGCCTCCGTCAATCCGTACATCAGATAGGGAAGCGCATTGGGAAAGGAGGCACGAAGTCGGTCCAGCGTAGCCTTCGGCATCCTGCCGCCCGTGTTTGCGAAGTAGCGCAATCGTGCGGCGACCTCCGGAGGCCAGTGAAGCTCGCAGACCTGTATCCAAAACGGTGGAACGCCCGTGATGCCCGTTACATTATGCTTTTCGCACAGGCGCACAACGTCGCCGGGCAGCAAGTAGTTCATGAGCACGACGTGAGCCCCAGAATTGAAGGCTGTCGTCAACTGGCTAAGCCCGGCGTCAAAACTCAATGGCAGGACCGACAGGATCGTATCGTGAGGTCCGTTGCCGAGGTAGTGACTTACACTCTCGGCACCAACAATCATATTTCGGTGACTGAGAACGACGCCCTTTGGCTTCCCGGTGCTTCCTGACGTGTACAGAATAGCCGCAATATCGCAGTCGACACCTGCCGAAGCTGGTCCTCCAGTCTCCTCGTCGGGGCAAACGCGGTCGGCCCAGGAATGCGTATGCCAGGCCTCGCCCGCATTCGCATCGCCGCCAGCGGGCCCGTCTACAAGGACGACATGCTCAAGCGCACTCTCTGCGGTGACGAACTCTCGCAGTTGCTCCAGGCGGTCAGAGGATGTGACCAGCACCCGCACATCGCAGTCGGCGAGAATATGGGCGACCTGCTGGGGCCTCAGCAAGGGATTGATCGGCACGGTTGTGCACTGCGCAGCAGCCGTCCCGAATATTGTCACAACCGTTTCGACGCGTTTGTCGAGAAGCACCGCCACCCGGTCCCCGCGTCCGGTCTCAAGGGCACTGAGGGTCGCTGCAAAACCAGCCACGTATTCCCACAATTGCATATAGCTGAGGGTCGAGCTCTTAAAGGTAAGCGCGGGCGCGGATCCGTAGCGAGCCGCACCGTTGCGAAGCAAATCGGATAGATTGACTTTTACAGGTGACAGCATGTCAGGCCCCAAACTCCTTACTACCAAGGGACGCAGGTAAGTTCGCTGTAGAGGTAATCCACTTGGCTCGGCGATACCCGGCTGCTCAGGATCATCTTCGGACGTGGCGATTTGAGCGGAACCGACAGCATCGGCGGAGCGCTGACAAATCGGTTCTCGACAATGGTGACCGCCAGGCCAAAACGTGTCAGCAGATAGCTGCGGACATGCCAGGCGACTTCGGAAAACAGCTCCACATCCCCCACGTGCAGGATCGAAGCGAAGAGGCGCAAGCCCTTGCGCGTATCCTTGCGGAACATCACGTAGCAGCATCGATCGCCCTTGATGACTGCGAGATGATGTGCTGCAGGCGCGCGTGCATGGTCCCTGTATATTTGAAGATCGCGGACATCGAGATAGGTTTCGATTGACGCTTGATGGTCGATGATGCGTACGCCACTCCCCCACCTCGGCCAAGGCAGATTGACCGCGAGCGTAGCCGTCGTATCGAGCTGCTGGAATTTCAGCCGGCGATTCAGCGGAACGACGTTGCCACTGGGAGAGAGATCGGTGAACGTGTAGCCGGGTTGGTCGAGCAACGCCTTCAGCAACCTCAATCCATGCGATCGATAGGCATCCTGCACACACCAGGCAGCCAGGTTGCAAAAATTCTCGCTCTGTCCGGCCACACTCCGCTGCGAGTAAAACGCGACATACGCGCCAACGATGCTCTGGCCGCAAACCAGCATAAAACCATGATTTGGAGACGCACTCGGCCAAGTCGGTCGAATGGCCTCGGCCCAAACTCCGGCAGTAAGCCGACCATTCAGTTCGTTGTGAAGGAAACTTGCGACGTCATCCACATCGGCAGTGGTGATGGGAACCACTGCGACAGTCCTGTCACTATTTTGAAAGGCCACACCCGTCACTTTCGACAAATTCCCTATATCCCCACAGAGAAAAAGCAAATCGAGACCAATCTTCTACAAGTATAACCGCACGTATTAATAGATATCCTTATGGCTGACGATCAGCCGACCAAAGTTCAACTGCTTATCCTGTTTGGTATCTAGAGAATTTCTGCCAACCGCCCCTAGTATTCGGCCACACCCTGTCTCGAGACACCACGGGAGGCCGCCATTTCTAAGAATCATCACATTCTGATCTTGGTCGAGAACTTGCCAGTCCCCTTCGATCGACGAGTATGGCAGGAAGCACAAGCGTTGACGGAAGCGGGCTACGAGGTGTCCGTGATATGCCCGCAAGGCAAGGGCTATGACAAAAGCTACGAAGTCATCAACGGTGTGCATATATATCGGCATCCGCTTCGCGAGGCCAAATCCGCGAAGGGTTATCTTCGGGAATATGGGACGGCGCTCTTCCATCAGTTACGCCTGTCTTTTCGCGTGCGCCGCCGCCAATCAATCGATGCGATCCAAGCCTGCAATCCTCCAGACCTGATGTTTCTCGTCGCGCTTGTTCACAAGGTGCTCTTTGGCACGCGCTTCGTCTTCGACCATCACGACCTTAGCCCCGAACTTTATGTGACCAAGTTCGGACGGAAGGATCTCTTCTACCGTCTTCTTTGTTTCTTCGAGAGACAGACATTCCGAATGGCGGATGTGAGCATTGCAACCAACGAGACCTTCCGTGATATCGCGATCTCACGCGGTGGCATGGAACCGGACCGCGTGGTTGTGGTCAAGAGCTATCCGGAAGCTTCCCGTTTTCATCGCACGATTGCAGACCCGTCCCTGGTCGTACCCGGTAAACGCCTCATCGGCTACATCGGCATCATGGGTGAGCAGGACGGGGTAGATTCTCTTGTCCGTGCGCTGGCAGAGATTGTGCACGTGCGCAAGCGCGACGACATTCATGGTATCATCATTGGTGATGGGCCCGAACTGCCTCGACTGCGAGCGATGGCGGCCGAATTGGGCCTTGGTCATGTTCTTCGCTTCAGCGGCTACCTCAGTGGTCAGCCGCTGATGGCGCATTTGTCAGCTATGGACGTGGGTGTCATCCCCGACCCGCCGAACGAGTTCAACGACAAGCTCTCAATGAACAAGGTTTTCGAATACATGATGCTCGGCTTGCCGATTGTTCAATTCAATCTTCGGCAGGCGATACGCGATGCCGGGAACGCAGCCATCGTCGTGCGCGAACACTCACCGCGAGCACTGGCCGACGGTATCCTCGCATTGGTCGACGATCCCCAACGGTGCTCTGAAATGGCATCCGTCGGGCGCGCGGTCGCCGAGCGCGAGTTTCGGTGGACGACGGAGGCCCGTCGCTATCTCGGCGCCTACCGAACAATGTTTCGCAGGAGCTTGGACGTCAATGATCAGCGTCATTATCCCGCATCTTGATCAACCGGAATTGCTGCGATCCTGCCTGGCGTCGCTGACATCCCAAACTGGCCTGCGGCAGCCGTTTGAACTGATCGTCGTCGACAATGGTTCGAAAGAACTGCCGGTGAATGCGTGCGCCGCCTACCCGGGAACAAGCCTCTTGTCCGAGCCGGTGCCAGGCCCCGGTCCGGCGCGCAACCGCGGCGTATCGCATGCTACTGGCGATATTCTCGCCTTCATCGATGCCGACTGCACTGCCGACAGTCACTGGCTATCCGAGATCGAACGGCAATTCGAGACGGATGGAAGCCTGAACATTCTTGGTGGCGATGTGCGTATCAGCTACGAGAATTCGGAGCGTCCGACGCTTCTGGAGGCTTACGAGACCGTGTTCGCCTACAGAATGAAGGAGTACATAGCAAAGCAAGGATTCACCGGGACCGGAAACCTGGCCATGCGTGCCAGCGTGTTTGCCGCAGTCGGCCTTTTTGGCGGGATCGACATTGCCGAAGATCGTGACTGGGGGCAGCGAGCACTAAGCAAGGGATACCGAACTCGATACTGTCCTGAAATGATCGTCTTCCACCCGGCTCGAAAGAGCTTCTCCGAACTCGCACGCAAGTGGCAACGACATACCGCTCACGATTTTGCACGCATTCGCGCGATGCGGGGCTGGTGGCCACGGTGGATCATTCGCACGGCAGCCATCGCGCTGTCGCCTGCGGCCGAGATGTTCCGGATTGCCGCGTCAGACCGGCTGGATGGATTGAGAGCTCGCATGCTTGCGTTTGTCGGCGTGGTTCTCGTCCGCTGCTACCGGGCAGCCATCATGCTGTCGCTTGCCTTCGGTGCGAGTTCAGCGCGAATGAGCGGTCGCTGGAACCCGGCATCGATCTCGGCACTCCCGCGTGACGGATAGTTGACCGTCGCGCTGTCGCATGAGGTCCGATCCATCCGGACGGGAGCATGTCTGCCTGCGACAGCATCAAGCTCACTTCACTTTGCACGTTGACAGTGCTTGGTGTCGCCGCTCATCTGTCGATGACTGGTGAAGCCGAAGATGTCATCACGTTTCCGGGGCCTGGCGAGATCACGGCGCCAATCACCGTAATCGGTGTGCATATGGTCCCTTGGTGATCAACGCAGCCGAGGTGGCCATCTCACGCTCCAAACCCACCCGAAGTTGGTGTGGTCACAGTCACGGCCTCCCCCGCCTCGATCACCGTTTGGTCGCTAGCCTTTAGTACTTCGCGACGACCGTCCAGTCGGTGGATACTCGTTGACCCGACCCTGCCGTCCCCCCCTCCATTGATGCCCCGAGGCGGGCGGTCACGGTGGGAAGACAGGATGGCGCATTCCATCCGCTCCAGAAATCGGATCGTGCGTTCGGTGCCGTCGCCGGCGCCCCACCTACCCTTTCCACCCGAACCCTCCCTGATGTGGAAGTCTTCCAGCAGCACCGGGAACCGGAGCTCCAGCACCTCGGGATCCGTCAGCCGGGAATTCGTCATATGGGTATGGACGCCCGCCGTTCCAGCAAAGCCACGGCCGTCGTTCATCCGACCCGCCGGCGAACCCGAGCAGATCGTCTCGTAATATTGGTATTTCGCATTGCCGAACGTCAGATTGTTCATTGTCCCCTGCGCATTGGCCATCGACCCCATGGCACCGAAGAGCGCATTGGTCACATGCTGGGACGTCTCGACATTCCCGGCAACCACCGCGGCGGGATAGGCCGGCTTTAGCATAGAGCCGTCCGGGATAATGATGTTGATCGGCCGCAGGCAGCCCGCGTTCATCGGGATATTGGCCTCGACCATCACGCGGAAAGCATAGAGAACGGCAGCGCGAGTGACCGGCTCGGGCGCATTGAAATTGTTGGCCTGAACCGCCGACGTTCCGGTAAAATCCACGGTCGCTTCGCGGCTCTGGCGATCGACTGTAATCTTGACCCTGATTAGCTGACCCGTGTCGGTTGGATAGTCGTACCGGGCGCTGTCCGGCAACCGCTCGATGACCCGGCGCACACTTTCGGCCGCATTGTCCTGAACGTGACCCATATAGGCCTCGACCACTGAAAGACCGAAATGGGCAACCATCCGGCGCAACTCCGCCACACCCTTTTCATTCGAAGCGATCTGCGCCCTTATATCCGCCATGTTCTGGTGCGGATTGCGCGCCGGATACGGATGGTTCGTCAGGAGATCGTAGAGCTCCGCCTCGCGAAAGCGGCCGCGTTCGACCAGTTGGAAGTTGTCGAAAAGCACCCCCTCCTCTTCGACGGTTGTCGCGAGCGGGGTCATCGAGCCCGGTGCCGTCCCTCCGACATCGGCGTGATGTCCGCGGGAAGCGACATAGAACAGGATGTCGCGGCCGGTGTCGTCGAAGACAGGCGTGACAACCGTTATGTCCGGGAGGTGGGTGCCTCCGTTGTACGGAGCGTTGAGAGCGAACACATCGCCCGGGTGGATTCGTCCCTCGTTCAACCTGATGATCGTCTCCACCGATCGGTCCATGGAGCCCAGGTGCACCGGCATATGCGGTGCATTGGCTACCAGCGCCCCGGTTCGATCGAAAACCGCGCAGGAGAAATCCAACCGTTCCTTGATATTGACGGAAGAGGCGGTGTTTTGCAGCGTGAGACCCATCTGTTCAGCAATCGACATAAAGAGATTGTTGAATATCTCCAGCATGATCGGATCAGCCTGCGTCCCAAGTGCGGCGGCTGTCCTCTTCTTTTCAACGCGGCGGAGCAGGACGTGGTTCTTCGAGGTGATCTCTGCCTGCCATCCGGGCTCGATGACGATCGTCTGATTGGCTTCGATAATGAGCGCCGGACCAGGTGCCTGGCTACCGGGCAGGAGATCGTCACGCTTGAAGACGCTGGTATCACGCCAAGCGCCGTCGAAAAAGACGCGCCGGCTCTCAGATGCACGAGTGACCGCTGCTACCGCCTGCAAGTCGTCTTCCTGATGCCTTTGGGCGGATCGGTCAGTCCCCTCGACGGCGACGGATTCGATGACAATCGCTTTACCGTCGTAAACGAAACCAAAATGCGCCGTGTGCGCCCGTTCAAAATCGACCAGCGCCTCGCCTATCGAGCCGTGGTTAAAATTGACGGGCAGCGTGGTGTCCGTACCTTCGTAACGAAGGTCCAGGACGGATCTGAAGTCAACGCTGCCGGCTGGTATGCCTTGTGTTTCCAGCTCTTCACCCACCCCGGCACTCAAAGAGGCGATCAGCCGGTCAAGTTCCGGGAGCGACGCTTCCGAAAGAGGCTTGATGAACGCTTGCTGACGGGATGCGAAGATCGATGACAGGCCCATGCCGTAAGCAGACAGCAGACCGGAAAAGGGGTGAACCAACACCATCGACATGCCGAGTGCATCGGCAACGAGGCAGGCGTGTTGCCCACCCGCACCACCGAAGCAGTTCAAGAGGTAGCCTGTCACGTCGTAGCCACGCTGTACCGAGATTTTCTTGATAGCGTTGGCCATATTCTCGACCGCGATCTTTATGAAGCCTTCCGCGACGCTTTCCGGGCTGTGTCCGCTGGCGGCATGCGCGGACATTGCCTCGAACTTCTCGCGCACGGCCTCGATATCGAGTGGTTCGTTCTGGGCCGGCCCGAAGATTGCGGGAAACAGATCCGGCTGCAGTTTTCCGAGCATGACGTTGGCGTCCGTCACCGCCAATTCCCCGCCACGACGATAGCAGGCGGGTCCGGGATTGGCGCCCGCCGAATCAGGACCGACGCGGAACCGACCGGTCTCAAAATGAAGGATAGAGCCGCCGCCGGCAGCGACGGTATGAATGCGCATCATCGGCGCCCTCACTCGAACGCCCGCAACTTCGGTGTCGAAGACGCGTTCGTACTCGCCATCAAAGTGGGCTACATCCGTTGAGGTGCCTCCCATGTCAAAGCCGATAACCTTGTGGAACCCGGCAAGTTTTGCGGTCTCCACCATACCGACCACACCGCCGGCCGGCCCCGAAAGGAGTGCATCCTTGCCCTGAAACATATGGGCGGCGGTCAGCCCCCCCGATGACATCATGAAGTTGAGGCGCGTCGACGTTTTTCCCGCATGCTCTACTCCCAGCTCGTCCGCCACCTGCTGAACGTAGCGAGATAAAATGGGCGAGAGATAGGCGTCCACGACCGTCGTATCGCCGCGACCGACCAGCTTGAGCAGCGGAGACACCTCATGACTTACCGAAATCTGCTTGAATCCCGCTGCCCGGCAGAGGTCTGCGACCACTTTTTCGTGCTGCGGATATTTGTAGGAGTGCATGAACACGATCGCGACCGCATCAATCCCATCCATCCTTGCTCTGGCAATCGCCTGCTCTGCAGCGCTCGTCTCGAGCGGCACCTCGATCGAGCCATCCACGCGAATGCGTTCTTGGACTTCCACGACCCGCTCGTAGAGCTGTTCCGGCAGAATGATCTCCTTGGCAAAAATGTCGGGGCGTGCCTGGTAGGCAATGCGAAGCGCGTCGCGAAAGCCCTTGGTGATCAATAAGAGGACCCTGTCACCCTTGCGTTCCAGAAGCGCGTTGGTCGCAACGGTCGTCCCCATGCGAATGTCGCCTATGCGATCGGGCGGTATCTTGTCCGTCGTCTCGAGGCCGAGCAGGCCGCGAATCCCGTGGATCGCAGCATCGCGATAAGATTCCGGATTTTCGGAGAGAAGCTTTCGCGGATGCAAACTGCCATCAGGTGCACGCCCAATAATATCCGTGAAAGTGCCTCCTCGATCGATCCAAAAATCCCAGGCCCCATCAGACATGTTCCACGCTCCCGTGCCGGATGCCAAAAAATATCGCAGTCGGTGCCGCGCTCACTTCACAAGACAATGGACAAATTGTTCTACGTATTCAATGTGCGGGCATCGCGTGTTTGCGACAGCGCAAGCTATCTCGCTTCGAGCCTCTTTCAAATTGCCGCATTGAGATCTATTGCTGTGCTCCGTAAAAGCATTCGCGTCAGCGAAGGAGAAGCGGTTGCAGGCAAGAAACGCGATGATCATGCGGTGGATGTTGCGCATGACCTGCGCCATCGCGCTGCTGTTTGTCGGCTTCGCCCATCAACCGCCGTCTTTTGCCAAAGGCGCTTTCCTTCCCTCCGAGTTTGCAGAATATATTCTGCCCGACGGCACGCTTCCCGTTATCTGCATCTCGGGCAAGGCAGACGGGATGAGCAAGCATGACACGGCGCAGCAAGCGCAGGGTTGTGAGGCTTGCCGGATTGCTGCCTCGGTCCTGCTGCCCGTTCCCGACAAATATCGCGGCGAGCGTCCTCGTATCACAACCGCTGCCATGCGGCCCTACGAAGAGGACGGGTCTTTCCGGCGGGTCCTTCCCCCGAATATCGGTCCAAGGGCGCCTCCGGCCTCTTCTGCCTTTGCTTGAACCAGCATTTCGGCTTCCCCCGCGATGCTTGTCACAGTGGCGACTGACCTGCGCCTAGGTACTGTTCGGCCCAAAGCAGATCGCACCCGTATCCAATTTCCATTTCGCAATGACGTTTTTCTCTCTGCCGTCGTGCAACGCCGCGAGAGATGCATCCTGTCAGGAGCACCCTATGAAGAAACTGATCATACTCATCACAGGCCTGATCTTTGCCGGTCTGTTTGCTGCAATCGCTACCGCCAATGACATCAAGGTGGGCGCCATCGACATCGGCCACCCCCGCACTCGAGCCATGGTGCCGGGTGCCAAGGTCGGCGGCGGCTACCTGAACCTGACCAACACCGGTTCGGCCGATGACAGGCTCGTCAGCATCACATCCGACCGGGCGGCAAAAACCGAAGTTCATCAAATGAGCGTCAACAACGGCGTCATGACCATGCGACCCGTCGCGGGCGGGCTCGTCATTCCCGCGGGTCAGACGGTTGAGCTGCAACCTGGCGGCTTCCACATCATGTTCATGGACGTCGCGCAGCCGTTCAAGCAAGGGGAAACGATCAAGGCGACCCTGACCTTCGAAAAGGCTGGATCGGTTGACGTCGAGTTTACGGTCGGCAGTGCTGGCGGGGCGAATGCGTCCGCAAAGGACGGCCACTCGGATATGGGTGGCATGGACATGTCCAAGCCGCAATAGGGGCCGCGACCGGCAGGCTCGCGTGCTCTACCGCATCAGAACGATAGTCAGAATATGAGACAGGAACATGTCCAAACATACACGCCTTACCGCATTGTCGGCCCTTGCACTCGTCATTTTTGCTGGCCAAGCTCTTGCGCACGCTCATCTGACCGAGAGCGTGCCTGCCGACAAGGCAACGGTCGCAGTCTCTCCCGACGAGCTCGACCTGCACTTTTCCGAAGAGCTGGATCTTAAGTTCTCCGGCGCGAAAATCATCGGCCCGGACAAGGCCTCAGTGAAGACCGGTGATGCCATGCTGATGGATGACGGAAAGACCCTGATGGTTCCTCTTCCCGAAAAGCTCGATCCCGGCGCCTATGAAGTGGAATGGCACGTTCTTTCGACAGACGGCCATAAGACCAAGGGCGCATACGGCTTCACGGTCAAGCCGTGACACCAGACGCCGCGCTCGTCCTGTGCCGCTTCCTGTTCTATGGTTCCGCCATATTTTTGTGGGGCGCATCAGCCTACATCTGCTGGATTGCACCGGCAGATGTGGCGGCACAGGTGAGCCGACGGCTCCGTCATTGCTTTGCCCTCTCAACGCTTCTGATCATCGGCACGACGGCGTCCCTGCTCCCGCTGCGAGCGGCTGCGATCGGCGAGGGCTGGGCCGACGCGTTTGCGCCGCAAATGCTATCCTCCGTCCTTACAGGGACCAATGTCGGGCAGGCCTGGATTGCCCAGGCTTGCGCCGCCGGTCTTTTGATCGCGTCTTGCCTGGTAACGGGCCGCTTCAGACACGGTGCCCGCGCGATGAGCGCGGGGTTGCTGCTCGTCAGCCTCACGCTCAGTGGCCATGCCGCGATGCACAGTGGATGGTTACGCATGATGCATCGTCTCAACGACGGTGTTCATCTCCTGTCGGGTGGCGCCTGGCTCGGCGCTTTGGTCCCCATCGTCGTCACTTTGCCGCTGTTGAGAGATACCCGATGCCAGAGAGACGCACGGACGGCGTTGATGCGGTTTTCAACTGCGGGTCATGTTGCCGTGGCACTCGTCATCACGACCGGCGTCATCAATACAGCACTGATTGTCGGATCCTTTCCACTGGACTGGCAGCTCGAGTATCAGCTTCTGCTCAGCATCAAGATCCTCATCGTGCTCGCCCTGATCGCGCTTGCGATAGGAAATCGCTACCTTCTTGTTCCAAGGCTTGCTCGCAACCCGTCGCTGCAGCCACTGAAGTGGGCGACTGGAGCCGAAATAGTCCTGGGGTTTGCCGTGCTTGGCCTTGTCGCCGTGTTTGGCATGCTGCAGCCGACTTGAACGGCTCGACGTTGAAACGATCTACGTCAAATGACGGTGTCGCTGATCTTTTCGCTTTATCCCCCTGATCCCGCGTGCCATTTTCTGGACAACGTGCACGTAGTAGGGGCCTCCCATGTTTTCAAAGATCTCCAGATTTAACGCCGCGCTCGCGGTTTGCGTCCTTACTCCAGCGCTCGCCTTCGCCCACACCGGCGTTGGCCAGACAGTTGGCTTCGCCCACGGCTTCACGCATCCGGTCTCCGGGCTCGATCACGTGCTGGCGATGATCCTTGTCGGCGTGCTTGCCTGGCAGCTCGGCGGACGTGCGCTGTTTCTCGTGCCGACCACCTTCGTCTCGGTGATGGCGATCGGCGGCGCACTCGGGATGATGGGAATTTCCGTTCCATTTGTCGAAGCCGGAATTGCCTTTTCCGTGATCGTCCTCGGTGCCGTCGTCGCGCTGGGTGTCCGCGCGCCCCTCGCCATCGCAGCCGGGGTTGTCGGCCTTTTTGCTATTTTTCATGGACATGCGCACGGTTCCGAAATGCCTGCAGCTGCCGCTGGCATCGCCTATGCCGCGGGTTTCATGCTGGCAACGGCAGCACTCCACATTGCCGGCATAGCCCTCGGCTATCTGGTCGGTAAAGCGAACGAGCAGCAGGGTGCAATCGTGATGCGCTCGGTTGGCGGCATTGCCGCACTCGCCGGCGTTGGTCTGCTTACCGGTCTCATCTAGCAAATCGGCTGCCCGGCCAAAGGGCCGGGCACGCCCTCAGCGCACCCCAATACCGGCTGTCAGACCGCCATCGATACGGTGATCCGATCCGGTAATGAACGCAGCCTTGTCCGACGCCAGGAAGGCTGCAAGTGCAGCCACCTCTTCGGGTTCAGCAATGCGACCAAGCGGATGCGCCTTTCCGAAACGCCGAAACACGGCATCGATATCGGCATCCTGTCCTTCGAATGTTCGCGCCGCCAGCTCCAGGATCGGCGTACGCACCGAACCGGGGCTGATCGACACGACGCGTATATTGTCTGCCGCAAAGTCGATCGCCATCGCCCGCGTCAATGCGTGGATCGCCCCTTTCGAAGCGACGTAGCCAGAAACGCCAGGCTGGCACGCAAAGCCTTGCACACTTGAAATATTGATGATCGCGCCGCCGCCGCGCTTGCGCATCTCGGGCACGCCATGCTCAGCTGTCAGATGGATCGAGCCGACATTCACCGCCATGCAGCGCATGAACGTCTCGAAGGGTGTATCGGTGGCATTGCCGTAAGGGTGCACCGCCGCCGAATTGACGATGATGTCCACGCCACCAAACGCTGCGACGGCTTCAGCAAAGGCGTCAGCCACGCTTGCGGGGGCGGAAACATCCGTTCGGATAACACGCAGGGCCAGACCATCCTCCACACCGATCTCGGCAAGCCTGGTGTTCGCCGTTTCATCGATGCCAAGGCAGGCAACAGCCGCACCCTCTCGCGCCAGATGCAATGCGATCGCGCGTCCGATTCCGGTTGTCCCGGTAACGATTGCGATCTTGCCGGCATATTCTCCCATCAGCCTCTCCTACTTTTCGGCATGCTCATTCAACAATGAACTCAAGACCGGCACTGAGGTGCCGATCCATGTGATAGACAAAGGCAATCCGGTCGCGACAGCGCAGAGCCTGCAGAATATCGCGGTGCTCGGCTACAACCGTCTCCAAAGTCAGTCGTTGCGATTTTCCGGCGAGCATCAATCGCTGTATGACAGGCTTCAGCATTCCATAGGTTTCCGACAATGTGCGATTGCCGGCAGCTCCCACAAGCAGGCGGTGGAACTCGAAATCGAGCTCGGAGGCTCGCTCGGCGTCTTCCGTTCTCAGGATGGCTGCATTGACGGCTTCCATCTCGGCAAGGGCCTCTCCCGTCAGACGGTCAGCAAGCAGATCGAACAGGTTCATTTCCGTCAGTCGCCGATAACCCTGGATGTCGCGGAAGGCATCGACGGAAATCTCCATGGCAAAGGAGAAGAGATCGCACATGGCGTTCTGATGCTGGTCTGTCAGGACGGCGCCGACTTTTTGCCTGGATTCGGCGACCCCATAGGCCTTCAAGGTGCGGAAGGCTTCGCGCACCGTGTTTCGGCTGGAATCGAACATCGCGGCGAGCTCGACTTCGCTCGGCAGGACATCGCCCACACCGAGCCCCCGCTCACGGATGAGGCCGCGGATTTGTCGGACGACATCATCTACCGCCGAGGCGCGATTGCTGTACTGCACAGTGAAAAGCTCCGTTTTCCGGAAAACCTAATATGTTGGCCTTATTTTGGCAATCGTCGCTTTCAGCTTGCTAAGATCAACAAAAATACGCTTAATTGTCCAACATTTCAGGGAGGTGTTGTCATGCTGGAGAGTTGGCGCTGGTTCGGACCGCAGGATCCGGTCACATTGTCCCATGCTCGTCAGGCTGGCGCGCACGGCATCGTAACTGCGCTCCACCATATCTATGACGGCCGGGTATGGACGCCGGACGACGTTGCCGAACGCATGTCCCTGGTGAGAAATGCCGGCATGGTCTGGTCGGTATGCGAGTCTATCCCGGTCAATTCGGCGATCAAGCTGCGAAACGCAAACTGGCGTCGTTATGTCGATGCGTGGAAGCAGAGTCTCGCCAATCTCGGCAAAGGCGGCGTACCTGTGGTCTGCTACAATTTCATGCCCGTCGTGGACTGGACACGTACCAACCTGCTTTATCCGACGCCCGTTGGCGGCCTGGCGCTTCGCTTCGACATGATCGATTTCATCGCCTACGACGTCTTTGTTTTGAAGCGTATTGCGGCCGAAGAGAGCTACAACGCTCCGCTCGTTGAAGCGGCGCGCCAGCGATTGGCAGGCATGAGCGAGGAGGATGTGGAAACCCTCGAGAGGAATATTATTGCCGGCCTTCCCGGCGGCGAAGACAGCCACACGCGCGAAACCATCCGCGGGCATATCGCGGCATTTGACGAACTCTCAGACGACGACATGCGCAGCAACCTGGTCGAGTTTCTGAAAGAGGTCGTGCCGGTGGCCGTCGAGAACAACGTACGTCTCGCAATTCACCCGGACGACCCGCCCTTCTCGCTGTTCGGGTTGCCGCGTGTCGTCTCGACGTCGGAAGATATCGAGACTATCCTCGCAGCGGTCGATCACACGGCCAACGGCATAACCCTGTGTGCCGGATCCTACGGCTCGCGCCACGGCAACGACGTCGTCGGCATGGCGAGCCGCTTTGCCGACCGCATCCATTTCGCGCACCTGCGAAATGTCAGCAAGGAAGCGGACGGCTCCTTCATCGAGTCCGAGCACCTCGGCGGCGACGTCAACATGGTCTCGCTGATCTCGGTACTGCGTCGGGAGGAGCGCCGCCGGGCCGCGTCCGGAAGGGCGGACAGCGTCATCCCGATGCGCCCCGACCATGGCCATCTGCTGATCGACGACCAGACGAAGAAGGTCAACCCGGGCTATTCCTGCATCGGCCGACTCAAGGGATTGGCGGAACTCAGAGGCGTAATCGCAGCGGTGGATGAGTTGGACGTTCAGACTGCATAGCTCTTGCCGCATGGCGACACGGATAGCTGGCGGATATCACGGATTTTCTGACTTACAGCGTCCTCACGCACTCCGGCGCGCATCGAGGGCATGACGCAGAGAGTTCTGCACGATCGATGGCGTTGCCGGCTTGCTGACCACACCCAGTGCTCCGTGAACACGGCCAACGACCGCCGCGGGGTTGCTGGTCATGAAGAGGACCGTTACGCCAAATTCATCGACGAGCCGTTGACCAATCTCTGGGCCAGTCGCGCCGTCAGCCAAGTTGACGTCGACAAAGGCGATGTCGGCCTGTGCGGCTAGTGACAAAGCCTGCCTTCTGTCGGTTGCGACACCGACGACATCGAGCCCCATGTCCCTGACTGTCGTTTCAAGATCTAGCGCAACGAGATAGTCATCTTCAACGATCAAGACGCTTTCACGCGTGGCACCACCTGTCCGCGATTGTGTTCCGACATTGCTGCCCATGATTGCCCCTTGCTTCTGCTTGTTTTTGCAACACTGGTTACGCGCAACTGCATGTTGGCGAGCGGATAACGGCATTGAGGACAATATGTTCCGCGCTGAGGCGGATTCGCTCGCCAATAGATCGCTGTTAACGCTAATAAACCGTTAAGGACAAATGTGAGGAGCAATCAGAGGTAGCCCATGGAAAAGACATCGCGGCTCAGATATCGAGCCCGCGAAATAGCATCCCTTAGCTGATCTCGGGCACCCTTGGCCCATTCCGAAACAACACGTCGGTCGAGTTGACAATGGGTTGTGGAGTGCCGAGAGTGCACCCTGGATCAGCGCCAGTCACCTTGGGGGGACCTATGTCTGTACGCGCGTTTTTCGCCTTCACCGCCGTTGCTCTCGCGTCTCTTACCGCAAGCCTTCCCGCATTCGCGGCAGACACAAAACGCGAAATCCAGACAGTCCAGGACGCCGATTACTTCGGCTTTGATCTGCGGACCGAACAGAACGTTACGCTGGATCAATGCAAAACATCCTGCATCGGCGACAAGTCCTGCAAAGCCTTCACCTATAATCCGAAGGTGAAGTGGTGCTTCCTGAAGTCCGACTTCAAGACGATGAACGCTTTCCCGGGCGCTATCGCCGGCAAGATCGTCGAGACTGCCGCCGCAAAGCCGGAGCCGGATATCGGGCCTGCCCCGCGGCTCAACTTTCTCTCCGGAGATGTGAGAGAGCAGGCACGCGACGACAAGGCCAATCTTGAAGTGGCCGACGATCGGCAGGGCCAGAGCGCCGACAGCCTGATCGCCAACGGCCGTCTCGACCTGACGGCAGGCAATGTCATTGATGCCGTGAAATCCTTCCGAAGTGCGCTCGCACTTTCCCCCGACAATGCCGATCTTTGGCTGGAAACGGCGCGCGCCGGCGACAGCTTTACCAAGACCGACGACAACGATGGCAGCGAGATCTACGGACAGGCTGTGCTGGACGCGGTCAATGGCTATGAGTTGACACGAACAGCCTCGGCCCGTGCCGAGGCTCTTTCCGTACTCGCCGCAGCACTCGACAAGAACACCAACTATCGCGCCGCACTCAATGCCTACAAGGCAAGCCTGGCACTCGTGAACGCGAAGGAGGTCCAGGCGGCCTTCCTGCTGCTGAAATCGACGCAGGGATTTCGCATTACCGAGCATACGGTCGACGCCGACAGTGCAAATCCCCGTATCTGCGCGACATTCTCCGAGACCCTGGTCAAGACGCTGGACTATACGCCCTTCGTGACGCTGAATGGTGCGGCCCCCAAGGCGCTCGAAACCAAGGACAAGCAGGTCTGCATCGAGGGGCTGACCCACGGTGAAAATTACAAGATCACGTTCCGCACCGGCCTGCCCTCTTCGGTCGACGAGGTCCTCGAGACCCCCGTCAGCCTCGATATCTACGTCAAGGACCGCACAGCCAGCGTACGCTTCACTGGCGACAGCTTCGTTCTGCCGTCGACGGCCCGCCGCGGGATCCCGATCGTTTCCGTCAACATGCCTTCCGCCAATCTGAAGCTCTATCGTATCGGCGATCGCGGCATCGCTCCGCTTTTGACGAGCTCGCAATTTTTGACCCAGCTCGACGGATACAGCGCACAGCGCATCGAAGACGAGAGCGGGGAACTGGTCTGGCAAGGCTCGATCGAGATGACCAACGACCTCAACAAGGATGTCGTCACCAGCTTCCCGGTGGATGAGGCGCTGCCCGAGCGAAAGCCTGGTGTCTATGTGCTGACGGCAACGGCGCCGAACGCCCCGGATCAGGATTGGAATGCGCAGGCGACACAATGGTTCGTGGTTTCCGATATCGGGATCACGACATACGCGGGTACCGATGGCCTCAACGTCTTTACCCGATCGCTCGCCTCGGCAAAGCCGATCGCTGGCGTTGAGCTCCAGCTTCTGGCGAAGAACAATGAAGTACTCGGCACTGCAACGACCGATGAGAACGGTCGGGCGACGTTCACCGCCGGTCTGATGCGTGCGACGGCTGCCCTGACGCCCGCTGTCATCACCGCCCGGAAAGGGGGCGCCGACTATGTCTTCCTCGATATGACGCGCGCGGGCTTTGATCTCTCCGATCGCGGCGTCACCGGGCGTGCTTCTCCCGGCGCCATCGATGTCTTGAGCTGGACGGAGCGCGGCATCTACCGGGCCGGGGAAACGGTCCACGCCGCTGCCCTTGCCCGCGATACCGATGGCAAGGCAATCGAGAACCTGCCGCTGACCTTCATCTTTCTGCGCCCCGATGGTGTCGAGGATCGCCGGATCGTCAGTCAGACCAGCAATGTCGGCGGCTATGCGATCGACCTCCCCGTTCAGGAAAATGCCATGCGCGGCACCTGGACGATGAACATTCACACCGACCCAAAAGGCTCGCCGATCGCGACGAAAACCTTCCTGGTCGACGACTTCGTGCCTGATCGTACCGACATGGAGATCAAGACAGAGGCGAAGGTTATCGGTCCGGAGACGTCAGCGACAATCAATATATCAGGCAAGTATCTCTATGGCGCACCTGCGGCAGGGCTGTCGCTCGAAGGCGATGTCGTGATCAAGCCGACCCGCGAGGCGGCCGCCTTCCCCGGCTATTTCTTTGGCCTTGCCGACGAGGAAGCCAGCGAAGAGACGCGCCAGACCATAGAAGGCCTGCCCGACCTCGACGAAGATGGCGAAGGTATCACCGACCTGACTGTCGGCGATCTGCCGGCGACGACGCAGCTTCTGAACGCCACGGTCTATCTCCGCATGCAGGAAGCCGGTGGCCGCGCCATCGAGCGTTCGCTCGTGCTTCCCGTCAAAAACCAAAGCCCGATGATCGGCATCAAGCCGGAATTCTTCGGCGACCTTGGCGAGAATTCGATCGCGAACTTCACCGTTATCGGCGTTGATGAAGACGGGGCGAAACAGGCGATGAGCGGCCTGCGCTGGAAACTCTACAAGCTGAACCGCGATTATCAATGGTATCGCGACGGTACCGCCTGGAAATACGAGCCGATCTATACCGCCGAGCAGGTCGCCAACGGCAATCTCGATGCGTCCCTGGACGGAGCGAAGATATCGTCTCCCGTCGCCTGGGGGCGCTACCGCCTCGAGGTCGAAAGCACGCAGACCGACGGCCCTGCTTCGAGCGTTGAATTCGATGCGGGATGGTTCGTCCAGGCAACGTCGACGGAGACGCCTGACGGGCTTGAGATCGCGCTCGACAAGGAGAGCTACAGGATCGGCGAGACGGCCAAGCTGAAGGTCTCATCGCGCTACGCAGGCGAATTGATGATCGCGGCCGGTACGGAAACCCTCGTGGCCATCCAGAACGCATCCATTGGCGAGAACGGTGGCGAAGTCGATATTCCTGTCACTTCAAATTGGGGGGCTGGCGCCTATGTCACCGCGACATTGTTCCGCCCCGGCGATGCTCAGGACAGCCACATGCCGATGCGCGCGATCGGCGTGAAATGGCTGAAGGTCGATCCGGCGGAGCGAGCATTGCAGGTAGCGATCGATGCGCCGGAGAAGATGCTGCCGCGCGCACCGCTGCCGATCACCCTTGCCGTTGCCGGCGCGGGCGCCAACGAAGACGCCTATGTGACGGTTGCGGCTGTTGATGTCGGCATTCTCAATCTGACCCGCTACGAGCCACCAAACCCAGAAGACTGGTATTTCGGCCAGCGCCAGCTCGGTCTCGAAATTCGAGATCTTTACGGACGGTTGATCGATGGTTCGCTCGGCACTGCCGGCAAACTGAGAACCGGCGGCGACGGAGGCGCTGTGGCTCTTCAGGGAAGCCCGCCGACGCAAAAGCTGGTTGCCTTCTTCTCAGGCCCGGTGAAACTGGATGCCCAAGGCAAGGCGAATGTGAGCTTCGACATTCCCCAGTTTAACGGCACTGCCCGCGTGATGGCGGTCGCCTGGTCGAAAGCCGGCCTTGGCCATGCGACGAAGGACGTCATCATTCGTGACCCTGTCGTGGTGACGGCGAGCCTGCCGGGCTTCCTCGCGCCCGGAGATACCTCCGAGCTTCGGCTCGATATCGCCAATACGGACGCGCCGGCAGGCGACTTCAAGCTGACCGTTGCCGGCAATGATGCCGTGCGCATTGGCGAGGCGTCGCAGACTGTTCATCTCGAGGCCGGCGCCAGATCAGCCGTGACACTCGCTGTTACCGGTACGCAACCGGGCCATGGCAGCGTTTCGATCAATCTCGCTGACGCGGCCGGCCTGTCGCTGGAACAGACGGTTGACGTTCCTGTTCGACCAGCTGTTCTGCCGATGACCGAACGCCGCGTCCTGGCGCTCAATCCATCAACCAGGCTGACCGTCGACAAGGCATTGCTGGCAGACAGCGTTCTACAGGGCGCCTCCGTCAGCGTCAGCGTCACGCGTTCGGCCGCCTTCGACATTCCGGCTCTGCTGATGTCGCTCGACCGCTACCCATTCGGCTGCGCCGAGCAGACGACCAGCCGTGCCCTGCCGCTGCTCTATCTGAGCGAGCTTGCCCATGAGGCCGGTCTGGAGGATGACGCCGACGTCAAGAAGCGCGTTCAGGACGCAATCTACCGCGTGCTTTCCTATCAGGCGTCCGCCGGAAGCTTCGGCCTTTGGGGACCTGACAGCGGCGACCTCTGGCTCGATTCCTATGTCACCGATTTCCTGACCCGCGCACGCGAGCAGAAATACGAGGTCCCGGATCGTGCATTCGCGCAAGCTCTGGAGAACCTTCAGAACGCTTTGAGCTATGACGTCAATGTCAAGGATCAGGGCGACCAGATTGCCTATGCGCTCTACGTTCTCGCCCGCAACAAGAAGGCAGCGATCAGCGACCTTCGCTATTATGCCGATACGATGATCAACGACTTTCCGACGCCGCTTGCAAAGGCGCATATCGCAGCGGCACTGGCGCTTTATGGCGATGCGACGCGATCGAAAAACATCTACGTCGACGCATTGCAAATGTCGGAACAGTCCATGGTGACGCGCGTCAATCTTTCGAGAACGGACTATGGCTCTATCCTGCGCGATGGTGCCGCAATCCTTGCTCTTGCCGCCGAAAGCCGTCCGGTCCCGCCGGTGGTTCCGGAATTGGCCAAAGCGGTCGCCAAGGAATGGAACCGCAGCAAATACACGAGCACCCAGGAACAGGCCTGGATGCTGCTTGCCGCGCGCGCCATTCAGGGCGGTGACGACTCGATCAAGATCGACGTCAACGGCGCGCTGCACAATGGTGCCTACATGGCGAAGATGACCGGGGACGCCTTGATGGGCAACGCGCTCACGCTCACCAACCAGACCGGCGAGCCCGTCTCGGCGGTGGTGACGACGGTTGCTGCCCCTGTCGTGCCGCCGCCCGCAGGCGGTGACGGCTTTGCCATCGAGCGCACCTACTACACGATGGATGGCGAGCAGGCGAATGTGACCGAAGCCAAGCAGAACGAGCGCTATGTCGTTGTGCTGCACGTCACGGAAAGCAACAACTGGCCGTCGCGGATCGTCGTGACGGACCTGCTTCCGGCCGGCTTCCAGATCGACAATCCGAACCTGGTCGACAGCGCGCAACTGACGAACTTCGACTGGATCGGCGAGGTGACGGCGGCCCACACCGAATTCCGCAATGACCGCTTCGTGGCCGCGTTCAATCGGTCGGCGGACGACAATCGCGAAATCAATGTCGCCTATGTCGTGCGCGCCGTGACACCCGGCATCTACGATCATCCGGCCGCCGTCGTCGAGGACATGTATCGACCGCAGCTCTCCGCGCGCACCGCGACTGGCAAGATGGAGGTTACCGCAGCGTCGAAATGAGACTTGCAAGGAAGCTCGCGATCGGAAGCGCTGCCGGGATCATCCTTGCCGGCATCGGGTTGGTCTTGCTTGACATCGCCGACCGGGCCTATCCGCCGCCGCTCGACAAGGCGGAAACGGTCTCTGCGGAAGTGGTCGATGCGGATGGTCAGTTGCTGCGTGCCTTTGCAACGCCTGAAGGCCTCTGGCGTCTGAAAACCACAGCCGCCGATGTCGATCCACAATTCCTCAAGATGCTGATCGCTTACGAGGACCGGCGTTTTTACAGCCATGCCGGTGTCGATCTTCAGGCAATGGCACGTGCCGCCCTGCAGTTCGTCACCAATGGCCGCATCGTCTCAGGTGCATCGACGCTGTCGATGCAGGTCGCCCGGCTGATCGAGCCGCGTCAGGGCCGCTCGCTGTCGGCGAAGCTCCTGCAGATGGCACGCGCCATCCAGATCGAGCGGCGGCTATCCAAGGAGCAGATCCTCGATCTCTATCTGACGCATGCACCCTATGGCGGCAATCTCGAGGGTGTGCGGGCGGCGAGCCTCGCCTATTTCGGCAAGGAGCCGCGACGGCTGACGGTCGCGGAAGCCGCTCTCCTCGTCGCTCTGCCGCAATTGCCGGAAAAGCGTCGGCCGGACCGCAACCTCGCGACAGCCGAGGTGGCGCGCAAACGGGTGCTCGAGCGAGTCGCTGTCGCCGAGGCTGTCGGCGAAGGTGAGGCGGCGCGTGCCGAAATCGTGCCGGTGCCGTCTCAACGCATGCAGCTTCCGGCGCTTGCGGCGCATGTTGCCGAAGCAGCACGACGCAAGGATCCGAAAGCAAGGCAATACGAGACGACCCTGAAGAAGCAGGTGCAGGCAGGATTGGAGGCCGTTGCCCGCGCCTCCGCCTTGAAACTGGGCCCCAAGCTGTCAATCGCCATGGTCATGGCCGATGCACAAACGGGCGACATTCTCGGCGAGGTTGGCTCGGCCGACTACTTCGATGCCAGCCGCTCGGGCTGGATCGACATGACGCGCGCCAGCCGTTCGCCAGGCTCGACGCTGAAGCCATTCATCTATGGCCTCGCATTCGAAGAAGGCCTTGTCAGCCAGGAGACGATCATCGAGGACCGCCCCGCCGATTTCTTCGGCTACAGGCCGCGGAATTTCGATATGAGCTATCAGGGCGACGTCACGGTGCGCGAGGCGCTGCAGCTGTCGCTGAACGTCCCGGCGGTGAAGCTGCTCGATGCCGTCAATCCGGCCAAGCTGCTGATCCGCTTTCGCCGCGCGGACGTAAGTCCCCAGCTGCCCCCGGACGAAACACCCGGCCTGGCCATCGGTCTAGGCGGCCTCGGCATCACGCTGAAGGATCTGGTCCAGCTTTACACTGCGCTTGCCAATCGCGGCCAGCCGGTCCGCATCGGCGATGGCGTCAACGACCGCCCCGGCAAGATCGATGGCGAGGGAATGCTTGATCCGGTGGCCGTCTGGAATGTCGCCGATATCCTCTCGGGCGTCATTCCACCAGCCGGCGCTCCGAAACGCGGGATCGCCTACAAGACCGGCACCAGCTACGGCTATCGCGACGCCTGGTCCGTTGGCTACGATGGCCGCTACGTGCTCGGCGTCTGGGTCGGGCGCCCCGACAACAGCGCTGTCCCGGGATTGACGGGTTACGGCACCGCGGCGCCGATCCTCTTTGAAGCTTTCGCAAAGTCAGGGATCGCGACGACGCCCCTCCCGCGCCCGCCCTTGGGAGCAATACGGATCGCCCAGGCCGAACTGCCGATCAGCCAGCGTCGCTTTGCCATCAATCCAAGCGGCCTTTTGGCGTCCACGGGACGTGAACCGGCGCCGCAGATCGTCTATCCACCGGAGGGCGCACATGTCGACCTTGGGGCGAAGAGCGGCGGTCTCTCGCCGTTGATGCTGAAGTTGCAGGGCGGGCGGGCGCCTTTCCGCTGGCTCGCCAACGGCAAGCCTTTGCCCGATATTTCCCGGCGCCGCACCAATCAGTGGATGCCGGACGGCGGCGGCTACTCAAAGCTCACAGTGATTGACGCCATGGGCCGGGCCGCAAGCGTCGGCGTCTTCATCGATTGATCGTCTGCAGCGATCAGTCATATTTCCTCCAGGTATGCCGGATCCAGAACGCGTTGACCGGCTCCAGCGTGGTTCGCCGAACAATCTGGTGACCATCGCGATTCGTGAGACTAGTCCGCGCGCGGCCGGAGGGCCCAGTTTGCCGCAAACCCCAGGCCGACGCCAATCGCTGCACCGACAGCCTTTACAACAGCGTCCTCAAGCCGCGCATGCCGGGTTGGTGAAAGATACTGAAGGAACTCTATTGCGGCCGCTCCGAATATGACCAGCACAGCGCAAACCCAAAAACGGCGGGGATAGGCTACGACGAACAGGAAAGCCATTGTCGTGAAGGCGAGCGCTCGGTCATCGCGCACGGACATGACGTCGTGCGGTCGCAGACCGATCGGCGAAACGGTCACGAACAGGATGGCGGCAAGCGACAACCAAGCGGCGATCTTCAGGAGTCGGTCGAATAGCATGTACTCAGGATAGCGAAGTGCTCCAGCTGTATCCAGTCGGGTTGGTCGGCTAAACCATGCATTTCAATGCACCAACAGGTCTTTTTGCCACCTGGATGGAGAGTTCCGGCTTCGAGCATGGCGGCACCACAGGAGATGTGCCCTTTATTGCAATATTACTACATCTGAATGTACAACTTTTGAGCGATAAAATCGGCCAATTTGGGAAGTAGCGCGTTCAACCCCATACGTTCAGAATTGCAGGTGTCTACATGGGGATTGTCGATGGCTGAAGAATATAGTCTCCGTACTGAAGACTCAGGCTGGTCTATCATCGATCGGGCGACGCACGAGCCAGCGCGCCTGGACGGCATCCCACTGTCCGCGATGGATGCCGAGGAAGCCAAGCACATGTTGGCCATTCTCAGAGGCATTGATCGCGTGCGGACAGCGTCAAAAAGAGCCGCATCATTCGCGAACAAGAAACGTGCCAATGCGGGCCAAACCGCGGCAAGTCCTCAAATCAACGCAGGTTTCGGAATGCTGAGACCCTTCAGAGGCGACTGAGCGCGCTGCGGCAGCTGCAGGCAGATATGCGGACGACGTCGATGAATTGTCAGATCGCGCGAAGGAAGCTGCCGGTTTCGGCAGTAATGAAACAGTCGCAAAATAAAGCCCTAAACATGTCACTTACGAAGTCTCTTCCCGCTCGGACCCTTCGGTATCAGTGCGCCGGCCGAGAGATGCGACCCCATCAGCTTTGATCGGCAGATGCTGGTTGGCGCTGAGCGTGGCGATACGAGCGCGCAGGGCCACGGAATGCGGCTACACCCAACGGAGTACGTGCCATCGAAGGGGAGTTGCGACACTATTGGATCATACCAGAACGATCGGTTGTATTGGATACCCCATCACTCTTCGTCGGCTTTTCCTTGTTTGCGTCGTCGGCAAGCCAAGTCTGCATCCCGCAGTGCGATCAACAGGGACGTGAACATGAACAACAGCGAAGAACCCCAGTGGGAGCTCGACGACGAGTTCAAGACGTTGACGATCACCTTTCCGACAGATCCGCCCGTCGCATTCGTGCTTGATACCGAGTCCCTATCAAAGCTCATTGAAGGCGCCGGCCAGATCAGGGCGGAGATGCCGCCGCCTCACGACGAGACCTGGGAAGGCGGGAAAATGGTCGACGCCGTGCTTGATCCACGCTGGTACACAGAGCCCGACGCATTGCTTGGAGAACCGCTTCTGCACATTCGCGATCCTCGCTATGGATGGCTGCACTACGCCCTGCCACGAGAGTCAGCCAGAGCGCTCGGAACCCTGCTAATTCTTCAGGCTGATGAAGGCCCGGCGGACGATCAGGAGCAGCCTCGCAAGAACTGACTGAATGACGGGCCTCGATACTGCTTTTTCCTGAGGTGCGACCCTTAGCCGGGTGTGGTGTTATGTCTCGCAGGATGCGGAATTTGTTACTAGTCGTATTTCAATATCGGCCATTATCTCAAGCAAGGCCTGCCTCGCGGCAGGCCTTTTTGTTTCACGACGCCGTTTCTTGAGGCGATGATCGGGGGCGCGCCGACCGCAGCCTCAACTGTCGCAACCGCTGTCTTTGCCGTGAGAGGTTCCTGCTACTCGGGGCCATGTTTCCCGTTCGCCCGGGCAACCTTACGACAGGCGCGTCAGAAGCGCGTCGAAATGCAGCCGCAGGTCCGATTGCACTGTTCAATCCACTTTCGTCGTTGCGCAACTTTCCCCTTGACCTTCCAGTTGCTGGAAGGTTCATAAGGGTGTCCAATGCCGCATCGGGCAAGGGAGATTTGTATGGATAGAACGCACGACAATCACAACCACGGGCATCATGGCCATGACCATGAGCACGGCGCTTCCACTGCGGATGACGTTGTGCGCGATCCAGTATGCGGCATGACCGTCGATCCCCAGGCAGGCAAGCCCTCGCTCCGGTATGACGGGCATGCCTATCATTTCTGCTCGGAAGGCTGCCTGCGAAAATTCGAGGCTGCGCCACAAGACTACCTGACAGCGAAGGACCCGGTCTGCGGCATGACCGTCAACCGGGCGAGCGCCCGGCATTTTCTGAAGCAAGAGGGCGAAAAGTTCTACTTCTGCTCGGCCGGCTGCAAAACGAAGTTCGAAGCCGATCCCGCCGCCTACCGCGATGGAAACCGCCCCACCCCAAAGCCGATGCCGAAAGGGACGCTCTATACCTGCCCGATGCACCCAGAGGTCGTCAGCGATCATCCAGGCGACTGCCCGAAATGCGGCATGGCCCTGGAACCGATGGGTATTCCACCGGTCGATGAAGGTCCCAACCCGGAACTCGTGGATTTCACCCGCCGGCTCTGGGTGAGCGGTGTGCTCTCGATCCCGCTGCTTGCAATCAGCATGGGGCCGATGATCGGCCTGCCGCTGCGTGACTGGATTGGAGAGCCGCAGGCGACGTGGATCGAGCTCGTTCTTGCGACACCTGTCGTCCTTTGGGCCGCCCTGCCCTTCTTCCGCCGCGCCTGGGCTTCTCTTGTCAACCGCAGCCCGAACATGTGGACCCTCATCGGCCTCGGCGTCGGGACGGCGTATCTTTATAGCGTCGTAGCGGCGATCCTGCCTGGCATCTTCCCCCATACCTTTCGCGGCCATGGCGACACGGTTCCTGTCTATTTCGAGGCCGCCGCCGTCATTGTCGCTCTGGTGTTCGTGGGTCAGGTTCTGGAACTGAAGGCCCGCGAGAAAACCGGTTCGGCCATCCGTGCATTGCTTGATCTTGCGCCGAAGACCGCGCGCCGCATCAACGAAGACGGTTCTGAAACCGACGTACCGGTCGATGATGTCCGGGTTGGCGATCATCTTCGAGTGCGCCCTGGCGAGCGCATCCCGATCGACGGATCCGTCAGTGAAGGGCAGTCGACGGTCGACGAGTCGATGATAACCGGAGAACCCATCCCGGTCGAAAAACAGAAAGGCGACGCGGTTACCGGCGGTACCATCAACAAGAATGGCACCCTGGTGATGTTGGCAGAAAAAGTTGGCGCCGACACGACCCTGTCGCGCATCGTCGACCTTGTCGCAAAGGCACAGCGTTCGCGCGCCCCGATCCAGGGCGCGGTGGACCGCGTTTCTGCCGTCTTCGTGCCCGCCGTCGTTGCCGCGGCTGTCGCTGCCTTTGTTGTCTGGAGCCTTGTTGGCCCCGAACCGCGCATGGCGCATGCGCTGCTCGCGGCCGTTGCCGTGCTCATTATCGCTTGCCCGTGTGCGCTCGGTCTTGCGACCCCCATGTCGATCATGATCGCAACCGGGCGCGGCGCTCAGGAAGGCGTTCTCATCAAGGATGCAGAAGCGCTTGAGCGCTTCGCGCGCGTCGACACTCTGATCGTCGACAAGACGGGCACGCTGACAGAGGGAAAGCCGAGGCTTACGGATGTCGTCGCGCTTGGCGGTATTAAAGAGGCTCGCCTCCTGCAGCTGGCCGCCAGCCTGGAGCGTGGATCCGAACATCCGCTGGCCGAGGCGATCGTATCGGGTGCCGGGGAGCGTGGCATTGAGCTCAGCGATGTCACCGACTTTGAAGCACGAACGGGCAAGGGTGTCGTGGGCAAGGCAGGCGGGACAGTCGTTGCGCTCGGCAACGCCGCAATGATGGATGATCTCGATATGGACATCACGCCGCTCGCCGAGCAGGTTCGGTTACTGCGCGACGAGGGCAAGACGGTGATGTTCGTCGTCATCGATCAAGATCTCGCCGGTTTCGTTGCCGTTGCCGACAGGATCAAGGCAACCACGGCGGCTGCGATAAAGGCGTTGCACGAGCACGGCCTGAAAATCATCATGGCCACCGGCGACAACGAGCGCACTGCGCGCGCCGTCGGAAAGAGCCTTGGCATCGACGAGGTGCGCGCCGACATCCTGCCCGAAGGCAAGAAGGCTCTGGTCGACGAATTGCGCGGCAAGGGTGCCGTGGTCGCAATGGCAGGCGATGGCGTCAACGATGCACCAGCGCTTGCGGCAGCCGATGTGGGTATCGCGATGGGCACCGGTGCCGATGTGGCCATGGAAAGCGCCGGCCTGACCCTGGTCAAGGGCGATCTGACGGGTATCGTGCGCGCCAGACGCCTTGCCATGGCCACCATGCGCAACATTCGCCAGAACCTCGGCTTTGCCTTCGGTTACAACGCACTCGGCGTGCCGCTCGCCGCTGGCGTGCTCTATCCGGTGTTTGGCCTGCTGCTATCGCCGATGATCGCCGCGGCCGCCATGAGCCTGTCGTCCGTCTCGGTCATCACCAACGCGCTTAGACTGCGGCTCGTCAAACTATAGGAGATTGGCATGAACATTGGGCAAGCATCGGAACACTCCGGACTGGCTCCGAAAACGATCCGCTACTACGAGGACATTGGCCTGATCCGCCCCGACCGGGGCGGAAATGGCTATCGCGACTATGCCGAGGCCGATGTTCACAAGCTGCGCTTCCTTCAAAGGTCGCGCGGCCTTGGTTTTTCCGTCGAGGAATGCCGCCAGTTGCTGGCACTCTACGAAGACAAGAGCCGGGCGAGTTCGGATGTAAAGGAACTGACGCAGGCGAAGCTGACGGAGATCGATCGGAAGATCAGGGAACTTACCGAACTGCGCCGGACATTGGAGCATCTGGTCCACGCATGCCACGGCAATGACCGGCCTGATTGCCCCATCCTTGAGGAGCTGTCGGACGCTCGGCCTGAATAAGGTCCCGCAGCCTCCTGCGTGTCTTTGCCTCAGCGTCATCGCGACGCCAGCCCTCCGGCTTCCTACCGATCCGCGGAAAACCAAAATTTTTTGGCGGCGGCTGGAATAACTCTTCGCTTGCATCCGTATACTCAGTCATGGAACGGAAAGAACGCCCATTCGATGTCATAAGCCAGCTTGCGGCGCTTCGGCGCTACGCGCGCTCGCTCGTGCGCAATTCGGATGATGCGGAAGACCTCGTTCACGACGCGCTGATGCGCGCCTACGAGAAAAAGCAGAGTTTCCGTCGTGGCGGCAACCTGCGTACGTGGCTGCTGTCGATCATGCACAATGCTCATATCGACCGCATCCGCCAGGACCGCTCCCTGGCACGCCGGCACGACGAGGCAGCTCTGGAGACCGAACAGTCTTTGCAGGCCGGCCAGGAACACGCCGTTCGCCTCCAGCAGGTGCGGGACGCGTTCTTCCATCTTCCGGAAGAACAGCGCGAAGCTTTGCATCTCGTTGCAATCGAGGACCTTTCCTACCAGGAAGCGGCAGCGGCCCTCGGCATCCCAATCGGCACATTGATGTCGCGCATATCACGCGCCCGTGCCCAGCTTCGCGAGTTCGAGGAGAAGACGCCGCGCGCAGTACATCTGAGACTCATCGGAGGGAACGGCAATGAAGGCAATTGATCCTATCGTCGACGCTGATCTCGATGCTTATGTCGACGGTGAACTCGATGTGGCGCGCCGCATTCAGGTGGAATCCTTCCTGTCAGAGAACCCGGCGATTGCCGCCAAGGTCATGGCTGACCTCAGCATGAAGGGTGAATTGCGCCTTGCGCTTGCCAGCGAAAACGCCTTCGGCCGTCCGGAGACGCGCGATGCTGCTCGACGCCTGGAGCGCGGCCTCACCTATGGTCGGATCTTCCATTCGATGCAGCGGATTGCGGCTGTCGCCGTTCTCATCTCCGCGGGCTGGGTCGCTCACACTTCCTTCGGCGCGTTTACTGCGACCGAAGTAGCCGCCTCTGTGCCGGCGCCGGCCTATGTCGAAGATGCAGTGCGCGCCTATCAGACGGCGCTGCTTCGCCAGTCCGTGCCGTCTCAGCCCGTCGCGAGCTACAAGGCCGAGGACATTCGCGCAGCAACTGCGATCGTCATGCCGCAATTGCCGGAGAACTGGAAGATCTCCGACGTACAGATCTTCCCGTCCGAGTTCGGTCCGAGCGTCGAAATGGCGATCAAGACGTCTGAGGACAAGCAGATCTCGCTTTTTGCCGTCCGGCCGGGTGTATTTGCCGTGCAGTCCGTAAAGCATGTCGCCCTCGACAAGGCCGAAGCAGCCTACTGGCAGATAGGCGAAGTGGCGTATGCGCTCGTGACCGGCGATCGCGACATAAATCTCGATGCGGAAGCCGACCGGCTTGCCCGCACGCTCTACTAGTTCACTCAACCGAGGAGATCAGTATGAACCCCACCAATCCGCGTTTTGGCTACGGCTCGGCCGCCGGCTCTCAGGCGCTGTTCGACGAGGGCCTGCGCCGGCATATGCTGCGCGTCTACAACTACATGGGCCTCGGCCTCGTCATCACGGGCATCGTCGCATTCATCGTCGGCAGCACACCGGCGCTCTACGTGCCGATCTTCCAGTCCCCGCTGAAGTGGGTCGTGATGTTTGCGCCGCTTGCCTTCGTCTTCTTCTTCTCGTTCAAGCTTCAGACGATGTCGGCCAGTGCGGCCCAGATGACCTTCTGGGCCTTCTGCGCAGTCATGGGCCTGTCGCTCGCATCTGTCTTCCTGGTGTTTACGGGTACGAGCATCGCGCGCACCTTCTTCATCGCCGCGACCATGTTCGGCGCGACCAGCCTTTACGGCTATGTGACCAAGCAGGATCTCTCGCGCTTCGGCTCGTTCCTGATGATGGGCCTGATCGGCGTCGTCATCGCGAGCATCGTCAACATCTTCCTTGGCTCGAGTGCCCTGCAGTTCGCCATCTCGGTGATCGGTATCCTCGTCTTCGTCGGCCTGACCGCCTACGACACGCAGAACATCAAGGAACAGTATTCCGAGAATTATGATCAGGAATCGAACCAGAAGCTTGCCGTCTTCGGTGCGCTGTCGCTCTACCTGAACTTCGTCAACATCTTCCAGCTGCTGCTCAATTTCACGGGCGAGCGGGAATAGGGCTAAGCGCTTCTGGGGGCAATGGAAGCGCTAGGCACCCGGTTCGCGATCTGTGACAGGATGCGCGGATCGGGTGCTCACTAACGACAGCGGCCGGGTCTCCACGCCCGGCCGCTTTCGTTTCTTCTGAAATCAGATGATGCCCCAGGCGCGGTAGCGCCCTCGCCCGGTAATTTCCCGGATGCCGATATCATTCAGCAGATTAAGCGCACCACGGCTCGTTATCCGCAACTCGCGGGCCACCATTGCCGAGGAAACCATCGGCCGCGACAGGACAAAATCCGCAAGCTGCGGCAGGCTGCTGTTCGAGCGACGATCCCTGAATCGGATTTCCATCTGTGTACGCGCCAACGAAAGCCGGTCCATTTCCTTCAAGCCCGCAGCCGCGCTTTCCGCCATCGCTTCAAGGAAGGCCTGTAGTCGCGTCAAGCGATCGCGCGAACGTCGTCGCTCATAGCGTATCGTCTTGAGGCCGGCATAGAAGGCGAAAAGGTGCGATGTGACTTTGCCGCGGGCGCGCAGATAGCTGGCAACCAGAAGCCCACCAAGCCAATGCTGACGACGAAGTGGCTCCATCCGTTCCCACGCATCAAACAGTAAGGCCGCACCAAGCGCTGGGGGCAGGCTGTCGGCGATCGAAATGGTCTTGCGCCAAGCGCGAAGGCGCGCCGCCTCATCCCATTCTTCATCGTCGAAGAGGCCGAGAGGGTCGTCGCTCCGCTTCTCGCGAACGCGGTCAGGCGCCTCATGCGGCTCCGGCGCACCAGGACTGCCATGGCTGTCCAATAGCCGCTGCGATCTCTCCAGGATCGCATCAATCTCGGCCAGTTCAGCAGAGAGAAGCGCATCTGCTTCATTTTCGGCATCGTCGTCTTCGACCAACGCCTTTGCGCTCCTGGTCTCTGGAGCAGTCCCCTCCCCTCCAGTGTCGCCGCCGAGGATCGACAATCCTGAACCGCTCAAGGCCCAATCCGGCGCTGCCGTCCAGATGCGCCGTCGTGCGCGCAGGATCGAATGGGCAATCGTCAACTCGTGGCTTGGCGTTCGTGTGTCCATATGTGCGTCATGCAGGACAAGGTCCTCGACGTGAACCAACTCGCCTGCGACCCACAGAGCACCGACCGCATCAAAAAAATGCCGGCGCTCGGCAAAGCCTTCAGCGATCGCTGCGCGTGCCGCACGCTCATCGAGCCTCGCCAGGCCATCTTCGGCCTCGACAATCGTCGGCAACAGACTGACCAGCAAAGGACTGTCGATTTCATAGCGCATTGTTAGCTATTTCGATTTCCCCGCAACGGAACCCAAATCAACGTTAACTTCCGTCATGTATGACATGAGTGGAGAGGACATTCAAATCGCCGGACGGGTAAATTCTCGCCTGATACTGAAGATCCAGAGCTTATTGGCAGGTTCAGTGCTGTCGTCGGCCTCGGAAGGTTATTTTCCGCCCCTGAACGCGTCGTAGAGATCGTCGAGGTGACGCGAAATGTAGTCGCCAAAGTCTGATGCATCGCCCGTCTTCAGCGTGATGGTGAACGAATCACCGGTGCTCCTGATGCGGCCCTTGATCTTGCCCGGCTGCTTCGGAGCCCATTCGTACTCGCTCACCGCTTGCCGATCCGGCTTCCTGGCCAGTTCGGCGACAACGAGCTCGAAGCGTCGATCGCTGTCCTGATCGGCGAACTCAGTGGAGCCAAGGAGCTTGCGCAGGCGCGAGGTCGTCGCATTCGTCCAACCTTGCGCAAGGGCAATCCATTTGCGCCGTCCGGCAGCCGGCGCCGCACCGATCGCTCTGATCACGTCCATCGGGATCGTCCTGGCGACCGAGATCAGTTTCGACAATTCCGTCTTGTCGGTTGAAAGCGCCTTCATGATGACGGATCGCTCGAAGCCCTTGCTCTCGAGATTGAAGGCAAAGACGGCCCGCTCGACATAGGACAGGTTGCGCCTCGCAGAGTTCTCGATACCTTGTGCAATGACGACATCAACATCGTCGAGCGTCCTGATGATCGCCTGTACCTTGCGCCCAAGCAGTCGCAGCGCCTGGAGACGCCGATGGCCGTAGACCACCTGGTAACGCGCATCGTCGTCAGGATGCTGGCGAACGAGAATAGGGACCTCCTGCCCATTTTCCTCGATCGAGCGCACCAGCTCATCGGCGAGATCCTGCGGCAGGTCGGCAAGACGATCCCTGACGAAGGACATGTCCACGAGTTCAGGATCGAGTTCGACGACGCGCTCACCTGACAGCAGCGCCTCCTGCATCGCCCTGCTCTCTTCCTCCATGCGCCCCAGCGTCAGCGCCATCGAGCGAACCGGGCCGGCCGGTCCGCGCATGGGCGCTTCATCTTCCGGGTTGGCCGCGGCCAACTCCTGTGCGGTATCGTCGAACAGCCCCTTCAGTCGATCTCGTCTGCTCATGTCCGGCCCCATGCCTTGTGAATTCCGGCAAGCACCTCGCCATTGGCGGCGTTCACCGACTCCAGCGCTCTGTCGTAGGTAGAACGCCGGACCTGACCCCTCTCGATCTCATAGAGCGACTGCTTCGTCAGCCCGGCATCGGCGATCGCCGTGGACTTGAGGATGGTCGCCGTCAGGACATCGTCGCCAAACAGGTTGCGGAGTAGCGCAACGATCTGTGATTGCGGCGCATCGAAGGGCTCATGGCGCGTGACCACGTACTTGATGAAATCATGCTGCAAATCGCCGCCTGCCTTGCGTACGACCGACAGCAAATCGGAGGTCATGAGCAGGAATTGCGACATCGAAGCCACATCGACCATCTGCGGGTGGATGGTGATGAGAAGCGACGTTGCCGCACAGACGGCGCCGAGCGTCAGATAGCCGAGCTGTGGCGGACAATCGATGACGACGACATCGTAGTTGGCCTCAACCTCAGAAATGGCAACGCCGACGCGCCGGAAGAACACCTCGCCGGTCCGCTGGCGATCGCCGAGAGCGCGTGGCGTCTCATGCTCGAACTCCATCAATTCGAGATTTCCGGGCACCAGATCCAGACCGTCGAAATAGGTCTTGCGCACCACGTCCTTTAGCGAGCGGCGGCTCCCGTCATAACGGATCGCACCATATAGCGTATCGCCCTCAGCGAGATCGAATTCCGGCTGGACGCCAAGCATCGACGATAGCGATGCCTGTGGATCGAGGTCGATTGCCAGCACGCGATAGCCGTTCAGCGCCAGATACTGGGCGAGGTAAAGCGTTGTCGTGGTTTTCGCCGAACCGCCCTTGAAATTCGTCACCGCGACCGTCTGAAGCTTTTCACCCGGCCGACGCCAGGGCAGATAGGACAGCGCGTCCTTCGGCTTGATCCTGGCCATATGCTGTCGCAACTCGCTGATCTGGCCGAGCGTATAGGAACGCCGACCGTTTCCGGAGAGCTCCGGCTGCGGCCCCTTGCCGTCGAGTGAGAGCTGCCGCAGGTATCCGTCCGATACGCCGATCATCTGCGCTGCTTCCCCTGAAGTGAATGTCCGCAACGTCTTTTGCGACAATGGCGGGAAGAGCTTTTCGCGGAGGAGCTTCAGCTGACGAGAAAGCTGATTGGCGTGCCGCTCGATGCGCACGTCCGTCGTCGATACGCTAATGTTGTCCAAAACACCCGATCCCTATCAATGCGCTTTTCTATCAACATCGCGCTAAAAAGCGTATCAAAGATGCCATGATTCGCGAATCGCGACAACAACAGCCATGCTGGCCTTTGCCAAGTTGGCCGCGGCCAACTTCTCGCCTTGCCCCTTGCGGAGACAGGCTGGCTGCGCCAGAAACGGACAGAACCAAAGAGGAAAAGGCGTGCGTCGTATTCACATCATCGGCATCGGGACAGGAAATCCCGAGCATCTGACCGTCCAGGCGATCAACGCGATGAATGCCGTGGATGCGATCTTCATTCCGACGAAAGGCGCTGAAAAGGAAGGACTTGCGGCCGTGCGCCGGGAGATCTGCAGCCGATATGTTACAAACAGCCGCACCGCCATCATTGAATTTGCCGTGCCGAAACGCGCCACCACCGACCGGACTTATCTTAAGAGTGTGGATGTGTGGCATGCCGCCATTGCCGAGACCTATGTGCGCCTCATCAAAGAGCTACCGGAAGCCGGCGAGGGTGCATTCCTCGTCTGGGGCGACCCCAGCCTCTATGACAGCACCATCCGCATCCTCGAGCGCGCCCGAAAAGCCGGCACCCTCGCCTTCGAGTTCAGTGTCATTCCGGGCATTACGAGCGTCCAGGCACTCGCCGCAAGCCACCGCATACCGATCAACCTTGTTGGAAAGCCGCTTGAAATCACCACGGGCCGACGTCTCCTCGAACAAGGCAGTCAGGCCGAGAGCACAGTCGTGATGCTCGATGGCGAAACCGCCTTCTCGAAAATCGATGACCCCGACGCGGAAATCTTCTGGGGCGCCTATCTCGGAACGCCGGACGAGATTACCCGGGCCGGCCGATTGGCTGATGTTGCAGAGGAGATCGTCCGGCTCCGGGCTGAAGCACGGGCTCGTCACGGCTGGATCATGGATATCTATCTGCTTCGCAAGGGACATGATTTCGACGATCTTTGACTCGGATCAGGTTTTGCGATGATCACGCCGGCTATATAAGGACGTGATCGAAGGAACGGGCAGTGATGACATTGGGCGAACAGACCGCGCATAGCGGCCGGGAAGAGGCACCCTCGACCTGGCAGCGCCGTGGCGCCTGCCCGACGCTGCTGGAACCGATGCAAACCGGTGACGGCCTCCTGGCGCGGCTGCGCCCCACCGGCGGCATTCTGACTGTCCGGCAATTCATCCGGTTGGCCGAGGCCGCGAAAAGACACGGAAACGGGATCGTCGAGATCACGGCACGCGGCAGCCTGCAGATCCGCGGCCTTCGATCAGGCTCGGTCCAGCCGATCGCAGCCGATCTCGCGGCATCAGCTATCTCGGTTCCCGCCGGCCCGGTCATCGAGCTCTCGCCGCTGCATGGTATCGCGCCCGATGAGATCGGGAATCCGGCCCATATCGAAATGCTGCTGCGCGAAGAACTTGCTGCCGAGCTCCTTTCGCCGCTACTGGCCCCAAAGCTGTCGATTGTGCTCGATGGCGGCGGCAGCGGTGGCCTTGCTGCTGTTACTGGCGACATTCGCGTGAGCGCGGTTTCTGCTGGTGCCTGGCGGGTTGCGATCAACGGTGACGAACGAACGGCGCTGCCGTTGCTGACGGGGAATGCGGCTGAAGCAGTTCGGGCGGTCGGTGAGCTTCTTCGCCAGCTTGTTTTGCTCGGTCGGCACAAACGGTGCCGGGATATCGAGCGTGAATCTCTACTGTCAGCCTTTCCTTCGATGGAGGCGATGACGCCCGCAAGAGCGTCCAAGCGCAAAGATCCTCTGGTCGGCACCCTCGCCTTGCCTGACGGTTCGGCAATCCTTGGCCTCAGGCCGCGCTTCGGCCAGATGCATGCCAGCGAGCTTATTTCATTCCTTGAACAAGCCGAAGCGCTGGGCGCAACACAAGTCCGGCCTGGCCCCGGGCGCATTTTCTTCCTGGTGGGGCTCGACGGCCAGTCAGCCGCAACCGTTGCGGAGATGGCGCCCCGGTACGGACTGTCAGTCGACGGCGACGATCCGTCGATGCATATCGCCACTTGTGCCGGCGCCGGCGCCTGTGCTTCCGGCCGCTTTCAGACCAAGGCCTGTGCCGAGAGATTGGTCGCCAAAGCACCGGAACTGCTGGACGGCTCGATGACTGTTCACCTCTCCGGCTGCGCCAAGGGCTGCGCCCGTCCGCGACCCGCTCTTTGCGTTGTCGGCGCGGACGATGGTTATCATCTCATGTTGGACGGCGTGGCATCGGACATTCCCGATGCACAGATTGCTGGCGGCGATATCGATTCCGCTATAGAGAAACTCGCTCGCCTCATCAAAAACGAGAGACAAGCTGGCGAATCGGCTGCCGCCTGCCTTAGACGGATCGGCAAACACGACGCCATAAAGGCGCTGCGACAGGAATAGGAATGCCTGACTACGACTACATTCACAGCGGGGACGCCATCTACGAGCGGTCCTTTGCGATCATCCGCAGCGAAGCCGACCTTTCACGGTTTTCTGTCGAGGAAGCCGATATTGCCGTGCGCATGATTCACGCATGCGGGCTCGTTGAGGCGGCAGAGCATTTTGTGTTCTCGCCAGGCTTCGTCAGCGCCGCACGCGCCGCCTTGCATGATGGCGCACCGATCTTCTGCGATGCGGAAATGGTGGCGCACGGTGTCACCCGGACACGCTTGCCCGCCCAAAACGACGTGCTCTGTACCCTGCACGATCCGCGCACCGCGGAGCTTGCGAAACAGAAGGGCAATACCCGCTCGGCAGCGGCGCTCCATCTTTGGCTGGACCGGCTGGAAGGCAGCGTCGTTGCGATCGGGAATGCTCCGACAGCCCTCTTCCATCTGCTTGAATTGCTTCGAGATGGCGCACCGAAACCGGCTGCGATCATCGGCATGCCGGTCGGCTTCGTTGGTGCGGCCGAATCGAAGGATGCGCTGGCTGAAAACTCCTACGGCGTACCGTTCGCGATCGTGCGTGGCCGTCTCGGCGGTAGCGCCATGACGGCCGCCGCTCTGAATGCCCTTGCGAGGCCCGGGCTATGACGAATCCTGGCCGTCTCATTGGCGTCGGCACTGGTCCCGGCGACCCGGAACTCCTGACGGTCAAGGCCGTCAAGGCGATCGAGGCAGCAGACGTGGTTGGCTATTTTGCCAAGCGGGGCAGGGGCGGCAACGGCAAGGCGATCGTCGAGCATCTCCTGACCGCGGAAAAGACGCTGCTGCCGCTCTACTATCCGGTGACGACCGAGGTCGAAAAGACGGACGAGGCCTATCGAAACCAGATTACCGCCTTCTACGATCAATCGGCCGCTGCAGTGGCGGCTCACCTGGAGGAGGGCCGCACCGTCGCCGTGCTGAGCGAGGGTGACCCGCTGTTCTATGGTTCCTATATGCATCTGCATGTACGCCTGGCGAACCGTTATCCAACCGAGGTGATCCCCGGGATCAGTGCGATGTCAGGATGCTGGTCGCTCGCCGGCCTCCCGATCGTTCAGGGAGATGACGTGCTTTCCGTACTGCCGGGTACAATGGCGGAGGCCGAACTGCAGCGCCGACTGTCAGACACACAGGCCGCGGTGATCATGAAGGTCGGACGCAACCTTCCCAAGATCCGCCGCGCGCTGGAGGCATCCGGACGCCTTGCCGAGGCCGTCTATGTCGAGCGAGGCACCATGGTCAATGCGGCGATGACGAAACTCGTCGACCGGCCCGACGGCGACGCACCCTACTTTTCATTGGTGCTCGTGCCCGGCTGGGAGTCTCGCTGATGACCGGCAGGCTCTTCGTGATCGGGACCGGTCCCGGCAATCCGGATCAAATGACACCGGAGGCGGCTGCGGCGGTTTCTAAGGCAACGGAGTTCTATGGATACGGACCCTATCTCGACCGGCTGAACCTCAGATCCGATCAGCGGCGACAGGCCTCCGATAACCGGGAGGAGCTGGATCGGGCATCGACCGCGCTGCGGGCGGCAGCAACCGGCGCTACCGTCTGTGTCGTGTCCGGCGGAGATCCGGGAGTCTTTGCGATGGCGGCCGCAGTATGCGAGGCCATAGACAACGGTCCGAAAGAATGGCGCACGATCGACCTCGTGGTGCTGCCGGGGATTACCGCCATGCTTGCGGTTGCCGCTCGAATTGGTGCGCCGCTTGGTCACGACTTCTGCGCCATTTCGCTGTCTGACAACCTAAAGCCTTGGAATATAATAGAAAACCGTCTTGCGATGGCGGCAAAAGCAGGCTTCGTCATTGCGCTCTACAATCCGATCAGCAAGGCACGGCCCTGGCAATTGGGCAAGGCGTTTGACTTGCTGCGCTCGGACCTGCCGGCAACGACACCAGTGATTTTCGGTAGAGCTGCAGGACGCCCCGACGAACAGATCACCATCCAGCCGCTTGCTGAAGCCGACGCGACGACGGCTGATATGGCAACCTGTGTCATCATCGGTTCGCCCGAGACAAAGGTGATCACTCGAGACGGGAAGCCGGACCTCGTCTACACTCCGCGGTTCATCGCAGGGGGAAACAGGTGATCGACCGCCGCGAGCATCGCTTCAACAGTGGCAACCGTCTCCATAGTGGCGGCTGGCGCCCGCGCGACCATGAATACGTCGATGCCGAGCTGGCGTGCAGCCTGGATCTTTGCATAAGTCGCCGAACCGCCACTGTTCTTGGTCACAAGGGCATCGATGCGATGGGTACGGAGCAGCGAAACTTCGCTTGCGACGTCGTAAGGGCCACGATCGAGAACGAGCTGGACGTCGGGAAGAACAAGCGGCGGGTCGACAGGATCAACGCTTCGCACAAGGTAAGAGTGTTGGGGGGCGGCTTCGGCGCGATGGGCTTCCTGGCGCCCGATTGCCAGGAAGACCCGGCGAGGGGAGGGGCCAAGCCGCTCTATCGCTTCCGCGATGGTCGCGACCGGCGTCCACCGATCACCCGGCTCAGCCATCCATTCTGGCCTGCGCAAGGCGAATGCGGGTATGCCTGTGGCAGCAGCAGCCTCACTGGCACTTCTGGAGATGCGAGCCGCGAACGGGTGCGTTGCATCGATCAGAAGGTCGAAACCACCATCACGCAGAAAGGCAGCCAGTCCTTCGGCACCACCAAAACCGCCGATGCGCAGCGGAACCGGCTGATCGGAGGGTTTCTCCGTTCGACCAGCAAGCGAGAGCAAAGTCTCGTACCGGCCAGTGCCCTCAAGCGCTTCAGCGAGAGCGCGCGCTTCGCCGGTGCCTCCGAGCATCAGGATGCGGATTTTGCCCATGTCTGATCTGCCTTCCGCTCCCGGCCAACGCTGGCTGACTATTATCGGCATCGGCGAAGATGGTCCAGCCGGACTGGGTGACGAGGCGAAGCGGCTGATCGCTGCCGCACCGGTCGTCTTCGGTGGCAAGCGGCATCATGAGCTCGTGGCCGGGCTCATCACCGGCAAGAGGCTCGCCTGGGAAAGCCCTTTCGAGAGGTCTATTGAGGCAGTCGCCGCGCATCGGGGCTCACCGGTCGTCGTCCTCGGTTCAGGCGATCCGTTTCTCTACGGTATTGGCGCAACGCTGTCGCGCCGCATAGGTGCCGAGGAAATGCGTGTCATCCCGGCGCCTTCCTCGTTCAGCCTGGCTGCCTCGCGCCTTGGCTGGCCACTGCAAGAGACGGCTACAATTTCGCTGCATGGCCGACCGCTGGATCTGATCCGGCCACACCTGCACCACGGCAGGCGGATCATCGCACTGACCTCCGATGGCGAGACGCCGGCGCAAATTGCGGAGCTCCTTCGCGTCACAGGCTTCGGCGAATCCCGCCTGCACGTCCTTGGGGCACTTGGCGGGGATCGCGAGCGGCAGCGCTCAGCGCGTGCCGATCGCTTCGACCTGGGAGAGATTGACCCGCTCAACGTTTGCGCGATCGAAATCGTGGCAGGGGAGGGGGCGCGAACGATACCGTTCACATCGGGGCTGGACGACGCGCTTTTTGAACACGATGGCCAGATCACCAAACAGGAGATCCGTGCAATCACGCTTGCAGCCCTGGGTCCGCGCCATGGTGAACTGCTTTGGGACATCGGCGCAGGCTCCGGCTCGATCGGCATCGAATGGATGCTCGCCGACCCGTCACTGCGCACAGTCGCCATCGAGCAATCGGGTGAGCGAGCCGCGCGTATCGCAAGAAATGCGGTTTCTTTCGGCGTTCCCGGGCTTGCGATCGTGGAGGGAACCGCCCCCGAGGCACTTGCGAACCTGCCCGAGCCCGACGCGGTCTTCGTCGGCGGCGGCGGCAGCGAGGAAGGTGTACCCGAGGCAGCACTTCACGCCTTGAAGAGGGGAGGGCGTCTCGTTGCCAATGCCGTTACCCTTGAAATGGAGTCCATGCTGTTTTCGTTGCAGCAGCAGCATGGCGGCACATTGACACGTATCGAAATAGCGCGCGCGGCGCCCCTTGGCGGTATGACCGGTTGGCGTCCGGCGATGCCCGTCACGCAATGGCGCTATACAAAGAAGTGAGAGAAAGCAGATGACGACAGTGCATTTTATCGGCGCGGGGCCGGGGGCAGCGGACCTGATTACGGTGCGCGGCCGTGACCTCATCGCCAAATGCCCGGTTTGTCTCTACGCGGGTTCGATCGTCTCCCCGGAATTATTGCAATATTGCCCGCCCGGCGCACGCATCATCGATACAGCACCGATGTCGCTTGATGAAATCGAGGCCGAGTACCTGCGGGCCGCCGCAGCCGGGGAGGACGTCGCGCGATTGCATTCGGGCGATCTTTCCGTCTGGAGCGCCGTTGCCGAACAGATCCGCCGGCTGGAAAAGCACGATATCGGCTATACGATGACACCTGGCGTGCCTGCCTTTGCGGCGGCAGCGGCAAGCCTTGGCAGGGAACTGACCATTCCAGCCGTAGCGCAAAGCCTTGTGCTCACGCGTGTCTCCGGCCGCGCATCCCCAATGCCGAACGAGGAAACGCTGGCGAGATTCGGAGCGACGGGCTCGACGCTCGCTATCCACCTTGCCATTCATGCCCTGGAGCAGGTTGTTGCGGAACTGACACCGCTCTACGGCGCTGACTGCCCGGTTGCGATCGTCGCCAAGGCGTCCTGCCCGGATGAGAGGATCGTCCGGGGGACGCTTGGTGACATCGAGGAAAAGCTGGCTGCCGCTCCCATCGAGCGAACGGCCATCATCTTCGTCGGCCAGACGCTTGCGGCCAGCGGCTTTCGCGAGAGCTCGCTCTATGATGCGTCCTACCAGCGACGCTTTCGCGGTCGGGAGTAGGGGAGGGGACTGCGCGCCTCAGACCTCAGCCGAAAGGTAGTCCATGCTCGCCCGCAGCGCCTTTGCCGGATCGTCGAGGTCATGCACCTTGGCCGCGAACGGTTCGAACGAAAACGGTCCGGCATAACCCGCCTTTATGAGAGCACGCATTTGCCCGGCATTGTCCAGACGATCATCCGCCGCCACCAGAACACGGTGGGGATCGCGCATATCCGCGATCGAGACGGCAGGATCGCTGACACCGGAAATATGAACCAGCCCGGTCAAGTCAGCGAAGAGTTGTTCTTCGCCGGCAAGGTGATGATGGAAGGTGTCATGCACCAGCTTGAACGTGGACCGTCCAGCCACAGCGTCGATTGCCTCGACAGCCTCCGCCTTTGACCGGAGCGAACAAATCTCGAAGCCGAGGGGTTCGACAAGGCCCATGATTCCGGCGGCATCGAGCATCGGCTTCAAGGCAGCCAGCGACCGGCGGAGATTTTCCTGCCGCTCGCCATCGGCACGACCAGTGCCATCGTTTTTCGGGACAAGAACAAGAGCGCGCGCGCCGCATCCCTTGGCATAGTCGATCAGTTCTCGGGCTTCGTCGGCACGCGTGGCGTTCCACTCGTTGAAGCGCTGCAGCGCATTGATCGAGAGAATGGTCAGACCATGACGCTCTGCGGCCTGGGCAACAGTCTCCGGCAACGTCCCATCGAGGATCGCATTGCCCGCAAGATCGTTGCGGATCTCAACCGCGTCAATGCCAAGCGACGTCGCCAACGCAAAGAGATCTTCAATCGCCAACGATGGCGCCGCCATATGGTTGAGGGCAAAACGAACGAGCGGCATTCTTGGTATCCTCCTAAACCTTGGTATTCACGGCAGGTGTTAGGCAACTCTCTATCTCAATCGGCTCCCTGATCCATCCACTGCGAGCACCGAGGCGCTTTCATTCGTGACAGAAAATAGGCCATCCATGAGAGATGTCCCTCATGGCGAGGCTCCCACGGCAGCACAAGGCGCAATAGCGGTCGGGAGCGCGCAACGAACGTTATATAAGAATAGTAGGGTCTGTATATTCGGCGATTGGAAGAAAACTAAACAGTTACTTCGGCGCAACTCAGGGCGCTAGGAATACATAAAATGCGCTTCTCGGGCGTATTTTTGGTTAACAAAGATCCCCCCTGTAACATAATTCAGGATTTTTATTCTAACGCAATTCAGTTGGCATGGCCTTTTAATACTGCGTTTTTATCTATATGAAACTGAATTTCACGATTTACCAAAGATAGGTATAAATTTGTATGCCGTCCTTTTCTGCGTTAACCTTTGGAAATATTTTTGTATTGCTTATTAGCATCTATGTATGTAGCTTCTTTATAAAGTAGAAATTCGACATCCACAAAATAGTTGTTGGGCACAAGTTGGGTCTCTACTTTATGCATACTAAAGGGGATCATCACTGCGTTCAGGGGACCGTCGCAAAGTATTGCGTATACTTGATGCGAACCATCCCCCCAGCACTAAAGGGTATGAGGGCTAGTATGAATTACGTACCTTCGGAATTTGAAAGTGGCAGAATCGCATTGAACAGGCTGCGGCCTGTACCGACACTCTCCAAGGCAAGCACGGAGTTCGAGGATATTGAAAGGGAGCAAGGCGATGATCAGTGCCTGCTGATTATCGACGCCAGAACGCTCGAACGCGAATGCCTTGCGACGACCTTGAAAGCGAACGGCCTTAGCATGGGTGCTATTGCCGTCGGCTCGATTGAAGAGTGGCAGCGCAAGAAAGATACCCACCGCCCGGTTGGCGCGGTCCTTCTCAACATTGCCGGCCGGAGGGCTGAGGATGCCAGCCTGTCCGAAGAAATCGCGACGATCACCGCAGAGCTTGCACCGGCTCCGGTCGTCATTCTGGGCGATGGCGATGACCTCAACCAAACCTTGAAGATGCTCCAATGCGGCGCGCGCGGTTTCATACCGACGTCCGTCGGAATTGAGGTGTGCGTCGAGGCACTTGCTCTTGCGGTTGCAGGTGGCACCTTCATCCTGGCGGGGAACAGCTTTTCTCCGTCTGCAGCAGAAACTGCCTCGATCGACATGAGCCAAAACCAGCAGCGGCCGAAGGAACTCACGCGCATCTTTACGCTGAGGCAAGCCGAGGTCGTACAGGCGCTTCGCAAGGGAAAGGCGAACAAGATCATCGCCTATGAGCTCAATCTGCGCGAAAGCACTGTCAAGGTTCACATCCGGAACATCATGAAGAAACTAAAGGCAACGAACCGGACCGAAGTTGCATACAAGCTCAATGACATGTTCCAAAGCGATGCAAGATGAGCTAAAGCCGCCGAGTAGTTTTTACAGGCATCCACCTTCCGGTGGGAAATGATATCGCGGATGATCTCAGCGTGAAGTTGAGATCATCCGATGTGGTGTGTTTTTATATTGCCCGACAGCCTGGCAAGGATCGCCTACGGTCCATAAGAATGCCACCGCTTAAAGGGCGTTGAGGCTTGCAACTCGCTGACGCTTCAAATCGTGTTGATTTGAGTACCTGCGAGCAACATTTAAACCCGCCGCTTTTGCGCGATATGCTTCATCCGGCTCAGCTGAGCGATTGAAAGCACTGTTTCAGAATTACCTTCAGATTGGTTCCATCAACGTCGATTTGGCGGGTTGGCGGAATCTTGCCAATTAACGCCGCCGTCACTGAGAAAGTAGACTGGCTGGAATGGATAAGCCAATCGCATCGCGCGAGAGCCCACATGTCGATCAAGGCGTTCCGTGCCTCACGCAGCGGATCTTCAAAAGTATCGGCGGCCTCGTGTAGAGGCCTTCCATCACAAGTCAAAGCTTTATCAACTAAAAATACCCGCTGGAACGATTCCTTGATTCTTGTTTGTATTTCAGCGTTGTCGGTAGCAAGAAATATATCCGAGTCTGGAAGCCGCTTCCGCAGCCTCCTTAGTTCCCGCTCGATACGCGAGATGGATACCTTGCGATCCGTAAAGCGGACATGCACCCCGATCACCGCGCGACCGCGATCCGCAAAAAGGGCATCAACGGCGTTTAGCACAAGCGGCGTCGGAGTGAAGTGAAGCTTTAGCTTCTCGTGGATAATTTCGCCGCGCGAGCGACCCGCAAATCGGGGATCACGGTTCATCCGGTGCCGTAGACGCAACAGCTTCGGAAGATAAGACCAGAATACGCCCACAGTTTGCGGCGGATCTTCGCCAGCAAGGTCAATCGACAGCTTTCGGTAGATAAAAGGACTGCTATGGCTTCGAGGGAAGCTCTCGCTCACAATATCGACTGGATGGCTAGCCAGTTGGCCAGACCAGAGTGCCGGTGCCACTTCGCGCTCATCGTCGTAGCAGGCAGGATCAATTCCCACAGGGTCCTGGAACAGCAAAGGATAAACGTTAACTCCTGCCGGAGCATACGTGCCATCGCGCCAGTCAATGACGGGCACCCGTCCCCCGAGTTCGGCAAGCACCACGCCGGTCACTGCCGATAGCATGCGATTACCAAAGCCGCCCTTGGCTTTGATCAAGAGCACCTTCAGGCCTGCTAGCTCGCGATCAACGGAAAAAAAAGACTTCGGCTGCACTGTGCGATTGGAAATCTCGACCATTTCTTGCCTGAGGACCTTTTGCTGAACTCCGATACCTCGTGACACGATAAACTGCTGCCACGTAACTTATGACCGCCCCGACACCTTCTTCTTTGGCGAAGACAAGGCTCTTTGCTTTTTTATTCGCACCCCGACGTTTTAACTGTCATTTAACAGAGCATACATCATACTTAATGTATATTTTGCTTACGCTAACATGCGTTATTAGTATTATGCAACAATTATCAATTTTCTGCTTCGCAGCAAAAACTTGAATATAATTCGCCTTCACAGTATTTCTTTATTCACCCAAAATCGAGCGCAATATATTTTCAGACCAAAAAAGGAACAATGCCCTTTCCGACCGACCATTCTTTTTTGCGGCGTTGATAACAGTCGACTGTGCGACTTTAATGCGCCCAGCGGTTTCTGCGTCGAGTGTTAGTCAGGCGGGCGTCGCTACGGGAGAAGCCATTTGATCGGTTCGGAATCAGAACCATCAGGCAGCCCTTGAAGCCGCATTGAGCCCTGTACGACCGATCGTTGGCAAACTGACAGTTCCTCGCAGAATGGCCCCTCTATTCTAGTTCGGGATTACCGCTGGGTTCGTAACGCGCCTGCCGAGGCGAGCCGCTCGCAGGATGACCTTTGAGCGATGGCGGCTTCCGCCCCAGGATCTGCCTGAACCCTTTCGCAGAAAAGGGCTGCACAAGTTGCGCCAGAAAGCCCTCGGCAACCCTTCCGCTGATTCCGATCTCCACAGGCGGCCTGCGCGCGGGATTGAAATAAGTACCAAATATCTGATCCCACAGCACAAGGTTTTCGCCATAGTTGGTGTTGCCCTCGGCCAACACCCTGGAGTGATGCCATCGATGCAGTCGGGGTGTGCTGAAAATCCAGTCGAGCGGACCTGTCCTGACATCGATGTTGCAGTGGGTGAGAAGGCCGATGAAGGCCGTGACGGCACTGGTCCAGAGAAAGACCGGCAAGGGCGCGCCCAAGAGATAGAGGGGGATCTGGCTAAGCGCTATCTTGAAAAGTGAATCAACGACGTGAAAGCGGCCGGTGTTGACGACCCACAGGCGCTCGACGCTGTGATGCAGGGCATGAAACCGCCAGAGCGAAAGAAACTCGTGCGCAGCACGATGCGCAACGTAGAGACCGAACTCCGCGATGATCAACCCCAATACAGCTTGAAAGAAGACAGGCCAGTGATCCGGCCATATTGATGTTGGCGATGTGACTGCCGGCTGTACAACGGTGGCAATCGCCATAGGGGCTGACGCTCCGATCGCCGCGGCAAGTTGCACGCCGCCTTTTGTCAGGAGCGTGTGTGCGATGTCGTTGAACGTTTCGCCATCGTGCTTCAGCCATTCCTGTTCATAAGGCATCAGCCGCTCGAAGCCTGCGATCGCCGCCACGATCGACAGATAGACGACGTTGAACCACAACAGCGGTGCCCCAGTGTGAAAAGCCCAACCCGCCCCGATCAATCCCGCCGCAAAGAGCGCGGGCCATAGCGCCCACGACGCCACTGTATAAAGCGCCGACTTGCCTTCATTCATCACGCGCACCCTTCTGCCTTGCGTCAGATGGGGCATGATACACCCCAGTTGTGCCCACGAGGCAAGGCCCGATGCGAGGTTCTTCCCACATCAGGCAAAGCATCGGCGTCACCGCGAGCGCCAAGACGCCGGATTGGCCGAGGCAGCTTTGCATTACGATTTCTTGCGATTGTCACGAGGCGAGCTTCTTGATAGGCGTCACGCACAAGACGTAACTCCCGCCGCAGGCCAATGCTCCAACGATCCCCTGACCACGCCCCGAGCCCGCTCGTCGGAATTGCGCTCGCCTGTTCCGGTTATTCACTGTTTGCCATCCAGGACGCGGTGGTGAAGTGGCTCGTGGCGGATTATGCCGTTCCGCAGATCCTCTTCATGCGCAGCATCATGATTGCGGTTATCGCCGGCATCATGGTCCGTCGGCTGCGGCATCCTTCAATGCTCAAAAGCCCACACCGGAAATCGCTGCTGTTGCGGGCGGGCCTCATGCTTTCGGCATGGATGGCCTATTATTCGGCTGCACGCCATCTCGGTCTCGCGGAGATCACGACGATGTATTTCTCGGCGCCCATCATGGTCGTGGTGCTGTCGATCTTCATTCTCAAGGAAAATGTCGGGCCGATGCGCTGGCTCGCGTGCATCGGCGGGTTCGCCGGCGTGCTGCTTGCCGCCAATCCCGCAGAAGCGCCAAGCCTTGTGCCGGCGGGGATGGTCATCTTCGCAGGCTTCTGCTGGGCGTGGAGCACCGTCCTGGTTCGTCTTGTCAGCCGCACCGAGAGCACGCTGAACCAGATGATGGCAACAAGCTTCCTGTTCGTTGTCGCCTGCGGCGCGATGCTGCCGTGGCTGTGGAAGACGCCGGATCTTTTCGGTTGGGCATTGATGATCGGCCTCGGCTTTGTCGCTGCAGCCGGTCAGTATCTGCTCTATGAGGGCTTCCGCCATGCCCCCGCGTCAACGCTTGCACCGATGGAATATAGCGGCCTCGTCTGGGCTTTTCTCTACGGTTATCTGATCTGGTCGGAAGTCCCGACGGTCAATGTCGTTGCAGGCGCAGTCCTGATCGTCGCCTCCAGCCTCATGCTTGTATGGTGGGAGCGCCGACAGGTGCTCTCGGCCCGCCGCCTGACGGCATAGATCATAGCCACGCTGTCAGTCGGAAGGCTCTGCGCGCCTGCCTCTGGCCATGCGCGTGTCAGAACAAACAGACCTCAAGCTACTTTCGAGCCTCCGCATCAGCACGGTCAATCGCCGGTCGCAATCATCCATCTGCCGTCAGGCTGGCTTTCGGAGACCTTGCAGGTGCGGCGCGATCAATGCAATTCGAGAGCAATTGCATGACCGGCATAATACCAGTATAGCTCCAGATGGCGATTTCCAAGAATCTTTTGGCAATCGATCCGTTGCGAGGATAGGCATGCCAGGTATCAGCTTGATCGAACTTGTCAGCAAGGAACTGGGCCTGACGGCACCCGATGTGCCACTTTACAAACGGCTCAAATCGGCAATTGAAGCTGCCATTCGCTCCAATGCCGTGAAGGCCGGCGCTGTCCTGCCGGGAGAGCGGGTTCTTGCCGAGAGCCTGTCACTCTCACGCGTGACGGTTCGCAAAGCCTTGGCATTGCTTGAGGAAGAGGGTCTTCTCAATCGCCGCCATGGCTTCAAGACGGAGGTCGGATCGCGCGTCGAGAAGTCGATGTCGACCTTGACGAGTTTTTCGGAAGACATTCGCGCTCGCGGCATGGTGGCGGGATGTGTGTGGATTTCCAAGCACATAAGCCGACCTTCGCCAACGGAGATGATGGCGCTCGGGTTGTCAGCCAATGCAAATGTGATCCGCATGAAACGCGTCCGCACAGCGGATGGCGCACCTATCGCGGTCGAAACATCAACCGTGCCGACGCGCTTTCTTCCCTCGCCCGATCTGGTCCGGGATTCACTATACGAAGCGCTTGAGGCGCGTGGCTTCATGCCGCAACGGGCAATCCAGCGCATGCGTTCGAGAGCAGCAACCAGCGAAGATGCGCGCCATCTTCATTGCGAGGTGGGTGCACCACTCCTGATGACCGAAAGACGGTGCTTCCTGCCTGACGAGCAGATCGTGGAATACTGCGAGACACGCTACAAAGGTGACGTCTACGACTTCGTCTTCGAGCTTCAGCGATAAGACCAGATACAAACTGGTTGTAATCTGGTATTTTCCTTTTATCGTGATACCGAAATGGAGTGTCACGAGTGCAACGGGAAGACATCAGGAATAGCCTTATCGTATCCTGCCAGCCGGTTCCCGGCGGGCCGATGGATCGTGCCGATTTCGTCGCTGGCTTTGCGAAAGCGGCACTGAACGCCGGCGCCAAGGCACTGAGGATCGAGTCGGTTGCCTATGTGAAAGCTGTTCGCCCCGTCGTTTCCGCTCCGATTGTCGGCATCGTCAAGAGGGATCTTCCAGACAGTCCGGTCCGCATTACACCTTTCGTCTCCGACGCCGAGGCGCTTGCCGATGCCGGTGCCGACGTCATCGCCTTTGACGCGACGGATCGGCCTCGCCCGGCTTCGGTGGAGGAACTGGTCCGCATCATCAAGGCGAGGGGCAAGCTGACGATGGCGGACTGCTCCTGTCTCGACGACGCCAGGCGGGCCCTTGCCGCAGGCGTCGATTTCGTTGGCACTACACTCTCAGGCTATGTTGGCGGACCGGAACCCGTGGACCCGGACATTGAGCTCATCGCGGCGATGCGACAGCTCACGCCCTATGTCATCGCCGAAGGTCGCATCCGTTCGCCGGAGCAGGCTCTGGCGGCCGCGCAAGCGGGGGCGTTTGCGGTCGTCGTTGGTTCTGCCATTACCCGCACCGAGCATGTGACCTCATGGTTCAATGAGGCGATCGCCAAGGCCTATAATGGCGCAAACCGCGAAACCGTCCTCTCCATCGACATTGGCGGCACCAAGACGATGGCAGCACTCGTCAGCGGCAGTACAGTTGTGGAAGAGATCGTCGTTCCGACCGCGCGCGACGCTGGACCGGACGCCTGGCTCTCAAAGGTGGCCGAGAGTACCGCAAATTGGCGGAACCGATACGAACGGATCGGGATTGCAGTGACCGGCTTCATCGAAGGCGGCCACTGGTCGGCGCTCAATCCGGCAACGCTTTCAATTCCTGATCGCTACCCTCTGGTCGATCGCGTCGCTGCACTGTTTGGCAAGCCCACTTTTGCCGTCAATGATGCGCAGGCTGCAGCCTGGGGGGAGTACAGATTCGGGGCGGAGTCAGGTGATGATCTTGTTTTTTTGACGATCTCGACCGGTATCGGAGGAGGGGTTGTCATCAACGGCAAGCCGCTGTTGGGGCTTGCCGGCCACTTTGGCCTGATCCGGTCACCGTCGCAGGGGCAGGCTCCCTTCGAAGATCAGACATCCGGCAGATGGATCGCGAGCGAGGCCCTGAAGGCCGGGCACCCGATCGACGCCGTCGAGGTTTTTGAGCGCGCGCGCAACGGTGAAACTTGGGCAGCCGATATCATGTCCCTTTCGGCCCATCGCGCCGCGACGCTCTGCCGGGATATCCAGCTGATGTTCGATCCCGATGTGATCGTGATCGGCGGCGGCATCGGCCTGGCGGAAGGCTATCTCGATCTGATGCGCAGCCATCTGTCTGGCATGTCGCCTCGGTTCACTCCGCGTCTGGTGGCTGCAAAGCTCGGCCGCCGCGCCGGTATCATTGGCGCTGCAGATCTTGCTGGTGAGGGCAAGTAGCGGCGAGCGAATGGCATGAAACCTGATAAAAGAAAGGGAACGACGATGAAATCCATAACCAGGTCTCTTCCGGCACTGGCTGCGCTCCTTGCGAGCGTCGCACTGCCGGGTATTGCAAACGCGACTGTAACGGTGCTCGGCTGGCCAGGTGGCTCGGAGGAAACCGCGCTCAGAGCTACGGTCGAAGCCTACAATGCTCAGGCCGGCATCAGCGACGCCGACAAGGTGCAGTTGCTGTTCTTCAACCGCGATGGCTTCTTCGACAAGCTGCAGGCCGACATGGCCGCCGGCTCCGATGCCTTCGACGTCAATCTGGTTGCCACTTATTCGATCGGCCGTTACGCGCCTTACATGGAGCCTGTCGAACTGGGTTCGGACGCCGCAAAGGTGTTTGGCCCTTCTGTCCTCAAGACGATGCAGTTCGATGGCAAGCAGTATGGCGTGCCGACAGACCTCTCCCTGCACTTCATGTACTATCGCAAGGATCTCGTCGACGCCCTGATGAAGGACGAGGCGGCCAAGAAGACCTACGGGGAAATCGCTCAGAAGTACCTCGGCAAGGAACTCCAGCCGAAGGATCCCGACAGCTGGACCTGGGACGATTGGGCAGCAACCGCGCTCTATTTCAGCAAGCAGGCGAATTCGGCAAGTCCCGTGCGCTACGGCACTGTCCTGCAGATGAAGAACCTGCTTTTCAACATGATGGTCTTCCAATCCCTGCCACGCTCCTATGGCGGCAACTGGATGGACAAGGACGGCAAGATCACGGTCGATTCCGATGCGTACAAAACCGGCCTCGAGCTCTACAAGAAGCTCTATGATGCAGGCGCTTCCCCGAAGGATTCGCTGAGCTACGAGTACGCCGAGACCAATGCCGCCTATAGCTCCGGCCAGGCTGCAACTGCGCTGCAATGGAATGCAGCAGCGGCCGATCTGACCAACGCTGAAAAGTCGCCGGCCGTTGCCGGAGTGACCGGCATCGTCGCGCCGCCCGCTGGCCCTGACGGCCGCGCGGATCACATCCACGGCCTCGGGCTTGGCCTTAACAAGAATGCCAAGAACAAAGAAGGTGCGACCAAGTTCCTGAAATGGCTGGCAAGCGAGGACGCCGCACTTCTCTATGCCAAAAGCGGTGGTTCTCCGGCCCTTTCGCCCGAAGTCGTCGCCAAGGTCGCCAGCGAGCGTCCTGATCTCGTCAAACTCGGCGAATTCGCGAGCAAGTATGGCTATGTGATGAACGGCGCCACCTCCGCCAATGCCTTGTCGGTCTATGAACTTCAGGCAAAGGAATTCACGGGCTACTGGGCGGGCCAACAGGGCCTCGACGACGCGCTTGCCCATGTGAAGACGGGCATGCAGGATCTCCTGAAGAAGTAGGACGAACCCGGCGTCAGGTTTCGCCTGGCGCCGGCACACCCGGCGGACCATAATGGCTATTGTAAAACGTGCCGAAGGCAGAGCTTATCTCGCACCGCTTGTGGCATTCCTGCTTCTCTTTCTGGGCTTTCCTGCGCTCGTCAACCTCATCTACTCGGTCTCTACCGTCAGCTTCGAGAACCTGCGCAGTCCGAGCCTCAGCGGGCTTGGCAACTACGCATCAGTGCTGGTAGACCGAGAGTTCTGGCAGTCTGTATCTTTCTCGATGCGCTTTGGCATCCTGACCGCGCTTGCCGAATGCCTGATCGGCCTGTTCCTTGCGATCTTCCTTGCGCCACTGCTTGCGAAGCGATCGTTTCTAATGGCGCCGTTGATGCTGCCATTGATGGTCGCTCCCGCCATGATCGGCCTGATGTATCGGCTTGTGCTGCACGAGTTTGCCGGACCGGTGCCCTATTACCTTTTCCTGTGGTTCGGTGACAGCCCGGCCTTCCTCGACATCAATAATGCCTTTCGCACGCTGATCGTCGTCGAAACGCTGCAGTGGACGCCGTTTGCCTTTCTGCTCTTTTATATGGCCTACGTTGCGATACCGCTCGATGTGCGGGAAGCGGCCGAGCTCGACGGCGCCCCGTGGTTCAAGATCCTTTGGTGGATCGAACTGCCGCTGATGCTTCCCACACTCGTCATCGCCTTCTTCATCCGCTTCATCGATGGCTTTCGCGTGTTCGACAACGTTTATGCGCTGACCGGCAGTGGTGCCGGGGGATCAACGACATCGCTTTCGATCTACATCTACCAGGCCTTTTTCAAGGAGGGCGCCATTGGCAAGGCGGTTGCGGCATCCGTCATGCTGTTCGTCGCCTCGCTTGCGGTGCTCTATGGTCTCAACTGGCTTGCCGGTCGCAGGAGGAGATAGCGATGCTGAACACTGCTCGTTGGCTCGTCTTTGCAATTGCTACGGTCGCAATGAACTTTCCGGTCATCGTTACACTCGTCACCTCGTTGAAGAGCGCGAGTGAACTGTCAATCAATCCCGGTCTCTGGATAAGCCAGCCGACACTTGAGAACTACCTTCGGGTTCTGACACACACGGATCGGTTCAATATCTACTCGTATCTTTTCAACAGTACGATTGCCTCGCTCATCGGAACGAGCCTTGCGATCCTTCTGGCCTTCCCGGCGGCCTATGCCATTGCTCGAAGCGAGGCGGGCAAGCGCACCCTGTTGCCTGTCATCATAAACCTGCGAGCCGTGCCACTGATCATTTTCGCGATCCCGCTTTATATGATGTATCAATGGCTTGGCCTCCTGGATACTCGGCTTGGGCTGGGCCTGATCTTGACGATTGTCAATACGCCACTTGCGCTCGTCATCATGGTCAATGCCATTTCCGACGTGCCACTGGAACTTGACGAAGCAGCGAAGGTGGATGGTGCCAGTTCCTGGCAAGTAATGCTGATGATCATCCGGCCCGTCGTCAGGCCGGCATTGGTGACCACCTTCATCTTCGGCTTCATCACCGCCTGGAACGAGTTCCTGTTTGGCCTCATGCTGACGACCAGCCAGGCTGTTCCAATGACGGTCGGCGCCTCCTTCTTCTTTGCCGCCAGCGGAGGCGGGGTGCAGTGGGGAACCGCATCGGCCGTCATGATGCTCGGCGCGCTGCCGCCTGCGGTGCTCGGTCTCGTCATGTACAGGCAGATTTCCGGCTCAATGACCGCCGGCGCCGTGAAGGGGTAGGGACACCTGCAAGCCCCCAGGATCTCTTCCGAAACCCGGAGGAATCTTGTCGATCAGTGATTGCTCATATACCTTTGCAGGGTTGGCAACGAAGGAGCCGGACCATGCTGAGACTATCTCTTGTCGCCTCCGCCCTGCTGTCATTATCCGTGCTCAGTGCTTTCGGTGACAGCCCCTGGTATCGGATGATTCCGGTACCAAATGCGCCAGGCTGCAAGGTTCTTGCCGACCCGGGCGGCCGGCCCATTTTGCAGCGCTACGAAAAAGGCGGCACGCGCATGTATGGCATCGGTGGCAAGGCATGCCCGGAAAAGTTCCCAGGAATAGACTCCGCTAAGATTTCGATCGCACGGTCAATTACGACGGACGGGAATTTTGCGCGTATCACAACAAGGACACGCAAGCTGGTGGTCACCCGCGCGGGCACCGGTAGCAACTATCAGTTCGCCGTCAACAAGCTGGACGTACCGAGATAGGCAAGGCCGGCGGTTTGCCCGGCAAACTCGGTATTTTCAGGTTCGACGACGATCCCGGCATTAACGACTTGGCTTCCGCTCGGCAAACATGGCGCAGGTCGGCGACGAATTAGGCGCACCTAAAGCCGATCTCACATAACCACAGGCGAAAGTGAGCCGATTGAAAACAACAGATCTGGATTAGCCGACTTGCACAAATACAAATTAATAGAAACCCATTCGTAAAATACAATCTGCGCTGCGTATTACAAAAATATACTTTCCGTGCTTCGATATATATTCAGGCATTGTCTCAACGTTACGCAATAAGGCGTATCTGAGGATAATTGTTGGACACGTTTAACCCATGCTAACTATACGGCAGGGTTGAGGGTGTGCTTCATGACCATTCCAGTCGAACAGAACTGGGGCCCGCATCTTTCCGTCAAGAGCGACCGGAAATGGTTCGGCTTCCACAGCATCGCGATTACCTGCATCGCAGCGGCGTTCGATTTTGTCGTCCTCCTTGCGGCGAGCGCCGCAGGGCATTTGTTCTATGAGCAGATGACCTACGGCACCCTGGCTGACCCGTCACGCTACATCGGGATCGGTTTGCTTGTGGCAACGATTTTCGTACTGGCGATGTTCAGCGTCCACGCTTATCGACCAAGCGAAATGTTCTCCTTCCGTCGCCAATTGTTGCTGATCGTCGCGTTTCTCCCCGCCGCCCTGTTCTTCCTTTTCGCAGTCATCCTGTTCCTCAAGATCGACATGGCGATATCGCTGGGCGCAATCGTCACAAGTGCGGCCCTCTCTTTAAGCGGACTGACGGCGTTGCGCTTGTTCTGGTATCGCTACCTTAATAGGGCGATGGCGCGCGCGGTGTTTCCCACCCGTCGGGTCCTGCTTGTATGCCCAGGCGCGATGTCGACGGAACCGGTCGTTCAACGTGCAGCACTCAGCGGTCTCTCCGTTGAGCATACGATGCGAATTTCCGAGGGTGATCATTCGCTGGCTTCCACGAGCGACGCTTATGTGAAGAGCGGCATAGGCGATGTCGACGAGGTCTTGGTTGCCTGGAGCGACTACGGCAATTTGCGGGCACTCGAGGAGTGTCTGAACACCCTGCGCCAGTTCTGTGTGCCGGTAAACGTCATGTTCGGCGGAGTGGTCGGCGATGTCGTCGAGGGCTTCGCGCAGACGGTCGGAGAACGGCGCGTATTTCAGACCCACCGCCCACCGCTCGAGCTTTACGAACGCGGGCTGAAGAGAGCGTTCGATATCGCCTTCTCGATCGCGGCGCTGGTGGTCATGTTCCCGATCTGCGCTGCGGTTGCCGTCGCCATCAAGCTCGACAGTCCGGGACCGATTTTCTTTGCGCAGTCCCGAAAAGGATATAACGGCCGGACGTTTCGTATCCTCAAGTTTCGTAGCATGTCTGTCATGGAAAATGCCGCTGACGTGCGCCAGGCGACACGCAATGATCCTCGCGTGACCCGCGTTGGCGGCTTCATTCGATCAACGAGCCTGGATGAACTCCCGCAGTTCTGGAACGTCCTTCAAGGTGACATGTCGGTGGTTGGCCCGCGTCCGCATGCGTTGGCGCACGATGACCTTTACGGAGCGCTTATTGCCCAATACGCATCCCGTCGCCACGTCAAGCCGGGCCTGACAGGCTGGGCCCAGATCAACGGATGCCGAGGCGAAACCCCGACCGTGGATCGCATGGTTGACCGCGTTCGCCACGACATCTGGTACATCAATAACTGGTCACTGTGGCTCGACGTGAAAATAGTCTTCATGACGATGGGCACTGTGATTGGCCGCCACAACGCCTACTAGCTCGTCAGCCTTTGCAAGTGTTTGCAAGGTGCGTACGCGATGCGTCCGTTTCGCCCACGGCTTTCCCGCACTCTCCGATTCTGCGCAATTCCTCTACAGATGACGGACGTCTACTGGCCCGAGAACGAGCGTACAGTCATCTGAATGACACCTCGCTGAATATTTGCTGGCGATGGGTGTGATGACTGCCTTTCACGAAAGGACGGTGCTCTTCAATAGATGCCGAAGGTTTTGCAGATGCACGGTATTCTTGAGGCTTTCGTTTTCTTCGCATAGCTGTAATTTGCACTTTCTTGCAAACCGGCGACGACAGGATGTCCGACGTGTCCGACCAAATTGCCAGCGGGCTGACCTTCGTCGTCGTTGCCCAAGCAATCGCATGGGTACTGCTTGTGTTCATCCTGTTCGTGACGATCGCTCCCATAAGGCTGCGTCCGCGGACGATCACTCACGTCAATCTTGACAGGAGCCTCGCTTTCGCGGCGATGGCCTTCTTCTTTGTGCTTGGCTATTCGCAGTCTCCGATGCTGATTGCGATCAGTTGCACTGTCGGCGCCGGCCTTTCGGAATTGCTACAAGTGTTTTCACCGTCACGACATGCGCGAATGCCCGACGCCTTGGCGAAATCCGTCGGAGCCGCCGTCGGCGCTATTGCAGCGATGGCAACGCTAACAACGTCCGCTTTGGTAGGACATTGACGCCGCGGCCGGCGGGTTGCAATGACGCTTTCCGGAAACGTTTTAGTATGGCAGATAGGGAGCAGAAGCGTTCAATCGGGGAGGAAGATTGCCGCAAATGAAGGGAATTCGCCAACTCGCCAAACATCTCGACATTTCGATCGGGACGGTTTCGCGTGCGCTGAACGACAGGCCTGACGTCAACGAGGAAACCCGCAAGCGCGTGCTCGCGGCGGCCGAGGAGCTGGGTTATGTGGCGAACCAGTCTGGCCGGAGCCTCCGCCAGGGCACGACCAATGTCATCGGCCTGATGATCGAGTCCAGCAAGGAAACGGTCGAAAACAGCGACAACTTCTTCCTCGGCGTTACTGGTGGCCTGCAGAGTGTGCTGTCCCGTCACAAACTTGATCTGTTGATGTTGCCGTGCCCAAACGACGAGGATCCGCATGAATACCTCAAGCGCATGGTAGCGCGACGCATCGTCGATGCGATGATCATCTCGGCAACGCAGCGGGTCGACAAGCGCATCGATCTTCTGGTGAAGGCCAAGATCCCCTTCGTCGCGCTTGGCCGCAGCACCTCCGGCGGAAGCCACCCCTGGATCGATCTGGACTTCGAGGGCGTTGCAGCCTGCGCTGTCGATCGTCTCGTGTCGAAGGGACATCGCCGTATCGCGATCGCGGCGCCATCCAATGACATCAACCTCGGCTATATCTTCGTCGATGCCTATCGCCAATCACTGGAGCGCCACGGAATAGCCTATGATCCGTCGCTGGTAATCCGCGTCAAATCGAGCGAGCAGGGCGGCTATCAGGCCGGTCATGAGATGCTACGGCTCGACAGCAAGCCGACGGCCATCATTCTGATCTACGAGTTGATGGCGATTGGTCTCTACCGGCGCATGAACGAGGCGGGCATCGTTCCTGGTCGAGATCTGGCCGTTATCGGCTTTCGTGAGGAACCTCGCGGAAAATTTCTGCAGCCATCGCTAACCTGCTTCCGCATGTCACTGCGCGATCTCGGCGTCGAGCTCGCCGAGACCTTGCTCGCGACGATGCCGGCTTACGCCGAGCATTATCCCAGGGGCGCCCGTAGCACGATCTGGCCGCTTGAGCTCGTCCCAGGAGAGAGCGACGCCTTTTCGCTGGAGGCATAGTCTCCAGCGTGGTCGGAAGGCCCTGCTCATCGCTTTCCAGTGCAGGCCGTTTTTGCCACCGCGCATCGGCTTGGTTGGCCCCTAGTGGTTCGAGCCCTGCAAAGCCCTTCCGAAAAAATAAAAAAATCTTCACAAACGCTCTTGCGGTTTCCCCGCGATCCGCATAAATCACGGCCACCGACGCGGCGGACCACACGGGACCGATTTCGCGAGGGCGATTAGCTCAGTTGGTAGAGCGCCTCGTTTACACCGAGGATGTCGGGAGTTCGAGTCTCTCATCGCCCACCATTCCTTCTCCTTGAAATGGTTGAACTATCTGATCTTGCTGCACTTTGCGCCATCCCTCTTGGTACACAAAGGTGGTGCACATGGGTCTTGCGATGCCGTGAACGTCGAGTTCCCATCCATCCCGAGTTACTGAAAGAGGGGCTGATAAAGTTCGTTCTCGGTTTACCCGGACCGGACAACGCCCGCATTTTTCCTCCCCGCTCACAGCCCAACATCTCTGAGTGCCTGCGCGATGAGGTCCAGATCAAACGGCCCGAGTTGGCTCCCCCAATCACGGCTGGCGTCATCTATTCGAGGACCTCTGGTGGGGGGTCCTCGATGCTGCCCGCAACTACATCACTGGCAGATCCACAGGGAAGTCCGATGCTGGCTATGGCAAGAGCCAAGCGATGCTCCCCGGCCTTGCTGCGGAGATGCGGAAGGTTCCATGCTTTCTGTGATGAGGCACGAGGGACTGAAACCACCCCTCGTCCTCAACCCCGTGGGTGTATCCGCTCGATTCGGACTTCGCCATTAGGGCGACGGTAAGCCTCTTCGACGTTGCAGCTTGTCGCAGAATTAGACTTTGCCGATACTCTCCTCGGTTGCTGGAGGGTCGCAATGCAATACGTGATGGCTGCTGTTGTTGGCGTAGGTATCGGCTTCTTCGCCTTTTGTTTGCTTGCGCCGCTGCTCCAGAGGGTGCGCCTTGCTACGATACCATTGGATGGCCTGTCAGAGAGCGAGAGGCGTTTCAGAGCGGTCTTTGCGGTCATGGCAGAAGGGCAGCGGCAGTCGCTCCTCGACCACCACATGCAAAGGCTGGGGTGCAGTAGAGAGCAGGCGATGCGATACGCGGTTGAAGACAGAGAGCGCGATATCAATCGATGGTGAGCTCAGGCCGCGCTTACGAGCGCCTACCCGTTGCCAATTATTTTGCCTGCCTGACGCTCACGGCTGTCGCTCTCAGGCTCCTTAACCGCCCGCTTGTCATCTGCTGACTTCTCTTCAGCGTGATGCTTGCGCCCTGCCTCTTGGTCTTGGGCCTTGCGCTGATCGTGGTTGTCGGCACTCGGCAAAGCGATGTCCTCTCTGTCGCTCGCATCGGGAACGGGCGGGCCGGACACGCGCAGGTCCGAAGCCATTTACCGCGGCGAAATCAGTCAGATTTTTTCCGTGCTGCGGTGCAGCACGTATTAATCTAAAGCCCTAGGTTTGCAGGTGTTTTCCGCAACATATCGCACTGTTTGAACCGCTATTGACACCAAGAAACGTTTCCGCTTAGTATCGTAAACGTTTACGGGATGCGTTTCGGGAGGAAAACCGGAAACGATCCACCGGAGGAAATCGTGATTTTGAATGCCGTTCTGTGCGGGTGCGGAGCCATGTCCAAAGGCTGGTTGCGCGCCATCAAGGAAACCCCGGCTCTCGCAGCCGCGATCAAGGTCAAGGGCCTCGTCGATGTCAATCCGGCAGCCGCTGAAGCACTTGCCGCCGAGTTCGGTCTTGAGGGCGCTGTCATCGGCAGCGACCTTGCCGACGTCATCGCCAGGACCAAGGCCGACATCGTATTCGACGTCGTCATACCGACAGCCCGTTTCAATGTCGTCTCGACGGCGCTGAAGGGAGGTTGCCATGTTCTCAGCGAAAAGCCGATGGCGACCTCGCTTGCAGAAGGAGCCGCGCTGATCGATCTCGCCGCCGAGACCGGCAAGATCCACGCCATCATCCAGAACCGTCGCTTCATCTCCGGTGTCCGCCGCATGCGCCGCTTCGTCGAGAGCGGGGCGATCGGTGACCTGACCGCCATCCATTGCGACTTCTTCCTCGGCCCGCATTTCGGCGGTTTTCGCGAGGAGATGGACAATGTGCTCCTGCTCGACATGGCAATCCATACCTTCGACGCAGCACGCTATGTCGCTGACAAGAAGCCGCTTGCCGTCTATTGCGTCGAACGCAATCCGACCGGATCCTGGTACAAGCACGGCGCATCCGCCAATGCCACCTTCGAATTTTCCGACGACGTCGTCTTCACCTATCGCGGCTCCTGGTGCGCTGAAGGTGAGCGCACGAGCTGGGAAAGCGAATGGCGTCTCGTCGGCTCGAAGGGCATGCTGACCTGGGATGGCGGCGACGTCTTCAATGCAGCTGTCGCTGGCAAGGATCCCGGCCTCCTGCACGGCTTTACGCCCGTAGACGTTCCCGAGCCCGCGCACGAAGAAGAAACGCACGGCCATGCCAGCGTCATTGCAAGCTTCGTCGAGGCGATCAAGACAGGCAAGCGGCCCGAAACCGCAAGCTCCGACAATATCAGAAGCCTCGCCATGGTCTTCGGCGCGATCGAAAGCGCCAAGACCGGCAAGCGCATCGAAATTTCAGCATAAGGAAAAGCGATTGTGAGCAACCCCGCCAAGTCCATTCGTATCGGCACCATGGTCAGCGCCTCCAAGGGCGGCGCCGACAAGCGCATCGGCCAGATTGCCGATATGGGCTTTGAAAGCTTCGAACCCTTCTTCTGGCAGACGACCAACGGCCAGGATCTGGCCGAACTCGGCAAACGCTCGCGCGACGCCATCGGTGACCGTGACATCACGATCTCGACGCTCGGCATGTTCGGCAATCCGCTGGAAACGACCGACATCGACCTGCAGACGCTGCAGGGCTGGAAGGATTGCATCGACAATGCTCACCATTTCGGCGCAACCTGCGTTGCCGGCTTTACCGGTCGAATCCGCAACAAGCCGCTGACCGACAGCCTGCCGCGCTACAAGGAAATCTGGAGCGAGCTTTCAAAGCGCGCCGCCGACAAGGGCGTCAAGATCGCGTTCGAAAACTGCGCCATGGACGGCAACTGGGCGACCGGCGACTGGAACATCGCGCACAACCCGGATGCCTGGGAACTGATCTTCAACGAAACGCCGGACGATCATATCGGCCTTGAGTGGGAGCCCTGCCATCAGATGGTCTATCTGATCGAGCCGCTGCCGCAGATCCGCAAGTGGGCCAAGAAGATCTTCCACGTGCACGGCAAGGACGCGACGATCCGCTGGGACGTCATCAAGGAACATGGCATTTTCGGCAAGGAGAAATTCGTCTTCATGCGTACGCCAGGCTTCGGCGACAGCAACTGGACGGACATCATCTCCGAATTGCGGCTTGCCGGCTGGTCCGGTTCGATCGATATCGAAGGCTGGCACGACCCGGTTTATCGCGACGCGCTGGAAATGACCGGTCAGGTCTATGCGCTCAACCATCTCAAGCATGCCCGGGGCGCCGATTTCGTCGTCGATCCGGTTTGATGACATCGCGGCCGGCGAGGAGGAATCGCCGGCTTCCGACAGGATAACCACAAAGGAGGAGAACTATGGGTATCCGCAAGTTTGCAATGATCGGCGCCTTGGCGCTCGCAGGCGTTTCTCTCTTCGGCCTGGCCGCCAAGGCCGAAGACGTCACCTTGACCCTCTGGTCGCTGGACAAGGACATCCAGCCGGCGCCGAACCTCGTCAAGGAATTCAACGCCCAGAACAATGGCATCAAGATCGAATATCGTCTGATCCAGTTCGATGATGTCGTCACCGAGGCCATGCGCGCCTATGCCACCGGCCAGGCCCCTGACATCATCGCCGTCGACAACCCCGAGCACGCGATGTTCTCTTCGCGCGGGGCCTTCCTCGACATTACCGACATGATCAAGGGATCGTCGGTCATCAAGCCGGAAAACTACTTCCCAGGTCCGCTGAAGTCGGTCGAATGGGACGGCAAGTACTACGGCGTGCCGAAGGCGACCAACACGATCGCGCTCTACTACAACAAGGACATGTTCAAGGCGAAGGGCCTCGACCCGAACAAGCCGCCGCAGACCTGGGACGAGCTTGTCGAGGATGCCCGCAAGCTGACCGACCCCGCTAAGAACGTCTATGGTCTCGCCTTCTCGGCCAAGGCAAACGAGGAAGGCACCTTCCAGTTCCTTCCCTGGGCCCAGATGGCGGGCGGCGGCTACCAGAACATCAATGCCGAAGGCGCGGTCAAGGCGCTTGAAACCTGGAAGACGATCATGGACGAGAAGCTTGCTTCTCCGGACACCTTGACGCGTGGCCAGTGGGATTCGACCGGCACCTTCAACTCCGGCAATGCCGCGATGGCGATCTCCGGTCCTTGGGAACTCGACCGAATGACCAAGGAGGCGAAGTTCGACTGGGGCGTTGCCCTGCTTCCGGTTCCGAAGGAAGGCGCTGAGCGTTCCTCGGCAATGGGCGACTTCAACTGGGCTATTTTCTCCAGCACGAAGCATCCGGCCGAAGCCTTCAAGGCACTGGAGTTCTTTGCCTCGAAGGACGACAAGATGTTCAAGAACTACGGCCAGCTTCCGGCCCGTGCCGACATCACCATCCCGGAAACCGGCGAGAAGCTCAAGGATGAGGCGCTGAAGGTCTTCATCGAACAGCTGAAATACGCCAAGCCTCGCGGCCCGAATCCGCAATGGCCGAAGATCTCCAAGGCGATCCAGGACGCAATCCAGGCTGCCTTGACCGGCCAGATGAGCCCGAAGGACGCGCTCGATCAGGCTGCCGACAAGATCAAGGCCGTGCTCGGTTAATCCACTCTGCATAACCGGATGGCTTTCGGGCCATCCCTACCATTTCCTCCCGGCAGGGGCTGTCTTGCAGCGCAAGCTTCAGGCAGCCCCGTTCGGAGTATTGGAGGATCGATGAAACGGATTCTTTCAAGCGTCAGGGACGGCCGCGGCTTCGACATCACCCTGGTCGCCTTTCCGCTGGCCTTCCTGTTCCTGATGGCGGGACTGCCGCTCATCTACAATGTGGTGATGAGCTTCCAGGAGGTTGACATGTTCAGCCTCGGAACCTTCTCGCGCCCCTTCGTCGGCTTCAAGAACTATACCGATCTCTTTGCCCAGCCGGAAACCTGGCCGATCCTCGGCAATACGGTGATCTTCGTCGTCGGCTCGATCGCAGGTCAGTTTCTGATCGGATTTGGCCTGGCGCTGTTCTTCTGGGTCAATTTCCCCGGCGCCTCGTGGCTGCGCGGCCTGTTTCTCGTCTCCTGGGTCATGCCCGGCCTTGTCGTCGGAGCGATCTGGAACTGGATTCTTTCCGGCGATTTCGGCGTCCTCAACTTCATCCTGAAGGAGAGCGGCATCATTAGTAGCAACATCTTCTGGCGCTCCGATCCGCATTTTTCGCTCTATGCGGTCATCATCGCCAATGTCTGGCTGGGGACTGCCTTCAACATGATCCTGCTGTCGGTCGGCCTGTCCGGAATCCCCGGTGACCTCTATGAAGCCGCCGAACTCGACGGTGCCAATGCCTGGCAACGCTTCTGGACGATCACGCTGCCGATGATGCGCTCCACGATCGGCGCCATCATCGCACTTGGGCTTATCTTCACGCTGCAGCAGTTCGATCTCTTTGCCGCCATCACCTCGGGCGGCCCGAACAACTCATCCAACGTCACGCAGTACTGGGCCTGGGACCTGTCCTTCCGCCAGTATGATTTCGCCAAGGGCGCGACCATCTCCGTCATCATGATCATCTTCGTCATGTTCGCCTCCGTCGTCTATGTCCGCTCCACACGTCATGAGGTGCGCGGATGAGCGATACGACACGCAACCGCCTTATGCTCGTGATCGCCATCCTCATGGCGGCGATCTATCTGTTCCCGCTCTACTGGATGTACATCACGGCCCTCAAGGGCGGGTCCGAGATGTTCGCAACGCCCCCGAGCTTCTGGCCGGGCGACCCGCAATGGGGAACCTTCGGCTATGTCTGGGAAAGCCGCGGCATGGGCCGGTATCTCTGGAACTCGCTGGTCATCGCCGTCGGCGCCGTTACCCTGATCACCGTTCTTGGCGTCGGCTGCGCCTATGTTCTGGCGCGCTACCGCAACGTCTGGGTCGATATCGGTCTGTTCATGATCCTGATGCTGCAGGTCCTGCCGGCATCGTTGATGGTGACCCCGATCTTCGTCGGCTTCTCGCAACTGGGCATGCTCGACTATCCGCGCCTTGCCGTCATCATCGCGATCGCCGCCAAGAGCATGCCCTTCTTCGTCGTCCTGGTGCGCGCCACCTTCATGGCGGTGCCGATGGAACTCGAGGAGGCCGCGCTCGTCGATGGCAACAGCCGCGTCGGTGCCTTCTTCAGTATCGTGCTGCCGCTTGCCCGCAATGGCATCCTCGTCAGCGCGATCCTCATCTTCATGCAGGCATTCGGTGAGTTCGTCTACTCGAAGTCGATGATCCAGGCTGCCGAGCTTCAGCCGGCGAGTGTCGGTCTCAACTCCTTCATGGGACCGAACACCAACGAGTGGAACAACATCATGGCCTACGCCACGATGTATGTGACGCCGATCCTCGCCATCTTCGTTCTCTTGCAGCGCCGCATCGTATCCGGCCTCACCTCTGGAGCCCTCAAATGACCAATCAGATCGAGCTCAGCGGCGTCAACAAGCACTACGGCGCGTTCCATGCCCTGAAGAACATCAACCTGTCGATCGCAAAGGGAACCTTTGTTGCACTCGTCGGTCCGTCCGGCTGTGGCAAGTCCACACTGCTTCGTTCGCTCGCAGGCCTCGAGAGTATCTCTGAGGGTGAGTTGAAGATCGCCGGCGAGTTGATGAACAACGTGCCGCCGCGCAAGCGCGATGTCGCCATGGTCTTCCAGTCCTATGCGCTCTATCCGCACATGACCGTGGAGGAGAACCTGACCTATAGCCTCCGCATTCGCGGCGTCGCCAAGGCGCAAGCCAAAAAGGCGGCAGAAGAGGTCGCTGCTACAACTGGCTTGTCGCATCTGTTGAAGCGTTACCCGCGTGAGCTTTCCGGCGGCCAGCGCCAGCGCGTTGCAATGAGCCGCGCCATCATCCGCCATCCGAAAGCATTCCTGTTCGACGAGCCCCTCTCCAACCTCGATGCCGCACTGCGTGTTCACATGCGCAAGGAAATCCGGGCGCTGCACGACCGTCTGCATGCCACCTCGGTCTATGTCACCCACGACCAGATCGAGGCCATGACAATGGCCGACCATGTGGTCGTCATGCGCGAAGGCGTGATCGAGCAGCAAGGCAAGCCTCTCGATCTCTACGACAAGCCCGCCAACAAGTTCGTCGCAGGCTTCATCGGCTCTCCGGCCATGAACTTCATCCCGGCGGTAGCAGTCGAAGACGGCAGGAGCCTGACCATCGATCTCGGCAGCGTGAAGCACAAGATTGCGATCGACCATCAGATCCAGCCAGGCCGAAAGGTGACTGCCGGCATTCGTCCCGAGCACATCGGCGTAACGGCACCGGGGCAGGGCACCTTCGATGTGCCTGTCGCCGTGGTGGAATCCACCGGCTCATCCACCTTCGTCACGGCGGCGACAACGCCTGAGCTGACGATCGTCGAGACGGGCCGCGGTACAGCACGCGCAGGCGAAACGGTCGGCGTGACCGTCGATCCGTCGCAACTGCACCTCTTCGACGACGCGAGCGGCGTGCGCCTCTGAAGAACAAGGCGGCCGGAAAATTCCGGCCGCGCACCAATCCTACCGCCCGCCTTCGATCTTGCGATGGCGCTGGTTTGTGCCGCCAGCCCCATAGGGATAGTCGGCCACATGCGGCTGGCTGACATCGCTAAGCTTCGTCATTTCCTCTTCGGAAAGCAGAAGCTTTGCAGCAGCGAGATTGTCTGCGAGCTGCTCGCTCGTGCGCGCTCCGAGAATGACGGATGTTACCGCTGGTCGCGCTGCCGTCCAGGCAAGGGCGACCTGCGCCATGCTGACACCACGGGCCTTGGCGATCGCCTCTACCGTCTCGATGATCGCCCATGTCCTCTCCTGCGCATTCCGCTGGGCGTAGGATTCCATGCCGCGGCTCGGGTTCTCCCCCAAGCGGGTAGCGCCCGTCGGCGTCTGGTCGCGCCGGTATTTGCCCGTCAGCCAGCCGCCGCCGAGCGGCGACCAAGGCAGTAGCCCCATGCCGGCATCCTGGCATGCCGCGACGATTTCCAGCTCGATGTCGCGCACCAGCAGATTATATTGCGGTTGCAGCGTTACCGGACGAGTGTAGCCGCGTGCCTTGGCGATTTCGGCTGCCTTGGCGATCTGCCATCCGACATAGTTGGAGAAGCCGTAGTAGCCGATCTTTCCGGCAGAGACGGCGTCGTCGAGGAAGCGCAGCGTCTCCTCGATCGGGGTCAGTGCGTCCCATGCATGCATCTGATAGAGATCGATATGTTCGACGCCGAGGCGCACAAGAGAGGCGTCGAGCGCCTGGTTCAGGTGGCGGCGCGAAAGGCCGATGTCGTTCGGACCTGACCCCATCGGGAACCGTCCCTTGGTCGCGATCACGGCCTGCTTTGCCTCGCTCGGGCGCGCCTTCAGCCATCGCCCGATGATCTCTTCCGACTTGCCGGCACTGTAGACGTCGGCTGTGTCGATGAAGTTTCCGCCCCAGGCGAAGTAATCGTCGAGCAGTTTGTGCGAGGAAGCTTCGTCGGCCTCCGCACCGAACGTCATGGTGCCGAGGCAGTAGGCGGTTACAATTGCTCCACTATGGCCAAGCTTGCGGTAATCCATAAAAGATCCTCCTCTTCGAATAGTGACGTTGCTTGGAAGGCGAGATTTATGTCGCTGAACCGTTCGCCGTCGTCTCTTCGAGCACGGCATCGGGAATATCGTCGAAGGACGCGTAGTTCAGGTTATAGAGCCGCGAATAGAGCTTGCGGTTTTTCATCAGCTGTTGGTGGTTACCGCTTTCGATCAGCTCGCCATTCTGCAGGACGATGATGCGGTCCGCCTCTCTGATGGTGGCGAGGCGGTGTGCGATGACCAGCCCTGTTCGGTTTTCGAGCAGCTTGACGAGTGCCTTCTGGATCAGCATCTCGGTATAGCTGTCGATATTGGCGGTTGCCTCGTCCAGCACAAGGATTTTAGCATCGGCGACCAGCGCACGGGCAAAGCTCAAAAGCTGGCGCTGGCCGAGCGAGAGATTGCCGCCGCGCTCGCCGAGCATGCTGTCATAGCCCTGCGGCAGGCGCATGATGAAGTCATGAGCGCCGACCGCCTTGGCCGCCTCGATGACCTGTTGGCGTGTCGCTTCCACCTTGTGATAGCGAATGTTCTCGAACACCGTGCCCGTAAACAGGAACGGCTCCTGGAGAACCATGGCGATCTGGTTGCCGAGCGAATCCTGGGTCAGGTCGCGCACATCATGCCCACCGACCAGGACTTGTCCCTGCTGAACATCGTAGAAGCGATGGATCAGCGACATGCAGCTCGACTTGCCGGAGCCGGTTGGCCCGACAAGCGCAACGGTTTCGCCAGGGTTCACCTTGAAGCTTACATGCTTCAGGACCGGATGCTTGGGATGATAGCCGAAAACCACATCGCGAAACTCGACGGAGCCATCCATATCGGCGGAAAGCTCCTTTGCGTCAGGCGCGTCCCTGATTTCGACGGGAACATCAAGAACCTCGGTCAGTCGTTGTCCGGAGGCCATGGCGCGCTGCATCACCGAATATTGCAGCGTCAGCGAGCGAATCGGATCGAAAAAGCGCTGGATGTAAAACAGGAAAGCGACGAGAACGCCGACATCGAGCGCCTGATTGAGAACGCGTGCACCGCCAACGACAATGACAAGCGCCATGGCAACGCCGGTCAGGGAATCCACGATCGGCACCATCACCTGGGCATAGCGCGCTGCCGTCAGGTGTGCCTTCAGGTTTGCCCTGGCCTTGTCGTCATAGAGCGTGAAATTGACGCCCTGGCGATCCATGCTCTGGACGGCGCGCACGCCGTGGATGGCCTCGGCCAGCGCGCCCGCCGCAACGGAATTGGTCTCATGTGCTGCCATGAAGGACTTGCGCGCCAGCGGCAGCCAGAAGAGGCGAACGACAAACAGGATCGGCAGGACCGACAGCGTCAGAAGACCGAGCTTGAAGTCGAGATAGAGCATGACGAAGACGATGCCGAACAGAAGCGTGATATCGCCGACAGACAGGACCGACGTTTCCAGGAACTCCTGCATCGAATTGACGTCGCCCTGCAGGCGCGACATGAGACGGCCGACCTCGGTCTTGTCCATGAAGGAGAGCGAAACCCGCTGGAGATGCGAAAACATCGCCTTGCGGATGTCGAAGAGCACCTCTTCCGCGACGTTGCCCACCAGCGTCTCTTGCCAGTAGCTGGCGCAGTAGTTGATGAGGATCGCGGCGAGAAAGGCGATCATCGCAAAGGTCAGCGCCGAATGACTTCCACCCGGCTGCATGCCGTGATCGATGGCGTAGCGGATGATCAGCGGGATCAGCAGCTGCATGGCCGTGAACGTCAGAACGGCAGCGACCGATAGCAGAACCTGCCTGCGGTATGGGTGCACGAACGCCCAGATGCGCTTGATGATGTTGCCGTCGAAGGCCTTGCCGAACATCTCCTCTTCGATGCGATGCGAGCCAACGACGGCGCGCGGCGGTCGGCGTCCATCCTCGCGAACATCGGAGCGTTCGGTTTCCAGTTCCTCGGCCATTTCATTCCTCCCTAGGCGCTAAGCGCCTCATCGCCCGGCCGTACCTGCAGATCGTAGAGCGCCTTGTAGCGCCCGCCCGCGGCCAGCAACTCCTCGTGCGTGCCACGTTCGACGATTTGCCCGTTCTCGACGAACAGGATCTGGTCGGCATGCATCAGCGAGCTCAGGCGATGCGCAACAATGATGGTCACGCGATCAGCCGCGTACTTGCGCATCGCGGAGCGAATGCGCTGTTCGGTGGCCGCATCGATTGCCGCCGTTGAATCATCGAAGACCATGACGGCGGGTTTCAACATCAGGGCACGGGCGATCGACAGGCGCTGGCGCTGTCCTCCCGAGAGCGACACACCGCGTTCTCCAACGACCGTGCCGTAGCCGGTCGGCAGGCCGAGCACGTAGTTGTGCAGTTGGGCACTTTCGCTCGCGCGCTCGATGCGGCTTTCCTTTGCCCAGGGGTCGCCATAGGCGATGTTGTTTTCAATCGAGGTGGTGAACAGGAAAGAATCCTGCTGGACAACGGCGACCGCACGACGAAGCGACTGCAGCGTCGCCTTGCGGATATCCTGTCCATCAATGGTGATCTTGCCCGTGGTGACGTCGTAGAAGCGCGGGATCAGATGCGCAAGCGTCGATTTCCCGCTACCGGGTGGCCCGACGATGCCGATCGTCTCGCCACGCTTTGCCTCGAAGGAGACCTTGCTCAGGACCTCGTGCATCGGTGAGCTCGGATAGGCGAAGCTTACATTCTCGAAGCGAAGCGTCCCGTCGCTGAGCACCAGATCCCTGGCGTCAGGGGCATCCCGCACGGCAATTTCGAGGTCGAGCAGGTTGAACAGCCGGGTGCCGCAGGTGGAGGCGCGGGCGAAAGCATTGACCATCAGGCCGAGCTGGCGGACAGGCATCTGCAGGATCGTCATGAAGGTCAGGAACGACGTAAGCGTACCGACCGTCATCTCGCCAGCCATCACCTTGCCACCGCCAACCCAGAGGACGAGGCCCATGGCTGCGAAGAAGGAGAAGGTCATGGCGCTGGTATTGATGACACGGATGCCGACGCGTTGGTGGGCGAGCGCCAAGGCGTTCTTGGAAGCGCCCTCGAACTTCATCATCTCGTGCGCCTGCGCGGCAAAGGCCCTGACCACGCGGATGCCACCGAGATTTTCCTCCATGATCCGGGTCAGCACCGACAGCCGCTCCTGCAGGTCGAGCCAGGTCGCGCGCAACCGCAACTGTGTGACCGAGGAACGCCAGGCAACGAAGGGCACGAAGCTCAAGGCAAGCAAGCCGAGGACGACATCGGTGGAAAGCAGCATGTAGGCGCCGATACCGATCAGCATGGTCAAGAGCACCATGCGCACCAGCGCCGTCGAAAAATACATGCGCACGCCTTCAAGGTCGAGCAGCCCGACGGTGATCAGATCGCCAGAGTGGACACTGTCATGAAAGCTGAAGGAAAGGCGCTGGATTTTCTCGTAACAGGCAAGACGCAGCTCGTAGCCCATGTGGTGGCCGACGCTCTCGCTGTAGTAGTTCTGGATCATCGTGAAGATGCCACGCAGAACGCTGGCGCCGAGCAGCATCAGCGCCGTGGTCAGCAGCGCATCCTGTGCGATCTGTCCCGCCTGGCCGCCTTCCATCGCGACCTGCGTATGGTCGACCGCGCGCCCGAGCAGACGCGGGATCATCAGCTGGAAGGTCGAGGCAACAAGGGTCGCGCCGATGGCGAAACCGGATTGCCAGGGATGGCGGAACGCCATGACGGTGATGCGGACGAGCGTAAAGAGGCCCTTGCCCCAGCCTGCCGCGGTCGCCTTCGCCATCGAAGCGGATGGCTTCGTCGCGCGTGTTAAAGCATTGCTGCTCACGGTCATATTCCAAAACAGAGGTGTGGTCGGACGTTGGTCCGGAAAGACGTCGAATCCATGAAGGGATTGATTAGCGCCCTTACTTTTGCCGATTCCTTTCGGCCCTTCAAGTCAAGAATTCACCAACTGGTTATTTTATCGTGAGTGCAACAAAGACAAGGAAGCACAATTTTGACCGCGCCTGGCGTCTCGAAATGTCAAAACGGTTTCAGACACTTATCCGCACCAGACGTTGGCACTCGGAACAAAGGCTTGCCTAAATCATCTTTTGGCGCTTTGATACACGACTAGTTTGATAGACTATAGGGCGGTTCAAAACCGCGTGAACCAGCGCAGCGCGCGAGCGTTTTATTCCCGCGTTGAAACCAATCGAGACACGATGCGCAGACGGTCGCAAGGGAGTTGAGATGACGGTTCAAGGCCTGTTTTCTTCGAAGTCAGCGGCGGCAGCAAAGATCTCCGCCGTGCCGCGTTTTGCCATTGTCGGCCGCGGCTTTTCCGGAATGATGATGGCTATCGCGCTGATGAAGACAGTGCGCCTGCCTTTTCATCTGCAGCTCTTCGACCCCAACTCTTCGGTGAGCGGGGGCCAGGCACTCTCGTCGGCGCGAACCTCGACGATCCTGAATACGCGTGTTCGCGATCTTTCCGTCTCCGTGGGCGATACGGATGATTTCAACGACTGGCTTTGTAGCAACGCGGAATTCCGCGCCGCCGTGCCTGCGGCGATCCCGGGATTTCGCCAGATCTTCGTGCCGAAAGACATTTTCAGCGACTACGTCTACCAGCGCTTCTCTGAAGCCTTGTCCGCCCGCAAGGACATTACGGTTCAGGTGTGCCATGAACCGGTTGTGGCGATCCGCAGGAGCCACGGCAACCGTTTCCTTCTCGAAAGCGCCAATCCAGCCAATCCCCTGTTCGACACCGTCATACTGGCCACTGGCTATGGTCTGCCGGAAACCGAGGAGACTGAGCAGGAGCCGTCGCAGGTGAGAGCCCAGCGCCTGGTCGCGCGCCCACACACGGTCCTTCTCGGCAGCGGCATCAGGGTTGTCGATCAGCTCCTGCAATTGCGCGACGCCGGCTACGCGGGGCAGGTTACCATCCTTTCCCGACATGGCTTCCTGCCGCAGAGCCATACGCCGAACTCCGCCGACCCGGTTTTTCCGGCCGACGCACTGCCAACAAACCTCCCTGACATCCTGCGCTTCATCCGCACGGCCTGCCGCGAGGCAGAGGAAGATGGCAGAAGCTGGCAATCCGTCATGAACGGGTTGCGCAAACACGCCCGCTCTCTGTGGCGCGCACTGCCAGCCCATCAGAAGCATCAGTTCAACCGGCACTTGCGGGCGATCTATGACAGCCACCGCAACCGATTGCCGGAGGCCATCTACGCCCGTCTCCAAAGCGAGCTCGTCAGTGGCAATACCGTACTGCGCCGTGGCGTCGTGGGTCGGCAGGGCCTGAGCGGTCTCTTCTTCCGGCCCGCCGGCTCGCACGCCGACGAGATCGTTCATGCCGAGCGTATCCTGGATTGTCGCTGCCGCGCGCCACAACTGACCTCGCCATTGCTGGCAAGCCTTGTGAGCGGAGGTTTGGCCCTGGCAGACGAATTGTCGCTCGGGCTTGCCGTCAATCAGCGGGGCCAGCCCTGCCTTGAGGATGGATCAATGGTCGATGGACTGTTTGCCGTCGGGCCCCTCGGCCTCGGCAGTCTGCCTGACATCGACCTCGTACCCGAGATCGTCAGCCAGGCCTATGCGGTCGGCGAACACATGGCTGAGCGCTTCTATCCCCGGAGCAAGGCCGTCTGATCAGGATCGACGCGCGCGCAACTCGCCGCGGACGACGAAAGCGAGCAGTCCAGCGGCCATGACCGCAAGTGCAAACCAGGTGATCGCGTAAACCAGATGGTTGTTGGGGAAGGCGATCTGCGTCAGCCCACCGACCGGCAGGCCGCCTGGGTTTGTCGTCGCATCAGCATCGATAAAGTAGGGGGCGGCATCTGCCACGCCGCGACGATCGGCGATCGCGGCGACATCGCGTGAATACCAGCGATCATTGGCCGGATCATTGGACTTGATCAGCGTGCCTCCAGGCTCGGTAATCCGCAGCAGTCCGGTGATTTTCACCGGGTTTGCTATCTGCCCTTCGCTGCGTGTTGCCGGATCGCGCTTTTCCGTCGGGACGAAACCGCGGTTGATCAATACCGAGGTGCTGTCGGCGAGCTTGAGCGGGGTGATCACCCAATAGCCGGGCCCGAGCGACGTCGACGCGTAGATCAGCGTTTCCCTATCGTTTTGCAGGGTCCCTTCGGCAGTCACATGGCGATATTCGTCATTGGCGCGGCTGACCTGTCCCCACTGCGCGCGCACTGGCGCGGGAACCGGCTCCGCATGGACGCGCTGATCGACGCGGGCAATCAGATCCTCTTTCCAGGAAAGCCGCTCGACCTGCCAGACACCAAGCGCAAGCAGTGCGGCAATCAGCACCAGCATGAGACCGCAGAATATCGCAAGCCCGGCGGCAGTATGCTGTCCTGGTGCTTTCTCGGAGGGGATGTCGGCCATTGCCAGAAAACCTTGGCGGGCGGCGTCACCACCGCCCACTCCTGCCCTTTAGGGCATATTCTTCATCATTTCCGGGCTCATCGGCATCATGTTCGTATTCAGATGATGCATGACCCAGAGCGAGCCGGCCAGCGCGATGGCGACGAGCAGAAGCGTGAAGATCAACGCCATCATCGTCCAGCCGCCTTCCGAGCGCGGGTTCATATGAAGGAAGAAGATCATATGAACGACGATCTGGACAGCGGCAAGCCCCATGACCCATGCAGCCGTTACCGATGGATTTTCGAAGACGCCGGCCATGACCAGCCAGAACGGGATCGCTGTCAGGATAACCGACAGCACGAAGCCGATCATATAGCTCTTGAAGGTGCCGTGGGCGGCCACGTGACCATGGCTGTGACCATGATGGGCTTCGTGGGCGTCCTCGGTTACTGGTGCGTTAGAGGTCATCCGAGGACTCCCATAAGGTAGACGAAGGAGAAGACGCCGATCCAGACGACGTCAAGAAAGTGCCAGAACATCGACAGGCACATCAGGCGGCGGCGGTTTTCCGGGATCAAGCCACGGATCGACACCTGCACCATCAGGGTGATCAGCCAGACGATACCAAAGGTGACGTGCAGACCATGTGTGCCGACCAGCGTGAAGAAGCCGGACAGGAAGGCACTGCGGGTTGGACCTGCGCCCTCGTGGATCAGGTGCGAGAACTCGTAGAGTTCAATCCCAAGGAAGGCCAGGCCGAAGAGGCCGGTAATGGCCAGCCAGAAGAGTGTGGCACCCTTCTCCTGCCGCTCCATCTGCAGCATCGCAAAACCGTATGTGATGGAGGACAGAAGCAGCATCGAGGTGTTGATCGCCACCAGCGGCAGATCAAAGAGATCGGCCGGCGAGGGCCCGGCCGCAAAATTGCGGCCGAGGACGGCGAAGGTTGCAAACAGCACCGCGAAGATGAGGCAGTCGCTCATCAGGTAGAGCCAGAAGCCCAGCATTGTGCTGCCTTCCGGATGGTGCTCTTCGGTGAGGTAGAATTCAGGCTTGTCTGCCTTGTCGATCACAGCATCGCTCATGGTCTTACACCTGCTCGGCAAGCAGCGCGGTACGCTTGCGTTCCGTTTCCGTGACTTCTTCGGCGGGGATATAGAAGTCGCGATTGTAGTTGAAGGTATGGCCGATCGCGACGGCGATCATGGCGACGAACGAAAGCACGACCAGCCACCACATGTACCAGATGAGGGCAAATGCCAGCACGACGCTGATCGCGCCGAGAATGACACCGGTTCCGGTGTTCTTCGGCATGTGGATCGGCTTGAAGCCTTCCAGCGGGCGGGCGTAGCCGCGCGCCTTCATGTCGTACCAGGAATCATGGTCGTGGACGACGGGCGTGAAGGCGAAGTTGTAGTCCGGCGGCGGCGACGAGGTCGACCATTCCAGCGTGCGGCCATCCCAGGGATCGCCCGTCGTGTCGCGCAGCTCTTCGCGCTTGAAGAAGCTGACGACGAGCTGGATTATGAAGCTGGCGATGCCGATCGCGATCAGGACGGCGCCGAAGGCGGCAAGGATGAACCAGATCTGCAGCGACGGATCTTCGAACTGCGACACGCGGCGCGTGACGCCCATCAGGCCGAGCACGTAGAGCGGCATGAAGGCGAAGTAGAAGCCGATCAGCCAGAACCAGAAGGACATCTTGCCCCAGAACGGATCGAGCTTGTAGCCGAACGCCTTCGGGAACCAGTAGGTGACGCCAGCCATCAGGCCGAACACCACGCCGCCGATGATGACGTTGTGGAAGTGGGCGATCAGGAAGAGCGAGTTGTGCAGCACGAAGTCGGCGGGCGGTACGGCGAGCAGAACGCCGGTCATGCCGCCGATGACGAAGGTCACCATGAAGCCGAGCGTCCACAGCATCGGCACTTCGTAGCGAATGCGTCCCCTGTACATCGTGAACAGCCAGTTGAACATCTTCGCCCCTGTGGGGATCGAGATGATCATCGTGGTGATGCCGAAGAAGGAGTTGACGCTGGCACCCGAACCCATCGTGAAGAAGTGGTGCAGCCACACGAGGTAGGACAGGATCATGATCACGCAGGTGGCGTAGACCATCGAGGCGTAGCCGAAGAGACGCTTGCCGCAGAAGGTGGCAACGACTTCCGAGAAGATGCCGAAGGCCGGCAGCACAAGGATGTAGACTTCCGGGTGACCCCAGATCCAGATGAGGTTGACATACATCATCGGATTGCCGCCGAGGTCATTCGTGAAGAAGTTCGTGCCGGCGTAACGATCGAGCGACAGCAGCGCCAGCGTCGCCGTCAGGATCGGGAAGGTCGCGACGATCAGGATGTTGGTGCAGAGCGCGGTCCAGGTGAAGACCGGCATCTTCATGAAGCTCATGCCGGGTGCGCGCATCTTCACGATCGTCGCGATCAGGTTGATGCCCGATAGCGTCGTTCCGACACCGGCCACCTGCAGACCCCAGATGTAATAGTCGACACCGACGCCCGGGCTATAGGCGGCTCCCGACAGCGGCGGATAGGCAAGCCAGCCGGTCTGGGCGAATTCGCCGACGAAGAGCGAGATCATGATGATGATCGCACCGGCGGTCGTCATCCAGAACGAGAAATTGTTCAGGAACGGGAAGGAAACGTCGCGGGCGCCGATCTGCAGCGGCACGACGAGGTTCATCAGGCCCGTGACGAACGGCATGGCCATGAAGAAGATCATGATGACGCCATGGGCCGTGAAGACCTGGTCGTAGTGATGCGGCGGCAGGTAGCCGGCGGATCCGTTGAAGGCGATTGCCTGTTGCAGACGCATCATGATCGCGTCGGAAAAGCCGCGCAGCAGCATGATGAGCGCCAGGATGACGTACATGATGCCGATCTTCTTGTGATCGACGCTCGTCAGCCAGTCGCGCCAGAGATAACCCCAAAGCTTGAAATAGGTAACAACACCCAGAAGCGCGATGCCGCCAAGTGCGACTGCCGCAAAGGTCACGACCAGGATCGGCTCGTGATAGGGGATCGATTCTAGGGTCAACCGACCGAAGATGAACTTCAGGAGGTCAGGATTGGAAAACATGGATGAACCCGTTCATTGATGTCGTATCGACGCAAAGCGCCAGGTCTAATTGCTGTTTGATTGCGCAGGCGCCTGGTCGCTGCCGGTGCCGTGGTCCATGCCAGGCATTGTGTGCCCGTCATGCTGCATTCCTGGCATCGTCTGCGTGTCGCCAGGCTGGCCGGCGCCGTTCTGAGCGTCTGCCGGCTTGGTTTCGCTGGCATCGGGGCTTTCGCCCGCAGGCGTTTCGTGACCGCCACCGGCCTGATCGGAGTGGCGGTTGTCGTAGAGCAGCTTCTCGCGATTTTCGGCGCTTTCCTTGCCGCCGCCACCCATCCGGTCGATGTGCATCATTTCGTTCATGCACATCTGACCGGGGGCCGCGCACATGTTGAGGATCGCGTTGAAGAGATCCTTGTCGACGGTCGAGAAGTAACGCACCGGCTCCCTCTCACTCGGCCGTTCGAGCTTGAGATAGGTATCCCTATTGAGCGCAGTTCCCTTTTCCCTGACCTGCGCAACCCATTGGTCGAAGCCCTGCTGGTTTACGCCATGGAACTTGAAGCGCATGTGGGAAAAACCCGCGCCGCTATAGTTGGCCGAAAAGCCGTCGAAGATGCCTTCCTGGTTGATGACGGCATGCAGCCTGGTCTCCATGCCGGGCATTGCATAGATCTGGCCCGCGAGCGCAGGCACGTAGAAGGAATTCATAACCGACGAGGAGGTGATCCTGAAGCTGATCGGAACATCGACTGGCGCTGCCATTTCATTGACGGTCGCAATCCCGAGTTCGGGATAGAAGAACAGCCATTTCCAGTCGAGTGCGACGACTTCGACGGTCAGCGGCTTGGTATTGGCCGGGATGGCGCGCTCGGCGTCAATCCGATCGAGCGGACGAAATGGGTCGAGCTTGTGCGTGCTGATCCAGGTGATGGCCCCGAGCGCGATGATGATGGCCAGCGGTGCTGACCAGATGACCACTTCGAGACGGGTGGAATGGTGCCATTCCGGATCATAGGTGGCAGCCGTGTTGGAACGGCGATAGCGCCAGGCAAACAGCAGCGTCAGGAAGATCACCGGAACGATGATCAGCAGCATCAAAACCGTCGACACGATAATCAGGTCGCGTTGCTGCATGGCGATATCGCCCGAAGGCGACATGACCACCAAATTGCATCCCGCCAGCGTCAGAAGCAGGGGCAGAATGAGGAGATGGCGGGAAAACTTTGGCAGTTTTTGCACGTCTCTATGCTCTTGTTGTTTCGTCCAGACCGCGACTAAAGCACCGTACCTGATAGCAACATGAGGTGTTTGGTCGCAGTGCAGCAGAAATGCCGCACTGCGGGATAAGGCACGTGGCGCAGGATGTCAAAATCCTGATGAAAATTCGAAGGATTCTTGCGCACAATCCATTTTGAAGGGCTAATATATCCGTACACGCCGATCATGCCAGTCTTTTGCAGACCGATTTCGCGGCATGACCGTGATTTTTCATCCACATCTGATTTTCAGGCCGGATGATGAACTATTTGCGTCGATCGGACTTGATAAGCGCAGTGGTTTGATCAAGATCGCTAGTGAGGCGCTTTGCCACAGGGTGCCTCAACGAGGGAGGCATTTAATGGCAGGTACAACACACTACGGACCATCGTCCACATCGATGGAGCAGGATGCGCGGCGAATTCATGCCGACAAGCCGATATCGGCCGGCAGTATCGCGATCGGCGTCGTCATCGGGCGCGCGTCCGAATTCTTCGATTTCTTCGTCTATGGCCTCGCATCCGTGCTGGTCTTCCCTCAGCTTGTCTTTCCTTTCGCGCCCGATCGCCTGACGGCAACTCTTTATTCCTTTGCGATCTTTTCGCTCGCATTTCTGGCGCGCCCGGTGGGATCGCTCGTGTTCATGACCATCGACCGCTTCTATGGCCGCGGCGCCAAGCTGACGATCGCATTGTTCCTGCTGGGGGGCTCGACGGCTTCGATCGCTTTCCTGCCGGGCTACAGCGAGATTGGTGCCTGGTCGATTGCATTGCTCGCCCTCTTCCGGCTCGGCCAGGGCTTTGCGCTTGGCGGCGCATGGGACGGCCTGGCGTCGCTGCTGGCGCTCAACGCGCCGCCAAACCACCGCGGCTGGTATGCGATGATCCCGCAGCTCGGTGCCCCGATCGGCTTTGCACTGGCAAGCGCGCTGTTTGGCTATTTCATCGCCAATCTTTCCAGTGAGGACTTCCTGAGCTGGGGCTGGCGCTATCCATTCTTTGTCGCCTTTGCGATCAACGTGGTTGCGCTGTTTGCGCGTTTGCGTCTGGTCATGACGCCCGAATTCGGCTCCGCACTGGAACAGCACGAGCTCGAAGCGGCACCGATCCACGACGTGGTGCGCGTCCATGGCCGCGACATCCTGCTCGGCGCCTTCGTGCCGCTCGCGAGCTTCGCGATGTTCCACCTGGTGACGATCTTCCCGCTGGGCTGGGTGTATCTTTACGGAACGCAGCCGATCGGCGGTTTCATGGTCGTGCAGATCGTTGGCGCCGTGGTCGGTCTCGTCGCGATCGTCGTCTCTGGCATGATCGCAGACCTCATCGGCAGGCGTGCGCAGCTTGCGATCTGTGCCGTGCTGATTGCGATCTTCAGCTTTGTCGGTCCGCTCCTGATGGCAGCCGGCTCCGGGGGACAGAGTGCCTTCGTGATCATCGGCTTCGGCGTCCTCGGCCTGTCCTTTGGCCAGGCGACCGGCTCGATTTCGTCGCGCTTCGGCAGAGGTTATCGCTATACCGGTGCGGCCTTTACCTCCGACCTTGCCTGGCTCGTCGGCGCCGGCTTTGCTCCGCTCGTCGCCCTGACCCTGTCCAGCCACCTTGGTCTGCCTTTCGTTGGCTACTACCTGCTGTCTGGCGCGGTCTGCACGCTTGCGGCATTGGCCTTCAGCAGGGCGCTCGAACAGCGCGAGTAGAGAAGATCCTGTTCAGTCCGGGTCTATCCCACAACTCTGAAGTAGGTTGTGCATTCTGCAAACGGGAATGGGGTAGCGCCAACCGCGTCCCCTACCATGCGCTCCGCCCGGCCCGCGACATGGCTTTCAATTTCGCGAACAGGCTTTCGATGGCATTGCGGTCGGGCCAGTAAGGCAGCAGAAAATATGAGTGATCCCAATGTGCGCGATAGCCTCGCGCACATTGGCTGTTTTGCGGACGACAGGTTGTCCATAACGACAACCTCGCCAATTTGAGGATCGCCGCCAACACTTGCTCAACATTCAAGCAGGAAGAGCCTGCCGTTCATCGCTTCATCCCAGAAAAACGGCGCGGTCCTGCCGATAAGGCGCAAGGGTCGGAAGGTCGTTAATCCCCAACCGCCGTGCTGCACGCAAGCGAGACACCCGCTCCCCTCGAGGTCCACGTCCCGCGCAAGCGGTCAATCAGGGGCCCTGGCGGTAACATGCTCGCTCATCCGACCACTTTGACGCATGGTCCGGCCAATTTGAAGTGAACGCCCGTCCAATCTGAAATCAAAGCGCGTCCGTTCTAAAGCACGAGCGGGCTTTCGCACCCGTCGAAGCCCTGGATCCCGGCCTATTGCATCGGCTTGCGGAATACGAAGGGCGGAGGATGATATTGGCGAGCGTTGACCACGATGTGCTGATCGCGATCCCGATCGGCTGAAGGTGTGAGCGATCCGCGACCAGCTCGTTGCAGCGCTTGTTTGCGAGGGTCGTTCGCTGTGCCGCGAACACCTCCCAGCAGCGTCTGGACACCTGCAGAATGCGCAAACTGCCGGGGCTGCAGATATGACCGGATTGAACAGGATCTGTTCAAAAGTCACGAAAAACAGCAAAGGCCTGCCTCAGGTTCCTGTAGGCAGGCCTTTGCCTTCAGAGATGATGAAATCGCTACATCGCGGCTACCTGCGGCTGCTTCGCAGCGCGCGCGGCGGTCAGCTCGGCCGTTGTATGGTTCAGACGGTCTGCCAAGACGCGCATGATCTCGACGGCCATCTCGGGGAAATCACTGAGCAATTTCAGGAAGTGTTCCTTGCTGATGCGCAGCACTTCCAGGGGCGAGGTGGCGCGTATCGTCGCGGTACGCGATACGTCGCACAATATGGCGATTTCACCGACGATGGAGTTGGGTTCCACATCGGCGACCTTGATGTCGCCTGCAGGTGAGTGGACAAGAATGTCGGCCGTTCCGGACAGGACGACATAGGCGGCATCGCCCGGATCTCCCTGATGGAAGAGGTCCTGCCCGACGTTGTATGTCATGCGATCGGAAGTGAAGGCCAACAATTTGAGTTTTGCAGGTGCAATTCGGGAGAAGATCGGCACCCGCCGCAGCATTTCAACTTCGTCTCTCAATAACATATGCGTACTACCCCCGTCGCGCTTTCCGGTGCACGACGCTTGACCGTGGCACCTCGCAAAAGGGCACCATCTTTATTGTCCCTCTTTAGGATATTACGATAACAGTTCCTTGAACATACCGTTTTGTTCGGAAAGCTCCGGAAAGTTGCCTGCCTCGGCCAGCGCACCGCGGTCAAACAGCAGGATTCGATCAAATATTTCCGCAAGTTTTGCGTTCGAAAGCACCCAGATGATGGCCGGCTGTTCGCCTTCCTTGTGCAATCCCTCGACCACATTTCGGGTAATCTGATCCTGAACACGCTGGTCGAGCGCGGATAACGGCCGGTTGAAGACAAAATAGTCAGACCGTTTGAGAAGCGCACGGGCAAGGTTCAGCTTCTGCCGTTGCGCCATCGTCAGGCGCTTGCCGCCAGAACCGACATCAAACTCAAGCCCGATCGACAAGACGTCGTCGAAGAGTTCGAGAGAGTCGAAGAGGTCGCCCATGATGGCCCGGATGCGGTCGGACGCGTCAGCCTGCTGATAGGCGATGCGGCCGAACAGGACGTTGTCCATGAGGCTTGCCGAGGAGATGAAGTCCTCCGGATCATACCGCTCGATGACGGCGGAAAGATCGTCCGGGATATTCTCATGGAACTGTTTGCGGGCGCTGACGATCTTGGCCATCAGCGCGTCGGTCAGAAGACCGAAACGGTGCCGAGGCTCGATATAGGCAAAGCTGAGACGGATGATTGCGGAGCGTTCTTCGGGCGTTGCATCATCAAACCGTCGGCTCTGCAATTTCTGCAGGAGTGCCTGATAGGTCGGGATATCGTCCGCCGTCATGAAGGTCAGCTGCTGGAAGAACGGGTGATCCGGCGGCAGATCGTGGAAGAGTTCGACGGCATTCTCCGCAATCTCCAGACCCATGGCGTAGAGATCGTCGCTGAGGCCGGTGTCGCGGAAGAGCGCCTGGAAATAGGGGTGGGCCGCCAGCCGGCGATTGTTCATCATCGGCCGTTTCATCGAGCCGAAGAGCAAATTCTCGCCGACGGTGGCTTGCGGATTGAACGCATCGAAATCGAACGGCACGACGATATTGCCGAGCTCCGACTCCTGCATGCGCTTGCGAAGTGCGGTACGCAGATCGACGATGTGTCCGGCAAGCGTCACATGCACGCTCGTGTTGACGGTCGATCGAAGCGCCAGGTCGAGAATGTCCTGTGAGATGAGGACCGCATCGAGCACCGGACGGATCGCCGTCAGGATATCCTCCGGGCCGGTTGCGCCGGCAGCCTGGTAGTCCACCCAGTCGCTGTTGATATCCATTGTCGGGTTGCCGGCCTTGACGGCCTCCTCGGCATGCCACTTGGCTTCAAGAGCCTCCTTGCCGTCGTACTGCGGGTCGCGCATGGGGGCATGCTTCAAGCCGTAAAGCAGATTGTCCCTGAGCGTCCCGTGGAAGAAGTAGGCGTCGGCTGATGCGTAGGACATGCGCCGGCCGGTAATGGATTCGGGCAGATCGAGAAGGTCATGGCCATCGATCGTCACGCGGCCGGAATCCGGCCATACAAGCCGACCGAGGGCTTCCGCGAAGGCTTCGGCACCACTCGAGTTCGGGCCGACGACCGCGACCGTTTCGTTGGGCTTGATTTCGACCGAGACGTGGTCGACCAGCCGCGCGCCGCTGTCGTCGCTCACAGTCAGGTTTGTGACCACCAGCGGAGCCGTCAGGGCGCCGATGGTTTCTGACGAAATGTCCTGTATCTTGCCGTCGATCAATGGCTCGACATTGAACTGCTCGTAGACCTGCTGGTACTTGACCTGCACATCCTGGCGCATCTGATCCCAGTCGATCAGTTCCTTGAGCGGCCCCGGAAGATCCTTGTAGGCGCTGATGACCGCAACGAGCTGACCGATGTCCAGTCGGCCCTGCAGCGCGAGATAGCCGCCGATTGCGTAAAACAGGAATGGAGTGACCTGGGCCAGGAAATTGTTCAGGAACTTGACCAGGAACTTCCACTGGTAAAGGTCATAGCGGATCGAGAAGATCAGCCCGAGCCTGGTGGCGATGTCGGCGCGCTCGAAATTCGAAGTGTCGTTGCCGTGAATCGTGCCGATGCCATCGACGATTTCGCCGACACGTCCGGACAGCTCGCGGGCTGTCAGCTGACGCTGGCGGCCAAGCTCGAGCAGGCGCTTTCTCATGCGCGGGATCACCACCGCCTGCACGCCGACGATCGCCGCGGCGATCATCCCGAGCCAGAAGTTCTGCACGATGATGAAGGCGAGCGCCGTCAGCGCCTGCCCGCCGAGCAAGGCCGGCGAAACGAAGGCATCCCCCGTGAAGCCGCCCATCGGTTCGACTTCATCCTTGATCATCGTTGCGATCTCGGCGGACTTGACGCGCTTGAAATGCGACGGCGGGAAACGGAGTACCCGATCGATCAACTCGAAACGGATGCGGCGCAGCATGCGCTCGCCAAGCCGTCCCTTGTAGGTGTTGATGTAGAATTTGAAGAGGCCGTTCAAGACGACCAGCGCGAGGAAGACGAGGCTGAGCCCCATCAGCATTTGCAGGCGGTCAAGCTGGAGGCCCTTGAAGAACTCTACCTCGCCGATAACAGGAAAGGTGTAGGACAACCGCATGAACGTCTGCGTTGCACCTTCGCCCTCGAAGCCCAAGCCCTGAATCGGTCCGTTGACGATCTGCTTCGGCAGGTCGAAGGACAGAAAGTAGGGGATCATCGAGACTGCAACGACTGTCAAAATCCAGAGCTGCTGCAGCCGCGTGTTCGACCAGATGTAACGCGCGAGGCTTTTTTCCATTGCTAACCGTCAGTTGCCTGGGAAATCTGGGGGCAGTGAACCTGCGGCGAAGCGAAAGGGAATGCCGAAAACAGGATCATGCAACCGGACCGCCGTATCTCATAACGAAAACAAGGCGCATCGGATTTCCATCGTCATGCCGATTCTCGCCGGGACGTTGTTTATATCACATCATTTTCGCAAAGTGCGAGGCTTTCACCCGATCATGGAACGAATGATTGATGCCGTTTTGCCGGCCCCCCCGAGATCGAGCAATGCCGAGGCTGCCCGCGGTTTTGCGAGCGCCGCGCTGACCGCATTGGCAACGATTTCGGACGTCAGACCGGCCTCCGGCAGGATCTCGGCGAGCCCGAGTGTCCTCAACCGTTCCGCGCGGACCGTTTGTTCCGTCTCTCCACCGGCAACGAATGGAATGAGGATCATCAGGCAGTCGGTCTGGAGCAGATCGCCAACGGTGTTATAGCCCGCCTGCGAGATGGAAACGCGCGCGCCGCGAAGCAGTGATGGGAAATCCTTGCGAAACCGGGTCAGCGTAACGTTCGAGGGCGTTGCCTTCGAAAGGCTGGCGAAGTCCGCCTCGGGCAGGTTCGGCCCGCTGATCAGGAGCCACCGCAGGTTCGCCGGCAACATCGCGGCCGCGCCATGGGCCGCGCGAAGCAGGTCGAGGCCGACCGCTCCGCCACCAGCGGATGCAACAATGTCGAAGGTCTCTTCAGGATCAGCCGCCCGCGGGGCCGCCACCAAGCCGGTATAGAGGAGCTTGGAGGCAATCTCCGCCGTCAGGGGAAAGGTATCTTCCAGGCGAACGAAGCTCGGATCCCCGTGCACCAGGACGCCGTCGAAATGATCTCTGACCAGCGCCACGGTCTCCTCGTCGCGCCCGGGCTTCCGGTTCTGCTGCAGGATATCGCGCACCGAGCTGAAAAGCTTCGGCCGTGGATGCGCTTCCTCGATTGCATCAAGAAGCGGGAGCAGCTCGAACCGCATCTGCCGGCGGCCAAAAGGAAACGCTTCGATGATGACGACGTCGGGCGCTGTATCATGGAAGGCTTCGAGCAGCAGATCCCGGCGTTTGCTCAGGAACGCCTCGTCGGCGGCAACACCATTGCTGTCCGCAAGTCCGGAAAAGCCGGCATTGCTTGCCACGACCGCTGGAAGAGCCACCGTCCTGATGCCGTCTCCCGGGAATCCCGGAACCGGCAGCCCTCCGGTAACGACAGTGACGTCGAACCCGTCGCTGACAAGCGCGCTCGCGATGCGGCTTGCCCGGGCAATATGCCCGATGCCAAGCAAATGCTGGACATAGAAAAAGACCCGGGGCGAGTTCATGAGGCTTTCTGCCATTCCTGTTCAAACAGATGGCCGAGCTCGGTGATGCTCACCTCGTGGTCGAAATGCTCGCGCACGCGTCTTTCGGCCGCATCTCCCAGCCGCGACCGCAAGGCAGGATCGCGGATCAATGTCTCGAGTGCCGCCGCAAACGCCGCAGGATCCTCGGGTGGCACGAGCCTGCCGTTTTCACCGTCGACAAGAAGCTCCGGCACACCGGACACCGACGTCGAGACGCAGGGCAGGCGCTGGCTCGATGCCTCCACCAACACATTCGGCAGGCCGTCGCGATCGCCATTGGATGCAATCCGGCAGGCCAGTGCGAAAACATCGGCCTGGCGGTAGTGATCGAGCACGTCTTCCTGTGCGAGTGCGCCCTTCCAGCTGATCCGATCCGTCAGATTGAGATCCGCAGCAAGTGCCTTCAGCTTCGGCAGCTTGTCGCCGCCGCCGATATGCTCGAAACGCCAGTTCAGGTCGCCGGGCAAAAGTGCGAGTGCCTTGAGCAGCGTCTCGTAACCCTTCTTCTCGACGGCACGGCCAACACTGAGAATGAGGACAGGGTCCGCCGGATTGCTGCCGTCGCGCTGCGATCGCTGGCCGCCGAAATGCCCGAAACGCGCCAAATCGAGGCCGTGATAGCTCAGATGCACGGCGTCCTTGCGGGGGGTCAAGGTGCGCATGTGCTCATAGCCGCTTCGCGTGCAGGTCACCGTCCAGCGGGCGCTGCCAAGCTTCTCATGCAACTCCCAGTCCGGCGATGTCCAGATGTCCTTGGCATGGGCCGAACAGGTCCAGGGTACACCGGTGAGAATGCTCGCATATTCGGTCACGGAGGCAGGGGTATGGATGAAATGTGCGTGCAGCCACTCGCCGCTATCCGGCCATTCGCGCGCGAGCACCATCGCCTGTCCAAGCCGCCTGAAGCGGTTGCGAGAAATGTCACGTGGGAGGTCCTTGAGGAAGCGCTGCCAGAGAGCCTTGATCCCGGGCCGCCGGAAGCTCGCAAACAGCCCCTTCAGCACGCGGATCGGCTCTTCGTGAAGATACTCGGGCAGATAGACGACGCGTGCCCTGATCTCGTCATGCACGGGATGCCGCTTCTTGTCGGTTGGCCGGCGCATCGAGATCAAGGTCAGATCAAACCCGGCCTTCTCCAGGCCGAGCAGTTCCTGGGCGATAAATGTCTCCGAAAGGCGCGGGTAGCCTTTCAGCACAACGAGAATCTTACGACGCTTCGACAAGATCTTGTTCTTCACTCGGCCCCGACGACGGACAGATGCGGGCCCCGGCCATCCAGCCAATGCCCGACCGTCTGCGAAATGTGATCGAGGCCCTGCAACTGCAAGGTACAGCCGCTCTTGGACGGCGGTGCGCGTTCGGGCAGTCGTTTCAGGGCCTCGGACATCACTTTGGGATCTGCCGACTGGTCCGGCAGCAGCATGTCGATCAGGCCAAGCTCACTTGCTCGCCTGGCGCGCAGTAGCTGCTCTTCGCGTGGCTTCACCCTGGGAACAATGAGTGCAGGCTTGTCGAATGAAAGGATTTCGCAATAGGTGTTATAGCCACCCATGGCCACAACGCCGGTGGCGCCCACGATCAGCTCTTCCATATGATTGTCGAACTCGATCACCTCGATGTAGGGAATGCGGGACCCTTTGGCCACCAGCTTTGAGCGCTCGGCAGCCGGCATATAGGGGCCGAGCACGACAAGCGCCTTTTGCTGCAGGGTAGGGTCTTGCTCATAGGCGTTCATGACATCGTGAACGAGATCGGAGCCATCGCCACCACCGCCGGTCGTGACCAGGATGTAATTGTCCGAGCGCGCATTGATCGAGGTCTTGCTCGTCGAGACACTGCGCTGCAGAAATCCGACGAAATCCATCTTTCGGCGCACACTTGCCGGAACGTCAAGGCCGATCAGCGGATCGTAGAAATCAGGCGGTCCATAAACCCAGATGGAATCGTAATACTGGTCGATCTTCTGCATGATGCCGTTCCGCTTCCATTCGGCATCAAGCAGGTGCGGCGCATCCATGATTTCGCGCAGGCCAAGCACCAGAACGGTGCCCTGCGCCTTCAGATAGGCCAGCGTATCCTCGACCTCACCTTTCAGACCCATCGGTTCCTTGTCGACGATGAAAATGTCGGGCTGGAAGGTTTCGGCGGTGTGTCGAATACTCGACTCACGCATCTTCAGCGTTTCATGCAGATCGATATGGCTCGCCATCGACGTATATTCGCCGTTGCGAAGCTTGATGACGCTCGGGATCTTCACGAAGTCGACGCGCGCCCGGTAGTCGAACGCGCCGGCAATCGTGGCTCCGGAGATGATCAGAATATTAAGCCCGCGATAGTCCTCGACGAGCGCATGCGCGATCGCGCGGCAGCGGCGCAAGTGGCCGAGCCCGAACGTGTCGTGGCTGTACATGAGGATACGGGCATCTTCCAGGCGCCGTGCCATGGGCAATCCTTCTGCGCTGTGGATCATACGAGCACCGCCGGTTTTTTGCTGGCCGTCAAAAGACAAAGCAGTGCTCCGCCGGGCTGGCCGCTATTTGTAGGGATCTGCCGCATCGCGCAAGCCGTCTCCCAGAAAGTTGAACGCCAAAATCACCAGAACGACAGGTATAATCGGAAAAAGCAACCATGGATAGAAGGCGATGACGCTTACGCTCTTTGCTTCCGTCAGCAGAATGCCCCAGCTGGTGATCGGCGGGCGCAGACCGAGGCCAAGGAAGCTGAGCGCCGTCTCACCGAGAATCATGCCGGGAATCGAGATCGTGGCAGAGGCGATCAGGTGGGACATGAAGCCTGGAACGAGATGTCGGCCAATGATGCGCGGCGTGCTGGCGCCCATCAGCTGGGCAGCCTGGACATAATCTTCTTCACGCAGGGCCAAGAGCTTCGAGCGCACGGCTCGCGCAAGACCAGTCCAGTCGATGATACCGAGGATGACCGTGATCCCGAAATAGATGACGATGGGGCTCCACGTGACAGGCATGATCGCCGCCAGCGCCATCCAGAGCGGAAGGCTTGGCAGCGACTGAAGAACTTCGATGAGGCGCTGGACGATCAGATCGAAGATCCCGCCCCAATAGCCTGCCAATCCGCCGATGACGATCCCGAGGCAGAAGCTGATGGCGATACCGATCAGGCCGATCGTCAGCGAAATGCGGGCGCCGTAGAGAATGCGCGACAGCACATCACGGCCGAGGCGGTCGGTGCCAAGCAGGAACATCTGCCCGCCGACAGCCGGGCAAACCAGGTGAAGATCCGATTTGACCAGTCCCCAGAACTTGTAGGCATCGCCGCGGCAGAAGAAGCGGATCGGCTGCACCTCATCCGGCTTGTCGGAGTAAAGCCGATGGAGGGTGTCGAGATCGAGCGACATGCTGCGCCCGTAGACGAAGGGGCCGACGAATTTGCCATCGTGGAAGAAGTGCACGCGCTGTGGCGGGGAATGGATGAAGTCCACATTCTTGGTATGCAGCCCATAGGGCGCAATGAACTCGACGACGATAATCATGGAGTAGAGCGCAAGCAGAAAAATACCGGAGGCAAGGGCCAGCCGGTGCTGCTTGAACTTCCACCACATCAACTGCTTCTGCGAGGCAAGGTGGATGCGCGATTGCGCAGCCGTCATCCCCTCGGTCGCCATGGGATCGAAGGGTGCGGTCGAAACATAATGCGGCATCGGGGCGCCGGGCGGTGGCAAGGGCGACATCTATTTGGTGCTCCTGCCTTGCAGGCGGATACGCGGATCGAGAAAGCCAAGTGCGATATCGGAGACGAGCACCCCGATGACGTTGAGGAAGGCGAGGAACATCAGGAACGAACCCGCAAGATACATGTCCTGGCTCTGCAGGGCCTTGATGAGCATGGGGCCTGTCGTCTCGAGCGACAGCACGATGGCGACGATTTCCGCCCCTGAGATGATCGAAGGCAGGATCGATCCGATATCGGCAACGAAGAAGTTGAGAGCCATGCGCAGCGGATACTTCACGAGCGCGCGAAGCGGGTGAAGCCCCTTGGCACGGGCGGTGACGACGTATTGTTTCTGCATCTCGTCGAGCAGATTGGCGCGAAGCCGCCGGATCATGCCGGCCGTCCCCGCAGTGCCGACGATAATGACCGGAATCCACAGATGCGAGAGAATGGACCGCGCCTTTTCCCAGCTCATCGGTTCGTTGAGGAACCGCTGGTCCATCAAGTGGCCGATCGAGACGCCGAACCAGATGTTGGCGAAGTACATCAGGATCAGGGCCAGCATGAAGTTCGGGATGGCGATGCCGAGCAGGCCGAGAAAGGTCAGCCCGTAGTCGCCCCAACTATATTGATGGGTCGCCGAATAGATCCCGATCGGAAAGGCGATCAACCACGTCAGCAGGATCGTCGTAAAGGAAACAAGCATCGTCAGCCAGAGACGATCGCCGACGACTTCCGAGACCGGCAACTGGTATTCGAACGAATAGCCGAAGTCCCCGTGCAGCATGCCGCCGACCCAGAAGAAGTAGCGGACGATCTCAGGCTTGTCGAAACCGTATTGTATCCGGAGTTCTTCGATTTCCTGCAGGTTGGCACTCTCGCCCTGCGCACGCAGCTCGGCGATCTGGCTTTCGAAAAAGTCGCCCGGCGGAAGTTCGATAATGGTGAAAACCAGCGCCGAGATGATGAACAGTGTCGGCACCATCGCGGCAACGCGCCAGAGGATGTATTTCAGCATCCCTCAAGCCTCCTTGAACCAGAAGGCATCCGGCATGTAGAGGCCGAGATAGGATGTCGGATCAAAACCATAGAGGGCCTGATCCGGCACGTTCTGCAATCTGGCGGATCTGACGATCGGCTGCAGCGTACTGTTGATGAGGCCGATCGAGAAGACCTGCTGGGTATAGAGCGCCAGCATCTGATGCCAGATCACCTCTCGCTCCTCGAATCTCGTAGTATCGCCCCACTGTTTGAGAAGGGCGACGAGCTGCTTCACTTCCTCCAGGTCCGGCGCGCTGCCTTCCTGCCCTGCCGACAGGTGATACATCCCCCAAAGCGGCCATTGCAGTTGATCGTCGACGGTTGGTGCAAGCTGCCCCGGAGACATGTCCGCGGTCGCAACGCCATTCTCGATGCCGTACCAGATCGACATCATGATCGTGCCGCTCATGGCGCGGCTGCGGAAAACGTCGCGTTGCGAGGTGCGGGTGTAGAGAGCAAGACCGACCTCAAACCAATGATCACGCACCAGTTCCAGAACGTCCGTGTCGAGGTTGCTTTCGCCAGCGGTCTCCACGGTGATTTCGGCACGACGACCATCTGGCAACAGGCGAATGCCATCGGCGCCACGGTTCGCCAGCCCGAGCTCGTCCAGGAGCTTGTTTGCCTGATCGGGATCATAAGCAATGAAGGCTTCCGCATATTCGGGTCTGAAGAGGGGGCTATCGGGCAAAACGGTATCAGCGCTTGCCTTGCCGAGACCATAGAAGGCAACCATGTTGATCTCATGCCGATCGATCGACATCGACAGCGCCCGGCGGAAACGAGTTTCCCGGAACAGTTTGCGCCAGACCTCGTCGGCGCAGTTGAGGTTCGGCAGCAGCGCCACGCGCGATCCGCGCACCTGCTTCCACAGGTTGACCTTCACGGGGAACCGCTTTTCGGCATCCTTGAGGAAGGTGTAATCGTTGAAGTCGACGCCAGTGGCCTGCAGGTCGGATTCACCGGCGCCCGCCTTGGCGGCGATGATCGAGGATGAACTGACGTTGAGGATGAACTTGTCGATGTAGGGGAGTTGCACCCCGTTTTCATCGATCCGATGGAAAAACGGGTTCCGCACGAACACGAATTGGTCGGCCGGCAGCGGCGTCGTGTTGCGCCAGGGATCGAGCGTCGGCAGGTCCGGATTTTCAGGACGCGAGGAACGCGACATCTTGATGTGCAGATCCGCCCACTTCTTGACGCGGTTTTCCTTCATCAGCGCCGAAATACGGAAGTCGTCCTGGTATTTCTTGTGAAACTGCTTGAGATAGTGCCCCGGCCCGAAGATCACGAGCGGCAGCGGACCGGCAAGCGCCGGCAGGAACATCGGATTGGGTCGCTCCCAGGTGTAGCGAACTGTCAAAGCGTCGAGCACTTCGAATTTCGGCAACGTGCCGTGAGGCCGCAACTCGAGCGCGCCACCACCAGGTGTCAGATCCTTGTTGAGGATCACGTCCTCCCACCAGTAGCGGAAATCGTCCACCGTAAAGGGTGCGCCGTCGGACCAGCGGTGACCTTCGCGCAGATGGAAGGTGAAGACCGTGTCATCCTTGGATTCGAAACCCAGGAGAATATCCGGCTGGAACATCAGATGCTTGTCGTAACCGACCAGGCGCGAGTAGCCATAGACGGTCATGTAGCGGATATCCTTCTGGCTGCCGATGATCGTGCGCACCGTCCCGCCATAGACGCCGGGCTGGCGCCCCGTATCCTTCATCTTGACGATCCGCGGATGCGTCGGCAGGCGATCCACCATGGGAGGAATGCGCCCTGCGCGCAGCCAATCCCTCAGGAATTCGGGTTCGATATCGCGATCCGCCGCCGCCTTGACAGCCGAGGGCAGCACTGCCGAACCGATAAGACCACCGAGAAACGTGCGCCGCGTTACCATGAGCGAAGCTCCTTTGCGTCTGCACCCTTGCGGGCACGCACAAGATGGCCGTTGCCGAGATCAGCGTAGGCGAGCTCGGACGCATCATCATGCTCCGCCGTAAAGGTAATGCCCCAGTTCTGCTTGTCTGCGGCGCCGTTCCTTCTCAGCTCCTCGAAATCGAGCGGCCGGTTGAGGTCGGGGAAGGGGACCGCCGCCAAGAGCGACTTCGTATAGGGATGCACCGGATCGCGCAGAATGATCTCGCGCGGGGCAATCTCGACGATGCGCCCCTTGCACATCACCGCGATGCGGTCGGCCATGTAGTCGACGACCGCCAGATTGTGCGAAATGAACAAATAGGTCAGCCCGAGATCCTTCTGCAGGTCCTTCAAAAGGTTCAGGATCTGTGCCTGGACGGAAACGTCGAGCGCCGACACTGGCTCGTCGAGAATGATGAGCTTTGGCCCGAGTGCCAGCGCGCGCGCAATGCCGATGCGCTGGCGCTGCCCGCCGGAAAAACTGTGCGGATAGCGGTTCAGATAGCGCCGGTCGAGGCCGATCGCACCCATCAGCGCCTCTACCCTCTGCTTGCGCTCGGCGCTATCTCCGCGGTCGTGGATCTCCAGCGGCTCGCTGAGGATATTGCGCACGGTCATGCGCGGTGACAGCGACGAGACCGGATCCTGGAACACCATCTGTATCTTGGTGCGCAGCTCCTGCAGATCGTCGCCCGAAACAGACAGGACATCGATGACGTCCTTGCCGTCATTGAAGATCACCGAGCCACCATTGGGCGTCACGGCCCGCATCAGGATCTTGCTGACGGTCGTCTTGCCGCAGCCGGATTCGCCGACGAGCCCCAGGCATTCCCCCCGGCGGATGTCAAAGCTGACATCGTCGACAGCATGAACGACCGCAGCTTCGCGCGTTCCAAAAAGGCCGCGATTGCGGGTCTTGAAGGTCTTGGAGAGGTTATTGACGGAAAGCAGGATCTCCGGCCCTTCGGCCTTCACCTTCTTCTTGCCGATCAGGGACTCGAGGTTGACAGGCACGTCGCGCAGCGCCTTGAGACGTTCGCCGGGCTTCATGTCGAAATGCGGCACGGCAGCCATCAGACCCTTGAGGTAAGGATGCTGCGGATTGCGGAAGATCGACTCGACCGGTCCCGCCTCCATGATCTCGCCATGATAGATCACCACCACCTCGTCGGCCATGTTGGCAACGACGCCGAGATCATGCGTGATCAGCAGCATCGCCATTCCGAGCTTGTGCTGCAGGTCGCGCAGCAGCTCCAGGATCTGTGCCTGGATGGTCACGTCGAGCGCCGTCGTCGGCTCGTCGGCAATCAGGAGCGCCGGATTGCAGATCAACGCCATTGCGATCATCGCGCGCTGGCGCATGCCGCCCGAGAGCTCGAAGGGGTACATGTCGAACGTGCGCTTCGGATTGGCAAAGCCGACAAGACCCAGCATCTCCTCGGTCTTTTCGCGTGCTTCCTGCTTGTCGGCCTCCGTGTGGATGAGGAGCGCTTCACTGATCTGATTGCCGACGGTGTGGAGCGGCGACAGCGAGGTCATCGGCTCCTGAAAGATCGTCGCCATGCGGCGGCCACGCAGGTCACGCATCTCCTCGCTGTCGCGGGAATAGCGGAGAATGTCTGTCGTCTTGCCATCCAGCGGGTCGGTAAAGAGGATCTGCCCCTCGGCCGTTGCGGGATTTGGCAGGATGCCCATGATGCTCTGGCTGATGACCGATTTGCCTGAGCCGGATTCTCCGACGAGCGCAGTGACCTTGCCCGGCAAAATACGGATATTCGCGTTTTTTACGACGCGCAGGCGATCGCCGAAAACCGAGAAGGAAACGTCGAGGTTCTCGATGCGCAACAGATCCGAGGCGGACGCCATACCAATGAAATTCCCCAGTTTTTCTATGTTCCCGTTAAGGCACACTATCGTACCGCAATCGGGGTGTCCAGTTGATGACGGACACGTGAAAACCCTGGCATTTTACAGGCTGGGGAAGATTAAATCTCGGCTAAATCGGTCTGCCAGCATCCTTACTGAATGAATTCCTCCACGGCTGGCCTTTTGGCCTGCTTTCTAGCATCGCGATGAAGCAGGATGACCTGTTCCGCCTCGGAAAGTGCGGCCGGTGCGACCTCGCGGAAATTCTCCTCGACATGCAGGACGGGCGCTGGCACATGCGGCTGCAAGACCGTGACTTTTTGGCGGATGCCGCGGAGCTTTTCCTCGCCGAGCGTGCGCCACTCGCCGCCGCAGTAGCCGGCAAAGGCCTGGCTTGCGATGACCTCGCTCGAATATTTCTTCGTCAGCGATTGCAGGCGCTGAACCTCGTTGACGGCCGAGCCGAACGCCGAAAAAGTCAGGCGATCCTTGAGGCCGACATTGCCGAACATGACGTTGCCGACGTGCAGGCCGATCCCGTAGGAAACCTTGGTCAGGCCGGCATCCAGTCGCTCCCGGTTCAATTCCGCGACACGAGCTTGCGCCTGGTGGACCGCGGAAAGGGCTGCCTGACAGGCAATCTTGGATGGATCCTTGTGTCGGCCACAGGGATAGACGGCCAGGAAACCGTCGCCGAGGAAGCTCAGGATCTCGCCGCCATTGCGGTTGAATGGCGCAGCGATCGCGTCGAAGAACTGGTTCAGCGTGTCGATGTAGGCCTGCCGCCCCTCTTTTTCGGCATACACGGTCGACTGGCGCATATCGCCCATGACGAGAGCCGCACGGATCGTCTCGCCGTCTCCACGGCGGATCTGGCCATTCAACACCCGCTTTCCCGCATCGCCGCCGAGATAGGTGGTGAGCATGTTGTTGGCGAGCTTGCCTAAGACCGCCATCTTCGCGGCAACGGCAAGATGGTTCTGCATGCGCAACAGCGCATCGATCATGTCGTCGGAGAAACCGGCGTGGCTATCCGTCGACCATGAGCCCATCATGCCCTGGACGGAGCCATCGCCGAATGGCTGGACGAAAGCCAGATAGTCGGTGATGCGCTCATCGCGCAGATCGAGGAAGACCGGGAATTCGGCCGGGCCATCGGCCGGTATACGGCGACGGATGTGCTGGAGGTTGTTGTCCAGGAGATAGTAGTAGGGGCTCTGCAGGAAGCGGTCCGGCTTCTGCCCGGCGGCATGGCGATAACCCTCGATCGTGACACCGCTTGCGCGTCGCCATGTAAAGCTCAACGCGTCGTAAAGCGGGTGCAGCATCGAAAACGTCAGATGCACGCGCGCGATCGGCAGCCCTGCCGCCGCAATACGCTCGCAGAACCCGCGAACGATGTTTTCGAGGTCATCTCCGGCCAGCGACGAATTCGTCAGCCATTCAGCGACCCGATCCAACAAAATAGAGGAGACGCTGGATTCGATCGTGCCCATTCTTGGTAGTATCCTCATAAAGCACGTCCATTCCCGAAAAGCGTCGGCAACCCGGCCTGCAGCAACGCCGTGCGCAGGGCGGGAAGGAGGATGGACGAGCGGTAATATTGTGTCAACGATCTGCCGGGAGCCCGGCAGCGGCACCTGTCAAACCCTTGATAAAGTGGGCAGGACAGGCAGTCCTTTCTCGTGGTTCGTTATTCGATGTAAATAGGCACGGGGCCAATCCCAAACAATGGTATCTGCGCATTTTCTGACCCTGCAGTGAAATCTCTTGGCGCATCCGCGCCTTTTTGGTCACACTGGTCGGGACTGCGGGAGGATCGAGGCACAGCCGCAGCGCGCGTTTTCGCGGTTGTGTCGGCGGGCATTGCCCTGGCGGCGGGTTTCAATTGGTGCGCTCTTACATTAGATCAAGGTACCTTCAGCACTATGATGAGACCTGCCTTGGCGAGTTCCTCCACCTACGACCTCCTTTCAAACAAGATCGAAACCCGCAATGCCCGAGCCGGTGTCATAGGCCTCGGCTATGTCGGCTTGCCGCTGGCAATCGCCATTGCCCGCAGCGGCTTTGCTGTCACGGGCTTTGACATCGACCCCAACAAGATCGTCTCCCTGGATGCGCGGCGTTCCTATATCGATGCGGTCGCAAGCGACGACCTCGCTGCCGAAATTGACGGCCAGCGCTTTTCGGCCACGACGGATTTTGCCGGGCTTGCGGCCTGCGACGTCATTGTCATCTGTGTTCCGACGCCGCTCACCAAGCATCGCGATCCTGACCTTTCCTTTGTGGAGGCAACCTCACGGTCGATTGCTGCCCATCTGCGTGCTGGCCAGCTTGTGGTGCTGGAATCGACGACCTATCCGGGCACCACGGATGATGTCGTCAAGGTCATCCTGGAGAAAACCGGCCTGAAATCCGGCCGCGACTTCTTCATCGGTTTCTCGCCCGAGCGTGAGGATCCGGGCAACCAGCACTACCACACGGCGACAATTCCGAAGGTTGTCGCCGGCGATGGCGCAGAGGCCCTGGCGCTGATGAAGAGCTTTTACGGCGCTGCGGTCAAAACCGTCGTTCCGGTGTCTTCCAACGCCACTGCAGAAGCCGTCAAGCTGACCGAAAACATCTTCCGGTCGGTCAACATCGCGCTCGTCAACGAGCTGAAGACCGTCTACGCCGCCATGGGAATCGATGTCTGGGAAGTGATCGACGCGGCCAAGACCAAACCCTTCGGCTACATGCCCTTCTACCCGGGCCCGGGCCTTGGCGGCCACTGCATTCCGATCGATCCCTTCTACCTCACCTGGAAATCCCGCGAATACGAGCTGCCGACGCGCTTTATCGAGCTCGCTGGCGAGATCAATTCGGCGATGCCGCGTTATGTCGTCGGCAAACTTGCCGAAACACTCGACATCAAGGCCGGCAAGGCGCTCAGCCGCTCGCGGGTCCTGATCCTTGGCCTCGCCTACAAGAAGAACGTCGCCGACATTCGCGAGAGCCCTTCATTGCGCCTGATGGAGATCATCGAAGAGCGCGGCGGCAAGGCCGACTATCACGATCCCCATGTCGGTGAGATCCCCTCGACGCGCGAATATCAGCATTTGAAAGGCCGGAAATCGGTCGATCTCACGCCCGGGGCCCTGGAAGCCTACGATGCAGTTCTTGTCGCAACCGACCATGATCAGCTCGACTATGCGGTGATCGCAGATCGTGCACCGCTGATCATAGACACCCGCAATGTCTTCACGCGCCTCGGGCTGTTTGCCGACCACATCGTCAAGGCGTGATATTGACTGCCGACAGCGTCTTGCCGGTGATCTGGCTGGCAGCGACGGCGTAGCCGCCGCTGGCACCGTCGATAAAGTGCACGTGGTCGCGTGACACCGGCGTCGGGACGAAACAGGTCATCAGCGCCGAGGACTGCCGGTGCAGGCCGTAACGGGCAATGCCCTTTGCTTTCGCCTCTTCGAGGAGCGCCTGGATACGGGCGAGATGGCCGGCATCGACGTCGATCGTCATCTTCAGCCCGTCGTCGAACTTGCGGAAATCGGAATTTCCGGACACGTCTTGCGTGTAGCGCCGGGCATCGAATCGGCCAAGCTTGATGCCCAGCCTGTGCAGGGCGATCACGAGAGCGATCTGTAGCAGGATGATCAGCTTCCGCAGCAGTCTCTTTCCCGGCAGTGCGGTTGCCCGTGCCTCACGATCGACGCCCTGCATCGAAAAGGCAAATTCAGGGCCATCCACGGGAATCGGGTGGCCGCCACGGCCCTGTTCTGAAGAGATAGCCACCACCTCCATCACGAGCTTGCGAAACTCCGGGCTGGGGCGCCCGCCCTCGGCCGGTACGGCGATAATGGAGACGATCTCGCCATTATGCGCCGCAATCGGGCTCCACCGACAGGAGAGACCGGTCAGATCCGGCCGCGTCCCGGGCGGTGCAGGCTCGACGCCGTAGCGTCCGGCCTTCATCTGGCGCTCGGCCCAGCTGGCTCCGCCGCCGGCAAACATGGCATAGGTTACGAAGGGGCTGGCGGCGTGACGGGCGACGCGAACGTCCAGGCCTTCCTTGCGAATATCGGCAAGCGGGACGACCGCAATGCGCAGCGTCAGGCCCATTTCCTCCTCTACCCATCGCTGCGTTGCAGCCAGTGCACTTCGCGCCGCATTCTCGAGGTTCCCCGGCAGCGCAACCACGGCACCATCGCCGCCAAACACGAACGGATAGTCGCCCTTGTCAACCGCATTCAGGACGGCTGAAATGACGCTGACGCCCGCCATGTTGACGTCCTTGTAGCGGCCGGCGGCGATCGCCTGCGTCGAACCGACGATGTCGGCAAGGGCCAGGAACCAGCCGTCGGGAAGCGGGTGATAATTGCTCGTATCGGTTACCCGCTCGAAATCGGTGAAAACGGGTACGTCGGCAAAGAATCTTTCATTCGAGATGTCGTTCATCTGAGAAACCTAGCACAGACCCATGCTGTCACTGCAACGCCATTTTCCCATCTACGGCAATCGACTTCATACAGTTTCATGTGCTAGCACCGCTTTCGAAAAACGATTGAATGGACAAGAACATAGATGAGCCGCCTGGACAGCTTCATCCGCCGATTGACGGCTCAGCGCGACATATTGAATGCGATCGTCGAGCTGGTGAACGGCACCGAGGGGCCGGTTCTGGAATTCGGCCTTGGCAACGGCCGCACCTATGATCATCTGCGCGAGCATTTTCCGGATCGTCGCATCATTGCCTTCGACCGCGACGTTCGCTCCTATTCGTCTTCGACACCCCCGGCGGAGAATATGGTGACCGGCGATATCCGCGAATCCGGCCAGGCCTTTCTGGGAATCGGAGCAGCACTCGCCCATGCCGATATCGGCACCGGGCATGACGATATCGATGCCGTCACCTTGACCTGGCTGCCGCAACTCATGGTGGGCGTGCTTGCCAAGAATGGCATCGCCGTCAGCGGTCTGCCGCTGGATCGCCCGGAACTGGAGCCGCTCGAGCTACCGGCGGGGGTCAAGGAAGGCCGTTACTATCTCTATCGGCGGAAATAATCAGGGAAGAAACAAGACGTCGTACTGTTCGATGCTGCCCGGCAGGTTGACGACCTTCATCTCCTGTTCTTCCTCCTCGAAGAAGACCAGGCAATCCTCGTAGTAGCCGGCGAGCGTCCTGATGAAATCGCGGGTCTGTTCCGGTCCGTAAAAGAGCGGCGTGAATTCCATGTAGAGCGGCACGCGGCGCGACAGGAGCGGTGCCATCGAGGCGCAGGCGACAGGCTCATAGCCCTCGATATCCATCCAGACGAGGCCGATATCGAGGGGATCGATGGAGAGCTCATCGAGGATCTCGGTCACCGGTCTGACCGGGACGCTCGTTTTCTGGTCGCTTGTACTTTTCCGGTACGCGCTGCTTTTGCCGTGATTGTCGGCATTCATGAAGAAGTCGATCTCGCCAGCCGTCGCCCCGGCGGCACAGTTGACCAGCGTCACCATTTGATCGAGCCTGTTCTGGCGGATATTGGTCTGCAGCAGGGGGAAGTTGCGCGGATCGGGCTCGATGCTGACGATGTGATCATAGGCGCCGCTCAGTGCGAAATAGACGGTCTGCGTCCCGATGTTGCCGCCAATCTCCAGAAGATAGCGCCCGTGCATGAGCCCGCGCTCACGCAGCACCGCAATCAGGCGGTCCACATGCTCGCGCTCGAAGTGCCCCTTTCGAAAGACCTTGCGCCCAATGTAGTCGGACGGCGAGAAGGTCATCAGATGATCGCCAGCATCGACCGTCATCGACACGACGCGCGGCCCGATGCTCTCGATCAGCAACCGCCTGCCGGTGCGAGTATTGAAGAACCTTTTTGCGACAGCGTTGCGCGCCTTTCGCAGCCGTTTCTGCCAGAATTTGGTGTTGAGCCAGCCGCGGCTCGTCATGCGTCTTTTCCTTCGATCAGTTCAGCGGCCTTGTCGCTCGGAATCACATAGACTTTCAAGGGCAGTGCGCGACCGCGCACGCTGATTTCACGGCTTTCCACACCCGCCGTGTCGGCCCCGGAAAGGCTTGCGACCGCGTCGGAAATCACGATGGCTGCATCGAATTCCTTGGCTGCGGTCTCCAGCCTGCTTGCAACGTTGACGGTGTCGCCGATCGCGGTGAGGCTGCGCACCCGGCCATAGCCGAGCGTTCCGACGACGGCGGGCCCTGTGTGAATTCCGATGGCAATGTGAAGCGGCATGGATAGTTCGTCCGAAAGCTCGACGCCGAGCCTTTCAATGTCGCGCACGATGGCCGCTGCCGCGGCAAGCGCCTGGCGACATGCCTCTTCAGGCGCGCTGCCGATGCCGAAGAGCGCCATGGCGCCATCACCGATGAACTTGTCGACACGGCCGCCTGCCTTTTCAACGGCGTTTCCAACCAGGGCGAAATAGCGGTTGAGCAAAAATACGATGTCGAAGGGCAGACGCATTTCCGTCAGTGACGTGAAATGGCGAATGTCGCAGAAGAGAACCGTAATCTCACGCTCGCGTCCCGGGCTGGTTTCCTGCGTGTTGGCCGGCAATGTCGCCTCCGGCGCCGCGACGAGCAGTGGTGCGACGGTTACATCGTGATTTGGCCGCAGCTGGCAGGCAAGCCGCACATCGGGTGCTGCCTTGATCCTCTTCAGCGTCGTTTGCTCGAGCTTGTCGGGCGGCGGCAGATCCTCGTATCGGCCAAGGATCTGGACGCGGCAGGTCGAGCATTGCCCCTTGCCGCCGCAGACGGAATAGTGCGGCAAACCACCGAGCCGGCTTGCCTCCAGAACCGTAAAGCCGCGCGGCACGCTGATCGCCTCGCCACCCGGATAGCGCACTGTGATCTGATTGACCCGCTCCCTCCACCGTCGCCATGTCCGCGCGCCGATGACGATCAAAAGCGCGCCCGAAAACGAGCCGTAGAGGCCGGCGCGGATCATGGTGAGCTGGCGCTGTGCCTCAGTGTTCGAGTAATAGCGCGTGTTGAGATTCTCGAGATAGCGATTGGTGTTGACCACTCCCTCGTAGGCCGGCTCCGCGATCGTCCTTCCCATTTCAATGAAGCCGAGTATGCCAAGCACCGGCAAGAGGATCGCGACCGCGAGAAGCATGGCGGCGATGGTGTCGTACCAAGGCCGGTAGCGAAGCCAGAAATGCAGGCCGATACACCCATGGATCCAGACGGCAAGCAGTGCGATGATCTGGCGCCATCCGTTGCCAGGAGAGGTAATCCAGAGCAACCGAACGATCGTCTCGTAGTCGTCCCGGTAGTGAAACAGCGTGTGGGCGATCCGCGTGCCGATGACATGGTCGATCAACAGCAGCGGGATCGCGATCCCGAGCACGATCTGGGTCATCTCGCCCGCCGGCATGACAAGGCTGCGGCGCCTGTAAACCGCCCTCAGCACCAGCGTGATGTGAACGAGGACGGCGCCGTAGAAGACGAGGGTTCCGACAGGATTGCGCCAGATCGCCAGGAAAAGCCTCCGTCCATCGTCGGCTACCGGGACGGAGATCAGACCCAGCGCATGGTTGGACAGATGCAGCAGGACAAAAAGAAACATGACGAGGCCGGAACCAAGCCGAGCTCTCCTGATCGTCCGCTCTGAAAAAATACTGGTGGCAGCGACCGTCGCCATTCATTCCCGTTCTTGAATACCAAATGACAAATACAATAGAGAGGACGGAATTGAGGTGGAATTGCCGCCGTCTCTGATTGTGATCGCCTTTCACATGCTATCAGCAAAACCTAAGGAAGCCGACAATAGCGGAATTTCTCGTGGCAAGCCCAGACATCGATTGTAAACAGTGTGTGTCCACGGAGGCGCTTTGATGCGGGTTGCATTCTATGCTCCGTTGAAGTCCCCGAACCATCCCGTTCCCTCAGGTGACCGTCTGATGGCGCGGCTCATCATGAAGGCTCTGGAGCTGGCCGGACATTCCGTCGAGGTCGTCTCGGAGTTTCGCAGTTTTGCTGCGACCGCCGAGGATGCCGCCGGGCTATGGCCGGCGGCACAAGCGGAACTGCATCGTCTCCGCAAGGATTGGTCAGGCGGGCTGCGCCCGGACCTCTGGTTCTCCTACCATCCCTACTACAAGTCACCCGATTTCTTCGGACCGACGCTCTGCCGGGAGTTCGCCATTCCCTACGTCACGGCCGAGGCATCCTATTCGGCGAAGCGGGACGCCACCGATTGGGCACCGCTGCAGAAACTGGTTGTGGACGGAGCCCGTAGCGCGGCCGTCAACATCGCTCTTACGGAACGCGACAGGGCGGGGCTGGCAGAAGTCCTGCCTGAAGGCTCGTTCGCCGTACTCAAGCCCTTCATCGACACTGCGCCTTTCGAGACCGCCTTGCATCAGGCAAAGCCACAACGGCTGATCGCCGTCGCCATGATGCGCAGCGGCGACAAGATCAAGAGCTACACGATGCTGGCCAAGGCGTTGAGGCTGCTTAGCGATCGTGCCTGGACACTGGCGATCGCCGGTGATGGGGTGATGCGCGCCGACGTGGAGCAACTGTTTGGCGCCTTCGAACCGGGCCGTATTGAATGGCTCGGAGAGCTGAATGTCGGACAAATCGCTGCTGAACTCAGCCGCTCCGGCATCTATGTGTGGCCGGGTTGTGGGGAAGCCTATGGGCTTGCCTATCTGGAGGCGCAGGCGGCCGGGTTACCGGTGGTCGCCCAGAGGACGGCGGGCGTTCCGGAGGTGGTCATCGACGGCACGACTGGCTATCTGACGGCCGAGGGCGATCTGCCTGGCTTTGCTGCGGCAATCGCGGCTTTGCTCGACGATCCCGGCAGGTGCTCGACAATGGGTGCAAATGCGCGCCAATTCGTCCTGGAAGAACGTTCGCTCAAGGTCGCGGCGAACACCCTCGACACCATTTTGCAGACTTACGTGAGACGAGAAGCATGACCGACGATCAGATCTGGCTGCCCCTCCGACAGGAACTCGACCGCTGGCAGCAGGCAGGTCGAAGGGCACGGCTCTGGTTACGCGACGACGACGCGATCGAGCCGACCGAAGCACTCGAGAGCCTGCTCGCGATCACAGGTCAAGCTTCCGTCCCGCTGACCATCGCCGTCATTCCAGCCTCGACTGGCGAAGCACTGGCAAAGCGCCTGTTGCGCGAAAACCATATCCTTGTCGCCGTTCACGGCTGGTCACATGCAAACCATGCCGGCCCGGAGGAAAAGAAACAGGAGCTCGGCCGCCATCGGCCGGCGGACCTCGTGCTCGGCGAATTGCGCGATGGCCTTGTCACCCTTCAAGGCCTTTACGCGCCCAGGCTCGTTCCAATGCTCGTGCCGCCCTGGAACAGGATTAGCGCCGAGCTCATCCCGCTGCTTGGAGCGCAGGGTTTTGATGCGCTGTCGATATTCGGCAGGACCACGGCTGACAGCCCGATCCGCCTGTTGAACACGCATGTCGACGTCGTAAACCAGCGCGGACAGCGTGGGAACCGCCCGCATGCCGATCTGGTCGCGGAATTGGTTGCGGAGTTGAAGGCGCGCTTTTCCAGGGACGATGAGCCGGTTGGCATTCTCACCCACCATCTGGTGCACGGCCCGTCGGAGTGGAAATTCCTGACCCGCCTCTTTGAGGAGACCGGCAAACATCCGGGCGCCGCCTGGATGTCGGCGCGCGATCTGCTGGACTAGATTTCGAGGACCTGATTATCCCTTGCGGCGAAAGCTCCTGGAAATGCGGCCTGGGCCTCCTGTTCCATCTGCTCGAGCTGCGTGTCGGTTCGCGATGGAGCATGGTGGAACAAGGCAAACTGCCTGGTACCCGCCATTTTGGCCAGTTCGATGCCATGCTGCCAGGTGGAATGGCCGAAGCCCTTGAAGCGCTGCATCTCGTCTTCGTTGTAGGTGCAATCATAGACGGCGAGATCGACGTCCTTCATCATTTCAAGCGCAACCGGATCGTAAACGCCGGGGATATGCTCGATATCGTAGATCAAGGCGACGGAGCGCCCCTGCCATTCAATGCGGTAGCCGATCGCACCGCCCGGATGGTTCAGCATGAAAGTCTTGATCTTGACGCCGGGCCGCGGCTCCAGCATCTGGCCGGCGTGAAAGTCGCGGAAACTCATCGTCGCCTGGCAGATGTCGGTCTTGACCGGGAACCATGGCGGGCTGATGAACTGCTCGATCATCTCGCGCGTGCTCATCTTGCCGTCGAGATGGCCCGACCAGATTGTCAAGTCGATCGTCGGATAATAGATGGCCTTGAAGAAGGGCAGGCCGATGATGTGGTCGTAATGGCAGTGGCTGAAGAACAGGTCGACATCCCTGACATCCTCGTTGAGCATGGCAAGCCCGGCTTCGCGTACGCCTGATCCGGCGTCGAAGATCATCCGGTGTTCACCGCAGCGGATTTCGATACACGAGGTGTTGCCGCCATAGCGATCGAATTCGGGGCCCGAGACCGGGATGCTGCCGCGAACGCCCCAAAACTTTACCTGAAACAGATCTTTACTCATCGCGTCTTCAAAATGGGCCGACCTCTCTGCGCCATGGTAATCATACTTTGACGAACAAGCGAAGCGTTGAGTTTTGTCGGCGACCCGTATCCTTCGTGCCGTTTCTACCAGCTGCGAGCAGAATGGTAGATATTTCTAAGCAATCGGTTTTCACGCCAGAACGCAACTGCTTATGGTTTGTTTTCTGTAAACGGACGATGACGCCTGACAAGATGGGAGACGGCATGGCCCGCATTGCTTGTCTATTAGATGGTTTCTCGACTGCGGGAATACAATTGAGTGCTTCTCCGTCAATAGTATGAGAGCGCCGCGGGCGGTTTGGCCACGGGGCAGGACGACGATCGTGCCCCCTGTTTGTCCGCCTAATGCAGACCGCCAACGCCAAGCAAGCGCTCGACAGCCGCGTGGTCATCCGACAGCGCCTTTGGCGTACCGGCCCAGGCAAGGCGCCCGCGCTCCAGCACGATCACATGGTCGGCAAAATCAAGCGCGCTCTGGATGCGTTGTTCAACCAGCAGGATCGTCATGTCGCCGGTCTTCGCGAGCTCGGCGAACGCAGCCATGAGCTCCTCGCAGATGACGGGTGCCAGGCCCTCCAGCGGCTCGTCAAGCAGAAGCACCGACGGACGACCAAGGATCGTGCGTGCCGTCGACAGCATCTGCTGTTCGCCGCCCGAAAGCTGGTTGCCAAGATTGCGGCGTCGCTCCTTCAGGCGCGGGAACATGCCATAGGCTTCCTCAAGCGCACTCTTCGGCCGGCCCTTGAGGCCGACGAAGAGGTTCTCCTCCACCGTCAATGTCGGAAAGATGCAGCGCGCCTGGGGAACATAGCCCAGTCCCTTGCGCGCGCGTGACGCACTTGGCATGGCCGTCACGTCGGCACCACCGATCCGGATCGTGCCGTCGTAGCGTTTGGTCTGCCCGGCGAGCGTCGCAAGCAGGGTGGTCTTGCCCATTCCATTGCGGCCTAAAACGGCAAGGCGCGCGCCTGATGGAACGGAGAATGAGATGCCTTCGAGAACACGTGTCGGCCCGTAGCCGGCGGACAGGTTTTCGACCTCAAGCGGCGTGGCTGGCATTGGCATAGCTCCCGAGATAGGCCTCGCGAACGCGGGCATCCTTGGTAACGTCGGCGGGCGATCCATCGAAGATGATCGTGCCTGCCGCGAGGACGACAACGCGCTTGGCGAAACGGAAAACAAGATCCATGTCGTGCTCGATCATCAAGACAGCAAGATCGGCGGGCAGGTCGGCAAGCGCCTGCTCGATGCGACCGGTGTCGCTCTGGGGAACGCCGGCGGCCGGCTCGTCAAGCAGGAGCACCTTTGGCCGCAGGGCCATCGCAACGGCGATTTCCAGGAGCCGCTGCTGGCCGTACGCAATCTCGTTCACCTTGCGATGCATGAGGTGGGCGATCCCCAGCGTACTGAGCAGCTCGCTGACTTCATCCATCACATCGGGCATGGCAAGAAAATTCCCGAACATGCGCCCCGTGCGTCCTTGACGCTGGAGGATGGCAAGGGCGACATGCTCGGCCGACGTCATCTCGAGGAAGAGCCGGGTAACCTGGAAGGACCGCACCAGGCCGCGCTTGACACGGCCATTGGCACCAACTTTGGTGACAGTCTCGCCCGCAAGCCGGACATCGCCGGAATCGGGCTGCAAGTTGCCGGTCACAAGATTGACGAAGGTGGTTTTGCCCGCACCGTTCGGTCCGATCAGCGCCACGCGATCGCCCGGCGCCATCGACAGCGAGACATCGTTTGTCACGGCAAGGCCGCCGAAGGATTTCTTCAGGTTGGCAACTTCGAAGACGGCGTTCATTGTCCCGCCTCCTTCCTGCGGTTAAAGAAGGCTGCGGCGGAGCCGTAGAGCCCCTTCGGCGCGAAAAGGACAACGGCGATCAAAAGCGCGCCCACCATCGTCAACCAGTGGAATGGATTTGCCGCCGAGACATAGTCCTCGAAGAGCATGAAGATCACCGTGCCGGAAAGCCCACCGAACAGTGAGCCCGTGCCACCAAGAACGAGCATGACCAGTGACTCCGCCGACAGGGTGAAGGAGAGACTGTCAAGGCCAACGACCTGTGTGGTGATGGCGTTAAGTGCCCCACCGACGCCGGCGACCGCACCCGAGATCACATACATCTTCATCAGGGCAGCCTTTGGCGAGGCCCCCATGGCCTTAATGCGCAACGGATCCTCCTTTATGCCACGGCACAACATGCCGAAGGGCGAGCGCACGATGAGACGCAGAAGCACAAAGACGATGAGCAGCAGGACAATCGCAAAGACGTAGGCGGTATGGCCGTAGAGATCGAATTCGAAATATCCGAGGATCGGGTCGGCAGAGATCCCGGACAGACCGTCACTCCCACCGGTCCAGCTGGACGCCTTGTTGGCGAACTCGTGGAAGAGATGGATGAGCGCGATCGACAGGACGAGTTGCGGCAGGCCATGGCCACGCAGGATAATGACACCGCTGATCAGTCCCGCGACAGCGCCGCCAGCGATGCCCGCAAGGGTCATCAGCAGCGGATCATTGATGCCATAATGCGCCGAGAGAATACCTGCGGCATAGGCGCCCGAACCAAAGAGGGCCGCGTGTCCAAGCGTCGCGACGCCGCAATAGCCCGTGACAAGATCAAGCGAGAGAACAAGCAGGGCGACAGCGACGATGCGGGTAAGCAGCGCAAGATTGTCAGGAAACAGGAAGTAGCCGATGACGGCAACGATCAGGATCGCCACAGCGCCTGCCGCATCACGGCCGAGCGATCGATGGGGGCGGGCGGAGGCGGAAACGCCTGCTTCGGTGTTCATGACGGCAGCCATTTCTATTTCGTCCTTCCCGCCAGACCGCGCGGGAAGATGCAGATGATCGCAATGACCGCGAGGTAGAAGAAGAATTCACCGAATTCCGGCATCAGGTAGCGTCCTGTCGTATCGATGCCGCCGAGCAGGAGGCAGGCGATCAATGCGCCCGGGATGGACCCGGCACCGCCGACCGAAACGACCACGAGGAAGGTCACCATATAGCGCAGTGCGTAGTAGGGTTCGACCGGCAGCAGTTCGGCGCCGACAACCCCGCCGAATGCGGCAAGGCCAACGGCAACGGCAAAGCTTAGCGCATAGATGATCTCGGTGCGTACCCCGAGTGCTGCCGCCATCGACGCATTGTCGACGGAGGCGCGCAGCTTCACGCCAAAGCTGGTCCTTTCGATCGCATACCAAAGTCCGCCGGCGACTGCGAGACCGCACAGGATAGCAAACAGGCGGTGAACAGGGATGGTTCGGAAGCCAAGGTCCGCCGAACCCTGCAATCCCGATGGCAGCGGGATCGTCTTCAGCGTTGGACCAAACACGTAGTTGGCAATGCCGATGATGCAGAAGGTAATGCCGATTGTCATCAGCACCTGCGTCAGCTCTGGCGCCCCATAAATCCGCCTGTAGAGAAAGCGTTCGACAGGAATTGCGATGATGACGGTCCCAACGACAGCGGCAATCACCGCAACACCGTAGCCAAGCCCGAGATCGCGCGCGGCATAGGACGCGATGTAACCGCCGATCATGGCGAAGGCGCCGTGGGCGAGATTGACGACGCGCATCAATCCCATGGTTACCGACAGACCGATCGAGATGACGAACAGCACCATGCCATAGGCAAGCGCATCGACGGCTATGCTGAAGACTGTTTGCATGAGGCTATCCCGATGCTGTTGGAGCGGGCCGGCATTGCGGTGCTGAGAGCGCGCTCGGCGCCGCAAGCATCCCGGTCCGCTGCAGATGTCAGAGGTCGCTACTTCGCAGCCGCAAGGCCAGGGTCGCCCTGCTTTTCGAACGTCTGGACTTCCTTGTTGTAATAGGTGCCATCATCGGCCTTGGTGACTTCGCGCAGGTAGATGTTCTGCGTGATATGGCGGCTTTCCGGATCGATCGAGACCGGACCGCGCGGGCTGACCCACGTCAGGCCCTTGACTGCCTCGACTGCCTTGGCTGCATCCTGCTTGCCGCCGGTCGCCTCGATCATCTTGTAGATGACGTTCATGCCGTCATAGGCACCGACAGCCGGGAAGGACAGTTCCGCCTTGCTGCCAATTGCCTTGGCTGCAGCCTCGACAAACGCCTTGTTCTCCGGCGAATCATGCGAGACGGCATAATGGAATGTTGTCTGGATGCCGAGAGCAGCATCGCCAAGTGCCGGAAGATCGGATTCCTGCGTCAGGTCACCTGGCGCAAAGAACTTGATACCGGCAGCCTTGAGGCCGTTTTCATTGTAGGCCTTGACGAAGCCGAGCGTCGTCGGACCGGATGGCAGGAAGGCGAAAACGCCCTGCGCGCCGGAATCCTTGATACGCTGCATGATCGGGCTGAAATCGTTGGTCGAGAGCGGCATGCGGATCGCCTCGACGACCTGACCGCCTTCCTTCTCGAAGGCCGCCTTGAAGGCATTCTCGGCGTCGACGCCCGGACCGTAGTCGCTGACGACGGAGATGACCTTGCTGACGCCGGCGTCATGGGCAACCTTGGCGATCGGCGTCGAGGTCTGCCACGTGGTAAACGAGGTGCGCACCACCAGCGGGCTCTTGGTGACGATTGCCGATGTGGCCGCGTTCATGATGACGAGCGGCGTATTCGCCTGCTTCAGGATCGGCGTCACGGCCATCGCGTCAGGCGTGAAATAGAATCCCGCGAGGTACTGGACCTTTTCCTTGACGACCAGCTCCTGCGCCAGCGCCTTCGACTGCGCCGGATCGGCCGCGGGCAGATCGCGATAGATCACTTCGACGGTGTTGTCGCCGACCTTGTTGCCGTTGATCGCCATGTAGGCATCGATACCGGCTTTGAAGTTCTTGCCCTGCAGGGCGAACGGACCAGAGAACGGCCCGACGACGCCGACCTTGATGGTATCGGCATAGGCCGCTGTGCTCATGACGACTGCCGCAACGGCGGCCAGAACAAACCGTTTCATAAATCCTCCCATTGACGATGGCGCACTCCCACGCCGCCGCTTTAGTTCACAGCTAAAGCCTTGGCGATAGTGTCTCATTCAAAACGGTAATGTAAAATGAAATAAACGGCAAAAATCATACCTCGAGGGTTATGATTTGTGCCCAATTCGCGTGATATTGCCGGCCAGTTCCAGAGCCAGGCGAAGCGAAGTGGCCGTCGCCATGACCATTTGCGGCAGAATGAGCCATTCCAGCGTCCACGCCGCGCCCGATCGCTCCTGTTCGTGCACCAGCGACTGATGCATGCCGGAGAGTTGGGTCGCATTGAAGCGCGCCAGAGCAACGAGCGTTTCGGCTGCGACCGGGTTTTGCTTGTGCGCCATTGCGGACGAACCGCCACCCCCTGACAGTTCGATCTCATCGCCCGCCTGCGCCAGAAGAGCGACATCCTGCCCGAATTTGCCAAGGCTGCCACCGATCAGCGACAGCAGATTGGCGAAATCCGCGACGACCCCACGTTGGCTTTGCCATTGCGGCGTGTCTGAGAGGCCGAGCTCCTGGGCCAGGGCTGAGCGCACGGCTGGGGCAAGATCCTGAAGCTTGTCCAGAGTACCGGCTGCCCCGCCGAACTGCAGGGGAAAGCCCTGTTCGGTCAGCCGGTCCCGATAACCGGCAAGCGGTGCGCGCCAGGCGCGAAGACGATCAGAGACTGTGATCGCGATCGCAGCCTGCATGCGGGTCCGCCCCATCAAAGCGCTTTTCCCGAACTGCGCATCGAGACTGTCGAACACCTTGGCAAGCTTCGAAAGCCGATTTGAAAACAGGAACGCGATTGCCTTCAGGCGAACCATCAGGCTGGTATCGATGACATCCTGGCTCGTGGCGCCGAGGTGAACGCAATCAAAGTACGGCTCCCCGACTGCCTCGCGCAGCTGTTTCACGAGATCGGCAACGACAACCCCGTCGCGGGCCGTGGCCGTTCTCAGATTGAGGACATTCGGCTCAAACGTTGCGCAGACCGTGCCGATATGGCGTGCCGCTTCATGCGAAATCAGACCGTGCCCGGCCTCGGCCCTGGCGAGTGCTGCTTCGAACGCGAGCATGGCTCGAATATCCGCCGCCGCGGAGAAATACGAAGCCGTCTCCTCGTCGCCGAGCAGGCCAGACAGAAACGGGTGATCAAAGGCTGAGATGGTCATCGGTGTCTTTCTTGCTGCGACCGACAACTGCGCCTGCAATGGCCTTAACGCAAGTCCCTGCGGTCAGATATCGAGGAACACGGTCTCCCTGTCGCCCTGCAGCCGGATGTCGAAAGTATAGGTCGATCCGTCACGCTGGGCGATCAGCGTGTCGACGCGTTCCCGGTGCTCGATGCGCAGAAGCAGCGGGTCGGCCTTGTTGGCTTCGGCCTCCTCTGGAAAATACATGCGCGTATGCAGGCCGATGTTGATGCCGCGTGCGACGATCCAGAAGGTGATATGTGGCGCCATCTTGCGGCCGTCCTTGAAGGGAACGCGGCCCGGCTTGACGGTGTCGAAGGTGAAAACGCCGTCTTCGGCGCGTGTCGGGCAACGGCCCCAGCCGGTAAAGTTCGGATCTGCCGTGCCACGCATCTCCGACGGGCTGTTATAGAGGCCGGCGCCGTCGGCCTGCCAGATTTCGATGACTGCATCGCGTACCAGGGCACCGGCACCGTCAAAAACGCGGCCTGTCACCGTGATGCGCTCGCCAAGCGTCTTGTCGTTGACCATCACCGTTCCGAGGTCATTTTCATAGACGCCCTTGATGTCACAGAAGTTCGGGGTCAGGCCGATATGGACATAGGGGCCTGCCGTCTGTGAGGGCGTTTCCTTGAGATAGCCGAGTTCCTGAACCATCAGTTCCCCTCCATGCGATTTTCGAACATCGTCGAGCGGCGGCCGCGCAAAACGATGTCGAACTTGTAGGCGCGCGCATCCATCGGAATCGTGTTGCCCCAGTCGAGCGGCGCAATCAATTGCTCGATGGCGCGTTTGTCGGGGATCGTGCCGACGATCGGACATTTCCAGATCATCGGATCACCCTCGAAATACATCTGCGTGATCAGACGCTGGGAAAAGCCATGGCCGAAGATCGAAAAGTGGATATGGGCCGGGCGCCAGTCGTTGACGCCGTTCGGCCAGGGATAGGCTCCCGGGCGAACCGTGCGAAACGCATACTGACCATATTCATCGGTGATGCAGCGCCCGCATCCGCCGAAGTTCGGATCGATGGCGGCGAGATAGGTTTCCTTCTTGTGCCGATAGCGCCCGCCGGCATTGGCCTGCCAGAACTCGACAAGGGCACCGGGTACCGGGCGTGCACGTTCGTCGAGCACACGGCCGTGGACGATAATGCGCTCGCCGATGGCACTTTCGCCCGGCCTGGCGAAATTGTGGATCAGATCGTTGTCGAGCTCACCGATGACGGAGTGGCCGAAGACCGGCCCTGTGATTTCCGAGATCGTTCCGTCGAGCGACAACAGCGCGCGCTGCGGCGAACGCAGGACCGAGGTCTTGTAGCCTGGAGTGAAGGCAGGCGCATGCCATTCGCGGTCTCGCGCGAAGAAGGCGCCGGTTTCGGGCTTGCGGTTGGGAAGATCGGACATCCTATGCCTTTCAGGCCGCCTTGCCGGCGTCCATCTGTTCGAAAACATGCTTGGCGATCTTGATGGCGTGATTGGCGGCGGGAACGCCGGCATAGATCGCCACGTGCAGCAACGCTTCGCAAATATCATCGCGCGAGGCGCCGGTGTTGGCGGTGGCGCGGACATGCATCGCCACCTCGTCGTCCTGGCCAAGTGCTGCCAGAAGCGCGATCGTCACGATCGACCGCTCGCGGCGCGTCAGTGTCGGGCGCGACCAGACATGTCCCCAGGCCGCCTCCGTGATCAGGTCCTGGAACGGCTTGTCAAACGGGGTCGAGCTTGATTCGGCGCGATCGACATGGGCATCGCCCAGCACGGCACGGCGCGTCGCCATTCCCTGCTCGAAACGCTTCGACGGCTGGTGGAGTTCACTCATGGGCTCTTTTCTCCATGCAATGCGAAATCGATGAATGCGCGGATGATTGCCGTCAGCGCTTCCGGCTGTTCGACGCAAGGGATATGGCCCGCATCGCGTATGATCTCGAAGCGGGCGTTCGGAATGAGCCTGGCCGTCGACTTGACGAGATCGGGCGGCGTTGAGCCGTCCTGATCACCGACAATGCAGATCGTCGGAACGCTGATCCTTTTGGCCACGTCCGTGTAGTCGGCATCGCGGATTGCCTCGCAGGTGGCAAGATAGCCTTCCACCGGCTGGCGCATGAGCATGTTGCTGTAGCCGTGATAGGCCGTGTTCTCCGGTCGCCGGAAAGCCGGCGTGAACCAGAGCTTCATGACGCCGTCGACAATGCTCGCAATACCCTTGCTGGCGACGGTTGCAATCCGTGCATTCCAGCTTTCGGTGGTGCCGATCTTGTGCGCCGTATCGCACAGGATCAGTCCCTGCACCATGTCGGGCCGCGCCTTGTAGAGCGCCTGAGCAATCAATCCGCCCACGGAAAGACCGCAGATGAAGGCCTGCTTGACCGCAAGAAGATCGAGCAGGCCGGCAAGATCGGACGCATGATCTTCGATCGAATAGGGAACCTGACCGACATCGGAAAGCCCATGGCCCCGCTTGTCGTAGACAATGATCGCGTAGTCCCCGGCCAGTCGCACGATCACGTCGCGCCAGATGCGAAAATCGGTGCCGAGCGAGTTTGCAAAGACGATGACCGGCTTGTCAGCTGGGCCGCTGATCAGCTGGTAGTGGATCGCGATGTCATTGATACGGGCAAACTGCACGGCAAATCTCCTCTCCGTGCCGGTCTCCATGCAAGTCGCACTCGACTTGACGAGAGGGTCCGACACAGACCCTGGTTCAAATTGGATGTTTAATCTGGTTAGGTAAAATGATATTTCGTGGCATTTCGATAACTCCGGAGTTATGAAATTCATGATCGACAGTCGGGTGAAGTTTCGTCATCTACAGACATTTGTCGAGGTCGCGCGACAGAAAAGCGTGATGAAGGCAGCCGGACTGCTCAATGTCAGCCAGCCGGCGGTGACGAAGACGATCCGCGAACTGGAGGAGGTGCTTGGCGTTGCGGTCTTCGAGCGCGACGGGCGCGGCATCAAGATCACCCGCTATGGCGACGTTTTTCTCCGCCATGCGGGAGCAGCGCTCACGGCCTTGCGCCAGGGCCTTGATTCGGTATCCCAGGAGCGTTTCGGCGAGGCGCCGCCGATCCGGATCGGCGCCTTGCCGACGGTTTCGACGCGGATCATGCCGCGTGCCATGGAGCTTTTCCTCAAGGAAAACACCTGGAGCCGCATCAAGATCGTGACGGGAGAGAATGCGGTGCTTTTGGAGCAGCTGCGCATCGGCGACCTCGATCTCGTCGTCGGGCGGCTTGCCGGGGCGGAAAAGATGGCCGGCTTTTCCTTCGAGCATCTTTACTCCGAACAGGTCGTCTTTGCCGTGCGTGCCGGCCATCCGCTGCTGAAATCGCGCCAGTCGCTGTTTGCGAAGCTCAGTGAATATACCGTGCTGATGCCGACGCGCGCCTCGATCATTCGCCCGTTCGTGGAAAGCTTCCTGATTGCCAACGGCGTCGCCAGTCTGCCGAACCAGATCGAAACGGTCTCCGATTCATTTGGCCGCGCCTTCGTGCGGTCGAGCGACGCCATCTGGATCATTTCCACGGGTGTGGTCGCAACCGATATCGCCGACGGCCTCCTGGAAGTCTTGCCGATTGACACCAGCGAAACAAAAGGACCGGTCGGACTGACAATGCGCACGGACGCCATTCCCTCGCTGCCGCTCTCGATCCTCATGCAGACGCTGCGGGAGGCGGCGATGGAGGTTGCCGCCAAGACCTAGCGACCCTGTTGCGGATACGGCCCGCGTGGTATCGTCCAGCTCGTGCAACTGCGCGTGGGAGCCACATTATGGGAAGTGCAGCCGCATTACATGGAACATGGAGAATGGTATCCTGGACGCGCCGTGCTGTTGCGACCGGGGTGGTTACGAATGCGATGGGGCCCGACCCCGTCGGGTATCTCTCCTATCATCCGGATGGCCGGGTGATGGCTGTGGTCGTCAGCCGCGAGCGACCGGCACTCAAGGGCGAAGTGCCGACGGACGCCGAAAAGGTCGCGCTGTTCGATTCCATGCTCGCCTATGCCGGAAGCTATACCTTCGAGAATGGACGCGTGGTGCACCATGTCGATGCGAGCTGGAATCCGGCCTGGGGCGTCAGCGACCTGATCCGGCCGTTCTCCATCGACGGCAACAGGCTTGTCATCAGCGGCGCCCCTGGGGTCGATCCAAAGAACGGCGAGGAAGTCGTCTACGAACTCGAATTCCGCAAGGTCTGACGCCAGCAAGCCTGCCAGCCGACAGGGGTCTCGATCGATGGGCGAGCAGCGGTGGGACGCATTAACCACCGCCGCTCTCCGTGCACCCTTCCGTGGATGGCGGAAGGGAAGCTAGTAGGGAAGGCCGACGTAGTTTTCCGCAAGCGCGGTCGAAGCTGCGCGTGAATGCGTCAGATAGTCGAGTTCGGCTTCCTGAATCTTTTGGTCGAAATCACCGGTATCGGGGAACCGGTGCATCATCGTTGTCATCCACCAGGAGAAACGGACCGCCTTCCAAACGCGGGCGAGTGCCTTTTGGGAATAGGTGTCGATGCCTGCGTTCGAACGATCCTGGTAGTGTTCGATCAGGCCCGAGAACAGATAATGCACGTCGCTCGCGGCGAGATTGAGGCCTTTCGCACCGGTCGGCGGAACAATATGGGCGGCGTCGCCGACAAGGAACATGCGGCCAAAGCGCATCGGCTCGGCAACGAAGGAGCGAAGCGGTGCGATCGACTTCTCGAAGGAAGGCGCGGTCACAAGCGCATCGGCATGATGCGCAGGCAGGCGGCGGCGAAGTTCGTCAAAGAAGCGGTCATCGCTCCAATCCTCGACCTTTTCATCGAGTGGACACTGGATGTAGTAGCGGCTGCGATGCTCCGAGCGCATGGAACAGAGCGCAAATCCCCGCGGGTGGTTGGCATAGATCAGCTCATGGTTGACGGGAGCGACCTCGGCCAGAATTCCAAGCCAGCCGAAGGGGTAGATCTTCTCGAATGTGCGCAGCGACCTTTCGGGAACCGCCTTGCGGCTGGCGCCATGGAAACCGTCGCAGCCGGCGATGAAATCACAGTCGATGCGGCGCGTGACACCATCCTTTTCGTAGGTGACGTGAGGGGCCGATCCATCGAAATCGTGCGGCTTGACATTCGCTGCCTCGTAGATCGTCAGCGCGCCGCTGGCCTCGCGTCGCTCCATCAGGTCGCGGGTGACTTCCGTTTGCCCGTAGATCACGACGCGCTTGCCGCCGGTCAGACCGAACAGGTCGATGCGATGGTCGCGCCCGTCGAAGGCAAGGGAAAAGCCATCATGAGGGAGACCTTCGGCATGCATGCGCGCGCCAGCCTTTGCCTCATCGATGAGCCCAACGGTTCCTTCCTCCAGCACGCCGGCACGTACGCGGCCAAGGATATAATCCTTGGCAACGCGGTCCAGGATGACGTTGTCGATGCCGGCTTCCGTCAGCAACTGGCCAAGCAAAAGTCCCGAAGGGCCGGAGCCAATGATGGCTACCTTGGTGCGCATGGTGTCCTCCCGCACTTGTCTTTTGTCAAATCTTGACCGGGCAAGGCGCCATCAACAATGGACAAATCCATCATGAAATTGCACAAAGCGAACATCGGGTGACGGAGGCAGGAATGGTAAGGATTGTGCCGACCTACGAGCTCTACGGCGAGAATACCGGCAAAAAGCCGGAGTTTTGGCTGCACTGCGAAACAATTCCCGCCCGCAGCAGCCTGCATCATTTCGAGATCCGGCCACATCGCCACGACAGTTTCTTTCAGATATTGTACATCGATAGCGGCTCCGGCGAGGCAATGTTCTCAGGCGCCTGGCACCCGATCGAAGGTCAGTCGGTCATTACCGTTCCCCCCGGCCTCGATCACGGTTTTCGTTTCTCCAGGGACATCGACGGCTTCGTCATCACGGTGTTGAGCTCGCATCTGAAGGCAATCCCCGGCGACCGCAGCCGCCTCGGCGAGTGGATGGCATCGCCGCATCTGACGAGGCTCGACATGGATGATGAGGAGGCGCGCTACGTGGCTGCCTGCCTGCAGCGGCTCGGACGCGAATTTGCGCAGCGCAAGAGCGGGCGCAACGACCTGCTCGAGTCCTATCTGACGTCGGCATTGTTGTTGACCGCGCGTCTCTCCTCTGAAAGACAGGACGACGAGGCGGCCGCCGACGAGAATGAACGTCGCATGGAGCTGCTGCACGGCCTGATCCAGCGGCATTTCAAATCGCACCAGCCGGCAGCTTTCTATGCCAGGGCGCTCGGCATCTCGCCGACCCACCTGAACCGGATCGTGCGCGCCACGAGCGGTTACGGTGCGCATGAGTTGATTGCCCGAAAGCTCCTCGATGAGGCAAAACGCGAGTTGGTCTTCACCTTTGGCAGCGTCCAGGAGATCGCTTACCGGCTCGGGTTTTCAGACCCCGCCTATTTCTCGCGCTTCTTCCTCAAACAGGCTGGCCAGACGCCTCGATCATGGCGCATGGCGGAGCGTGCGAAGCTTGGTGTCTAGCGCAGCACGAGGCGGAGCGCCTTCTGTGTCTCTCGAAGGAGCGGCAGGTAGCGAGCCGGCATTTCCGCGGCTGGTGCATGTGCGGCCGGTGCGCCGATATTGATTGCCGCCACCGTCTGCCCGCGATCGTTCTCGACCGGAACTGCAATGGAGCAGAGGCCGATTTCCAGTTCCTGGTCGATCACGGCGTAACCCTGATCGCGCACACGCCGAAACTCCGCCATCAGTTCCTCGACGTCGGTCTTGGTGTTTGGCGTATTTTGCTTGAGGTCGGTGCGGGCAAGGACAGCCCTGGCCTCGGCCTCCGGCAGCGCTGACAGCAGGACGCGACCCATCGAGGCACAGAAGGCGGGAAGGCGGCTGCCCGGCGTCAGGTTGATCGACATGACACGCCGCTGCGAAGCGCGGGCGATATAGACGATCTCTGTGCCATCGAGCACGGAGGCGGATGCGCTCTGCCCGGCTTTTTCCGACAATTGATCGAGATGCGGCTGGATGAGGACGGGCAGGGGCGTTGCCGAGAGATAGGAGTGCCCGAGCCGCAGGATCTTGGGCGTCAGGGCGAAAAACTTGCCGTCATATTCGGCATAGCCGAGTTCGGCCAGCGTCAGCAGCGACCTGCGCACCGTGGCGCGGTCGAGGCCGGTCAACTTCGCGGCGTCAGCGATCGAAAGCCGCTGGCGGGTCTCCTCGAACGCCTCGATGACCTTCAGTCCTCTGGCAAAGCCGCTGACAAAATCAGTTTCGCGCATGGTTCCTCCTTTGATCGCGGGCTTATTGCTGGATCCCGGTCAGAATACTGTGGCCGCATTGTTTTGTGCGATATACGAACAAATGTCAAATACCGCACAAAATGCCTTGCCCGCCCTGCCGTCGCGTTTTATCCATCGGTGAAGGGCGCAGAGGAGCATCTCGCCGGCAAGGAGTGATCCAGCATGGACAAGACTATCGGGAGCACGGCTGAGGCCATCTCCGAAATCGGAGACGGAGCGACCGTCATGATTGGCGGCTTCGGCGGGTCGGGCGCACCGATCGAACTGATCCACGCCCTGATTGACAAGGGGCCGAGGAACCTCACGGTGATCAATAACAATGCCGGCAACGGCCGCATCGGGATTGCCGCGATGATCGACGCCGGCATGGTGAGGAAGATGATCTGCTCCTTTCCGCGCTCGTCCGACCCGCGCGCCTTCACGGACAGGTATCTTGCGGGAGAGATCGAGCTGGAGCTGGTGCCTCAGGGAACGCTTGCCGAGCGCATCCGCGCTGGCGGCGCCGGCATCCCGGCCTTCTACACGCCGACGGGCTACGGCACCGAACTTGCCGAGGGCAAGGTGATCGCCGAATTCGACGGCCGGCATTATGTGCAGGAGCGCTGGCTGAAGGCGGATTTCGCCATCGTCAAGGCCCATCTTGGCGACACCCACGGAAACCTCACCTACAACAAGGCGGCGCGCAACTTCAATCCGCTGATGTGCATGGCGGCGGGCAAGACCATCGTCCAGGTTTCCAGCATCGTTCCCGCCGGCGGCATCGACCCCGAGCATGTCGTCACCCCCGGCATCTTCGTCGACCGTGTCGTCGAGGTCGCCAATCCCGCCCAGGAAGAAGAGCTCGTTCGAGCCGGAGTGGTCTATCAATGACCGTCGATATCAGCATCATCAACACCCGCGAAGACATCAAGCTTTCCAATGCCAGCATCGCATGGCGCGCAGCCCAGGACATTGCCGACGGTGCCTATGTGAACCTCGGCATCGGCTTTCCGGAAATGGTGGCACGCTATCAGCCGCCAGGCCGCCAGGCGATTTTCCATACGGAAAACGGCATCCTCGATTTCGGCGAGGCACCGCCCGCCGGAGAGGAGGACTGGGATCTCATCAATGCCGGCAAGCGGCCGGTGACGCTGAAGCCCGGCTCGGCCTTCTTCCACCATGCCGACAGCTTCGCCATGGTTCGCGGCGGCCATCTCGACGTCGCGATCCTCGGCGCCTACCAGGTGGCTCAGAATGGCGATCTCGCCAACTGGAGGGTCGGCGCCAAGGGCGTACCGGCAGTCGGTGGCGCCATGGATCTCGTGCACGGCGCCAAGCAGGTCTGCGTCATCACCGAGCACGTCACCAAGAACGGCGAGCCGAAGCTTGTCGACAAATGTACCTTCCCGCTGACCGGGGTCGGTTGTATCACCCGCGTCTATACGAGCCATGCCGTGATCGACATCGTGGAAGGCCGTTTCGTGTTGCGCGAGAAGCTTGCCGCCATGACGGTCGAGGAATTGCAGGCGATGACCGGCGCGCCTCTCTACATCGACGGTCCAGTTGCCGATCTCGTCGTTCCGGAACTCTAAGGGAGAAGCCTGATGACCGAAGCCTATATCTGTGACTATATCCGCACCCCGATCGGGCGCTTCGGCGGTTCGCTGTCAGCGGTTCGCGCTGACGATCTCGGCGCCGTGCCGTTGAAGGCGCTGATTGAGCGCAACGGCAATGTCGACTGGGAAGCGGTTGACGATGTGATCTTCGGCTGCGCCAACCAGGCCGGCGAAGACAACCGCAATGTCGCTCGCATGTCCTCGCTGCTGGCGGGCCTGCCGGTCTCGGTGCCAGGTACGACCATCAATCGTCTCTGTGGTTCTGGCATGGACGCCATCATCGCGGCTGCCCGCGCCATCAGGGCAGGCGAAGCCGAACTGGTGATTGCAGGCGGCGTTGAAAGCATGTCGCGCGCGCCCTTCGTCATGCCGAAGGCGGAAACGGCATTCTCCCGCCACGCAGAGATCTACGACACGACGATCGGCTGGCGTTTTATCAATCCTTTGATGAAGAAGCAGTACGGCGTCGATTCCATGCCGGAGACCGGCGAGAACGTCGCCGAGGACTACAAGGTCTCGCGCCAGGATCAGGACGCCTTTGCGGTTCGAAGCCAGGCCAGGGCCGCGACCGCGCAGGCCAATGGCCGGCTGGCAAAGGAAATCACCTCCGTCACCATTCCCCAGCGCAAGGGCGATCCTGTCGTCGTGGAGAAGGATGAGCATCCGCGCGCGACGACAATGGAAGCGCTTGCCAGGCTTGCCACACCCTTCAAGAAAGAGGGCGGGACAGTGACAGCGGGCAATGCCTCCGGTGTAAATGACGGCGCTGCCGCCCTGATCATTGCAAGCGAAGCTGCTGCCAGAAAGTATGGACTGACACCGATCGCCCGCATTCTGGGCGGAGCGGCTGCCGGCGTGCCGCCGCGCGTCATGGGTATCGGCCCGGTTCCGGCATCGCGCAAACTGATGGCACGGCTTGGCATGACGCAGGATCAGTTCGACGTCATCGAACTCAACGAGGCTTTCGCCTCGCAGGGTCTGGCGGTTCTGCGCGAACTCGGCGTAGCCGACGATGACGGCCGTGTGAACCGCAACGGCGGCGCCATCGCGCTTGGCCATCCGCTCGGCATGTCCGGCGCGCGCATCACGGGGACGGCTGCAATGGAACTGCGGGAAGCCCGTGGGCGCTACTCGCTGTCGACCATGTGCATCGGCGTCGGGCAAGGGATTGCCATCGCGCTGGAGCGCGTCTGATTTTCATCGCAAAACGAAAACGGCGCGGAGATCGTCCGCGCCGTTTTTCTTTGTGCAAGCCAACGCTTACGGCATCAGCTGGCCGCCATTGACCTCGATGATCTGGCCGGTGATGTAGCCGGAAAGCGTCGGCGATGCCAGGAAGAGATAGGCGCCGACGCAATCCTCCGGCGTTCCGACGAAACCCATCGGAATCGTCTTGCGCTGCAACTCCATCTGTTCGTCGTTGGTGTAGCGCTCATGGAACGGCGTGCCGATGACGCCCGGCGCCACCGCGTTGACCCGAATGCGGTCAGGAACGAACTCCTTGGCATGGCCGCGCGTGATCGTCGAGACGAAGCCCTTCGATGCCGCATAGAGCACGGCACCATTGCCGCCACCGTTGCGGGCGGCGATCGAGGTCGTGTTGATGATGAAGCCGCCCTGCTTCTTCAGCCATGGATGGGCCGCGCGCGTCGCAGCGAGAACCGAGCGGGCATTCAGATCCATGACCTTCATGTAGTGCTCGTCGGTATATTCGGCGGTTGGCTTGCGGCCGAGCATGCCGCCGGCATTGTTTACCAGCCCGTCGAGATGCCCGAAGGTTCTGGCCGTCTCTTCGACGACACGCTCCGTCTCGCCCTCCTTCGACACGTCGCCATGAACGAGATGCACGGTTGCGCCGGCTGCCCTGATTTCGTCGGCAAGCGCTTCGGCGGGCTCCCGGCTCGCATTGTAATGAATGCCAACCTTCATGTCCTGCGCGGCAAAGGCGCGGGCGAGCGCTGCACCGATACCAGTCGAGGCACCGGTGATCAGCACCGCCTTGCCGGCGAGGTCGGGGATTTTGATGGATGCAAGCAATTGAGCAAGATTTGCCATGGCAGCGATAGCCTCCGGGAATGTGACGGGACGGTTTGGGGCGAGTTGCAGGGAGCTTATCAGCCTCCCTCAAGCCGGGGCAATGCCATATCCGCTATGGCGCGAGATCAAGTTCAGGATAGTGCCGAAAAATTCCGTCCTCGTTGAAGGCAAGCCGGCGGTCCGACTGCAGGTAGGCGGTAATGTTCGGGCGCCCGGTGACGGCATCGTGCAACGCGATCAGCCCCGGATAGTCGGCCGCATAGGCTTTCATCGCTTTTGGAAAGGCATATCGCAAGCCCTCGATGACCTGAAACAGCGACAAGTCGACATAGCTCAGAGCATCGCCAACGATATGGTTCGGCCCCTCAGGGTTCTGTTGCAGCACCTGCTCGAAGTAGCCGAGGAACTTTGGAATGCGCTCGCTGATAAAGGCGGCGGAGCGGGCTTTCGCCGCCTCCTTCTGATCCTCATAGTAAAGGGAGGTGGCGATCGGGTGATGCGTGTCGTGCACCTCGGCCACCAGGTCCGTGATGGTCAGCTGCAGGCCATTGGCGACGCAGCGCAGTTTCTCATCTTCCGGCGCGAGGCCAAGTTTTGGGCCAAGATAGGAGAGAATATTGGCGACATGCGAGACGATGAGCTCGCCGTCCTTCAGAAACGGCGGCGCAAAGGGAATGTGGGGCTCGCGCTTGCTCTTCATCAGGTCCAGCATCGCTCCGGTTCCCATCGCGGGCCCGGATTGCCTGGCGACGTCGACATAGTCCGCCTGGGCTTCTTCCAGGGCCAGACGGACAAACTCGCCGCGGCCTTGAATGCCATCCCAATAGTACAGTTCATATGCCATGAGGCCCCTCCCGGTGGCTTGCTGGAGATCAGTGATGCGCGTGCTGCGCGTTGCGTTTGCGCGTCGCTGCTGCTTTCTTGGCCGAAGCCGAGCGCTCGGCAGCAGAACGCGCTGCGGAGGCGGCGCCGCCCTTGCGCCCACCCTTTTCCGATGCCTCGTGGGTATCTTGCTTGCCACGACCGGAGCCGGACTTGTTGCCGCCACCGCTTTCCTTGTTGACCGTCGCCCAGGCCCGCCGTTCGGCCTCCTTGGTGGAAACGCCACGGTCTTCGTAGCCTTCCTCGATATGTTCGGCTTTTCTTTTCTGCTTGTCCGTGTAAGCGGATTTGTCGCCTCTTGGCATGTCTGGCTCCTTTTCTGACAGAGAAAAGGGCAACCAACTGACGCTCGAAAAGTTCCAACGTTCTAGCAAACCCAAAGGGGCAGAAGCTGACGGAAAGTGCGCCGACGAGGTCGCTTACTTGCGATAATATTTGCGCGACAACGACATCATCTTCTCAAAGGTGGGAAAATGCAGCGGTATGGCAGAATGTGCATCCGGAAAGAACAGTGCAACGAGATTGTCGATCGCATAGACAAGGATCAGGGCGAGGGCCAGATAGGCTAACGCGGCGATGACAAGAGCGGTCATTTTACCCTCAAGGCGCGATGCGGAGGCGGCAATCCGCTACGACAAATCTATCAACTTCCAAATTCGATTTTAGTTCCAGCGCCGATTGTCGCCGCAGCATTTTTTCCGCGAGGTCGGCGTCATGCGCAGTCATGCTTATTCTTCCCTTGACGCACCTTTCGTGCCCATTGGAAACCAATAGGGCAGAAGCAATGCAATCATGTGACGAAGGGCGTCATGGTGATGCCCTTCGCAACAATGGAAGCAAGCGATCAGGCCGATTTGCGGCCAGCTGTCTTTCTTGGGGCGGAGCCCTTTAAGGCGCCATTTGCGTTGGAAGCAGAGGCGGTGCGTTTGCGCGTCTTCACTTCCTTGCCATCCGGGGATGCAGCAGACCCTTCGAGCGCTTGGCGTTCGGCACGGGCCTGTTCCCAATGTTTGAAATCTCGTCCCGTTGGACGCCCTTCCTCTTCCCAAAGCGCATAGGCACGCTTCCTGATCCACTCTTCGCGAGTTTCTGTCATCGCCGATCTCCAGTCAGTGAGGCCCGTAATCTAACGCGATACTGGCCTCAGAGTTCCAGAGTAATCGTGCGGGTTCAAGCAATTTTTGACACACTGCAAAAATAAATCCCGCATCGCAGCATTCGGCTGCTGCGCGGTGCACGCTTTTTGCTTGCCGAACACAGTTTTTGCGCCGGCAAGGCCGGACGCTTCATGCCCATGAGTGCGCAATTGAACACTGCAGCTTTGTGTTTATAGTTCAACGCAATGTTTTATCTCATATCGACCTACTGGCCGCATATTCTATTCGTTGTTTCGCTCGCCATGGGCGCCGCGGCAGCAATCCACGCGGCCATGACAAAGGAAGAGGTCCGCGCCGCAATCGGCTGGGTCGGGGTGATCATCCTCTCACCGATCGTCGGTGCTGTGCTCTATGCGATCGCCGGTATCAATCGTATCCGGCGCGCCTCGCTGAGCCTTCGGCGCGATGCGCTGATCCCCGACGCGGACCTCGATGAGCTCGAAAGCTTCGACGCCGACACGGATATCGTCATCAGCGGCTTTGGCCGGCGTTTCGCTGCCCTCCAGACACTCGGCGACCGCGTCGCCCGCGTTCCGCTGGCAACCGGCAACACGATCGACATGCTGGAGACCGGCGACGACTGCTATGGCGCAATGAAGGCGGCAATCGACAGTGCGGCTCGCAGTGTTCTGCTTGAGACCTACATCTTTGACCGCGACCCGATCGGATTGAGGATCGGCGATTCCCTTATTGCTGCAGTCAAGCGGGGCGTCGAGGTGCGCGTGCTGATCGATGCGGTCGGCGCCCGCTATTCGGTGCCGAGCATACTCGGATATCTTGCAGATGGCGGCGTCACGGTCTCGGTCTTCAACGGCAACGTTATCATGGGGTTGCGTTTGCCCTATGCGAACCTGCGCACCCACCGCAAGATCCTCATCGTCGATGGCCGCATCGCGCTGACCGGCGGCATGAACATCCGGGCAGGCTTTACCCGCGAAATAGCAGGGGAGGGCTTTGCGCGCGACACCCATTTCAGTGTTACCGGGCCGGTTGTTGCCGACCTCTTCAATGTTGCCGCCGAGGACTGGCGCTTCACGACGGGCGAGATCCTGCAAGGGGAAGCATGGCGAACCGCGATGCCCGAGCGCCAACCGGGGGATCCCGTCTTCATGCGCGTCGTGGCGTCCGGGCCCGACAGAAGCATCGAGACGAACCACAAGATGCTGATGGGCGCCTTTTCCATTGCGCGCAAATCGATCCGCATCATGTCGCCCTATTTCCTCCCGGACCGAGAGCTGATCAGCGCACTGGCGACCGCCGCACGCCGTGGCGTCGAGGTTGATATCGTCGTTCCCTCCGTCAACAACCTCGTCCTGGTCGACCGGGCGATGACCGCCCAGTTCGACCAGATCCTCACCAGCTATTGCCGCATCTGGCGCTCGAGCGGCGCCTTCAGCCATTCCAAGCTGCTGTCGATCGATGGGGTCTGGTCCTATGTCGGATCATCCAATCTCGATCCGAGATCGCTGCGGCTGAATTTCGAGGTCGACCTGGAAGTGCTGAATGAAGGCTTTGCCAACGAGATTGACGAGCATATCGACGAGGCCATCAAATCGGCGTCGCCGGTTACTTTGCAGGGGCTGCGTGCGCGACCTTTCGCTGTCCGGCTGCTCGAGAAGGTTCTCTGGCTCGGATCGCCTTATTTGTAGCGGATTTCTTCGGCCTAAAGGCGTGGCAAGTTTCAATAGCCGGCCTATACTCCGGATCAAACCACTTCGACCAACGGAGCGCGAGCAAACTCCGATGCATGCCAAAAAGGACAGTCTGCCCTCAAACATCCTCGCATCGATCCGCAATCGAAAAAAGCGACTGGATGCAGCACATTCGGAGAAGAAGGCGCGCTCGGACGGCACTTTGATTGCCTCTTACAACGTTCACAAATGTGTCGGCAATGATCGTCGTTTCGATCCGGAGCGCACCAGCCGGGTCATCCACGAAATCGATGCCGATGTGATTGCGCTTCAGGAAGCCGACACCCGGTTTGGCGAGCGTACCGGCATACTCGATCTCGGCCGGCTGGAACGGGAGACCGGACTGATCCCGGTGCCGGTTAACGGCATGGCCAAGGCTCACGGCTGGCATGGCAATGTCGTGCTCTTCAAGCGTGGCCTCGTCCGTGACGTACACCAGATCAACCTTCCCGGGCTTGAGCCGCGCGGCGCGCTTGTCGCCGAACTCGATCTCGAACACGGCGGGGCCTTGCGCATCATCGCCGCCCATTTCGGCCTGCTTCGCCATTCGCGCGCACAGCAGGCCAAAATGCTGGTCGAACTGATGGCCGACAAGCGTGAGGTCCCGACAATCCTGCTCGGCGATCTCAATGAATGGCGGCTCGGTGACCGTTCATCGCTGCACACGTTCCAATCCGCCTTTGGCCCGCAGCCGCTCGCCGTGCCGAGCTTTCCCGCACGACTTCCCGTACTCGCGCTTGATCGCATCATGGCAAATCGCAAGGGGGTTGTGACAGCGGTCGAGGCGCACGACACGCCGCTTGCCCGCATTGCCTCCGATCACCTGCCGGTAAAGGCCGTGGTCAATCTGAAGCGCGTGGAAGAACTCGCGGCCAAAGCCTAGCTGGCATACGACAGAGGCATTACTTTCACACGCCGAAAAGGGTCGCCTCCTAAACCATGGCGAGCTTGACAGGGCCCGTGGTCGTGGCAGGTTTCACCTGTCTCGACAGATGTCCTGAATCGGAGGTTTCGCGGTGCTTGTGATGGAGATTTTGCGGCGGCGGGTCGACATATCGCGCGGGCTTGCGTCCGCGGCGATCATGCGCTCAATAGCGGGATTGACCAAAACATGTCTGGTCGCAAGCCTTGCCGTCGCCTTCTCGATGTCGCCCACCAGCGCCGGGGATACGCCGGTCCAGACGCAGGTTTCGAAGGACCAGGTCCGCAAGCTCGTCGAAACATGGAAGCACTATTATGCGAAGGCCGACAGCCTTCGCGATCGGCGCAACGCGTTCGAAGACATGATGGAGGCCACCCCCGAGCCGACGCGCGTGCAAATCAGGCCGGTAGATGCCGATGGTGTCGATGCGCAACTCATCTGGCCGGCAAGGCTGCATCATCCGATCGGCAAGCGCGCCATTCTCTATATCCACGGCGGCGGCTTCTATGGCGGTTCGTTGCGCACGCACCGGGCAATAGCGGGCGCACTGGCCAAGGCGGCGTCCGCCGACGTGCTTCTCATCGACTACAGGCTTGCACCTGATAACCCCTATCCCGCACAAATCGACGACGCGCTGACAGCCTACCGGTGGCTGCTTGGTTCCGGCTATGAGGCCAGCAATGTCGTCGTCGTCGGCGAATCCGTCGGCGGAAACCTCGCGATCGAAGCCACGCTCAGGCAGATGCGGGTCAAGGGACCGTTGCCTGCGGCTGTCGTGGCGATGAGCCCCGTTACGGATCTGGCTGCAACAGGCGCATCGCTGACGGCCAACGCCAGTACCGATCCACTGATCGACACCGCTCAACTCGATCTCATGCGCAAGGCTTATCTCGGAACACGCTCTCCCACTGATCCGATGGTGTCGCCCCTCTATGGCGACATGACCGGGTTTCCACCATTGCTTGTCCAGGTCGGTTCGGGCGAAGCATTGCTGGACGATACGCTAAGGCTGGCTGAAAAGGCCCGAAAGGTCGGAGTCGACGTCGAGACCGAAATCTGGCCTGGCATGATCCACCAGTGGCAACTCTTCCCGTTCTGGCTCGATGACGCAAGGCAGTCGAACCAGCGTGTTGCGGAATACGCGATCAAGCATTTCGCCGACAAACCACGGCCATAGTCTTTGCGGTATCGTCAAGATGTCGATGAGGTGCAGCACATATTTTCAATCTGCTCGGCCCGATGGTATGAATTATTCATACCCCGTGATATGATGAACGCTGGAGATGTATCATGGCTACCATTCAGAAAAGAACCATCAGCCTGCCGGGCGATCAGGCAGCGTTTATCGACGCGAAGGTGAGCGCGGGTGATTATGCTTCGGCGAGCGAGGTGATCCGCGCGGGTATCCGTGCGCTGAAAGAACGCGATGAGGCAGTCGGGCGCTGGCTCCAGCATCAGGTAGCCCAGAGCTTCGACGCGATGAGGGCCGATCCCGCGCGCGGTGTCAGTGTTGATGATGCGTTCGCCAGCGTGCGCGCCCGTCATGCGGAGCGGGTGAAAGACCAGACGTGAAGTGCCGCACGGTCATTCTATCACCGGAAGCACAGGCCGATCTGCTGTCCCTCTATGCGTGGATTGCGGATGCAACGTCCCCCGACATCGCGCTTGGCTATATCGACCGGCTGGAAACCTATGTGCGCGGCTTCGATGTCGCCTCCGAGCGCGGAACGTTGCATGACGATATTCGTCCCGGCCTTCGCACGGTTGGATTCGAGCGGCGTGTGACTATCGCGTTCACCGTAACAGACGAGCAGGCCATCATTCTCGGCTTCTATTATGGCGGCCAGAACTGGCAGGGTATTCACTTCGAGCATTGATCAATGTTTGCGAAAGCGAGAGATCGGCTCATTGGGCTCCGCCAGAGCGGGTTTCTTGCTCGCCTGCAAGAAGAAAAAACGCAGCCAGAACAACGGGTCCGCAGAAACGACATCAGCTAGCAGATGTGCAATATGGCCCTCTAGGACAATTGGAAAATCTGTCGGATTCTCGCGGCAAACGTTGTTGCCTCATTGCCGCGCGCTATCGATCCCGTCGTCTGAAGCCGCTCTGCCTCAAGTCGCCGCGACAGGATAAGGCCCAATTCGTCTGCAAGCGCAGGGCGGTCCTGCATGAGCGCGGCAAGCCGTTCCTGCTTGATTTCGTAAGCGACCACGAATGTCAGCGCCTTGACCCACCCCGGCGCCGACGCACCTGTCAGCATCCCTTCCTCTCCGAAACAGTCGCCCGGCGAAAGACGCAATAGCTCAATCTCGCGATCGCCCTCCTTTCGGATGATCGCGACGACACCATTGCGTATCAACATCAGTGACGTGAACTGGGAACCTTGCTCAGCGATGATTGCATCCTTGCGATAGGTCTGACGCGTCATGCTCGCGGCCAGCGTTTCTTTTTCGTCTTCAGTCAGCGGTGAAAAAAGCGGTATGGCGTTCAAGAGACGCCAAGCGGTGCCAGGGTGCTGCAGATATGCGGCATCCGGCTCCTGGAGGCCGCCGCCTGCAGTTGCCGGCATCGCAAGCGGCAGTCCGGCCGCCTTGCAATGGCGGAATACGAGGTCGTAGATCTCGTTGGTTGCGACCGCGACCTGCGTCATGTCTCTCACGCGACAACTGAGTTCCACGTCGACAGCCTGGCCGTCGATGCCCTTGATCGTGACCGATGGCACGGGTGACTTTAGAATGCTGTTCGAACTGAACAGAACAGTCCGCATCACATCTTCGACGGTACTGGGCGGTGCAGGCGCGACCCTCACCTTGATCGAGAGGCCGTGGCTCTCGTCGGGACTGCTAAGGTTGGTCAGGTTCGCCTTCGCCAACCGGCTATTCGGGATGGCAATGAGGTCGTTCGTACCGCTGAGCAGATGTGTGGCCCGCCAGTTCGTCTCGATGACACGTCCCTCGACGCCGTCATCAAGCACGATCCAATCACCGACAGAATAGGGACGGCCGAGATTCATGGCGATACCAGAGAAGACGTCGTTCAACGTGCTTTGCAATGCGAGACCGAGGATGATCGCGAATACGCCTGAGGTCGCAATCAGCGTGCCGACAGGAACGCTGAACACGTAAGCGATCAGGGAAAGACCGGTTCCCAGATAGATGAGACCGATGACCAGATCCTGTAGGAGGCGCGCTTCCCGTGGTTTGCGTTCAAAAATGAGGAAAAGGCGCACCGAACTGATCAGCACCATCGCTCCGCCGATCCACCAGACGGCCTTGGCGAGCCCGATGAAAATCCGCCGTGATACATCTCCGGCCTGGGTATCCGGCGCATAGGGCTGGATGCCGTGGTAAAGGAGCAGCGCCGTCAGGGCGATCAGGAATACGATGTGGGCAATCAGCCGCCAGACGGGGTGCCCGCGAAGTACCAGCCGGCTGACCAGCAGGCCCAGAACGGCGAGAACAAAAAGCTGGACGATCGGATCGGTCCAAAAGGCGGTATTCATCGCTTCATCGTCCCATGTCGGACAAGTCCTGGCGCCGGACCCGGTCCTGGATTGAGCACTGTCATGACACGACCATCGACCGCCTGCTCCTGCTTTCAAGCAGGATCGCGATGGCTGTGTAAACGGCCGCCAGCGCCCACAGTACCAGGAAGGGTTGGCGAACATCCGGAATGGAGGCGCCCATCTGTGAGACAGCAACCATTCCATTTATTGCCGAGGTGCTTGGCAGCAATGTTGCCACGGCATGCAGGAAGGGAGGGATTGCTTCTGTCGGCCAGGAAAAGCCCGCCAGAAACAAGAACGGTATCCCCAGGGCAGCCGACACCAGTTGCACGGTCAGCGGATCCCGAAACAGGCCGGCCAGCACCAAACCCAAAGCGCTGACGGCAAGCGCGAAGGGTAGGGCGAAGACGAATATTGAGAACGGCGCTCCCAGGCGCGGAATATTGTAGAGGTAGGGGAGCGCGATCAGATAGAATGACATGATGAAGGCTTCGAGGATCAGATAGGCGAGCAACTTCCCGCCAACGACCTCGGCTGGGCCGGCGGCCGCTGCGATTTCGGCGCTGAGCTCATCGTTTCTGTAGGTGCCAAGCAACCCGACGCCAATCAACAGCGTCTGCTGAAGGATCAGAACGAAGGCCGCGGGGAGAATGTAGGTTGCATAACCGCCCTGAGGGTTGAAGAGCGTAACCGCGGTCAACGGCATCGGGTCGGCGGCGGCCGCCGCAAGCACGGGATCCACCCCGGCGGCAATGAGTCTTGCCGTCTCCACTTCGGCGCCCATGCTACGCGCGACGGCGGTCACGCCGCCGGACAGGCGCTGATAGATCAGGAAGTAGCTTGCATCGGCATAGAGCGCGATTGGCGATTGGCGGTGGTGCAGCAGATCCCGCTCGAAAAACTGAGGGATGATAAGCACGCCGTGGAGGTTGCGCCGGTAGATATCTTGCGTTGCGCTGGCCTGATCGGGAAAGACCGCCCGCACCGCGACGTCGGCTGAGGCGTCCACGCGCCGGGCAAGTTCACGGCTGCTATCTGTCCCGTCGAGGTCGACGACCGCGATCGGCACATCCCGCAATGCTTCCGTGCGGTAAGGCTGAGGATAAAACCCCGCGTAGATGACGGACGCGACGATGAGGACCGCAAAAGCCGGCTTCAGCGAGAAAATACGCGCCACTTCGATACGGCAGACTGTCAGAATCGCCCTCATTCCGAGGCTCCTTCGACTGTCGTCTGCTGGATGGGAAGAGGCCGGCGACGTGTGCGGATGACCTCCAGTCTGAGGGCGGTAAGGCTCGCGAACAGCAACACCATGAAAAGAAGGACGGCAATCGGCGTCCAGGAGAGATAGAGCGGCGTCCCTCTTATGGTTTGGTCAATGCGTGCCATCAGATACCAGGTGCCCGGGATCATCTGCCCCCAGTTATAGGCGAAAGCATTCATGCCGATCCTTGGAAACCCGATCCCCATGAACCCGAAGGCCGGCGCCATCAGCAAAGTACCGATGCTGATGGCGCTGGCCATCGGTCGAAGCAGCAAGGCAAGCAGCACGCCGATGAACTGGTCGGCGAGAATGAAGAGGATGCCAGCCAGGATCAGCAGATAGCGATTGCCGCGCAAGGGCATGCCGAGGACGCCGAATAGGACCCAGTCAGCGATGCCGAGGACCACCAGGAAAAGCAATGTGTAGGGCAAGATCTTGCCAGCCATCGCCGGCCATAACCCGCCGCCCAAACGCCTGAGGACGCGGAGACGATGGGAGGTCTCGACATCGAGCCCCACGGCGTAAGCCATCGTCGTGACGACGATGACCTGCAGGACGCTCGGCAGCAAGGCTGCAAGCAGAAAATGTGCGTAATTGAGGGTCGGGTTGAACAGCGGGTTGACCTGCACAGGGATCGGCGCCAGTGCGGCCTGTGCCGCTTCGAGCGGTTGCCCCTCCGCCGTGCGCAGCGACAGGCGAATGCCTGCGGCAACCGCCGGCACGGCCGAATTGACGCCACGCAATACGAGATTGCCTGATGTCATTGTTTGCGTGTTGTAGAAGAAGACAACTTCCGGCCGGCGTCCGCCATAGACGTCGCGCTCGAGGTTTCGCGGCAGCATCAACAGACCGCGTACGTCGCCCGACAGGATCAACTGGCGGCCTTCGGCAAGATCGGTGACACGGCGCGTAACGGCCGTATCCGGCGTCGCGTCGACCGTGCGGATGATTGTCCTCGAGAGGTCCGTGCCGTCCAGATCGAGTACCGCGATGGGCAACCGCGTGGCAAGCCCGGCGCTGAAAACGACGGCAAGCACTCCCATGAGCAACAGTGGCAGGACGGTGGTCAGGAACAGGAGGAGCCGACGCCGGGAAAACCGGTCAAATTCCCTCCTGAAAACAACAAGGAAGCCGGGGCGCAGCCGCCCCTTCGCCATCATGTCAGTGCCCCGCGGGTGGCCATGACGCGATCGCACTCATGCCAGGGCGCAAGCCCGGCACCGGGTTGACCGGGTTCGCCCGCACCTCGAAGGTGCGCAGGTCGAAATCGCCGGTCGCCCGCGTGGCTCGCCAGGTCGCATACTGGCCCTGTGCATTGATCGTCGTGACCTTGACGGGAATCTTTGCGTCACCCATGGCCGGCACGGTAACGTCGAACCCGTCGCCGACCTTCAGGCCCTTCAACAGGTCCTCGCGCAGATTGAATGTGAACCATGGGTTCTCGAGGTCGATCAGCGAAAATAGCGGAGCGCCCGCAGAGAAATTCTCGCCGAGTTCGGCCACCCGCGTCGTCACCTGGCCGGAGATCGGTGCATGGATCGTCAATTCCGAAATGTCGACCTGCTGCTGCTTGAGCGACGATCTTGCCCGCTCCACCTGGGTTGCTGCGAGTGCCTTTTCCTCCTTGCTGGCTCCCGCGACGGCGAGGTCGAGGTTGGCTTCAGCCGACTCGCGCTTGCGGATGGCGGCTTCGAGGTTACGCGTCGTTTCGTCCACGCGCGATTGCGAAGAGGCGCCTGTGGTGATCAGCTTTGCCTGACGATCGAAATCCTCCTGGTACAGCGTGACGTCGGCGACGGCTGCGGCCAGTTCGGCCTTCCGAGCGGCAATCGTTTCAGGCCGGGTGCTGTTAACGCGGACAAGATCCGCTTCGGCGACGGCAAGAGCCGCTTCGGCCATATGCAGTGCCGCGACGAGCTGTGGGCTCTCGAGTACCGCGATTACCGCGCCGCCCTGGACATTATCACCGACATCGGCATCGAGTTTTGCAATCCGGCCGGAAACACGCGGGCTGATATCGACCCGATTGGCCGATACTTCACCTTGAACGATAAGTGGCGGCGGTTTCGTCGCAAACCAGAGAAGCGCTGCAAGCCCGATAACGACAGCGATGCCAAACAGAACGCGAGCCAATCGCCACATTCAATCCGTTCTCCCCAAAACACGGGTATGCCGGGACGCTTTTGCCGATGTTTTATCGGGGCGACCTGTCTCCGGTAGTCGTTGCTTCATGCAGCCTAGCAGAGGAAAATCGCAAATGCACCATGGGGAGATCGCGCCCCGCCAGGACGACGCGCTCGATCGCTCACAGAGAGCACCGGCATGCGCGGGCGTCAGGTTTGACATCAGCAAGCAAATAAAGACCGAAGCGATGCAGTTCAGGGCGACTTGGCCACACGTGGATCCTCCGCAAGGACACGAGCCTCCAGAATGGAAACGCCATAGGCAGCCATGAGCCACAGACACAAGGCGACACAACGAGGCACAGGCTTCTCTCCAGAGGCAAGCTGGCTTCTGGTTCGTTCGTCAATGCCAAGCAGTTCCTGAATGTCGCTTGCCGACATTCTTGCGACCACCACGGCCGCGCTAAACTCAGACGGTGTCATGTTGCCCCCAGGCGCGATTTCGAACGCGCGAAATCCTGGTTGAGTCTCCTCTCCAATCAGGGGCGGTCTGCCAGCAGCCGGGCTTTCGTTTCCTAGATCAGAGCGTTGTTTCAACTCCAAGCGGGCGGCATCGCCTGGCTCGAGAACAACACGCTCGACCTGACGGCCGAGCATCGGGAAATAAAGCCCATGCCCGGCCGGTGTCGGAAGCCTGTGTTCAGAGCCTCGTGACGATGACCTCCAAATATTCGCTTGGCACGACCACGGTGCCGTCATCGGCGCGATTGAAGCGTTCCATGAGGGCCAAAAGGTCGTCGGTCAGTGTATCTCGCGCCGCCGGGTCAAGGGCGGCGAATGTTTTCAGCACTGGACCATAATAGGTCCGGAAGACCTCAAGCCAATGGTCCGGTGACTTGTAGCGGAACACGAACTGCCTGGGCGTTGCTGCAATCGACGCGACGGCTTTCGGGAACAATTCGTCAAGTCGCGCCCGCGAGCCCCAGAGCGCCGGCGAGCGAGCACCTGACGGAGGCGGCACATGCTTGCCGATCGTCTTGAACATCTGCCCGATGAAACCGTCAGGGGTCCAGTTCGCAAGGCCAACCGAGCCGCCGCGCTTGCAGACCCGAATGAGTTCGGACGCAGCGCGCTCCTGGTCGGGCGTGAACATCACCCCGAAAATCGACAGCACATTGTCGAAGGACTGATCGGCAAACGGCAGATGTTCTGCATCGGCCTCCTGGAAGACGATCGGCAGCCTATCGGCTCTGGCGCGCTCCTGGCCACGTTCGAGTAGCGCCGGAACGTAATCGGTTGCCGTGACCTCGCACCAGCGTCGGGCTGCGGCAAGCGCGCCGTTGCTGTTGCCGGCCGCAACGTCAAGCACCTTCGAACCGGCGCGCAGATCGAGCGCTTCGCAGAGGCTTTCCCCGACAATCTGCAAGGTCGTCCCAATGATTGCGTAGTCGCCCGAGGACCATGCACTGTGTTGCCTGGCCTTGAGCGCGCTGAAGTCGACGGCGGGCTGAGGATTACTGGCGACGGCCGCAGATGTGGACATTGTTTTCTCCTTGGGTCAGATTGATCAGCCTCATGGTGCGTCTATGGCAACCGTGGTTGGGCACGTGTCGTGCCACGGTCTCTGGCTTAGACAGGGATAGTGGGGGTCGGCGTGGCAGCTGGCGTGGGAATGAGCGTGGAATCGGGGGACGGGGAGGCAAATCAACCCGGAGGCCCGCTGGAGATCCGACTGCTCGGCCCGATGGCGATCCGGCGAGAGGGCGCCGATCTGACGCTTCCCGGCTCCCGGAAGGTGCGATCTCTTCTGGCCTACCTTGCGCTTTCACCGAGGCCCTGCGGCAGGGCGCAGCTTTGCGATCTGTTGTGGGATATCCCTGACGATCCGCGCGGCGAGTTGCGATGGTGCTTGAGCAAGATTCGCACGCTGATCGGGGAACAACGCGTCATCACGCAGGGCGACACCATCAGACTGGATCTGTCGGACTGCTTTATCGATGCGATCGAGGCGACTGCGGCTTATCAGCATGGATTCAAGACGCAGTCACTCAGCCAGTTGCGGTCCCTGGCAGCCCTGTTTGCCGGGGACTTTCACGAAGGATCGAGCGTCGAGCGTAGCCCGGCATTCGAAACATGGCTGCTGTCGCAACGTCGTCGGCTGCGCGACATTCATACAGCCCTTCTCGAGCATATGGTGCAGCGTTTCCCGCCCGAAGAAGCACAAACCTATCTCGATCGCTGGATCCAGCTTGCGCCCTTCGACCTTCGCCCGCACGAATTGCTATTGATGTCCCTTGCCAAGGCGGGCCGTTTTCGAGAAGGCGAGGAGCATCTGGAAGCGACCGCGAAGCTGTTTGATGCCGAGGGTATCAACGCGCGATCCTTGCGCGACGCCTGGCAGACGGCCAGAACCCAGACAGACGAAACCTTCCGGCAGCAGCGCCCAGGCGCAAGCACTGTGGCTGCATCGTCTCCACCCGAAACCGAAAGCTTGCTCAAGGAGCCGCGGCGCGCATCGATTGCGATCATGCCGTTCAATGAGCTGTCGGCCGTGGCCGTTCCCGGCGGGCCGTCCGATGCATTGGCATACGACATTATCACACGGCTCGCGAAGCTGCGCTCTTTCCATGTAATCGCGCAGGGCACGATGTTTGCGCTGAGGGACCGGCACCACACGGTTGACGAGACAGCACGGCTGCTCGGCGTCGACTACGTTGTCGACGGATCGTTTCAGCGCGTCGGCGACCGCATTATCCTTCGCGTCGAGTTGACAGAGGCAAGAACAGCGCGCATCGCCTGGACGGAGGTCTTCGAGCGCCGTGTGGCCGATACCTTCCTCCTCCTTGAGGAAATCGGCAGCAGGATCGTCGTCTCGATCGAGCGCGAAGTCGAAACGATCGAGAGCAATCGTGCCCTCCTGAAGGCGCCGAACTCTCTCGACGCCTGGGAGGCCCACCACCGGGGGCTCTGGCACATGTATCGCTTTACCAAGAGCGACAACGAGCAAGCCCAGCGCTTCTTCGAAAGGGCGATTGGCCTCGATCCGACGTTTGCCCGTGCGCATGCGGGGCTCTCCTTCACCCATTTCCAGAGTGCCTTCCAGCATTGGGCGGATCGCGACGCCGAGGCCGAGCTTGCCTACCGAGCAGCGAGCCAGAGCATGATGGTCGATGATCGCGACCCGACGGCACATCTCGCCATGGGCCGGGCGCTATGGTTGAGAGCGTTGCACGATCAGTCCGTCAGCGAGCTGCAACAGGCGGTCGAACTGAGCCCCAGTTTCGCGATCGCGCATTACTCCCTCGCTTTCGTTCAATCCCAGTCCGGTGATCCGGGCGCCGCGATCCTGGCGGCCGATCACTCCCGCGCGCTCAGTCCTTTCGACCCGCTGCTCTTCGGCATGCTTGCAAGCCGCGCCCTGGCTCTCGTGCGCCTCGGAAGCTTCGAGGATGCAGCGGACTGGGGCGTCAAGGCCGCCGCCCGTCCGAATGCTCACGCTCATATTCTGGCGATCGCCGCGCTTTGCCTGTCGATCGCGGGACGGCTGAGTGAGGGGAAGTCTTACCTCGCCATGATACACGATCGGTATCCCGCCTATCGGCTGAACGATTTCATCTCGGCATTCCATTTGCCGCCCACTGACCAGGCGCTGTTCCGCCAGGGGGCCCAGCGCCTCGGCTTTGAGTAAGCGGGCCCCGGGAACCCAACAGATCACCTGCCGCCGCCCAGCATCGACGATGCGTGAGTTTCAAACTTGCTGAACGCTGACAAACGAAACCACTTCAGGAAAATCACGGGGCGCGCGCGCCAGGGCGCGCGACATCCCGCGCTTCCTGATCGACATGATCCCGTTCCTCGGTGGACCGACAATGATCCTCTTCCAAGGTCAAAAACGACGGGACAATGTATCAACCGCATCAAGACGGAGGGGCTGCGATCGAACCGCGTTCAACGAATGGGCACTCGAGCTTGATCTTCTGGGTGGTTCGGTGGGATGAAATACCCTCGTTGTGGTCGAGGAGGGCGCCGACGGCCCATCGCGCCATTTCGTCATGGGGCAACAGCACCGTTGAAAGTGGTGGCACCATGTAGGAGGCCAGATCCTCATCGTCGAATCCCACCACGGAGATGTCTTCGGGCACACGCAGGCCGCGGCTTTTGATGGCATCATATGCGCCGACGGCCATTCGGTCATTGAAGCAGAAGATGGCAGTCGGCGGGTCTTTCCGATCAAGCAATTTGAGGGTCAGTTCGCGGCCGCCATTGACGGTCCATCCGCCCATCAATACCAGGTCTTCGTCGACGGGCACATCCCATGTGGTCAGCGCTTGCCGGTATCCCTTTTCGCGGTCCCTGGCAGCTTCGATCCAGTCCTCACCCTTCAGGTGAGCGATCCTTCGATGACCGGCCTTCAGCAGCGCCTCGGTCGCCGCATGCCCCCCGGCGATATCGCCGGGAACGACCGAGGGATGACGCCGATGCTTCTCGTAGCAATTCACGAGAACTGTGGGGATGTCGTTCAGCCGTTCCGGGACAAGGATCTGTCGGGTCGTCAGGGTGGTATAAAGAATGCCGATGACGTTCAATTCCTGAAGCAGATCGAGAGCCGCGCTCTCGATCTTGGGATCGGAGCGCGTGCAGAAGGTTGCGATCAGGATATCCTGCAGGGCGGCTTCATCGCGCGCGCCCTCGATGAAGGGCATGGCAAACGGTGTTGTGCTGACTTCATCGAGCAGCAGCCCGATAACGGGTCGCCGATGCTCGGGAACATTGTGTCGAGGGCCCTTGCGATAACCAAGGGCTTCGGCCGCTTCCACGACGCGCGATCGGGTCACCTCGGAAACGCGGGGATTGCTGACCCCATTCAATACCAGCGACACCGTTGCCTGTGAGACGCCTGCACGCTGTGCAACGTCAACCATGGTTGCACGCTTGGTCAATGCTTGTCCCACTTCATCGATCGGCCCATCCCATTCATCAAATTATAGAAAACCCACTTTTCCGACAACCGTCCACTGTGGGTTTTGCGGGTCCCGAATTTTCCGGCTTGCCAGGTAGTTATATTCTCTGTACCCATAACTAATAATATAACTAATAACATAATTCGCAAGGGAGAGAGTACATGACCGCCCCTGTCACGCCCGCTTTGCCGCTATCCCAGGACGCGCGCAAGCGAATGACACTCGACGGCCTCTGGCAGTTCAAATTCGAAGGGGAAGCCGACTGGCGCTCGATTTCCGTTCCATCCGTTTGGCAATCCGAATTTGCCGATCTTCGCGACGCGTTCGGCACTGCAAGCTACCGTCGACAGTTCTTTCTGCCGCAAGAATGGGCGGAGCGCGAGATCTCCCTTCACTTCGGCGCGGTGAACTATTTTGCTGAAGTCTCGGTCAATGGTCAGCCTATCGGCAACCACGAAGGGGGCTACCTTCCGTTCTCGTTGACGATTCCGAACAGCATCCTCAAACCGGAAAATGAGATCGAGGTCTCGGTTACGCTTCCGAGCGCCGACGCGACCAGGTACCCGCAGTTTCCTTTTGCGGAAATTCCGCATGGCAAGCAAAGCTGGTACGGCCCTCTCGGCGGCATATGGCAATCGGTGAGGCTGGAGGCGCGTGATACCAGCCACATCAAGCATGCCGAGGTAAGGGCAGACCTTTCCTCGGGTGCCGTTCGCTTCGATCTGGACCTTTCCGCATCCGCGGCAGGCGCTGAGGTGCGCGTCGCTGTCTACGGACCGGACGGAGCCCTGCAGGCCGCGGCAAAGGGATCTGGTCGCACCCTGAGCGTCGTTGTTCCCGAGGTAAAGGCCTGGTCGCCTGATGCACCGCAGCTTTACCGTGCCGACATCAGTCTTTCGGTCGCAGACGCGATCGTCGATACGACTTCGGTTACATTCGGGTTTCGCACCATCGAGACCAGGGGCGGCCAGCTCTTCCTCAACGGTGCTCCGCTCTACATGCGTGCCGCACTTGATCAGGACTATTATCCCGAAGGCATCTGCACGCCGCCTTCGCTTGAGTTCCTCGAGGACCAGGCGCGCAAGGCCAAGGCACTTGGGTTGAATACGCTACGCATTCACATCAAGGTTCCCGACCCGCGCTACTACGATGTGGCGGACCGTATCGGTCTTTTGATCTGGACCGAAATTCCGAACGTCCAGACCTTCAGTGATGCCTCGGCCAGGCGAATGCGCGAGACCATGCAGGGAATTGTCAGGCGCGATGGCCATCACCCGTCGATCATCGCCTGGACGATCATCAATGAGGATTGGGGAACCCGTATCGTCGAGAACGCCGATCATCGCCAGTGGCTCGCCGAGACCTACGACTGGTTGAAGACGCTCGACCCGAGCCGTCTTGTTTCGGACAATTCCGCCTGCTTCCCGAACTTCCACGTGAAGTCGGACCTCAATGACTACCACTACTACCGCTCCATTCCGGAACGACGCGAAGAGTGGGACGACATCACCAGGCAATTCGCCGAGGGCGCAGCGTGGACCTATTCTGGCCTTGGCGATGCGCAGTGGCGAGGCGAAGAGCCTCTCATCGTCTCCGAGTTTGGCGTGTGGGGCTTGCCCGATCCCTCGAAACTCCTTCTGCAAGATGGTTCCGAGCCCTTCTGGATGGAAACCGGTGCGACATGGGGTGATGGCGTCGCCTATCCGCATGGCGTTCAAAAGCGCTTCCGCGCGCTCCATCTGGACACCGTCTTCAAGGACTTCGGATCGTTCATCGAGGCCGCGCAATGGTACCAGTTCGCGAACCTCAAATATGAAATCGAGGTGATGCGCGCCCATCCCAAGATCGTCGGCTACGTCATCACCGAATTCACGGACGTTCATTGGGAGGCAAACGGCCTTCTGGACATCAACAGAAATCCGCGTGTCTTCCACGACGACTTCGCGAGCATCAATAGCGACATCGTCGTGATCGCCCGCCCGAATGCCTGGTCTGCCTACGCCGGCGAACTGCTGGAGGTGGATCTCTCGGTGGCGACCGGTGGCGCGTCCATTCCTGATGGCGCAACGATCCGCTGGACCTACGGGCAGGACGGCGAGCGGGCACTGCCAGAAACGGGTGCCAACGCGGTGGCAAGTGTCGGCATCGTGCCGATGCAAATGCCGGAAACCGACGTCAATCGCATGCTTCGCATCGAACTTGAGGTCCTGTCCAACGGACGGCGGCTTGCGACCAATGTTCTCGATATCGCGCTGTACGCAAAACGCAATCGAGCCAACCTGCCGAGCATCGCTTCGAAGGATCCGGCGCTTCGCGCTTTTGCAGAGACACTGGGCTATCCGGTCTCTGAGCCTGGTAAAGCGGAGGTCAATCTGGCGCATGCCCTTGATGAAAGCGACATTGAGGCAATGCACCACGGCGCGCGCTATTTTGTGATCGCCGATGGCAGCGTCCCCACGCACCGCAATCTGCGTAAGGACATTCCCGCGGGCGAAAAGCTCTATCGCGAGATGACGATTGATGAACGGGACATGCCTGTTGGTATCGACCAGCAGCTCCCAGGAATCGGACTGATCGCACGTGAAGGTACGCTGTGGCGTGGCGACTGGATTGCCAACTTCAGCTGGATCAGACGCAAAGGTGCGTTTGCTTCATTGCCGGGTGGTCCGTTGCTCGACCTGTCCTTCGAGAAGGTTGTTCCACATCATGTCATGACGGGCTTCCGCACGTTCGAGTATGCCGGACCGGTCCACGGCGGGCTGGTCATCGGTTGGGTCCACAAACCCGCAGTCACCATCGCTGAACGACGCGTCGGGCGAGGCAATCTCGTTGCAACGACCTTCCGGCTGGCGAGCGTCCCGGCCGGCACCGATCCGGTCGCTGCTGCCTTGTTCGATGCCATGATCGCGACGGTCAATCAGAGCAAATGAACGGCCTGAGGCGGGCGCGGAAGACCGCGCTCGGCCTCGGACGGCAGGCTCTGGAACTCAATCAGCGGAGGAATACGTGGCGCTCATCGAACTGATAAACATAAGCAAGCAATACGGTGCGGTGCAGGTCATCGACAACCTGTCCCTGACGATCAATTCCAACGAGTTCATGGTCTTCCTCGGCCCATCCGGGTGCGGGAAATCCACCTTGCTGCGAATGATTGCCGGGCTGGAGAGCATCGACGGCGGCGAGATTCGCATCGACGGCAAACGCATCGATCATCTGCCACCGGGCGAGCGCGGTATCGCCATGGTGTTCCAGCACTATGCGCTCTACCCCCATATGAGCGTGCGCGACAACATGGCCTTCGGCTTGCGCAACATCGGGATCGACGAAGCGGAAATCACTCGCCGGGTAACGGAGGCGGCCGAGATTCTTGTTCTCGACACGCTGCTTGATCGCAAGCCGGGGCAATTGTCCGGCGGTCAGCGTCAGCGTGTGGCCATCGGCCGCGCGATCGTCAAGGAGCCGCAAGCCTTCCTGTTCGACGAGCCCTTGTCGAATCTTGATGCAGCACTTCGTGTCAGAACGCGCGTCGAGCTGGCGCAGCTTCACAACCGCGTCAAATCAACGATGGTTTTCGTGACGCATGATCAGATCGAGGCGATGACGCTCGCACACCGGATCGTGGTCATGAACAATCGCCGCATCGAACAGGTCGGCACACCAATGGAGATTTATGCACGACCTGCGACACGTTTCGTCGCCGAGTTCGTCGGTTCTCCTGCCATGAACTTCCTGCCCGTGAAACTGGACCACGATTTTGTTCGCCTAACCGACGGAACGACTGTCCATACGTCGGTTCCAATCAAAGAACTGGCGCCGGCCAGTGACTACACGATGGGTGTCCGCGCTGAAGCGATTTCGATCGGAGAGGCCGGGACAGGCGACACCGATGCGGTTGTCGAGGTGGTCGAGCGGCTGGGTGATCGCACGCTCGTTTACGCCCGCATCGCAGACAATTCGCTCCTGGTGGCAGAAGCCAAGGGAGACAGTCCGCTCGCGGCCGGAGCGGCCGTGGCCCTGACGTTCGACGGCCGCCGAACCCACCTTTTTGACGCGACAGGCCGCGGTCATCACGCCGCGGAGGCGGCGTGATGACCCAGCCCATTCACATGAACGAATCCCGCTTGCGAAACGGGCTCTTCGTTGCGCCTTTCCTGCTTGTCTTCGTCTGCCTGCTCGTCATTCCTCTCTTTTGGGGCTTCTGGCTTGGGTTGACGAAGGCGGACCTGTTCGGTCCCGGCAAGTTTGTCGGCCTCGCCAACTATACTCGGCTTTTCAACGACAGGATTTTCCGCGGGGCAGTTCTGAACACGCTCTATTTCGTTGTCTTGACCGTGCCGGTTCTCGCGGTATTCGGACTTGCACTCGCGCTGGCGCTTAATCGCAAGACACGCTTCGCCTCGGTGATGCGCGCCGTCTTCTTTGCCTCGTCTGTGCTGTCGGTTACAGTGGTGACGCTGATATGGCGCATCGTCTTCATTCCCGACATTGGCCTGCTTTCCAATATCTTCGGCTGGTTCGGTCTGCCCCAAGTTACCTTCCTCAGCAATGCGCGTCTTGCGCTTCCGGCCGTTGCGATCGCGACGGTCTGGTGGGGCGTAGGCTTGCCGATGATGCTGTTTCTGGCCGCACTGCAACAAGTGCCGGGCGAGATTTATGAAGCGGCTGCGCTCGACAATGCCGGGCGCTGGAAGACACTGTGGCGCATTACGCTTCCGTCGATCCGGCGGACGTTTCTGCTGGTGCTGATCATTCAAAGCGTGCTTCAGTTCCAGGTATTCGGCCAGGCCCAGCTGATGACACAGGGGGGTCCGAACAATGCTTCGAGGCCAATCGTCCTCTACATCTACGATGTTGCCTTCACCCGCTTCGATGTCGGCATGGGCGCTGCGACCTCGCAGGTCCTGTTCGCGATCATCCTGATGGCCGGCATGCTGCAGTACTTCCTTTCCAACAGGCGCGGAGAAAATCGATGAGCGGCACGAGCTCCGGCATTGTCGGAAAATCCTTTGGCGATCGCATCATCCTTCTCGCCGTCGTGGCAGCCGGCCTGATCATGGTACTGCCGATTCTTTGGGTGGTCGGGCTGTCGTTCAAGCTCAATGCGGAACTGAAGCTGGATACGAATTCGGTCTTCCACGTTCCGTACACGATCAAGAACTATGCAGACGTGTTTGGCGGATCCAATGTCTTCCGCTGGTTTTTAAACAGTCTCATCGTTTCGTCGGGGATGACGCTCGGTGTGCTGATCCTGTCGTCGCTTGCCGGCTATGGTTTCGCGCGGCTACGGTTTCCGGGGCGCGACATCCTGTTTGTCATCGTTCTGTTCGGCCTTGCCGTGCCGGAGCAGGCAGTGATCGTCGCGCGCCATCAAATCTTCAGCATGTTCCGGCTGCACAATACCTATCCTGGCCTGATCCTGCCCGGTTTGGCTGCGCCATTCGGTGTTTTCCTGATGACGCAGTATTTCCGGGAGATTCCCAAGGAGCTGGATGAGGCCGCACTGCTCGACAACGCGTCGCGCTTCAGGATCTTCTGGAAGGTTCTTCTACCCCTTACCATCCCGGCCCAGGCGACACTCGGTGTGTTCACCTTCCTCGGTGCCTGGAACGACTATCTCTGGCCGCTCATCTCGGCGACCAAGAAGGACATGTACACAATCACGACCGGCATTGCTTCCATGCAGATGAACTTCGCCCAGACCGAAGGCCTGGGCTTCCTGATGGCTCAGGCTGTGTTTGCAGGTCTGCCAACGCTCGCCGTCTACCTGTTCTTCCAGAAATACATCGTCACCGCGGTTTCGGGTTACGCAGTGCGATGACGATCATGATCTGACAATCCGGTTTCAACGCGCGTTTTCGCAAGCAATAGGAGGAGATTGCAATGAAGATTGGCATGAGGAATATCTTACTGGCGGCGACGCTGACCATGGCGTCGTGGCCGGCTCTGGCCGGTGATCCGGTCGAAGTTACAGTTCAACGGTTCTTCGGAGCGTGCGACGCCGATTGGGGAACCAACACCGACGTCAGCAAGGCTGTAGGCGAGTGCGGAATCATCACGTCGCAGATCAACAAGTTCGTTGCCGACAATCCCGACATCAAGATCAATGTGAACACCGTCGAATGGCCTGGTTACGACCAGCTGACGGCGCAGCTGGCATCGGGCGAGCCGCCAGATGTCGTCACCATCCATGAATCCGTGTTGTCCGACTATCAGTCGAAGGGTCTTCTTGAGCCTCTGGACGCGGTACTAAAGGCTGCCGGCGTGGATTCTTCCACATTCACCGCGGCGGGCCGGGAAGGGGTGACGAAGGAAGGCCAGATATTCGGCCTGCCGATCGATTCCCACACCATGTTGTGGCACATCAACATGAACTATTTCCGCAAGGCGGGTCTGGTCAATGATGACGGAACGCCGGTACTGCCGAAGACGGCCGATGAACTGCTCGCACAGGCTAAGCAGTTCAAGGAAAAGACCGGCAAGCCCTATCTCGTTCAGAGCATGGCCAACGAAAAGGGTGCGTTCTATCGTGCCCTCTATATCTACCTGACCCAGATGAAGTCCGACTTCTTCGCAGATCCGACCCACGTCAAACTCAACACACCTGAAGCCAAGAAGATCGTCCAGCTGTTCAAGGACATCTACGATCAGGATCTGACCACGAAAGACCAGGACTATGCTGCATCCCTGTCCGGCTTTACCAAGGGGGACGGTGGTGTTCTTCTGAACGGTACCTGGGTTGTGGGTGACTTCGATGCCCTGTCGAAAGAGGCCGACAACGCGCTCACCAACGGCTACGCGGTCTATCCGTATCCGCCAGTGTTCGGTGGTGAACCGGCCTATTGGTCGGATGGCCACTCTTGGGCGATGACAAAGAAGGATCGGACCCCGGAGCAGGTTGCGGCAATCGGCAAGTTCCTGAAGTTCATGGCCGATCACAACTTCGATTGGGCCCGGACCGGTCACCTGCCGGCTCAGCAGGCGGTCATTGATTCAGCAGAGTTCAAGGCGCTGCCGCATCGCGCCACGATCCTCAGCATCGCAAACGTCGCAAAACCCCTGCCTGCACAGGTTCGTCATCAGTTCGCGGTCAACGACATCATCGGCGAAGAGATCGCTTCTGCGATCACTGGGCAAAAAGAGATCGATGCCGCGCTCACAGACGCCGAAACCCGCGTCAACGATCTGCTTGCAAACTAGCCATAAAGGGGCTGTCCGGGCATTCCGGACAGCCCTTTGGCAAATTGCGCCTGGTAGAGCATATCGTCGAGGCCGGCAGGGAACGGGTCTCTCCGTCCTGCGAGAGCGCGTGGTCCTTATTGGCCAAAAGGTGATCGCCCATTTTAGCTCGAAAGGCGTACAAGGTATTTTGCGCTTCTTCGGCTATCATTCGACAATCTGCACATTGATAGATTTTCGCGAGGGGGCATGCCATGCATCGCAAAGCTCTCCGTTGGGCATCTCGCTCAATGCTATTGGATTCGTTGACTCCCCGGTGGTTCGCTGCGGGCCGAAAGGCGAAGCTTCGTAACACCGCCCATAGGGAAGATAACAACTATCAACTCGCGCTGGCCGCGCAAACGACCGATGCGATCAAGTCTGGCACTGCCGCCGACAGTCCCCTCAACACCATCGCGGTCAATGAGGATGACGATCGGTCGACGGGGATGGTCTGCGACGCTCACGGCCAGGTCAATAACGACATCACGCTGCCGTCGCTGGCCGATAGTTTCGCAACGATCTACGGAGCCGGCGTTCAACGTGGTGACTTTGTCGCACATCAGCCGTTTGCTGCTGATTGGGGCTTTTCACCTTCCGGTAGGTCCGCCAATACCGTTGGCATGGGATGGCCGCTCCATGGCGCGCGCGCGGGAACGAGCTTCATGGCTGCGGATCCCCTGGCGCCTTTTCTGCGGAACGGTGCTGCGCAGACAGCATCCGGGCCAGGTTCGACCAGTGTGGGGAGCAGCTCCGCTTCCGGTAAAGTCGTCATCCTCGATTCGACCCCCTCAGCGCAGGCGAGTGCTCACGGATCGCACTCATTCCTGGCGTTTGGCTTGCCGTTTGGCGTCTGCGGCTGCGGCTACTATACGTCTCCGACGCGACTGCTTGATTGGGCCCAAGGCGGCGGCATGCTCCAGCCCGACGGCCAATTGCCCGGAACGAGGCTGACCGAGGGACCGGACTATGTACCGACTGGCAAGGGAACATTTGGCGCGTCGGTCAGCGACCCGCTTCTGAACCGTGACCTTTCGCCTTTGTCAGGTTGGCGCGGAACGGCAAGGTGGACTGGCTCAACAGTTTCGAACGGGCCATTGCCAGGCGGCGGGGAGATTGGAACCGGAAGCGCAACCTCAAAGGGCGTCGGCATACTATCCGGCTCGGTGACCAAACCGGTGGGCGGCCAGCAGAGGGCAGCAACGCAGGGGCTCGCGGCAACGGCCGCCGCCACCAACGCGATCGTGGCGGAAAATCAGAAGCAGGGCAATCCTGAGAGCGAGTGGGGCATCGACGGCGCCGGCAGCTCCAATATCGAGGGGTTCGCGACCGATATCAGCGTCGACAACGGCAAGACGATCAGCTTCAAGATCGATACCGATTCCACGAACTATCGAATCGATATCTACAGGCTCGGCTATTATGGCGGCATGGGCGCGCGCAAGGTTGCGACCTTGCAGCACACCGGATTGCAGAACCAGCCCGATCCGCTGCGCAATGCCTCGACCGGCACGGTGGATGCCGGCAACTGGGCGGTCTCGGCGTCGTGGACCGTGCCAGACGACGCCGTCTCAGGCGTCTACATCGCCAAGCTCGTGCGCCAGGACGGCACCTTCGGCGAAAACCACATCCCGTTCATCGTACGCGATGATGACAGTCACAGTGACATCGTCTTCCAGACCGCGGACGAGACCTGGCAGGCCTATAATGGCTGGGGCGGCGCAAATTTCTACGGCGGCAATGGCCCAGCGACGGGGCAGGGTGCCGGTCGCGCCTACGCTGTCAGTTACAACAGGCCGATCGCGACCCGTGGCGGGGTTGGCACATATGCTGGGCCACAGGACTATCTGTTCGGCGCAGAGTATGCCGGGATCTACTGGCTGGAACAGAACGGCTACGATGTGTCATACCTGTCGGGCGTCGATGTCGATCGCTATGGCAGTCTGCTTCTAAACCATAAGGTGTATGTAGACGCTGGGCATGACGAATATTGGTCTGGACAGCAACGCGCCAATGTCGAGGCGGCACGTGACGCTGGCGTCAATCTGGAGTTCTGGAGCGGCAACGAGGTTTACTGGCGCACCCGTTGGGGCAACAGTTATAGCAGTGATGCCACCCCGTACCGTACCCTCATCTCTTATAAGGAGACATGGTCACCTGGCGCCAGCATCGACCCCTCCGACCAATGGACAGGCACCTTCCGCGACCCGCGCCTCAGCCCGCCCGCTATTGGCGGTGGAAACCCGGAAAACTCGCTGACCGGCCAGTTGTTTATGGTCGACGACGTCGGCTCGAACCTGCAGGCGATTACCATTCCCTATGATGACGCCAACCTGCGGTTCTGGCGCAGTACGAGTGTTGCCAACCTTCAGCCCGGACAGACCGCGACACTTACAAAGAACTACCTCGGGTATGAATGGGACGATTCACCCGATAACGGCTTCGATCCAGCCGGTCTGGTGAAGCTGTCCTCGACGACGTTGAATGTCAGCTCCTACCTGCTCGACTACGGAAACACCACCGGCAACGGTACCTCGACCCATAATCTGACGCTCTATCGCGCGCCGAGCGGTGCGCTGGTGTTCGGAGCGGGCACGGTCTACTGGACCTGGGGCCTCAGCGACAACCACGACAAGGAGGTGACCCCCACAGACCCCCGGGTGCAACAGGCCATGGTGAACCTGTTCGCCGACATGGGCATTCAGCCGGGAACACTGCAGGCTGGGCTCGTCGCGACAACAACGTCGACGGACCATACCGCACCGACCTCCGCCATCACCGTCCCCGCAACGACGAGCGTTGGCTCGACCGTCACGATTTCTGGCACCGCCACCGACACGGGCGGCGGGGTCATCGCCGCCGTCGAGGTCTCGACCGACAACGGCGCAAGCTGGCACCCGGCGACGGGGGACGAGAGCTGGACTTATAGCTGGTCTCCCCAGGTCGCGGGTACCTACACCATCCGCTCCCGCGCCGTGGACGACAGCATCAACCTCGAGACGCCTTCGGCAGGAAAAACGGTCACGGTCACCGGCCCGAGCTATGTTTCGCTCTTCTCTGGTTCCGCGACCCCAGCGGTCGTCAATACCAACGACACGTCGGCCGTCGAGCTCGGAGTCCGCTTCCAGACCTCTGTCGCGGGTACGATCAGTGGCATCCGTTTCTACAAGGGCAGTCAGGATACCGGCACGCATACCGGTACATTGTGGTCGAGTTCCGGCACGGCGCTGGCGACTTTGACATTCAGCGGCGAGACCGCCAGCGGCTGGCAGATGGCGTCTTTCTCGAGCCCGGTGACGTTGACGGTGGGTGCCACCTACACGGCTTCCTACCATACCAACACCGGTCGATACTCCACGACCGAAAACTACTTCACGTCCAATATAACCAATGGTCCGCTGACAGCGCTTGGCAGCGGCAACGGCGTCTACAGGTACGGCAGCTCCAGCCTTTTCCCGTCAAGCACCTTCCAGGCAACGAACTACTGGGTCGACGTGATGTTCAACCCGGCAAACAACACGGTGCCGACGGCGGTTGCCGACGCCGGAGATGCGACCGAGAAGGGCGGTGTTGCCAATGGCTCGGGTGGTTCTGTCGCCAGTGGCAACGTACTGACTAACGACACCGATCCTGACGCCGGCGACACCAAGACGGTCACGGCAGTCAGCTTCGGCTCAACAACAGGCACGCTCGGCACCGCACTTGCCGGTGCCTATGGCAGTCTCGTCCTCGCGGCCTCGGGTGCCTATACCTATACGATCAACGAAATCAACTCCGCGGTGCAGGCGCTGCGGCTGTCGACCAACACGCTGAGCGAGGTTTTCAGCTACACCATGCGTGACACCGCCGGGGCCACCGCCACGGCCGCGCTGACGATCACCATCCACGGCGCCGACGACGCGCCGGTTCTGGCGGTCCAGACCGCCACCCAGAATGCCACGGTCAATACCGCCTTCTCGTTCGCGTTAGCGGCCGGCACCTTCACCGATGTCGACAGCGGCGAAACGCTCACCTACACGGCAACATCTGCCGACGGCTCGGTTCTTCCCACCTGGCTGAGCTTCAACGCCGCGACGCAGACCTTCAGCGGTACGCCGACGGCAACAGGCACCTCAGGCATCAAGGTGACGGCAACCGACATTGCCGGCCTCGCCACCAGCGAGACCTTCAATATTACCACGACGATCGCGGGCAACACGACGCCGACGGCGGTTGCCGACGCTGGCGATGCGACCGAGAAGGGCGGCATTGCCAATGGTTCGGGCGGTTCTGTCGCCAGCGGCAACGTGCTTGCCAACGACACCGATCCGGATCAAAACGACACCAAGGCCGTCACGGCGATCAGCTTCGGCGCGACGACAGGCACGCTCGGCACCGCACTTTCCGGCACCTATGGCAGCCTGCTGATCGATGCGACAGGCGCCTATAGCTATACGATCAACGAGACCAACTCCGCGGTGCAGGCGCTGCGGCAATCGACCAACACGCTGAACGAGGTCTTCAGTTACACCATGCGTGACGCCGCAGGCGCCACCGCCACGGCCTCACTGACGATCACCATCCACGGTGCCGACGACGCCCCTGTTCTGGCGGCCCAGACCGCCACCCAGAATGCCACGGCCGGCACCGCCTTCTCCTTCGTGCTGCCGGCCGGCACCTTCACCGATGTCGACAGCGGCGACACGCTTACCTACACGGCAACCTCTGCCAACGGCACCGCTCTTCCCACCTGGCTGAGCTTCAATGCCTCGACGCGCACCTTCAGCGGTACGCCGACGACATCAGGCACGTCAGACATCAAGGTGACGGCAACCGACATTGCCGGCCTCGCCACCAGCGAGACCTTCAGCATCA
>NZ_LNCD01000004.1 GCF_001542405.1 Rhizobium altiplani
CTACAGCGTAAACTCATAAAATTTCTTGGCATTTATCGACCGGCGTGATTCAAGGCTTCGAAATAGGGAAGCATTTGATGACACGTCGTCGCTACGAACTGACTGACCACGAATGGTCGATTATATCGCCGTTGTTACCCAACAAGCCACGCGGCGTTGCCCGCGTTGATGATCGGCGGGTACTGAATGGCATCCTCTGGCGGTTTCGAACGGGCTCGCCTTGGGCGGAAGTTCCGGAACGCTATGGCCCGCCGACGACCTGTTACAACCGCTTCGTCCGCTGGCGCAAAGCCGGGGTATGGGATCGGCTTCTTGAAGCGGTGTCCAAGGCCTACGATGGCGACATCGTCATGATCGACTCGACCTGTGTCCGCGTTCACCAGCACGCGGCCACGGGAAAAAAAGGGATGGAGACGATGGTGGCATGGGACGTTCCCGCGGCGGCCTTACGAGCAAAATCCATGCGCTCGTCGATGCCGAAGGTCGCCCGGTCAATCTGCGTCTGACTGGTGGACAGATCGCCGATTGTGCCGAAGCCGACGCGCTGACGGATGAGCTTGGCGAGGGGGACATCCTGCTGGCCGACAAGGGTTATGACACGAATGCCATACGGGCAAAGGCCGCCGAGAGAAAGGCCTGGGCCAACATCCCGCCGAAGAGTAATCGCAAGGGCTCTTTCGTATTTTCGCGCTGGGTCTATCGGCAACGTAATCTCGTGGAACGGTTCTTCAACAGGATCAAGCAGTTCCGAGGCATCGCAACCCGATATGACAAGCGCCCGGAAAACTACCTCGCCGCTGTAAAGCTCGTCGCAACAAGAATATGGTGCCAGAGTTTATGAGTCGACGCCGTAGCAAAAGTAGTCGGATTAGCTTGGAAGGCGTTCGAGACACTTATCCGGCGGCGGCATCCATTCCAACTTCCCGATCAAAAAGCTGACCAGTCTTTAGCATCGCGTGCATAGTGACAGACAATCTGCGCGCAACGGCGACCGCGGCACGTTTGAATCCCAATCTTTCCCTTAGCTTTAACCCCCAAGAGCGCGGGCCGCTATCGGCACTGCTGCGCGTGAGAATAACAGTTGCAGCTTCGAACAAGAGACCGCGCAAATGGGCGTCACCGCGGCGCGAGATATGACCGTCATAGTCGACCTCGCCTGATTGATAGCGGCGTGTCGTTAGCCCCAGCCAGGCTCCTACGGACCGTGACTTCTTGAAGTTCTCCGGATCTTCAATGGCGGTCATGAACGAAGTTGCAGTGACAACACCAACACCGGGAACCGACATGAGTAGCCGGCACGATTGGCTCACCCGCGCGATCGCTATCAACTGCTTGCTGAGTTCGGCCGCTTGTTCGCGCATGCCATACCAGGCCTTCAGGAGTGGGAGAATGATCTGCGAAAGAGACTGGTGGCCATCGAGGAGCATCCGAACGTTGTTTCCGAAGGTGGCACCCTTGCCACTTGGAACAACCAAGCCAAACGTCTGCATGAAGCCTCGGATCTGATTTGACAGCTCCGTGCAGATCGTCACCAACCTCGTTCGTGCCGCCACAAGCGTCCGGGTGAGCATGCTGTCGTACCCTTTGACCCGGACCTCGCGGTAGAAGCCAACCTCAGCAAGATGCGCAAGGCCATCGGCGTCGTTCGCATCTGTTTTATTCGCGGCCATGTCGAGCGCCGCCTTGGCATGCCGGGCCTCGATGCAAATCGCCGGAACCCCCGCATCTATCAGCGCATGATAAACCCATATCGAAAGGGGGCCAGTCTCAAAGACGACCCGCCTGGCATCGGGTGCATGCTTATGGAGCAATGTTATGATGCTGTCCGGGTCGGATTTGCATTTACCCCGCCAGATCCTTTTGCCGCCGCGACGAACGGATTTTGTCTTTTCGAGAAGCAGCTCGTGTACTTGATATCTTTTTGCCGACGGCAAGAGTCCATAATCCCCGGACCCTAAGCAACCGGCTGACCAAGGTTGCCGATCAGATCGAAAAGCGGGACGTCGCGAGCCCCTATCGTCTCAGTCGTTCCGGCAAGTCTCCCGTTTCCGTTTTCATCGATGGCGCCTAGATTCGAGCGGTTCCCGGCTATCAAAGCCGGCATTTCGAGATCGCGATGGGACGCATTATTTCGCAAGGCCGAGCATCGCGTCACTTTGCCGGTGCGCCGAACATCGCCACCGGCAAACACGACATCGTTCGCGCGGCGATGCGCGCACAAGGATGGCTGCCCGGCCGAGATGTCATGGTCTTCAGCGACGGAGAAGTTGGCTTGCAAAGCATCATTGTCAGCGCAACACGCCAGCCCGTTACACATATCCTTGACTCATCTATCGATGCGGCTGCGGCACATTGAACAGGCCTGGGAGGGCATCAAGTATCTCCAGGATCTGAACGTCTATCTTCGAGACGTTGCGGTGCATGTGCCAAGGCTTCGACATCTCCTATGGAGTGGTTATGTCCGAGAGGCAACCGAGGCCGTAAAGCAGATGCTTGCCCGTCGGGGATTAAGCGAACACCGTGACATCGCCCCGTCAACATGAATGTCATCGAGCAGCATTGGGATGAGGTCTTGCGGCTAAAGGCCTCGATCGGCGCGGGCCTGGTGCCGCCGTCCGTCATCCTCAGGAAGCTTGCCGCATCACCCCGGCAAAACCGGCTCAATCAGGCGCTGCGTGAAATGGGCCGGATTGAACGCTCGATCTTCATCCGCGACTAGTTGCTCGATACCAAACTCCGACGCCGATCGCATGCCATCCTCAACAAGGGTGAGAGCCGTCACGCCCTTGCCCGGGCGGTCTTCCTTCACCAGCTCGGCGAGCTGCGCAACCGCGTGGCGGAAACCATGGCCTATCGGGCCTCAGGTCTCAACCTCGTCGTCAACGCCATTATTCTGTGGAATACCGTTTATCTCAGCCGCGCTGTCGATTATGTCCGCACCCAGGGCATCGATATTCCCGCCGAGCTGCTCTCCCAGGTCGCACCGCTTCCCTGGGCTCATATCGCACCCACCGGCGATTATCTCTGGAACGAAATTGACCGACCCCTCGAACGCTTCAGGCCGATCCGCGCTAACCGCTTCAATCCAAACAACTTCGACTTCCCTTAGCGGGTATTATTGCAGAAATGCCCACGGAGCCCCGCCTTGGGGCGTTCCGTCGTCCGTGCGCAGGAATTGCTCCTCCGTCAGAACGCCAGCTTTCAAGAACTGACCGACCAACCTCCAGGCCGTAGCCTTTCTTCATCTAGGAATAGCCAATGACACTCAAAGCGGACCATCTGAGTACGGTTCCAGCCCGCTGCGTGCTTCAATCTTCCCGGAACGCGTGCCGCATCTGGTCGGTGAGCGGCTTGGTCAGGTAAGAAATGACGGTGCGGTCGGCGATCTTGATGAAGACCTCTGCAGGCATGCCGGGATAGAGCGAGAGGCCCTTGAGCTTGGCGAGGCTTTCCGGCTTCGGGCGGATGCGTAGCGGATAATAGCTGGCGCCGGTGCGCTCGTCCGTCACGAGATCGGGAGCCACCGTCATGACCTCAGCTTCGACCTCGGGCGTCGTGCGCTGGTTGAAGGCGCTGAAGCGAATTTCCACTGGCTGGCCAACGCGGATCTGGTCGATGTCATGGGTCGCCACCCTCGCCTCGATGGTGAGGTTCTCTGCCTCCGGCACGACGAGCATCAGCGTCTCGCCGGGATTGATGACGCCGTTCACCGTGTGAACCGCGAGCTGGTAGACGCGACCGGGAAGCGGCGCAGTGATGTCAAGCCGGCGCAACTCGTCGGTCGCGGCGGTGCGGCGTTCCTCATATTCCGCGATCTTCGCTTCGACCTCAGTCAGGTCCTTAGAAATATCAGTGCGCCGGTCCTCGTCGAGCTGCAGGATCTGCAGGTCGATCTCGCTGGACTTGCCGCGCGCCTGGGCACGGGCGGCAACATTCTGGCCTCGTTCACCTTCGAGTTCCGCGCGCTGCCGCTTCAGCGTCGTTACCCGCTGCATCGGCACGAGCCCCCTGCCATAGAGGGAATCGACGCTGGTCAGCTCCTCGTCGAAGAGCTTGAGCGCGTCCTCAATCGCCTTCACCTGCACCGTCAGGCCTTCGATCTCGTCCGCGAGCTGCGCCTTTCTCGATGCGAGCTGGCTTTTCATGCCGGCGAGCGCCGCGTTGCGGCTTGTGAAAAGCTTCTGCTCTCCTTCGATCAGCTTCACCGCCGCGGAGCCGGAGATAAATTGGTCGAGATCTTCGTCGATCGAGAAGAAGGGTGCTCCGATTCGCTCGGCCTGGAGCCGGGCGCGGCGGGCATAGAGCTGCGCCAGAGTGCTTTCGACAATGGCCAGGTTCGAACGCACAGTGGTGCCGTTGAGACGGATCAGAACCTGCCCAGCCTTGACACGATCGCCTTCCCTGACGAGGAGCTCGCCGACGATGCCGCCGGTCAGATGCTGGATCTTCTTGACGTTATCTTCGACTGCGACCACGCCCCCGGCGACAACCGCGCTCGACAATTCCGTGGTCGTCGCCCAGCCGCCGACGCCGACGACGAGCGCAAGGGCCAGCGCGGAAACGCCGATCATGTGGCGGGAAAGCGAACGGCGCGCGCTCGATCTATGTTGAATGCTGCCGCTCATTGCTTGGCCTCCTGGCTTTCAACGATCTTCAGCGGCGCCGCGCTGCTGCTGTCGCAGTACCTGCCCAGAACTTCGTCCTTCGGGCCGAAGGCCTGCATGCGACCCTCCTGCATCATAAGCACGAAGTCGACGCTCGCAAGCGCGCTCGGTCGATGGGCGATGACGACGACGATGCCGCCGCGCGTGCGCACATTCATGATCGCTTCGCTGAGCGCATGTTCGCCTTCCGCATCGAGGTTGGAGTTTGGTTCATCGAGGACGACCAGGAAGGGATCTCCGTAAAGCGCCCGAGCAAGCGCCACGCGCTGGCGCTGCCCGGTGGAAAGCGCCATGCCGCCCTCGCCGATCTCGGTATCGTAACCGTTCGGCAGACGCAGGATCAGATCGTTGACCCGGGCCTCCTTGGCGGCGGCGACGATCGCCTCGGAGGTAGCGTCCGGGGCAAAGCGAGCGATGTTCTGGGCCACGGTCCCGGCGAAAAGCTCGACATCCTGAGGGAGGTAGCCGATATGCTTGCCAAGAGCATCGCTGTCCCACTGGTCCAGCGCCGCGCCGTCGAGCCGGACGGAGCCGCGATAAGCGGGCCAGACGCCGATGATGGCGCGCGCCAGTGACGATTTTCCCGATGCGCTCGGGCCGATGACGCCAAGGGCGCTGCCCGCGCGAACGGTGAAGGTCACGTTTGCGATGACAAGGCTCTGTCCCGCCGGCGGACCGCTTGCCACGCCCTTGACGCTGAGCCTCTCGTTCGGGCTCGGCAGGGCGAGGGGCATTTCCGTCTCGGGCAGAGCTTTCAGCAGTTCCTTGAGGCGCTGCCAGCTTTGGCGCGCCGAGACGAGGCCGCGCCAATTGCCGATCGCGAGTTCGACCGGGGCAAGTGCGCGGGCAGTCAGGATCGAGCCGGCGATGATGATGCCGGGCGAGGCTTGTCCCTCGATCACCAGCGCGGCACCGGCTGCGAGCACGCCCGATTGCAGCGCCATACGGAACACCTTCGACATCGCCCGGTAATCGTTAACGATGTCAGAGGTACGACGGTTCTCCTCACGATATTCGGCGTTGCGGCGCTCCCAACGCTCCGTCAAGCGCCCCGACATGCCCATTGCCTGAACGACCTCTGCATTTCGCTGGGAAGCTCGGGCAAATCCGTTCCGGAATCCGCCGGCTTCGGCCGCCTTCCTGGCGGGTGCCTGGGTGCCGCGATTGGTGAGATAAGTGAGAAGTGTCAGGATCGCCCCGCCGACGACGGCGACCACCCAAATGACCGGGTGAAACAGGAAACAGATGGCGAAATAGACCGGAAGCCAGGGCAGGTCGAAGAGCGCAGCCGGTCCGCTGCCCGAAAGGAAGGACCGTACTTGGTCGAAATCGCGCAATGCCAGGAGGCCGTCGCCTGACATATTGAGCTTTAGCGGGGCCTTGACCAGCGCACGATAGATCCGTCCGCTGAGGCTCTCATCGAGCGCGCCGGCGATACGCACGAGCATCCGGCCGCGGATGAGCTCGAATGCGCCCTGGAAGCCGTAGAGCAGCAGTGCGAGAAGACAGAGGGCGATGAGCGAAGGAATGCTTCGGCTCGGCAGCACCCGGTCATAGACTTCGAGCATGAAGAAGGGGCCGGTAAGATAAAGTATGTTGACGAGCGCGCTGGTGATGCCGACCCCTATGAAGGCGTATCGGCAATCGCGCAGCGCCTGGACGGGATCGATGTTCCTGTTTTTTGGGGTTGCTTCAAAATCATGCACGAAGATAAACACCTCGCAATGCGAACGGGCTGTTATTCCGCCTAAGCTAGGCTTGCCCTAAGAATTGAAGAGTCGATCGCTGAATCACAAGGCCGCCCCGCGCGACGAGGCGACCAGCATCCGTGTCCATTCAAATCGGCCCTGCTGCTCAAATATGCCAGTCGGCGTGGTGCAGCGTGGAGTGAGTAAAGTCGGTTGCCGCTTCAGGCCCGTACAGCAGGAACTGGTCCGCCCGCAATGCGCTCATATCGGTATTAAGAAGCCGGATGCTTGCTCCTCCCTCGGTCGCAATTACGAGACCCGACCCTTCCACTTTGGTCACTGCGAGGACATCGGAGAACAATTCAAATGTACCACACGCAGTGAGATCAATCTTATCGTTGGAATCGAAATCTACGATCACGTCGTGACCATCACCTGGTTGGAAGTGAAAAGTGTCTGCTCCGCCGTTACCCCAAATGATATCGTCACCGCCCCGGCCATAGATGTGCTCCCCCACTGGCGTGCCCTTAATGAAGTGGCTATCATTACTATCTACTACCGGGGGCCCATGGTACTCTATCGAATCCAAGGCCGTCTGAGCGAATGCTGCATGCGTGCTGCTGTGGTGAAGCTGCGCGTCGGTAGTCGTAGTTCTGCTCATGGTGCTGTCTCCTTCAATGATCGAACTCGTTAAGCATAGCAGGCCGGACTTATCTTCCAAAATTTTTTGTTTTGATAGGACGGATCCATTCTATGGATCGCTCGCCGTAACTTACGTCTCTCGTAACGACCTCGATTGTAACGATTTTAATGGTGGCCTGAGAACACTGACGCAAGCAGGCTAATGCTCGACGCGAGAGGCGCGGCAGGTCAGCATCAGGCTATAGATAACTGCGCTTGTCTTGGCTCCGTCGACGGTGTCGCTGAACAGGGAGCAGAACAAGAGCAGTTCAAAATCCTGCGCGGCCTTTATCAACCAAAGACAGTGAAGTCCTTGTAAATGAGCGTTTTCCATGAGATTTTTCGATCAGTTCCGATGGAGATCATGATGTCCGAAACGATGTTTGCGAGCTTTCCAATATTCGAACAGTGGACGACATGGTCGCTACGTTGCGAGACGAGGAGCAATGCCGTCGCCGGCGATGTCACGTTGTCTGCAGCTTAACGGTTGGCGGAGGGGCGAGGATGAGCTCGACGACGATCAGTTACAAGAACCACCGCTTTCCGCCGCAGATCATCGCCCATGCGGTGTGGCTGTATTTCCGGTTTCCGTTGAGCCTGCGGTTGGTTGAGGAAATGCTGTTGGAGCGAGGCATTGTCGTATCTTACGAAACGATCCGGCGATGGGGCCGTAAATTCGGGGCGGCTTATGCCAAGCAGTTGCGCAGAAAGAAGCCGTCGCGGAAAGATATCTGGTATTTGGACGAGGTGGCGATTTCCATCGGCGGCCGGAAACATTGGCTTTGGCGTGCCGTTGACCAGGACGGCTACGTTCTCGACGAGATCGTCCAGGGCCGCCGCGATACCAAGGCAGCCAAGCGATTTGCTGGTCAGGCTGCTGAAGAAGCAGGGCCTGTCGCCGAAGCGCATCGTCAGCGACAAACTGCGCTCATACGGAGCAGCAAGGCGGGATGTAATGCCCGGCGTCGAACATCGATCACACAAGGGCCTGAACAATCGCGCGGAGAATTCTCACGTGCCGCTTCGAAAACGAGAGCGGATGATGCAGGGCTTCCGTTCCGTCGGCGGCTTGCAACGTTACATCTCGGTCTTCCCAGCAGTCAGAAATCTCTTCGTGCCGCCACATCAGAAACGCTCAGCCCTGGCCACCCACATTCATCGCCTCCGCGCAATGGCGCATTGGAAAGTCGTGACCGGCGCAACTGCGTAAATTCATCGGCAAACGTCTCGTCGGGGATTAAGCGAACAACGTGACATCGCCCGACAAACTGCTGTTTCGACTGAGACGCCGCAAGGCAGAACTGCTGCGGGTTCTCGAGCGGCCTGAAACTCGCTCCATACCAATGCGCACCCCTCGCCTCCCTGGTTGCAGCTCGCGCCTGAACGCTCTCGGCCCATCGAGCACCCTGCTCTGCGTCAGACATGCTGATTGTATCGGCATGGCCACCAAATCAGCCCGATCGCGTCTTTTGGAGAGGTGTAGCTCGGCTTGGTGATCGCCGTGCTTTCCGGGAGAGCCGGACCATGGTCAGCGGGCCGCAGCGGGCAAGCTGACGATGGGATCATCGCTCATTTGTGCGATGGTCTTAAGGGTCATGTAGCGAGAACGCTGAACGGCCCATTCGTCATTCTGTTCGAGCAGAAGCGCGCCGACGAGTCTGACGATGGCATCGTCGTTGGGGAAGATGCCGACGACATCGGTGCGACGCTTGATTTCGCCGTTGAGACGTTCGATAGGATTGGTAACCGGTATAAGATCTCGGTGCCAACATCCGGCTGCGGTTCTGAACATCGTAGCGTATGGTGCGACCATCCGGGACAGAGGCACCGGGAGCACGAAGGTGCGGGCAGGCCGATGCATTGGATGAGCTGGGAGCTCGTGTTAGTAGCTGGCCGCCTCTGCGACTCGCCCGGTTGCGCCGAGAGCGCGGATCCGTAGTTGTCGTGTCGCCCGCCGCTCCCGTCACTCGATCTGACAGGAGCTGCACATGCGTCGGATAATCGGAATCGATATCCACCGAACGTTCGGTGAGCTGGTTTCGGCATGGGTAAGACGATGATCATGAAGCGAGCCCGTTGAGCTTTTGGATGCGACGTGTTGCGCAGAATAGAGGCCACCAGGGATGCCGCGACCGTTGTAGCCGGGGGCAGGGAGGTTCTAGGCGCCGCGGCGTTTGGCGCGATTTGGAACATGCTCCTGCGGCGGTGTTAGGAGTGGTTCGTCAAGCGACAATGAGGCTTGGGACTTGGTTAACTTTCCACCTGAAATTGGAAGGCGAAGAGATGGGGATTCCCGTATTTCCGCTGGCGTAGGTTTTGCCGGGGGGGCGCTTTCGCTGCAATACGCGCGCCTCCTGAGCGGCTCTTACCGTATTCAGCTCGGTCAGAATACCAAGGTTTGGTCCCGCGATCAAATCCTTCACGGTTATGATTTGAATTCGCGCTCGTTCTCCGCCCGGGAGTGATATTCTCCCGCCTGTTGCTGCTTCGGTACGCATGTCTTGAGTAGGGTCGTTTAGGCAGATAAGGACACCCATGTCGGCGGCTTCCCGTTGGACAACGCTTTTCAATACCCGAACAGCGTCTGGGCCGATGTGTTTTCCGCCTTTTACAGAAACTATCGCGTGACCATATTTACCCGGGCCGGTCACAAAGGCGATTTCACCATCAATGCCCTTGTCAGGTCCACGACCCTTAGCCTGACCACCAATTCGTCCGACTGCCCATTCCTGAAATGTATACGGCTCAGTGGCCGCAAGCTGACGCGCTCCGTATTCGTCCTTTGGAATTCCCTCAATTGAATAGGTGGCGAGGGGAAGCCAAGTCTTCATTCTATCCTGAATTACCTGAATCGCTAGATAGGTAATATCAATTCCAACCCATGCTCTTCCCAGCCGCTCCGCAGCATGCAGTGCCGTCCCGCAGCCACAGAAGGGGTCCAGCACGACGTCGCCTGGCGCCGTTGAAGATAAGATGACACGCTCTAGCAGAGCGAGGGGTTTTCTGCGTGGGGTAACCGATGCGCTCCTCAGCCTGCGAGTTGAGAGGAGGTATGTCGCCCCAAAAGCTGCCGATAGGGTTTCCCCGATCATCAATCGGCCGAAGTTTACGGCGCGGCGCGCCTGATCTGCTCCACGACAGATTGCCCTCCGCGTCAATCTCACGGAGTTTCTCCAACTCTACGCGCCATCCGTATGGTGGAGGTGTGAAGCCCTTATACTCGTAGACGAGATTTGGGCGAACACCCATGCTCGCCGATCGAAGAATTGGGCCGTCTGCATAGGGGCCCAATTCGTCCGATCTATCATATTTTTCCAGGAGTTCGGCCTGCGACAAAGGTACACGTATCGCGTCTTCGTAAAAGGGCGCCGCATCTGACTTCGCATAATAAAGAATAGTATCAGTGCTCGGGCTGAACTTTTTGCTTGCGTGTTGTGATCCCTTCGGATTTTGAGACCTGAGCCAGATAATTTCGTTCCGAAAGTTCGAGGCGCCAAATATCGAGTCCATGACGGTTTTCAGATAGTGGCTGGCCGTGGGATCGCAGTGAAGGAATATGCTGCCTGTTGGCCTCAAGACACGCTTCAAATGTATCAGGCGAACAGTCATCATGGCGAGGTAAGCCATAAGATCGCTCTGACCCAGAAAACCTTGGAGAGCTTGCAACATTCGGAAGATTGAGACATCGGATCGGCGCACCGATTCCATCGCAGCTTCCGCCCCGTCTTCCCAGCGCCAAGTGTCTTCGAAGGCCATCCGCTGCGCATCAGCCCCGACAGGTGATTTGTAAAGGATGTTGTACGACGCTTTGGAGTTGAATGGCGGATCTAAGTAAACCAGATCCACGGAGTTTGCCACCATCTTCTCCAGCCAATCGAGATTGTCCCCGAAGTACAGCTTGTTCACGCAATGTCCCCGATGAGTGCGACAGATACTTTTTCATCTTCTACAATCTTGGTTGAATTTTCGTTTATACTAACGGACCAGTATCCGGCCTCAGTTCCAGTCCGGAAGGCACCGCCCAATCGGGGACATAGACGGAAGGCTTAGCTGTCGGAATCTTCTTGGGCAGCTGGCGCCGCGCCCGTCATCGCTGAAACACATCCACCCACCCATCGTCCGTACTTTCTGGCCGGCTTCCGAAAAGGTTCAGACCTTCCCGTTTCACGCGCTATGGCGTGATCGAAGGGAAGGTCACGCGTGTTGCGACGGACGCGATCCCCGCGCCAGATGCGCAACAGCTCGAAAACAAGCCGGACAAGGAGCTGCAAAGCACGATCCCGATCCGCAACGCTCAGCGGGTCCAGAACCTCGTCTTTCCGATCACCGTTGTGCCTGACGTCAACAGGATCGATGTTGGTGGCACTACGGTACCACTGTCGCCGGAATGGCGGTATCGGTCGAGGTCAAGACCGGAAGCCGGCTGATATTGGAGTATCTGTTCTCGCCGATTGCCGGGGTGTCGTCGCAAGCAATGAAGGAACGGCGATGTATTTGATGGAGCTTGGTGGTTGTCGGCGGTTCGATTCCCATCAAGACAAAGAATCGGCGACGACAGATGGGAGCGGTTGAAGCGAGTGGATACGACTGGGTATGTTCATCGAGCTCTTCATGTTCAAGACTGGTCAGAAATGGGATCTGTCGCGCAACGCGGCCTGCGTGACATCGCAGGCTCCAGGCGTGGAATATACCCTCCTGACCGCTTCCAAAATAGGAAGTTTCGCCCATGCAAGGCGATCATACCGCTTATTTCAGGCTGCCTCAGCTTCCTCGGTCGCATTTTCAAAGGGCAAAAACCCTTTGTAAACGAGCTGGTTCCTTACTACCGACTCGTGAACGAAAAACGTCTCTGCGGCAGCTTCGATGCTTTCTGGCGTGGGATTGTTGACGTCGAGCTCATGTCGCAGGTCATCGAACGGGCATAAAAGGCTTCGCGCAAAGGCCCGCTGGAATTTTTGTCTATCGGTGTTCGAACGGCTGACAACGCCGAACTCAGCCCCAGATTTCCAGACGGCATCGCCAAAGATCCTTGCTAGCTCGTAACGACGGTCCTTCGGACGCAAAGTCTTAAGCGACAGACGGGTCCGGTCAGAATCGTCAGACATCCGCAAGCCATAGGGAAGTTGACGTGCAGTCGCCGTCGCTTTCTTCAAGTCGCCCCAACGCGCTCCAAGGATATCAGCAAGACTACCGCTCCGCAGTTGCCCAGGTCGCGCGCCGATCATCGCGCGCAAGTTTGCCGCCGCGCTCTCCGCAAATCGCCATGGGGCCGCCGCCGGGGGAAGTTCTGGATCCTTCTCGATCTTGGTTGCGAGACTGAGGTCGACTGTCGCATCCGACAGCCGCGTTGCTTCGATCGCCTGCCCAAGTATCGTTGCGGATTCTGCACCAGGCCTGGCGCGAGCTGCCTCTTCCACGCCCTCTTCACCGGCCAACCCCTCGAAATCGATCAGTCCGGTGACGACATCGTCAGGCGCTTCGTCGGCATCATATCCGAGACAGGCTTCAAGCCTTCTCCACCCCGCCAGTTCCGGGTCTCTCCGTTCGGCTAAGACCTGACCCAAAAGTGCCTCAAGCGCTTTGCCATCTACTGCGCTCGCACAGTGCTCGATGACGAGCTGGAGAAAGGCGTCGAGCTCCTTCTCATATTCGTCAGCCATGACCATCCCGACACCATTGATGTTGACATATTGTTGTGGGCCGCCTGCCGAGCGCTTCCCAAGGCTTGGTGCAAAAACGATCGGATCCGCCGAACTGTAGATCATAACCGGCGGCCATAGTGCTCCGCCCATCGCAGAGTTCAACTCGTGCCGCAGGCGCCAGTCCGCTGACACAGAATGAGGGCCATTGATAGTCTCCCACCGCAGGCGCCACCAATTATCAACGAACCACAAGGCCAGTCCGGTGGCAGAAGCTCTGAAATAGTCCCGAATGGTTTTTTTCCGTATCAGCGATACGGGACAATACCCGGTCGCCCAACCGAAGCGAAATCTCTGCAACTTCGCTACCGGCTGCAGACCAGTTGGCGGATAGTTCGAAGAAACGACTGTCGGTCATCGATAAAAAGCCTCTGCGGCCTCGATAGCGGCCCTAAAATTCTCATCGTCTGTTATTGTAAATCCTCCTGGCGCGAAAGCAACCGTTCGCGAACGAGCGAGGATTTGTCGAGCGAAAGCATCATTCTGCAGGATCGGGTATCCATAATACTCCGCCTGGGCCTCATTTGTTATGCGCAGTTCGTAAATCCAACCAGTGTCATCGATTGTCCAGAGCATCGCTGGAACATCTCCCGCGGCTCGCTCCGACTGCAGGCCAAGATGGAGTCCTCGCCTCAGCAGCTGCGGAATGCTCGAAATATCCGCCTGAGCGAACTTTGCATGTTCGTCGCAATAGGTGCGCTCGACATCAGGACCAACATAAGGCTTCAATCCATAAGCAATCGGATTGTACTTGTGCTTGGAGTAGGGCTATATCTAACAGCGTTGCACAGATCATCGCGCTCCGCATCCTTCGGTATTGAACTGCCCCCACTTTTGACCGGACACTCAGCATAAGCAGGAAGGCTCAAGCACAGGCTTGGGGATAGGCTTATGTCTAACGACTATCGACACATTGAATTGCTGACGGGTGATGTTCGCCGCAGACGGTGGACAACTGAGCAAAAGCTGACAATCATTGAGCAGAGTTTCGAACCAGGCGAGACGGTATCGTCCACCGCTCGCCGCCATGGCGTCGCGCCCAATCTGCTTTATCGGTGGCGCAGGCTCTTGAGCGAGGGAGGTGCTGCAGCCGTGGATTCTGACGAGCCGGTGGTCGGCAATTCCGAGGTGAAGAAGCTGGAAGATCGCGTGCGCGAGCTTGAGCGCATCCTCGGGCGCAAGACGTTGGAGAACGAGATTCTCCGTGAAGCCCCCTGTCCAAAGCCCAGTCAAAAAAACGGATATCGCGGCCGATCTTGTTGCCGAAGGACGGTTCCCGATGAAGGCCGTGGCAGATACGCTGGGCGTCTCTCGTTCCAACCTCATCGAGCGACTGAAAGGCAAATCAAAGCCGCGTGGGCCATACCACAAGGTCGAGGATGCAGAGCTTCTGCCCGCCATTCGCAGGCTAGTGGATCAAAGGCCAACCTATGGCTATCGGCGGATCGCCGCGCTCCTCAATCGCGAAAGGCGAGCCGCCGATAAGCCTGTCGTCAACGCCAAACGGGTCCATCGCATCATGGGCAACCACGCCATGCTGCTGGAGAAGCATACGGCCGTTCGCAAGGGCCGCCTCCACGATGGCAAGGTCATGGTCATGCGCTCCAACCTGCGCTGGTGCTCGGACGGCCTGGAGTTCACCTGCTGGAATGGCGAGGTCATTCGTCTCGCCTTCATCATCGACGCCTTCGACCGGGAGATCATCTCATGGGCAGCCGTCGCCAATGCCGGGATATCCGGCTCCGACATCCGAGACATGATGTTGGAGGCCGTCGAGAAACGCTTCGGCGCAACCAGCGCCCCGCATGTCATTGAACATCTGTCTGATAACGGCAGTGCCTACACCGCGAGGGAGACCAGGCTGTTTGCCCAAGCCCTCAACCTGGTCCCGTGCTTCACGCCCGTTGCCAGCCCTCAGTCCAACGGCATGTCGGAGGCTTTCGTCAAAACCCTGAAGCGGGACTACATACGCATCTCACCTATTCCGGACGCCGAAACAGCTCTCCGGAAGATTGACGGATGGATCGAAGACTACAATCCTGTTTCATAACGCCCATCTTTCTATGTTGTTGAAGAGAATAAGCTTTCCTGATCTGGAGACGATCCTGTGGGGTGTCGAGGGTTTTGCCGGGCACGATTGAGGATCTGACGTGCTTGTGGAGTCGCGATTCTTGAACGGCTGAAGATCCATGGGCCATCGGGTAGCGGATGAGCCCCCTCAATCTCGCCGGCCTCGGCCGCCAGACGCAGCGTCTTTGGTGTTATCCCGAGTAACTTCGCCGCACCGCTCAGATTAAGCCACGGCTCGACACCGTCGATCTGGGGACGGAAGACCGGAATCTTGCGATATGACCTCAGCGCAGTGACCCGCTCCCGTGTCCAACGATTGCCATTGCCGGTCGTCAGTCCATTGCGATTGAGGACACCGGCAATCACATCGTCATTGGCAATAAGGACGAGCTGTCGCACAGCGTCGACGATGTCGTCAGGCGTCGCGTTTCTTTGCCCGCGGCGCCGTTTAGGCAGGCGCAGCTCGGTATGGACGCCACCAACCCAATGAATGACGAGGACGATCTCAGAGGTTCCATCATCGAGATCGGCGACCACTTCATTGATGAGCGTGCGCACGATGCGCTTCTTCAGCCTTGCATCGGTTGTCGGCGCCGTCCAGACGATGCGAAGATTCCCCGCAAGTGCGGTTACCTGGGAAGCGGACATGGGGAATGGCTGCGGCGCAACTGTCCGATGTTTGGCAATCTTGGCCTCAATCTCGCCGACACGAGCGAGCGCTTTGTTCCAGCGTGCTTCGAGCTCCGACGTCACCAGCCTATTCTCCGGATCGGCCGCGTCGTATTGCCGGAAGGCCCGGTCGGCGACATAGCGCGCTGCCTCGAGGTCGCGCAGCAGGGCATCCTGAACCCGGTCGCGTTGGCTGGCCATATTCCGTTCCGCCTCGATGGCGGCGGCAATGGCTCCCGGTTCCACCACCCCTAGCAGCGCCTCTTCGATCGCGTCATCGACCCGCAGACCGCCGAAAGCAATGCAGCGGGGCTCGCCATTGTCGAGTAGACCACGCCAGCAGGAATAGCGCGGAATGTTATGCTTGGCTCCGGTGTACCGGACCGTCAGCTTCCGACCGCACCTCTTGCAACGGAAAAGGCCGGCAAGCAGAGCGTCACCATGTTTCGGCGCTCCGTGATGGCGGCTAGCCGGCATATTATCGCTGACCATCTTGCGGATCTCCTCCGCCCGTTCCCAACTGACGTAACCTTCGTGTGCATCCGGGATCAGCGCCAACCATTCATCACGCGTCTTGCGGCGAATTCCAGATCGGCCATCGTATCGGGGCACGGAGCGACTCTTACCATAAGCGTACGCTCCGCCGTAGATCGGGTTCGCAATCATCCGGTGGATGGTGGCATAATTTGGCCTTCGCCAGATGACGTCACCATTGGCGTACCTGACCGGCAGGTCCAGCCCCTGCTCGAGGAACCATAGTAGAGCCTGCCGCGCACTGCCGAGTTCGGCAACCTTGTTGAAGACGAGTGCAATGGCTTCCTGGATGCGTCGGTCGGGATCCTTCTCGATCCTGTCACCGGCCTTTACGAAGCCGACCGGAACAGTAACGACGAGTTCACCGCGGCGAGCCTTCTCATAGCGGGCGGAAAGGGAACGCTGACGCAAGAGATCGAGTTCATACTCGTTGAGGCTGCCCTTCAAACCCAAGAGCAGGCGGTCGTTGCCCTGGCGGGGCGCATAAACCGCTTCCTGGTCGACCAGGACCGTATCAACAACACGGCACATCTCGATGAGTTGTTGCCAGTCCCGGCTGTTCCGGGCGAAGCGCGATACCTCACGTGCCGCCACGGCGCCGACCTTTCCAAGGCAGACTTCCGCCACCATCCGGTCAAATCCAGCGCGGGTCACGCCGCCGGCGGCCGAACGACCAAGGTCGTCATCCACCGTCTCTATATGTGACCATCCAAGCGCGGCCAGCCGGTCGCGCATGGCGTACTGGAGGGCGCTACTTTCGCGATTGTGGAGGACCTGGTGAGCCGAGGACTGCCGAACATAGAGGATGGCCTTCCGCTCCAGATGATGCGGCCCGATCTTCTCATGCATCATGACCGGCATCCTTCTGCTGGGAGGCACGCCCGCAGTTTGCGTGATCGACGAACAGCCGCACGATGAGCACCGTCAGCGCTTGGCGGGTCTCCTCTGGCAACTCCAGCCATTGCGGCGTCCCTGCCTTCTTTCCCCGCTGTGGAACCGAAAACAGATCGAACTGGTATGTCATGGACTGGCAAGGCATGGACATCTCTCCGACTCGTTTCGTGAGAGGCCAATGCTGCGCCCATTACCGCAGATTGCGATGAGGCATCGGCGTCTTCCAGTAACTTTGCCAAAGCATGCAGGCTTGAGAGATCGACGTAAGGAACCGGCGGGCTGCGCCAATATCCGCTCACGGAGCGGTCGAACATCCATGCTGGGACTTCAAGAAGTCGATCAGAAGAAGAACCAGAAAGGCTGCAGCGGAAAATATGCGTCCCTTTGGACAGCGCCTCATGGACGTGAACAAACCGCCCGGACCAGGGATGCCACGGATACAAAAGCTCGCGAACCTCGGTCCCGTGGGTGTTCTGTCGTCGTGTTGTA
>NZ_LNCD01000005.1 GCF_001542405.1 Rhizobium altiplani
ACGGCGTAGTGATGCCTCCCAGTTCTTCTCGAGCTGGGCGGCAATCAGGCGGTTATCCGGATCGCACGCCGCGTAGCGTCGCTCGGCGAGGGAAGCTTCGTAACGAGCCTGTTGCAACTCGAGTTCGAGAATGCGCTGTTGTTCCCGTTGGGTTTCCATGTGCGTCCGCTCTGCAACAAGCGCTGCTTGAATTGCAATCGGCTGAACGACCCGCACCAACTCACGCGCAATCGCCGTGTCGACTCGCTGGCCGCCAAAACACATGCACCGTGGTAGTCCGAGAGCCGTCCGGCCGACGCATTGGTAGACAGGATAAGGGTAACGCCCTCGATACGCTACCCTCAACCGATGCCCGCATTGACCGCAGGTCATCAATCCGATCAATAGAGATCGGCCACCTCGCCCAGACTTGGCTCCGTCGCGTTTACCATATGCATTGATGGCGAGTTGCTTCTGATTACGCTCGTATATTCCCCAGTCGATATAACCTTCATGGTGATCCTTCAAAAGGACCTCATACTCGTTGAGTGGCAGAAGGTGACCGTACGTCTTGTGGGGGCGGCCGTCGACGACTTCGGTTCTGCTCTTGCTTTTGCCATAGGCGTAAGCTCCAGCATAAAACGGATTCTTCAACACCGAGATCACATTGCGATAGCGGATCGGCGTCCAGTCGAGCGCCGTCAGTTTCCTGCCATCGGAAGGGCGAGGAAAATGCATCCCTTCGCGATGCAGCGCCAAATGGGTCTGACGAGCGCTTCCCAGTTGGCGAAACCGGCTGAATTTCTGCCGTACAGCCTCCTGCACGCGAGCGTCAGGATCCAGGCCAAGGCCGACCTCGCGATGCCAGATATAGCCAATCGGCACGCCAATACGCAGTTCTCCTCGTCGTGCCTTGGAGCGGACCGCTTCGTGCATGCGAGTTCGCAAAATATTTAACTCGAATTCGCTGATACTCCCCTTCATGCCCAACAATAGCCGGTCATTCGGACGGCAAGGATTGTAAACACCGTCGAGGTCGATCACCCGAGCTTCAACAAGGCCGCACAGTTCTAATAGGTGATGCCAGTCTCGGCCGTTACGGGCGAGACGGGAAGCGTCGAGACAAAGGATGGCGCCTACATTACCAGCACACAACCAAGCCACCAGCTTGTCAAACCCAGGTCGCGCGACGGTCCCGCTCGCCGAACGGCCAAGATCGTCATCTATGACCTCGACATCTCGAAATCCGCGCCGCCGTGCCTCCTCGACAAGTTCATACTGGCGCCGCTGGCTCTCGCGATTGAATTGCACTTGGGCGGGTGTGGACTGACGGACATAAACGACGGCCTTGCGCTTCAACAGCGATGCGGGAAGATCAACGGTCGTCATCGCTGCCTCCAGAACCGTTATTCCGCCCGCCTGCAGGATCAATTGCGCGAGGCGCATAATCATCACTTGTCGCTCCGCCGTGTTCATTCGCGTCACCTCGGGCGTTTCCAACGTCATGCTGAGCTGGCAGGGTCTTTTTACGATGGCGGGGTGCTGTCTCGCTTTCATCACATGCCTCCTCGATAACTGTTGCGTCATCTGAAAAGACTTGCCTAAGTCCGTGATCCTTGAGTACCCGATCGAGGTCCTTCAGCGCTTGCACCGATACCTGCGGCTCTCCCAATGTCATCGCGGCACAGGTCGCGCGGTCGAGCATCCACCGTTCCACGGCCGTCGTTACTCCGGGTTCGTGCTCGACAACGACAACTTCCGATCCGCTGCGCCGCTCGCCGTAGTAGCGTCGGGACATGCCGACCATAAAATGCATGTCAGCGGTAATGGATCTCTACTTCTTCCCCGATATGGGCAGAATGTCCGGAAGATTGCTTTGGGAAGAAAAGCCTGGCTGTTTGCAGGTTCAGACCGCGGTGGTCAGCGGACGGCCGCCATGTACAGCTTGATCGTCTCGGAACCGGATTGAACCACAGGCTTTGCTTGCCGACGTCCTTGCCCGGATCGACCTCGATGATCCAATTGTCGGGCGGTGTCCTCCGGGGGCATCGGAGGCCGTGCGGATATGGCGGCAAATGGAAGTGCCGATCACACAAGAAAATTTGATGCTGCGCGCCACGGCGAATGCTTACCTTGGTATGGGAATTTCCCATTTGATCGGCGGGCGGAGCTCGCCTTAGATGCCGCTCTTTATAACTTGATAATACCTAAGTTTATCGCTTTCACCGCTGCGACTGTTCTGCTAGCAACATCAAATTTTCGCATCGCATTTTTTATATGGAAATTGACGGTATTTTCGGATATTCCTAAGATAATACCTATATCCCACGACGATTTCCCTCTCGCGACCCACAAAATACACTCCTTTTCTCTTAGAGAAAGATGGGGAGCGCTTGCAGTCCCACTAGGATTTGCCAATTTCGCAACCTTTGAGTGGAAATGTGCCCCGGCAAGTTGCAAGTAGGTGATTGTTCTGTTGTCGAATTAGCGTTCTACAGGCTGAGCAAAAGCCCATGGTGGCAAGCTGCAGTCGGGGCCGTGGATTGGAAACACTTATGCCAGACCTCAAGCCGACCGTCGGGGCATCGTCGAAAACCCGCCGTTCGATTTCTGTCGTGTTAGCGTCGTTGTACACTTCGCTCCAACGAAAGGCGCGCGCCCGCTTTCGGCTCTTGTTGATGATGGGATCTATTCTGTCATAACCCATTTCGGAATAGCGCTTCAGCCATTCATCAGGATAATTCAGCATCACGTTCGGATCGCGTCGAGCCGGGCTCGAAACCTTCTGGGTGGGTCTAACAGGACCATAGGCAAGCCACGGGCAATCGAAATTAAGGGCAAAGCTAGACAACAGATCGAACAACAGATCGGTTCGGGGAACGGCATCAGCCTGGTCGAGAAATCGGCAAAACTCGACAGCAAGCGCCTCGGTCGCTGCCTTGGGGAAAGGCGGGACCAGAGAAAATGGATCGGACACTCTTGCTGCTGGCCTTCGAAGTTGAGCGACCGCATTCATCCATCGGCGTTCCATAGTCGCTCCTTAAGTGCATCAAATGTTGTCACTGGTGCACGAAGCTTCCGGCTGTAGGCTGCGGCTCTGCCGCCCTTGGCAGGGCGGCATCGCTAATAGCACCGTTATGCGGATTTATGCAGACCTGGGATGTCCCATCAGGTCGACAGTTCCTACCGCCTAGCCACGATGGAGCTTCAAAAATCGTGCCAAATTTGCAGCTACAGCCTCAATAGACTATGTTCGGGTGTTTCATCTCGTCAAAGCCGACAGTAGGTGTCGGTTTCCCGGCGTCATCGGCGACAGAGTTTCCGGCCAGGAAACGGCCTCTAGATACCTTCAGCGGAATTCACCCGTGCCATACCAGCCGCGCTCCGCATTACCCGATGTCGGGGACGTCGCAAATACAACAACAATGCTTACGCCATCTTATTGGTTTAGAACCGCAGCCAACTTTGGCACGGTGCATGCATGATTATTAGCAAATGCATCCGAACCGAGGAGAGATCGTCCTATGATAACTCGTATCAACAATGCTGTCGCCGACCAAACCGCTCTTTCCAAAGTCGCTGAGCCGACGAAGGCTTGGTCCTGGACGAATAATCTGAGGTGGCCCAGATATGATTGCTGAACGGGATCTGCGGGTTGATCAATCCACGATCAACCGCTGCATTGTTCCCGTCTCTACTCAACTGCTGGAGCGGTTCAACGAATGCATGACCCCGCCGGGAACTGTCGTACATGCTGACTTGAAAGCTTCGTGTTGGCGGCAATTCAGTAAGTCTACAATCCTTGTCCACCATTCTGACCGAAATCACGTGGCCTCATCAGCGCAGTCCACTGCTCTTAGCGTCCAAAATTCAAACTCGCGACAGAGGCGCAAATAAAGCGGCCGGTCGAAGGCACATGTGAAGGGTTACGCGATGTCGAATGACGCTACTAGTCCGGGTTCCCTGCCACCGCCGATGGTGCTGATCGCTGCGGCAGACGATAGCTTTCGCACGTTTTTGGAGTATACCGTTAAAAGCAAGGGCCTTGTTGTTACGGGGGTGAGCGATGGCGAGGCGCTGGCCAAGCGCCTTCAGACGATAGCCCCTGATCTACTGCTTCTCGAATCACGTATGCCCGGTGTGGAGACGCAGACGCTCTGTGAACGTCTTCGCCTGGACCGCCGGACGCGGTCGATGTCGATTATCGCGCTTGCGGCCGAAGGAGACGAAGCAAGTCGGCAGAAAATGCTCGAGTCTGGTGCCGACCAGTATCTCAGCAGACCATTCTCACCCGAGACACTCATGACAAGTATTGGCGCGATCTGGCACGACGCAAATCGGGATCTCGCCCTCGGCCCACGAGAACTCTTGGCCTTTCTCGATCTCGAACTGGATGTCAGCAGTTATCGCGTGCGACGAAACGGCCGCACGATTCACCTCGCTCCAACCGAGTTTCGCCTGTTGCACCATCTAATGAAGAACCCCTATACGGTTTACTCCAGGGATGAACTGCGGGACGCAGCTTGGCTGCGCGCTGTTCATGTTGGCCCCCGCACCATCGATGTTCACATCGGCCGCTTGCGAGCGGCTCTCAATACGGTGGGCGGACGGCACCTCATACGAACCGTATGGTCCGTCGGATACGCGCTTTCCGAGTAGGCGCGGGCTACCTTGACTCCAGGTAGCTTCGTCGACCTGCGTCCCTCCCGTGCCCTCAATTACACCAATTGTTGGGCGAGAATCCCCATTCTTCGCAGATACGTTCGTGAACGGAGCCGTTCCATACCATCAAAATCAGTTGGGATGCGACTTACTATTAACAGCGATGGATGACAAGCAAGCTGAATATCCGCTCATTCCTGCTTTTAACGCACTGCCTCACGCGCCGGGCCTCAAGTGTCTTTGTGCGGTGGCCTCATCCTCTTCGGCACCCTCGGCGGCATCATTGTGCACTTTCCGAGGCATCATCTGTCCGGATGAGCATCGAAATATGAGTGGAGCGCTGCTTCGCCGCTCTCGGCGCAACTGGTTCGCCGTCTGTTCCGGGATAGATTCGTTCATGGATCTCGCGCGCCCGGGAAATCGCCCGCGTATAATCGTCTTCCAAGTGGACGCGCGACTTTGAAGAATCCAGCTCAGTCACTGCGGTTCTTAAACGAACGGGGACCGAGCGGCTGCCGGTCAGCGCGACAATCCGAAGGGCAAAATCAACGTCGCTTAAAATGCATATGCCGGCCCCGCGGTTGTCCTCCGTGCAGATTGCGCTGATGTCCTCTTGCTCAAGAAGCGCGCGGAGCCTGTTGCGTTCTGCGATACTGCCGCACGACAACACCGCTGCGTCGCGAGCCAGTGTCACAGAAGGGGCGCTCCCATGCCCTGTAACAACCGTGCCACTAACTACTCCGTCGCTCGTGAGCGATTTGCAAGCAATGGTGACCGAGTGCTTTTCGGCATACTCCACCGCCCTGTGGTGCAGCACTTTCGCGCCATATCTCGACATCCGTGCGATAGTCCCATAGGCAATCTTCGGAATCAGTCTCGCTCCCGGCACAAGATAAGGGTCTGCTGTATAGACGCCCGGAACATCCGAGTATATTTCACACGCGTTCTCTCCTAACATGGAGGCAATTACGATAGCTGTCAAATCAGAGCTATTTCTGCCGAGAAACGTTAACCTGCCCGACTGATCAATTGCCTGTCCGCCCGTGGCAATGACAATGTCATTCTCCTGTAATGCTGCAATAATTGAACTGGGATCTACGCTTTCTACTGAAGCGCGGCCGAAGTCTGAATTCGTACGTATCCCAAGAGAATAGCCGTTTAAAGACATCACGGGAATCCCTTGCCGGCTCACGGCGGCCTCCAACAGGCAGGCACTGAGCATCTCTCCGGTTGCAAGCGCCGCATCGAGGTTCGATGGTTTTGCTTCCTTGTTAACGCCGAGCATGAGTGCTTTGAGGTTGTCGGTCGTTCCCGACATTGCGCTGACAACTGCAACGATTTTGTTTTCGCCCGCCGCGAGTCGCTCGGCTAAATGCCGAGCGACTCGACCGAAGTCTTCAGGATGCCGAAAACTAGAGCCTCCGAATTTCAGAACCGTTGCGTTCATTTTCCACCAACGATGTTGTTGGAAATTGCAAGCTTTGCGATGAGAAGTGCGTTAACCGCCGCACCAACCTGAAGATTATCTGCGACGATCCAGAGCCAGAGCCCGCATGGATTCTCGGGGTTTACTCTAACGCGCCCGACGTGAACAACCATAGGATCTTTCAGAAGGCGCGGCATTGGATATCCTTCGTGAGTTCCGTCTATATAAAGCCGAACGCCTGGCTCTGTCGCCAGCAACTCATGAACCTGTTTGAGGTGAACGGGCTCGTGTAGCTCGAGATACACCGCCTCCGAATGGCCATTTATTACGGGAACTCGAACGCAGGTGGAGGTTAACCGCAAATGAGGCAGACCCAAGATTTTTCGAGACTCTTGAACGAGCTTGCGCTCTTCTAAAGTCACCCCCTCCGAGGCGATCTCACCGACTTGCGGTATTACATTGAACGCGAGAGGAAAAGGGAAACGCTCCGCGCGTGGCGGCGCGCGTCCACGCGATACGCTTCTCGTCCCTTCCAATAGCTCGTCGATACCTTTCAGGCCGCCCCCCGAGGCCGCCTGATAAGTGGTCAAGATGATCTGGTGAACATCAAAGGCAGTTACCAATGGCCTGAGAGCGCGGACCAGCTGAATTGTGGAACAGTTTGGGTTTGCCACTATCCCCGAACGCGGGCGAGCCGCGAGCGCATTAGGATTAACTTGTGGTACGAGGAGTGGTACGTCCGGGTTCATTCGAAAGGCGTTCGAGTTGTCGATCACGAGGGCGCCTTGGGCGGCGAACAGATGTCCATATTTGGCGCTTACCGCGCCGCCTGCGGAAAAGAATGCGATATCGGCTTGGGTATCGTTGATCTCGTCGAGTGGCTCCACTATGCAGATTTCATCTCGAAACCTCAAGCGGCGACCGCCCGAAGTGCGGGATGCCAGCAGCCGTAACCGAGAGACCGGGAATCGGCTCGATTCCAGCAACTTGATCAGTTCAGCTCCGACGGCCCCCGTGGCTCCAATGATAGAAATATCCAAGGCTCTCATGATACTCGACCTCCAGAGGGCAGTTGCGGGCAGCTCGCTGCCCGCGCGGCTATGTTGAAGGCTGTGTCAGGCTCCTACTGGGGTATGGTGGACGATCACCGCACCACCACACTTTATGTGATGATGGAATCATCAAAAACTACCAGGTCCGGTAGGGGCAGTATTGAATGCACCCGCTGTCCATGACACAGAAAACATTCAGCATACTGTACTATTTGTTGCAGGCGCCCTGTCACTGCCGACGTTGGTTCTAAATTTCCGAGACTCGCAAGAGCACCTTCGTGAAGCAATGCAATCACTTAGCGCGTGCGTGCGCCGCAACATCGCCTGGCCTCAGCCGTTGCGAAAGGTATAGCTGTAACCGTTGATGGCCGGCGCGCCACCTAGATGCACATAGAGAACCTTCGATCCCTCTGGAAAAAAGCCCTTCTGCACTAGGTCGACCATCCCTTGCATTGATTTGCCCTCGTAGACTGGATCGATGATCATGCCCTCCAGCCGCGCGCACAAGCGGATGGCCTCGTTCGTTTCCTCGGACGCAATGCCATAACTGGGATATGCATATCCCTCGAGCAAAAGCACGTCGTCATCGTCGATTTCCTTGCCGAGCTCAACGAGCGTTGCAGTATGCCGGGCAATTTTTAGCACCTGCGCCCTGGCTTGGGCGGGGGTTGCGGAGGCATCGATCCCGATCACGTTGCGCTGTCGCCCGTCTCTGGCGAACCCGACCACCATGCCGGCTTGCGTAGACCCCGTCACCGTGCAAACCACGATATAGTCGAAGGCAAATCCGAGCTGCTTCTCCTGTGCACGGACTTCCCCCGCGAAGCCGACGTAGCCGAGACCACCAAATGTGTGAACGGATGCCCCGGCTGGTATTGCGTAAGGTCTACCTCCTCTTGACTTGACCTCGTCGAGTGCCGCTTCCCAACTGCCGCGGATGCCGATGTCAAAGCCCTCATCGACCAGCCGCACCTCTGCTCCCATGATACGGCTCAAGAGAATGTTTCCAACTCGGTCGTAAACGGCATCTTCATGTGGTACCCAGCTCTCTTGCACAAGCATGCATTTCATGCCGATCTTGGCGGCGACCGCCGCGACCATCCGCGTGTGGTTGGACTGCACGCCGCCGATGGAAACAAGCGTATCGGCTTTTGACGCGATCGCAGCGGGGATGATGTATTCCAGCTTGCGAAGCTTATTTCCGCCGAACGCGAGACCGGAGTTGCAGTCCTCGCGTTTGGCGTAGATTTCCACCTTTCCCCCTAGGTGCTTGCCGAGGCGGTCGAGCTTCTCAATGGGCGTAGGTCCAAAGGTCAGCGGGTATCGTTCGAACTTTTTCAGCAATGTTCTCTCCCGTGACGTACCTTAATTAGACTTCGACTACTCGCCGAAGAAGACGCCCAAGAGATCGGTGCAGGCGATCTTGCGCTTGGCGCGGGCTTCGATGGCGAGGCCAAGCTTGCCGCTCACCACTTTCTGCCAGCCATCGCGCAGGCAGCGGACCTCGAGATCGAGGTCGAGCGTCACATTGCTCTCGTTGATCACATGCACATCGAGACTGTTGGTGCCTTCGTCGGTGAAAAGCACCTGCACGGGCCGAAAGGCGCGGCGTAGCGCATACCATGTTAGCTTCGGTTCCCCGGTCGAATCGATCACGTCGCAGCCGGGGCCAGGCAATAAATCCTGCAGCGTCCAGACCAGCGCGCCGTTGCAGCCCGAACCCTGCCGCCACTCGGCATAACACTCTTCTGCGACTTCGCCGGTGACCGCCTGCGACAGAGTAAGATAGAGTTCGGGATCCTCCCGCCGCAGATCGCGGAGATAATGATCGCGCACATCCTCGAAATCCCAGGAGGCGCCCCGATCCCGCGGCACACGCTCCTTCCATAGCGGACTTTGGACTGGAGAAACCGACAGATGCCGCGACAGCGTCCGGGCCTGTGCTACATGCGCGAAACCCAAGCTTTCCGCAGCAAAGCGGACATCGGCGCGGCGTGCGTCATCAAGAGGACGCATATAGGCTCCGACGCCGTAATAATGCGTCACCCCTTGATTCGGAGAAAACGGCATGGCGCCATCGAAGGGCGAATTGACGACATAGGGGACATCCCGCCGAAGCGATCGGGCAACCGCCGGTATGATCTCCTCCACGATCGGGCTCGCCCACAATCGCTCCGGCAGGCCGAGCATCGCCGCCTGCTGATGGATTTCGCTGCCGCCGCAAGCGACTGCGAGTGATGGCGACAGCCGCGTGGCGGAAAGAAACTGCGCCACTTCCGCCTCGACATGGGCGTTCCAAGCCTTATCGCCTTTCGGATAGTCGAAATTGGCGAACTGAAATCTTGCCAGACCAGCAGGCCGAACTCGTCGCAGGGGCGGAAGAAATCCGGCGTCTCATAGGCCATAGTGCCGCCGATGCGGATGATGTTCATGTCGGCCCCCGCCGCCAGCCGCAGCCACGGCTCATAATCGTCGCGGCCGCCGGGCAGCCGCCCGATATCGGCCGTGGTCCAAACCGCGCCACGGCAGAAGATGCGTTCGCCGTTGACCGAGAGGCAGAAATCCCGGCCATCGGCGCAGCGATCGATCGCCAGCCGGCGAAAGCCGGTACGACCGAGCGGGTGCTCGACGTCGTCGATGATCAGCGTGACATGATGGAGGTGCGGTATTTCATGAGTGTGTGGCCACCATGGGGTCACGCGAGGAATCTTCAGGATCGCAGCGCAGTGGCCGTGGCGGTTCCGCTCGAAGGCCTGCTCGATCTCGCCGCAGCGAAGGGTGACGTCGCTGACATACCCTTCGATCGAAACCGAGGCATAGGGCCGTCCCTCTCCATCCTCCAGCAGATCAGGCCGCAACGAAAGGTGTCGAACGATAGGCTCATGCGGATAAAGCAGCGATACCGGCCGCCCGGGTCCGACTGCCTGTATTTCCGGGCACCAGCCAGGCATATGGCCGAGCAGGGTCGTGCGCACCAGCCGCAATCCCTGCGGCGTGATCATTTGTGGCCGCCAGCGGGCGCGCGGGCCGGGTTCGCCAAGGCCCGGCTTCAGCGCACGGAAGCACAATGCCAGTTCGTAGCCGCCATGAAGGTGAACGGCAAGATCATGGGTTTCGAACATGCTCTCGGAGACGAGAATTTTCTGGCCGTTCAGGAAGACTTCGCAGAGCGTTGCCAGACCTTCCAGCCGCAAGACGGCATCGCCGGCATTGACATCGACCAACCGGCAGAGATACCAAGCGTCGCGCTCGTTCAACGGATGCGAATGTTCCCGGTCGAAAAGCCCGGCCTTTTCCAGAGCTTCCGCCACAGTGCCCGGCACCGGCGCCGGGATGACAGCCGAAAGCGACAGATCCGCAGGCGAAGCGCAGGCGCCCGCATCCGTCAGAACCAGATTCCACCCATCGCTCTGCAGTGTGTCGCCGCTGATATCAGCCAAACGCCCTTGCATTGGATCCCCCAACTCAAAACATGATCCCAAGAAGTGAAAAGCGACTTTTGGAGGAGATCATGTTCAACTACAGCTTTTGTGCAAGCAGGCCCATCATGGAATCCCATGCATCCACGGCCGGCTCAAGCACCATCTGCAACTGCTCGAATTTCTTGCGCGTCACGGCTCTGGCAAGCTGGAACTGCACCGATTTCGCCACCTCCGAAATCCGCCGTGCCTCACCAGCCGCCTCCGCGAAATCCGCCGACAGCCAATCGAGATGACTGCCCGTCAGCTCGAAATTGGCCCCGAGCTGGCGCAGCGTATTGAAGGCATATTTATGGAAAAAGCCGAAGGACCGCTCGGCCACCGCTTCCGCCTGCGCCGGGAAAACCGCTGCGAAGGCACGTATGGGGTTGGCCGTGGGGCGGCGGCAGAAATGGAAATCGAGGAGCTGCCGCGATGTTTGCCGAATGGCGGATTCTCCCGGCGCCTTTTCCGGGAATTTAGCAAATTCGGTATAGGGTAGGAACGGCGGATCCTCTTCCGTAAGCTGCAATTGCAACAGTCCGTCGAAATCCTCGCCCGAAAGGCTGAAGAAGCCGCCATTGTGAAAATAGTCGAGCGAACGGCCAGCGATATCAAGCCGATTGATCGCCATCGTCGTCTTGCCGTGCTCGCAGCGATAGCCGAGGCCCCGCGTATCCGGCATAAAGAAGGGGTCCGTCTCCACCAGGCAAAGCCGGCCACGACCGATCTGTTCGGCAACGTGATGATGGACCTCGTCGTAGATCGCCAGCTCCGTGCAGCGGATGCCGTAGATCGCTTCGAGATCTTCGAGCGGCACCTTGAAGAAGGGGAACTGGTCGCCCTCGAAATCCAGAGTCACAGTGAAGCCTAGCATGGCTTCCGGAGGAAGCCTAAGCGTGTTCAGCACTTCGATCCAGAGGTCGATATAGCAGTTGGTTTCGGGCCACATGCGCTCGCTGGCATGCAACGCGTGCGACTTATGGGTAGCGGGATCGAGGTCCCTAAAGACGGAAGCCATGATCAACCCCACAGTGCCTTGCGCACGCTCTCGGGCCAAGCCACGGTATTAAGCCCATGATGATGGAGAAGCGCGAGCGCGATGCGCTCGAGACCGAAGCCGACGCATGCAGTGTGCGCGACGCTGCCGTCCTCGAGGTTCAGACCCCATTTCGCGCCGAAGGCGTCCTGATGGTAGTTGAAGCTCATGCAGGCGGTCGGCTTGGCGGAGGAGGTGATCGGGATCAGCAGCTCGAACTTCAGTTTCTGGTCGCGCTGATTGTTGGCGAGCATCTTGCCGGCGCGGCCGAAGAACGGATCGTTGGCGACATCGATGGTGATCTCGAGACCGACGGCCGTCATCATCTCGACGCCGCGGCTCATCCAGCTCTGGCGGAAATCCGTGACATGCTTGGCGGTGCCCATGCAGACATATTCGCGCATGCGAAATAGCTGCTGGCGGGCCGGGTCCTTGGAAGACTCATGGCGGAAGCAATAGGATTGCAGGTCGAACAGCGCGCCGCTTTCCGGCAAGGGACCGCGCTTCGCGACTGTCGGGTAGAGCGGATAGCAGGCCGCCGGCGTCAGCACGATGTCCGTCGCTTCCTGGTCCTTCGTCCAGTCTTCGCCGACTTCCATGCATTTCAGCAGGCTCATGTGGTCGAGCTCGTTGCCGCAGAAGCTGTGCACGGTGCCGGCGAGCTGCGGAAAGCTCTTCATGTAGCCGCTCGTCTCGAAGAAGGCGCGGTTCATGCCCGACGGAAAGCGGATGACTTCGGCGCCATCGGCGCCGCCGAACCTGTCGATCAGCCGCTCGAATGCGGCGATGACATCTTCGAACTGGGCGCTGCGGCCATAGAGGCCGTCAACGCCGGTGTCGATCAGAAGACCGGATTCGAATAGACGGTCGAGAAAAGACGTTTGTATATCCATGACCATTACCCCAACAGGCTGGTATCTTGCTTATGGACGAGCAGCATGGTCGCCGTATTGCCGAGAATACGTTCGTCCGAGATCATCAATTGAGCGGAATGCGCATCGCGCAGATGGCGACCGAGGCTATAGGGCGTGCCGTTTTGGTAGCCCAAGATGCCGCAGATGAGCATGGCGTGGTTGATGATCGGCAGGATCATCTCCGACGACGCGATTTTGACGTTATTCATGGCGACGGCAAAGGTTATGGAAGAGAGCCGATCGGGATCGGCCCTAGCCTCTTCATAGATTTTCAGGCCGCGAACTATATTGGATTTCACCATCTGCAACTGGCTGGAAACCTCCGCCAGACGCAGCGCCCCGGGCGGCGTGCCGGGCGATTTGCGGGCGGCATCACGCACGAAAGCCTGGGCACGGGCGACCGCATCGGCAGCAATGCCGTACCAAACGCCGCTCCAGAGCAGATGCGAGCTTGCCAGCATCGACTGCGCGGCGATCTCGGCGAACGGCTTCGGCAGGATCTGGGCGGCCAGCGCCTCGCCCTTGAAGAGGAAGCCGTCGGAGCAGGTGCCGCGCATGCCGAGTGCGTTCCACTCTATAGTGCGCTCAAGCCTGTATTGATCCCTGAGGAAGACCGTCAGCACTTGGTTGGAGGAGGCCGCCTCGGCATGGCTGCGCGAGGTGGTCAGGATCGCATCGGCATGGGCACCATAGGAGATGGCGGTCGCATCCTTTTCCAAAAAACAGGTGTCGCCCTCGAACTTGAGGGCGCAGATGCTTGTGCGCAGATTGCCGCCGATCCCGCGTTCCGACGTCGCCGAGGCCAGCAGAAGCTGTTCTTTAGCGATACGGCGCATGAAGTCCCGGTGCCAGTCGCTGCCGGCGCCGTGTTCGACCAGGCTCGACAGCTTGATCTGGTGCATGGCGAAAACCATGGCGCTGGCAGCACAGGTCTGCCCGAGGATCGAGCAGAGCTCGGCGATCTCGGTGATCGACGCACCCTCGCCACCAAGATCGGTGGGGATCTGGATCGACAGAAGCTTCTCGGCCCGCATCGCCTCCACCGCCTCGCGCGGGAAGCGGCCTTCGACGTCGACAGGATCGGCATATTTGCCGGCGATCGCCGAGACGCGCGCGGCACGCATCGCCGCGTCTCCGGCCCTGGCTTCCATCAGAGCGCCCTCGACGTTCATCAGACGACCTTTCGGCTATTAAGGATCATGCAGACTGTCTTTTCGATGGCAACGATGCTGGCAAAGGATTTACGGTTCAGCAGATTGTCGGGAAACTCGATATCGAAAGCCTCTTCGATGCCGAGCATGAGTTGCACCGACGCAAAGGAAGACAAGCCCGCCGCATAGAGATCGGCGTCGTCTGCAATCTGATCCATCGTGACGGGGAGCGCGCACTTGGCCAGCAAATCGCGAATAGTCTCATTCATCCTGTAGGCCCTCTAGGCAATCCGCAAACACTATGACGGTCACGCCGTCTTATCCTGAGCCGAGAAGAAATAGGGAAAGCCCACCTAAGGGGGCGCCGATACTCGGAAGGTTGGACCCGGTTGGAGCGCGTCGGAGCATTCATTTGTTGCCCTCATGATACGCTTGCGACTGATAGCGTCCTTCCTGGCAATGATCGAAACGCTTAGCCTTTTGGCGACCGCTCTGAGCGCGGCTAGACCGCCAGATGAGAAAGAGCATGCTTGCGAAATAAGCCACTTGAAGAAGGAGCCAAGCACCCATCGTTGTGACCACTACGCTGCGGATGGAATGCGAGACGAAGTAGCTCGTTAGGGCGCTGGCGCCTACGATGAGCAGCAGGAGGCAGAAAAAGATTCTGAAGGGCAACTCTGTTCTCCTGATTAGTTCGCAAGATCACGCAGCAACCTTGTCTGCGGCAACATGAGTCTGGCAGTTCTTCGGGCAGACGCGGGCACAGGCTCCGCAGCCAATGCAACGGCCGGCATGGTCGACGACCATGATCATGCGATTGAGCTCGCCATCGAAGTCGTCGTCCTGGCCGTCGCAGACGCCGAGGATTTCACCGCTGTCATCGATGCCGTAAAGGTGCATGACCTCGCGCGAGCAGACCTTAAAGCAGCGGCCGCAACCGATGCAGGTCGTGCCATCGATAGCGCTCAGATATTCCGGCATCCATCCGGAGCCGTCGCGGGTAACGAAAGGGCCCATCATCGTGAGTTCTCCAATGAGCCGAGCTCTCGCTTCGCAACCTCCAACTCGGCAAAAAACCCGAACGTCTTCTCGGCGACCGCCATGATCTCGGTCCAGTTGACCGGGAGGTCCTCGGCTAGGTCGTGCAATTCCATCTTCGCATTGCCCGCCCGCGACTGCAGCATGCGGACCTTCTTCTGCAGTTCCTCAAAGTCTGACATGATCTCCTTCCTCAAAAATCGGGCCCATCACGCCCGCGCCACATTGGGATAGACGTCGATGACTGCGATCGCATCGTCGACCATTTTCGTGCCAACCTCGGCGAGTTTGGCAAGCGTCTCAAAGCCGAACCGGTGGACATCGCGCAGGGTCTTCGACAGAACGACCAACCGCCCAGTCGTGAGAAGCACGCGGCCGAAGCCCTCCTGGCCGATCAACATGATCGGCGATGCCACCAAGCCGGAGCGCTCCTCGATCACAAGCCCCACGCAGGCGTAAAAAATCTGGAGCCTCCACAGCACGTCCGGATCGGGATCGCCGATGATCGGGATCTTACGGCGCTGCTCCTTGGTGAGGATGAAGTCGGCCAGCAGGTCGGCGTCGGATTTGCTTTCCCACGCCCCATGGGTATCCTGAGCGCGGATCAGCCGTATGAGGCATCTGAGGAAAGGGGTAGCAAGGGCCCTATCCTCATTGACAGCAGGGCCATTCGTAATACCAGTCAATGTTTCCATGATTAGTCGTCCTCATCGTCGAACGGTTTCTTTTCGGCGGCGCCTGCTTCCGTTAGCACCTTGCGCAACCAGGGCGGCGGAGCCGTCCTCAGCATCGTCCGGGTTCGGGACAGTACGTCTTCGATTGATTGAGGATTGGGCACTTTGATCGGGTGGATCTTGGCCGAAACAACCTTGGCTGCCGAGGGCCCGCCAATGGCCAGACAAAATAGCAGGTGACAGCCCTTCAATGCCTCTACTTTCGGGGTAATGCGGTCGTCGCCCTCGGTGCGATGCTCCCCGCTCTCGTCGGAAACGTCTTCGAAGTCCAGGACTTCCACAAGTTTCCAGTCGTCGGGGCTCACGTCATAGACGGCGAGGCGCTTGGCCGATCCAAAATGGGCATTGAGGCTCTTCATATCTTGCGTGGCGATCGCTACACGCAATGAACCTGATTTCCCTTTCGGCCCCGGTGGGTGAACCTCGTCAGTGACGAGAGAAAGTCGGCGGGCGGCTGTCATCTGGCACTTCTCGGTTACGGAATGGGTCGAGTGATTGAGGCGTCGGCGCGTGCTGGCTGGCCTGGAAGATATTGGCAACATCGAAGATCAGGTCGCGCGTCCCCTGATAAAGCGTCGTTAGCCTGTGCTGGCTGCCGAGTCGGTCGAAGATCGGGAAGCCCGCGCGCATGAGCGGAATGCCCAGGCGCTCGGCCGCCTGCCGTCCATGCGAATGTGTGACAAGCAGATCAGCGCCCGCTGCAAGACCTTCGAGATCACCAAGATCGCCGACCTGGACCTGCTCAGCCGGCACTTTCTCGAGAATTTTCGAGGTGCCGGTCGTGGTGACAGCCGCGGCGATCTCGGCCCCCATGCCGGTGAAGAACGTCGCGAGCTGGTAAAGTTGGTCCGGCTCGGCGGCGATGGCAATCTTTTTACCGCCGAAATGGAAATGTCCGTCGAGCAAGGCGTCCTGCAGCTGTGAGCGGCGACGGCGGATTCTCGCCGGCGCTGAAGCACGGGAAACCGACGAAAGCAGCGAGACGAAGCGATCTGTGTCCTTCAATCCTGTAATCGACTGGAACAACGCGTAAGGCACTCCGGTCAGCCCCTGCAGTACCTCCGCTGGACGGCGCATATGTTCGCAGATTGCGATGCACTGCATCGCCGTTCCAAGCTCCTGGATGTCCTTGACGGTGGTTCCGCCATAGCTGGTCGGCACCCAACGATCGTCAGGCACCGTACCGTCGAGCGAGCCGGAGAGGTCGGGCAGAATCACTGCCTTAAGCCCGAAGCTTTCTACCGTTTCGCGCAAATGCTCGATGTCAGCGACGGTGAGATTCCACCCTGGCAGGATTGCGATCTTCTTCGACTGCCGCGCCTGCTCACCCCGCAGTGTAATCCTTTGGATCATGGCAGTGACCGCCCTGGCCCAGCCCTCCTCGATCGCGCCATCGAAATCCGGCGTGTTGGCCAGCACGATCTCGGTGCCCGCGAGTTCTCTGGCCCGCAGCATTTTGATGTTCGAGAGATCCCTTGCGAAATCTTCGCCACGGGTTTCCACCAGCGCCGTTGTACAGACCCCGATCAGCTTCGGGTTCGTGCGGGTCTTTAGATTGAGGATCGCCTCTTCGAGATGGTCCATGCCGCCGAGGATCGTGGCCACCTCGTCCATCGCCGTCGTCTGCAACGGAATGAGTTCCTTGAAGTGCCGCACGAGAAGTACCAGGGCGAAGCTGGTGCAGCCTTGGCTGCCATGGAACAACGGTATCGCACCACTGACCCCCAGAAAGGCGAGGGCGGCGCCAAGCGGCTGTGATGACTTTAGCGGATTGACCGCCGCCGATTTGGTTTGGGGAAGAATACGGGTCATAGGCTTTCCTCAGCGCTTGCCGAAGCCAACAGTTGCGGTGCGGATTTTTTTTTGGCGTGGACTGTCTCGGGTCCGCCCTGCGTACTCGGCAGCTCTTCCTCGACACCAGGTTGGTATTCCCAAGGTGCCGGCTCCCTCACCTGGCGCCAGATCGGGTTATGAATGGCAAGGTCGATCTGGCGTACGAGTTCTACCATGCCCTCATAACCAGCATAGGGATGGTGCCGCTCCTGGTTGATATCGAGCCAGGGGGTCTTGGCCTTCAGCGCAATGAATTGCGTGCGCCCGCCCGAGAGCATAATGTCGGCTTTATGGTCCGCGAGCATGGTGTAAAGCTCGCGCGGCGCCATCGACTCGAACATGTGGTTCTCGTCCTTAAGAGCCTGCTTGATGCGTTCCTTGTCTTCGACCGTCGATTTCTTGACCGAGGTACCGACGATCTCGATGCCGATCTCCATCAGTGCATGGACAACCGACCAGGACTTCACACCGCCGGTGTTGAGCAGCACGCGCTTGCCTTGGAGCCTCGGCCGGTATGCTGCGAGTTTCTTCCACGCAATCGCCTCCTCCTCCTCGATCAGTGCCTCGGTGCGCTTAAGGATTTCCGGATTGGCGCCCTTCGCCACGAGCAGTTTGGCGATCTGCCTGAGTGCTTCCGAGGTGTCGGTGATACCGTAGAAGGAGCCCTCGAAGAATGGGATGTCCCAGCGCTCCTTCATCTCGCGGGCGAGATTTATGAGTGCCGTCGAGCACACCAACATCGACGCCTTGGCGCGGTGCGCGCAGGCAACATCCCGGTAGCGCGCGTCGCCCGGAATGCAGGCGCGCACCCGGATGCCGAGGCGATCAAGGAGCGGCTTCACCAGCCAGAACTCGCCGGAGAGGTTGAATTCGCCAAGGATATTGATGTCGTAAGAACCTACATCATCAGGTTCCACCGTGCCGATGACATGGTCCAGCAACGTCTCGCCGGCAAGCTTGTTGCCAAGATTCTTGGAACCGACGAAGCCCGGCGCATTGACCGGCACCACCGGCAAGCCGAACTTTTCCGAAGCGCGCTTGCAGACCGCCTCGATATCGTCGCCGATCAGCGCCGTCACGCAGGTCGAATAGACGAAGATCGCCGGCGGCGCATACGCTTCGTTGATCTCGCGGATTGCTTTGAACAGCTTCCGCTCCCCCTGCCCCATGACCACGTCGAGTTCCGTGAGGTCGGTTGTGAAGCTCGTGCGCCAAAGCATCGGCCCGGACGAAGCCGAGCCGCGGTTGTCCCAGGAGTTGCCCTCGCAGGCAAGTGGGGCATGGATCAGATGCGCGACGTCGGTGATCGGCTGCAGCACGATCTTGGCGCCGTCGAAAGCGCAGCCGCCGGCTGCCGCTCCGGGTATCAGCGGCTTCGAACAGCCGCTTTTGCGCGCCTTGGCATCCTTGCTGCGGTTCTTCTCGCATGCGGGCTCGTTGAAGACATCCTGGATTTTAGCAGTGAGCGAGGGCATTGCGCCGGGTCTCCAAGTCCAAATGAAGTCGGCCGGCCTAAACAGGGCCGACCGCCGCTCTTAGCGGGTCAGATCATAAGAATAGTCCGTCACACCCGGCTCGCTCGTCTCGCGATCGAGCTTGTCGAAGATCTTGTCGAGGATCATCGTTAAGACGCGCAGTCCGCCCAGGTAACCCATGAGCGGGAAACGGTGGTGATGGTGTCGGTCGAAAATAGGAAAGGTCAGCCGGATCAACGGGGTGCCGGTGTCGCGCTCGAGATACTTACCATAAGAATTGCCGATTAGCAGGTCCACGGGTTCGGTGAAGAGCAGCGAGCGCAACGCCCAGAGGTCCTTACCCGCCCAAACCTGGGCATCCTTGCCAAAGGGCGAGGCTGCGAGCAGTTCCTTCATCTCGGCTTCCCAGGCCGCCGTTCCGTTGGTAGCGAGGCAGTGGGTCGGCTCACCGCCGGTTTCCATGACGAACCGGGCAACGGCGTAGACGAAGTCGGGATCACCGTAGATCGCGTATTTCTTGCCGTGCAGCCAGGCCTGACTGTCCGCCATAGCGTCGACAAGTCTGCCGCGCTCCAGGCCGATTTTCCCCGGGATTTCCTTGCCGGAAATCTCCGAGACCTTCATCAGGAATTCGTCAGTCGCCTTGACACCAAGCGGATAGTGGAACGAGGCCGTCGCCTGACCGACCTCGTTGCAGTATTCCAGCGTTTTGCGGGTGTTATAGTGCTGCAGCGATAGCGTCGCTTCGGCGTTTAATGCCGACTTCACGTCCTCGATCTTCGTTCCGCCGTCATACATGCGGTACATACCGTCCGACGGCGTGTCGAACTGGTCGGAGGCATCCTGGATGAAGATGTAGAATACGCCCATTATGTCGAGCAGGCGCTTCAGTTCGCGATTGTTGCCGACGCAGAAGCCGTCGAAGCCGGGAATGATGTTGATAGTGTTAGCAACTTCCTTGCGCGCGCTGCCGTTCCAGAAATGCTCCAGAACACCTTTCACCATGCTGTCGTAGCCATCGACGTGGCTGCCGACGAAAGCGGGGGTGTGGGCGAAAGGAACATCGAAGTCGGGCGGGACCGAGCCCTCGTTCTTGGCGTTTTCGATGAAGCTATGCAGGTCGTCACCGATGACCTCCGCCATACAGGTGGTCGATACAGCAATCATCTTCGGGTCGTAGAGCGCATAGGTATTGGCGAGCCCGTCGACCATGTTCTTCAAGCCGCCGAACACCGCTGCATCCTCGGTCATCGAGGACGAAACCGCTGATGACGGCTCCTTGAAGTGCCGCGACAGATGCGAACGGTAATAGGCAACGCACCCCTGGCTGCCGTGAACGAAGGATATGGTCCGCTCGAAGCCTGCGGCCGCGAACACGGCGCCGAGCGGCTGGCAGGCCTTGGCCGGGTTCACAACGAGGGCTTCGCGGGCGAGGTTTTTTTCGCGGTATTCCCAGGTCTTGGTGTACTCGCTTTGATCGGTAACGATCTCGTCCGGGTGGGGGCATTCAAAATTCAGCTTCTTCTCGGCGAGCATCTGCCTGTATTCCGGCTCGCGGAACAAGGGAGCATGGTCGAGAACTTTTTCGGCCGACTGCGGCATGGTGGTCACCTTTTCCTTCTGGCGCCGGGCGGCGGCACAGGACCTCAAGACGTTTCAGGTTTCCCGCGGATCAAGGGTCGCGGGCGTTCATCGGCCCCCCTGCTCCTGGGAGGCCAGTTTCTTATTCGGCCGCCACCGCCATCGGCGGCACGGCTTTTTTCTTCCAGGGGGCGTCGTAAAGGTCCCAGACAGGATTATTGATGGCCAGATCCATGTCGCGGGCGAAAATGGCGAAGCCGTCATAGCCGTGATACGGTCCGGAATAATCCCAGGAGTGCATCTGACGGAACGGAATGCCCATCTTCTGCACCGGGTACTTCTCCTTGATGCCGGAACCAACGAGATCAGGGCGGATCCCCTCGATGAACTTTTCCAGCTCGTAACCGGTTACGTCGTCATAGATCAGCGTACCCTTGTTCACGTAATGGCCGGTGCGCTGATAGTCATCGTTGTGTGCGAACTCGTAGCCGGTGCCGACGATCCTCATGCCGAGGTCCTCGTAAGCTGTGATGACGTGGCGAGGGCGCAGGCCGCCCACATAAAGCATCACCGTCTTGCCTTCGAGGCGCGGCCGGTACTTGGCGATGACAGCATCGACCAAGGGCCGGTACTTGGCGATGACAGCCTCCGTCTTGTCGACGATTTCCGGCCCGAAATGCTTGGCTATCTCGCGCAGAGAGGCTTCGATCTGAGAAGGACCGAAGAAATTGTATTCCATCCAGGGGATGCCGTACTTTTCCTCCATGTGTCGGCAGATGTAGTTCATTGAGCGGTAGCAGTGAATGAGGTTGAGCTTGGCCTTCGGCGCCCGCTCCACCTCAGCGAGCGTTGCATCCCCCGACCAGTTGCCGACCACGCGCAGTCCCACCTCCTCCAAGAGGATGCGCGTAGCCCAGGCGTCGCCGCCGATATTGTAGTCGCCGACGACGTTAACATCGAAAGGGCCGGCCTCGAACTCCACTTCCGTCTTGTCAAAAACCCAGTCGCGGATCGAGTCGTTGGCGATGTGGTGACCGAGCGACTGCGATACGCCGCGGAAGCCTTCGCAGCGCACCGGCACGATCGTCTTTTCGTGCTCCTTGGCTTTCTTGCGCGAGACCGCCTCAATGTCATCGCCAATCAGGCCGATCGGGCATTCGGACTGCACGGAGATTCCCTTGTTCAGGGGAAACAGTTCTTCTATCTCGTCGATGACCTTTTCGAGCTTCTTGTCACCGCCGAAAACGATGTCCTTTTCCTGGAAGTCTGAGGTGAACTGCAGCGTCACGAACGTGTCGATGCCGGTCAGGCCGACGTAGTAATTGCGGCGTTGCGACCAGGAATAATGACCGCAACCGACCGGCCCGTGTGAGATGTGGACCATATCCTTAACCGGGCCCCATACCACGCCTTTGGAGCCGGCATAGGCGCAGCCTCGGATCGTCATCACGCCCGGAATGGACTTGATGTTCGATTTGACGTCGCATTCGGAAAGGGCCTTTCCCTCCTCGCTCGGCTGGTCGCCGCTCGTTGCGACGCTGAGGTGCTTCTTGCGGCGCTTCGCCGACTTGTCTGGATATTGTGACAGCACTTCCCCTATAAGCTTTTCATGGAGAGCGCTGTCATTCTCGTAATCAAGGCTCATGGGCCTTTGCCCCCTTTCAAGGTTCGGATAACGCCCGCCGATCAGGCATCGTTCGTGGAAGGGCGCGCCGGGTGGTCCAATGGTCCGGCGCGCCCTGTCGACAGCGGCGATTATTGGGCGGCCGCCACCGTCGCTTCCTTGGCCTGAAGTTCGGCAAGCATTTGCTCGTCAGTCTTCATGATGCCGAAATCAAGCAGCATGTCCTCGAGCTCCTCCATGGTGATCGGAGTCGGAACGGTGCCTTGGCCCGAATTGGCATGGATCTTCTCGGCTAGTGCGCGATATTCCCCTGCCTGCTTGGAGTCCGGCGCGTACTGGATCACGGTCATCTTCCTGAGTTCGGCGTGCTGGACGATGTTGTCACGCGGCACAAAGTGGATGAGCTTGGAATTGAGCCTGGCAGCCAGCGCCTCGGAGAGGTCGAGCTCGCGATCCGTCTGGCGCTCGTTACAGATCAGACCGCCGAGCCGCACGCCGCCTGAGTGGGCGTATTTCAGGATGCCCTTGGCGATGTTGTTGGCAGCATAGAGCGCCATCATCTCGCCGGACATGACGATGTAGATCTCCTGAGCCTTGTTCTCACGGATCGGCATCGCGAAGCCGCCGCACACCACATCGCCGAGCACATCATAGGAGACGTAGTCGACATCGTCATAAGCGCCGTTCTCTTCGAGGAAATTGATCGAGGTGATGACGCCGCGGCCGGCGCAGCCGACGCCCGGCTCCGGACCGCCGGACTCCACGCACTTGATACCTTTGTAGCCGGTCTTGAGCACGTCCTCGAGTTCGAGGTCTTCCACCGAACCTTCCTGTGCTGCGAGATGCAGAACCGTGTCCTGTGCTTTCGCGTTCAGGATCAGGCGGGTGGAGTCGGCTTTGGGATCGCATCCGACGATGAGGATTTTCTGCCCGAGGTCGACGAGCGCCGCGAGCGTATTTTGAGAAGTGGTGGACTTGCCGATGCCCCCTTTGCCGTAGAATGCGATTTGACGCAAATCTGACATATTGCCTTCCTTCCTTCGTTCCATCCATCGCGAGTGCCGGTCGACAGTTCCCGCCTCGCAATAAATAGTTTCAATACGCGTGCCAATTTTGTTTGACCGGGGCGAAGGAAAGATTCTTTTTTGTTTTTCAGCTACTTAGTGCGACCAATATCAAGAGATTTGGCTAAACAAGCCTATGTCGCTGACCGGACAAAACCCACAGACGGTTGTCGACATGGATTACTTGAGACCGCTGTAGGTCGATCTCGCGGAGAGAGGACGACGACTGACAGCGAGATAAAGGAGCTTTCAAATGGCGACAATCGCACATCGAAGCTTCCCAATGGAGAAAGGGGCGTAGCTTACGATTCCGCAAACACCGAGGGAGATCGAACGCGAACATGAATTCGATAGGTACCTGCGCTGAACGTCTTTTTCGGGTGTAAGACGACATCGGGCAGGTTGCGCCCTCTTCGGGCGCGGCCCAGGAAAGGCGCGACGATAATGGCTCAGCAGCCGCGTCCGCGAAGGTACGCCAGATAAGAAATGTCGCTCGAGCCTATTGCGTCCCGCAGCAGCGGCAGCCACTTTCCAGCGAAGGCGAGTAAGCCCAAGCCTTGGTCGATCGGGCTACAGAGGCTCAAAGACGGCAATCAGCTGACCAGCCCGCCCGAGACGCTGCTTACGCAGCTGGGCTCTGAATGCGTGTCTTATATCGAGGCCAACCCATTTCCCGCGCGGGAGCAGACGAACCTTGCGTCCGCTGTGAAGCTATCCGCGCTGCGCTCTCACACTGGGTCGGGTTGACCCGCTCCATCGACGACGGTCGCATCGAGAACGAATATCACATCGTCGAACGCTCGATGCTGCGGATCGCCCTCAACAGGAAAATCCCTCTTCGCCGGTTCCAACGCCGCGACCGAACAATGGGCAACCATTCCTTCGTTGATTGACCCTCAGTCTCCGACTCAGAGCCTCAGCTCTCTTCAATGAGTCCGCAGCCAGCAAGGGCTGAGACATAATCGTACACGTCACCACCGGTGACGTCATACCGTTCTGCCTTAAGCTCGCTCAGTATTCTCCGCATTGTATGTTCGCCGTCGAGTTTTGAAATCATAACGGCGACCCAAGGCGGAGGAGACTGGATGAGCTTTTTTGATTTTCCGGGGATCTTTCCGACGCAGATACTCCCGTCCTCTGCTACCAACACCTGATGAGAACGCTTTAATAAAGGTTTAAAGTAATTCACGAGGTGCCTCACTCAAAAACGAGGGTCGACTTCGCCACAGGTTTACAGCCTGGACAAGCACAAAGTCGCCTTTGTTGCAGTATTGACTCTTTTTCGCCAATAGCAAAAATGCGCTTCTCAAGGTCCGAAAATACAATGTCGTTCATGCTCCTTTCCTCTCTTCCTTAAGCCACATCATAGTTGGTGACATTTCGAGCGTATCAAGAAAACATCTTTTTTGACGCGGCTTCGCGAGGGGCCAGACGGTTGCGATGGAACACTCCTGCACTACGCTTGACCGTTTCGGCCGAGCACTTGCTGACACCAAGCTCACATCCCTCGCCACGAGGAGACTCAAAAATCGTGCCAGCTGCGCACAGAGCTTGGAAAACGTTTTTGTTCAATGGCTTAAGCGAGGCTGCATCAGCAAGCTGGTCGAATAGTATCGTGTCGCGGATTCGACCAACTCGGCAGCGCCGCGTCCTCCTCCGTGCCGATCAACCGGAAGCCGAGGGGAAGCCGTCGAGCAGCTTGAGCGCTGGTTGAAATGGCACTTGCGCGTGACCTCGAGGCAGGCGCAAGCGGCGGGCCTTGCGCGGGCTGCTCGCCGCGGAAAACGATATCTAGAAAGCTGAAAAAAGCCCACGTAGCAGCCACGTATGATTTGCATTGTCGGTGTAATCAATTACCGGGCAGTTCACGTCGAGCGCGATAGCGCTGGACCTCCGGGAGAATGACGCCGGTGAGGAGCGTCGCCCACCGAAATCGAATTCGCCATGCCCGACCGTGTCGCCACCATAGTCACATGAGGCTCTGTCGTCATGTAGGCGGCGAGCGTCGTTTTGCGCCACAGGCTGCCTCTCGGGTTTGCGGCATCCCGCCAGAACCTGTTAAGGTATCGACCGCGGCAGGTAATCAGGGTGACCTTGGCCCGTCGAAACTCGCTGCCAAGCGTGTCGCGGTCGCCCCTCGAGCCGCGGCCCACCAAAGTTTGGCAGAGTTCTCGCCGATTGATTGGCGTACCAGACAATGGCCTTCTCGCCATCGATGTCTTCGAGCCAGGGACTTGGATCATTTTCGGGCATTTAGCTTCGGGCGAGGTATATTTCGGTCAAGATCCGAACTACTTCGGATCGAAAATCACTCCGTCGTCCGAGAAGGCGGCAATTCTGTCACTTCGGGCCCATGACCTAGCGACTTGTTGACCTCCGGGATGATCTTGTCTCCCCAGAGCTCGATTTGCCGCAGCATCGTCTTCTGGTCGAAATCTCCCAATTGGGTCTGAATAGCGATCTGGTTCGGTTTCAGGATGTCTATCTCTTCCAACAGCCGATCGATCACATGATTCACGCTACCGATCGGCAGGTTTTCGCGCATCGTCTCGAAGGACAGGTCCTGCTGCGTCGGCGTTTCATGCAGCAGATAGCCATCTAGGCTTTGCTGACGGCGCAGAAGAAGGGCTTCGGACAAGCGGCGTTGGAAGCGGGCATTATCGAGATAGCTGTTGATCTCCGCCTCGTCGTCGCTGGCATAGCAGCAGCGCAGCAGCGATATCTTGGCGTCCGTAACATTCTTACCTTTTGAAACTGCTGCTTTCTCGATGCTTTCGCGCAGCGTGCTCAAAGTGTCCAAGCCGTCGTGGAATGCTGTGACGAAGAGATTGTGTCCCTCACGATAAGCTCGGCCCATGCTGTATCCCGTCGCTGTCGCGATCCAGATTGGCAGTGTTGGCTTCTGGGCTGTGCGCACCGAAATCGCTGTTGGAGGTATCTTCTCATACCGCCCGTCGTGCTCGAAAATCCTCTGATTGAGACCCTTGAGAAGGATGTCCAGATATTCAGAAAAGACAGACGGCGCCTCATTGACATTGACGCCAAAGCGCTCGAACTCGAACTGCTGGTATCCCGAGCCGACGCCGAGCTCGAGCCGGCCGTTCGAAACAATATCGGCCAATCCGATCTCGGAGAGCAGGCGAAGCGGTTGATAGAGCGGCAGCACACAGACCGCGGTGCCGAGGCGAATAGTGCTTGTCAGTGCGGCGCAGTGCGCCACCATCATCAACGGCGACGGAATTAGGCTGTAATTGTTGAAGTGGTGCTCGGCGAACCATGCGGTGTTGAAGCCAGCCTGCTCCGAAACGACTGCCTGTTCGATGGAGTTGCGGATGACCTCGTGGGACGATTGATGATAGCCGCGCCGAGCGGCCAAGAGGAATGTCGCGAATTCCATGGTGTTTCCCTGTTTACGGCAGATTAGCGGTCACGGGTGCGCCAGCCTTGGTAGCGGCGTAGCCGATTATCCTTCCGCAAATCGCTTGCCATTCGACGATCACAGGCGCGCACAGAAGACCTCGAACGACTCCGTCTCCAATTCGGAGCATTTCGCTCATCGATGGAGACGCCACCCTCGATCCCGAACCGCGCTTCGGGAGAATCGCGCAGCTGGATCTGTTCGCGTCTGAATTTTTGGCCTCGATGAGCCGCAGCCAGCCACGTGGAAAACAGTCGAAATCATTCTTCGGCCTCCGCTAAATCTTCTGTGTTCGTCGACGAATCCCGCATCCCCGGACGAGGTCCAACGTCCACGTAAAGCGTTGAGCAGTTGATGTATATGCGTCAGACGATGCCAGGAAAACGCTGTGTCAGCGACCTCTTCCGGCTGTCCCAGCTTTCCGTCGGGATGCACGTCTGATTGATGTCCAGTCGATGTTGCCGAGCTTTACCAACTGGGCGACACCAGGCGTGTGGCTGTAGCCAGGAGCGACGGTGGCTGTCCCGATCAGGTTTACTGCCAAGACGCGTTGGAAGGCGCCCATAGTCGTGTCAACGGTCGCGGCCATAGTGGGCCCTATGGCGTTGTTGACGAGCACGCCAACTTGGCCAAATTGTGCTTCAATCCGTTCATGAATCGCAAGAGATTCTCCTCTCGCGCGACATCGAACTTAAAGCCCAGATGCGGGTCGCCGAGACCACGGGTAAGCTCAAGCACGCCGCTGCCAGGAGGTCCACGGCGAGGACAATATCTCATCACCGGCAAGGACCTCGACCCAGAGCCCGACCGATCCCGCCTGCGGCGCCTGTGATGATGATGATATGTCTTGCTTGTTTCATGGGGGCAACCTCGCGCCATGGATCCTAATGATCCGTCGCGGTACTGCAGCACGTCGCGCTGGCAAGGAGTTTCCGTTTCAGTAGACGTTGTGCGTTCCATCGATCAAGGCTCACCTTCATTTATGCAGCGCTTGCCCAGAGTGTAGACCGGGTCATCTGGATGCAATCCTCCGATCGGCTGCCGGGGGCCGAACCGCTCCTTCTCGGATGCCGCGGACAGGCTCTGTTCCTCGACCAAATCATAGACCACCGTCCGTTCGGCAATTCGCCAGTCCCCTCCCCTCTTCTGAAATAGATCACAATATCGACCGCAGATGAGGACCTGACGTAGCGTCCCGACACCGTCCGGGGCGCGTTGCAGTGCGGCGAAGTAGCTCTCGACAGCGGCCTCTGCCGGGCTAATGAACTCAATCAAAATGTTCGTGATCTGATGGATGTTGCGCGGTCCGGTCTTGAAGACGCCCAGCGCGAACTCAACGAAGCCCTCTGCCGAGCCTGAATAGGCCCCGTGGCTGTCATGCGCATCGGGCCAGTAGGAACCCCGTAGCGCCGCCTCATCCGCGCGGTCTATTCCGCGGCAGTACCGATAGAGACAGTCGCGGATCGCCTCGCGGTCGAGCAATTCGGTAATTTTCTTGTGCTTCATCGCTTTGTCGCAAATCTGAGATTGGAAGAGGCGTTTTCGCGTCTAGTTGCGCACCCGAGGTTCGACTGTTCGGCGGTTTACGCAGTCGCACTGAAGGCAAACCCTCCTGCCGCTTGGGCCTGCATGCGAAACAGCTGCCGTAGAAGTTGACCCAGTGGCGTAGCTGAACGGGTACGGTGTCTGGACAGAGACCAGCGCCGTCATATACCGGTGACGTTCAATTTAACTCCCGCAGTGTTGATTGAACAAAAGGCGATCAAGCAATACATCGGAGGTGCTATCGATTTCCAGCGCACGTTCGGGGCAGGATCGAGCGCCTCGTGACGCGAGCAGTTCGTCTTTCTCCTCAACATCGATATCACCGGGCAGTATGTAGCCGTCGTCATTAAGGTTGAAGATGTGGGGCGCTTGCGCCCAGCATCGAGCATGACCTTGGCATTTGGCATTGTGGACGATGATGCGCATGCGGTACCTCTATATCTGTGTCCCCGCGCCAATGGTCAGGACCAGTCCAGGATTAGATTCTCGATTCCGAACACATGACCGCCATAGGTGATGGGCGCCGTACCTTCCTTGATACGGAAGTCGGGGATGCGAGACAGCCACTCCTCCAGGCAAATGACGATCTCCCGCCGGGCAAGGTGCGAGCCAAGACAACGATGGGGACCGTAGGCAAAAGCGGTGTGGCGATTGTCTTCTCGCGCCAAATCGATCGTGTTGGGACATTCGAATTCCGCGGGGTCACGATTCGCAATCATCGTGGCGCAGGAAATATAGTCCCCCTTACGGATCGGCGCGCCTTCGAAATCGATATCTTTCGTTGCTACGCGGATCATCTGCACTGTCGAATAGGCGCGCAGCAATTCTTCGGCTGCGAGCACCGTTCGACCCGGTTCACTCCGCAGCAATTCCTGGTCTTTGGGATTGCGCGCGAGATAGGCCAGGTCAAAGCCTATCGCCGTTGCGACTGTATCGAGTCCCGCGACGAACAGAAGCACGCCAATGCCGCGGATTTCCTGGTCTCTTAGCGGGCGGCCATCCACCTTTGCCTGCACGACGAAGGTCATGAAATCGTCGGCCGGTACCTTGCGACGCATGGCTGCAAGTTCGTCGATAAACGCCAGAATTGTGCGAGCGGCTGCTATTCGTTTGATGCCGTCGCCGTGGAGCAGATCCTTCCCCCAGCCGACAAATGTGTCGAGTCGCCCATCGGATAAGCCCAGAAAACGAAGGAAGATGCTGACCGCAAAAGGAAAGGCTAAATCCTTCATCACGTCGCAACTTGTGCTCGACGCGGAGATCATGTCGATCAGCGCGACCGCACGCTCACGGACAGCCGGTTCCAGTGCCATCACCCGCTTGGGCGAAAGCAGCGGATTGAGGAGTGAGCGAAACAGGCCGTGCGCAGGGGGGGCGAGTTCAAGCGGGATCAACGGCCAGTTTTCGCCGAGCGCGGAAGCGAAAAGGCTGCGATGGCTGGAAAAGGTTGCGGTGTCTTGCAGCAACCTACGCTGATCTTGGGCACGAGTGATGACCCAGGTACCTCGGCCATCGCGCGTGTTGCAGGGGGAATAAAAGATTGGCGGCCCATCATGGACGCAAGCGACAGCTAAATGCGGATCCCCGTTTTTAGTGCGTTGCATAGCAGGAGACGTGAACAGGCTGAAGTCCCTTACCATTTCGGGCGGGACATGATCCGGAACTGCGTTGCTCACCACTAGGTTTCTCCTGTCAGCAAACCACCCACCAGGCTGCGCGGCGCGGCGCGTTGCTCATCCGACAATATTGTAAGCCCCTCGCCGGGATACGACTTTCTCGGTGAAGAGCGTGGCTTGGTCGCTGGCCCAGCGATCGACACTCGTATTCCACGGGTTTTGCATCCCACCGATAGGTACGATGTGACGCAGACCTGAATTGTTACTTTCCTTCGTTCTCATCCGTAGCGGTCACTGACGAAGTGAATAGATCGACAACACTCGCAGCCTCGATCCAAAACTCATGCCAATTTGACTCATCGAGCCGAGATACCAATTTTGCCATTGCTTTTTCGGTATTTAGCCTGAGGCGAAACAAAGAGATTGGCTGTGCTAGCCTGTGTCGTGCCAGACAAATCGGACAAAGATTTGGACGCGCGTTTGAAACGAGAGTTGGTTAGTTCGCAGTCGCGATCCCTGCCGACACGCACTCCGCCGAAGCTGTCCGCCATCACATAAAGGCGATGATTGCCCCAGAAACGCTCGATGATGTGCTTTCCGACGAGGGGATCGTTGCCCGGCTCAAGGAAACCGGCATCTCCATCGCTCGCCGCACCGTCGCAAAATATCGCGAGGTGATGAACATCCCCTCGTCCGTGCAACGCCGCCCGGAGAAGCGCGCCGGTTTGTGTTGATGACGGCTAAGGCATGACGCTCTCATACCTTTGACGGAAGCGTTCTTAACCTAACTCGATCCCTTCCTTGGTCAGTGCGAGGCGGCTGTTGCCTTCCTCTGCGCCGAAGCAGTCTTTGAGATCATTGCACTCCCGGCAACTGGGCGCGGTACACAGCGAAAAACCTTCAGCCTCGCAGAGCTTGCGGTAGAGGTACTTCTTCCATCTCATCTTTTGGGTATTGCCGGACGCCAGCTTCGGGAAATGTGTGGCAAGCAAGCGGCTGAGCTCGGCCTGGTTGGAGAGGCCGAGGTCCTGCCAGAGATGGTCGTTGCGTAAAGCACGCCGGGCGATGATCTTGGCAAAGCGGGCGCTCGTAATGTCGTCCGCGCGGGCATGCGCCAGCAGCATGCCGCGCAGAAGTTCTTCCTCCGGGCCTAGCGCGGGATCGCTCACCTTTTCTAGGGAGAAGGTCGGGGCAAGCCTTTCGGGGAAAAGGCGGGTTAGGATATCGTGCAAATCGGCACGCGAAAGGCCGGTTGCCTCGGTCGCCGTCGCCTCGCCAGCATCGATTTCCTCCAGCGCGCGCGAAAAGACACAGGCAAGCACATATTCGTCGAAATCCACCTCCACGTCCATCCGCGGCAAACGCCCGGTGCTGGACGACTGGCGTCGTCGCCGATTGGGCTGGTTGGACATTCTGACTCCGTGGGGGATGCCCTTTTCCCAAAAACCGCGCATCCGAGGCTTATCTGACATTGGGCTTACGTTCCTTCGTTCCATTGGTCGATGTCATATCGGTCGGCTCCCGCCGCTTTGTGACGAAGGGGAATTCAAGAATTGTGCCAGCTCGCAAACGAAGCTTTAGAAAGCAATTTATCCAGCTTTCCCAACGACCTAGGTTTAATCAACGGGGGAGCTGAGGCCAAATACCAGATCTCGCCTAATGGACAAGTCCGACAGCAGACATTGGTTCCCCGGCATTTTGCGCAGAACTGCGACGAACTTTCATCCGGCGGAGATGAGGGCCTCGGCCGGAAATTGGCGCACAGAGATGCCTTGGCAGAAGTGTCGGAATCGACCCGTCTTCGGGATTTCCGATGACGTGGGACATCCAGCACCGGGTGGCAGAGACATCCTCCTGTTCCCGAGTGTCTTCTCTCTTTGGCACGGTACATGCACGGTCATCCGCGACCGCGCCATCGACTAAGGAGAAATCATCGCATGATCACGCTCACCGAAAATGCCGTCACCGTCATGAACTCTGCGCTTTCCCAAGCCGCCGAACAGGTGAAAGGTTTTCGCATCATGGTCGAGGCGGGCGGCTGCGCCGGCTTCAAATACGTGGTGGGGCTGGAGAGCTCCGCGCGCGAGGGCGACGCGGTCGTCGAAACAGATGGGGTCAAGGTGTTCGTGGACTTAGGTTCCCAACGACATGTGGCCGGCATGACCATCGACTTCGTCACGGGGCTCGAATCCTCCGGCTTTGTCTTCGACAATCCCAACGCGCGGGAGAAATGCGCTTGCGGCAAGTCCTTCGGCTGATCACCGGATCTGAGGAAGGGCTATGCTGAACTATAGCGAAAAGGTCAAGGAACAGTTTTTCCATCAGAGGGATACCGGCGTTCTGCAAGCAGCCAGTGAGACCGAGGTACGTGCCATGGCCGGCGGCAGTGCGCTTGAATTGAAGAACAGAGTCGATCCGGTGGTGCAACCGATTATGTCCGCGAAATTTCAGATGCGCCGCTGCCTCTACGCTATCGTCCGCTCGTCGAAGCCTACCGAACTCATCATCGGCAAAATCGTCTATGAAGCACTCCGGATCACCAATCAGTATTTGGCAGGATTTTTCAATCGTCTGCCGCCGGAGACGATGCATTGTTCAGCGATTGGTTATGCTGCGACCGCCTTTTTCCGCGGTCGGGAATGCGTCGAGGATCGGGAGGCCGGCGCCTTCTTCTACAAAGACCTCGGTGTCGATGAAGTGTTGATCAGAGGGATGCCCTTATCAACAAGCTCACCACGATTGAGCGGGTCACTGACGACGCCAAGCCTCGCAGCCAGGTCACATGCTTCAAAGCCATCGAAGCAGTGGTTTTCCGGCTTCGCGCAGCGTTGGTCAACGAAGGCCACATTAAGAAAGAGGAGGCCTTCCCGACCGGCACAAAAGAGGTCCGCGCGCTCAAGAGCACGGCGCGGTCGGAGCCGCTGTGAAAGCAGCAATCGTTTCCGGGACCCGTACAACCGCGCCGCCCGAAACAGTTCAGGTCTCAGCGGGAAGGTCCGGCAAATGACGACGCTGCAGCGAATTCGACTGAACGGAACCGCTCCCGAGGGCATGCGTTCTCACCTGCGCGCTGACGGCGGAGACTGCGACCTTGTCGATGGCAACCGCGATCAGGCTACGTCAAACCGTTGTGCGCCGGGACCCCTGGTCTGCTTGCCTTGGTCACTATTAATCGATCCTCAACGAGACCACCGAGCCCTTAGCCCTTTGCGTCATTCCCATCCGCCGAGATTGCACTCATGAGATCTATCTATCTCGACAACAATGCAACGACACGGGTCGATCCTGAAGTGGTTGAAGCCATGCTGCCGTTCTTTACGGATCAATTCGGAAATCCTTCGTCGACGCACGCTTTTGGCTCCCCCGTCGGCGTGGCGGTGAGGAAGGCGCGCCGGCAGTTGCAAGCACTGATCGGCGCGGAGTTCGATGATGAGATCGCGTTCACCTCGGGCGGGACGGAAAGCGACAATGCGGCGATCCTTTCGGCGCTCGAGGTGATGCCCGACCGCACAGAGATCGTGACTTCCGCAGTCGAGCATCCAGCCGTGCTGTCGCTCTGCGCCCATCTTGAGAAGGCGCGCGGCGTCAAGGTGCACAGGATCCCAGTGGATCGCCATGGCAGACTCGATCTTGAGGCCTACGGGACCGCCCTCACTCATCGCGTGGCAATCGTTTCGATCATGTGGGCGAACAATGAGACGGGCACGATTTTCCCTGTGGCTATGCTTGCCGAGATGGCCAAGAAAATCGGCGCACTATTCCACACGGACGCGGTCCAGGCAGTCGGCAAGGTTCCGATGGACCTGCAATCGACTGCAATCGACATGCTGTCGTTATCCGGACACATGTTCCATGGACCAAAGGGTGTCGGCGCACTCTATCTCAGACGGGGCGTGCCCTTCTCGTCGCTGATTAAGGGAGGCCATCAGGAGCGCGACCGACGCGCGGGTACAGAGAATACGCCCGGCATTGTAGGTTTAGGCAAGGCTGCCGAGCTCGCGTTGAAATTCATGGACGACGAGAACATACGGTTGAAGTCGCTTCGAGACCGCCTGGAGAAAGGTGTTCTCCAGCGTGTTCCAGACTCCTTCGTTACCGGCGATCGGCTGGAGCGGTTGCCGAACACGGCAAACATCGCCTTCCAACATGTCGAAGGCGAGGGTGTGCTTCTTCTTCTCAATCGTAGTGGCATTGCCTGCTCTTCCGGCTCTGCCTGTACCTCCGGTTCGCTGGAGCCGAGCCATGTCTTGAGGGCGATGGACATCCCTCATGCTGTGGCACACGCGACAATCCGCTTCTCATTCTCACGCGATAGCTGTGACGAGGATGTCGACCGTGTGCTCGAAGTTATAACTGGCATCGTGGAGAAACTACGGGACGGTTCCCGGTCTCGGCCACGTGGCTAAAAGCTGCAATCCGGTCCCTGCAAAGGAGAAGAGCAGGCGCTCATGAAACGACAAATCTTTCTCAACGATACGACCTGCAAGACGGCGAGCAGTCGCCCGGCGTTATATTCACTGCGGCAGAAAAGCCCGGGCTCGTTCAGTCACGTCGATTGCCGGGTCATCGCCAATGCAGTGGTCATCGAGGACGTCCCGCCCAGTGTCACCGTAATGGGCATCTCGGTCGCATCGGTGGATCGATCTCAGCCACCAGCCAATACGCGATCCAGTGCCGACGCGGCTGCCTTACCTTCGACCGCTTCTCATTCCTCGAACAGCGCATTTCGCAGGTTGCAGCGGCAGCTAGCGGCGAAATGGTCTCGAGATCACCGCTCACGATCAGGGAGAACCCAATGTGCCGTTGCTCAACTGACAGCAATCGCATCAATGTCAACGACATCCTCGAGCGGCTGAAGCGCCTGTCGGCTGCGGAGGAGTTCTTCGCAGTCCTTGGGGTCTCCTATGACCCGAAGGATCTTGATGTCTCACGACTCCATATCATGAAGCGCATGGGGCAGTACCTAGCTTCAGAGGACTTCTCCGGTCTCCCCGACCGGGTGATCGCTACCCGGGCAGGCGCCATGCTGGAACGCGCCTACGATGATTTCGCGAATTCCCCGCCGCTCACGCACCGGGTCTTCAAGGTGCTCAAGGACCACGATCCGGACAACCCCGTCACACCGGGCCGCACCTTCGTCCCGTTGGACTCCTTCCTGAGGCCGTTCGAGAAGGAATGAGCGTGTCACGGTTGCGACACGACAATGTCGAGAAGTCGGCAAATCCAGCCATAGGGCCGCAAGAATTAAAAACGCCTGCATTTCAAAGGGATAGAGGAATGCAACGTAGTTGGCACTTATGATGCTTGCAAGGATATGAAGTGCCAAGCCCGCCATCCATATAGGGAGGGAGTAAGAAATCGCCATGCACATCGTAATCTGTATCAAGCAGGTGCCGGATTCCGCACAGATACGTGTCCATCCGGTGACGAACACAATCATGCGTCAGGGTGTGCCAACCATCATCAATCCCTATGACCTGTTCGCCTTGGAGGAAGCCCTTGAATTGCGCGACTGTCATGGCGGAGAGGTCACCGTGCTCACTATGGGGCCGCCCATGGCAGAGGACGCGTTGCGCAAGGCGCTCACCTACGGCGCCGACCGCGCCGTACTCCTGACGGACCGCCATTTTGCCGGCTCTGACACTCTTGCAACCTCATTCGCTCTGTCTCAAGCAATCGCGAAAATCGGAGAGACCTTCGGCACGCCTGACATCGTCTTCACGGGCAAGCAGACGATCGATGGAGACACCGCCCAAGTCGGGCCTGGCATCGCCAAGCGCCTCGACCTGCTGCAGCTCACCTATGTCGCGAAGATCGCTTCTATTGATCTCAATGCGCGTGAGATCATGGTGGAGCGTCGCTCGGAAGGTGGCACGCAGACGCTGAAGAGCAAGCTCCCTTGCCTCGTTACCATGCTGGAAGGCACCAACGAGATCCGCCGCGGCTCGCTCGACGACGCGCTGCGCGCCGCGCGCAGCGAGATCGTCAAGTGGAGTGCTGCCGACGCTGGCATTGAGGACCTCACCAAATGCGGCCTGCGTGGCTCGCCAACCGTGGTCAAGCGAGTCTTTGCACCTCCTGAGCGGGTGGAAAAGGCAGAGCAAATCGACACCACCGAAAAGACGCCGCGCGATCTCGCGGATGAGTTGATCGCCGGGATCTTCTCGCGCCAGCCGGCGCTGGAAGACGAACTTGCCTTCAACGGCGAGGCGTGAAGGCGAGGAGCGACGATATTGAGCACGAATCGAGAAACCCCTCCTCCAGCCGCTGGCCGCGCCGGCATGAAGAAGGAGCTGCCCGAGCAATTTAAGGCCTATCGGCACGTTTGGGTCTTTATCGAGCTGGAGCGCGGCCAGGTCCATCCGGTCTCCTTCGAGTTGCTCGGCGAAGGCCGCAAGCTCGCCGACAAGCTGGGCGTCCAGTTGGCCGGCGTCGTTCTCGGACCGCCGGGAGAGGCCACCTGGTTTGCCATCGCAGAGGCTTTTGCTTATGGCGCCGACCTTGCCTACATCGTCGAGACCCCACTGCTCACCGACTATCGGAACGAGCCTTTCACCAAAGCGTTGACGGATCTGGTTGTTACCCACAAACCCGAAATTCTGCTTTTAGGGGCGACGACGCTCGGCCGCGACCTTGCCGGTTCCGTGGCGACGACCTTGTTGACAGGGCTCACGGCTGACTGCACCGAACTCGATGTGGATGCGGACGGCTCCCTTGCGGCGACCCGGCCGACCTTCGGCGGCTCCCTGCTGTGCACAATCTACACGCTCAACTGCCGGCCGCAGATGGCAACGGTGCGGCCGAGGGTCATGGCAATGCCGCAGCGCGGGAATAATCAGGTCGGGCGTGTCATTCAACACAAAGTGCCGATGGTCGAGGAAGAGATCGTCACCAAAGTCCTCGGCTTCATGTCCGATGGTCAATCGGCAAAGGCCAATCTCGCCTATGCCGATGTCGTGGTTGCCGGAGGCCTCGGTCTCGGCGCGGCGGAGAACCTGAAGCTCGTGAAGAATCTCGCGCGGGCGATCGGGGCCGATTATGGCTGTTCGCGCCCTCTGGTCCAGAAGGGCTGGATGCCGGCTGATCGGCAGATCGGGCAGACTGGCAAAACTATCCGGCCGAAGCTCTACATAGCGGCCGGCATTTCCGGCGCCATCCAGCATCGCGTTGGCGTCGAAGGAGCTGATCTCATTGTAGCGATCAACACCGATGGCAACGCGCCGATCTTCGATTTCGCGCACCTCGGCGCCGTCACCGATGCGATCCGTTTCCTGCCGTCATTGACGGAACTCTTCACCAATCGGCTTTCGCCGCACAGTCGCGATAAGCTTGCAAACTGAGGGTGCACGGCCATGACCGAGGAAAAGTTCGATGCCATCGTTATCGGGGCCGGCATGGCCGGCAACGCAGCTGCTTACACCATGGCAAGCCGCGGCATGAAGGTGCTGCAGTTAGAGCGCGGCGAGTATCCGGGCTCCAAGAACGTCCAGGGCGCCATCATGTACGCGGACATGCTGGAGAAAATCATCCCGGATTTCCGAGATGATGCGCCTCTCGAGCGGCATTTGGTCGAGCAGCGCTTCTGGATGATGGACGACACATCCCACATCGGGATGCAATACCGGTCGGATGACTTCAACGAGTCGAGGCCCAACCGCTACACGGTCATTCGCGCCCAGTTCGACAAGTGGTTTTCGCGCAAGGTGCGCGAGGTCGGAGCGACGCTTCTATGCGAGACGACGGTGACGGAACTCGCCCGCGACGCAAAGGGCAAGGTGATCGGCGTCCGCACCGACCGCGGTGGTGACGGAATCCTTGCGGACGTGGTCGTTCTCGCAGAAGGCGTCAACGGACTGCTCGGCACGCGGGCGGGTTTGCGTGAAACGCCAAAACCCGAAACCGTGGCGCTCGCCGTCAAGGAAATGCATTTCCTGGCCGAAGAGGTGATTGACCAGCGGTTCGGCCTCAAGGCCAACGAAGGCTGCGTCATCGAGGCAGCTGGCACTATCTCCCGCAACATGGCCGGGCTCGCCTTCCTCTATACCAACAAAGAGTCGATCTCGATCGGCATTGGCTGCCTCGTTTCCGAATTCGCGGCGACAATGGAGAGCCCTTATGACCTGCTCGAAAAGTTCAAGAATCATCCGTCGGTCAAGCCGTTGATCGCGGGTTCGGAAGTCAAGGAATATGCCGCTCATCTCATTCCGGAAGGTGGCTACAAAGCAATCCCGCCGCTCTTTGGCAACGGCTGGGTCGTCGTCGGCGACGCGGCGCAGCTCAACAACGCCGTGCACCGCGAGGGATCCAATCTCGCCATGACGTCGGGGCGCATCGCCGGCGAAGCTATCGTCCAGATCAAGAATCGCAAGAAGCCGATGATCAAGGAGAACCTCAGCCTTTACAAGGCGATGCTGGAGAAGTCTTTCGTCATCAAAGACTTGCGGAAATACAAGGACATGCCCGCCCTGCTGCACACCAACTCCCGCAATTTCTTCACAACCTATCCAAAATTGCTGTCGCAGGCCGCGCAGAACTTCATGCGAGTGGACAGCACCCCGAAAATCGAGAAGGAACGGGCGACCATGGCCGCCTTCATCAAGGCGCGCTCGCGCTTGGGGCTTGTCAGTGACGCCGTCCGATTGGCGCGCGCCTGGCGCTGAAGGAGAGATGAGATGACGGTTGCAGTGTCCAAGATACGCGTAGAGGATAAGCTTTACCAAAACCGCTACGTAGTCGATTCAGGACGCCCGCACATTAAAGTGCGACCGCACCAGCGGCCGAGCGTAAATCTCTACGCCCTGACGAGTGTCTGCCCGGCCAAATGCTATGAATTGAATGATCAGGGCCAAGTGGAGATCACCGCCGACGGGTGCATGGAGTGCGGCACGTGCAGAGTGCTTTGCGAGGCAAGTGGTGAGATCGAGTGGAATTACCCGAGAGGCGGCTTCGGTGTTCTCTTTAAGTTCGGATAACCGCTTGCATTAACTCAGGGGCCTCGAACCAGCATCGCGATTTGCAGCCAAAGCTGCAGCATTTTTGCAAGATCCATGTCGGAATATTGAAAATCCGCATTAAAGGTTCATATGAATACGCGCAAACAGAGGTTTTAAGATTCGCACTAGATAACCAAGGCTTTGTAATGACTCACGTGCCCGCGCGATCGGTCGATGGAGTAGAACCTCTATCTGCACTAAACCTGTGCGCCAAGCGGGCATCCCATTCAGCAGAATCTATGAGATATCGAAGGTTCTGACTGCCCCGGCCCGGCCAGAGATCACGCTTGCCAATGTCGTGAACGTTCGCGAGCGCGACGAACACCCCACCTTTCCTTTTGAGATTAAGGCCGCGAGATAAGCTTCTTCATCGATAGGAGCGGAATGGGATGGTTGGAGATCACGCTGATGCCATGCTTGAAGTCATGGATGAAGGCATGCATGAAGCCAGGCATGAGGGAACGTATCGTCGGATCGAGGTGATCACCGGTCGGCGGCAGCGACGGAATTGGACTGACGAGGAGAAGGCGGGATTCTTGCGGAAAGCGCGGAACCTCGGCCGTTACCCGGCTCTGGGGCGTCAATCGCGGTTTGCTGAACGTCTGGCGTCGGGAAGCTGGCCCTGACCTCTCGTCGCTCTTCCAAGACCTGTGCGCAGCAGGCGATGTTCGTGCCGGTGACGGTGGTTGGCGATCGAACGTCTCCCGAGAGCTCGCCGTCGGATTTTGCCCACTTCGCCGCAGGTCGGATTGAGATCGAGCTTGCTGGCGCGCGCATGAGGGTTATCGGCTCGGTAGCGCCTGAGCTGGCACAAGCGATGGTGGCGGCGTTGCGAGGGCGCCGGTGATCGGAGTTTCGCCAAATGGCGTGAAGATCATGGTTGCGACGCAACCTGTCGACTTCCGGCGCGGCATGAATGGCCTGGTGGCTTTGGTGGCGTCAGCTCTTGCGGCCGATCCCTATTGTGGCGACGTGTTCGTGTTCCGCGCCAAGCGTCTGGATCGACTTCGCTGCATTTACTGGGACGGATCAGGCATGATTTTAGCGACGAAGTGGCTCGAGGCTGGCAAGTTCGTTTGGCCGCCGATCCGCGATGGCGCGATGCAGATGAGTGCCCAGGAGTTCTCGCTTTTGCTTGATGGTATTGACTGGACGCGCGTCAAACGAAACGCGGTGAGGAAACCCTCAAAAGCAGGCTGATCCTATTGGTTTTGCTTGCTGATGCGCCGCAGCCCCGAGCACAGCCCGGTGTCAGTCAAGGCTTTGGCGCGGGAACTGCCGCAAGATGGCTGGCAGACTATTGGCTGGCGGGAAGGCACCAATACTGACCTCAGCTCCCGCTTCGCCGCCGATGCGTGTGAGGCCCGCGTCAAGGGATTACACATTAACCGAGCCTCGCGCCGAGGAATGGCCGCTGATCGAATGGCCCGACGGCAATACCGAACCGCTCAAATACTGGCTCTCCACGCTTGCCGCCGCCGCTTCGCTCGAAACACTCGTCAGCACCGCCCAAGCTGCGCTGGCGCATCGAGCGCGACTTCAGGAACTCAAGCAGGAACTCGGGCTCGGCCATTACGAGGGACGCGGCTGGCGCCCGCCCGTTTCCACGCCAAGGCGCGGGTGGCAATGGTCGGCTGCACGCCCACGACATAGTCGAGGCTGAGCGCCGACAGGCCGGTGCGGAACGCGCCGTCGCGCCATAGCCGGCGTCGGCCAACACCACGCCGGGCGCAACTCCGGCCGCCTGCGCGGCTCGGATCTGGTCGAGCGCAATGGCCGGCTTGGTCTGGAATGCGACGCTGTCAGGGATTTCGCCTTACGCCGCCGCCCGGTATCGTCGGCCCAGATCTCGGGCAGATAGGCAATCGGCAAGCTCGCCGCGACGTTGGCGATTGATGACGGCGACCTGGCAGTTGTCCTGCTTGCCGAGTTGGCCGCAATACTGCCGCGCGACCCCGAGCGAATGCTTGCCCTTCCTGGGAAAGCCAGTGTCATCGACAAATCCACGCTTCAATCGGCCCATGCCGCTCGATCAGCGGCAGCACCAAATCGCGCAGGCATGGCCGATCACATCGACGAGACTATCGACATAAGCCGCAACACCTGCTTCACTTCCAATGCTCGCGCCATTCATCCCAGCTTGCTCCTGCTGATCACGAATCGCCACGTTGCCGAGCGTCTTGGGGTCCACGAGCATACGGTTGGCAAGTGGCGCCGCCGGTTCATACAAGATGGCATTGAAGGGCTGACAGATGAATATCGTGCCGGTCGACCGCGAACTGTCTCTGATGCCCAGGTTGCTCAGGTCGTCGAGCGTACATTGAACACCACCCCCAAGGATGCCACGCACTGGTCCATCCGTTCGATGGCAGCCTCCAGTGGACTTTCGCATACCACCATCCGTCGGATCTGGACCGCCTTTGGCCTGCAGCCGCATCGTGCCGAGACATTCAAGCTTTCCTCTGATCCGCTCTTCGTCGATAAGGTGCAGGACATCGTCGGTCTTTACATGTCACCTCCGGATCGGGCGGTCGTGCTTTGCGTGGATGAGAAGTCACAAATCCAAGCCCTGGATCGCGAGCAGCCTGTGCTGCCTATGGCGCCGGGCGTCGCCGAACGGCGCACTCATACCTATGTCCGCAACGGCACGACCTCCCTGTTCGCCGCGCTCGACGTCGCGACTGGCGC
>NZ_LNCD01000006.1 GCF_001542405.1 Rhizobium altiplani
GCATCCGATCTACGGCATCGTTCATGTTCCGTTCGACCTTAGCGTACTATTTCGGACTGCTCTTGTTCTGACCCCGTCTACTGCCGTCGTCGGTAATGCCACCGCGGCGATGGGGCGAATCGAAGTTGCCTCCAGCCGCATCGGCAACATCATCGAAGTTATTGACGACATCGCCTTCCAGATCAATCTGCTGGCGCTCAACGCGGGCATCGAAGCGGCGCGTGCCGGCCAGGCCGGCAAGGGCTTCGCCGTCGTCGCGCAGGAAGTGCGCGAACTTGCGCAGCGTTCCGCTGGAGCCGCCAGGGAGATCGCCACGCTGATCGGGAATTCCACCGCCGAAGTTGCCACCGGCGCCGGTCTGGTCTCCGAAACCGGGGGCGCGTTGCTGGATATTTCCGAGCACATCGTCGGCATTTCAGCCCAGATCGAGGTGATCGCTCTGTCGAGCCAGGAGCAGGCATCCTCGATCGCCGAGGTCAATGTTGCGATAACGCGCCTCGACCAACTGACGCAAAGCAATGCTACCATGGCCGAGGAGACTGAAGCCGCGAGCTGGACTTTGTCGGGCGAAGCCGATCATCTGATGGATCTCGTCGACCGGTTCGACCTGGGCAACAACAGTGGCCCGGCGGAAAGAATGAAGGCGGCCTAGAAGGCTAAAATCGCTCCAACTCGCGGAACTTAGTCGGTGGTTCGCGACCGTGACAGGCAAACGTGCTGAATTAGAACCCACCATTGCCTGCCCATGCCGTCAACGAATGAAATCTTTGCGCCGCGCGCTCGATTGCGCTTTCGAAGGACCCAGCCGGCACAAGCCCCTTCACTTAGCGGAGATCAGGAAAGAACTTTCGCGGATTTGCGGTCTCATACGGCCCCGTGACCAAAACAGAAGATCCCGAAGCTTCGGGTGCGAAACTTCTTTGGCCGCCGTTTCAAGCAACGCCCATTTCAGTCTTCGGGTTTGCTTTTCCGGGAAGTCTGAGAGTGTTTCCGTCACTTCGAGCAAGTGTACCTTGATGTGGTAGGATAGATCGTCGCCCGCTTTGCGGTAGAAGAACGAACCTAGCGTCTCAGTCGACACGGTGCCTCGTACACCTGCCTCTTCCATCGCTTCTCGCGCGGCGGCAACACTGGGGGTTTCCCCTGCTTCGATACATCCTTTCGGGATGCCCCAGCTGCCATTTCGACGGCTGGCGACAAGCAGTACCTCGATGGCGCTATTCTCAGATGTTCGATAGCAGATCGCACCCGCTTGTTCGATAGGCGTGCGCCAAGATACGGCATCTTCCGGGCGGGCAAAACGGCTTGACGACGATCGTGCCTCTCCCATGTCCCGTGCCCCTGATCCAAGATTGTCGTGGCTATCGTTGCAGGCTTGCCGCTGTTTATGACCGTTCTATGACATACGATCGCGAGCGTGAACAGAGAACATCAGTTGAAAAGCATCTCTTTCATACCAACCTGCGCCGCCTGTTGCGACATTCGTTTTTGGTCAGCCGAGCAGTCACGATCGCGAACACGCATGTGAGGAGCGTCGATCAGGATCAGATTATGACGTCATTGATATCGCTGATCCAGCGGGTTTGGCGGGTCGATTCCAGCGTCCCTTGCGCATCGAAAGGGCGGACCGCGGAAAAATCGAGTTCCGTCTCTTCTTCAATGGCGGCGACGGTCGTCTGGATCCGACGCTTGCGCATCTGATCGACAGTGTAAGGTTTCAACCCTGAAAACACCTTCGCCTCATAAAGCGCCTGCACATACTGGGTTTGCCCGACAATGAAGGCTGCGGCCGCAACCTTGGTGGGGGATTTCTGAAGGACTGCGATCTTCCAGAAAGACAGTGGGATTTTCCAGGGACCTCCGTTTCGGCCCTTGCCATAGAGGGGATCGTCTTCCCGAAAAATCGGCCCGGTAAAAATGGTCAACCGCTTATCTGTGCTTTGGGCTTTGTCGAGCAGGTAGTCTTCCAGGTTGCCCCAGTCGATGTCATTGTAGGTTTGAACCTGTGGGGCCGCGTTGGTGTAGTGAAACGTATCCTCTGCACCCAATTGGGACTCGACCAGCGCTTGGTCCTCATCCGCTAAGCCGCTCCAGCAAGGATCAAGCAGCCGAACCTGGTGCCCGCGGCTAAATTGCACCGGATCTTTTCCCTTGTTCTTTTCGTAGAATTCTCCATCCGGCTGGTATTCGGCCGCGATACGCGCATCGCGCCGCCACGTGTCCTTCCGCGGACCGGGATGGACCAGCTTGTTGCCGTCGATATTGACGGCGGTCAGCAGCGGAAACTTCCTGTCTGCACGGATTACAGACGTGAAGTGGTGATAAGCAAGTTCGTGACCGGACCCATCCAGCAGCGGCGCAATCTGTTCTTGCGCGAGCCACGGTGCGTAAATGTCGGGAAGGTCGATCCGGGTGGTGAGAAAGAGTGGATCATAGCCGGTGACGCCGGCCCAACGCTTGAGCGCGAGAGGCTTTCGGTCCGCCTCGAGAAGAGCTTCGCCCTGGATGCCGCCTTGAGACAGGGACGGCAGCCCAAGCGAGGTATCAAGCCGGTCCAACACAAGGCCCGCCTGCGGCTGTTCAAAGCGCTGTCTTTCGAGCAGGCCAAAAATTGCACTAATGCGGACACCTTCATTGGCGATCCAGACAGTTTTGTTCTCAGGCCTTCCGGGCTTCTTCGGCTCAGGGACTGCCTTGTGGTGCAGGGCCAGGACCTGCCATTGGTCGTTCAGCACCGGGGCGCCGGATGAGCCCGGCTCCGTATCCGTCGAATAGTGGATGAAATGATCAAGGTTGACGTCGGGGGCCGCGTCCTGATCAAGAATAATGATCTGGCTTGCTCGTATAGCAATCTGTTTCGGCTCGCTGTTCGGGTGCTGGATGATCGTCACCCACTCGCCATCGATCGCCTTGCCGGAAAGCGGGATCAGCGGCAGCCGGCCATAACGGTCGATCGGTACGCCCTCATCCGACAATGGCGTGACCGCGACAAACGTGATGTCGAGCTCAGCGTTGGTGTAAAAGATCTCGTGCGGACGCAGATTGAACCTGACGCCTTCGCGAAGAACCCCATCGATATCGTGCTCATAACCGAATTCGGCTTCGCA
>NZ_LNCD01000007.1 GCF_001542405.1 Rhizobium altiplani
GATGCCTGTTCTGCATATATCGTGAAGAGAAGATTGATCTGGAGGCTTCCAGGTGTTTTGCACAATCCTATGGATTGCGCGAGATGTCCGAGCCCAGTTCTGTTGAAACCAAGGATGGCTTAGTCGGCCGGATCTGGTGGAGGGACTGGAGGTAGGAAGGAAGCCTGTCGTCAGGATCGACCATTGTTCGGTGCCTTTTGGTGCTGTCTGATGGTTGGCCTGATTGCCGTTGCCTGACCGCGCGGTACCGGATTTAATCTCGAGAAGCTGGTCTTAAAGATCCGGCCCAAGCGAGCTGCTCGGCGTAGCTCCAATAAAGGGACCGGATCGAACACGTCGATGGCATTGTTGGATTGACTGGGTTGTAAAAGGTAACCCGGTCTGTTGCCGTTTCCTTCGGGATGCGGGCAACGAGATGATGAGCATTGGCAATGAGAACGATTAAGTGTCGTAAGGGCATTTGGTGGATGCCTTGGCATGCACAGGCGATGAAGGACGTGATACGCTGCGAAAAGCCGTGGGGAGCTGCGAATAAGCTTTGATCCATGGATCTCCGAATGGGGCAACCCACCTTAAATGCTTAGAAAATCATTTTGGTTGTCGAACCTTCGGTTCGACGTTACGGCGAACGATCGCCGACGGCCTCTGGCCTGTATGGGAACTTCCCAATACAGCGCGAGACGCGCGTCGCCGGTCATCCGGCGCAAGAACCAAAATGGTTTCTAAGCATTGTGATAAGGTATCTGCACCTGAATAAAATAGGGTGTAAGAAGCGAACGCAGGGAACTGAAACATCTAAGTACCTGCAGGAAAGGACATCAACCGAGACTCCGCAAGTAGTGGCGAGCGAACGCGGACCAGGCCAGTGGCAATTGTGTTTAAAGCGGAACAATCTGGAAAGTTTGGCCGTAGCGGGTGACAGCCCCGTACGCGTAGATAGCATGATTGTCCTAGAGTAGGGCGGGACACGAGAAATCCTGTCTGAACATGGGGAGACCACTCTCCAAGCCTAAGTACTCGTGCATGACCGATAGCGAACAAGTACCGTGAGGGAAAGGTGAAAAGCACCCCGACAAGGGGAGTGAAATAGAACCTGAAACCGGATGCCTACAAACAGTCGGAGCCCGCAAGGGTGACGGCGTACCTTTTGTATAATGGGTCAACGACTTAGTGTAACAAGCAAGCTTAAGCCGGTAGGTGTAGGCGAAGCGAAAGCGAGTCTGAATAGGGCGATTTAGTTTGTTGCATTAGACCCGAAACCGAGTGATCTAGCCATGAGCAGGTTGAAGGTTGGGTAACACCAACTGGAGGACCGAACCCGCATCTGTTGCAATAGATTGGGATGACTTGTGGCTAGGGGTGAAAGGCCAATCAAACTCGGAAATAGCTGGTTCTCCGCGAAATCTATTTAGGTAGAGCGTCGACCGAATACCCTGGGGGGTAGAGCACTGGATGGGCTATGGGGACTCACCGTCTTACTGATCCTAACCAAACTCCGAATACCCAGGAGTACTAGTCGGCAGACACACGGCGGGTGCTAACGTCCGTCGTGAAAAGGGCAACAACCCTAACCTCCAGCTAAGGTCCCCAAGTCATGGCTAAGTGGGAAAGGATGTGAGGATCCCAAAACAACCAGGATGTTGGCTTAGAAGCAGCCATCATTTAAAGAAAGCGTAACAGCTCACTGGTCTAAATAAGGGTCTTTGCGCCGAAAATGTAACGGGGCTGAAGCCATGCACCGAAGCTGAGGATGTGTAGCAATACACGTGGTAGCGGAGCGTTCCGTAAGCTGATGAAGGGAGACCCGTGAGGGCTCCTGGAGGTATCGGAAGTGCGAATGTTGACATGAGTAACGATAAAGAGGGTGAGAGACCCTCTCGCCGAAAGACCAAGGGTTCCTGCTTAAAGTTAATCTGAGCAGGGTTAGCCGGCCCCTAAGACGAGGCGGACACGCGTAGTCGATGGGAACCACGTTAATATTCGTGGGCCTGGTGGTAGTGACGGATTGCTCAACTTGTGAGGTCTTATTGGATTGATCTTGCAGGGACGCGGTTCCAGGAAATAGCTCCACCGTATAGACCGTACCCGAAACCGACACAGGTGGTCAGGTAGAGTATACCAAGGCGCTTGAGAGAACTATGTTGAAGGAACTCGGCAAATTGCACGCGTAACTTCGGAAGAAGCGTGACCCCATTTTACGCAAGTGAAGTGGGGTGGCACAGACCAGGGGGTAGCGACTGTTTATCAAAAACACAGGGCTCTGCGAAGTCGCAAGACGACGTATAGGGTCTGACGCCTGCCCGGTGCTGGAAGGTTAAGAGGAGAGGTGCAAGCTTTGAATCGAAGCCCCAGTAAACGGCGGCCGTAACTATAACGGTCCTAAGGTAGCGAAATTCCTTGTCGGGTAAGTTCCGACCTGCACGAATGGCGTAACGACTTCCCCGCTGTCTCCAACATAGACTCAGTGAAATTGAATTCCCCGTGAAGATGCGGGGTTCCTGCGGTCAGACGGAAAGACCCCGTGCACCTTTACTATAGCTTTACACTGGCATTCGTGTCGGCATGTGTAGGATAGGTGGTAGGCTTTGAAGCAGGGACGCCAGTTTCTGTGGAGCCATCCTTGAAATACCACCCTTATCGTCATGGATGTCTAACCGCGGTCCGTTATCCGGATCCGGGACAGTGTATGGTGGGTAGTTTGACTGGGGCGGTCGCCTCCGAAAGAGTAACGGAGGCGCGCGATGGTGGGCTCAGACCGGTCGGAAATCGGTCGTCGAGTGCAATGGCATAAGCCCGCCTGACTGCGAGACTGACAAGTCGAGCAGAGACGAAAGTCGGTCATAGTGATCCGGTGGTCCCGTGTGGAAGGGCCATCGCTCAACGGATAAAAGGTACGCCGGGGATAACAGGCTGATGACCCCCAAGAGTCCATATCGACGGGGTTGTTTGGCACCTCGATGTCGACTCATCGCATCCTGGGGCTGGAGCAGGTCCCAAGGGTATGGCTGTTCGCCATTTAAAGCGGTACGTGAGTTGGGTTCAGAACGTCGTGAGACAGTTCGGTCCCTATCTGCCGTGGGTGTAGGAATATTGACAGGATCTGTCCCTAGTACGAGAGGACCGGGATGGACATATCTCTGGTGGACCTGTTGTCCTGCCAAGGGCATAGCAGGGTAGCTACATATGGAATGGATAACCGCTGAAGGCATCTAAGCGGGAAACCAACCTGAAAACGAGTATTCCCTATCAGAGCCGTGGAAGACGACCACGTTGATAGGCCGGGTGTGGAAGCGCAGCAATGTGTGAAGCTTACCGGTACTAATAGCTCGATTGGCTTGATCGTTCTCATTGATCAATGCTCATCTGCGACACAGACGTGTCGGGAGATGATGCAAGACGTGTTCAAACGCAGTGAAAACTGCACCAGCTTCTCATTTGTTGCGCTTCGCTGACCTGGTGGTTATGGCGGGGCGGCTGCACCCGTTCCCATTCCGAACACGGCCGTGAAACGCCCCAGCGCCTATGGTACTTCGTCTTAAGACGCGGGAGAGTCGGTCGCTGCCAGGTCTGCTAAACGCAACAACACATGCGCCGAATGTCGAAGACAGTCGAAAGCTGCATGTGAAACAAAGATAATCTTCTCATCACGAAAACGGCCCCAAGCCGATCAAAAGGGCCGCCCACAAAGCGGCCTTTCTGCTATAAT
>NZ_LNCD01000008.1 GCF_001542405.1 Rhizobium altiplani
GTGAGCGCGACGAACAGCCCACCTTTTCTTTTGTGAATGAGGCCTCGAGATAAGCTCTATCATTGATAGGAGTGGACCGGGATGGTTGGAGATCGCGCTGATGCCATGCTTGAAGTCATGGATGAAGGCATGCATGAAGCCAGGCATGAGGGAAAGTATCGGCGGATCGAGGTGATCACCGGTCGGCGGCAGCGGCGGAATTGGACTGACGAGGAGAAGGCGCGGATTCTCGCGGAGAGCGCAGAACCTGAAGTGAACATTTCGGCTGTTGCGAGGCGCTGGGGCGTCAATCGCGGCTTGCTGAATGTGTGGCGACGGGAAGCCGGACTAACCTCTCAACGGTCGGCAAAGACTAGTTTGCCGCCTGCCGTGTTCGTGCCGGTGACAGTGGTTGGGGATGGCGCACGACACGAAGGCTCGCCATCGAATGCCCCAGAGGTTCTCGCTGGCCGAATTGAGATCGAGATTGCGGGCGCACGCATGACGGTCATCGGCTCGGTAGCGCCTGAACTGGCGCAGGCGATGGTAGCGGCGTTGCGAGGGCGCCGGTGATCGGAGTTTCGCCAAATGGCGTGAAGATCATGGTTGCGACGCAACCCGTCGACTTCCGGCGCGGCATGAATGGCCTGGTAGCTTTGGTGGCGTCAGCCCTTGCGGCCGATCCCTATTGTGGCGACGTGTTCGTGTTCCGCGCCAAGCGTCTTGATCGGCTTCGCTGCATTTATTGGGACGGATCAGGCATGATCCTAGCGACGAAGTGGTTGGAGGCGGGCAAGTTCGTTTGGCCTCCGATCCGCGATGGCGCTATGCAGATGAGTGCCCAGGAGTTCTCGCTTTTGCTGGCCGGCATTGACTGGACGCGCGTCAAACGAAACGCGGTGAGGAGGCCCTCAAAAGCAGGCTGATCCTATTGGTTTTGCTTGAAGATTCAGACCCGTGTGGTAGGGTCTGTCATGCCGCTTCGACCCGATCCCTTGCCCCAGGATGCTGCGCAATTGACCCGGATCATTCTCTCGCTCGACGAAGAGAATGCCGATCTCAAGGCGCGCGTTGCCTTCCTTGAGCGCCAGCTCTTCGGGACGAAATCGGAGAAGATGACGACGATCGATCCAACGCAGGCAATGCTCGATCTTGGCGATCTAGGCGACATTCCCGTTGCTGCCAATGACGATGTCGCGCCGGTCGATGAAGACAAAACGCAGGCACGGCGATCGCCAGCCCGCAATATCGGCCGTTTGCCGAAACACCTTCCGCGTTATGACGAGCTCATCGAGCCAGCGAGCAAGACTTGCCCCTGCTGTTCGTTCGAACTTCATTGCATCGGCACTGATGTCAGCGAGGCGCTCGACATCGTGCCTGCAGTAGTCCGGGTGAAACGGACGATCCGGCCACGCTATGCATGCCGGGCTTGCGAGAGTGGCATCGTGCAAGCACCCGCACCAGCACGCATCATGGACGGCGGCATGGTGACCACGGCGTTTGCAGCCCATGTCGCCGTTTCGAAGTTTGCCTGGCATTTGCCGCTGCATCGCCAGGCGCAGATGCTGGCCTCCTGCGGCGTCATCATTGATCGCGGTACGCTCGGGGCATGGGTCACGCGGGTCGCCTGGTGGCTCGAACTTCTCTACGATGCACTCACCGCCTTCATCCGCTCGCAGCCGAGGGTGTTCTGTGACGAGACGCCACTTCCGCGCCTCGATCCGGGGCGCAAACGAACCAAGGTCTGCCAGTTATGGGCACAAGCGGTTGACGATCGGCCATGGAACGGTCCGGCGCCGCCGGCGGTGGCCTACATTTTTGCCGAAAGCCGCAGCGCTCGCGAGATCGAGGGGCAACTGTCGTCGTTCGCCGGCGTGCTTCAGGTTGATGGATATCAAGCCTATAAAACCATGGTCAAACGACGCGGCAAGAGCAACGTTGCCCCCATGCGGCTGGCCTTCTGCCTCGCTCATGCACGGCGAAAGTTCGTTGACGTCGTCAAACTGACCGGCTCTTCGGAGGCCTTGTCGATCCTTGCCAGGATTGCCGAAATCTATCGCATCGAAGCAAAACTACGAGGGGAAGATGAAGATACCCGGCTTAGCGGCAGGCGTCGTGAGGCAGCTCCCATCATGAGAGAACTGAAGGTCCATCTCACCGAACTGAGCGACGAGGTGTCGTCGAAATCGGCACTTGGCAAGGCAGTCACTTACATGCTCAACCACTGGAGCGGATTGACAGCCTTTCTAGAGGATGGCCGGATCGAGGTGGACTCCAATGTCGTCGAGCGTTCCATGAAATCCGTGGCTTTGACGAGAAAGAACTCATTATTCGTGGGCAACGAGCGGGGTGGAAAGACCTTCGCTGTCCTGGCATCGCTCGTGAACACGGCAAAGCTTAACGGCGTGGACCCCGACGTCTGGCTTGCCGATGTGCTGGAGCGCATCATCTCCGGCAAAGTGAAAGCCAACGAGATGGAGAGCCTTTTGCCTTGGGCCTGGAAGGCGGAACGCGAAGCGATGACACAGCAGGAGCGACAAGCGGCATGACACAGAACAGCCAGGAGATGACGCCGCGACCGAAGCTCGATGACGACGCATTCGAAGCCTTTATCAGGAGACGTCGTCCGCCATCGCCTATCTGGTCAATGAGCAGACTCGATGGTTATCTTACGGCCCTCATCATCGGCCCCAGGTTCATCGACCCACGGCAATGGATCCCGGAACTGACCGGCCCGGATGCCCTAAACCTGCCGATGGAAACAACCGAACATCGGGCCGTGCAGACGATCGTTGCAGAGTATAATCGGATATCTGCAAGCCTTTCCGAGAGACCGAAAGACCACCGGCCAAGGTTCACCCAGATCGATGATCAGACCCTTGATCCATTTGATTGGGACATCTGCTTTCTCATTGGAACACGACACGCGCCAAGGCTTTGGCAGCCTGTCCTTCGAGGTCATGCCGTCACTGGGGATATCATTGCGCCGATCCGCAAGCTCGGCGAGGTAAAACGGAAAGCGACCCACCAGGATGCTGCTGCCGTCGCCGAAGCACTCGTCAATATCCGAACCTATTTTATGCCGAAGCGGGCAAAGCAGAAGTTCTGACCGAGAGCCAGAAAGCCAGAAACCTATTTAGTCAAATCACGAAAGCCGTGGGCCATTCGTTGCGCTCACCGTGGACGTATCTCGATGAGGGTACAGACGCGTTTCTCGTCAGGAGCATCCCCGAGACCGCAGCTGCTTGCCGGGGATGCGTTCGATGCCGCCTCTTTGTCGTCCAACGCTTGGAGGGTCGTGGGCATTTCTCGCCGCTCCCACTCGGTAAATTTCCCATTGCAATATTAGCGTATCTTGATATTATGATCGTAATATAAAGCTCCGCACCAGTTGGAATGTGCGTTCCAACGTTGGGGCCAGGGGTTGAGGGAAATCGTCATGTAAGAGGGAACCGAATCGAGACGCCCCGAGAGAACCAGACCTGCTCACGGGCATAGGCACAACAGGTCGGCCTTCTGCAGTCACCGGAGCTTGTTCAGGTCGGTAGAACCGCCCTCCGTGAACTGCGTTCGTAAGCAAAGGAAGAGCACTATGAAAATGCTCGTCAAAATCCTCGTCGCCGCCACGGCCATTGGAATGCTGGGCACGGCCGCGTTTGCCCAAAGCGCGCGGGAAGTCCAAGGCCCGTCTGCGTACATTGCGATAGAGAACGAACCTCCTCCGAAGCTGATCGTCGATCCTCCGCTCGGCGACGCGATCAAGTTGGGTGTCTATTGGGCCCAATATCGGGTGGAGAACTTGCGCATCGTTCAAGTGTTTGGAGAGGGAGCCCTTCAAGTCTCTCCCCGCATCGGCCATCTCCACGTTATCGTGGATGACTTGCCCTGGTGGTGGGCTGACGCAAGCGACAACAACACGGTCGATATCGCCAACTTCCCTCCTGGCGAGCACAAGGTGAGGATACTGCTGGTAGACACCAATCATAACGTCTTCCCCGGGCAGGAAGTGACGCACACATTCACCGTTCCTGACAGCGTGAAGCCTCACAAGCACTGAAGCTCTTCGCGTCAGAACGGACCGAGCAGCACCACCGCTCCGGCCCCCCGCCGATCCATATCGGCGGGACAGGAGGTCTGCACGGTTTCTAGGACAAAGCATACGCAACTGGCCCCCGTGCGCCGCTCAAGGCCATCTGGGCAGACATCCATCTAATCAGCGTTTCGTGAGGATAAAATGCAACAAGACATCGCATACATTGAGTCAGCCTCAAATGGCGAATCTGATTGGCTAGCGGGACTTGGGGTTGCCGAAGCTGCTGCCGCCATTCGCGACGGGGAGACCTCCTCGGAGGCGTACACGAGCGCGCTTCTGCAGCGGGCGCGGGCGCAGGCGGATTTAAATGCCTTCATTACGATAGATGAAGAAGGCGTGCTAAATGCAGCGCGAAATGCGGATAAGGCCCGGACCGACGGTTCTACTTCGCCCCTTCTTGGGGTTCCGCTGGCGATCAAGGATAGCTATCTGACTCTAGGGCTCCGGACAACGTTGGGGGTGCGGAACCTAGAAAGCTATGTGCCAAGCAAAGACGCCGAGGTTGTTAGCGCGATCAAGGAGGCTGGCGGCATCGTCTTCGGCAAGAATAACCTCGTTGAGATGTCGTACGGCTTGACCGGAAACAACGAAGTCTATGGCCAGGTGAGGAACCCGCATGGTCGCGATCACGTGTCTGGCGGCTCCTCCAGCGGGGCTGGTTCGTCCGTCGCTGCTCGGATCGTTCCCGCGGCCTTGGGCGGTGATACGGTGGGTTCGATTCGGGTGCCGGCGGCGCTCTGTGGTGTCGTGGGCTTTAAGCCGACCACGGGGCGATGGCCACGTGACGGTGTTGCCCCCATCTCTCATACCCTCGACACAACCGGGGTACTTGCGCGGAGTGTCGACGACTGCATGCTTATTGATCAGGTTGTCACAGGGGCCGAGGCGGTAGCGCCCGCCAATTATGCTGACCTGAAGGATGTCAGGCTGGCTTTTGCACCTCGGCAATACCTCTCGCTGGTTGATCCGGAAATTGAGATACATTTCAACGAGACGGTACGGCGTCTACGGGACGCTGGAGCGGAAGTGGTCGAGGTTGACCTCGGTGAAGATTTCCTGTCGATCACCCAACGGGCGACATGGCGAATATTCTTCCACGAGACGATGAAAGCTGTCTCGGAATTCCTTCAGCGCAATGCCGTTCCAACCTCGTTTGAAGAAATCTACGCCGGACTAAAATCCGACCTGAAGGACGTTTGGGGACACGTCGTATTGCCGAGCGGGCCGGGGTTCAGTCCGAACGAATATCAAGCATCAATTTCCGTCGATCGTCCGGAAATTCAGCGGCGATATCGCGACGCCCTAGCTCGCAGCGGAACCACCGCACTTCTCTTTCCGACAACTCCCGGCACGGCTCCGCAAATCGAGCATCAAACGAAATTCTTGATTGCCGGGCGGGAGGTCAGTGACCTGATCCTTGCACAGCACACTATCCCGACGAGTTTGGCAGGCATGCCAGGCATCAGCATTCCAACGGGCGTGTCCAGCAATGGGCTTCCGTTTGGGCTCGAGATCGACGGGGAGCACGGTCGAGACAGAAGCCTTCTTCAACTGGCGCGCCGTGTCGAAAAATTTGTTGGGATGCTGGCGACGCCAGTTTGAACGCCAAGTAACCTCAGGCATTTGCCTCGATTAGCGAAACCTAACGAAAGATGGATCCACGCAATGCGTTATGAGAAAGGCCACAAAGAAAGTACCCGCAACCGGATAATTGACGTCGCCTCTCGGCGGTTTCGAAAAGACGGTGCATCCGCGACGGGCTTGGCCGGAATTATGGCCGACGCGGGCCTGACCAACGGGGCTTTCTACGCACATTTCGGCTCTAAAGAAACGCTCCTCCGCGAGACACTTGCAAATACCTTGGCTGACCAAGCAGCCCGATCGAAGCAGGATTGCGCTGAGGGCCGTGGCATTGAGGGGGCAATCCGTGGATACCTGAACAAGGACCACCTTGAACGGAGCGAAGAGGGCTGCCCCTCCGCCGCCCTGTTGCCTGAAATCGGGCGGCAACCTCAATCGACGCGGGAAGCTTACGAAAACGGTCTTCTTCCCTACATCAAGAACCTTGCTTCGCAGCTGCCGGAGCCTGGCACGCCATCCTCGATAAGACGCGCCATTGGCGTTTTCGGTGTTATGGTTGGCACCCTGCAAACCGCACGCGCTGTTTCGGATATGTCTCTGGCTGAGGACATACTAGAGGCGGGCATCGAAGCAGCGTTGGTGCTTGCAAGGAAATCGGAGCCATAACCTCCGTTTAGACGCCAGCGAAAATGGGCGGCAAATCCCCGCAACTGCCGGATTGTTGTCTCGATGAGGCGTGCCGACTAAAATCCGACTTCGGGTCTGGGGCACCGTAGGGGCAATCGCGGTGACGTCGGCCGTAGTGCAGGTTTGTAGAGTTTGATAACTCGCGTCATCCGTGAGCGCTCCCGACCTGCCGTTTATCTCGCAGCTAAACAATCTAGGAGACTCGAGATGAGTAATACCGAGGTTCGCAGCGAAAATTCACCCCGGCCCACGGGTGATCGAGGCTTCGACATGAAGCTGGAAGTTGTCGTAATCCCCGTAGCCGACGTCGATCGGGCCAAGAGCTTTTACACGAGCCTTGGCTGGCGGCTAGACGGCGACTTCACCGCTGGTAGCGACTGGCGCGTAATCCAGTTCACGCCGCCCGGCTCGGGATGCTCGGTCATCTTCGGAAAGAACGTCACTTCGGCTGCGCCCGGTTCTGCGCGGGGCCTATATCTGATCGTCTCCAACATCGGCGCGGCGCGCGAGGAACTTCTGGCTCGCGGTGTACGGATCAGCGAAGTGTTTCATGCAGGCGAAGAAAACATTGGTACCGACGAGCCGTACCTTTTCGGGAGCCGGAGAGTAAGCGGCCGCGATCCTGAGCGCCGCACCTATAGGACCTACGCTTCGTTCAATGATCCTGATGGGAACGGCTGGTTGTTACAGGAGGTCACAACCCGCTTGCCGGGTCGCATAGACACGGGCGGAGCAGCCTTCGTTTCTTCCGCCGAACTCGAGGCCGCGCTGCGGCGCGCGTCAGAGGCCCATGGTGAACACGAGAAACTGACTGGGCAACACGATGAAGGTTGGCCAAGCTGGTATGCGGAATACATGGTAAAGGAACAAACGGGAGAGCCGTTGCCTACCTAGCCATGGCCGTAGGTGCGAGGCCACTTACTCGAAAGCCTTGCCGCGGATCGGCCTTCGCTCCATCTTCGCGCGATGGACCAGCCGGATCGACATTTCTCGAAGCTGACGCCTTACACGCACAGGGTTTTTGCAGGCGACCTGGCGGAGCAGGTCGGTGCGCTTTGCTATCGAAAATCTCTCCGCGGTATCGACATACTTCTGATCACGACCCGCCAAACAAAGCGGTGGACCATTCCCAAGGGATGGCCGTGCGTCGATTTGAAAGCGTACCAGGCCGCAGAGCGGGAAGCGTGGGAAGAGGCCGGCGTCCGGGGAAAGATCAGGAAGAAGACCTTCGGTCATTACACGTATACGAAGTACTTGAAGGACAACGAGCACGTAACTTCGATCGTCGGCGTTTATCTACTCGAAGTCAGGCGGGAGCGCTTAAAGTTTCCAGAGCGCGACCAGCGAGATTTGATTTGGAGACATCCGCGAGAAGCAGCCGTCTTGGTGCAAGAGCCAGAGCTGAAGGGGTTGATCTTAAAGTTGGGTCGGAAGTGGAAAGCTAGCGCAAGACCAGTGGCCTGATACGTGCTGCCAGCAGATGAAAAACTCCAATCCGGCGTGACATTGATGGCTAAGGCCGGGAAATGGGGTTATATTTCGGGCGCGCCGTCGAGCTTTGCCCTCCAGCTCGGAACCGCCGGAAACAAATTTCGGTGTCCTTCGTGGTGCACCAGCCTCACATCGCCTTGTCAGAACGACAACGCAAAGAGCGAAGGAGGAGTGGAAAATGTCGTTACTCAGGATTTCCACAATCGTTGCATTATGTGTCGCTGCACAACTGGCGCATCCGTTTGCTGCGTCGGGTGGCGAACTTGAAGACGTCGTCACCGTTTTCGAACACGAATTACCCAATAGCCCTGGCAAAAAGCTCGTCGCTCTGGTCGTCAATTACGGACCGGGCGGCAAATCCGACGCACATACTCATGCCAAGTCGGCGTTCGTCTATGCGCGCGTCCTGTCTGGCTCTATCCGCAGCAAGGTCAACGACGAGGACGAGAAGGTCTACAAGGTGGGGGAGCAGTTCTTCGAGCTACCTGGATCGAAGCACGAGGTAAGTGAGAACGCGAGCTCGACCGAGCCTGCATCGCTTCTCGCCGTTTTCATTGTCGAGACCGGCGACGAGCCGCTGACGTCCGCTGAGAAGTGAGGCTCGGATCGCAGTCGGAAGTCTACGCCTCACGCATCACGAACCGCAACGAGAGGACAGCCCAGATGTCAGATGGCCCGCAGCGCTTCTCGGGAGAAGTATGGCGCATTCACGAATTCGGCCCGCCCGATGTGATGAGGCTGGAAGAAATTGAGGTGTCCACGCCCGAAACGGACGAGGTGATTGTGAGGGTACATGCTGCGGGCGTTGGACCGTGGGATGGGTGGATTCGTTCTGGCAACAGTGCGCTTCCCCAACCCCTTCCTCTCATTCTTGGCTCCGATATTTCCGGGGTGATCGTCGCCGTTGGACGCGGCGTCGATCACTTGCAAATCGGCGATCAGGTCTATGGTGTGACGAACAAGCGGTTCTGCGGCGGGTATGCGCAACATGCCGTCGCCAAAGCCTCCATGCTCGGCAAGAAGCCGCCATCGATCGACCACGTGGCTGCAGCGTCGCTGCCAGTTATCGCTGTTACGGCGTGGCAAGCGTTGTTCGACCAAGCCGGTCTGGTGCAAGGTCAGACGGTATTAATCCATGGGGCTGCGGGAAACGTCGGAGCCTTTGCTGTCCAGTTCGCCAAACACGCCGGACTGAACTCGATATGCACAGCTTCTTCGGAGGACATCGAGCGGGTTCGTTCATTGGGAGCAGGGCGCGTAATCGACTACAAGGCAACACGCTTCGAGGACGAGGTCCATGATGTAGATGCCGTGATGGATTTTGTAGGCGGAGAATCCCAAACGCGGTCGTTCAACGTGCTGAAACGCGGCGGAACGTTGATTTCGGCAGTGTCCAAGCCGGATCAGGCTCTCGCGGAACGACACGGTGTGACGGCGAGGTTCTTTCTGGTCGATGTTTCCACCGAGAGCCTCCGGCGCATCTCGACCCTCCTTGACGAAAACGCCCTCGAGGCAAACGTCGGCGTTAAAATTCCATTCGAGCAAGCGCGGGATGCCCATCTTATGCTTGAAGGGCAACTCCCTCGACCTAAAGGCAAAATTGTGCTCGTAGTCGATCCAACGTGAGGCGCTCTGACTTTGGTCGAAAGCTTTAAGACCAAGGCCGGGCTTGTGAACCGAACCTGACGATCGGCACCGCAAGCGTCGCCACCATCATGAAATAGGCAGTAAATGCCTGCCATGCTCCCATTGGAAGACCTACGAGCAGAAGTGTGTCATTCCCGCCAGGGATTTAGAGTGCGCCGAAACCCATAAGTAAGCCCCCGACTGTTTTTCGCAGTAAGCTCCTCCATGTCGGCCAGCTCAGGAAAAGCTATGCCGGCGGTTTCGGGCAGAAATGAAACTGCCCGTACTCATGCAGACGAAGATGAGCGAACTCGTCACCGGGATGGACAGCAGCGACCCGATCGAGGTTGTGATCGAGAAACTGGATGCACACGCAGACAAGGCGGCTGAGGTTACACCAACTGCGGTCATCGCCACTGTCAGACGTAGATAATTTGTCTCCGACTTTCGCGAGAGACCTAGTCTCAGGACAAGAAATGCCGCCAGAGCGAAGAGCAAGGTCTCCAGAGCAAGCGAGGGTGTTCCGCTACTTGGCATCGGATCGCTACGTACGCTGAAAAGGCTGTCTTGCGAGAGGATCGCAAGTATCCCGAGGAAGGTGAACCCAAACTCCAGTTCACCGTTGCCGAAATGGCCGACCGAACCAAATATGCATGCACCATTCACGTATACGCCGACGCCGAAAAGGACGGCTGCACCGATCATGTGCGCCAATGGAGCCCATCCGTCGTGCAGGTGGGTAGTTTTTCGAGAACGACGTACGCGATCGCGGCCCATATAGCGCATTCGGCCAAAGCGAGAAATCGAGCCGGCCTCCGCTTCAACACCAATTCTGTCGTGGCAATGAAGGTGAAAATCGATCCATGGTTCATCGCGAACCCGAGGATGAAGCTCAGCGCTCCAATGACTCCAAAATTCGCCAACATCTCAAAGGGTAAGTTAGTGCCGGACAATGCGCTCACGGCACCAATCCTCCATGCCGTCAATGAAGAAGGTCGCGTTGGCACAATGGCATGTGTCGCCTGTTATGAGATGACGAACACCCCGATGAGAGATGTTCGCTCTGAGGTCATATAGGGCTGCTGCGGGAGAGCATAAAGACACCTCCGATCCGGTGTTTCGAGCAGCGGAGATGCACAAGCGCCTGTCACTCGCCTACGTCGAAGAGCTTGCTCACGCTGCGAGATTCTGTGACCCGCAGCGTGTGGCAAACGAAATCAACCTCCTTCAAGAAGGTGCAACGGCCGTAGCTCAGATTACTCGGTCGGTGGAGCCTGCCCTCCAAGCGAAGCGGATGGCAACGTCGCTTATCGGGATGATGGAGCGTAGCCGGCCGTGAAGGCGCCTTACGAGAACGGGCTGCGGATATGGTGGCGTGACGCCACTGTGTCAGGATCACTCGGGCGAAACTGTTCCCTGTGGTTAAAGACAGCCCGTGGGTCCGACGAAAATCTAGAGCAGATCGATATTAATCGCCTTCGGCCCTTTTCCGGTCCGATCCGGCTCAGTGTCAAATGAGACCTTCTGCCCGTCACGCAGTGACTGAATGCCGGAGGCCTGTAGGGCTGAGATGTGCACGAAAATATCCTTGGCGCCGCCATCTGGAGTAATGAACCCAAAACCCTTGTCGCCGTTGAAGAATTTTACCGTACCCGTTGCCATGCGTTCCCCCTATAAGAATAAGCAGTTGCTACAATGCAGATTTAAGCAAACCGTGCAAGCCGGTGTGTCGGAGAGTTTGAGCCGACGCTGTCAGACGCGGAGCTGTTGGTCCTAGTCAGCCGAAGCTCAGGAGAAGCAATATTCAACGCCATCCGATTAGTTACGAATGACGCTTGGCCTCAGTAGGCTATGAAATCACCGTCTCCATATCTCGGCCAGTTGATGGAAACCTGCTTCGTGAGCTTGGTTGACAGTAGTCTGCGCATCCAAAAGTTAGCATCGAAGGTGTTCGGTAGCCGGGGCAGGGATTTGAACCCTGCGTCACAACTCGAAGGCTGGAAGCAACCCCAGGAGGCCCGCAGGAGAGGAGAGCACCGCGCTCCGATTACGCTTACGCCCGGCTAGCTCGACAACGCCAATTTTCCAGACATAAGTCTCTCCGCTGCAATTTTTATAGCGACCGATATATTGTGCGGAAAATCCGTCCTTTAATAGTTTTATAGGGACCAATATAAGAATAAATGAACCAGTCCGGAGACGTGGCAGGCCAAGAGCGCTCGATCGTGACGTCGGGTTGGGTGTCGCGTCGCAGCTCTTCTGTTCGGCCCTTTGGGAGCATGGTAACGAAGGAACCTCGATCGCCGACCTGACCCAAGCGATGGGGATCACTCCGCCCTTGCTGTACGCCGCGTTTGGCTCAAAGGAGGAACTCTATCGGCAGGCCCTCGACTACAATATCGAGCATGAAACCAAACGCCGCACCGAGGCGCTGCAAGGGCCGATGTCAGCCTATGACGCACTTGCATTCTACCTTTATGACGTCGCCGAGGGTGTCTCCAATCCCGATAAGCCGCGTGGCTGCATGGTCGCAACCGCTGTCCTCCAGCATGCCGAGGAGAACGAGGCTGTCGCCCGAGAAGTGGCAGTACGACGGGACGCTTCGATCCGCTTCATGAAGGCGCGCTTCGATCGCGCAGTCGGCGAAGGCGAGCTTCCGACGGAAACCGACACGGATATCTTGCCCACTTCTATTCGGCTGTCGTTCAAGGCATGTCCGCGCAGGCCTGTGATGGAGCATGTACCGTCACACTGAAGCGTTTGGTCGATGTGGCGTTGCGGGCTTGGCCTGGAAAGCATACGGATCGCAAGGCTAGGTGAAGACGCCTGTGACCAGGTCTTGCCGCAAAACCCGAAGGGGTAAATCTGGAGGCTTACGTCAGACAAGTGCCATCTGTTGGCGTTCGACAATGATGACCTGAATTGGACGGCCTTGGGATCCAGGCATGTGGTCCTGACCACGCGTCAACGCACCAATCCTCGCACCGTCGCGTCTTCCTAGCCTATTCACTCTTGTTCCGGGTGGGGGAGGCAAGGAAAATGCGCCTCGCATCGGTCAATTCCATCTAGAGTCTTCATTCGGGAGCACCCAACGGTCAGCCGTCGCCGCAGTTGCCAAAAGCACAGACTGGCTCCGTACTGTCTGACTACGGCCTTCCGGTCGAGCTCGATACTCCGGTCGCAGACGCCGCACGCCAGGTAATGATCGAGCCGCGATACTTCCGCAAGGTTCTCTCGTCGCAGGAATTTTCTCTCATCGTAAGATATCGTACGCATTTGAATTTCGACCGGCTACGGCATTGGATTCGTTCGCGGATCATTTTCATGCCACCGCTGGAAAAGCCGAGTTGCCCATGGTGACCGCGAATAGCCCTATTGACTAGCCTGCCTTACCGGAACAAATGTAGAACATAATCGCTTCCAAAGCGAGATGGAACCTATGAATTGACGAAGGCTACAGATGGCGCATGCGAGCGCAAACCCCGTTATTTCCGAGCTTCGCGAGCGTATTTCTCATCTTGATGGCGGCCTATCGCGACGGAAATGCGCCCTGCCATTTGGTGTGCCGGAGATCGATAGCCATCTGCCTGGTGGGGGGCTGGCATTGGGAGCGATCCACGAGTTCGCGGGCGGTGGTGCGGGGGCAGTGGATGGGGCAGCCGCAGCCCTTTTTGCAGCCGGGGTCGCCGCTCGCACGAAAGGGAAGGTGATTTGGTGCCTTACCCGACCGGACCTCTTCTTTCCTGCCCTTGCGCAGGTCGGCCTTCACCCGAACCGGGTAATATTCGTCGAGGCGGACCGGGAGGAGGATGTTCTCGCGTCGATGGAGGAAGCCCTTTCCTACGGTGCGCTAGGAGCAGTCGTTGCTGAATTGGTTCGACTGCCGATGACGGCATCCCGACGGCTGCAACTGGCGGCGGAAAAGTCCGGCACACTGGGATTGATTATTCGGCGGTGGCGCCGACAGACCGAGGCAACGGACTTCGGTCAGCCAACGGCCTCGGCCACGCGATGGAGGGTAAGCGTTATGCCATCGGAAGAGCTTCCTGTTCCTGGTGTGGGAAGGGCTCGCTGGATGCTGGAGTTAATGAGAGTGAAAGCTGGCGAGTGTGCCGAGTTCGAAGTCGAAGCTTGTGATTTGTCCGGTCGCATTGCGATCCCAACGTCGGCTGGAACCTGGAGTACCGGAGGAAATCGATCCGCCCATGCCAGTTGAGTACGGTTGCCAGGATCACTCATCCTTGCTGGTACACGCCGCATGACGCGCATGTTCGCGGAGCAGTGACCTACCGGGGTGACCTCAACAAATCCTGTCCGATGAAACCTAAGACAAAGGAAATGTCATGTCTGCGATGAAGCAAGTGCGCGAGGAACTTAGTCCCGTCGACCAAGCTATAGAGTGGCACGATGGCGATCTGCGTGCCACGATTGCCACACTGATCGACGACTGCCGCTTCCTTAGAGACCAGCTCGATACCGCTCGGAAGTGCATGAGCAGCGGTCTAACGCGGGGTTGGAAGCCAAGGTCTGAGCGATGATCAACTGTCGGAACTGAGCGCAAAAAAGTGGCAGAGCCATGTTGAGCAAGGACCTGTCAGTTGGTGCGCCCGGGAGGTACGGAAATCCAACGCGAGATTGAGGCACCATGTCTCGCTGGGGAACGACACAACGCTCTTTTATTAGGGATAACTGACGTAAGGAATTGAGCCATCCCTCAAAAGCCACATCGGAGCGGACCCAGGGAAGTGTTTGACAAATGGAAGCTGCTGTCCTTTGCGGGCACGATAAACTCCCACGCGACGCTTTTGTTCCGCTGGACTTATATATTTTGACTCCTCTAGACAAACGAATCACTTGGCATTTTAGTGGGTAGAGATATGTCAAGGAGTTTCGCCATGGCCGTCGACCTTCCCGTGTTTATTAAGCCTCTGCAGGTCGAAATCGATGGCATGGGACGATATCGAAAAGCGGAGACCGTCGACCAACTGGCGGCCATGCTGCTCAGCGGCAAATGGCATCATCGCGGCGGCGAGAAATTTCACAGTGCGCTGATGCGATCGGTGGAGGCCTTGGAATTCTATATCGATGCCGATACAGCCAGGGCCGCGTTCGTCGATGCTGCCCACGAGGCAGGCATGCACGTCCTTCCCGATGACGCCGCCGAGATGAAAAAGGCTAGCTAATGGTGAAGGCTCCTCGTGCACGGCCGTTGCTGGCCGACGACCAGCCGATCCGTTCCCATGCACGAGAGCCGCGTGACCCCAAGCAGCCTCAGCTGCCATTCGACCCAATGCCCGACCGGATCGAGCCGTGCCTGGCGCTTTTGAAGCCCCGCCCGCCGGTCGGCGACGAATGGTTCTATGAAGTAAAATGGGATGGGTATCGGATCGCGGTCCATCTCAACAAGGGGAACGTTCGCATCCTGACGCGCGGCGGACACGACTGGACGCATCGCTTCCCACACATCGACCAGGCGGCCAAGGCACTGGGTGTTGGGACTGCCATCATCGACGGGGAGGCGGTAGTCCTCGATCCCGAAGGTCGCCCTCACTTCGGAATGTTGCAGAACTCGCTCGGGGGACGAGGAGGCAAGCTTCCGTCCGGCCAGGCGCTGATGATGGCTTTTGATCTGCTTTATTTCGACGGTCACGATATTCGCAGCTTGGAACTGACGGCGCGACGCTACTTTCTGGAGTCACTCTTGCGAAACGAGGATGGCGCTATCCGCCTGTCCGATACCATTGATGGTGATGGCCGAGAGATTTTTGCCGCTGCGTGCCGGCATGGGCTCGAAGGGATAATCGCCAAGCACAAGGACAGCAGTTATCGATCAGGTCGTCTTGGCGATTGGGTCAAGATCAAATGCGTCCAGAGCGACAGCTTTATCGTCGTCGGATACGAGCCATCGCCTGTGGCGCGGGGAGGGATCGGCAGTCTGCTGCTGGCTGCTCGAAAGGGGGACGCGTGGGTTTATGTTGGCAACGTTGGCACGGGTTTCAATGAAAGTAGCGCGGCCGCGCTTCGGAAACTGCTGGACCGCATCGTCAGAAGGCGGCCGCCAGTCGTGTACGACGGCGGCCGGAAGGACATTGTCTGGGTGCAGCCGACCCTCATCGCCGAAATTGAGTATCGAGCATGGACGCATGATGGAAAGCTTCGCCACGCCTCCTACAAGGGGCTGCGCGAGCACCAGGACAATGCGGCAGTACTCGAAGTCAGCGGTGGCTAGCGGGCGCTTCGAAGGGGCGCAGTCGAGCCGGGTGCAAACAATCGTGCGCTGTAGCCAACGGTAGTCGAGAAGGGTCTTATTGACTTTTCACAAGTGCTCACGACGGCGCTGCTACCAACTACGCGCTACACTCCGATGCAGGTCAATCCTCTGGCAGTACCCGGTCAGACATGGAACAAGCCTTGGCGGAACGGGGTTAATCCTTCGATAGGACAGTTCGGAGAAGACACAATGTCGTTCAATGTACTTATCGTCGAAGCCCAACCGCTCGTGGCGCTCAACCTGCAGGACACGATAGAGGAACTCGGACACCGTCCTGTTGGAATCGCGGGCAATATGTACCAGGCGCTCATGCTCTCCGCAGACGCGGACATGGCACTCGTGGATGTGAATTTGGAGGATGGCCCCACTGGGCCGATTGTCGGGCGGACCTTGGCGGAAGCCGACGTGACAGTGCTTTTCATGACCGGCGATCCGGATGCACTCCGAGGCGGAGTGCCAGGTACACTGGGAGTGATCCAGAAGCCGATTTTGGATTTGGAACTGGTGGAAGCGATCCAGTACATTGCTGATCGCCGAGCTGGTCAAACCGAAATTCCGCCGCCGAAGAGCTTGATCGAGTTCAATCCAGTTGAACATCCGACCGCTGAAGATAATCAGGCGTCTACAAATCGGCCTGGGCCGGGATGGTGACCCTCATGGTGACCGCGCGTCGTTCCTCGACATTCCACTCTTGAGCTCCCGCTATAGAGCTTTAAGGCTGGCCGAGCCATTGAGGTCGTTGACGAATGTTGCACTCGCCTCGTTCATTCCCAGGACATGGGCGACGATGGAGTGCGCTTTGAACCGCTCGATGACTTTGTCGAGAGCTGCGATAGCAGTGACGTCCCAGAAGTGAGCCTTTGACACGTCAATCAGAACGACCATGCCGGCTGCTTCTTCAATGTCGAATGCGTCTACGAAGATATCGGCTGAGGCGAAGAATACCTGGCCCGATACATGATATGTCAAACGACCCAGAGCTTCGTCCTTCTCGGCTTCGATGCGAAGCAAACGAGCCACCTTGAACGTGAAGAACACACCGCTGAGAAGGACGCCCACCGTTACGCCCATAGCCAGGTTCGAACTAAGAACGGTAACGAGAACCGTCGCCACCATGACAACGCTCGACAATTTTGGGTGGACGACCAGCGTTTTCACCGACGCCCAGTCAAACGTGTCAACGGAAACCATCACCATGATCGCCACCAGTGCGGCAACAGGTACCTGAGAAACCCATGGCTTGAGAAGGACCATCAGGACAAGGAGCAGTGCGCCTGCAAATAAGGTGGATAGTCGACCCCTTCCACCATACTTCACGTTGCTGACGGTTTGACCGATCATTCCGCAACCGGCGATTCCGCCGAAGAGACTTGCTGCAGTGTTGGCGATACCTAGCCCTGTACACTCCCTGTTCTTCGAACTTGGAGAGCCAGTGAGATCGTCAACGACACTGGCCGTCATCATAGATTCCAGTAGACCTACCATGGCGATCGCAACCGCAGGCCCGACGATTATCTTGAGCGTATCAATTTTGATGGGAACATCGGGCCAGGCGAAGATCGGAAGCGCGTCTGGAAGTTTGCCGAGGTCAGCAATCGTCGTAACTGGAAGCTTCAATGTGACAGAAGCGATCGTCAGGACAAGGATGCAGATCAGTGGGGAGGGCACCGCAGTGGTGACCCTCGGGACCAGGTAGATGACGGCAAGTCCACCAGCGAGCATGCCATAAGCAAGCCAATCTCCCCCAATGATATGCGGAAGCTGAGCTGCAAAAATCAGGATCGCCAAGGCGTTTACGAAGCCTGTTCGGACCGACTTCGACACGAAACGCATAAGGACGCCCAGTCGCAGAAGGCCGAATGCTATCTGGAAGATGCCAGCAAGCAAACCTGCGGCGAAGAGGTAACTGAGCCCGTGCGCATGAACGAGGGGTGCGGCAACGAGAGCAACCGACCCTGCCGCGGCGGAAATCATCGCGGGGCGACCGCCGGTGAAAGCGATAACGATCCCGATCACGAAAGACGCGAACAGGCCGACTTGGGGATCGACACCGGCGACAAAAGAGAAGGCGATAACCTCGGGGATCAGTGCGAAGGTAGCGACAGCTCCGGCAAGCATTTCGCGTATGGGATTGGCCGACCAATCCCGACGGATGGAGGAAAGTTGCATTTGATGAATTTCTCGCAAAGCATGGCGAACGCTCGAAAGGCAATCGCTGGGATAGGCATGCAGGTTTTGCGTTGTCTGGCGGGTCGGCGGCCAGAAGAGCCACCCGGAATTTCACCGGGTCCGTGGTGAGTGGGTTTCCTTATGCTCATAATCCTGCTGCGGCGCAACATGAAACCTTACCCGCAGCGTAAAGCCTCTTGTCGACATTTTGGAGTTTCGGGCGGTGATCACAATGGCGCGAAGCAGTGAGAAGCTGTCCCGATAATCGCATCACAGCTTGGATCGGCGCTTCAGCGAGTAAACCCTGGTACTCCCACCTTCACTCGACGTCCGGTCGCGTCCGTCCTTGCATGAAAGCGATCCGCATGCTAAAAACACTGAACTATATGGTTCAGTTTTCGCCAGCTCGTCTTGATGCCTGCTTTGCCGCACTCTCGGACTCCACCCGACGCGGCGTTATAGAGCATCTCGGAACTGCGGATGCGTCGATCACCGAGCTTGCAGAAAAGTTCCACATGACCCTAACGGGTATGAAGAAGCACGTCGGCGTCTTGGAGAAGGCGGGGCTTGTTACAACGGAGAAGGTCGGCCGCGTGCGGACCTGCAAACTCGGCCCGCGCGGGCTAGAGGAAGGGGCGGCCTGGATTGAGGCGCGCCGCCATATCTGGAACGCACGCTTCGACGCGCTGGACGAAGTCGTCGAAGCCCTGACACGCAAGGAGAAAGTCGATGGGCGACAGAGCCAGTGATGGACACACGGCGGTGGATCGGAGATGCGAGCGCGAGCTTATCGTGACGCGCGTGTTCAACGCCCCGATTCGCCTTGTGTTCGACGCGTGGACCAAGCCTGAGTTGTTCAAGCTGTGGTGGGCACCGAGGTCGATCGGCGTGCCCATTCTTTCCTGCGAGATGGACGTTCGCACCGGGGGAAGCTATCGCATCACGTTCGGACGCGACGCCTCGGATGCCATGGCCTTCTTTGGCAAGTATCTCGAAGTCTCGCCACCGTCACGCCTCGTCTGGACCAATGACGAAAGCGACGCCGCTGCCGTCACAACCGTGACCTTCGAGGAAAAGGACGGCGGAACTCTGCTGGTTCTGCAAGAACTCTATCCTTCTAAGGAGGCGCTCGAGGACGCTTTCGTCGGCATGGAAGACGCGATGCCCGAGCAGTTCGTGCAGTTGGAAGAACTCCTTATCTCTCTCGGCGCGAGCGGGTGACTGTCGGGCTCCAGAAGCGGAATCGGCTTTGTTGAAAAGGCTGCCGAATCCTCGCTTTCTTTCATTAATTCTCGGAATGAACATCACATCCGAACGGAGCGGAGGTCCAGAACCTCGCGTCGAGACGCAATGGAAAATTCAGATTTGAAGCTGTGACTTCCCAACTAATGTGCGGCCCGGCAACGATCATCTGCGAGCCCATAGAGCGTTTTCGGCTTGAGGTCCCCGCAGCCGCATTACCCAACGTGCTGGTCGCATTCGCAAAAAGGGGAGCATCGACCGAGGAAACGCGGATAGAAGGTGGTGTCGCCCGATTGCGAGGCGTGGCTCGATCCGCTCAGGTCCAGGCTCTATGCGCCCTGCCTGGACTATCCGGCGGTGCCGGAGAGCGCGTTCGATCATCACAGCCTCATTGCGGTCCCGCCTCGCCCTGAAGCGGCGACAGGTGTAATGGCCAATTCCTAAAGCGTGCTTCGATTGGAAAAGACGGAGCGAAAAAGGGAGGCCTTTCGACCTCCCTTTCCGTATTTCGTCAGCTGATCCCTGACTAGTAGTACTCGCCGCTTATCGGCAGGCCCCACCAGGCGCTCGCTCAGACCTGTGCAGCTACGTGCCACACCTGATATTTAGAGACCGTAAGGCGTAAGTACGGTCTCGGTATCGCTACCTATGCCTGTTAGATGGCTGTTCTGGCCGATTTTGTCAAGAGTTAGATGCCGCTTAGGAAGCAGATCGCTCCCGAAATCTCGGCTCCCGCTCCCTGGGAAATTACGTCAGCAGCGGTTGAAATGGAAGTGCCAGATGACATGATATCATCCACAAGCAATATCGACGTGTTTTGCAAGTTGGGCGCGTCCTCGTCCAATTGCCACATGTTGAAACAATGACGAATTCGCGTATCGACCTCCTTCAGTGAAACCTTTTGCCAGGGTTTCAAGCGCTTCCAGTCATAGAGCTGATTTTTGTATTCCTTCGAGAGCTTCGAATTGAGGTTCGCGGGGAACACTCCATCATAAATCGCCAACATCTCTCCGGCTGTTCGTTTTTTCAGAAACGAGGAGTCCAGCTTATCGACGCCGCTAACGTCGCACACGAGATCGCAAAATTCGTTCGCGAACGGGTACGACGACGGAAGCGCCATAATGTAATCAGCTTCCAAGCCAGTTACGAACCCTTCCAGAACCTGTCTTGCCCGGTTAAGGCACTGATTGCGATAAAGCGGAACGATTTTGTATCCGTTCATCCCCTTCAGCGCATATGCCAGCGGATTCCCGTCGCGATCCGGGTCGCCTGTGTGGTTTCTCCGAAACACGTAGTGAATTAAAAGATTACCGACCATCTCGGTGGTGGGATTGCGATCAAGTGACGTATCGACACGTTTCTCGTGAGTTAGGTCAAGCGTAACGTACTTTGTTGCTGAAATGTTAATGCCCAATAAATGCCCCACCGGTTCCCTTGGCCTACATATAGTTGTCAGTTAATACCTATGCAACCGAGGTTTCGGATTGGGATGTTTTCTCCCCGCCAGCACCGTGTGGCTTCCTCGGAACTCATACCGAGAACTACGACTACGGTTCATACATTGGCGACAACAATGAAATGGGGCTGAGGGCAAAAACCGGTTACCGCGCCGCGTCAAAGTTCCTTCGGGCGAACAATTTCCCACTAATCAATTGGGTTGGAAGAACCGTTGGTCGGTACCCTCAAAAGCTCCCGAGAGCGACGGCGCGAACTTTACCCTCAAAATTTGAAAATAACTGAATTTATTAGTTTTTTTGGATTTCCATTCCGGAACTTGTGAAGTTTTTCCGGATGGATGTGAAGCTCGATAGATGACAATCTCTCCAAATCGTCCTCGATCAAGATGTGCAAATGCCTGATCAGCCTCTTCGAGGCGATACCTCCTGTCGATCAGCGGCTTCAACCCGATCGAGTCAACCGCCTCGACGAAATCCTCCAGCGCCCCCCGATGGCCGACGGAAGTACCCCGGACCACCGTCGCTTTGAGTGGCAGAGCAGACACCGGCCCGGAAATCTTGAAGCCGCCGCCGACACCGATCAGTGAAACCTGGCCACCTAGGGTCACGCGCTGATGGACTTTCAGCGCGATCCTGTCCGTCGACGGGGCTTCACTTTCCATGCCGCAGGGTCGGACGGGCGGCAGATATCTGTTGCCGATGACGTCGCAAAAAGAACGGGCGGTAGGAGGCAAACGCTACAGTTCAAGCGCTATGAAGGTTGGCTTCAGTATTGCGACCGTGGAGCCATTTTTGAGGGCAAAGCAGGAGGCTGTCGACAGCTAGAGCCTTTCATGTTTTGACGGAAGCGTAGCCGGCATTTGAGAAGTAGTTGGCGCATTCCTCTGGCTTTATGGTGTCGGCGAGTAAGCCCAGGTGGCGCCACGTTTCCTCGATGGTTCGCTTTTGAGCCTGGCGCATCCAGTGCTTGATCTTGGCGAAGGCTTGCTCGATCGGATTAAGGTCGGGGGAATATTTCGGCAGGAACCATAGCCTGGCGCCGACGGCCCTGATGGCATCGCGGATGGCCTTGGCTTTGTGAGAGCCGAGATTATCGAGGATGACGATGTCGCCAGGTTTGAGGGTCGGGATCAACTGCTGGCGGACATAGGCGTGGAAGCATTCGCCATTAATGGGACCGTCGAAGACGCAGGGCGCAGTGAGCTTGTCGCAGCGGAGGGCGCCGAGGAAGGTCAGGGTGCGCCAGCGGCCATGCGGGGCAAAGCCGCGCAATCTTTTGCCCCTCGGCCCCCACCCGCGTAACGGCGCCATGTTGGTGCGGATCCAGGTCTCGTCGATGAAGACGAGCCGCTTCGGATCGAAGCGGTCTTGCCAGGCTTTCCAGCGGGCTCTGCGCCGGGCAATGTCGACGCGGCCCTGCTCAAGGGCGAACAGCGTTTTT
>NZ_LNCD01000009.1 GCF_001542405.1 Rhizobium altiplani
GTGAGCGCGACGAACAGCCCACCTTTTCTTTTGTGAATGAGGCCTCGAGATAAGCTCTATCATTGATAGGAGTGGACCGGGATGGTTGGAGATCGCGCTGATGCCATGCTTGAAGTCATGGATGAAGGCATGCATGAAGCCAGGCATGAGGGAAAGTATCGGCGGATCGAGGTGATCACCGGTCGGCGGCAGCGGCGGAATTGGACTGACGAGGAGAAGGCGCGGATTCTCGCGGAGAGCGCAGAACCTGAAGTGAACATTTCGGCTGTTGCGAGGCGCTGGGGCGTCAATCGCGGCTTGCTGAATGTGTGGCGACGGGAAGCCGGACTAACCTCTCAACGGTCGGCAAAGACTAGTTTGCCGCCTGCCGTGTTCGTGCCGGTGACAGTGGTTGGGGATGGCGCACGACACGAAGGCTCGCCATCGAATGCCCCAGAGGTTCTCGCTGGCCGAATTGAGATCGAGATTGCGGGCGCACGCATGACGGTCATCGGCTCGGTAGCGCCTGAACTGGCGCAGGCGATGGTAGCGGCGTTGCGAGGGCGCCGGTGATCGGAGTTTCGCCAAATGGCGTGAAGATCATGGTTGCGACGCAACCCGTCGACTTCCGGCGCGGCATGAATGGCCTGGTAGCTTTGGTGGCGTCAGCCCTTGCGGCCGATCCCTATTGTGGCGACGTGTTCGTGTTCCGCGCCAAGCGTCTTGATCGGCTTCGCTGCATTTATTGGGACGGATCAGGCATGATCCTAGCGACGAAGTGGTTGGAGGCGGGCAAGTTCGTTTGGCCTCCGATCCGCGATGGCGCTATGCAGATGAGTGCCCAGGAGTTCTCGCTTTTGCTGGCCGGCATTGACTGGACGCGCGTCAAACGAAACGCGGTGAGGAGGCCCTCAAAAGCAGGCTGATCCTATTGGTTTTGCTTGAAGATTCAGACCCGTGTGGTAGGGTCTGTCATGCCGCTTCGACCCGATCCCTTGCCCCAGGATGCTGCGCAATTGACCCGGATCATTCTCTCGCTCGACGAAGAGAATGCCGATCTCAAGGCGCGCGTTGCCTTCCTTGAGCGCCAGCTCTTCGGGACGAAATCGGAGAAGATGACGACGATCGATCCAACGCAGGCAATGCTCGATCTTGGCGATCTAGGCGACATTCCCGTTGCTGCCAATGACGATGTCGCGCCGGTCGATGAAGACAAAACGCAGGCACGGCGATCGCCAGCCCGCAATATCGGCCGTTTGCCGAAACACCTTCCGCGTTATGACGAGCTCATCGAGCCAGCGAGCAAGACTTGCCCCTGCTGTTCGTTCGAACTTCATTGCATCGGCACTGATGTCAGCGAGGCGCTCGACATCGTGCCTGCAGTAGTCCGGGTGAAACGGACGATCCGGCCACGCTATGCATGCCGGGCTTGCGAGAGTGGCATCGTGCAAGCACCCGCACCAGCACGCATCATGGACGGCGGCATGGTGACCACGGCGTTTGCAGCCCATGTCGCCGTTTCGAAGTTTGCCTGGCATTTGCCGCTGCATCGCCAGGCGCAGATGCTGGCCTCCTGCGGCGTCATCATTGATCGCGGTACGCTCGGGGCATGGGTCACGCGGGTCGCCTGGTGGCTCGAACTTCTCTACGATGCACTCACCGCCTTCATCCGCTCGCAGCCGAGGGTGTTCTGTGACGAGACGCCACTTCCGCGCCTCGATCCGGGGCGCAAACGAACCAAGGTCTGCCAGTTATGGGCACAAGCGGTTGACGATCGGCCATGGAACGGTCCGGCGCCGCCGGCGGTGGCCTACATTTTTGCCGAAAGCCGCAGCGCTCGCGAGATCGAGGGGCAACTGTCGTCGTTCGCCGGCGTGCTTCAGGTTGATGGATATCAAGCCTATAAAACCATGGTCAAACGACGCGGCAAGAGCAACGTTGCCCCCATGCGGCTGGCCTTCTGCCTCGCTCATGCACGGCGAAAGTTCGTTGACGTCGTCAAACTGACCGGCTCTTCGGAGGCCTTGTCGATCCTTGCCAGGATTGCCGAAATCTATCGCATCGAAGCAAAACTACGAGGGGAAGATGAAGATACCCGGCTTAGCGGCAGGCGTCGTGAGGCAGCTCCCATCATGAGAGAACTGAAGGTCCATCTCACCGAACTGAGCGACGAGGTGTCGTCGAAATCGGCACTTGGCAAGGCAGTCACTTACATGCTCAACCACTGGAGCGGATTGACAGCCTTTCTAGAGGATGGCCGGATCGAGGTGGACTCCAATGTCGTCGAGCGTTCCATGAAATCCGTGGCTTTGACGAGAAAGAACTCATTATTCGTGGGCAACGAGCGGGGTGGAAAGACCTTCGCTGTCCTGGCATCGCTCGTGAACACGGCAAAGCTTAACGGCGTGGACCCCGACGTCTGGCTTGCCGATGTGCTGGAGCGCATCATCTCCGGCAAAGTGAAAGCCAACGAGATGGAGAGCCTTTTGCCTTGGGCCTGGAAGGCGGAACGCGAAGCGATGACACAGCAGGAGCGACAAGCGGCATGACACAGAACAGCCAGGAGATGACGCCGCGACCGAAGCTCGATGACGACGCATTCGAAGCCTTTATCAGGAGACGTCGTCCGCCATCGCCTATCTGGTCAATGAGCAGACTCGATGGTTATCTTACGGCCCTCATCATCGGCCCCAGGTTCATCGACCCACGGCAATGGATCCCGGAACTGACCGGCCCGGATGCCCTAAACCTGCCGATGGAAACAACCGAACATCGGGCCGTGCAGACGATCGTTGCAGAGTATAATCGGATATCTGCAAGCCTTTCCGAGAGACCGAAAGACCACCGGCCAAGGTTCACCCAGATCGATGATCAGACCCTTGATCCATTTGATTGGGACATCTGCTTTCTCATTGGAACACGACACGCGCCAAGGCTTTGGCAGCCTGTCCTTCGAGGTCATGCCGTCACTGGGGATATCATTGCGCCGATCCGCAAGCTCGGCGAGGTAAAACGGAAAGCGACCCACCAGGATGCTGCTGCCGTCGCCGAAGCACTCGTCAATATCCGAACCTATTTTATGCCGAAGCGGGCAAAGCAGAAGTTCTGACCGAGAGCCAGAAAGCCAGAAACCTATTTAGTCAAATCACGAAAGCCGTGGGCCATTCGTTGCGCTCACGATTGAAGACGTCCCGCTCGTACGCTTAAATCATTGGGCAGGCTGTTGGAAGTTGACCCCTCGGTCGGCCATACGCGCGCTTTCATTGGCTGCTCTCGGCGCCGGAAGCCGCCGGGTGCGTCGAAGCTGATCGGGCTGACTGAGCGGATAGCCTTTCTGCGTAGGCTGGAGATTGATCCGTGGTTGCAGGCGCGCATATCATCGGACGATGGGACCAGATGATCCGCGGTGGTGCATTATGTGACTATCATTGACCCGCGCCACGGTCTTGCGGGTCAGCGTCTTGAGCTGGTGTCGGTCCAGTCCGGCCGCGGTGCGGCATTCGTTGTCGTTCGATTACCTGACGGACGCCGCCGTTCAATTCGCCGGTCGATAACCGATCTTGTGACCGTTTCGTTGGAAGCGCGGAGCGAGTCAGAATCGGCGCCTCGCGTCAGCGTTCGAACCCTGCTCACATTGATGCGCCATTTGAACAGCATGGTTACCTCCAGTTTCAAGGAGGTGATTCGCGATGAACGTGCAATCAAAACCGTACCGCGTAGCGTCTCAGTCCCTCGTAAAGCTTCTGACCCCGAGCACGACAGTCCCGCGTCCGTGGGTCGATCTGCCGCCGGAGACGCGGAAACAACTTGCTCAAAAACTTGTCCCCCTGTTGATGCGGATGCGGTCAATCCGTGTGCCGACAAAGGTGGATCGGCATGCTGAGAGCGACGAGTAGCCTGACAGCCAAGTCACCGCCGAGCATCGCGGCAAGCTTGCCTATATTTATGTCCGCCAGTCTTCCGTAAACCAGGTGCGGCATCATCAGGAAAGCACGGAGCTTCAGTATCGCCTCATCGATCGTGCCGTGGCTCTTGGCTGGCCACATGAGCGCGTGCACGTCATTGATGAAGACCTCGGCAAATCCGGTTCGGGCAGCGTCGAGCGTGAAGGCTTCAAGAAGTTGATCGCGGAGATCGGACGGGCAACGCGGGGCTCGTCATCAGCCTCGATGCCTCGCGGCTCGCCCGCAACAATCGTGATTGGCATCAACTCCTTGATCTGTGCGCATTGTTCGGCGTTATTATTGCCAACGGCGAACGCCTCTACGATCCTTGCGCTTACCACGACCGGCTCTTGCTCGGCTTGTTTGGCATCATGAGTGAGGCGGAGTTGCACCAGATCAGTCAACGCCTTCATCAGGGCGAGCGCCAGAAAGCGGCACGCGGCGAATTGCGCTTTGGCCTGCCCGCCGGATTGTCTCATGCCCTCTCGAGCCAGATCATTCTCAATCCCGATGAGGAGGTGCAGGCAAGGCTCTGCCTCGTCTTCAGCAAATTCCGCGAATTGGGAAGCGCGCGGGCGGTGATGCGCTATTTACGCAAGGAGAATTTGCCATTGCCAATGCGTCCTCTCCATGGTCCGGCGCCGCACGAAGTCGTCTGGCAAGAGACCACCAACCCACGGGTGCTCAGCATTCTCCCAAATCCCGGCTATGCTGGGGCGTATGTCTACGGTCGACGACGGCAGACTGGTGGGCGCATTCGTCAGGACGTGTATTTGCCACGCACAACCAAGGTTCCCATCGAAGACTGGGAGGTCTGTTTGCAAGCGGCCCATCCTGGTTACATCGGCTGGGAGGAGTTTATGGACAACCAACGGCGATTGGAAAACAACATCAACCACTACGAAGCCGGCCATACGGGAGCGCCGCGTAAGGGCGCTGCATTGCTGCAGGGCATCGCTGTCTGCGGGCGGTGCGGCCGGCGGATGAGTTTTCGCTTAGCGGCCCCGCAGGAAACTATCCCGTCTACACATGCCGTGCTGATGGCGGTCACGATGGAGGGCCGTTATGCCAGGAGGTGCGCGCTCTGCCCGTCGACTCACGCATCGAAGGCATTCTACTTGAGGCTCTGACGCCGGACAGGATCGCTATCGCCATCGCCGCACTGGGCCAGATCGAAGAGGAAGCACGTCAACTTGAGCGTCAATGGGCATTGCGGCGTGAACGGGCGCGCTACGAGGCGGAAAGCGCACGACGCCAATACGACGCAGTCGAACCCGAGAACCGCCTGGTGGCCCGGTCGCTGGAGCGGGGATGGGAAGAGAAGCTGCGTGCAGCCGAGGCCATAGAGCAGGACTATGAACGATGGCGGTCTGACGAACCCCTGGTTCTCAGTGAGGCAGATCGCGAGGGGCTACTGGCACACGGGGAAGACCTGCCGCGCATCTGGCGTGCCTCATCGACCACGGCGGCCGAGCGAAAGAGCATCCTGCGCCTCATCATCTGCGAAGTCGTTCTCGATCAAAAGCGCCTGCAAGGCCAGGTCTGGGTCAAGATCCTGTGGCAAACAGGAGCGACGAGCGAGCACTCTGTCCAAAGGCGCGTTCATACCTATGGCGACTATATCGATATCGACAAATTACGAGCGCGTGTGACGGAGCTGAACGCCGCAGGCAAAATGGACAAGGAAATTGCGTCCGTGCTGAACGCGGAAGGCTTCCTTGCCGCACAGAATTGCGCCTTCAAAGGTGACAATGTCTGGCTCTTGCGCAGGCGTTGGGGTATTCCAACCGTCAAAATCAACGGAACGAGCTCCAATCCCGCCAGGTGGCCGGACGGAACCTATTCCTTCAAGGTGCCGCAGCAGCTCTGGGCATCACACCTCAGGTCATCTTCGATTAGCTCGCCCGCGGATGGCTCAAGGGACACCAACTCGCCAAGGGCCAGCCGTGGCAAATCGACTTGACGCAGGACCAGATCGACCTTCTGCGCACTCGCGCTCAACGCAATAGACGATCGAGGAAACAGGCATCATGAAATCATTGGTGAGGGTAACGCTGCGTACTTTATTCTCGTGGGTTGCTTACTCGTAGCATGGGCGAGAACACACTACAGCGTAAACTCATAAAATTTCTTGGCATTTATCGACCGGCGTGATTCAAGGCTTCGAAATAGGGAAGCATTTGATGACACGTCGTCGCTACGAACTGACTGACCACGAATGGTCGATTATATCGCCGTTGTTACCCAACAAGCCACGCGGCGTTGCCCGCGTTGATGATCGGCGGGTACTGAATGGCATCCTCTGGCGGTTTCGAACGGGCTCGCCTTGGGCGGAAGTTCCGGAACGCTATGGCCCGCCGACGACCTGTTACAACCGCTTCGTCCGCTGGCGCAAAGCCGGGGTATGGGATCGGCTTCTTGAAGCGGTGTCCAAGGCCTACGATGGCGACATCGTCATGATCGACTCGACCTGTGTCCGCGTTCACCAGCACGCGGCCACGGGAAAAAAAGGGATGGAGACGATGGTGGCATGGGACGTTCCCGCGGCGGCCTTACGAGCAAAATCCATGCGCTCGTCGATGCCGAAGGTCGCCCGGTCAATCTGCGTCTGACTGGTGGACAGATCGCCGATTGTGCCGAAGCCGACGCGCTGACGGATGAGCTTGGCGAGGGGGACATCCTGCTGGCCGACAAGGGTTATGACACGAATGCCATACGGGCAAAGGCCGCCGAGAGAAAGGCCTGGGCCAACATCCCGCCGAAGAGTAATCGCAAGGGCTCTTTCGTATTTTCGCGCTGGGTCTATCGGCAACGTAATCTCGTGGAACGGTTCTTCAACAGGATCAAGCAGTTCCGAGGCATCGCAACCCGATATGACAAGCGCCCGGAAAACTACCTCGCCGCTGTAAAGCTCGTCGCAACAAGAATATGGTGCCAGAGTTTATGAGTCGACGCCGTA
>NZ_LNCD01000010.1 GCF_001542405.1 Rhizobium altiplani
GTGAGCGCGACGAACAGCCCACCTTTTCTTTTGTGAATGAGGCCTCGAGATAAGCTCTATCATTGATAGGAGTGGACCGGGATGGTTGGAGATCGCGCTGATGCCATGCTTGAAGTCATGGATGAAGGCATGCATGAAGCCAGGCATGAGGGAAAGTATCGGCGGATCGAGGTGATCACCGGTCGGCGGCAGCGGCGGAATTGGACTGACGAGGAGAAGGCGCGGATTCTCGCGGAGAGCGCAGAACCTGAAGTGAACATTTCGGCTGTTGCGAGGCGCTGGGGCGTCAATCGCGGCTTGCTGAATGTGTGGCGACGGGAAGCCGGACTAACCTCTCAACGGTCGGCAAAGACTAGTTTGCCGCCTGCCGTGTTCGTGCCGGTGACAGTGGTTGGGGATGGCGCACGACACGAAGGCTCGCCATCGAATGCCCCAGAGGTTCTCGCTGGCCGAATTGAGATCGAGATTGCGGGCGCACGCATGACGGTCATCGGCTCGGTAGCGCCTGAACTGGCGCAGGCGATGGTAGCGGCGTTGCGAGGGCGCCGGTGATCGGAGTTTCGCCAAATGGCGTGAAGATCATGGTTGCGACGCAACCCGTCGACTTCCGGCGCGGCATGAATGGCCTGGTAGCTTTGGTGGCGTCAGCCCTTGCGGCCGATCCCTATTGTGGCGACGTGTTCGTGTTCCGCGCCAAGCGTCTTGATCGGCTTCGCTGCATTTATTGGGACGGATCAGGCATGATCCTAGCGACGAAGTGGTTGGAGGCGGGCAAGTTCGTTTGGCCTCCGATCCGCGATGGCGCTATGCAGATGAGTGCCCAGGAGTTCTCGCTTTTGCTGGCCGGCATTGACTGGACGCGCGTCAAACGAAACGCGGTGAGGAGGCCCTCAAAAGCAGGCTGATCCTATTGGTTTTGCTTGAAGATTCAGACCCGTGTGGTAGGGTCTGTCATGCCGCTTCGACCCGATCCCTTGCCCCAGGATGCTGCGCAATTGACCCGGATCATTCTCTCGCTCGACGAAGAGAATGCCGATCTCAAGGCGCGCGTTGCCTTCCTTGAGCGCCAGCTCTTCGGGACGAAATCGGAGAAGATGACGACGATCGATCCAACGCAGGCAATGCTCGATCTTGGCGATCTAGGCGACATTCCCGTTGCTGCCAATGACGATGTCGCGCCGGTCGATGAAGACAAAACGCAGGCACGGCGATCGCCAGCCCGCAATATCGGCCGTTTGCCGAAACACCTTCCGCGTTATGACGAGCTCATCGAGCCAGCGAGCAAGACTTGCCCCTGCTGTTCGTTCGAACTTCATTGCATCGGCACTGATGTCAGCGAGGCGCTCGACATCGTGCCTGCAGTAGTCCGGGTGAAACGGACGATCCGGCCACGCTATGCATGCCGGGCTTGCGAGAGTGGCATCGTGCAAGCACCCGCACCAGCACGCATCATGGACGGCGGCATGGTGACCACGGCGTTTGCAGCCCATGTCGCCGTTTCGAAGTTTGCCTGGCATTTGCCGCTGCATCGCCAGGCGCAGATGCTGGCCTCCTGCGGCGTCATCATTGATCGCGGTACGCTCGGGGCATGGGTCACGCGGGTCGCCTGGTGGCTCGAACTTCTCTACGATGCACTCACCGCCTTCATCCGCTCGCAGCCGAGGGTGTTCTGTGACGAGACGCCACTTCCGCGCCTCGATCCGGGGCGCAAACGAACCAAGGTCTGCCAGTTATGGGCACAAGCGGTTGACGATCGGCCATGGAACGGTCCGGCGCCGCCGGCGGTGGCCTACATTTTTGCCGAAAGCCGCAGCGCTCGCGAGATCGAGGGGCAACTGTCGTCGTTCGCCGGCGTGCTTCAGGTTGATGGATATCAAGCCTATAAAACCATGGTCAAACGACGCGGCAAGAGCAACGTTGCCCCCATGCGGCTGGCCTTCTGCCTCGCTCATGCACGGCGAAAGTTCGTTGACGTCGTCAAACTGACCGGCTCTTCGGAGGCCTTGTCGATCCTTGCCAGGATTGCCGAAATCTATCGCATCGAAGCAAAACTACGAGGGGAAGATGAAGATACCCGGCTTAGCGGCAGGCGTCGTGAGGCAGCTCCCATCATGAGAGAACTGAAGGTCCATCTCACCGAACTGAGCGACGAGGTGTCGTCGAAATCGGCACTTGGCAAGGCAGTCACTTACATGCTCAACCACTGGAGCGGATTGACAGCCTTTCTAGAGGATGGCCGGATCGAGGTGGACTCCAATGTCGTCGAGCGTTCCATGAAATCCGTGGCTTTGACGAGAAAGAACTCATTATTCGTGGGCAACGAGCGGGGTGGAAAGACCTTCGCTGTCCTGGCATCGCTCGTGAACACGGCAAAGCTTAACGGCGTGGACCCCGACGTCTGGCTTGCCGATGTGCTGGAGCGCATCATCTCCGGCAAAGTGAAAGCCAACGAGATGGAGAGCCTTTTGCCTTGGGCCTGGAAGGCGGAACGCGAAGCGATGACACAGCAGGAGCGACAAGCGGCATGACACAGAACAGCCAGGAGATGACGCCGCGACCGAAGCTCGATGACGACGCATTCGAAGCCTTTATCAGGAGACGTCGTCCGCCATCGCCTATCTGGTCAATGAGCAGACTCGATGGTTATCTTACGGCCCTCATCATCGGCCCCAGGTTCATCGACCCACGGCAATGGATCCCGGAACTGACCGGCCCGGATGCCCTAAACCTGCCGATGGAAACAACCGAACATCGGGCCGTGCAGACGATCGTTGCAGAGTATAATCGGATATCTGCAAGCCTTTCCGAGAGACCGAAAGACCACCGGCCAAGGTTCACCCAGATCGATGATCAGACCCTTGATCCATTTGATTGGGACATCTGCTTTCTCATTGGAACACGACACGCGCCAAGGCTTTGGCAGCCTGTCCTTCGAGGTCATGCCGTCACTGGGGATATCATTGCGCCGATCCGCAAGCTCGGCGAGGTAAAACGGAAAGCGACCCACCAGGATGCTGCTGCCGTCGCCGAAGCACTCGTCAATATCCGAACCTATTTTATGCCGAAGCGGGCAAAGCAGAAGTTCTGACCGAGAGCCAGAAAGCCAGAAACCTATTTAGTCAAATCACGAAAGCCGTGGGCCATTCGTTGCGCTCACTTTCGGCGGATGATATCCTGCAGCATCTCGCGGTCCAACGTTAGGTCCGCGACGATCTTCTTCAGCCGAGCATTCTCGTCCGCGAGCTGCTTCAGCTTCTTCATCTCCGGCGGCAACATTCCAGGTACTTTTTCTTCCAATTGAAATAGGTCGCCTGGCTGATCCCCGCTTTCCGGCAAATCTCCGCCCGGCACACCTTCATCAACCTGCTTCAGAATGAACGCCCTCTGCGCGTCCGAAAACTGCGATGCCTTCATTGTCTTCCGTTCCTTTCCCAGCCTGGAAAATGCACCGGAAAACTCTAACCAAATCTGGTCCAGTTCGAAGGGTTCAGATCAATAGATGTAGGCTAGCTTGCCAGCGGCAAGTCAACAGCAGCCAAAGAAGGTGACCTCCCCCAAAAATTTAGCCTGAGGTCACGACCAGCACAGGCCATGACACTTCAGGAATGCAGGTCTCAATTACCATTCCGACGAACAATCGCACACACACCTGAACAAACGCAACACAATCATATATCCTGCGGCGGAGATGACGCCGGCGGTAGCAGTCCCCCCGGGCTTTGAATGCAATCATGATGATGCCTAAACTCCCGAGGGCTGCTTTCCTTAAAATAACTATCCACGCTCGGTGCAATAAAGGGTATCTTTTGGATGTGTTCTTTCGGCCGGGGGCAGCTTCTGTGCAGCCGTTGCCATCACTGTAGCTTCCCATCGTTGTCGTCCAGAGAGGCTTGGTTTTTTGCCGTGCCTAAGGGTCACTGAAACATGTCATATTATAAAAATAGAGAACTCACGTGATCAAACTGTGGCACTTTTTAATAATAGAGTTAAACCACGATCGTCAATTCAGTACTTACAACGCCAGTCAAACAGCGGTTGGCATCTTCACACAGCCGGCGTGTTTCTGCTGTTGTAGACAAGGGCAGCACTTCAGGAAGTCGGTCCAATGAGCTTTTGCTTCTTATGCGGCATAGGTCTGTTGCTTCGTTAATTAAGGAGCGCTTACACGTGGCGGGCGCCTAACGAGATGAATCAAGTGGTCCAATGAGGGAGTATGACCTAAACGTCGGCAAAAGGTCACGTTTGTGGCTATATAAATCCGTCATAACATCTTGTTTCATGCACACCACAGCTACACGTCTTCTTATCACCTCACCTTGTTGCCAAAGCCTCTCTCATCATGTCCTTCCCACAATTTGACCGTCCAAGCTTTGCCTTTTCCGATCTTACACACATCAACAACTGCCAGGCATTGAGAACGTTAACCATACAAGCCGTCGAGACCTATGACAATTTTATCGAGCATCAACTTATGCCGGCGCAACAATACTATGCAGCTTTCTTGGATGGAAATGAAACCTGGCATGAGTGGTTGGAAATCAACGAGCTCAATACACTATTGGCGCAATTCCGGGAGCAGCCATGCATGAACGACCCAACGAAGTTCATCAATGAGATAATTCAGCAAGACATGACGCTGTACGTCTACGTTAACGATAGGTCAACTCGCGCTGCTGCGACCCAAGATCTGAATTACATTGATGACAAATTTTGCTTTACTGGCCAACATGGTGAAAAGAGACTGCTGGCCACTGACGTGCCGCCGTGGGAAATGTTGAGTTTCTCTGACCTTGCTGCCGCACACCGTTCACTTGGGTGCGACGAGGTGCATTTCAACAGCTTTCGTAGGTGCCTCGTCATTCCGAAAACTGATTTCTTCTGGCAGGTGCAGGAGGCGCCGTTGCGTCTTTGGAGCCGCCGAACTGCTGGCAAGTTTGATGTGCTGGCCGTTACTGACGTGCGCGGGATGAATTGATCCTCATCTGACCCTTAAATTGCATCATCGCGGCAAGTTCGTTTGTTGTGTCTTAGTCGGTGTTATTGCCTGGCTGTTGCATTTTCTAAGGACGTTTATGTTTTGTTATGCTTTCGTTTATGAAAATTCTTCGTAAAATGTATACGAAGCTTAGTACGGGGGATGTTATTTCTGTTTATTAAATGGTTTGAGTGATTGTACTTTTTCGTTATTGCTATAAAAGCCAGGCACGTTTCCAGTTTGTTTTCTCGTCTTTATACATTCAACTTTAAGGAAACGACGATACACTGTCATATCCGCCAATTGACCACAAATTAAACTCATGGCCGTTTATCTCCGATATCATAATATGCAACCCAATGGGGAATGATGGGACCTCAACCCGAGGTTGGGTCTATCGCTCACAATGAATATGGAGGCCGTGAGGCCTCCATGACCCAGACAATCAGCCTCCACGGGAAGCCGTGAGGCTTCCGTCTTCATTTTGACGCGAACCGCGCAAGTTGCCGCACCCCAAAAAACCATAGCAACATTTACATCAGGATATATCCTGTCACCGTTGCCGTTGATCACATGTCGGATTTGTTCCGAATGCGTATTCCGCTGAAGCCGGCCGCTGATTCGTGAGCGCAACGAAAAGCCCACCTTCCAATGAGGCGAGATTTCAAGGCAGAATCAGCCGGTTTTGATCGAGAGCGGCGGATTGGAGGCTTTGGAGGCGCTACTGACAGCATTATACAATGCATCATGCCATGCATGATGATAGCGATTATCGGCGCGTTGAGTGTGTTCCGGCAGCCAAATTTTAAAGCCGATTGACACTCAATGTTCGTCGGCGCACCGCGGCTCCTCGTTTCAACGCGCGCGAACTTCTGCGTTTCCGTTCCATCAGTCAGGGGCGCAACAGCGCCCGATGCCAGTGCCGTGCGACGCCATCCATAAAGCTGTGACGGATCTAAGCCTTCAGACCGGGCGACCGCCGAGACGTTCGCCCCAGGCTGCAGCGCCATGGCGTAAGCGGTGACGTGATGCCGTTACTTTTTGAAGTTCCAGGGCATCAGAGCGTCGAGATCGCTTGATGGCCAACCTGCGGCGATACGCTCAAGCGTCTTCGTTAGCCACGCCAGTGGATCGACTTCGTTCATCTTGGCGGACTGGATGAGCGTGGAGAGTGTCGCCCAAGTCGTTCCACCGCCGGCATTTCCGGCGAATAGGCTATTTTTTCGAACGATCGCCTGGGGCCGGATGGCACGCTCAACAATGTTGGAGTCTATCTCGATGCGCCCGTCATGGAGGAACTGTTCGAAGGCTTCCCGCCGATGAAGGGCATAGCGAATTGCTTCGGCGAGCTTTGATTTTCCCGAGATGCGGGGCAGCGTGTCCTGCCAGAGTTTGTAGAGCGCGGCAACGACTGCAGCGGAAGCCTCCTGACGGGCGGCAACACGAACATCGGGGCTTTGTCCACGCACCTTTTCCTCGATCGACCAAAGTGCGCCCATCTTTTCGATTGTCGCCGTTGCCACCTTGGAACTGTCGTTTGCGTGCAACTCGTAAAACCGACGGCGACCATGCGCCCAGCACCCCGCCAAAAGAGCGCCGTCGTTGCCGCGCTCAGGTCGAGCAACACGGTTATAGGCAGTGTATCCGTCGATCTGCAGGATGCCGCGATAGCCTTCGAGATGCCGAGCGACACAATCGCCGGATCGACTGTCTTCAAAACGGTAAGCCACCATCGGCGGAGCGCTCCCGCCGAATGGTCGATCGTCCCGGGCGTACGCCCATAAATACGCTGTCTTTGCCGACCCCGATCCGGGGACAAGTGTCGGCAATGTCGTCTCGTCGGCGAATATTCGTTCGCCTCTTTTGATCTGGCTGAAGGTGTAGTCCGCGAGAATCTCGAGTTCGAACCCAAGCTTCCCCATCCACCGCGCCATGATGCCGCGGTCGACTTCGACATGGTCGCGCAGGAAGATCGCCTCCTGTTGATAGAGTGGCAACCCGTCGCCATATTTGGAGACCGCGATATAGGCGAGCAGCGCTTCCGTCGGAATGCCGCTTTCGATTATATGCGCCGGGGCTGAGGCCTGGATGACGCCGTCTTCGTTCTTGAAGGCATACTTCGGGCGATGCGTGACGATCACCCGGAACTTCGGCGGAATGACATCAAGCCGCTCGGAGGTATCTTCCCCGATCAGCTTCTGTTTGCCAGCGTGTTCGGGCAGTTCGTCCGGCTCGATGATCTCATGGACCCGCTCCAGGTGCGGCGGGAAGCCCTTGCGCGGGCGCGGCGCACGCTTTGCTGCGCCTGGATTTCGGCCCTTGGAAACCGGCGCCTCGATCGCGGCGATGCCGGTGTCAATTTCTTCGAAGACAAACGCGCCCTGTTCGTCCAGGTCTGCCTCGATGCTCGTGCCCTGCTTTTCCGAGCGGCGGCCATAGCGGTATCGATTGAAGGCTTTAAGGATTAGCTTCAACTTGGCGATCTGTTCGTCCGCGTCGGCATTGCGGGCCTTCAGATCAGCAACTTCGTCTTCCAGAACATCGACGCGCGCAGCCTTTGCCGCCATCGCCATGATCATGGCTCTCAGCACATCAACGTCATCAGGAAGCTCGAGATCGGCTGGTGTCATGCCCTTATGTAGAGCATGTTTCGGCGAGATTTTCCCTCAGTTTCGGCCGCCTGATTCACTCTGCCGCAGGGCTTTACCCAACAAATTCAGGCCGCTTTACGGCAACCGTGCGCACGCGCTTCCAGTCCATCCCATCAACCAGCGCCATCAGTTGCGCGTGATTGAGCTGCACGCGGGACGGCCCGATTTTCGGCCAGACGAACTGATTTTTTTCGAGCCGCTTCGAATACAGGCAGACGCCTGAGCCATCCCACCAGGCGATCTTTATTCTGTCTGCTCTTTTGGCGCGGAAAACGTAGAGCGAGCCATTGAAGGGATCGCTTCCAGCATCACGCACCAGCGCCAAAAGGCTATCTGGACCTTTGCGGAAATCGACGGGATGACTGGCCAAAAAGACCTTCGCACCAGCGGGGATCATGCAGACCGCACCGCGCGGATCAGCCTGACGAGATGGGGCTCGTCGAGCCCGACATTCACGCGGATCACTGCGTCTCCGATCATGATGTCCGCGGTAGAGGTTTCGCCCCGAGCCGTATCAACAACAGCCTCCGCTTTCAGTCGGGCATTGCGCCGCCATGTGAACAGCTGCGAGGGGTCGATCCCTATGCGCCTTGCCACCGCCGAAACGCTCGCACCCGGCTCCATGCTTTCGGTTACCGCCTGAGCCTTGAACTCATCTGACCAGCGTCGAACCTCTCGCGGCGCGCCCTCCAGGCGACCCGCAACGGCTTCGATCATATGGAACGTTCTATGTTCGGACATAGCTTCAGACATCGCAATTCATACCAAGCTCATTCCCTGAGCTCACATGAATAAGCGCGATGCCTTGCTATCGCCAGACGGGGTCAATGCACCGCTTACAGAAAATCGCCGATCACCAGTTTGAAAGATACGTGGGGTAGCCTACGCGCTTACGATGCGCCCAGCACCCTGCGAGTTGGATCGTTTCATTGCTGCCGGCTTTGGCACGCGTCTTGGCAAGATTGGTATAGGCCGAGTAGCCGTCTACCTGCAGGATGCCGCTGAATCCGGCGAGATGACGCGCCTGTCAAGCGAAGTGAAGATTTGACCCCGCCTACTCACTGTCCGGTCTGCGGTCGCTCGTGAGCTGGCCCGGATCATCGGGGGGCGTGGCAAGCCGAAGATGATCGCCAGCGACAATGGCAGCGAGTTCACCAGCAACGCGACTGCAGTGGACGGATCGGGCCAGGGTGGACTGGCACTACATCGCGCCGGGCAAGCCGATCCAGAATGCCTTCATCGAAAGCTCAATGGGCGGCTGCGAGACGAGTTCCTGAATGAAACTCTCTTCTCGTCACTGACCCACGCTCGATCAGCGCTTTCAAACTGGCGCAGCGATTAAAATGATCATCGACCACACTCAGGCCTTGGATGGCTGACACCTGCCGAGTTCGCTCAGACAATCAACCCGCGACGTGATGCAGTGCTGCGCAGCCGGAATGGCTCCGCACCGCAACACGCCGCTACCGCCGCGAATACAACAACCCAAAACCGCCGGAGCGAACTCAAAACTGGATAAAACTTGGGGCAAGGTCACCAGCAGACGCTTTTCAATACACGTGATCAAAGATCGTCCCTCAGTGCTCGTGCCATCATCAACCTCCTGAATCAACTTCGGTCGCCCTCGTCACATCACGTTTGATTCACCTTCACAGCATCTAACTCTAGCTGAAATGTTAAGAACAGGCCGCAGACCCGCTCGATTTCTTTACAACCCATAGCTCGATTGTTGTCCTTGCCGCTGCTGTACCAAAGCTTTCCGTGGGCTTAACCTTTCATCATCGGAGCTATTGTACCCATCGAGCCGATCAAGCGCTTTTTGTGCATTGAGAGTTACCTCCTGCCTGCGGACTGCTTGTTTCTCTCTCGCCTCGACGCCGATGATCTGGGCGACTTCGCGCGAAATGCCGTCATCGTCTCTGAGGGAGGCATACAACATTTTCGCGCTACTCTTAATTTTGCCATCTACCGTATGATGATGCGTAAAAATTTGCGTTTTGTCATACACATCTGTTATTTTTTTTCCCTCTCGCGAGAGCTCCTTCATAATTGAGGCTCCATCCCGGAACACTCCATTTTCAATTTGTACCCAGGTCAGGCCATGCTCCAGAAACTTGCCGTTTTTAGCAAGCTTATCTGCAGGCAGGTTGTAATCCTTACAAATCTGCGAAAAAAGTTCGGTGTCCAGTTCCTTCAGTAGTTTGGGATTGTGGAAAGAATCGCCTTCCCGGCTCGACATGCCTATGCGAAGCTTTTCAGGACGGTAATTGAGCTCCTCTTCCAGCCTTTGCAGCACAGGCATTGCCTGTTGAAGGTTCTTATCACGTATGTCATTGATAGATACTAGATGATCGCCGTGTTGTACAACCACGGGAGGTAAGTCGGGATTGTAGCGAATTTCATTTCCTACCAGCCGCTGAGAGCGCCGCTCAGCCTCGTGTTCACCTCTTTTGTTTATGTTGCTGATGGAGTCGAATTCATTGTATTCATTTTTGATTAGGACGTTCTCCGGCCCAAACGTTTCAGCTAGGTCGTAGGTCTGCTGCCGGACGACCAAGGGATCGTCCCGCCACAAACCGATTCTCCGATATCCTCTTTCATTGCGGCTACTGAATTTAATTATATATTCAGGTAATTGTTCGCCCGCCTTCTCGGGATTATTCCATTGATACGCGGCCCGCCTCAATCCCGATGGCGTTACACGCCACGCTGCCGGATCGTCCCGCTTGAGTTTACGCCAATTATCTTTCCCGTTCGACGGCTTGGATGGCAGTCCATCGATGTCTCTCCTCCACGTTGCCCACGTCTTTTCCCGCTCTTTCAACTGGTTCTCAAAAGAGATCCCGGGAGTGACCGGGATGGTGTCATAGGCACGAGGAAGAGGTTGGGTTCGGCCTGTTTCGTCGCTTAGAACTTTGGTGAATCTATTCAGGTTGATTTCGCCCCCGAATTTTTCCTTGGCATATTCCCAAGGGTAGTATTCGACCTGATTTTCATGACCACTTCGCGGGATCGCAACCTCTAGCGACATTCTTGTGGTTGATGGTCCGATCTCGCTTAGGCCGTTCAGAGCAGCCAACTTCCTAGTGATTTTGTCCAACTCTTGTGACTCGCGGCTGTTATTCGAACTTCCGACCTTCTGCGTCGGCAGATCGTCCACGGGCCGCTCACGTTTGGGACGCTTTTGGGCTTCTGACATTTCCGCATCTTGATCGTCCATTGTACTTCCTTCCTGATGATTGCTGCCCTCGGATCCTGCGCAATTAAAGTGCCATCTCACTCGATCTTCAGGTCTGGCATTAAACCTCTTATCGCGCTGAGTTTTTTCTCGAACTTCCTCGTAGCCCTGGCGGGGACGTATTCTATCACTGGGGGAATGCCACTGCTTGCGGTTGCATCAATAGTGCTCGCTCCCAAGCCTTTGCTTGCTCGCTTATTCTGGGCATCAGTTGCGAGATGGACTGCGGATGGATGTCTAAGAGCCACAAAAGCCCCTTTCTGCTTTACTTTAGGTGATCGGGATTGTGTATCTCTGGCAGTCAAACCCTCGGGATGACGCTTTCCATCCTCGCACCAGCCATCATGCTGCTCCCGGCGATGCCCGTTACTTTTTGGTCACGTGCAGGCCAGTTCGATTCAATCGAAGACTTTCTGTTGCAGACGGTGTTTCCTGTTGCTGCGTACTGTTGGAGGCCCCGGATGAGCTTCATCTTTGAGAGAAGTGAGCATAGTCGGAGAAGTAGCTTCATCAGCCACGATGGCAACGTTCCTCAGTTGATCGCCGATCTCTTCACATATGAGGTGGCGGACGCTCCAGCAAACTACTGCTGTCTTGGGCTGACCGCATTTGCTAACAAAATAAAGGCAAAAAATTCGTATGCAATAGGAAACGGAAATAAACCATTGCATCTGTAACAATGGCGTGGAGCAATGGGACAGGTGACTATCGCTCTCTTCCGGCCACTGCACTTGCGGACGTCTTGTGGTCCACCAGATATTTCTCGCCTACGTTGCCCGTTATGTGATCAAGATTACAAATCTCCATGGCTACGTCCATGCCGCCGAGCTTGGCCTTCCATTTATAGATGCTGGCATCGCTGACGCCGTGCTTGCGGCAAAGCTCCGAGACCGGCGTGCCGGCCTCGTGCTCCTTCAGAATGCCGATAATCTGTTCGTCCGTGAAACGTGTGCGCTTCATTCTCTGGTCCTTTCGAAACCGCCGGAGCGAACTCAAAACTGGATAAAACTTGGGGGCAAGGTCAGTGGCCAGTTGCCCCGAAGAAGTTACCGATCTCGTCTCAGCGGCTGATCGAGTTGTCCCTCTTACGTTCTTCCAGTTCGTGTGGCCGCTTTCTCGCATTAGGCAATTTGTCTATTTCAATCTCTCCCTTGACGTTGTGGCTAGACGAACCGGACGTCTCTTGCGAGTGGATTGGTGCTTTTCTTTTTGTTGATATGGAGCGTGCCAGATTTCCGGCCGGCGCCACCTCCTCTGACTCATTGCGATGCGGCAGTTTTAGTTTCTGTTGACCAGGCATATTGGCTGCCTTGGCAAGCTCTAGCATCACTTGGGAATGTTCTAAATCGAGCTTGGCCGACCGTACGGGTACTCTTGGTCTCTTTGGATGATGATTCTCTGGCAGTTCGCGCAGACGACCCTGCCAAGCTTGGTGGTAACCCTCTATGGTTCGCACAAGCCTTTCCATCTCCAAGCTCCTTGATTGCAAGACGCGCGAATAACTGCGGAGCAACGAATAAAGGGTCGGGTCATCTGCTGCCGTACTGTTCGGCTCCAGCCAGTATTGCCTGTGTTCCGACGCCGTTTTGAGGAACCACGCGCGGCTCGCGAAGTTTCCGCGACGGGGGCCCACGATCGCGTCCATGGCGTCAAGAACACGCGTTGCCATCTCCTTAGCAACACTGTTGGTACGCACTCGGTGCGGAGTCGTTCGACGTATTGAGTCCCTAATTCCTTTTGGCAGTTGCTTGGGCAAGAAAAAACGATTGCCGCCACGCTGCCAGGTTAGGTCGCAATGCCGCTGTATTAGGTTTGCGATGTCTACAGTAGTTTCTGGAGCTAGCCTTTGTTGAGGCAGTAGCTCCGCTCTCCAAGGAACGATTTTATCTTCGAGGGCTCGGATCACCCTTTCTTTGCCATAGTGATAGGAGTTCGGGATGAAGCCTATTTCGCGGGTTTTGACCCTCGTTTCCGCAATTTCCGTCTCCCGCTTAGCCCAGCGTGACAAGATTTCACCACCTTCCCAAACCTCATCTATTACCGCCTGACGCAGACCATTGAAAAAAGCGCCGTCCGGCGCGATCTCGTCCAACAGAGCATTGAGCTCTCTCAGAGTGGCCTTCTGTAGAGCTGGATTTCGGGGCGCACCGCTCGAAAAGTTTTCATCGAATTCATGAAGCTGCAGTTCATCGCGTCTGTGACCCAGAATCTCAATGTGTGGGAATTCTCGCGGGTCGCCTTCTTTGTTCTTGGCGTACTGCTGCAGTTTCTCATAAAGTGCAGCAGCAACGTAAGGGGAAACAGCTACTGGTAGCTGGGGGCGGCTTGCATAGATCTTATCAATGACTCGATGGAGTTCGTGAGCATCCGGGTTCGGCGTCATCTCGCCAATATTAGCTCGATGTATTGCATTCAACGCATAAAGCCGTTGTTTATTATATGCAGGCTTGTCAGGAATAGTTCCACTTAGAAGCCGGTCTATTCGAACTTCAAGGGCGTCCTTCAAGGACCGGCCGGGGACGGGTCGCGGCCACTCTATTTCATTTCCAATGCTGCCGTCTGGAACATAGGCTGGAGTTCGGCTTCGCATGATATCCGTTAGATATCTGACCGCCGAAACTTCTCTTGTGCGATTGGCCATAGCGCGTGGTCCTTCTCACTTTCCGAAGTTGCAAACTTCGTCGCCAGCGATCACATTGAACGAAACCTGCGTCGCTCTATGATGAAGCGTTGTCGCATTGAAGCGCAGCCTGTTCTACTTAACAGCGATATTTTCAGCTACGGACCTAGCAGATCTAAAAAACCAACCTCTCTGAGCCGCGAGCGAATGCGCTTTTGGATTCGCTGATGTCGTTCGCTGTCCTGATAAGAGAACGATACCACCGGGGAGTTGCTAGGGTCTGATTGCGTTACATCTGAAGCGAACCGGATCAACTTGCAGGTTCGCTAGGCGACGGTCTTAGGTTTAAAGAGAAGACGATCTCCCGGCGCTACGATTTCTATCATCCGGTCTCGAAGAATAAATTTCATTTCGAGTGCCTGGATGAGTGATTGACGCGAGTATGGACATCCTCCGTTCCTCCGTCGCCTCCGTCGCCTCCGACGACACCGGGATCGCCTTGTGAACGATACCCACGCGTCGAATTGGTTTGCCAGGTCGAAAATTGTCCCTCTTGATCGAGGAAATCGGGGCGAACTCTTCTGACGAACCATTCATCAGATTATCTCCGACAGGGCGTGTCGCCCCGTCAGATGCCTGCACTGCCACCTCCCCTTGACTCTCTAGCGACCGCTGTTTTGCCATCTGATCTTCGAGGACGCCGCCCCCGAGGCTACGTCCGGAATCCCCTTCCCTTGGCGACGGCCCAAGCAGCGGGCTGGGGCCTTGTGGGCTTTCCGGAAGGCCCGACATACCTGGTTCTGGATTTGATAAATGCTTGTTCAACGATGTCGACTGCGACAGAAGCTGGTCGTCCGATAATCCAAACAGCGATTCTAGATCTTGCTTAGGTTGAACTCCTGCATTGCGCGAGACTGTCTCACCCGTTCTGACGGGTTGACTGGGGACCGCCGTCTCAAGAGAGCGCTGCTTTGAAGGCCAGATGCTATCACCGCCGTCGAAGCGTACTGAAGGTATTGCGGCGCGTTTCTGCAGAGATGACTGGGCGGGTACTGAGTGCTCCTGCCAAAGCCGTTTGTGGAAAGCGGATTCTTCCGCACGCAATGTTCGAGCATCACGCTCGCGTTCATTCAACAACGTCGTCTTCCTGAGAACTGTCACGCCAAGAATTTTTTTGGTAACCTGTTTCACATCGCCTTGCTGATAGATGGCTTCACTCTTAAATATCCTCCCAACGGTATGTTTTTTACTTTTCAATTTTCCTGAAACATCATCATAGACCGCAGAGCGTTTGTTTAGCAGCCTTCGGTGCTCTAGTATATCTCGAGCTATCTCGTTACCGTCCTTATCGAGACGTGATCTGTACGATTTGCTAAACGCGCCGCCCAATTTTCGAACTTGGGTTTGCGACGTCTCATGATTCACCGCTTTCGTCGAGCGTCTGGAGAAGGCAAAGCCTGAGACTTTGCTGTCGACAAGGTTTAGATTGCCATTGTCTTCTCGCTCATACGTCTCGTGTCTTGAACCTTTCCGACGGAATAATTTGCGATATATTTTTTCCTCCAGCCCCCTTCGATAAGGATCACTCATTTCTTCGGAGACCGCCTTGGACAACCAGCCGCGATTTACATACCGCGTGCGCATTAATGCGCCTTTCTCATCCCTCTCCCATTTTTCCTCGAGGGTCCCGTCTCGATATTTCACGTGCTTAGCGAGGAGTGTCCCATCCTCAGTATATGAGAGGCGGCTCAAGCCTCGCCAAGTTTTTCTCTCGAGGAGACTTACGTGAAATTTGTTTTCCTCCCCCGCGCCAAGGGTTAGGATCTTTTTAGTCTTACTAAAGAGTCCGTTTTCGCGAGTCAATTCTCCTGGATTATCAACGCGCAGTCTCTTATTTCTAAGAGGTTCGTAGCTAATTTCACCTCGAAATTTGTTGCCAAGCTTTTTGACGATCTGAATATCGCCTGCATATTTTCTCTGCTTTTCGAAATTGTCAAAATTTGCGCGTTTTTTCCCTGCCTCAACTTCAGCAAGTCGTGCTTCAAGGAGATGATCAGCCTCCCGTTTAGCGGAGCGACGCTTGTTGGCGGTATTAAATCCCAGCGCCTTTTTCTTATTTATGCTAACCATTTAGGGACCCCTTTCATCAGAGCGCGCGCTCATGCATTAAGCTCGGAGGCTTAGGTGGACTAAGCCCATATGTTGGCTTAACAACCATTCACATGTTCTGATCGTAACGGATTCAGCCTAGCAACACACGCATCCTAGCATAGTGGCAGAAGGATAAATAAATATTGTGTTTCGTTTGTAGTGAGCATCAATGCGCCTACGGCGTCCCATAGAGCATCGATCTTTCGTCCCGCCCGAGCCCGTAATGTATCCGTTCGGTGAACCTTGCAATTACCCACATTTGAGTGTCGTAGGACCTGCTCTAGCGCCAGCCACTCTTCTTTCCGGTCGAAATCCCCGCAACTTGGACGCCCGGACAAGCCTGCGCGGTCTTCGACTTGCCCACCGAAATTCGCGACAGGATCTCGGACCGATATAGCGTACAGATCGAGCAAGACTGCAAAATGAGAGCAAAGTAAGAAGCGTGGCCAGCGTCGCCCAATTGCGTCCACCGCCCTCGCTGCCGGTGAATGGACTGTTCTTCCTTGTGATCGTCATCTACTGGACATTCTGCCCATATCGGAGAAGAAGTCGAGATCCATTACCGCTGGCATGCGTTTTATGGTCGGCATGTCCGACGCTACTACGGCGAGCAGCGCAGCGGATCGGAAGTCGTAGTTGTCGAGCATGAACCCGGAGTAACGACCGCTGTGGAACGGTGGATGCTCGACCGCGCGACCTGTGCCTCGATGACATTGGGAGAGCCGCAGGTATCGTTGCAAGCGCTGACGGACCTCGATCGGGTACTCAAGGATCACGGACTTAGGCAAGTCTTTTCGGATGACACAACAGTTATCGAGGAGGCATGTGATGAAAGCGAGACAGCACCCCGCCATCGTAAAAAGACCCTGCCAGCTCAGCATTGACGTTGGAAACGCCCGAGGTGACGCGGATGAACGCCGCGGAGCGACAAGCAATGATTATGCGCCTCGCGCAATTGATCCTGCAGGCGGGCGGAATAACGGTTCTGGAGGGCAGCGATGACGACCGTTGATCTTCCCGCATCGCTGTTGAAGCGCAAGGCCGTCGTTTATGTCCGTCAGTCCACACCCGCCC
>NZ_LNCD01000011.1 GCF_001542405.1 Rhizobium altiplani
GTGAGCGCGACGAACAGCCCACCTTTTCTTTTGTGAATGAGGCCTCGAGATAAGCTCTATCATTGATAGGAGTGGACCGGGATGGTTGGAGATCGCGCTGATGCCATGCTTGAAGTCATGGATGAAGGCATGCATGAAGCCAGGCATGAGGGAAAGTATCGGCGGATCGAGGTGATCACCGGTCGGCGGCAGCGGCGGAATTGGACTGACGAGGAGAAGGCGCGGATTCTCGCGGAGAGCGCAGAACCTGAAGTGAACATTTCGGCTGTTGCGAGGCGCTGGGGCGTCAATCGCGGCTTGCTGAATGTGTGGCGACGGGAAGCCGGACTAACCTCTCAACGGTCGGCAAAGACTAGTTTGCCGCCTGCCGTGTTCGTGCCGGTGACAGTGGTTGGGGATGGCGCACGACACGAAGGCTCGCCATCGAATGCCCCAGAGGTTCTCGCTGGCCGAATTGAGATCGAGATTGCGGGCGCACGCATGACGGTCATCGGCTCGGTAGCGCCTGAACTGGCGCAGGCGATGGTAGCGGCGTTGCGAGGGCGCCGGTGATCGGAGTTTCGCCAAATGGCGTGAAGATCATGGTTGCGACGCAACCCGTCGACTTCCGGCGCGGCATGAATGGCCTGGTAGCTTTGGTGGCGTCAGCCCTTGCGGCCGATCCCTATTGTGGCGACGTGTTCGTGTTCCGCGCCAAGCGTCTTGATCGGCTTCGCTGCATTTATTGGGACGGATCAGGCATGATCCTAGCGACGAAGTGGTTGGAGGCGGGCAAGTTCGTTTGGCCTCCGATCCGCGATGGCGCTATGCAGATGAGTGCCCAGGAGTTCTCGCTTTTGCTGGCCGGCATTGACTGGACGCGCGTCAAACGAAACGCGGTGAGGAGGCCCTCAAAAGCAGGCTGATCCTATTGGTTTTGCTTGAAGATTCAGACCCGTGTGGTAGGGTCTGTCATGCCGCTTCGACCCGATCCCTTGCCCCAGGATGCTGCGCAATTGACCCGGATCATTCTCTCGCTCGACGAAGAGAATGCCGATCTCAAGGCGCGCGTTGCCTTCCTTGAGCGCCAGCTCTTCGGGACGAAATCGGAGAAGATGACGACGATCGATCCAACGCAGGCAATGCTCGATCTTGGCGATCTAGGCGACATTCCCGTTGCTGCCAATGACGATGTCGCGCCGGTCGATGAAGACAAAACGCAGGCACGGCGATCGCCAGCCCGCAATATCGGCCGTTTGCCGAAACACCTTCCGCGTTATGACGAGCTCATCGAGCCAGCGAGCAAGACTTGCCCCTGCTGTTCGTTCGAACTTCATTGCATCGGCACTGATGTCAGCGAGGCGCTCGACATCGTGCCTGCAGTAGTCCGGGTGAAACGGACGATCCGGCCACGCTATGCATGCCGGGCTTGCGAGAGTGGCATCGTGCAAGCACCCGCACCAGCACGCATCATGGACGGCGGCATGGTGACCACGGCGTTTGCAGCCCATGTCGCCGTTTCGAAGTTTGCCTGGCATTTGCCGCTGCATCGCCAGGCGCAGATGCTGGCCTCCTGCGGCGTCATCATTGATCGCGGTACGCTCGGGGCATGGGTCACGCGGGTCGCCTGGTGGCTCGAACTTCTCTACGATGCACTCACCGCCTTCATCCGCTCGCAGCCGAGGGTGTTCTGTGACGAGACGCCACTTCCGCGCCTCGATCCGGGGCGCAAACGAACCAAGGTCTGCCAGTTATGGGCACAAGCGGTTGACGATCGGCCATGGAACGGTCCGGCGCCGCCGGCGGTGGCCTACATTTTTGCCGAAAGCCGCAGCGCTCGCGAGATCGAGGGGCAACTGTCGTCGTTCGCCGGCGTGCTTCAGGTTGATGGATATCAAGCCTATAAAACCATGGTCAAACGACGCGGCAAGAGCAACGTTGCCCCCATGCGGCTGGCCTTCTGCCTCGCTCATGCACGGCGAAAGTTCGTTGACGTCGTCAAACTGACCGGCTCTTCGGAGGCCTTGTCGATCCTTGCCAGGATTGCCGAAATCTATCGCATCGAAGCAAAACTACGAGGGGAAGATGAAGATACCCGGCTTAGCGGCAGGCGTCGTGAGGCAGCTCCCATCATGAGAGAACTGAAGGTCCATCTCACCGAACTGAGCGACGAGGTGTCGTCGAAATCGGCACTTGGCAAGGCAGTCACTTACATGCTCAACCACTGGAGCGGATTGACAGCCTTTCTAGAGGATGGCCGGATCGAGGTGGACTCCAATGTCGTCGAGCGTTCCATGAAATCCGTGGCTTTGACGAGAAAGAACTCATTATTCGTGGGCAACGAGCGGGGTGGAAAGACCTTCGCTGTCCTGGCATCGCTCGTGAACACGGCAAAGCTTAACGGCGTGGACCCCGACGTCTGGCTTGCCGATGTGCTGGAGCGCATCATCTCCGGCAAAGTGAAAGCCAACGAGATGGAGAGCCTTTTGCCTTGGGCCTGGAAGGCGGAACGCGAAGCGATGACACAGCAGGAGCGACAAGCGGCATGACACAGAACAGCCAGGAGATGACGCCGCGACCGAAGCTCGATGACGACGCATTCGAAGCCTTTATCAGGAGACGTCGTCCGCCATCGCCTATCTGGTCAATGAGCAGACTCGATGGTTATCTTACGGCCCTCATCATCGGCCCCAGGTTCATCGACCCACGGCAATGGATCCCGGAACTGACCGGCCCGGATGCCCTAAACCTGCCGATGGAAACAACCGAACATCGGGCCGTGCAGACGATCGTTGCAGAGTATAATCGGATATCTGCAAGCCTTTCCGAGAGACCGAAAGACCACCGGCCAAGGTTCACCCAGATCGATGATCAGACCCTTGATCCATTTGATTGGGACATCTGCTTTCTCATTGGAACACGACACGCGCCAAGGCTTTGGCAGCCTGTCCTTCGAGGTCATGCCGTCACTGGGGATATCATTGCGCCGATCCGCAAGCTCGGCGAGGTAAAACGGAAAGCGACCCACCAGGATGCTGCTGCCGTCGCCGAAGCACTCGTCAATATCCGAACCTATTTTATGCCGAAGCGGGCAAAGCAGAAGTTCTGACCGAGAGCCAGAAAGCCAGAAACCTATTTAGTCAAATCACGAAAGCCGTGGGCCATTCGTTGCGCTCACAGTTCATCCGGCTGCGACCGGAGCCTCTGCGGCCCCGTTACCCTCCCCAACTTTCTCGACCACCGGAGGCGAGAGTCTTCCGTCAAATCGCGACGGGAACAACTAGGTGGTGGAAACTCGAAAGTTTCATCTGGAGCAGGGTGTAGTCGGGCAAAAGAAGCGCTCTCCAGTACGCCGGGAGCAGTTCACAGATCATACGGAAGCTAAGGCAACGCGAGGCCAGAACACCGGTACGTGTTAGCTTTGGATGTGTGCCAGCGTCACGGGTCCAAATGCTTCCGCGTCCTTTAGCAGCACCGCACCAACAACATCCCCATATCGCTTCGGCGCGAGACCAAAACCAGGTCGCACACTTCTGATCGCGTCCGCAGGTATGATTTCACCTGCTTTCAAATTCTTCACGAAGTACAGCGACCGACGAAATTTGACATTCTCCCCCTCGCTTGGCTTTCGCCCATAGTCGATCCTCCCTAACGACATCCAAGCGCGTCTTGAACTCACACACAGATCCATCATATCGGCCGGCTCGAGGGAGAAGCTGTCGTCGGGGCCGCCCCCCTTTCGATCGAGGGTAAAATGCTTCTCAATTATTCTCGCGCCCAAGGCAACGCTGGCAATAGCTGTGGTGTTTTCCAGAGTGTGATCGGAAAGCCCGGTAACCAATCCAAATCGCCTGATCATGTCAGGGATCGTCAGCAGGTTGTAGTCTTCCGCGGGCGCTGGATACCCGCTTACGCAATGCAAGATGGCAATCTCTTTACAGCCACCTCGCCGGGCCGCTTCAATGGCCTCGCATATTTCGGCATCATCTGCCATACCGGTGGAAATTATCATCGGCTTCCCGGTACCTGCGACATATCGAATAAGCTCAAGATCCACAGCTTCGAATGAGGCAATCTTGTAGGCTGGCGCCCCCAGATCTTCCAATAAGTCGACCGCCGTTGCGTCAAAGGGAGAGCTGAAGATCGTGATGTCCAGCTCGCGGGCCTTCTTAAAAAGGGGTGCATGCCAGTCCCACGGCATGTGGGCCTCTTCGTAAAGCTGGTAGAGCGTTTTCCCGCCCCACAGGCCGCCTTTTATCTGGAAATCGTCGCCATCATGATTGAGCGTAATCGTATCGGCGGTGTAGGTCTGGATCTTGACCGCATCAGCTCCGGCTTTCTTTGCCTCTTCGATGATCTTGAAGGCCGTCTCGATACTTCCATTGTGATTTGCGGACATCTCGGCAATCACATAGGGAGCAGTATCGTCGGCAATTCGTCGACCGGCGATCGTGATAGCGGGCTTGCTCATGTTAAAAGTCTCGTTCTTGCTTGTGGCCATTCGTAGGCGAGGATGCCGAACCAGAATACGTTTTCGTACGTCTGGCCGTTGAAGTGGTGGTTGCGCAATTCACCTTCGCGCGAAAAGCCCATTCGTTCATGGAGCCTAACAGATGCCAGGTTGGACGCCAGACATTGCCCCCAGACCCTTTGCAAACGCAAAGTCGAGAAGCAATGATCAAGCGCATCTATACCGAGTGCCTTGCCTGCTCCCTTTGGAGCATCCGGGGCGGCATAGAAACCCCATTCTGCGACGCCGCCTGGTCCTGCGACATGAATGCTGACATATCCTTGCGGGACCCGGTCCTGCTCAAAGATTAGCAGGTGCCAGGCGGGATCTATACTCTTTCGACTAAACCACGCCCTGTGCTCGTCGGCCTGGATCTGATGCCGAGTATACATGTATCGCCGCACGTGCTCGCTGTTCCGCCATTGGAGAACGCAATCGAGATCAAACTCCTCCATGGGGCGAACGCGATGTTCGTTAGTGCTTACCAGCATCTCAAATGACCATTCGTTTGACCAACATCGGAACGCCCTTGCCGTCAGTCACAAGGCTACAAGCGTGGACCATTTCCGTGCGTTTTGTCGCCGATAGAACAAGCGGATCAACTCCATCGGGAAGCAAGCGCTCCACCTCATCTATGCTGTGCACGACATGCGCGCATCCGTGTTCGGCCAGGCGCTTTGCAATCAATGACTGATTTTCGGCGACCACCACTACTATGCTGGGAACTCCAAGGCAGCATCGCTCCCAGGATGTCGCACCTGCGGCACCGATTGCAAGGTCACTCATGCTCATCAGGTGAGCCATCTCGCTCGTGTCGACAATAACCTCGGTTGGCCATGGCATGTGGGACGCCCTTTCACGAACATCCTCGATCCAGGGGGCTCGTCCACCCATCACGATCGTTACCGCGCAACTATCAGGCAGGGCGCAATTTTTCAACGCATCTATGACCTTACCGGTCGCATTGTCCTTATCTATGCCACCCATCGTGATCAAAAGCCTGCGCACTCCTGAGGTACGCCTTCGATCCAAGCTGAATTGCCGAAGCTCGGCAAATTCGGGCTTAAGAAGAGCGTATTGCGATCCCGCAAGCACGGTCGCCTCGCCCCCGACATGCTCACGATAGTCATCGACCGTACGTCCCAGGGTCTGATCAAGCAGCATATCGCAGTCATGCGCGCGGTCTGCGAGGTCGTCAATTACCATGATCTTTCGACAACGGGGGCGCAAGGCGCGTTCCCAGTCTGCGTCGAGCGCATAATGGTCGACGACAAGCCAGTCGGGGTAAATGGAGTCCAGAGCCCGAGTGCAATCCTCCGCGTCCCTTTGCCAAGTGGTGCCCAGCCAGTCCGCGTGCGGCGGCAGATTAGACCGGCGACTTTCATGCTGGCAGATTTCCTGCTCGACCGTGGGTGGCAACCGGAGGACCTCGTATCCCCGTGCCTCGATTGCTGACATCAGGTTGCCGTTGTGGTCACGGCATATAAACACGATATCCGCGCCCGCTGCGCGAAGGCCGTCCGCGACCGTCAGAGACCGCATGACATGCCCTGTACCGATTGTTATCGAGGCATCAACCCGAAAGGCAACCTTCATAGCGGCTCGTTCACCTGGTAGAGGGACGCAACGGTCGCGGAAGACCATACCGTCCTCACTGTTGTGTCAGAAACCCATGATTTCGCCGGCGACGAAATGAATAACTCCAAGCCATGCCGTCGCACATCTCCACACCTAAGCGCTCTTGGGTTGGCCACTCAACACGGCGAACATGAGCTCGGCATAACGCCAATCCTCTTCCGTATCAATATCCTGTACCCGGCTGCGCGGAAGAATGATCGGAACGGAATCGGCAAGGAATATTGCCTTGCGCTCCAACCACGCGCTCCGGGTACCCCAATAGAATTGCGCGGCGTCATGATAGGCATGCTCCAGATCCTGAGAGCGGGTGGTATAGTGCTCGGGGTAAAACATCTCCGCCTTACCCTCGCCATTTATACGAATGGCCCGCTGGATGGTAGCGTCGTAGCTCGCTACGGGGAACACGTAGTCGCAAACTTCTCTGTCGAGAACTTCCGCACCTCGGCGAATGTCGACCGGGTCGACAAAGGGAGCTGTTGCGTAGATACAGCAGATCTGGTTCGCTTGAATACCGTTCTCAAGCGCCCATTCGACTGCATGTGCGATAACAGGAACGGTGCCGGCATGGTCATCTGAAAGCTCTGGCGGCCTGATGAAGGGCACATCACAACCTTCGGAGATAGCGATTTGGGAAATTTCCTCGTCATCCGTGGACACGATGATCCGATCGAAACACTTGGAGGCCTGCGCCGCGAGAATCGACCAGGCGATCATCGGCCTTCCAAAAAACGGCCGGACATTTTTGCGCGGTATGCGCTTGCTGCCGCCTCGAGCTGGAATGACCGCCAGTCTCATGCCTTGACAACCTCGCGGAGCGAACTGACCACAGTATCCTGCTGCTGAGTACTGAGCGTGGGATATAGCGGCAGCGTCAATGCCTCCGAATAATAACATTCAGCGTTCGGAAAATCTCCGGATCTGAAGCCCATGGCAGAAAAGTAAGGCTGCAAATGCACCGGAATGTAGTGCACATTGACGCCAACGCCTGCTTCGCGCATTGCCTCGAACACGGCGCGTCGTGATCGATTGCCCGGTCGGTTTGAAATACGAACGGTGAAGAGATGGTAGGCGGAAAACGCATCCGGGTGTTGCCACGGTCGAACGATCGCGAGGTCTTCCAGCAGTTTGTCGTAGCGATTTGCGAGTGAGTGCCTCGCTGCCACATACTCATCGAGCCGCGCCATCTGACTGAGACCGAGCGCCGCCTGGATGTCGGTCATTCGGTAGTTGAAACCTAGTTCGACCTGCTGATAATACCAGGGGCCATCAGGTTCATGAGTCATTACGGCGCGATCCCGTGTAATGCCGTGGCTCCGAAGCAATCCGATGCGTCGGGCCAGCTGCGGATCGTTGGTCATAGCCATTCCGCCTTCGGCGGTCGTAATGATCTTTACCGGATGAAAGCTGAATACGACGATGTCCGAGTAGCGGCAATTGCCGACCGGCTCACCGAGATAGGTACCACCAATGGCATGAGAGGCGTCTTCGATGATCTTGAAGCCATAGACCTCGGCCAGAGCGCGAATGCCCCGCATGTCGCAAGATTGGCCGGCGAAGTGCACTGGGACCACTACTTTGGGCAGGCGACCAATTTTCTTGGCGACTTCAAGTTTTTTCTCGAGCGCCTCGACCGACATGTTGTAGGTGCGTGGGTCGATGTCAACGAAGTCAACCTTGGCACCACAGTATAGGGCGCAATTGGCCGAGGCTACGAAAGTGATCGGGCTCGTCCATAACCAGTCGCCCTCACCGAGATCGAGGGCGAGACAGGCGACATGGAGCGCAGCCGTCGCACTGCTGACGGCGAAGCCATATGCGCTTCCAACGCGCTGTGCAACGGTACTCTCGAATTGCGGCACAACGGGCCCTTGCGTCAGAAAGTCGGACCGAAGCACGTCCACGACCGCATCGATATCCGCTTGCACAATCTGTTGGCGACCGTAAGGGATCATGTCAAAAGCTTCCAATCTTCTCGCGGTTGGCCTCGATCCAGGCATGCATGTCGCTATCGCTCATCCAATCCTTGTTATTGTCGCTTGAATAAACAAAGCCAGGCGAGACTTTCGTGCCATCCTTTATGCGCTCCTTGGACAGCGCCCAGTCATGGATCGCTGGAAGGACCTTGAAATGATCTTTGTATTCATAGGTGTAGAAGGAATCTTCAGCTCCGATCATCTGTTCATGGAGCTTTTCTCCGGGGCGAATTCCAACGATCTCATGTCTCGCGCCCGGAGCGATGACGCGCGCGAGATCGGTTACACGCATGGACGGTATCTTCTTAACGTAGATTTCGCCGCCTTCCATGTCCTCGAAGGCATGCCAGACGAGTTCCACGCCTTGTTCCAGTGAGATCATGAAACGGGTCATTCTCTCGTCCGTGATCGGCAATACGCCCGTACCACGAATAGACATGAAGAATGGAATGACAGATCCACGCGATCCCATGACATTGCCGTATCGCACTACGGCGAAACGTGTATCGTGGCTGCCGCTGTAGGAGTTGGCCGCGACAAACAGCTTGTCCGAGGCGAGTTTGGTCGCGCCATATAGGTTGACGGGGCTGCTGGCCTTGTCCGTCGAGAGTGCAACGACGCGTTTTACACCCTTGTCTATGCACGCGTCGATGAGGTTCATCGCGCCGTTGATATTGGTTTTCACGCACTCGAATGGATTGTACTCCGCGGTCGGGACAATCTTGGTCGCAGCTGCATGAACCACGTAGTCCACGCCGTCCAAGGCGCGATACAGACGCTCCCTATCACGGACGTCGCCGATGAAGAATCTTATGCGACTATCCCCTGCGAATTTTTTCGCCATCTCCCACTGCTTCATCTCGTCGCGAGAGAGGATAATGATCTTTTTCGGCTTGAAATGTGCGAGCGTCATTGGAACGAAGCTGTTTCCAAACGAGCCTGTCCCGCCGGTGATTAGAACCGTTGCGTTGTGTAACATCTTTTGGGCCTTCGTTGATTGGCAATCCTGGCGCTGGTATCCAGTTAAAGCCGACAAATCAATGGAAATTGACGAGACTATCCATGAATTGGCCGAATCTCATATAGTCAAAGCAGCGGCGGAGCGTTGAATTGAACCGTCGGACTCGCTATCAAGAAATGTGATACTCGCAGTGCGGAGGAAGATGACAAGCGGCGTGACGTTGTTCTTCGCGCCCTCCACCGAAATCCCCGACTGTGGTGCGCGGCCGCGGTTCTGGCGAGCCGAGGAAGGGCTGTTGCTGCCTGTCTGCCGGCGCACGCCATCCCGGCGACTTGGCGCTTTCCGACGTATTGCTCAATATCGCATCTTTTCGTGGCCACCGCGCTTGTGCCGGCTTTCGTAGCGCCGACGAAGAAGCACATTCGTGAAGCAACTCACAAATTCTGAAGCTCGAGATTAAATGACATTTCGCTTGAGGCTAGTGCTCTTACCACTGGGGTTGGGGCTTCTCTCGCGGTCTATGCTTGAATTTTCCTCCTTCTCATGTGAAACAGCCTCACGATCAAATGGCCACTGCCTCGTTGGGGCGAGATTGCGAGAATTGTGCTCAATATGGAAGAAGTCCGTGAGGTCGTTGTAGCAACGGGTACTAGCGACGATATTTCAGAATTGCCGATTGTTGTCGATCTCGATGACACGTTAATCGTGACGGACACACTTTACGAGCAAATCGTGACGGGATTATTCACGCGCCCTGTTGGGATCTTGCACGCGTTCTTCAGTCTCTCGAAAGGGCGAGCGGCGTTAAAAGCGCAACTTGCGCGCGAAATCGATCTAACGCACACGACGCTTCCTATCCGTGAAGATTTGGTTGAGTGGCTTCATCATCAGGCGGACCGCGGACGCGAAATTCATCTCTGCTCGGCCGCCGCCCAGCCAGTCGTCGACGCTATGGCCGCGCGGCTCGGCATTTTTGAGAGCGCAACCGGCTCGGCTGAGGCAAACTTAAAGGGCGAAGCAAAGGCGGCTTATTTGAAGCAGCGCTTCCCGGAAGGGTTCATTTACGCAGGCGATAGCGCGGCCGATCTCGCTGTCTGGAAGGCGGCGAGCGGGATCGTGCTCGCTGGCGTTTCCCCGTCGGTCGCCAAAGCGGCACGAAATCTCGACAAACCCATTGAAGCCGAATTTAAGAACAAGCAACTGTCTTCCAAGGATCTACTGAAGGCCCTGCGTGTCCATCACTGGTCTAAGAACGTACTGATCTTCCTCCCTTTAATTTTTGCTCACGCTTGGGACGACTTGTCTCTGATTGGCCGTACCTTTCTCGCATTCATTTGCCTTCTGATGATTACGTCAGCCACTTATCTCCTAAACGACTTGGCAGATCTTAATGCGGACCGTCAGCATTGGTCGAAGCGCAACCGCGCGCTTGCCAGTGGCCGCATGTCGATTCCGGTAGGCTTAGCGCTTGCCGGGATATTGCTTGCCGTTGCATTTGCGTCGGCGATAGTCCTCGCTCCCGCCTTCGCAGGCGCACTCGCGAGCTATCTTGTGCTCACTGGATCGTATTCGCTTGGCCTGAAACGTGTGCCTCTGCTAGACACTCTGATTATCGGCGTACTCTTTACAATACGCATTATCATGGGGATTGTTCTCATCAGCCAGCCTAGCCCCGCGTGGCTTTTAACATTTTCAGTTTTCTTTTTCTTCTCCTTGGCGGTCACCAAACGGCATACGGAGATTATTCGGGCCGGGGTAACAGGTGAAGCCCATAGCCTCGCAAGTCGGGGTTATCGCGTGGAAGATGCACCATTGACTCTGACATTGGGCATTGCCTCCGCTGTCGCATCCCTTGTCGTTCTCGTGCTATTCATCATCGAGGAGATGTTGCCGGCGAGCCTCTATAGCCATCCGCAGTTGCTGGCGGGAATGCCACTCGTTCTATCCATATGGCTGGGGCGCATCTGGTTGCTCGCCCATCGCGGTCATATGAATGATGACCCGGTAAGCTTCGCATTGCGGGACCGGATTAGCCTAGCGCTCGGTGGCATCGTTTTTGCTCTCTTTCTGGCTGCCCTATGATCCAATTTTCGACGTCCGATGAGATCAGATCATGGGGAGGTGTCATTCGGGCACCCCATAAGGTGGCTAGGCCTACGTGGCAGGACGACCTTCCCGAAGCTTTAATAGCCGCAAGAAAAGACGACCTTCCGATCCTAGCGACCGGGCTGCGTCGATCCTACGGCGACACTTGCCTCAATCCGGACGGTGCGCTGCTGGACATGACTTCCGTCGACAGAGCGATATTCTTCGACCCGGACAGACTGCTCTTACGGGCCGAAGCTGGCATTTCGTTCGATGTGCTGCTGCAAATGCTTGTAAGAAAGGGCTTCTTTTTGCCAGTTACGCCTGGCACGCGCTTTGTCACTTTGGGCGGGGCGATCGCCAACGACGTTCACGGTAAGAACCATCACGCAGCGGGGACACTCGGGCGCTGGGTAAGGCGTATTGGTTTGTTGCGCTCGGACGGCAGTCAGCTCGAGCTGACTCCACAGGACAATACCGGACTGTTTTCAGCAACGATCGGGGGCCTGGGACTGACCGGCATCATCACTTGGGCTGAAATTGAGGTGATGCACATCGATAGTGCGATGATGGACATCGAGAATGTTCCTTTTGCCAATCTCGATGAGTTCTTTCATGTCTCGCGAGAGAGCGAGGACGTATTCGACTACACCGTCTCCTGGATTGACTGCCTCGCGAAGGGCAAAGATCTGGGGCGTGGCCTGTTCACCCGAGGAAACCATGCCCAAAAAGGCGCGCGGCTGCCATCCAGAGCCGATCCCAAACTGAACATGCCGCTGAACTTTCCCGGCTTCATTCTTAATAGGCTTTCGATCGGCGCCTTCAATCGCCTGTACCATTGGAATGGAAGTCGCAAGGCCGGTCGTGGAACCGTTCCGATCCATCCATTCTTCTATCCCCTCGACGCAATCGGCCACTGGTACCGGATGTATGGTCGGCGCGGAATGTATCAGTATCAATCCGCCGTCCCCCCGGAGAACGAGCGGGATGCCACCAAGGCGATGCTCGAGACAATCTCATCTGCAGGTGAAGGGTCGTTCCTCGCCGTCCTCAAGACGTTTGGCAGTAAGCCATCGCCCGGTATGCTGTCATTTCCGCGCCCTGGGACAACCTTGGCGCTCGATTTTCCAAACCGGGGAGCATCGACGCTGCAGTTGATGGACCGGCTGGACGCGATCGTGCGCGAGGCGGGCGGCCGGCTCTACCCTGCCAAGGACGGCAGAATGACGGTGGATATGTTTCGCTCGGGCTTTCCACAGTGGCGGGACTTCGCCAAATACGTGGACCCCAATTTCCAATCGCATTTTTGGAAACGGATCGCTCAATGAATAGGAGTGCAGCGCATTGCGGGTGATTGTACTAGGCGCGACATCAGCGATTGCTGAGGCAACCGCGCGCCTCTACGCGGCAGAAGGCGCGGATCTGTTGCTTGTCGGACGGCATGCCGGAAAGCTGTCGTCGATTGCCTCCGACCTCAAGATCCGCGGCGCGAGTAGAGCGGAAACCGCAGTTCATGACCTGGCCTCGGTGCAGGGCGTGGATGCGACGCTTGGCGATTTCATCCGCCAATTGGGCGGCGTCGATCATATCCTCATAGCCTACGGCATTCTCGGCGACCAGGCTGACGCCGAACGCGATCAATCGGTCGCTAATGACATTCTGCAGATCAACTTCAACTCGGCTGCCGCCTGGTGTCTAGCCGCGGCCGCCGAGCTGGAGCGACAGGGTCGTGGCTCGCTCGTCGTCATCGGGTCTGTGGCCGGGGACCGCGGCCGCCGCGCCAATTTCGTATATGGCGCCGCCAAAGCCGGCTTGGCCGCCCTCATCGAGGGTATCGCGCACCGTTTTGCAACCAAGGGCCCTCGTGCCGTCATAGTCAAGCCAGGCCCGACAATCACCCCAATGACGGAAGGCTTTGATCGCAAGGGCCTGCTATGGGCAACGGCTCCTCAGGTCGCAGCCGTCGTTCGAGCCGCGGCCGATCGGGGTGGTCCGGTCGTCTATGCCCCATGGTTTTGGCGCTATATCATGCTGATCATCCGCAACCTGCCGAGCGCCATCTTCAACCGGATGGACATATGATGGGGAAGATCATCATCACCGGGGCCGCAGGGCTTGTCGGCCAGAACGTCATTGCCCGGCTGAAGAGGATACCCAACCTCAAGATCGTCGGTATCGACAAGCATGCGAGCAATACAGCGTTATTGCGCAAGCTCCATCCCGAGATCGACGTCATCGAGGCGGATCTCGCCACCGAAGGGGCATGGATGGATGCCTTTGCCGGCGCGGATGCCGTGCTGTTGAACCAGGCCCAGATCGGCGGCCTGGACGAGCAGGAGTTCGTCGACAACAACGTTGTGGCGACCGAAAAGATCGTGGCGGCGATGCGCAGGCATTCCACTCCCTATTTCGTCCACATCTCCTCGTCCGTGGTCAATTCCAAGGCGGATGATTTCTATACCCGCTCCAAGACCACCCAGGAACGGTTCATCGATACCGTGACCGACATTCCGCATATCGTTCTGCGCCCGACTTTGATGTTCGGTTGGTTCGACCGCAAGCACCTGGGCTGGCTGCGCCGCTTCATGGACCGCGTGCCGGTCTTCCCCATCCCCGGCAACGGCGAGTTCATTCGCCAGCCGCTCTATGTCGGCGACTTTGCCAATATCATCATTTCGTCGCTCACCAACCGGACGACGGGCACCTACGACATTTCCGGCCTGGAGCAGGTCCACTACGGCGACCTGATCGGACTGATCCATCAGACAGTGACGCCCAGGGCCCGCATCGTCCACATCCCCTATTATCTGTTCTGGGTACTGCTGTTCGTCTACGGCAAGTTCAGCAGCAAGCCGCCTTTCACCACCAGCCAGCTCGAAGCGCTGGTCATTCCGGAAACCTTTGCGGTGATCGACTGGCCGTCAATCTTCGGGGTGACTGCCACGCCGCTGCGCAACGCGATTGCTGAAACCTATCTCGATCCGCGCTACAGCAGCATCGTACTGGACTTTTAGGAGAAGAACATGAGCCGTATTGTGGTCATCGGCGCGGGCGCCATGGGTCTGGCAGCCGCGCACCGGGCCGTGCAGCTCGGGCATGAAGTCGATCTGATCGAGGCGGATTCGGTTGCGGGCGGCATGGCTGCACATTTCGATTTTGGCGGCCTGTCGATCGAGCGCTTTTATCATTTCGTCTGCAAGTCGGACGAGCCCACCTTCGCACTGATGCGCGAACTCGGCATCGGCGATAAGATGCGCTGGCGCCCGACGTCGATGGGCTATTTCATGAAGGAGCGCATCCACCCGTGGGGCGACCCGATCTCGCTGCTGCGCTTCCCGCATCTGAGCCTGATTGCCAAGATCCGGACCGGCCTGCAGATGTTCCTGACGACGAAGACCAGCAATTTCGCGTCGATCGAACGCAAGACGGCGCGGCAATGGCTCGAGGGCGGCTCCGGCAAGGAGGTCTACAACACGCTGTGGAAGCGTCTGATGGACCTGAAGTTCTATGAGCTTGCTGACGGCATCTCCGCTTCGTGGATCGCCACCCGTGTGCGCCGCATCGGCAACTCTCGCCGCTCGATCTTCCAGGAAGAGCTGGGCTATATCGAAGGCGGCAGCCAGACATTGGTCGATGCGTTGGTATCCGCCTATACGGCCAAGGGTGGCCGGCTGCACCTGTCGACGCCGGCCGAGAAGGTGGAAACCGAAAATGGCAAGGTAACGGGCGTGACAGCCGGCGGCCGGTTCTTCCCTGCGGACGCCGTGATTTCGACCATACCGACGCCGCTAATCTCGACGCTCGTCCCCGATCTACCCTCAGATTCGAAGGCAAAGTACGATGAGATCCGCAACATTGGTGTCGTCTGCCTACTGTTCAAGCTGAAGAAGTCGGTGAGCCGGAATTTCTGGGTCAACATCGTCGACGAGAGCATTGATATTCCGGGGTTGATCGAATTCTCCAATTTGCGCCCAGTCGGCGACACGATTGTCTACGTGCCCTATTACATGCCGGTGACACAGCCGAAGTGGAAATGGAGCGACCAGCAATTCATCGACGAGGCCTTCGGCTATATCCGCAAGGTTAATCCGGACATTGCCCAGACCGATTTGGTCGACGCCAAGGTCGGGCGGCTAAAATATGCCCAGCCGGTCTGCGAACCGAACTTCATGGCCAAGCTGCCGCCCATCCAGACGCCTATTGGCGGGCTGCAGATCGCTGATACGTGTTACTATTATCCCGAGGATCGCGGTATTGCCGAAAGTGTTCGTTACGGGCGCGACATGGCGGAGGCGGCCTCAAGGTGACCAACAAATTGTCTCGCGCGCTGTCGCGACCTTTCGTCCGATTTGCTCTTTCCGGCGGCGTCGCGGCTGCAATCAATATCCTGTCTCGAATGGCGTTGTCGCAAGTGACGACCTATTCGGTTGCAATCGTATGCGCCTACGTTGTCGGCATGACAACCGCGTTCGTTCTCATGAAGCTCTACGTCTTCGAAAAATCCGCAAGGCACGCTGGATCCGAATATCTGCGCTTCGCAGGCGTCAACGTTATTGCACTCGTACAAGTTTGGGCCGTAAGTTTGATTTTGGCGCGAAACGTATTCCCCCTAATCAATTTTCATTTTCACGCAGAAACAATAGCTCATGTGATTGGAGTGCTAAGCCCTATAGCTACCAGCTACTTCCTTCATAAGTATTTCACGTTCGGAGGCCCTAACGTTGCGTGAAAATATAAATATCATTTCCCGCTTCGTCGCTTTCGTATCGACTGCCGTACTTATTGTACTTATTTTCTATTTGAAATTTAAACCACTTCATTTCAATCCAATTGGAGGAAACCTGGACGAATCTTGGCAAGCCGCCCTTGCCTACGCAGCTGAAAAGGGATTGAGGTTTGGAACGGATATCGCCTTCACTGGCGGCCCGCTATCGGGAATATATACCCGTTCCTTCCAAAACGGCGCGCCTTTTCAGCTCGCCATATACTCCTTGGCGGTACCCATTTATATCGGCGTCTCGCTCACACATCTGCTTCAAAAGAACATTGCTCCCCTGACTGCCCGTGTTCTTATTGTAGCCCTTATCGGTATTTGCCCCTTTGTACAGAAGGACATTTTCCTTCTATCAATCCCTTTTTTCGCAGCAATGAGTGGAGTATCGGGGACAGGCGGCGCCAACAGGGCGATATCAGTTTCTGGGGCCGTGCTTGCCGGCATTGTTTCTCTTTCCAAATTCTCCGTATTTCCGCTCGCGATTCTTTGCCTGTTCGCAGCCGATCTGAGTGATCTAAAGCAAAGGCGATTGCCTCTCCACCTAGCGGCAATGGGACTTGCGTTCTGCGTAGCGTTCATCGGCTCCGGGCAGGATAAGTCACAGATAATTCCCTTTATCCTCTCTAGTCTGGAGGTTTCGAGCGGTTACTCCAGCGCAATGAGTATTCCAGGACGGAGTAGGGAGTTGGCCGCTTACTTGGGCGCGAGTCTCGCGTTCATCGCGCTGCTATTTTACGTGACACTTAACGATGGACGTTGGCGCGACGTCACCAGAAAACTGCTCATATCGCTTATATTCTTTGCTTTCCTATTCATCGGCTTCAAAGCGGGGTTCGTTCGGCACGATCTGCATTCGATAATTGCATGGAACGTACTGACAGTTGCCGTTCTGACTTGCGCAGCAACTATGTGCGGACGAAGGCTTTCCTTCGTCGCGATCTTGCTTGCGATAGCAAGTATTATCCCTCCCTATATCCTCCTCTCAAATGAGGCAGGGCGGTCGCTGCTTACCGATACCGGGGCACTGGTCCGAGACGCAAATGAAGAATTTTCCCTGCTGAAGATCTTTACTGTCGCGCCCGAGCAGTGGCTGGCGGATCTTCAGAACACCCAGACAAGCGCCAAAGCCCGCCTCGGCGAAAACTCAGGGCTGCAGAAGTATCAGGGCACAATAGACGTAGTGCCTTCAAACCAATCGTTGGCTATTGCGGCAGGGTCAAACTATCATCCTCGACCGACGATACAGGAATATACAACCTACAACTCGAAGCTGATCGCAAGAAATAGAGCTTTCTTCCAAGGTGAGCAGGCGCCGGATTACCTTGTCTTCGCGCCGGGCTCAATTGACGGCCGTCATCCGGCATCTGCGGAGGGCTCGCTTTGGCCCCTATTCTTTTCACGATACGAGCCCGTCGACGAACAGCCCCAGGGACTGGTTCTTGCCAAACGGACCACCCCTATCACCAATCTTGAGGCCGAAACCGTTTCGGTCGAGGCAAGCATCGATCGGGAAGTGGAGGTACCAAAGGATGACGCACCTCTTATGATGGCTGTGCACGTGCAGCCACGGCTTCTCGGCAAGATCATGGATATCCTGTATCGGCCACCGGGAACGCAACTTACTGTGAAGTATGATGATGGTGCGATCATATCTTACCGCCTCATCCCAGAAATGGCAGATGCAGGATTTCTGCTATCCCCGCTGGTGAACACCACGTCCGATTATGTCCTCGTATCGACCGGACGAACAGGATATCCAGCACTTCGCCGAGCTCGCTCGGTGAAGATCACGATGGGAGGGGGACACCAACTAGCCTACGACGACAAAATCCGAATCGATTTTACGCGTCTGGATGCCGCGAAACTCACCGCAAGCAATAAAAATGCCTTCATCGACAGCGCGATCAGAAAAGCCGATAGCCTAACACCCCTGCTTCGCGAAAACGTCCTTAAGGAGCCTTCATTCATTACCATTCCAGAGGGAGTTTTGGCTCATGCACCAATGTCTCTTCACCTGCAGGTTGCTGGAGCATCGAAAGTTTCCCTAGCATTCGGACTTCGTACTGGGGCATGGCAGAACGGCGGGGCCAGCGATGGGGCGTGCTTCTTAGTGAAAGCCGGTGATCAGGTCATGATGAACCGATGCCTAAATCCAAAGGATGTCGAAGCGGATCGACCGGAACAAACCGTCACGCTCGATATTCCCAAAGGAGTCAGCAACTTAACGCTGGAAACGGCATGTGGAGTAAGTTGCGGCTGGGATTGGGCTTATTGGGGCGGCGTATATATCGAGTGAGACGTGCGGGGCTCTAAAATAACCTGCGAACGTGCAGTTGGCTCAAGTTGCCGGAACGGCAGCAACCTGATGGCCGCGTCTGGTCCTGACCGGACGAAAAATGCGTGCAGGGGACCTGGTGCCTTCGCCGCTGCCCTTGCCGCCTCACCAGCGTCGCGCGGGCATGGCTACCGCCAACTTGCTGACGCGTCCATGATGAGCACCGCCAAGTCCTGATTGATGGGGACTTCGAGTAGAGGCCGAAGTAGTTAACCAGCTTCTGGGGACGCCTGAACCGAGCGATGTCACCGATTACTGCCATCGACCTCGTCGCAACGGTGAGGTTGACACCGGTGATTGTCAGCAGCCGCTTGACGGCGGGATCATCGATCGTTCCCTCGGCAATCTGCCCGTCATAAACCAAAACATACCAACTACCTTCCGCTATTGACGAAATCAGTATAGGCCCCGATCACCGCATCGATTGGACCGCGCATGCGCATCTTGCCGTGCTCCATCCACAGCCCCTCGGTGCACCAGGCTCGCAAAAGGTCGTTGGAATGAGACGCCATTACCAGGACGCCCGCCTCACCGATAAACGCCTGCAACCGTTCCTGCGCCTGAGCCAAGAACGCCGCATCACCGGCTCCGATCCCCTCGTCGATCAGAAGTACCTCCGGCTTGAGCGAAGTGGAAACCGCAAAGGCCAGCCTGGTCGACATGCCGGCACTGTAGGTTCGCAGCGGCATATCGAGAAACTCACCGAGTCCTGTCGCTTTGCCGATCTCCTCTGACCGCGCCTCGATGTCTCGGCGGCTGAAACCAAGATACATGCCTCTGAGAACAATGTTTTCCCAGCCGGTCGCCTCCGGGTCCATTCCAAAGCCAATATCAAAAAGCGAGGCCACCTCGCCCGCTATCGAGACAGTCCCACCGGTCGGCTCGTAAATACCAGCCATCACTCTCAAAATCGTGGACTTCCCTGCACCATTGTGGCCGATTAGCCCGACGCGGGAGCCGTGTTCGACATCGAGGGTCAGGTTCTCAATCGCACGAATGACGGTCCCGGTCGTACCCGCACGGGGACGGATCTGCCCCCCCGTCGCCGTGGAAAGGATGTTGTTCTTAAGAGACCGACCGGCTGGCTCGTAGATGGGAATATCAACGGTGACGTCGGAAAGAGAAATTCTCGCCAAGCACTTAACTCCAGTAGACGATGCGCGCCCTATAGCGAGCGAAGAAGGCTGTCGAGAACACGCCCAAAGCGAGGGTCAATCCAATGCAGACCATCCAGTTTTCGAGCGTGCCCGTCCGGCCTAACAGTGGATCGCGAATAATCTCGATCAGATGATAGAAGGGGTTGGCCGTCAGAAGGAACGACCGGTGCGACATCGAATCCGCACTCCAGATTATCGGCGTCATAAAGAAGACAATCTGCATAGCGCTGGCGACGATCATGGGCACGTCGCGAAACCGGGCGCAGAGCGGCCCGAGAATGAGAGAAACGAAAAACCCGTTTAGCACGACGATCATCATGGCCGGAACGATTAGAACGACGACCCAGCCGGGATTTATCGCAAATACGAGAGCGACAACGATATAAATTAGGAAGTTATGCCCGAACGAGATCAGTTGGCCCCAAACAAACTGAAATACGAACACGCTGACAGGCAGCCTTATTTGACGGAGCGCGCTTCCCGCGGAGATGAACACTCTGCATGCGCCAATGACGATGCCGTTGATCAATCCCCATACGATTAGGCCGATGGCGAGCTTAGGAAGATAGACTGCAACATCGATGTTCAATATTTGCGAGTATAGGACGCCAAGACCGAGCACCATCACGCCCATCGACAAGGTCAGCCAGAACGGCCCGATGATCGATCGATTGTACTGGCTCTTCACGTCCCGCCAACCCAGATAAAGCCATAACTCCCGCCGTTTGATGCTCTGCCCCATATCGACCAGAGCCTTCGCCAGATTGCCGTCTCTTGCGGATGCCATATACGATCCAGTTTCCAAAATTCTATCGAAGGCATTTCGCGTTCAAGGGATCGCGAAAATGCTCCGCTGTCATGTTTCACGACATAAGCAAGGCAAGCGCCCTGTATGTGCAGTGAGTGCTCCGAGGCTGCATTAATACCAAAGCGCCCTAGGAAGCAAGCGTGTGATCCGAGTGGTTCCGCGGTGGCCAGGCGAGAGAAAAGTCCTCACGGTCCAAAGTCAGATTCGGATTGTAGGCCGGATCCGAGGTCAGTTTCTCTCCCCATTTAGCCAGCATAAGCATGACCTCTCGCCGAAAGCGTTCCTTTTTTTGGGGAGTGTCTTCACTGCCACGTGTTGCGGATTCATGGTGATAGAGTTCTGCGAATGGCGTCCAGACATTGCGCCAGCCCGCCTCGCGTACCTTGAGGCAAAAATCCACATCATTGAAAGCCACCATAAGGTTCTCGTCCAATCCCCCGACGGCCTCGTAAGTGCTCTTCCGGACGACGACGCATGCCGCAGTCACAGCGCTAAGTGTCTGGGTCAATTCTCCCCGAGAGAAATATCCGTGCGCGCCTTTCGGAAGAAATTTATGCGCGTGCCCTGCGACTCCCCCGATGCCGAGAACTACGCCGCCGTGTTGTAGGCGGTCATCAGGATACCAAAGCCGCGCACCAACGACGCCAACACCTGTTTGCACGGCATGGCTCATCATTTCACTGAGCCAATTCGGGGAAATGACCTCGATGTCGTTGTTGATCAAAGCGACAAAATCACCCCTGGCCTCGCTAACCGCACCGTTGTTGATCAACGAATAGTTGAACGGCTGTTCGTCCCTCATCACGAAGACGCGGCTATCGGTTTCTATCTGCCTGAAATATTCAAGCGACGCGGGATCATCGGAATTGTTGTCGATGATCAAGATCTCATAATTTGGATAGTCCGTCTTTTGAAGGATCGATTCGACGCATTTGCGAAGGAGTCGCAACCCGTTCCGCGTGGGAATGATCAGGCTGACCAGTGGCGGTTCTTCAGGAAGGTCGTATAGCGTGCGATACATGCCGGTAGGAAGAATCTCGACTCGTCCTCTGATACCCTTTCGGTCCAGATGGTCGCTCACAGCTTTTTGTCCTGCAAGTGCTGCATAGCTCTTGTTTCCGCCGCTTTGTGCAGTGCTGCTGGCATGGCTTCGCCAATGATAAAGGACACGCGGTATATGTACGATCTGACCCTCGGACAACTGATCGGTGAAACGTAGTACTAGGTCGTGGTCCTGCGCGCCCTCATATCCCTTGCGGAAGCCGCCGATCGACCGCACCCGGTCAAGCTTGTACACCCCGAGGTGGCAAACTGCGTTGTGTGATCGTAGCAGATCTGGATTCCAGTCGGGCTTGAAATACGGATCGAACCGCTTGCCGTTCGAGATCTTGTCCTCATCGGAGTAGATCAACTCAATCTGCGGCTTTTCATTGATTGTCCGCGCAACGTAAAAGAGCGCATCCTCGCTCAGCAGGTCATCCTGATCCAAGAGCGCCATCCAGTCGCCGGTCGCCAGCTCGATCGCCGAGTTGGACGCTTCCGAAATGTGGCCGTTGGCGGGCCGATAGAAAACCTTTATGCGGGAATCGATAGCAGCATATCGCTCTAAAATGGGATGCACTGCTGGGGATGTGGAGCAGTCATCTGCGATGCAGAGCTCCCAGTGCGGATAGAGTTGATTGCGAACGGAATCAATTGCCTCAGCGAGCCAGTTCGGCTCGGGATTGTAGACCGGCATCACGATCGAGATCAAAGGCTGGGCGGGAAATCCGGCGATGTCGTTTCTGATCCTGGCGCGCGCCGGATCGTCCAACGTCGCATATCTCCGCAGCCACTGTTCGTAGTTGTTCTCCGAGCTGCTATTTGTCTGCGCGTTGGAATTCCGCCATGCCAATCTCGCTCCGCTCAGTCCTTCGCGTGCTATGATCGAGGAAGCTTTCCGAGCAAGATTTAGATAACCTCCCTGTCGCTTCGCCATCAATGGCAACGCGCGCGTGACCTGTTTAACGCGCTTGCCCAGACGCCCGGTCCAGCGATAGGGAGCCGTCAGACGCCAGCTTCTCGATGCCAAGAGAGAAGCCAGTTCTTCCTCCTTCTTCTCCAGAGTCTGGGCGACCCGGTCACGATCAGCAGTCAGCAACCTACACTGCTCACCAATCTCTCCGAGATCGCGGTGGACTACATCAAGTTGATGGGTGAGTGGGTTAATTGAACCCAAACGGGCGTAGATGGACCGGACAAACGACTGTTCTTCCGATGATGCGGTCGCCAGCGCCCGGACCGCGGGAGGAACATTAGCGCCCAAGAACAGAACTCCTAGGCCATTTCCGTGGAAAAACTCGAAACAGGGATATTCACGCTGCAGTTCGGCCCAAAAGCGCCACACGCCAAAGTCGCCAGTCCGGACGCAGGTGTCATGGAAGAGGACTACGCCATGGTCTGAGAGTGCGTCCTTCCACATTGTGAAATCTTCCCTGACATCTTCATATCGATGACGCCCGTCGATGTGAAGCAAATCAATTGATCCGGTCGGAAATGATGGTCTCGCTTCGGCGAAGGTCGAACGCAGCATCACTCCGATATCGGGATAGTTGGCCCTTAGTTCAGTTTCGAGCGCCTCAAAAATATCGTTCGAATAAAAGCCGGCATGCTCGTCGCCCGCCCAAGTGTCCACTGCGAATATTTTTGTGCCGAGATCGAGGGCGGCGGCCGCCTGACAGAACGTCAGAAAGGAAAAGCCATTATGCGTACCGAGTTCAACAACCGTTCTAGGACGCAATTCTGACATGAGCCAATACGCAAACGGGGCATGCTCCAACCACGCCGAGAGTCGCACATGCTTTGAGGACTGAGTCGCCTCTTTCGAAATAAGCATTTCTTCCTTTCTCCGAGGCAAGACTTAGCTCACCACACTTATTTGGCTATCCGGTGACCCGGTATATACAAATCCTCAAACAGCAGCGCGAGGAAAATATGTCTCTGCTCTATTCCAGCGCAGATACTTTTCCGCCAACACAGGATTGCGCGCCGGATCAATGGCAAAATCCGTGTCGCCGACTTGCAGGTGGTCCACATCTAAAGCCAAATTCTCTGACGATGACCCCCTGGTTGCAATCCCCAATCCCCTCGAGGAGGGCAGAGGATCCAAGCGAAACTGGTGGCCGCTTGGATAGAATTGTTCGAGCTACGTTGCCTCCCCCGATGGGCGTTAGGCTTTGCCAGGGCATGAAAAGCCGCCAGGAAGACCGCCGCGTGAAAAAACTTTCGACGGAAAACGTGGCATACTGGGAAGCTCCAAATGAAGCAAATCCCGTTAGCATATCTCAATACTTCAGTAAAATTCGCACAATTTCATCTTGAACACCTTCGCCGCTAAGTCGATTGAATTCGAACGACGCGGCGATCTAGCCACAAGGGTTCACTTAAGGTGGACTGCCGTAGTAACCTGCGGTTTCCGATTGTCTTTCGAAACGGTACATGCGAGAGAGCATCGACATATCGACACCCCAAACGCCCGCCCGGATTACAGGGCGGATCGAGCCCGTGATGACGTCGAGACATCGACAGAGACCATTAATCTAGATGAATGACACTCGGCACGCAGACTTCACCATCTTCGCCCATGTCTACTACCCCGACGTTTGGGAGGAAATGATTGATGAGCTGGATGGGATCATCCGACAACCCTTTGACCTGGTGATAACTCGTCCGGCCGGCTCCCGGCCGGCAGCGCTGCCCAAGAATTCGTATCTTCGGCTTGCGACAGAGCTGGAGGTAGACAACCGAGGCCGGGATATCTTGCCGTTTCTAACGGCATTTAAGGAACAGGCTGAATCAGTTTCGGACATCGGTCTGAAACTGCATACCAAGCGCTCGCCGCATCGTGGCGATGGGGATGGCTGGCGGCGTTTTCTGCTTGGCTCGTTGTTGCAGACGGAGGAAGGTGGAGAGTTGTCAGGGCACAAGTTACTGGCAACTGAATCGCGCATCGGGCTGATTGCGCCACAGGCCCACCTGCTGCCGCTTGGCGGGCGCACTTCGATCAATGAAGGCATTATGCTGGGGACCCTGCAGAGAATGGAAGCGAGTGTCGATCTATCCGCACTTGCAGGTCACCGCTTTCCCGCAGGATCAATGTTCTGGTTTCGACGCGCGGCCTTGAGAAAGGCGATCGAGGTCGATTTTGCCGATCAATTCGCGCGTGAGAGTGGACAGCTCGACGGGACAGCTGCCCATGCCTTCGAACGCCTATTTGCGTTCATCGCAGAGCGGGAAGGTTTCATCGCGGCGAGCATGGAAAACGTCGAGCCAATTCTTCGCCGCCGTGGCACGCCCTTGTCGCGAGCGGAGCTGAGCGAACTCATCAACGACAGCCTTTTACGTGACAACCCCTTCGCACTGCCACTTGCGGCCTTCTGGCGTCGCCACCCTTCCCTTCTAAAATGCGCGCACGCGATTTATGCGAGAATGCCGAAAGCCACGGTTCGGCTATTGCGGCGCAGTATCGGACGGTGACGATGAGCTTCTCCAAAGCGCGGGTTCGGATCGCGTTCATCATCACGGAAGACTGGTTCTTCGTATCGCATTTTCTGCCGATGTTGCGCGCCGCCAAGGAGCTCGGCTTGGACGTGGTCGTCATTACTCGCGTCGGCAGGCACGCGCATATCATCGAGGGGCTTGGCGCTCGCGTCATACCGCTTGACATTGAGAGAGGACACCTCGGTTTCCTGTCGATCGGTTCGTCGATCGGCCAGATCGCGCAGACGCTCCGGCGTGAGAGGATCGACCTGATCCATTGCATTGCGCTCCGCTGCGTAGTCACCGGCGGCCTTGCCGCCACGTTGGCTGGCGTGAAGGGCCGGATCCTAGCTGTCACCGGAGGGGGGCTTCTCGCCGCGGATCGAAGTGCCAAGGCAGCTTTTGCGCGCTTTGCTCTGCGCAATCTGTTCCGGGCCATCCGCGGCCGCGGCAAGAATCACTTTCTGTTCGAGAATACGACCGATCCAGATACGTTTGGGCTCGACGTCGAAGATGCCGGCGTAACGGTGCTCGGCGGAGCCGGCGTTGATCCCGACCACTACCAGCCCCTTCCCCCGCCATCTGGCGATGACCTCAAGCTCGCAATGGTGGGTCGCATGGTGTGGTCGAAGGGCGCCGATCTGGCTGTGAAGGCGGTATCGATGGCGCGTGAGCGGGGGCACGAGGTTAGCCTATCGCTTTTCGGTCTCCCCGACCCCTCCAACCCGCGATCGCTGTCTGTCGAGACGCTGCGCGCGTGGTCGGAGCTTTCAGGCGTCAAATGGCGTGGATCGACGAACGACGTGCGCGAGGTATGGGCGCAGCACGATCTTTGCTGTATGCCCACACGCGGCGGAGAAGGCTTGCCCCGCTCCATTCTGGAGGCCGCGGCTTGCGGCCGAGCGATTCTGACGACAAACGTACCGGGCTGCCGCGACTTCGTGCGCGGCGGCAAGGAAGGATGGCTCGTTCCGGTGGATGACGCCGAGACGCTGGCAGGGCAAATTTGCGCCCTTGCGCTCGACAAGCCCAGCATTGTCTCGGCCGGTGCCAAAGCCCGAGAGCGCGTCGTTCAGGGCTTCACCGAAGCGCATGTCGTGGAGGAGGTGCAGGATGTCTACCGCGATGTCTGCAACGCGATCGGCCGGCCGCTCTAATCACCGGCCGCCCAACTCCAATGGGCAAGCGGTTGTGTTTCAGAATTCCAAGTCGTGCTTGGTCTTTGCGAGCTTCGTCAGGTACTGACCGTAGGCGCTCTTGCCGAGCTCAGTAGCAAGGTTCTCCAGCTGACCTTCGTCAATATGGCCCAGACGGTAGGCGACTTCTTCAGGACAGGCGATCTTGAAGCCTTGGCGCTTTTCCAGAGTTCCAACAAAGTCGGCAGCCTCGAGCAGGCTGTCCGGCGTCCCGGTATCAAGCCACGCGTAACCGCGCCCCATCAGTTCGACCGCCAGCTGTCCGAGCTCGAGGTAGACGCGGTTAACGTCGGTGATCTCCAGTTCGCCGCGCGGCGACGGCTTCAGGTTTGCGGCGATGTCGACAACCTGGTTATCGTAGAAATAAAGGCCGGTGACCGCCCAATTGCTTTTCGGCTTAGCAGGCTTTTCCTCTATTGAAAGCGCCTTCATGCTTCCGTCGAACTCGACGACACCGTAGCGCTCCGGATCGCTGACGTGATAAGCGAAGACGCGCGCGCCTTCGACGGTAGAAGCGCCGGAACGCAAAAGCTGCGGCAAGCCGTGACCGTAATAGATGTTGTCCCCGAGGATCAACGCCGACGGGTTCGATCCGACAAAATCTGCACCGATGATGAAGGCCTGCGCGAGGCCGTCCGGGCTCGGCTGCACGGCGTATTCGATCGAAATTCCCCACTTGCTTCCGTCGCCGAGCAGCCGTTTGAAGGCCTCATTATCGTGGGGTGTGGTGATGATCAGGATTTCCTTGATCCCCGCCAGCATCAGCGTGGTCAGTGGATAATAGATCATCGGTTTGTCGTAGACCGGCATGAGCTGCTTTGACACGGCCTGGGTGATCGGGTAAAGCCGCGTGCCGGAACCACCAGCGAGAATAATACCCTTCATTCTTTTTCCTTCCGTGTGTCGGGAGCTCGTAAGCGCCAATTCCTAAAGCAGGCGGTCCAGTACGACCTTTGTGGATTCCTTCCAGTCTGGCAGAACGATTCCATAGGTCTGTTTCAACTTGTCGTTCGAAAGCCGCGAGTTCGCAGGGCGCTTCGCCGGTGTCGGATAATCGGCCGTCGTGATACGATCGACGGAGACAACCTTGCCGTTCTTGGTCTTGAGACCAGCGAAGATCGCCTCGGCAAAATCCGCCCAGGTGGCCTCGCCGCTGCCCGTGAGGTGGAATATCCCGCGCAAATTCTCGTCGTTGTCGGCAGAAAGGCGCTTTGCGATGGCAATCACCGCGTCGGCGATGTCAAGCGCGCTGGTCGGCGAGCCGCGCTGGTCAGCCACCACGTTGAGCGCATCACGAGTCTCTGCCAAGCGCAGCATTGTCTTCACGAAGTTGGCGCCAAAAGGCGAATAGACCCAAGCGGTTCGCAAAATAACATGGTTGGGATTGGCAGCGGCAATGCCTTGCTCGCCGGCCAGTTTTGAGCGGCCATAGGCCGACACCGGCCCAGTCGCATCCGTCTCGACATAGAGACCCTGTTTATCGCCGGAAAATACATAATCGGTCGACAGGTGCACGATCGGAATCTCGAGCCCCTTAGCCACTTCCGCTATCGCCGTTGGTCCTTCCGCATTGACGACAAAGGCCAGCTCCTCTTCGCTTTCGGCCTTGTCGACGGCCGTATAGGCGGCAGCGGAGACGATCACATCCGGCTTGATCTGCGAAAAGACTGCGCGGATCGACGCCCGGTCGACGAGATCGAGTTCCGGACGGCCTACGGCGACGATCTCGACACCGGCAACCGAACCGCGCTCCAGAAGGGCCGAGACAACCTGGCCCTGTTTTCCCGTCACGGCAATGCGCATGGCTCAGCCCCTGTTCAAAACACCAAGACGCTCACCAGAGTAGACTCCCTGCCGCAACGGCTGCCACCACCACTCGTTGTCCAGGTACCAGCGCACCGTCCGTTCGATGCCGGTGTCAAAGTTTTCCTGTGCCTTCCAGCCCAGTTCCGTTTCCAGCTTCGTGGCATCAATGGCGTAGCGCGCATCATGGCCGGGCCGGTCGGTGACAAAAGTGATCAGATCGGCATGCGCCTTTTCCTGTGGGCGCAATTCATCCATCAGCGCGCAGATTCGGCGCACAACGTCGATATTGCGGCGCTCGTTCCGGCCGCCAACATTGTACTTTTCACCGAGACGGCCGCGCGACGCGATCAGGTCGAGCGCGCGCGCGTGATCCTCGACGTAGAGCCAGTCGCGAATGTTGACGCCCTGGCCGTAAACCGGCAGCGGCTTTCCGTCCATGGCGTTAAGGATAATCAGCGGGATCAGTTTTTCCGGAAAATGGTAAGGTCCGTAATTGTTGGAGCAATTCGACACGACCACAGGCAGACCGTAAGTGCGATGCCATGCAATCGCAAGGTGGTCGCTCGCCGCCTTCGAAGCCGAATAGGGCGATGACGGATCGTAAGCCGTGGCCTCCTCGAACAGGCCCTCGCCGCCCAGCGATCCGTACACCTCGTCGGTCGATACATGCAGAAAGCGGAACGTTTCCTTGCGATCAGCAGACAGATCGTTCCAATAATGCCGAGCCGCCTCCAGCAGGCTGAATGTGCCCATGACATTGGTCTGGACGAAGTCGCCGGCACCGCTGATCGAGCGATCGACATGGCTTTCAGCGGCAAGATGCATGATCCGGTCCGGCTGGAACCCGTTCATCGCCTCCGACATTTTCGGAAGATCGCAAATGTCGGCCCTCAGGAAGCGATAGTTCGAAGCGCCTTCGATTTCCTTGAGTGAAGCAAGATTGCCGGCATAGGTAAGCTTATCGACGTTAAGCACTTCCGCGCCAATATTCTTTACAAGATGCCTGACGAGGGCCGAACCAATAAAGCCCGCTCCGCCGGTTACGAGAATACGCATGGGTTATCTCCGCTCGTCGTCCGTTCTGGTAACGGTCAATATTTGAAGGACGGCGGCAGATCCGCCAGTCTTGGCTGTAATTTATCCTTGTCCGACAGGACCGCATTGTCGAGCGGCACCGGCCATTCGATACCGATCTCGGAATCGTTCCACAAGAGACCGCGGTCGCTGACAGCGCTGTAGGGGGCCGTCACTTTATAGGAAATGACACAGTCCGAAACGAGCGTCGCAAAACCATGGGCAAAGCCTCTCGGAATCCAGAGTTGTTCGCCATTCTCCATCGAAAGCTCGCAACCATACCATTGGCCATAGGTCGGTGAGCCGACGCGGATATCGACGGCGACGTCAAAAATCCTGCCGGCGATGCAGCGCACCAGCTTGCCCTGCGCAAACGGATCAAGCTGGAAATGCAGACCACGCACCGTGCCGATCGTCGCAGAAAGAGATTCGTTCTCCTGCAGGAACGCTACATCCGCAACGTTCTCGCGGAACCAGCTATCCTTGAACACTTCCGAAAAATATCCGCGATGATCGCCCAGCCTGGTTGGAATAATCTTGGCTAAACCGGCCAACGGCAAAATCTCGACTTTCATCACGCACCTGTCCGTTTCTTGAGGTCCTTTCTAGTTTGCTAGCTTCAGTTTGCAAGAGGCATCTTTTGAACGCCCAAAGTTGTCCGTGCGTATGAAAGACAACCGGCAAAATTAGAAAGGGATAGACTGCGACCGAGAGGGGCGCGAGCCGCAAGATGTGGCCCAACGGGCAATCACGTCGGCCATGCGATGACCGGAACCCCAGTTAGAAAGCCTGCGACGGATGGCTGTGTGCGCTGGCCATGGGCGGGACAGGAGATAGCGGCCAGCGGAATATAAATTCCCGCACCACATGACGGAATCTCAAACGTCAAAAGGTCGAACGCGTGAAAATCGTCAGTGGCCCCTCGCCTATCGCGCCGAAATACATTGAGCCTAGTATTGAAGCCTCAGGGTTGGCGTTAATTTCTAGTGAAAGCTGCAAATTCAATCTTTTCCCTCTATGAGTATCTTGATAAAGAGCGATCCCTATGATTTGGATCGCATCAGTAAGCACGCTCGCATTACCTTAACGATACTTTTTCATATCGATACCAATTTTAGATTTTAGAAATAAAGAAAGAAACCAAGTTGACTGTTCTTGCAGAATTTAAAACAAATGCTTGGAAAGCGCGGGCATCAGCAGACACTTACCATGAGGCAACAGCATCGGCAGATAAGGGATTCCAACTTGTTCGCCGTGATCTGTACATAAAATACCTTCAAGAATTCGTCCCCGCAGGGAGTAAGATTCTGGATGTAGGTTGCGGTAGCGGCCTTATGGCTATGGCGCTAGATGACCTCGGGTATCAAATGACCGGATGCGATTCGAGTGAAGGTATGCTTGAGCGCTTTGGCATTGAAAAGGGTGCCCGCGATATAGATCTCCGATTAGGCAGCGGGTTTAAAATTCCAGCTGAAGACGAAGAGTTTGATGCCGTTATATCACGCATGTTTATTCAGCACTTTTCTGACTGGAAGGAAATCCTGCGTGAGAAGGCGCGGGTTACCAAGACAGGCGGGATAATCTTTTATGACTTTGGCAATTCCGAGCATCTCGCTCTCGCGCCGGAAGTTGAAAATCCTGAACTGGGTTTCCCATACAGCACCGATCCCGCGAATATACCTTCGCACTATGCCGTTTGCGATGAAGCGACGATAAATAAGGTCGCCACCGAACTTAACCTTGAAGTGTTATCGATCCGTCCTCACGGCCTTTTGGTAGCCAATGCGCAGTTTTGGCAGGAGAGCGCCGCGAGCGAATCACGTCAATTCTTAGCTGAAGCGAGCAAACATCTCGAAAATCCTGCCGTCGCGGATTTCATGATGTTCCTAGAGGAGAGGTTCGTCTCCCGAATGCCGAAGCACATCTCGTATGGGAATATCACTGTCTTAAGGAAGTTGGACAGAGCCGCCATGATGTACGAAAAACCGAAAAGCACGCTGTTCGATAAGTTCTGGCGAAAATTTAAAGGTTAGACGCCACAGCGAAGAGCCCATCGATCTGCTCTTTCGCGAATCCCATGGCGGCAAACCGGGCCGCCATCATCGGCTCACTCCGGACGAATGTGCCGGAGTACTCGTAGGCGATCTTCGGCTGAGTGGCAGTCCACGCATCGACCTCATGGAGCAGGCCGACAGCAAGGAGTTGCAGCCAGAACTGCCGGGAAGACCCGCTGGTGACTGCTGGCGTTGGAGGGTTCAAGACGGTGACGGCCTCTGCACTGTCTCCCGGCAACTCTTCCCTCGGCTACGCCCTGGCAGGGATAGGCGTAGACGTCGGCGACCTTGCGTTTCCATAGCGTTCAACAAAAACGTTCGTCATGCGCTGATCCTCTATCATCGAACCAGCCCGTGCTGGTCGCAACATTGGTACTGATTGAGCCTCAACTCATCGTAGTCGACCACCGAATTCGGGCGGTGGTGTCAGTGAGTATCACGCCAGAGAAACTACGTTGGTGTTTGGGCTGTTAACGACGCTTGGGGGCCATGAGACGATACACTTCCAGCCGAACCAAGCCCTCGGCGTTTGGATCGTAGCCGTCGATCGCCTGCTTTATCCCGCCGTCAAGGCTGGCGTCGTGGGTGTAGAGCAGCGAAAAGAAGCGGACCTCGTTCTTGCCCGTCGCCATGGAGATACCCGCAATCACCGGTGGCAGAGCCAACTCGGTCGGCGTCACGAGCCACGAGATGGGCGCAAGGAACGGATAGATCGCGACTGAGAACGGCGCGAGCCGGAAGACTTTCCAGGGCGAGGTATTCGAGGCATGATGCAGTAACCATGGGTGGCATCGCGTGGAGAGGGCAATCATGTTTGGAAGTGAACAGGAAGAATTCTGGGCCGGCGAATTTGGCAACAGCTACATTGACCGCAATCAAGGGCCAAAGGCGGTAGCAGGCAAAACAGCGATGTTTGCCAAGATTCTGCACCACACGCGCGGCGTTCAGTCGGTCAGGGAGTTGGGTGCCAATATCGGGCTGAATATCCTGGCTTTACGCAATCTGATCCCAACCGCGGAGTTTCAGGCCATCGAGATCAACGGTCGCGCGTTCGAGCAACTAAACTCCATTTCTGGCATATCTGCCGTCAATGCATCGTTGTTTGACGACATCAATTGGAAGCCAGTGGATCTTGCTTTCACCGCAGGGGTCTTAATCCATCTCAACCCAGAGATGATAAAGATCGCCTATCAGCGCCTCTATGAGGCTAGCAAACGCTACGTCCTAGTCGCCGAATACTACAACCCAAAGCCTGTAGAAGTTCCCTATCGCGGCCACACTGATCGCCTGTGGAAGCGCGATTTCGCTGGTGAGATGATGGACCTCTATCCCGACCTAAGCCTTGTCAACTACGGTTTCATCTATCACCGTGACGCTAATTTCCCGGCTGATGACCTGACGTGGTTCCTGATGGAGAAGCGCTAGCTCTCCGGGTCGATAGTTCGGCGGCGCGAGCCGGCCTCACAGAAGAGTTTTTCAAGAACGAATTTCGGCAGCACTAAGAGCACTGCATCAAGAAGACCTTGCGAGATTGGCTGTCATGATCGAAGCGCTAACGAAAGCGAACGGCGCGCTCCGCTCTCGATAACGATATCATCGCCTTCATGGCCGTCGGACATCTGCTCGCAGCGCCCCATAGCCACTGCGAGCAGATGGAATACCTCATGCCTTCACGGCTCGGCGTGCCTTCCGATTGGTAAGGTATACCCCAGCGGCGACAATCACCGTGCCAACGATCAGTGGAGGGGTAAGTGGCTCGCCGAACGCGATGAGAGCCTGGATCGCCACCGTAGGCGGGCAGAGATAGATCAGGGACGCAGCGCGCGAGACCTGACCTCGGCGGATCAAAAAGAGAAGCAGCGCAATACCCCCCACCGATATCCCGAGTACCGACCAGGCGAGAGCGGCGTAGGTCTCGAGCGTGCCATCGAAGCGGAACGTCTCGAAGGCGAGCGCGAAGGGAGCGGTCAAGGCCAATGCACCAAGATATTGCAACGTCGCAATTGCGGTCAGGTCACCATCTTGAAGGTGCTTCTTCTGATAAACCGTCCCGTAGGTGACAGCGAACATGGCCACCAGATTAACGGCGAGCGGAATGCCAGCATGAAGGAGATCGGACGCACCTGGTTGCACGAGCTTCGGTGAAATGGCGACAGCGATGCCGACGAAGCCGAGTGCCAGGCCCGCCGTCTGTGAAGGGCGCAGCCGTTCGCCAATGAGGGTGCTGGCCGCCAGTGCCGTGAGAAGAGGCTGCATGGCGGCAACGATGCCGGAAATGCCGGCCGGCACCCCGTGCGCCACCGCCCACCAAACACCGCCAAGATAGAAGCCGTGCAGGAAAGCGCCCGAATAGACCGCGCGCCACGCCAAAGAGCCACTGGGCCATTTCGCCCTGACGGCAAGGGAGATAGCGCAAAAGGCGACCGCCGAGAGCGCGTAACGCATCGTGAGGAACGAGAATGGCTCGGAGTGAAGAGCCGCGTACTTCGCAATGATCCAGCCAGTTGACCAGAGAAATACAAAAATAGCGGGAGCGAAACGGTCAAGGGTCATGAAATATCTCTAGTGTTTGAAAAACGTTAGCAGTCGTAATCTTCGGATTTTCGGCGTCCGAAGCCAACTTTTGATAGTCGCGTCAACGCGGTTGATGCGCGTGCCTTTGTGTCTCGAGCAGTGAAGCCGCGGCCGTGTAGCCACCCCCCATCCCGTCCAGGAAGTGCAGGTGGGACCCTCGTGCACCGACCGGGACGAGGCAGGTCATCAGCGCATGAGACTGGCGATGCATGCCGAAGTGGACTTCGCCCCGATCGTACGCCGACGTCAGGAGCGCTTCGACGTCCCTGATCTGCTTCGGCTTACAGTCCAGGGTCAAGCGAAGGACATCGTCGTACCTCCTGTAGTCGGAATTCAGGACGACGTCTGCCCATCCCTTGCCGCCGAGATAGTCAGCAACGGAGTTGGTGATCACGACCTCGGGTACGGGACGCGATGAGCCATTCTCCACACCGAGTAAGGCAAGCAGTCGCCTTGCCAGCAAGGTGAAGGCCTCGGGGCTGATGTTGTCCTGTGGCTCCACAAGAAGGGAGAGGATGTCGCCGCGCCGACTGGGGATCGGTGCCCACTCGCAAGTCAGCCCCTTCAGATCGGGCGTTGCGTATTCCTGACACGGCAGGAGCGCGTGATTTCCCGCTTTGATTTCACGGTCGGCCCAGTTCAGCCCGCCGCCGGCGAACATGGCATATGCTGCCGTCTCCGACGCGGCGTAACGCGCGACTTTCACGTCGCTTCCGGCGGCACGTATTTCCTTGACGGCCACAAGCCCGATCCTGAGGTCAAGCTGCAGTTGATCTCGAGCGTAACCGGCGACGCGCCGCAGGACTCCGACCGCTGTTTCTCGAACATCGGGATCGAAGGCAAATGCAGCGCCGTCCCCGCGAAATACGAATGGAAAATCGAAGTTGCCGAAAGCGTTGCCCAGCGCCGCAATTGCCGAAGCGCCTGCGAAATTCACATCCTTGTACTGCCCGCGGGCAATAGCCGAGGTTGAATCGACGACGTCGGTAATTCCAATCAGCCAGTCGTCGGGCAATGGCGCGTAGCTTGTCGTGTCCAGCAGTTCGCCGAAATCGCTACTGGCTTCGAGTTGTCGCAATGCCTTGTCCATTGAAGCCTCCTACATCAAAGATTTGCTTGCCTGACCTGCCATCGTGGCAGGCCAGGCCAGGGCTTCCGTTAGATGAGGGTTGTCACAACATCGACGTTGCCATGCGTTGCCTTCGAGTACGGGCAGATGTTGTGGGCCTCATGCAACAGCTCGGTTGCTACCGCGGGATCGATGCCAGGTACGCTTACGTTCAATCGAGCGCTGAGGAAGTACGAGCCCTCCTCCAGGTTCAGGTCGATCTCGGCGTCGACCGCGACGCCGGACGGAAGCTTGATATGCTTCAGCGATGCCGCATACTCGATGGCACCCATGTAGCAGGCCGACCAGGCGGCACCGAACAGGTTTTCTGCGGCTGGATGAGGCTGTGTCATCTTGATGTCCAGGTGGCCATCACTGCTGCGTGCGCCGCCATCGCGGCCGTTTGTGTTGTGCGTCTTGCCCGTGAACAGAACCTTGCGTGTCATGGCGAAACTCCTCTGTGTTGGTTGAGTGTCTGCACCGTTGTGCTGCCAACAGAGGTACTGCCGCACGACCGAAATCGCACGTTAGGCGTTGTTAGACGTTGATTGCCGCAGCCCTCCAACAAACAAGGATTAACAACGCCTAACGTGAGCTTCACAGCTCCTCGGCGTAGCTTTTCGGGCAGCACAGCGGTGCAGACTCTCAACCGCCATTCTCGAGGAGAGAGACCATGACCACCACCAAAACCGAAGTTATCGACCTCGATCGACGCAGACTTTTGGGTGCCGCTGCAACCGGCATCGCCGCGCTCGGTATCGCAAACGTGTTTCCTGGGCGTTCAATCGCGTCGACCGATCCCGAAGCAATCCGCCCGTTCCGTATCAACGTTCCGGAAGCCGATCTTGATGATCTCCGTTACCGGCTTGCCCATACCCGCTTGCCCGAGAAAGAAACGGTAAGCGATTTCTCGCAGGGCGTGCCGCTCAAGACGATCAAGCAGGTCCTCCGGCATTGGCAAAAGGACTATGACTGGAGGAAGGTGGAGGCACGGATCAACAGCTATCCGAACTTCATCACCGAAATCGACGGCCTGGATATCCACTTCATCCACGTTCGTTCAAAGCATGAAAACGCGCTGCCGCTGATTGTGACGCATGGTTGGCCGGGCTCGATCGTCGAGCAACTGAAGATCATTGGCCCTCTCACCGACCCGACTGCCCATGGGGGCGATGCCTCTGACGCGTTCCACGTCGTCATCCCGTCCATGCCCGGCTATGGCTTTTCCGGAAAGCCCGACTCCACCGGCTGGGGGCCGGAACGCATTGCGGCCGCATGGACTACCCTGATGCGGCGGCTGGGATACAAGAACTTTGTCGCCCAAGGTGGCGACTGGGGTGCGGTGATCACCGACATGATCGGCGTGGAAGCGCCACCCGAACTGCTCGGCATCCATACGAACATGCCCGGAGCAATTCCTGTGGAGATCAACAACGCATCCTTTGCCAGCGCTCCTGCTCCGGAAGGCTTGTCGGACGAGGAGCGGAGGTCCTACGACCAGCTCGTCTTCTTCTACAAGCACGTCTATTACGCCTTCCTGATGGGAACGCGGCCGCAGACGCTGACCGGATTGGCCGACTCGCCGATTGCGCTTGCGACCTACATGCTCGACCACGACGCCCGGAGCCTTGAATTGATCGCCCGTTCCTTCGACGGTCAGAAGGAAGGTCTCAGCCCGGACGACGTGCTCGACAACGTCACCCTTTTCTGGCTCACCAACACAGGCGTATCAGCAGCCCGCCTCTATTGGGAAAACAAGCTCGCTTTCTTTGCGCCCAAGGGCGTCAAGGTACCAGTCGCGGTGAGTGTCTTCCCGGATGAGCTTTACCAGACCCCGCGCAAGTGGGCCGAAGCCGCCTACCCCAACCTCATCCACTACAACAAGGTGGCAAAGGGCGGTCACTTCGCCGCCTGGGAACAGCCGAAGCTGTTCGTCGATGAAGTGCGGGCCGGGTTCCGCAGTCTGCGGAAGTCTGGCTGACCTTTGTCCGGCGCGCGCATATGCGCGCGCCTCCCTCCTTCACCCGGGGTACGATCATGCAACATGTGCATACTGCCAGGACAGAGACGATTGGCAGCCGAGAGAACGGCTTCGCACGCAGTTCGGACGGGGCTCTCGATATCAGGCTTTCAAACCCTGCCGGCAATCGGCTAGGCACGAACCCGGAGCAGCTTGTCGCAATCGCCTGGTCGGCGAGTTTCGCAAGTTCATTGAAACATGTCGCCGACATCAGGCGGATCAAGCTCCACGCGGATGTCAGGATATATGCCAATGTGGAGTTATCCTCCGACGACCAGGGATATGTCGTCGGCGTTCGCCTGGATATCTACCTGCCCGGCCTGGATCGGGAAATTGCATCTGCTTTGGTTGAAGCTGCTCGACTTGAATGCCCATATTGCCGGGCAACACACGGCAACATCCATGCCTTCTACAATCTCGTCTAAGTCCCGAAGTGCGCAAACCGAATGTTGAGCCACCATGGCTCCGAAAAAGAGGTTGGAGTATAAACAGCACGGTGGAGGTGGTTAGGGGTAATGCCATGACGCGGGCGACAGGCGATGCGGCAGGTGAGGTGTCCTTCGGCCCCTTTTGTCTGAATGTCGGTCAGCGCCTTCTTGCGAAGGACGGGGTTCCTGTCGAGCTTGGCGCGCGGGCGCTGGACCTACTGATCGCTCTTGCTTCGGCTCCCAATACGCTGCTGACCAAACAGGATCTAATGTCGGCGGTCTGGCCCGACGTCATCGTTGAGGAAGGCAACCTGCGCTTTCACATGACCGGGCTGCGTAAAGCCCTTGGCGATGGGCGGGACGGTGCACGCTACATCACCACGATCCCCGGCCGCGGCTACAGCTTCGTTGCCCCGATCTCAGGCTCGTCCGCTGCGCTGGTCCCCGGTGATGGCGCGGTGAAATTCAGGCATGCCAATCTTCCCAACCGCTTGGAGCGTATGGTCGGACGCGAGAGTGATATCCTTGACCTTTCCGAGAGGTTGTCGAGATTTCCTGTCGTTTCCATCGTGGGAGGTGGAGGCGTCGGGAAGACTACCGTCGCAATAGCATTGGCCAATCAACTGGCGGGAGCGTTCGATGGAGCTGCGGTGCTTGCTGATTTCGGGACGCTAAGCGATCCATCGCTCGTTTCGCCCGCCCTCGCGTCCATGCTCGGAATACCGGTCGGCTCCGATGACGTGCGCCCCAGTTTGCTCGCTTATCTCAGAGATAAGCGCATCCTTCTTGTGTTCGATACCTGCGAGCATTTGGTCGATACCGTCGCAGACCTGGCGGCGAGCATAATCGATGCCGCGCCGCACGTCCGCATCCTGGTCACGAGCCGCGAAGCCCTCAGGATTGAAGGCGAAAGTATCTACAAGCTGGACACGCTGGCCTGCGCACCGGTCGATCCGGAAATGACTGCCGAGAAAATTCTCTCCTATCCGGCTTCCCAGATGTTCGCCGAGCGCATCGCCGCGAGCGGAGTGCCGTTGTCCCTCACCGACGACGATGCTCGCATCATTGCGGCGATTTGCAGAAAACTCGATGGCATGGCGCTTGCGCTGGAGCTGGCCGCGAGACGGGTCGAGGCCTATGGCCTCTCCCAGACGGCTGCCCTGCTCGATCAGCATCTTGCCCTGGCATGGGTGGGATCGCGCAACGCGCCGCCACGTCAGAAGACCCTGCGGGCGACGCTAGACTGGAGTTTCGGGCTGTTGTCCGACCTCGATCGCACCGTTCTTCGGAGACTGGCCATCTTCGTTGGCGATTTCACGCTTGATGCCGCCTGGGAGGTGATCGCAACACCGTCTCTTGACCGACCTGCCCTCTTTGGTGCCATCGACAGTCTTGTTGCGAAGTCTCTGCTGAGCGCCAACTCGTTCGGCGCGATGATGCGCTATCGGTTGCTCGATACAACGCGCGCCTACGCACTCAATAGCCAGATTGAAGATGATCTTGCCGACCTGGCTGCCAGCCACGCCTCGTACTACCGACGTTGGTTGGAGCAGTTTGGCCCGGATTGGCCAACGCTCTCGAGCGGGCCAGAACGGCTGCCCTATTTCCTTGGTATCAATAACGTCCGGGCGGCCCTGGAATGGGCGTTCGGCGACAGCGGCAATGTCGATGTCGGCATCAGCTTGGCTGCCGCGGCTGTTCCGGTATTTCAGGCGATGTCGCTCTTTCCGGAATGCCAGCGCTGGTCCGAGCGCGCCCTTTCTGCAATGGGGGAGCACTATCAGGAAAGCCGTGAGGAGATGCATCTTCAGGCTGGCCTTGGAATCTCCCGCATGTATCTCCACGGCGGCCGTGACGCGCTCCCCGCGCTCACGAGGGGTCTGGAGATTGCCGAAGGTCGAGGGAATGCGGTCGATCAGCTGAAGGTCCTCGGTCCGTTGAACATGTTTCATCTGCGAACGGGAGATTTCAAATCGGCGCTCCAGTGTGCCTATCGCTGTTCTTCCGTCGCTGAGGCGACCGAAGAGCCGTCTGCGATTTCGCTCGGGCACTTCTTTCTGGGCAATTCATTGCACTTCGGCGGCGAACTTGGCCGCGCCAGGCTCGAACTGGAGGCTGCGTTAGCGAGCGATCCGCTCCCCAGCCGCGCCCCGGGAAGCTATGTCGGTTTCCAGGGACGCGGGCTAGCAGGCGGAATCCTTGCCAGGAATCTCTGGCTTCAAGGCTTCCCTGACCAGGCGGCCGTCCGGGCGCGGCAAGCGATCAAGGAAGCGGCGGAGGCGGATCATTCGTTGACACTTTGCATCGCGCTGCTCGGTGGCATCGCGGTTTTCCTCTGGCGCGGCGACCTGGAGAGTGCACAAGAGCACATTGATTGGCTGATTTCGCGTGCCGGGCTGCACTCCCTGTCGCCATACGTGTCAGTAGCAAGAGGCTTCGAGGCGGAAATAGCTATTCGCCGGGGAGACCCTAGCGCAGGCGTCGACAGCCTCCGCCGATGCATTGAACGACTGCATGCCTCCACCTATGAGGTTTTCACCACCATGCTTGAAATCTCGCTGATAAAGGGGTTGGCGGCGCTCGGCAAAGTCGACGAAGGGTTGGAGCGGGTCGAGAAAGCCATCCAATCGGTCGAAACCAAAGGGGACTTCTGCTACGGCCCGGAACTTCTGCGAATAAAGGGAAACCTTTTGGGATCGATTTCCGCTTCGGATGAGGCACGCCATTGCATTACAGGTGCCATCGCCGCCAGTCGAAAGATGTGCGCACGCGGTTGGGAACTGCGCGCCTCGTGCGATCTCGCTGCACTCGAAGCGGACCTCGGAAAGAAAAGGGAAGCCGCAACGATCCTTCGGCTAGTCCTTGATGAGTTCGACGAGGGCCACGACACCGACGATCTGCAGGCAGCCCAAGACATGTCGATGCACGGCGGTGATGTGCCGATCGTTATCGAGGCATCGCACGAGCGGCCAACACGTCGCCCATAAATCCGCGCTGAGCGGCGGCGGGAGGGTTCGCGCACCGCGCCACCTCCTCTGCTACTGCTCGACGAAGGCAGACTTGACCCAGCGGGGAAGATTGCCCTTTGTGGGTATAGGGTGACACGGCCTCCTCGTCGAGCAGTCTTGAGACGACCGCGCCGCAAGCTTGGTGAGCACTTGGGACACCCCTTTAGACGTGCGTCAGCGGACCGATCAATTGCGCCAACCGACCGCAACGCCGCGTTCGCGTTTCGACCAGGCGAGGCAGACAGCAAGCGGAAAGGCGATTTCGCGCAAGCACGTGTCCCGTGCCCCAAGCGTGTGAAATGCGGAGCTAACCCTTAGCCAACGGCAACAGCACAAGGAAGCTTCCGTTTCAGAATCAAGACGATCAGCGCGTCGGCTGATGCCCAGGCGCCGGGCCGATCCGCGCGGGGAGCCTATCCACGCCCGAACTCGTCGGAGACACGGACGATATCGTCCTCGCCGAGATAGGAGCCGGTCTGAACTTCGATCATTTCCAGCACAATCCGGCCGGGATTATAGAGCCGGTGCAACTCGCCCTGCGGAATATAGACCGACTCGTTTTCACGCAGGAATGTCACCTGGTCGCCGACCGTTACTTCAGCCGTGCCTTTGACGCATACCCAGTGTTCAGAACGGTGAAAATGCCTCTGTAGCGACAGCTTTTTGCCCGGCGACACGAACAGGCGCTTCACCTGGAAACGATCGCCGTTGAAAAGCGACGTATAACCGCCCCAAGGGCGATAGCAGGTCGGGTGGGTTTCCGTCAGGCTTGATGTTTCCTTGGCCTTGGCAAGGAGTTTCACCAGCTTGCCGACTTCCTGGGCTTCGTCGAGGCGACCAACGTAGACGGCATCCTCGCTGGCGATGACAGCCACATTCTTCAGTCCTTGAACCGCGAGATGCGAGGCACGCGACAGGACCAGCGAATTTTCGGTGTTCATGACGGTGGCATGGCCGATAACGACATTGCCGTTCTCGTCCTTTTCGACGAGCTTTCGGATGGCATCCCAGCTACCGAGGTCTGACCATGCAAAAGCTGACGTGACCACGGCGGCATTGGCGGTCTTTTCCATCACCGCATAGTCGATAGAAATATCGGGGCTCTTCTGAAAACTGGGCCCATCGAGACGGACAAAATCAAGATCGATCGTAGCCTTGGCAACGGCAGCTTCCGCAGCCTCGTACACGGCCGGCGCATATGTTCCGAGCTCGTCCAGGAGCAGGTCGGCACGACACATGAAAATGCCGGAATTCCAGAAAAAGCCGCCAGTGGTCAGCATCTCTTCCGCGGCAGCAAGTTGCGGCTTCTCGACGAAGCGCTTCACCTTGTGCGCGCCGGACGAAAGCGGCTCGCCCTGTTCGATATAACCGTAACCGGTTGCAGGCTCGGTCGGCTTGATGCCGAATGTGACGATCTTGCCTGATGCGGCGGTCTGGCGCGCAGTCGCGATCGCCTCGCTCCAATCCTTGCCCGCATCGATCACGTGGTCGGAGGCCAGAAGCTGGAGGATCGCCTCCTCACCGAATTTCTTCTTCAAGTGGAAAGCAGCGGCGGCGATGGCAGCGGCCGTATTGCGAGCCACCGGCTCGAGGATGATGGCGGACAGATCGACATCGACTTCCCGGGCTTGCTCGGCCACTGTGAATCGAAAATCCTGATTGGTGATGACGACAGGCGCCTCGTAGACAGCGGCGTCGGTCACGCGCTCGAGGGTTTGCTGGAACAACGTCTTTTCATCGACGAGCTGGATGAACTGCTTCGGCGCGTTCGATCGCGACAATGGCCACAGGCGGGTGCCCTTGCCGCCGGCCATGATGACTGGAATGATCTTCTTGGTCATAGGAAATCTCCGGGTACGGACGGGCCGTGGTTATAAAGTTCAACCTTCAATAGGCAATCGGGTCAATGTGTTTGTCCAGTCGCGGACGAGGGAAAGGCCTTTCTCAAGCAACGACGAAGCAGCTGCATCATCCTCGGCTTCAACATAGCAACGCATTTCCGGCGCATTCCCGGAAGGGCGAAAGTGGACGACAGTGCGATCGGCCAGGGTGATGCGCAGGCCATCGATATCGCTGACCGAGCCAATGGCGCCAAGCGGTTTGACGAAGGCCGCCAAGTTTGCAGGAGAAGCACGCAGATGCGCCATTACTGCAGCGCTCCTCTCGACGGCAAAATTCTCGAGCCGGTCGGCGGCCGCCACCGGCAGGTGAAAATCGGCTGCGATCGCCGAAAGCGGCTTGTTCTGTTGCTTGGCGAGAAACAACGTCGCCAGGACCGGCAAAAAGCTGTCGCGGGTCGGAAGAGCGGTCAGCGCTCCATTCGCAACGGCGAAATCCGACTGCGTCAGCACGCCACCATTGGCCTCGAAGCCCATCACCGCCGTTTCGCCCGAGGCGGTCGCCTCGTTCATGCCTTCGATAACAAAGGGAGACCCGACTTTGGTACGGGTGACGCGGTAGCTGCCGGCCGCCTCTATGCCGGAATTGGAGGTCACCGGTGTGACGACGACCCTTGCTTCAAGGAAACGCGCGACGATGAGCCCGAGGAGGTCACCGCGCACCGGTATACCCGTCTCGTCGGCCACCAGCGGCCGGTCGCCGTCACCATCGGCGGAAACGATGGCGTCGAGATCATGCTCCCTGGCCCAGCCGCGCAGCAGTTCGATCGTCTGCGCCGACACGGCTTCTGTATCGACCGGGATGAAATGATCGGATCGTCCGAGCGCCACGACTTGCGCACCATAACCGGCGATCACGTCAATCAGGCCATCGCGGGCAACGGTGCTGTGCTGGTATACGCCGATTTTCAGGCCGGAAAGTGCGCCAGCCGGTAGAAGCACGCGGTTGCGTGACAGGAAAAGCGCAGCGGCCTGGTGTTCTTCGCTCTGCGCGGCGCCAGGTGTCAGGTCAACAATGGTGTCGTCTATCTCGGCCGCGATACGGGTGATAGCAAGCTCGTCCACCTTGTCGATCTCGCCATCCGGTCGATAGAATTTGATGCCGTTGCGATCTGCCGGGATATGCGAGCCGGTGACCATCAGCGAGGCGCAGCCCTTCGACATGGCATAAAGCGCCAGCGCCGGCGTCGGGATCGCGCCGCAATCGATCGGCTGCAGGCCGGCGCGTGCCAGCGCTCCGATGCAGGTGGCAGCAATATCGGGGCTTGAGGGACGATAGTCGCCAGCGACAAAAATGCGGTCTCCAGCCTTCGCCAATCCGGCATCCAGCAGGTGTCTCGCAAAAGCGGTTGCGTAAAGAGCCGAGGCATGGCCCTGAAGATCGGTTACAAGGCCACGAAGACCGCTGGTGCCGAATTTCATGAAACGTCCTAACATTCACCGACATGCTGTCTACGTCGGTAAACCGTCATCCGCGAGTGTCAACAGATTAGCGAAAGATATCGAGCGTTTCAAACCGGTGATAGGCTTAGGCTCGCCAGAACCTCAGGCTGAGGCAGGACACACTCCACGCCATTAGGATGATGCCCGAAATAGGGCGTTGGCCGGGACGGGGGAAAAATGTGTACTCAACGATGCCGTGCTAGTGCGACCGGAAACACGGCCGCCACCCTATCTGAACCCAAGAAAGTGATTGGGTGGGCGCCTAGCTAGTATAAGAGGAGAGGGTACGATGGATGGCTCGCGCCAAGATACATCGCTTGCAACGCGCACACGCAGAGGAAGAGCCGTCAAAAGAGCACTCATTACAGGTATAACCGGACAAGATGGTTCCTACCTTGCCGAACTTTTGCTTAGCAAAGGATATGAGGTTCACGGAATCAAACGGCGTACGTCTCTCTTCAATACAGATCGGATCGACCACCTGTACGTGGATCCCCATGTCGAGGATCGCAAATTCATACTGCATCACGGTGATCTGACGGATGCCACCAGCTTGATCCGCATCGTTCAACAAGTGCAGCCGGATGAGATTTACAACCTGGCAGCACAATCCCATGTTGCCGTTTCGTTCGAGGAACCGGAGTATACTGCGAACTCGGATGCGCTCGGCGCTCTGAGAATTCTCGAGGCCATCCGTATACTTGGAATGGAAAAAACGACGCGCTTTTATCAAGCAAGCACGTCCGAACTGTATGGACTTGTCCAGGAAACGCCTCAAAGGGAAACGACGCCATTTTATCCGCGTAGCCCATACGCTGTTGCGAAACTCTATGCTTACTGGATCACCGTCAACTATCGAGAATCCTACGGAATGTATGCTTGCAACGGCATTCTCTTCAATCATGAGAGCCCAGTGCGAGGTGAAACCTTTGTCACCCGCAAGATTACACGTGCCTTGGCGCGCATTAAGCTCGGCCTTCAGGACTGCCTGTATCTGGGTAACATGGATTCCAAACGCGATTGGGGGCACGCGAAAGACTATGTTGAAATGCAGTGGCTAATGCTGCAGCAGGAACAACCAGAAGATTTCGTTATCGCCACGGGCATTCAATACAGCGTGCGCGAGTTTGTAGAAGCTGCCGCTCGGGAAATCGGCATGACCATTCGCTGGTCTGGAACGGGTGTCGACGAGAAGGGGTTCGATGCAAGAGGCAATTGCGTTGTCGCGGTCGATCCACGTTACTTCCGTCCAGCAGAAGTGGAGACCCTTCTGGGGGATGCGTCCAAAGCGAAGCAGAAATTGGGATGGGCAGCCAAGACAACGTTTGAAGAGCTCGTATCGGAAATGATGCGCGAGGATCTCAAGGCCGCCGAGCGTGACGAGGTGGTTCGAAAGCATGGCTTCAATACCTTCCAGCATCACGAATAGCTTCATGGATAAGAGCGCCAAAATTTATGTGGCCGGTCATCGTGGCATGGTGGGATCGGCCATTGTGCGCCGGCTTAAATCTGCAGGCTACTCCAATATACTGACGCGCACTCATGCGGATCTCGATTTGACGCAACAGTCAAGGGTCACCGAGTTCCTGACCACGGAGCGACCGGACTATGTTTTCCTGGCCGCCGCGAAGGTCGGCGGTATTCATGCCAACAATGTCTACCGCGCGGAATTCCTCTACCAGAACCTGATGATAGAGGCGAATGTGATCCATGCCGCTTGGCAAGCTGGGGTCGCGCGCATGCTCTTCCTTGGTTCGAGCTGTATCTATCCGCGGGACTGCCCTCAGCCGATAAAAGAGGAATACCTGCTGACCGGCGCGCTTGAACCGACCAACGAGCCGTATGCGATTGCCAAGATCGCCGGCGTAAAGCTTTGCGAAAGCTACAACCGGCAATTCGGAACCCGATATATGTCTGTGATGCCGACGAACCTTTATGGCATTGATGACAATTATGACCTGAACAACAGTCACGTGCTGCCCGCGTTGATTCGTAAGGCGCACGAGGCGAAACTCCGTGGTGATCGCAGCTACGAGGTATGGGGTTCCGGGCGCCCGATGCGTGAATTCTTGTATGTCGATGACATGGCTGACGCCTGCGTCTTCTTGATGGAGCAGGAAGGGATCGAACCAAGCCTATTTAACGTTGGAACCGGCGAGGATATCACCATTCGGGAGTTGGCCGAGACCGTGATGGATATCGTCGAGTTCAAGGGCACAATCGTATTCGATACTTCCAAACCAGATGGTACACCTCGAAAGCTGTTGAATGTTGACCGACTGCGCAGCCTGGGATGGAGCGCGCGAACAACACTGCGCGATGGGCTGCGCGCGACCTATGCTGACTTCCTCAAGGGAACGGATCGAGCTTGTCGTTGACGAGCGCACGGTTACATTTCCAGGCCACAATATAGACGATTCCTGTCGTCGGTTCTCCGGTCGTCGTAGCCTTAACGGTACAGGCCGTGCCGCCGCCGATCGCAAGGCTTTGGTGCCCAAATCATCCCATCGGCGCTTGGCTAATTTAGCTCCTTCCGGAACGATACCATCCTCAAGAAATCACCAGAATGCGGATTGCCAGTTTGTTGGCCAGGGCTAGGATGCCGACCTTTCCCGATCGGCTCCCGAGGTCGGGAGGAGCGACCGAGCATCGCTCGGCGACCGCCCGCTCTGAAGCGCTCGAGCCAAGGGGCGACAAACTTGGTCGAGACGCCGTGGGCCTAAGCAGCCCAAGCTCGGCTCAGGTGGCCTTCGACAACAGCGAGAGCCATTTCTTCTCGACGCATCGGCGTTCGTCGAGCATTCTTGTGAATGTTCATTCTTCAGTTTGGTCGACGGTGGACACACGACGGCCACCCCCGTCGGACAACGGTCGCCTCTGGCGCCCCTTTTCAGCAACGAAAAACAGGTCTGAGTATGGGGGACTTTGCGTCGGTTTAGCTGAGGCACCTACGGGGCATATCCACATTAACATTGCGCACGTATTCGCACTAAGCCTTTCTGCTGAATTAGCGTGGGAAGGTGGAAGGCGTATTATAGTTTGTCCAAGGCTGTTTCGATGCGTTTAGCAAGGTGTGTCAGGATGACTTACGTCAAAGATCCGAATCTGCCATTCAATACCGCGCGCCGACGTTTTCTCGGGGTGGCGGCTGCTACCGGCGCTCGCGTCGCAAGCGTGGCGGCCCTTGCAATGGCAGTGTCGTCGTTGCCGGTGAGCGCGGGCCCACGTAACGGGAACGGGAACGGGAACGGGAACTCTGGTGGGAATGGCAACTCCGGCGGTCCGCAATGTTTTCTGCGTGGCACGGCAATCCTTACGGATCGCGGCGAAAAGCGTGTCGAGGATCTTCAGACGGGAGATCGCGTTGTCCTTCTGGAAGGAGAAACCAGCCCCATCAAGTGGGTCGGTCGGCAGGTATTTACGAAGCGAGGCGCGTGCTGGCAGGAGGGCGTCGTACCGATTCAAGTGGCACGTCATGCGCTCGGCAATGGCACACCACATTCCGATCTCTACCTCTCACCCCTGCATGCTCTGCTCCTGAATGGCGTTTTTATACGGGTGAAGGATCTCGTAAATGGCACGACAATCGCGCCGATCGCACCGCGCGACGATATGACGATTGAGTACTATGCCATCCTGCTCGCGACGCACAAAGTAATCCTTGCTGAAGGCGCTGCGGCAGAGACCTTCCGCCCTTCGGAGGGCAATCGCGAAAATTTCGCAAATTTCGCGGAATATGAACGCCTGTATCCTGGCGAGACACGCGAGCCGATGACATCCTATGTGACGGTTCTCGGCGAGGAAGGCGGCTGGCAGCATCTGAAAGCCCTTCTTCTCCTCGGCGCCTCGCCTCTGGTGCCAATGCGTGATCCGTTCGAGGATGCCTGCGAGAAGATCAGTGCTCAAGCCAGAGAGCTGTCGATCTAACTAGGGCGTGTTGACAACGTGTTCCAGCCAATGGAAATCTGTCTCCGGAGGCCACGATGCCATCAGTTCGAATTTACGATCTCGAAGGGCACGTTTTGGCCGCCGAGCTACGAGATTTGCTACGCCTGTTGTCGCCTCGATCTCTCCGAGCAAATTGGACCGTTTCGACGGTCAAGTCGTCCATACCGGGACATGAATGGTTTGATGCTACAGGCGAAGGTGGCGAAAAACTTGAAGCTCTCGCGCAAGACAATGCAGAGATTTCCGGCTCGGATTTAGCGGCATTAGCCGAGAATACGCGGCAGGTAATTTGGGGAGAGTTCGTTGGCTCTCTACCCGCAGAGCCGAGTAGCACGTGGGTGACTATCCGGGCCGCTGACGGCACCTTCTACGAGATCGAGACGGACGACGAGATCGTGCTGAACAAGATTAGCTCGACATACAAAGATGTCCGCGCTGGGGAGGCTCCGATAGCCTCATGGCCTTTAGGAGGTGTGGACTCTTGGACTTAGTCTAATGGTCTCGACGCTCTGTTCATTCTTCCCACTGGTCGGCCTTCGGTGAAATTCGAACTTGGCGGCAGTTCAGCCGACCGAGGGGAAGACTAATCCGAATTTGAACTTTGCCCTGTTTCGAGGTCGCGGCAGAAATGAGCGCTGTTGCCGGATCTGGTTCAAATCACCTCCCCTGCGAACGACACTTTGACCAGCTCTGCTTTGAGGATTGTTTCCAGTGGAACCGAGCCAACTTAAATAAAAGCCGTTCAATAGCTTATCGATAATCCTATCGGGGTATGCCCTGCGATGCATCATACTGCTGATTACTGTCGTTCTCTATCGCCGCAAACATGACAGGATAATTCCCTGAACATGTGTCGCAGTGCAAGTGAGGGCGTTTGTCATGCTGAGGATCAACATCAAGGACCGCGACTATTTGAGCGCGTATGGTGGCACCTCAAGTGTTTATAGTGCAGTAGCAACAGGCAGCGCCCTTTTTGTGAACGCAACAGTGGTTTCGTCAGTAGGCGATCAGCCAATTGCCGATCTGAGCGCCGTCGGCTCGGTAACCTCGCTCACAGGGACGTCGACCACTGCGTCTCCTTTGACCAATGATCCAGCCCCGGCACAAACGTCAGCAGCTTCAACCGCCGCCCCCACAGGCGACGCGACCGGCGGGGCGAGCTTGGCGCTTACTACCACCACAACGCCGACCGCAGATTCTTCGACTTCCGACCCGCAGACGAAACCACGCACCGTCCTGCCTCCAGATCCTTCCACTTCCATCACCACGACGTCGCTGGAGCCGGCTCTGTCAACTGCTCCTGACGTTGTGCTTCCGGTCTCGGACGCGAGCGATACGTCGAGTGTTCCGGTCCTGAGGTTCTCGGTCGCAAGTGTGGGAACGGCTGAGGATACGTCATCTGCGTCAGCAGCGGCGACTTCGGATGCGCCGGCGACCCTCGCCGCAACAGCTTCGACGACGACGGTTGTGGCCGTCACAGCGCCAGTAACGGCCACTCCTACGCTGAACATCATCGCCCTCGAAAACCTGAAGCAGGGCAACCCCAGAAGTGAATGGGGCCTTGATGGCGACGGCGGCGGGACCATTCAGGGCTTCGCAACCGAAATCAGCACCAATATCGGCCAGACCGTCGACTTCAAGATCGCAACGGATTCGACCCACTACCGCATCGACATCTATCGTCTCGGCTATTACGGCGGGGACGGCGCGCGCAAGGTCGCATCGATCGACAAGTCACTGACGACGGCGCAGATCCAGCCGCATCCGATCGTCGACATGTCTCTCGGCCTGATCGACTGTGGCAACTGGTCGGTTTCCGCAAGCTGGGAGATCCCGGCGGATGCCGTTTCCGGCGTCTACATTGCCAAGCTCGTCCGCGAGGACGGCGTCGAGGATGCAAGCATCATTCCGTTTGTCGTGCGTGACGACGCCTCGACGAGTGACATCGTCTTCCAGACATCCGATACGACCTGGCAGGCCTACAACGCCTGGGGTGGGGCGAGCCTCTACTACGGAGAGGTTCCAGTCGATCCGGCAGACATGATCGGCTACCTGCCGCCGAACTGCAGTTGCGGTCTGACTGCTATTGGGCGAGCATCGGCGATCAGCTACAATCGCCCGATCATCACCAACACCAGCCCGATTGGTGGAACCTGGGACTACATTTTCGGCGCCGAGCATTCGGCCATCCAGTGGCTGGAACAGAACGGCTACGACGTATCCTACATCTCGGGCGTCGACGCTTCCCGAAATGGCAACCTGCTGCTCAACCACCAGGCCTATCTGTCGGTCGGCCACGACGAGTACTGGTCTGGCGAACAGCGCGCCAACGTCGAGGCGGCGCGCGACAGCGGCGTCAACCTCGCATTCTGGAGTGGCAACGAGTGCTATTGGAAGGTCCGTTGGGAAAGCAGCATCGATGGCAATGGCCAGGCCTACCGGACGATGGTCTGTTACAAGGAGACCTGGGGTACCAGCACGGATCCGAGCGACGTTGGCACCGGCACCTGGCGCGATCCACGCTATGCCGACCCCGGACAGGAGCCAGAAAATTCGCTGACCGGGACCATGTTCACGGTCGACAGTTATCGCGCTGATACCATTTCCATTCCTTATGACTATTCAAATCTGCGCTTCTGGCGAAACACTGATGTGGCCAATCTGCAGCCCGGGGAAACGTACAACCTCGTTCAGAACCTGTTGGGCTACGAATGGGACTCTGATGTCGAAAACGGCTTCCGGCCTGACGGCCTAATCAACTTGTCGCTTTCCTCGGTCGCCGTAAGTACCTATCTGCGCGACTATGGAATGACCGTCGGCGATGCCGTCGTCGACCACAGCTTGACTATGTACCGGGCCGAGAGCGGTGCGCTGGTTTTCAGTGCGGGTACCGTCTTCTGGTCGTGGGGACTGAACGATCAGCATGAGGGAACCTACACGCCAACTGATCCAAATGTTCAGCAGGCTATGGTCAACATGTTCGCGGACATGGGGATTCAGCCAACGACTCTGGATGCCAGCCTGATCCTGGCCACCCAATCCACTGATATCATCAAGCCGACGTCGACAATCACCTCGCCCATCATCGGCGCAAGTTTTGTCGAAGGACAGCATGTCACCATCACCGGAACGGCACAGGATTTCGGCGGTGGCATCATCGCTGGCATCGAAGTCTCCACGGACGGTGGACAGCACTGGTTCAAGGCCACCGGCCGCGAGAACTGGAGCTACAACTGGGTCGTTCAGGCCAGTGGCACCTATACGATCATGTCACGCGCCGTGGACGACAGCGTCAACTTGGAGACGCCATCATCGGGCAAGCAGGTCAGCATCATCCTGCCCGACACGAACAGCCTCTGGACGCTCGCTTCCAAGCCCGCGACCGAGACTGCGATTGATCGCGACGGTGTCGAACTCGGAGTCCGGTTTCAATCCACGATGGGCGGTTCCATCGAAGGGATTCGTTTTTACAAGGGCTTTTATAACGTCGGAGAGCACGTCGTCAGTCTGTGGGATGCGAACGGTACGCTGCTTGCAACGGGTGTATCGACAGGCGAATCTATCTCGGGCTGGCAAACCGTCATGTTTTCCTCGCCGATTCATATCTCGGCTGGAACGACCTATGTCGCCTCCTATCACAGCAATGGCTATTACTCTGTCACCGAGCACTATTTCACTCCGGGATCGACGTACAGCAACGGCGCGCTGAAGGCAGTCGACGGTGGCGGTGTCTATGCGTATGGCTCGACCAGCACTTTCCCCGGTGACAACCCTGGCGGGTCGAACTACTGGGTTGACGTCGTATTCGATGCTGGCCCGAACAGCGTGCCTGTTGCCACCGATGACACCGGCTTCTCGGTCGCACGCAATGGCGCATTGACGATTTCAATAGCTTCGCTCGTTGCCAATGACATCGATCCGAATGGTGATGCTCTAACTATCGCCGCTGTGGGTAATGCCCTGAACGGAACGGTTTCGCTGGATACCCAGACCGGGAACGTCATCTTCACACCCAATGCGAACTATACCGGGCCGGCAAGCTTCAGCTATACACTTTCCGACGGGCGCGGCGGCACCGACCAGGGCGATGTCAGCCTGACTGTCGAGGAAGGAGTCGGCCAATCGCTGTTCCAGGCTGGCGACGGTCCAAGTGGCGCTGGCTACCATGAGAATGCTCCGCTGGAATTGGGCATGAAGTTCACTGCCTCGACAAGCGGAACACTCACTGGCATTCGCTTTTACAAGGCGGCGGGCGATACTGGCCCGCATACCGGTTCCATTTGGACTTCAGACGGGACGCTGATCGCCACTGTCACATTCACAAATGAGGCCCTGAGCGGTTGGCAGACGGCCAATTTCGCTTCGCCAATCCAGATTACAGCAGGAACGACCTACGTCGCTTCCTATCACACGACGGGTAGCTATGTCGCGACCGCCGACTATTTCTCGACTGCTCACACGAGCGGCGCGCTGACCGGCTTGTCGAGTGCTGCCAGTGGCGGCAACGGCGTCTTCTCCTATGGAACGAACACGACGTTCCCCACATCCAGCTACCAGGCATCGAACTACTGGGTGGACGTCGTCTTCAACCAATCAACTGTCAACAACGCGCCGGTGGCGGCCAATGACAACGGCTTTACCACCTATTCGAACACAGTGCTCTCAATCGCGGCAGCAAGCCTGCTTGCCAATGACACGGATCCTGACGGCGACGCCTTGACGATCACTGGGGCAAATGGCGCAACGAATGGCACGGTGACATTTGACAGCCAAACCAACGCCGTCATTTTCACACCAACGACGGGCTACGTGGGCGCTGCGAGCTTCAGCTACTCCATTTCTGACGGTCGCGGCGGAACATCAACCGCCACGGTCTCTCTGAACGTCGGGGCCCAACCCACCAGTACGAATCTGTTCGCCTCTTCTGACACGCCAAGTATTGCCGCCGCAAACGATCCTTCCTCTGTGGAATTGGGCGTCAAGTTCGTGGCATCGGCGAGCGGGCAAATCACGGGCTTGCGATACTATAAGAGCGCTCAGGACGTCGGCACACATGTCGGCTCATTGTGGAGCAGCACCGGCCAACTTCTTGCAACGGCGACGTTCACCAACGAAACGGCAAGCGGCTGGCAGACGGTGAGCTTCTCACAGCCGATCACCATTTCTGCGGGTGTGACCTATGTCGCAAGCTATCATTCCAACGGCTTCTATGCAGCGACGCCAAACTACTTCACGACGGACCATAGCAACGGAGCGCTGACTGCGCCGTCCAGTTCGACGAGCGGCGGAAATGGCGTCTACGCTTATGGTACCGGAACACTGTTTCCGTCAGCCTCCTACAGTTCGGCCAATTACTGGGTCGATGTCACCTACCAACAGTCGACGCAGAACGGTGCACCTGTCGCTGTCAATGACAATGGAATTTCTACGGGCATCGGAACGCCTGTTGTCCTGCAGGCATCAAGCCTCCTCACCAACGACAGCGATCCGGACGGTGACCAGATCTCGGTGGCGAGCGTCGGCAATGCGATCAATGGCACGGTCGCATTCAATAGCCAGGCGGGCACCATCACCTTCACGCCGCTCGCAGGCTATATCGGCGCGGCGAGCTTTGACTACACCATCCAGGATACACAAGGGCAAACATCGACAGCCAGCGTCGCGGTGAATGTGACCAACGAGGGCAGCGAGCAGAACGTCTTTGCCGCCGGCACGACGCCCGCCATTGCGTCGGTCAATGACAACAATCCAGTCAACCTCGGCATGAAGTTCCAGTCGGATGCAGCTGGCTGGATCACCGGCATTCGTTTCTACAAGAGCGAGGAGAATACCGGACCCCATACGGGCTATCTCTGGACGGCAAGCGGCACGTTGCTGGCGAGCGCGACCTTCACCAACGAGAGCGCAAGCGGTTGGCAGTCCGTCGACCTCTCGCAGAAGGTCGCAATCGATGCCGGCACGACTTACGTCGTCTCATACAGCACCAACGGCAACTATTCGGCAACGGGCAACTACTTCAGTGACACCACGACCAATGGCAATCTGCAGGCCATGTCGTCGGCGCTGAGCGGTGGCAACGGCCTCTATGAATATGGCTCCAGCGGGCTGTTCCCGACGAGTACATACAACAGCACCAACTACTATGTGGACGTGGCGTTCAGGCAGCAGCTCGCAGCGTAACAGCGAGTGGGGGAGTATCAATGACAGGTGGCGACAAGCGCCTCCCAGTAACGGTTTTGGCGGGTTTCCTCGGCGCGGGAAAGACAACCATCCTCAACCATGTATTGCGTAACCGGGAAGGACGCCGGGTCGCCGTCATCGTCAATGACATGAGCGAGATCAACATCGATGCCGAGCTCGTTCGTGGTGGCGGAGCCAACCTGTCGCGCACCAATGAAACACTGGTGGAACTCACGAACGGCTGTATCTGTTGCACGCTGCGCGACGATCTCTTGAGCGAAGTGCGTCGGCTTGCTGCCGACGATCGCTTCGACTACCTGCTGATCGAGGGGACGGGGATTGCCGAACCTCTGCCGATTGCCGCCACATTCTCCTTCCGGGACGAAAACGGCAGCGCGCTTTGCGATGTTGCGCGGCTGGATACGATGGTTTCCGTCGTCGACGCCGCCAACCTTCTGGCGGATTACTCGAGCGCAGATTTCCTCAGCGACCGTGGAGAAACCCGGGACACCGACGACGAACGGACACTCGTCGACCTTTTGGTAGAGCAGATCGAGTTTGCCGACGTCGTCGTGATCAACAAGGTTTCGGAGGTCAGTCCGGAAAAACGCACGACGGTGCGCCAGGTCGTTGCGGCGCTCAATCCCGATGCGCGCGTCGTCGAGACGGACTTCGGTCACCTGCCGCTTTCCACCATTCTCGATACCGGGCTTTTCAGCGAGGCGAAGTCCGCCCGGCACCCGTACTGGCACAAGGAACTCTACGGCTGGGGCGATCATGTTCCGGAAACCGAGGAATACGGCATTTCGAGCTTCGTCTATCGCGCGCGCCGCCCCTTTGACCCTGCTGCGCTCGATCGGTTTCTCGCGCAGCAATGGCCGGGCCTCATCCGCGCCAAGGGGCACTTCTGGCTGGCAACACGGCCGAACGAAATCGGACTGCTTTCGATTGCCGGCACACAGCGGCGCATGGATACCAAGGGCTTCTGGTGGGCGAGCGTATCCAGGGCGCACTGGCCACGCTATCCGCAATTCCGCCAGTTGCTCGACCGGTATTGGGACGCCGTGTGGGGCGACCGCCGCCAGGAACTCGTGTTCATCGGCGCGGGCTTTGATCAAAAGGCAATCAGTGCGGCGCTCGACGACTGCCTGATCGGAGACGAAGCAAGCTTCGACCCGGATCTCGGCAGACATCTGACGGATCCGTTCCCGGCCTGGCAACATGCACAGCATCACCATCCATGACCACTCATCAAAACGAGGAGACGACAATGAGCAATGAACTCTATGCAGACGGAATTGGCGAAATCACTGTCACCGGCACCATCGTGCGCATCGATCTGATGTCGCTGTCGGCCACCGAGCGCGATCAGAACAACAACCCGAAACCGGTCTTCCGCCAGCGCATCATCATGCCGGTCGACGCTTTCGCGAATGCCGTCGACCTGATGCAGAAGGCCCTTGGTGGATTGGTCGAAGCCGGTGCTGTGCGCCGGATCAACGATCTGCCATCAAGCCCGAAGGCTGAAATCATCCAGCCATCGGGTAGCTCGGCAAACGCATCGCCGAACTTCAACTGACCAACGCCACTTCTTCAACCCAGACACCCGGGTGGGCCATGAGTACGTTTTTGCACACCAATCTACACTGCCTTGCTCTCGTTGCACGCCATCACGGCGTCGATCTGTCGCCCGAGCGCCTGCAGCACGACTATGCAGTCGACGAACGCCCGGTCGAAATCCGGCAGTTGCTGCGCATGGCCAAGGATGCCGGACTGCGCGCAAGGCAGATCAAGCTCTCCTGGGCATCGCTGCTCCAGTTGGGCGAAGCCTTCCCGGTTCTGGCGGAACTCGACAACGGCAACTGGGTCGTCATTGCCGGCCCGGCCATGGGTGAGGAAGAGGCAAAGATCAGGGTTCTCGACCCGCTGGCCGAGCGCCCTGACTTCATTCTCCTGAACCAGGAGCAGTTCATCAAGACCTGGTGTGGATCTGTGGTGATGATGAAGCGGAACTTCGGCATCAATGATGCCGACCAGCCCTTCGGCTTCCGCTGGTTCATTCCTGAGATCATCAAGCAGCGCAGTTTCTTCCGCGATGTCGCCCTTGCCGCCATCGTTCTTTATGGCCTTGGCCTGATGACGCCGATCTTCTTCCAGCTCGTCATCGACAAGGTGCTGGTCCATCAAAGTTATGCAACGCTGACGGTGCTGACCATCGGCATCGCCATTGCGCTTGTCTTCGATGCGGCCTTCAGCTTCCTGCGCCGCTACCTGTTGCTCTATGCCACGAACAGGATCGATATCCGCATTGCGACCCGCACCTTCGGTCATCTGCTCAATCTTCCCATTGCCTTGTTCGAGCAGGCATCGGCAGGCGTCCTCGTCAAGCATATGCAGCAGACGGGCAGGATCCGCGAGTTTCTGACCGGCCGCCTGTTTCTGACGCTTCTCGACGGCGTCTCGCTGCTGGTCTTCATCCCGATCCTGCTTCTCTACAGCGTCAAGCTGACGCTCGTCGTCATCGGCTTTGCCGCCCTTGTCGGCCTCGTCGTCATGCTGCTTGTCGGCCCCTTCCAGCGCCGTCTTCAGGCACTCTACAAGGCCGAAGGCGACCGACAGGCCTTGCTCGTCGAAACCGTCCACGGCATGCGAACCGTCAAGTCGCTGGCGCTTGAACCCCGCCAGCGTCGCGCCTGGGACGACTATTCGGCGCAATCGATCTCCGTCCGGTTCCGGGTCGAGAAGATCTCGACGGCCGCTCAATCGATGACCGGACTTCTCGAGAAGCTGATGAGTGTCGCCATCATCGGCCTTGGCGCGCTCGATGTCTTCAACGGCGCGATGACGATTGGTGCGCTGGTCGCATTCAACATGCTGGCTGGTCGCGTGTCTGGCCCGCTTGTCCAGATCGTGACGATGGTACACGAGTACCAGGAAGTTGCGCTTTCGGTGCGCATGCTCGGCGAGATCATGAACCAGCGCCCGGAACAGGCCGGTCGCGGTCGTGGCATCCGCCCGCACCTTCGAGGCAACATCGAGTTCGACAAGGTGACGTTCCGCTACGGGCCGGACGGCCCGCCAGCGCTCGACAACGTCTCCTTCAGCATTCCAGCCGGCTCCGTCTTCGGTGTCGTTGGCAAGAGCGGTTCGGGCAAGACGACGATCACCAGGCTGATCCAGGGTCTCTATCAGAACCAGCAGGGCATCGTGCGGATGGACGGCTATGACAGCCGAGAGATCGACCTCGTGCATCTGAGGACGAGTACGGGTGTCGTGCTGCAGGACAATTTCCTCTTCCGCGGCACCGTTCGCGAAAACATCGCGGCGGCAAAGCCCGATGCAAGCATCGAGGAAATCATGGAAGCGGCACGCATTGCGGGCGCCGAGGAGTTCATCGAGCGGCTTCCGCGTGGGTTCGACACGATGCTGGAAGAAAACGCCTCGAACCTGTCTGGCGGTCAGAAGCAGCGTCTGGCAATCGCCAGAGCACTTATCACCGACCCGAAACTCTTGATCCTCGACGAGGCCACCAGCGCGCTCGACCCTGACAGCGAGACGATCATTCGTCAGAACCTCAGCCAGATTGCCGCAGGAAGAACGGTGGTCATCGTGTCTCACCGGCTCTCCACGCTCGTCGACGCCGATGCCATTCTCGTCGTCGAACGCGGCAAGATCGCCGATATCGGCAGGCACGATCAGCTGGTCACACGCTGCATGACATACCGTCACCTTTGGTCACAGCAGATGAGGCAGGTAGCATGAACGCGCGCGCTCAAAAGCCAGGAGAGAACCTGCCTGTTCCAACGACCGCCCCGGTCACGCAGCCAGCCCTCAGGCGCTCGCTGCCATCAGCGATTGCGGAGTTCCAGTCGGATGCCGTGGAGCTTGAGGAGCGCGCTCCGCCAAGGGTCGCCCGCATGACGCTCTACGGCATCACCGCCCTGATTGCGGCGGCAATCACCTGGGCGTCGGTGTCTTCGATCGACGAGGTCGTCATTGCCCCCGGCAAACTGATCACGACCGAGCCGACCATCGTCGTGCAGCCGCTCGAAACATCGATCATCCGCACGATCAATGTGACCGCCGGCGAGATCGTACAGAAGGGCCAGGTGCTTGCCACACTTGACGCGACGTTCAGCCAGGCCGACGCCGATCAGCAGCGGGCAAAATTTGTTGCACTCGACGCCCAGGTGAAGCGTCTGGAAGCCGAGCTTGCCGGTGCGGACTACACCCAGACGGCGGGCGGATCGCGCGACGAACTGCTTCAGATGCAGCTGTTCGGGCAGCGCCGCGCCTATTACATGGCACAGTTGCAGAACTACGATCAGCAGATCGCGGCCCAGGCAGCGACGATTGCTTCAAGCCGAAACCAGGAGGCCGTCCTCACCAATCGACGCGAAACGCTGTCCCAGATCGAGGGTGCCAGGGAGCGGCTTTATAATCGCGAGAGCGGATCCCTGATAACGCTTCTGGGGTCGCGTGACGCCCGCCTTGACGTCGAGACCAGTCTTTCGGCCGTCCAGGGCAGGGCCGATGAGGCCGAGCATACCTTCGCCAAGCTCAAGGCAGACCGACAGGCATTTATCGAAGACTTCAGGCGCGCAGCCATGGAGCAGCTCGTCGACCTGCGCAGCCAGCGCGACACTGCGGCCGAAGAACTGAAGAAGATGGAGCTTCGCCGCGACATGGTGGTCCTGTCGGCACCGGCTGATGCCGTCGTGCTTGACCTTGCGGCGCGCTCCGTCGGCTCCGTCGTTCGGGAGGCAGAGCCGATCTTGACGCTTGTTCCGCTGAACGTCCCGCTTGAGGCAGAGGTCAACGTCAATACGCGTGACATCGGTCGCATCACGGCGGGTAAGGATGCACGGATCAAATTTGACGCCTATCCGTTCCAGAAGTTCGGCACGGCATCCGGAGCGGTCAGGACGGTGAGCCGTGACGCTTTCACCCCATCCCAGCAGGAGGCAGCCACCCAGTCGCCAGCGCCTTACTTCAAGGCACGCATACCGCTTGCAGATCCAAGGCTGAAAGGCTCGGACGAGCCCGTGCGACTGCTTCCCGGCATGACCGTTTCAGCCGAGATCATGGTGGGGCGTCGCACCGTCATCTCCTACTTCCTCTATCCCATCTTGCGAGGGCTCGACAGCGCAATCAGAGAACCCTGATCCGGTCTCCCTGGAGGCGGATGCGTGATGGCTCCGCCTCAGCGCCTCGCGTCCAGCGGGGATGCAGCGGCCGAGACAATGTGTTAGTCGCACTCTCACCATCCAGGGAGGAATCGGTGACGGCAGCGACCAATCCGGCAGATGCTCTTGCAAGCGAGTTGATACGACGCATTCTGGATGAAAGCCCGCTGAAGGCAGCGAGCTTCATCGTGACCATCTACGGTGACGTCGTCGAGCCGCGCGGCGGCATTGCCTGGATCGGCAACCTGATCGAGACCTGCGCGGACGTCGGCATCAGCGAGACGCTGGTGCGCACCGCCGTCTCCCGGCTCGTCGCCGCAGGCCAGCTTACGGGAGAAAGAGAGGGACGGCGCAGCTATTACCGGCTGTCACGGTCGGCCGGCAGCGAGTTCGCGGCGGCGGCCCGCGTGCTGTTTTCTGCGCCCGAGGATAGCGGATGGCAGTTCGTTCATGTAACGGGGCCAGCGGTCGAAGACGCCATGCAGGCGCTCAAGCGCGCTGGCCACGCGCGTCTCAATGACCGCCTGGCGGTCGGCCCTGCAAGGGCGGTGACCGCGACAGTGCCTGCCCTGGTTTTCCGCGCAGAACCGCCACAAGATCCAAAAGCCCTGCAAGAATTCACCTCCGAGTACTGGGATCTGACAGTGCATGCGGAAGCGTATGCGGTTTTTCTGGCGCAGTTCGGCGCTCTGCTCAGCCCGGCTGCCTCCGTCAGTTTTTCGCCTTCCATGGCGCTGACCATCCGCCTCCTCCTGGTGCATCGCTTCCGCGCCGTTCATCTACACGATCCGAGATTGCCCTCAGGCGCACTCCCCGACGATTGGCCGGGAAAGGCAGCGCGGCAGCTGTTTGCGCGGGCCTACAGGCAACTTTCTCCGGCCGCTGATGCCCACGTGGCCCGCACCTTCGTCACGGCTTCCGGGCCTTTGCCCGCATCGACCGCAGCGACGGACCTGCGCCTGGAGATGCTGGCCGGCGAGGCTTTCTAGCAATCTCGCGATCAGCTTTTAGGCCGGCGGCGCGGCTTTCGTGCTAAGGTTTTTCCTGCAGAATATTAAATATCACAAACTTTCCACAAAAATGCATTGCTCTGTGACATATCGCGTGCTAATAACATGACCGATCGGTCGGTTAATCAATACTGAATTGGTCGGCTTTGCGAGAGCAGGAGGAAATCGCGCATGTCGGAAGCATTCATCTGTGATGCCGTTCGCACACCCATCGGTCGCTATGGCGGCGCGCTGGCGACGGTTCGCGCAGACGATCTGGCCGCCCTCCCCCTCACAGCGCTGATGGAACGCAATCCTGACGTCGACTGGAGCAAGGTCGATGATCTGATCTACGGCTGCGCCAACCAGGCGGGCGAAGACAATCGCAATGTCGGTCGCATGGCCGTGCTGTTGTCGGGCATGCCGATCAGTGTCCCTGCAACAACCGTCAACCGCCTGTGCGGCTCCGGCATGGATGCCGTCGGCATGGCGGCAAGAGCAATCCGCGCCGGCGACTGTGACCTCGTGATTGCCGGTGGCGTTGAAAGCATGAGCCGGGCGCCTTTCGTCATGCCGAAGGCAGACAGCGCCTTTTCCCGCGCCAACGCCATCTACGACACGACGATCGGCTGGCGCTTCGTCAATCCGAAGATGAAGGCAGGCTTTGGCGTCGATTCGATGCCTCAGACGGCCGACAATGTGGCAGCCGATTTTGGCGTCAGCCGCACCGACCAGGACGCTTTCGCGGTCCGCAGCCAGGCCCGCTGGGCGGCTGCCCAGGAGGCTGGCCTCTTCGCGGACGAACTGGTCGCCGTCAAGGTCGCGCAAAAGAAGGGCGACCCCATCATTGTCGATCGCGACGAGCACCCGCGTCCAGGCACGACGATCGACCAGCTTTCCAGACTGAAGGGCGTCAATGGCCCTGATCTCAGTGTTACGGCCGGCAATGCATCGGGCGTCAATGACGGTGCAGCCGCTCTTGTCGTTGCCAGCGAAGCGGCCGCGAAGGCACAAGGCCTGACGCCGAAGGCGCGTATCGTGGCAATGGCGGCAGCCGGCGTCGAACCGCGCATCATGGGCATCGGCCCGGCACCGGCCGCGCGGCGGGTGCTCGAGCGTGCCGGTCTTTCGATCGGCCAGATGGATGTGATCGAGTTGAACGAGGCTTTTGCCGCCCAGGCGCTCGCCGTGTTGCGCGATCTGGACCTCCCCGATGATGCGCCCCATGTCAATCCGAATGGCGGCGCCATCGCGATGGGCCACCCGCTCGGCATGAGCGGTGCCCGGCTGGTCACGACGGCAACCTACCAATTGCATCGCCAGGGCGGTCGCTACGCGCTTTGCACCATGTGCATCGGCGTCGGCCAGGGCATCGCGATCATTCTCGAGCGCGTCTGACGCGCCAAGGCAAAGGAGACGAACCATGTACGCACAGATGGTCAAGACCGACAGCGCCCGCGTCAAGACGCTCGATGAAATGGATCCGATCGAACGCGCCTTCCAGGAGCGCATCGACGCCGGCCAGAAGATCGAGCCGAAGGAATGGATGCCGGAAGGCTATCGCAAGACGCTGATGCGCCAGATCAGCCAGCATGCGCATTCCGAAATCGTCGGCCAGCTTCCCGAAGGCAACTGGATCACCCGTGCCCCGACGCTCGAGCGCAAGGCGATCCTGCTCGCCAAGGTTCAGGACGAGGCCGGACATGGGCTTTACCTCTACTGTGCGGCCGAAACGCTCGGCATCAGCCGGGACGAGATGTACGAGCAGCTGCACAGTGGCAAGGCGAAGTACTCCTCGATCTTCAACTACCCGACGCTGAGCTGGGCCGACATCGGTGCCATCGGCTGGCTGGTCGATGGCGCGGCGATCATGAACCAGGTGCCGCTGCAACGCTGTTCCTACGGGCCCTACGCCCGCGCCATGGTCCGCATCTGCAAGGAAGAAAGCTTCCATCAGCGCCAGGGGTTCGACATCCTGATGAAGATGGTCAAGGGCACGCCCGCCCAGAAGGAAATGGTCCAGGACGCCTTGAACCGCTGGTGGTGGCCATCGCTGATGATGTTTGGCCCGTCAGACGACGCATCCGTGCATTCGGCCCAGTCCATGTCCTGGAAGATCAAGCAGAATTCGAATGACGAGCTGCGTCAGAAGTTCGTCGACCAGACAGTGCCGCAGGCGGAATATCTCGGCCTGACGGTTCCGGACCCGGATCTGAAGTGGAACGAGGAAAAGGGCGGTTACGACTTCGGCGAACCTGACTGGACCGAGTTCTTCGCCGTCATCGCCGGCAACGGTCCGTGCAACGCCGAACGCCTCGGCGCCCGGCAGAAGGCATGGAACGACGGCGCCTGGTTCCGGGATGGTCTCGTTGCCCACGCCGAGAAGATGACATCGCGTCGCGCAGCTCAGCGCACCGCAGCCGAATAATGCGTCCGGACGCCTCGGCGTCCGCTCCAAGCAGTCGCAAGTCTTAACAATACGCGATTTCCGGGCCACGGCCCGTGAGAGACGCGAGACGGGAGAAATGTCCATGTCCAGCGAATGGCCTCTTTGGGAAGTCTTCATCCGCGGCCAGCACGGCCTCAATCACCGGCATGTCGGCAGCCTGCATGCGCCCGATGCCGAAATGGCCGTCAACAACGCACGTGATGTCTACACCCGCCGAAACGAAGGCGTGAGCATCTGGGTGGTGCGCTCGAGCGACATCGCCGCCAGCGCGCCTTCCGACAAGGGACCGCTCTTTGATCCTTCGAATTCGAAGGTCTATCGTCATCCGACGTTCTTCGACGTTCCCGAAGAAGTGGGGCATATGTGATGAGCGCTGCCTCCAACACGGCCGTCAGCCAGACGGCACTTTTCGAATTTCTGACACGCATGGGCGACAATGCGCTGATCCTTGGTCATCGCGTTTCCGAATGGTGCGGGCATTCACCGGCGCTCGAGGAAGATATTGCGCTTTCCAACACCGCGCTCGATCTGATCGGCCAGACACAACTCTGGCTCGGTCTTGCTGGCGAAGTTGAAGGCCGGGGCCGCAGTGCCGACAATCTCGCCTATCTGCGTGATGCGCGCGACCTCCGCAACGTGCTCCTGGTCGAGCGTCCGAATGGCGATTTTGGCAAGACGCTGATGCGTCAGTTTCTGTTCGACGCCTGGCATTTCCTGATGCTGAAGGCGCTTTGCGGTTCGACCGACAAGCGTATTGCCGAGATTGCGGAAAAGGCCTCGAAGGAAGTTGCCTATCACCTCGATCGCAGCCGCGATCTGATCATCCGCCTTGGCGACGGTACCGCCGAAAGCCATCGGCGCATGCAGGAAGCGCTTGACGATCTCTGGGCCTATAGCGGCGAACTCTTCATCGGCGACGCGTTGGACGCGGAGCTTGTCGCTGCCGGCATTGCACCGGAACCGGAAAGCCTGAAGCCCGGCTGGGATGAGCTTGTCGGCGAGGCCCTGTCCGAGGCAACGCTCAAGAAGCCTTCCGATGGCTTCATGCACAAGGGCGGCAAGCGCGGCCTTCATACCGAACATATGGGCTTCATACTGGCCGATCTGCAATTCCTGCAGCGCGCTTATCCGGGCGCGACCTGGTAACGGAAGGAGGCGGTCATGACGGCCGTAACTTTGCCTTCGACATCAGACGTCTGGCAGTGGCTTGCAGAGGTTCCGGATCCCGAGATCCCGGTGATCTCCCTGGTCGATCTCGGCATCATCAGGGATGTCGCCTTCGATGACGACACGCTGGTTGTGACGGTAACGCCGACCTATTCGGGCTGTCCGGCAACCGCGATCATCAATCTCGATATCGAGCGGGCGCTGCATGAGAAGGGCATCGAAAAGCTGCGGCTGGAACGCCAGCTTTCGCCGGCCTGGACGACGGACTGGATCAGCGCCGAAGGTCGCGAAAAGCTCAGGGCCTATGGCATTGCGCCGCCTGTCGATGGCACCGCGATCGACGGGATCCTGCGCCAGCGCGTCGATCGGCTCTCCGGCCGCTCCAATCTGACGATCGCCTGTCCGCGCTGCGGATCGGCAAACACCGAAAAGATCAGCCAGTTCGGCTCGACGCCCTGCAAGGCGAGCTATCGCTGCACCGACTGTCTGGAACCATTCGATTATTTCAAGTGCATCTGACCCTTTGCCTAGTGAGGTCCGCAATATGGCACGTTTCCATTCCCTTCAGGTCACCGACGTCAAGCGCGAGACGCGCGATGCCGTGGTCGTCACCCTTGCTCCGCTGGACGAGGACCGCGGTGCGTTCGATTTCACGCAGGGCCAGTATCTGACGTTTCGCCGCCAGTTCGATGGCGAGGAACTCCGCCGCTCCTACTCGATCTGTGCCGGGCGTGACGAAGGTATCTTGAGGGTCGGCATCAAGCGGGTCGACGGCGGCTGCTTTTCGACCTGGGCCAATGAAGAGCTCAAGATTGGCGATACGATGGAAGCGATGCCGCCGATGGGCGCGTTCTTCACGGCAATCGAGCCCGAGATTTCCAAGAGCTACATCGGCTTTGCAGCCGGCAGCGGCATCACGCCGGTGCTCTCCATCATCAAGACCACCTTGGCGCGTGAGCCCCATTCGCGCTTCACGCTCGTCTACGCAAACCGGCAGATCAGCTCGATCATGTTCCGCGAGGAGCTGGACGATCTGAAGAACAGCTACCTCGGTCGCCTGTCCATCCTGCACGTGCTGGAAAGCGAAGCCCAGGATATCGACCTCTTCACGGGGCGCATTGATACCGAAAAGTGCGCAGCATTGTTCAGGCACTGGATCGACCTGAAATCCGTCGACACCGCTTTCATCTGCGGTCCGGAACCGATGATGTTGACGATCGCCGCTGCCCTTCGCGACCACGGGATGCGCGAAGAGCAGATCAAGTTCGAGCTCTTTGCGTCCTCGCAGCCAGGCCGGGCGCGACGAAAGAGCGAAAGCGCTGCCTTGGCGGATCGCGACGCCGCGTGCGAGGCAACTGTCACCCTCGACGGTGCAACGCGTGTCTTCAAGATGCCGAAGCAGGGGCAAACCCTGCTCGAAGCCGCGCTCGAGAACAATATGGACGCGCCCTACGCCTGCAAGGCAGGTGTCTGTTCCACGTGTCGGGCCAGGGTGATCGAGGGCGAGACCGAGATGGAGGTCAACCATGCGCTCGAGGATTACGAAGTGCGCCAGGGCTATGTTCTGACCTGCCAATGTTATCCGCTGAGCGACCGGGTCGTGGTCAGCTACGACCAATAAGGCGCGAAAGCGAGGGAGGAATAGCCAATGTCCGATACGATGCCGATCGAGGAATACCTGCTGAAGGGTGGCGTGCTGACGTCGCCTGACAATGTGACCCCACGCTATCGCGGCGAGCTTTTGCGCCTGATGGCAAGTTTCGTCGATAGCGAGCTTGCGGGTGCAGCCGGCTTTGCCGACACGATCAACGATGCGCCAGGCATCAAGGAGCGCATCGCCTCTGCCAAGATCGTGCTTGAAAAAACCGACCATGCCGGTCGGGTCCTCGAGATCATGGGCAGCTTTGGCGCCGACACCGGCCGTTACGCCGTCCATCATCCCTGGGACGCCCGGCTGGAGCGCGACGCCGATATCGGTGCGGCGCGTCAGGGTGGCGACATGCGTCTTTCGGTCTTCCACTATCCCCTGCATGGCTGGATCGACGCGGTGGTCATGAACGTGCTGATGGGTATCGCAAGCACCATCCAGCTGCGCGAACTTGCCCGCGTTTCCTACCAGCCACTTGCCGAAGTGTTCCGCGCCATTCTACCCAGCGAGGCGCATCACACCGAACTCGGCATCGAGGGACTGAAGAAAATTGCCGAAACGGAAGACGGAGCAACGGCAGCGCGCAAGGCAATCGCCTATTGGCGCCCGCGCGTTGCGGCAAGCTTCGGGCTCTCCGGCTCGGCGCGCTACGAAACTCTGGCTCGCTTCGGCCTTCGCCACACACCCAACGAGACGCTGCTATCCGAATGGCAGGCGACCGTTGATGCGCAGCTTGCTGCGCGCAATCTGAACTGACCGGAAGGATAAGACGATGAACGTCCTGGTAAACCCGCCGCGCCGCCTCGAAAGCTATGTTTATGGCCGCTGGGTTCCCGGCACGAAGGATGGCGCCGAACTCCTCGACGCTTCGACAGGCGTACCGGTTGCATTGATCGATTCCACCGGCGTCGACTTTGCCGCATCTCTGGCCTACGGCCGCAAGAAGGCTGGCCCGGCCCTGCGTCGCATGTCGTTTCATGAGCGTGCCGCCATGCTGAAGGCACTTGGCCAGGCGCTGATGGAGAGGAAGGAAGAATTCTACGCCCTTTCGTCGGCAACCGGTGCGACCAAGGCAGACAGCTGGGTCGATATCGATGGCGGCATTGGCACTCTCTTGTCCTATGCCTCAAAGGGACGGCGCGAGTTGCCGAATACGCGCGTGCTTGTCGATGGCGACGTGGAAAACCTGTCGCGCGACGGCACGTTTGCCGCCCGGCACATCCTGTCGCCGCTGCAGGGCGTCGCCATTCACATCAATGCCTTCAACTTTCCGGTCTGGGGCATGCTGGAAAAGCTGGCGCCGACCCTGCTTGCTGGCATGCCGGCTATCGTCAAGCCGGCGAGCCAGACGGCCTATCTGACCGAACTGGTCGTGCGCCGCATGGTCGAGACGGGCCTGATTCCCGAAGGCGCCGTGCAACTTGTCTGCGGTTCCGTCGGCGATCTCCTTGATCATGTCGACGGACAGGATGCCGTCACCTTTACCGGTTCGGCCTGGACCGGCCGCAAGCTGAAGACACATCCGGCGATCATCGAGAATTCGGTCCGCTTCACCATGGAGGCCGACAGTCTCAATGCCTCTGTCCTCGGTCTCGACGCGGCCCCTGGCACCGAGGAGTTCGACCTTTTCGTCAAGGAAGTCTCCCGCGAGATGACAGCGAAGGCCGGCCAGAAGTGCACGGCGATCCGTCGCGTCATCGCACCGCGCGCCTATTGCGACGCTCTTGTCGCCGCTCTTGGCGATCGTCTTGGCAAGACGGCGCTCGGCAATGCGACCGATGAAAACGTCCGCATGGGCCCGCTCGCAAGCCTTGCCCAGCGCGACGAGGTCCGCGCCCGCATCCGCGATCTTCTTGCCGATGCCGAGATCGTTGCCGGTGATCCGGACAATCCCCGCGTCGTCTCCGGAGACGCTGAGGCCGGCGCCTTCCTCAATCCAGTGCTGCTATACTGCGACAAGCCCTGGGACGCCCGGGCTGTTCACGACGTCGAAGCCTTCGGCCCGGTCAGCACGGTCATGCCCTATGACAGCGCCGAGGAGGCTGTCGACCTTGCCCGCCGCGGCAAGGGAAGCCTGGTATCGTCGGTCTTCACCAATGATCCGGCCTTTGCCGAAGAGGTTGTTCTCGGCATGGCGCCCTTCCACGGCCGCGTGCTGATCGGCAACCGCGTCAGCGCCAAGACCTCGACCGGCCATGGCTCACCGCTGCCAGGTCTCGTGCATGGCGGTCCGGGACGTGCCGGCGGCGGCGAGGAGTTGGGCGGACTTCGTGGGGTCAAGCATTACATGCAGCGCACCGCGGTCCAGGGCTCGCCAACGCTTCTTTCGGCGGTCACCGGCCGCTGGGTTGCGGATGCCGAGGTGCGCAAGGACGGTGAACATCCCTTCCGCAAGTCGCTCGCCGAACTTCAAATCGGCGACCAGCTTGTCACCGGAACCCGCACCGTCACGCTTGAGGATATCGAGCACTTCGCCAACTTCACCGGCGACACCTTCTACGCCCATATGGACGAGGAAGCCGCCCGCGCCAATCCGTTCTTCGATGGGCGCGTTGCCCATGGCTACCTGATCGTCTCATTTGCTGCCGGCCTCTTCGTCGACCCGGCCCCCGGCCCGGTTCTCGCCAATTACGGCGTCGACAACCTGCGCTTCCTCACGCCGGTCAATCCGGGCGATACGTTGCAGGTGAAATTGACATGCAAGGAGATCAATCCGCGCATCGGCGCCGAGCACGGCGAAGTGCGCTGGGACTGCAATGTGACCAACCAGAACGGTGCGACGGTCGCCCAATACGATGTTTTGACGATGGTCGCCAAGACAAGAGACTAAGACAAGGGACTACAGCGTAAACTCATAAAATTTCTTGGCATTTATCGACCGGCGTGATTCAAGGCTTCGAAATAGGGAAGCATTTGATGACACGTCGTCGCTACGAACTGACTGACCACGAATGGTCGATTATATCGCCGTTGTTACCCAACAAGCCACGCGGCGTTGCCCGCGTTGATGATCGGCGGGTACTGAATGGCATCCTCTGGCGGTTTCGAACGGGCTCGCCTTGGGCGGAAGTTCCGGAACGCTATGGCCCGCCGACGACCTGTTACAACCGCTTCGTCCGCTGGCGCAAAGCCGGGGTATGGGATCGGCTTCTTGAAGCGGTGTCCAAGGCCTACGATGGCGACATCGTCATGATCGACTCGACCTGTGTCCGCGTTCACCAGCACGCGGCCACGGGAAAAAAAGGGATGGAGACGATGGTGGCATGGGACGTTCCCGCGGCGGCCTTACGAGCAAAATCCATGCGCTCGTCGATGCCGAAGGTCGCCCGGTCAATCTGCGTCTGACTGGTGGACAGATCGCCGATTGTGCCGAAGCCGACGCGCTGACGGATGAGCTTGGCGAGGGGGACATCCTGCTGGCCGACAAGGGTTATGACACGAATGCCATACGGGCAAAGGCCGCCGAGAGAAAGGCCTGGGCCAACATCCCGCCGAAGAGTAATCGCAAGGGCTCTTTCGTATTTTCGCGCTGGGTCTATCGGCAACGTAATCTCGTGGAACGGTTCTTCAACAGGATCAAGCAGTTCCGAGGCATCGCAACCCGATATGACAAGCGCCCGGAAAACTACCTCGCCGCTGTAAAGCTCGTCGCAACAAGAATATGGTGCCAGAGTTTATGAGTCGACGCCGTA
>NZ_LNCD01000012.1 GCF_001542405.1 Rhizobium altiplani
GTGAGCGCGACGAACAGCCCACCTTTTCTTTTGTGAATGAGGCCTCGAGATAAGCTCTATCATTGATAGGAGTGGACCGGGATGGTTGGAGATCGCGCTGATGCCATGCTTGAAGTCATGGATGAAGGCATGCATGAAGCCAGGCATGAGGGAAAGTATCGGCGGATCGAGGTGATCACCGGTCGGCGGCAGCGGCGGAATTGGACTGACGAGGAGAAGGCGCGGATTCTCGCGGAGAGCGCAGAACCTGAAGTGAACATTTCGGCTGTTGCGAGGCGCTGGGGCGTCAATCGCGGCTTGCTGAATGTGTGGCGACGGGAAGCCGGACTAACCTCTCAACGGTCGGCAAAGACTAGTTTGCCGCCTGCCGTGTTCGTGCCGGTGACAGTGGTTGGGGATGGCGCACGACACGAAGGCTCGCCATCGAATGCCCCAGAGGTTCTCGCTGGCCGAATTGAGATCGAGATTGCGGGCGCACGCATGACGGTCATCGGCTCGGTAGCGCCTGAACTGGCGCAGGCGATGGTAGCGGCGTTGCGAGGGCGCCGGTGATCGGAGTTTCGCCAAATGGCGTGAAGATCATGGTTGCGACGCAACCCGTCGACTTCCGGCGCGGCATGAATGGCCTGGTAGCTTTGGTGGCGTCAGCCCTTGCGGCCGATCCCTATTGTGGCGACGTGTTCGTGTTCCGCGCCAAGCGTCTTGATCGGCTTCGCTGCATTTATTGGGACGGATCAGGCATGATCCTAGCGACGAAGTGGTTGGAGGCGGGCAAGTTCGTTTGGCCTCCGATCCGCGATGGCGCTATGCAGATGAGTGCCCAGGAGTTCTCGCTTTTGCTGGCCGGCATTGACTGGACGCGCGTCAAACGAAACGCGGTGAGGAGGCCCTCAAAAGCAGGCTGATCCTATTGGTTTTGCTTGAAGATTCAGACCCGTGTGGTAGGGTCTGTCATGCCGCTTCGACCCGATCCCTTGCCCCAGGATGCTGCGCAATTGACCCGGATCATTCTCTCGCTCGACGAAGAGAATGCCGATCTCAAGGCGCGCGTTGCCTTCCTTGAGCGCCAGCTCTTCGGGACGAAATCGGAGAAGATGACGACGATCGATCCAACGCAGGCAATGCTCGATCTTGGCGATCTAGGCGACATTCCCGTTGCTGCCAATGACGATGTCGCGCCGGTCGATGAAGACAAAACGCAGGCACGGCGATCGCCAGCCCGCAATATCGGCCGTTTGCCGAAACACCTTCCGCGTTATGACGAGCTCATCGAGCCAGCGAGCAAGACTTGCCCCTGCTGTTCGTTCGAACTTCATTGCATCGGCACTGATGTCAGCGAGGCGCTCGACATCGTGCCTGCAGTAGTCCGGGTGAAACGGACGATCCGGCCACGCTATGCATGCCGGGCTTGCGAGAGTGGCATCGTGCAAGCACCCGCACCAGCACGCATCATGGACGGCGGCATGGTGACCACGGCGTTTGCAGCCCATGTCGCCGTTTCGAAGTTTGCCTGGCATTTGCCGCTGCATCGCCAGGCGCAGATGCTGGCCTCCTGCGGCGTCATCATTGATCGCGGTACGCTCGGGGCATGGGTCACGCGGGTCGCCTGGTGGCTCGAACTTCTCTACGATGCACTCACCGCCTTCATCCGCTCGCAGCCGAGGGTGTTCTGTGACGAGACGCCACTTCCGCGCCTCGATCCGGGGCGCAAACGAACCAAGGTCTGCCAGTTATGGGCACAAGCGGTTGACGATCGGCCATGGAACGGTCCGGCGCCGCCGGCGGTGGCCTACATTTTTGCCGAAAGCCGCAGCGCTCGCGAGATCGAGGGGCAACTGTCGTCGTTCGCCGGCGTGCTTCAGGTTGATGGATATCAAGCCTATAAAACCATGGTCAAACGACGCGGCAAGAGCAACGTTGCCCCCATGCGGCTGGCCTTCTGCCTCGCTCATGCACGGCGAAAGTTCGTTGACGTCGTCAAACTGACCGGCTCTTCGGAGGCCTTGTCGATCCTTGCCAGGATTGCCGAAATCTATCGCATCGAAGCAAAACTACGAGGGGAAGATGAAGATACCCGGCTTAGCGGCAGGCGTCGTGAGGCAGCTCCCATCATGAGAGAACTGAAGGTCCATCTCACCGAACTGAGCGACGAGGTGTCGTCGAAATCGGCACTTGGCAAGGCAGTCACTTACATGCTCAACCACTGGAGCGGATTGACAGCCTTTCTAGAGGATGGCCGGATCGAGGTGGACTCCAATGTCGTCGAGCGTTCCATGAAATCCGTGGCTTTGACGAGAAAGAACTCATTATTCGTGGGCAACGAGCGGGGTGGAAAGACCTTCGCTGTCCTGGCATCGCTCGTGAACACGGCAAAGCTTAACGGCGTGGACCCCGACGTCTGGCTTGCCGATGTGCTGGAGCGCATCATCTCCGGCAAAGTGAAAGCCAACGAGATGGAGAGCCTTTTGCCTTGGGCCTGGAAGGCGGAACGCGAAGCGATGACACAGCAGGAGCGACAAGCGGCATGACACAGAACAGCCAGGAGATGACGCCGCGACCGAAGCTCGATGACGACGCATTCGAAGCCTTTATCAGGAGACGTCGTCCGCCATCGCCTATCTGGTCAATGAGCAGACTCGATGGTTATCTTACGGCCCTCATCATCGGCCCCAGGTTCATCGACCCACGGCAATGGATCCCGGAACTGACCGGCCCGGATGCCCTAAACCTGCCGATGGAAACAACCGAACATCGGGCCGTGCAGACGATCGTTGCAGAGTATAATCGGATATCTGCAAGCCTTTCCGAGAGACCGAAAGACCACCGGCCAAGGTTCACCCAGATCGATGATCAGACCCTTGATCCATTTGATTGGGACATCTGCTTTCTCATTGGAACACGACACGCGCCAAGGCTTTGGCAGCCTGTCCTTCGAGGTCATGCCGTCACTGGGGATATCATTGCGCCGATCCGCAAGCTCGGCGAGGTAAAACGGAAAGCGACCCACCAGGATGCTGCTGCCGTCGCCGAAGCACTCGTCAATATCCGAACCTATTTTATGCCGAAGCGGGCAAAGCAGAAGTTCTGACCGAGAGCCAGAAAGCCAGAAACCTATTTAGTCAAATCACGAAAGCCGTGGGCCATTCGTTGCGCTCACCAAGGATCAATGGTTCGTTCGCTAGGTTGGGTGAATACTTTGCGATGGTATAAACGTTCTCGAAAGCCAGCTCGGCCTCTTTGAGACGATCTCGCAGAGCCTGTGCATGCCCTTCCCGCTGAAGTTCTTCGGAGATAAACTGCTCCCTCAGCTTTTCCAGCAACGTTCGTATGCGTCGCGGCTCGAGCACATGAGTGACAACGGAGTCGATAACCATCTGATCGAGCGTCGATTCGGGAACCCGTGGTCCATCGCAATCGATTTTCCCCGTTCGGTCTTCGCTGCCGCAATGGTAGTACCGATACGTTTGTCCGAAACGGTTCCTGCCTGTGGACAAGGTCATGTGTGCACCGCACGCACAAAACGCAATTCCCGACAACAAAAGGGGGCTCGAGAACGCCTTGGATGTGCCGCCTTTCCGAGGGTCTTTTCTTTGCAACTGCTCCGCCAGTGCATCAAACTCCTCGGGAGTCACTATTGGGGGGACGGGTATGGTTATCAGCTCTGCTGGGCGGCTAAGCCACTGTTCATCTTGTGCGCACTCGTTGTAGAGCTTGGTCCCTTTGTAAATCGGGTTGGTCACCAACCTGTGAATATGGGTCTTGTTCCATCGCTTGACCCGACGCGGCCAGCAGCCTTCCTCGTTGAGCTTCATGGCAATGGCCTTCATTCCCATCGGGCCACTGCCAGACGTGCCGTATAACGCCATGTCGAAAATACGGCGCACGAGAGGTCGTTCTTCCTCATTGATCACAATGATCTTGCGCAATGGGTTAGACTCTAACGGCACCGCCTTATAGCCAAGTGGAAGTACTCCCCCCACGTAAAAGCCGCCCAGCGCCAGCTCCGTCATCGTCCGGCTGGTGTCCTCAGCAGTTTTCCGAGAGTGCACCTCATCGAAAAGCGTCGAACCAGCCTTGCCGATGAATCCGCCAATGTCCCTGGAAAACTGCTGGGTTGTAAATATTACCTCGATGCCATTTTCATAAAGTAGACTTTCGTATTCATCGAAATCACGCATTCTCCTGGAAAACCTTGCGGTATGGTACACAAGTAATTTCTTGATTTTAAGCTTTCCGTTGAGCAACTCTTCGATCATTTCTTTAAAAACCGGCCGATTTATAGTTTTGGCGCTCCGTCCCTCTTCCTTATATACTTTGATCAGTTGCCAATTTCTATCTTCGGCGAACTTTCGCATGTATCGCTCTTGGTCGGGAATAGACAGATTGCTGGCAACACTCTCTCCCGTAGAAACTCGGCAATAGGCAGCCACCCGCAACTGCGTTAGTGTGACAGTAGTGTTCCCCGCAGCCGTGCCCTTCAGTAATCGCCGCCGCTCTGCCACTGACCCTCGCCGCTGCGATACCGGTCCTTCGGGCAAAACAATGTCCGACTTCGAACCGTTATGCTTTCTATCCTTTGCCATGGGCCCGTCCCTTCACAGTCGGCAAGGTTCTAGTCACTTTTTGAAATAGAGCGCCTATCGTTGCGTCCGCCAGCCCGGTTCGCAGAGCGCGAACCTCTATATCCGTCACTCGCACGTCCGATATGAAGAGTGTCGTGACAGTCCAGCAGCCGCTCGTCTTGGTCTGGATCGAGCATGGCACCCTCGGCTGCGAGTGGAAGTTTTCCAGAAGCGATTGTTTTCGAAATGAGCCTATTGGAGGAATCGGGATATGTCCGTCACGGTTCTTCACACGTCGCTCCCTTCACTATTGTCACCAATCAGGAAGTCCACGATCTCATCCTGCGCTTGACTTCTGATCTACGAACCAACGGTGACACAATTTGACGTTGCCTTAAATAGTCGAATCAACGATGATCAAACGGCCCTGCAGCGTCATATCGTTTAAGCGAAAATCCTTTACATAATCAGTTACTTGGGGTCTTGAATTAGTGCCTACCGAAGACTCCGCTTTGAAAATCGTTTTCAAGCGAAGACTTCAACTTCTAAGACGCATCACGGAAACGTGATAATGGGTTGCTCGGGCCCGGCATAATTAATGCACTCAAAATGCATCCAGGTGGCCCAGGAGACGATAAACAGCTCATCTCGTCGACTAACCGACCTTTCCAAAAGGGTGCGTATTAGACGCTTATACATCCATTCTTCTGGAGGTATGGAATCGAAGAACGCTATCGCGGCGCTGGCCACACTCGCCCAGACGACTAGACTCGAAACCTTTCGGCTTCTCGTGAAGTCGGAACCGGATGGCATTCCGGCGGGAGAGCTCGCCCGGCTCATGGACGTGCCGCAAAACACCATGTCCGCCCATCTTGCGACCTTGACACTCGCCTGGTCAGTGCCGTTCCAACGGAAACTGCCGTCGCATACTGATCATCCGGACATCCTCAAAGGAGCTCAGGCAAATCAGCCGTCGCCAAGTAATCCACGAGATCAGGATTGTTCAGCACGCTGTCATAAAAGATGTGCTGCCACGAATTCGGTGAAATGGAATTCGCGTGCCCCCTGAAGAGGGCCAACAGTGCGGCGCAATTCTGTCCGCCGTCTCTCGCGTCCTGCATCAACCGTAGAAGGCGAATATATTCTTCGCGAAAAAAATGAGTGAACCTCACTTCTATGGCGAGTTCACGGAGGTGAACAGCCACAAGCGTCCTTTCATGTTCCAGAAGGTCTTCGCTGGGACCGATAGTGAATGTTGGGGTATCGTAGGGAGGGTCTATCGCCAGCTTCACGACGCGCGGCGACGTGAAGCGATCAAAATACGGATGGATGAAGAATTTCGGAGCGTCCTCATCGCCAGTCTTCTCCAGCTTTTTGCCCTGACACGCGTCACACATCGGGAAGAGATTGTGGGGCACGATGGCGAAGTGAGGATACTTCCTCTTTGGCAGAAAATGATCGAGCGTGTTCGGTTTGCCCATCTCGCCACAGGCGGGACAAAATGTAAGTCTGTGAGCCCGGAGCGCGTCGAGGACCGCGCCCTGTGCCGAGTCTTCCGCCGGATGGGTGTAGAGGCCGATAAATGTAGTCTTACGGTCTTCGATCTCGGGCCAGACGGGAACTTCCGCAGGCGATCCTCCGCCGTGAACGTAACCTTGGACACGTTCCGCCCACTCTTGCGCGCGTCCAGTGAAGTAGGCAGCGTTCACGCCACCTTGTCGTTCCGCAACAACTTCATTGATAAGTTCGACGCTATCGAAATCTGGAGGCGCTAAAGGATGGACCACTATTGGCGGCCCTTTGCGGCAATCTGGATGATCATTTCTTCGTTCAGCTGATCCCGAAGCATGTTGATCAGGTCGGCAGCCGAGTGCTCCTGCAACTGCTCGTCGATCCATGCTTCGAAAGGTTTGGACACCGCCCGGTCACCGAACACATACGAGGTGATACGTTGAATATCGCCACCGAAGGTTTGAAAAGGCGGCGTCTTGATCGCGATCCCCTCATCGGTCCTTGCGAAGACATGGACGCAGTCGGCAGGGACTTCCCGAACTGTTACTATCGAGTGCGTAGCGAAAAGGGCTTTCGAGCTGAATTCCCTGAGAATTTCCTTCAGCATTTCTATGAGCTGTATCTCCAGATTTGGGTGAAGAAACAATTCCGGCTCATCAATCAAAATCAGGCTGTTGCGTCGCATCACGCCCAGAAGATTGATGACGATGTAAGAAAAAAGCCTTTGGCCTGAGCTCAGCATCAAGGCAGTGCCGTTTTTGAAAAACGCGACCCCACTTTGTGCGATCAGGTTCTCGATGAGTGACTGAGTATGAAGGTATCGAAGGTCTGACGGCGATAAACGCACAAACCGCTTCCCCTCCGCATCGTCGAAAACAGCTCCGTCGGTATTGTCCGAATAGATCGCATCGGTATCGCTTTGAACTTCAAGCGCTGCGAAATCGAAATCGAACGCTGTCCGCAGGACTTTCTCGGCTGTTGCAACCTTTTTCGCCCAGGTTTGCATTGATCGGAAGCGGATGTCGTCGATGGCACATGCCAGAAGTGAAAAGGCGGTGGCTCTCTTCGGCGTATCTAGGCTGAGAGTAGACGACGACGGTTCATTTGAATCCCGCAGGCCAAAATAGCGGTAAACGTCGGTGTCTTGGCGATTGCTGCCTTCGACTCTTACTGGGAAATTCTCGAACGGGCTGTAGGAAAGCAGGACGATCTGACTTAGGTTCGGGCGTGACAGAAAGCCGGGGCCGTCTTCGATCTTGTCGCGATCCTCGATCCAATCCTCAACGATTTGGTGAAGAAGTCGCGATTTCCCAACGCCGTTGGGTCCAATTAGAATGTTGATGTCGCTTGGCAAAAGAGTTGTCGGCTGGAAATTGAAACGGATGTCTTGCAGGTTTTCCGCAGCGTCGACAAACCGGAATTCAAGATTGTTTACGGCGATCACTTCATTCGCGAAGATTTTCCAGCCATTAGCGAAGCTCTGCTGTTCACCGCGCTCTCTCTGAAGCGAAGTACCAAAGCCGGGAGTGATAGAGAGATGCAATGCACCTGGGTCATGCTTTACATTCACCAGATAACTGGCGTCTCTCAAAGCTACCGCTACCGACGTGGCAGTCTCTTCACCTAGATTGCTGACCAGCTGCGCATAGAAGCTTACTTCAATCGGGACAGATGTGTACGAGATATCAGCTATGGGAAATGAACCATCCCAACCGTTTTCCAACCGGTCCTTCAATAAAGCCCGACTGACGTGCGTCCCGGTAAAAAGAATTTTAAGCAGGCCGAGGTGGAAGATTTCCCCGTTGATGCGGCAGGCTGTATTGAAGGTCGTCTCGTAACCGAAGTCATTCCAGTTGTTATCAAGCAGTTCAAGGACATCACCTTCGCCAAGAGGAGTAGTTGGCGCGCTTCTTCCGCCCGCACGGCCAGCGTAGATTACCTGCATTGATCTCCCCTCGGCTGTCAGAACTGGGGGAAGCTATGATTATTTGATGCGGTTCTCAACCTGAGATATCAACTCGAGAGCGGCGGCGAAAGAATCTATGAAGACGCCGCGACTTTCACCTCTGCGCCCGGAGAGTGCTCATCTGCGGATAACCTGCCTTTGAGGTAGAGCCTCACCGCCCGCGCAACGACTTGTAGCAGTTTTTGGCCTGCGCCATCGCCTCGATGTCGGCAGCGACATCGGCTGGCAGTCGCTCGCTGGCACAGGTGAGCTAGCGGCGCTCGCGACTGTGATGACCACCGATCTCGGACCAAATGACGAGAAGTACTCGAAGCGTATCGAGGGGCTGCCGCCTCCGGTGATCGGTTTGGCATGGCATAAGGATCGCCCGCTTGGCGTGGCGCTAAAGGCGTTCGTTATGACAGCGAGTCGTTTGCGAGGAGCTTGCTCAGGCGCGAGGAGTGTGATCGGAGTATTCGCACAGCCACTTCAACTCTTCCCCCAGCCCAAGCCCGCAGCCCCACGTTGACGCCATCGGATGTTTAGTGATCATCGGCGCTTGCGCGCCTGAGTCGCATTAGCGAGCTGAGGCCTAACCACAGCGAAATGTCAGATACGACCGGTGGACGATGCCGACCATACGAAAAATAGACATCCGCAATTTCCGGGGCATCAAACATCTCTCATGGATGCCGGGCCCCGGATTTAATTGCCTTATCGGACCTGGCGATTCCGGGAAGACATCCATTTTGGACGCCGTTGACCTATGCCTTGGGGCAAGACGCGTCGCCACCTTTACCGATGCCGATTTTCACAATCTGGATATAGCGGAACCGATCACAATCACGGTCGTGCTGGGCGCGCTTGAAGACGACCTCAAGAAGCTTGACGCATACGGAGACTTCCTTCGAGGCTATAATGCGACCTTGGGCGATCTGGACGAGGAGCCGGGTAAAGGTTTGGAGACTGTGCTGTGTCTCAAACTGACGGTCGCCCAAGACCTCGAACCCGTTTGGACGCTCGAATCCACGAGAGCAGCCGCCAAGGGATTGGAGCGCGACCTCAAGTGGGCTGATCGCGAACGGTTGTCGCCCATGAGATTGGGAGCGCTCGGCGATACGCATCTCGCATGGCGGCGTGGATCGTTGCTCAACAAGCTGTCCGACGAAAAACCGGACACGTCCGGCGTCTTGTCGGCAGCCGCCCGTGACGCTCGGACAGCGTTCGGCGGTAAGGCAAAGGGCCAGCTCACTGACGCCATCGAAATCGTGAATACGACAGCCAAAAGCCTCGGCATTTCGGTGGGAGCGACTGCCACGGCGATGCTCGACATCCACTCTGTCACGTTTGGCTCTGGAACGATCTCCCTACATGACGATACGGGAATTCCCTTGCGTGGAATGGGCACCGGGTCCAAACGATTGCTCACCGCGGGCCTGCACAAGGAAGCTTCCAAGGCAACGTCAATTGCCCTTGTCGATGAAATCGAAATCGGACTCGAACCTCATCGGATCGTCCGCTTCCTGAAATCGTTGGGCTCGAAAGACAAGATGCCAAGCGTTCAGGTTTTTGCAACATCGCACTCGCCGATAGTTTTGCAGGAGCTTTCCCACGGGCAGGTACACGTCGTTCGGCATGACAAGGCGCTGGGGCACACACATGTGCTTGCTGTTCCCGCCGATGCCCAAGGGGCGCTACGTGCCACCTCAAACGCGTTCCTCGCGAAATCCGTTATGATTTGCGAAGGCAAGACCGAGATCGGTTTCATTCGAGGAATCGATCTGTTTCGTATCGAGGTCAAGGGCAAGGAATCTGTAGACGCCGCAGGAGTATCGCTGCTTGACTGCGACGGGGGGTCTGAGACCCGGCCGTTCGAGCGCGCGGCGTCTTTCCAATCACTTGGCTACCGCGTCGCGATTTTCATCGACAATGACCGAACGATCCCAGCGGCGGAGGCGAAGCTCTTTACGGATAATGGCGGCGAGCTGTTTCACTGGGCTGCTGGCCAGTCGATCGAGGATGCCATTATCTGCTCGGCCTCAGACGCAACCGTCTTGGCGATACTAGAAGCCGCCGTCGAGTTGAACCCAGATGACGAGTCGTCGATAGACGGGAAGATCAGGACAGCCTCTGGCGGCCAGCTAACCCTCGAGAACGCTAAAGCGCTGGCCGACGTGGGTTGCCTGACCCTTCAGCAAAAAGGGTGGATCGCCAAAGCTGCGGGAGGCAAGAAGGGCTGGTTCAAAGACATCGGGCGTATGGAATCCCTCGCTCGCGATGTGATCGCGCCCAAATTCAAGGAGTTCGACCCACCGTTCAGAACTGTCGTTCAATCGATTTTGACCTGGGTGGTCAAATGACGGCAGCGATACCTGATCTATTGTCGATACATCGCGGATGCGTGAGTGCTCCCGCTGGATGTGGCAAGACGCATTTGATTGTATCTACTCTCGCCCGGCACGATGACAACAAGCCTATCCTTGTGATGACCCATACAAACGCGGGTGTCGCGGCCTTAAAAAAGCGGCTAAATGCTCTGCAAATACCCGCGCGAAAGTATCGCCTCGCGACCATTGACGGGTGGGCGCTGCACCTGATCTCCACGTTCCCAACCCGGAGCGGACACGACCCCAAGATAACTGAACTGAGGTCTCCTGGGAGCGATTACACCGCTATCAAGACCCATACTCTAGCGCTTTTGAAAGGCGGACATCTCGATGATGTCTTGAAGGCGACCTACTCGCGCCTTCTCGTCGACGAGTACCAGGATTGCATGAAGCCACAGCACGACATCGTCATGGCCATGGCTGAACTCGTTCCGACTTGCGTATTAGGGGATGATTTGCAGTGCATATTTGGTTGGTCCGGCCCTAAGGTGGACTGGACCGAGGTCCTGAATTTTTTTCCTTTGATCGGCGAGCTGGATACCCCCCATCGCTGGAACAACGTCGGCTGTAATGAACTCGGTCAGTGGCTACTCGATATCCGCCCGCTCCTTCGTGAGGGTTCTCCCATTGATCTGACGGCGGCACCTGAACAAGTGGAATGGGTAAAGATATCCGGCTCATCGGACTCCGCTACCTTGTTAAAAGCCGCGCGAACCGCCTCTCCCGTAAGGGCCGGCTCGATATTGATTTTGTGCAGCGGAAAGGACAAACGACGACAGCAGAATGTCGCTCGACACACTCCGGGAGCGGTCGTCGTCGAAAGTGTGGATTTGTCGGATTTCGTCGATTTTGCCGCGTCGTTTGCGTTCGACGGTGCGGAGGCCACTGAAGAACTGATCGACTTTGCTGCCACTGTGATGACGGGCGTGGACGCAAGCTCGATGAAAACAAGACTGAAATCCTTGGGCAAAGGGACAGCTTCGAAACCCGTAACTGATGCGGAGCAAGCCGCCTTGGATTTTGCAGGCAGTCCCACCCCATCCAAGGCTAACGCGCTACTCGTCGAGATCAACAAACAGCCGGGGGTACGACCGCACCGGCCAGCACTCTTATCTGCGTGCCTCAGAACCTTAAATTCTTGCTCCGACGCAGAGGAATTTCACGAGCTTGCGATCGCGGTTCGCGAACAACAGAGAGTGATCGGTCGTGAGATAAAAGGACGTGCTGTGGGCAGCACCCTTTTGTTGAAAGGGCTTGAAGCGGACGTGGCTGTTCTGTTGGACACCTCAACGTTCAGTGCCCAGGACCTCTACGTGGCATTGACACGTGGTGCTCGCAAGATCGTCATTTGCTCGGAGACAAACATATTGCGACCAAAGAAGTGACGGGCTATCGGGCGGATTTCACTAGACGCGGTCCTCTAAGATCGCGCATCCGACGGCAGGTCGATAAAATTCGAGAAACTCCTGTACCGTCTTTCGAACCTAACGCTCTAACCCCTATCATGCGGAAACATTCCGCATGATACCTGAGGCAATCCACTGGACTCAATTTAAAGATTTGGCCTGTACTTTGCGCCAGCAACACAAAAAGCTGAACTACACACCATGAATCACGCCACCCATAACAAGCTCGTATCCTTCATCTGGTCTATCGCGGACGACTGCCTCCGCGATGTCTACGTCCGCGGTAAATATCGTGACGTCATCCTTCCGATGGTCGTACTCCGTCGCCTCGACACTCTGCTTGAACCCACCAAGGCGGCCATTCTTGAGGAAGTTCGCTTCCAACGCGAAGAGATGAAATCAACGGAACTGGACGATGCGCCGCTTACGGCCGCATCCGGATACGTTTTCTACAACACCAGTAAATGGACGCTGAAGCAGCTCCACGCGACCGCCACGAACAATCAGCAGATTCTGTTGGCGAACGTTGAGGAGTACCTCGGCGGTTTCAGCGAAAACGTCAAGGAGATCATCGGCCGCTTCAAGCTGCTAGACCAGATGCGACACATGGCAAACAAGCAGGTGTTGCTGGACGTGCTCGAGAAGTTCATCTCTCCGTACATCAATCTGACGCCACAAAACGTCGAAGACCCCGATGGCAACATCATGCCTGGCCTGTCGAATCTGGGCATGGGCTATGTCTTTGAAGAGTTGATCCGGAAGTTCAACGAAGAGAACAACGAGGAAGCTGGAGAGCACTTCACTCCGCGCGAGGTGATCCAATTGATGACTCACCTCATCTTCGATCCGATCAACAACCAATTGCCGCCGGTCATGACCATCTACGATCCGGCCTGTGGTAGCGGCGGCATGCTGACCGAGGCCCAGAACTATATCAAGGACCTCGAGGGGCCCATCGCGGCCAAGGGCGACGTGTATCTTTACGGCAAGGAAATCAACGACGAGACGTATGCCATCTGCAAATCCGATATGATGATCAAGGGAAACAACCCCGAGAATATCAAGGTCGGCTCCACCCTCTCGACAGATGAGTTCTCGGGCCATCGCTTCGACTTCATGCTGTCGAATCCGCCCTATGGCAAGAGCTGGAGCAGCGAGCTCAAGTACATCAAGGATGGCAAGGATGTTATCGACCCGCGATTTCAAGTCGAGCTGACCGACTATTGGGGTAACAAGGAAACCGTCGACGCCACGCCACGCTCCAGCGACGGCCAGCTCCTCTTTCTGATGGAAATGGTGGGCAAGATGAAGCCCATCGCAAACAGCGCCATCGGTTCGCGCATTGCCAGCGTTCACAACGGCTCCAGCCTGTTCACGGGCGATGCTGGCAGCGGCGAATCCAACATTCGCCGCTACATCATAGAAAGGGACATGCTAGACACCATCATCCAGCTGCCCAACAACCTTTTCTACAACACCGGCATCACCACCTACATCTGGCTGGTGACCAACACCAAGCCCGAGGCACGACGAGGCCGCGTGCAGCTGATTGACGCCAACCTGATGTACCGCAAGCTCCGCAAGAACCTCGGCGACAAGAACTGCGAATTCGCGCCGGGGCATATCGAAGACATAATTGCCGCCTACACGGCCTTCCAGCCGGTAGAACGCCAACTTGATGCGGACGGCGACCCGACCGGCATCGCGGTGCAGATTTTCGACAACACCGATTTCGGCTATCACAAGGTCACCGTCGAACGGCCTGACCGTCGTCGCGCCCAATTCAGCGCGGAACGGCTAGAATCTCTGCGCTTCGACAAGTCTCTGCGCGAGCCAATGGAACATCTGTGGGCTGAGCATGGCGACAAGGTGTATGAGCCTGGGTTCCTGAAGTCACAGGCCAAGGCAATTCAATCCTGGTGCGAAGAACGGGAGATCGCGCTCAACGCAAAACAACGCGCCAAGCTTGCCGACCCAGGACTCTGGCTGCGGCAACGAGAGCTGATTGAAGTCAGCTATCATCTGATGCAGGACGTGGGCACCGAGGAGACGGCTGATTTCAACGCCTTCCGAGAACACGTCAGCAAAGCCCTGAGGGCCCGCAAGATCAAGCTGACCGCGACGGAGAAGAACGCGATCTTAAACGCCGTCAGCTGGTATGCAGACGACGCAGAAAAGGTGATCGACAGCGTCAAGCGGTTTACCAAGGTGGAGCTGGAGGATGTGGCAGCACGATTTGGTTGTCATATCGACGAACTTGGCGACTTCGGCCTTTACATTCAGCCTGATGGCAGCTGGCTCACATACGAGAGTAGCGCCGATTTGCGTGATAGCGAGGCAGTGCCGCTGAAGGATAGCATCCACCGCTATTTCACGGCCGAGGTGAAGCCGCATGTGCGCGAGGCCTGGATCAACCTCGACACAATCAAAATCGGATATGAGATCAGCTTCAACAAGCATTTCTACCGCCACAAACCGCTGCGCAGCCTTGATGACGTGACGCGGGACATTCTGGCGCTGGAGCAAAAGGCCGATGGCCTGATCGCCGATATCCTCGGGCTAAAACCCGCCGACCTGTCGGAGGCGGCGTGATGACACTTGCCACCTGGCCAACCTATGACAGCTACAAGGACAGCGGCGTGGAGTGGATCGGAGATGTGCCGGACCAATGGCTCGTCGAGCCTGGCCGCCAGTGTCTCTATGAAAATAGGGACAGGAACACCGGCATGAAGGAAAGCACGGTGCTTTCCCTCAGCTATGGCCGGGTGATTGTGAAGGATGAGGACAAGCTGACCGGGCTGGTGCCAGAGAGCTTTGAGACCTATCAGGTCGTCCAACCTGGCGACATCATCATTCGGGGCACCGACCTTCAGAACGACACGACCAGCCTCCGCACCGGACTGGCGAAGGACAAAGGCATCATCACATCGGCCTACATCAATTTGCGGCCCAAGGCCGAAATTGACCCGGTGTTTCTGCACTACCTTCTTCATTCCTATGACGTGAAGAAGGTGTTTTACGCGCTTGGGTCCGGACTGCGACAGAATCTGTCCTATGACGACTTCAAATACCTGCGACTGCCGATCCCTTCGCCGCCGGAACAGCGCGCCATCGTAGCATTTTTGGATGAGAAATGCGCCAAGGTGAACGAGGCCGTGCGGATCGAGGAAGAGCAGATCGCGCTCCTGCGCGAGCGGCGGCAAATCCTGATCCACCAGGCTGTTACCCGCGGCCTGAACCCCAACGCGCCCATGAAGGATAGCGGCATCGAATGGATCGGACAAATTCCTGCCAATTGGGGCGTCGTGCCGCTAAAGCGACTGTTCCGAGAGCGTAACGACAGGTCGACGACCGGCGCAGAAACACTGCTGTCTCTGCGGATGAACGAGGGCCTCGTCCCACATAACGATGTTTCAGACAAACCTATCGGTGCAGACGCGCTGAAAGACTACAAGAAGGTCTTTGCTGGGCAGCTTGTGATGAACCGGATGAGGGCATCCATCGGAATTTTTGGGATAGTCACATCCAGCGGAATTGTCAGCCCAGACTACGCCATCTTTGACATCGCTCCGCGTGCAAGCGGGGATTTTTTTCTCCAGCTCTTCAAGACCGGGGTCATGGGAGAGCAGTTCCGAAACGCATCGCGAGGTCTCGGAACCGGTTCTTCCGGCTTCATGCGGCTATATACAGATGATTTTGGCGCTATATCGGTTGCGCTTCCCCCACTTACTGAACAAGGCGCGATCGTCTTGCACATCAACAACTTGTCCGAACAGATCGGCGATGCCGTACGCCTCAAAGAAGGCCAGATCGCCGTTCTCAAGGAATTCAAGTCCAGCCTTATAAACGAGGCGGTCACCGGCAAAATCAAAGTCATTTAACGAGGAGGGTGCAATGCCGGATAAAAAACAAGTCGAAGAAATGTTGGCGAAGGTCTCAGATAGCTACATCTCGGAATGCTACCGTGCTGTCGAAAGAGCTTTCCAGCACGATGCGAGTCTATCAGACGACCAAAAGAGCCTGTTTCAGCAATTCGAACAAGACGGAGTTTACTACGGGACAGACATTTATTCAGATTGGGCCGAATGGCGGGATATGCTGAAACGCGAAATCGAGAGCCGCAATCTTGGTGTCTAAGGGGCAAGCAATGGTCAGCAATACCAAGGAAGTAGCTCTGGAACAGGCTATCCAGCGGCATCTGACTGGCACGACAACCGAGGACTTGGCCAGTGAACCCGTGCCGGCCGAACAACGCTTCTTCCGGTTCGGCCAACCTTCCGATTTCGACGCTCAATATGCGATCGACACAAGGCTCTTCTGGGAGTTTCTGGAAACCACCCAGGCAAAAGAGCTGGCCAAACTGAAGAACCACAGCCCAGCCGACTGGCAGCGCAAGATACTTGAGCGCTTCGACCGGCTAGTGAAGAAGAATGGGCTTCTGTATCTCTTGAAGAAGGGACTTGCCGTCGATGACGCAGCCTTCACGCTCATGTACGCGGCCCCCCTCGCCAGCTCGGCGGCCAAAGTCCATGAAAACTTCGCCGCCAATATCTTCAGTGTTACCCGACAGGTCCGCTATTCGGAAACTAATCCAGGCGAAGAGATCGATATGGTCCTTTTCGTCAATGGACTGCCACTGATCACTGTAGAGCTGAAGAATGCGTGGACCGGTCAGACCGCTCGCTACCATGGGCAGAAGCAGTATCGAGACGGCCGTGATGCTACCCAACCCCTTCTTCAGTTTGGCCGTGCGTTAGTACACATGGCCGTGGACACCGACGAGGTGTTCATGACGACGAAGCTTGCCGGGCCGGCCACCTTCTTCCTACCCTTCAACAAGGGTCATAACGAAGGCGAGGGCAATCCGCCCAACCCTAACGGCCACAGGACCGCCTATCTGTGGGAAGAAGTGTTCTCCAAGGAAAGCTTGGCCGGCATCATCCAGCACTTCGTGCTACTGGAAGGGAAGTCGACAGACCCCCTGGCCAAAAAGTCGATGATCTTCCCACGTTACCATCAGTTGGACGTCGTGCGCCGGCTGTTGTCGCACGCTGCCACGAACGGCGTCGGACAAAGTTATCTGATCCAGCATTCGGCGGGTTCCGGAAAGTCGAATTCGATCACCTGGGCGGCATATCAGCTAATAGATACCTATCCGGCATCTACCAGCGTGGCGGGCGGAAAAGCATCGGACCAACCGCTGTTCGACAGCGTCATTGTTGTCACTGATCGACGTCTTCTGGACAAGCAGCTGCGTGACAACATTAACGACTTCTCCGAAGTCAAAAACATCGTCGCACCAGCCGTGCGTTCCGTCGACCTGAAATCGGCGCTGGAGAACGGCAAGAAGATCATCATCACGACGATCCAGAAATTCCCCTTTATCATCGAGGGGATCGCCGACCTCAGCGACAAACGCTTCGCAGTGATCATTGATGAAGCGCATAGCGGGCAAAGTGGCAGCGCGCATGATAACATGAACCGTGCAATGGGCGCGGGCGAAGCAGACCCGGACGAAGAAGACCCGCAAGATCGTATCCTGGCAGCGATGCAGTCACGCAAAATGCGCGGGAATGCCTCCTATTTTGCGTTCACGGCGACGCCGAAGAACACAACGCTCGAAAAATTTGGTGAGCTTCAGCCCGACGGAAGCTTCAAGCCGTTCCACCTCTACAGCATGAAGCAGGCGATCGAGGAAGGCTTCATCCTGAACGTCTTGGCAAATTACACGACATACAAGAGCTACTATGAAATCCAGAAGTCGATAGCTGACAACCCACTGTTCGACACCAAGAAGGCTCAGAAAAAACTCCGGGCTCACGTGGAGCGCAGCCAACAAACGATAAACACAAAAGCTGAGATCATGCTCGACCATTTCATCGAGCAGGTTGTGACGCCGAAGAAGCTTCACGGCAAAGCCAAGGGTATGGTCGTCACCCAGAACATCGAGTCGGCGATCCGCTACTACAAGGCTTTGACGAAGCTACTGGCGGAACGAGGATATCCGCTCAAGGTCTTGATCGCGTTTTCCGGTGAGAAGGAGGTCGACGGTGTGACCTACACCGAGGCCGACATGAACGGTTTCCCGGAGTCGGACACGAGGGACAAGTTCGACGAGGATGAATATCGGTTGCTTGTGGTCGCAAACAAGTACCTGACCGGCTTCGACCAGCCAAAGCTGACCACCATGTATGTCGACAAGAAGCTGCAACATGTTCTGGCTGTGCAGGCATTGTCACGGCTAAATCGCTCCGCGCCGAAACTCGGCAAGCGTACAGAAGACTTGTTTATCCTCGACTTTTTCAACGACGTCACCGATATCAAATCCGCCTTCGATCCATTTTATACGGTCACCACACTGTCATCGGCGACGGATGTGAATGTGCTTCATGAGATCAAGGATGCGCTTGACGCCGTCGGAGTCTATGAGTGGCAAGAGGTAGAGGATTTTGTCGCCCGCTATTTTGCCGGGGACGATGCCCAATCGCTTAGTCCAATCATCGATGCAGCGGCCGATAGGTTCAATCACCAACTGGGCTTGGCCGACAATGACAAGATCGACTTCAAGATCAAGGCGCGCCAGTTCGTTAAGATTTACGGCCAGATGGCGTCAATCATGTCGTTCGAGGTCGTTGAGTGGGAAAAGCTCTTTTGGCTGCTGAAGTTTCTGATCCCTAAGTTGCACATCACTGACCCGGACCAGGACATGCTCGATGAGCTGCTGGAGGCCGTGGACCTGTCGTCTTACGGACTTGAGAGAACCCGATTGAACCAAGATATCGAGCTTGACGCAACGCCGACGGAGCTTGACCCGCAAAACCCTAATCCCCGCGGTTACCGGGATGGTGAACAGGAACGAGACCCGCTCGACGACATCATTCACACCTTCAATGAGCGATGGTTCCAGGGATGGGGCGCGACACCGGAAGAGCAACGGGTGAAATTCATCAATGTCGTGAACGGCATCAGAGCGCACCCCGATTTCACCCAGAAATACGAGGAGAACACCGACCCCTACAATCGTGGACTCGCGCTCGAGAAGATGATGCAAGACGTGATGCTTAAACGCCGAAAGGAAGAACTTGAGCTGTATAAGCTTTTCGCTTCTGATCCGGCGTTCAAAGCCGCCTGGAGCCAAAGCATCGAAACGGTCCTAAGGACCGGCGTGTAACGGTTGATGAACTAAGCCGAAACGCAAACGCAATTGGAGCGGGCGAAGAATGTCAGTAACGACAACCGTGTTATTTCAACGGCCGCAGCAGGAGATTGCAACGCTGATCCGCGATCGACTTTCCCGATCCGTCGCCACACGTATTGTAACGGGTTTTGCCACGCCAGGCGGATTGGCTGAGATTGGCGGTCCGATACTCGCGAACACCGGCAGCCTTGAAACCTTCGTGATCGGCGCGTCCACATATCCTGGATTTCTAGCGCTCGACAATCTTTTGGCCGCGGGTGTGCCTATGGATCGGTTGCACGTCCATCTAGGCTTCAGTGCGCCTTCTGGCACGCCCAAGAATCCGGTGGTGCGCTATCATCCGATGTTGCACAGCAAGGTCTATTACATGGAGTTGCCCGCCTCACGCGCATGCGCATTCATCGGGTCGCACAACGTGACAGCGTTCGCCTTGGGCGGCAGCAATGGGGAGGCTGCAGTCCTTATTGAAGGTGATGTGCACGCGCCCGAATTCGCTGCTGTCCGAGGCCATATTAATGAAGCGGAGAGACAGGCAACGCCCTATTCACCCACCATGAAGGAAGGATTTTCGTGGTGGTTCAAGGAATATGTAGAGGGCCTCAAGGCCGAGATACGCATGCCGACCGATTGGGCGATTGTTCGCACAATTCTCGCGTTCTCACATATTCAGGGTGGGCGCTTGCCAAAGACCGGCGACACAATCTACTTCGAAATCCCTGCCGGGATCGAGGAAATTGAATCACTCAAGACTGAAGTTCATTTGTTCCTTTACGACACCATGCCTGCCGATCCGATAAGCGCAATCAATGCCATCAGCAGCGCAAGCAGACGCTACACGTGTCAGACCATTGGGGTTGAAAACGGCCAAGGCAACCGAGAAGTATCAGTGGACTGGATCATTGATGGCAGTTGGGCTCTCACTCCGGTGCCTTCCACAACATTCCGCCCGTCTACACCTGCTGGCATGCAGCAGGTGCGAGCCCAGGTGGTCGATACGTCGCTGCCATCCTACGAGTATGCATTTGAGCGAGAGCGGACAGGCTGGGACCCAGTATATTCTGAAGTCGACATTATAGACGTATCGGATTCATCTCTTTCGGATGACGTCGCTAGGCGGGAAGCGCGAGGGGATCGCAAGATTAACACATGGAGGCTTGTCACGTCGCTTGAACCACGGTCTGGTTCGCAATTGGAAGCCGATCAGACGGCCCTCGATCGCGCCATTCCTGAGTCTGGAGCATTCATTCTGGTCTCCTTGCGCAGACGCCGCTTCAGTGGCAAGCAAGGGGGCTAGCCAATAGGAACAATAAGGACGCTAACGCATAAGTATGTCGGTTTGGCATGCGGGGCGCGCAGCAATTTTTTTGGCGAGGCATCCGCCGTCGCGATCAATCAAAGCTGAAAACTCGCTCCCCAGCTCTCTAGCGGCCAATGATTATCTGTCCCAGGCCCAATGCGGAAATGAAAGTCTTTGAGCAATTTTTCTCTGAAAAGCCAGCAGGTGTCGGTGAACTGCTGCCGCGTGACTTCGAAGCTGACATTCACAGACGGAATTTCATCGGATTTGAACATAAGGCCGGCTTCGACTCTTTCAGGTGTCAACGGCGTTCGCACCCAGAAGGAGACTACTGCTGGCCAGTGGAATTTGCTGATCGGCGAAATGACCACCGCTCCGACGATCAAGTAAGTAAACTCTACGACCATGATGGGCGGCCCTGGCTGTATGTGCTGCCCGATGTTGCCAGAGGGTGGACCAGCGAACTCCCCATGCCAGTCACCGGCCTCAATTTCCGGCAAGGCAACTGCGGGGCGCAGCTTCTGTTTCTCTCGCGGCATGTTACCTCTTCGCGCGACCGTGCCAGATGACCCGAACACACCCACAACCAGTAGTGCGTTCGATGAGCTTGGTGGGCGCGACCTGGGCGGCCAGCCCTGCGTCGACCGATGGAGTCCTTCACGCCGAACGAGGATCAACCTTGCCGCGATGCCGGCGCAGGACGTTGTTCGATGTCGAGCAGCGTGGGCGCGGCTCGACGGACGCCAGTTGTCCACGGCAACCCCAACAGTGCTGCAAACGTCCGCATGACAGCTCATCGGGTCGCCTTGATCGCCTGAGAGGAGTCACATGTCGAAGTTTCCTCGTCCTGGCGTCGGAGCCAATTCAACGCTATGGCCCGGGCGATCCCACTCTTACCTGCGATAAATCGTGACCGTCGAGTTCCTCGAGCAGTCAGCACTGGAGTAGTTCATCGCTTCCTTACCATTTACTTCGACCTGGGGATACAGGTCAGGATAAACATGCGCGAATCCTAGTGCGTCTCTGCACTCACCCTTGTTCAGGCCGTCGAAGACAATCTTATAGTTAGCCACGTCTTTGGCGGGCAACAAAAGCGCCCTTGCATTATGCTTGACCAAAAATGCGTTGCCTATCAGCTGGGGGGTGATTGCGGCGGCCACAGACTCGTCATCCGAATAGCTCATTGCGGCCGGATCAGCCAAGCTGGTGAAATACGCGATTGATGACATAACCTCCGTCAGCGTCTCCGGAGTTTTAAGCTGGGCATATGATGGCTGGCAGAGACCTGCGGCGAAGGCTATCGAGGCAAAGGCATAAAGTTTGTAATTCATTGTTCTTTTCCAATTTTAGGCTGCCCTCGTCTACACGGCACAACTAAAATCGATCCTAACTCATTCTGTCGAATTCGATCGACTGCGCTCCGTCAATTGCCCACGCATAGCGACTGAAATGCGTCCGACAGTGGAGTCCCAATACTGCAGGAACGCAGATGTCGCTAGCCGCCTCCGATGGCAAGGCGTAAGTATCGGGCTCGGCCAATGCGGTCGTAGGAGCCTACCTCGACCAGCTGGGGATGAGTGAGAAGGCCATCGTCTACGCAACATCCGCGCCGCCGGAGGGTATTGAATGGCTGACCGCAAGCACGTCCGAGCAGATCGGAACATCATTCGAAGCGGTAAAGGCCCAAGCGCCAGCGACCGGGCCGCAATGACAGGAACCACACGATTCAATGTCGGCTGTCGCGACCTTTCATTCAGCGCTGGGAAGCGCCGACGGCGAAGCGGCGTCGCGCCAGCTTCCGATGATGTGTTTGCTCTAACGCGTTGCAGGCACCGAGTGAGACCTAGTAGGATCAGCCATGTCGACAATCTGACATCCTCCAGTTGCCTCCGTCGGCCGTCTGCTGCGCTACCGCTAGATTTCAATTACCAAGTCCGGGTCGAAGCCTGTTGCCTCCCCCGGATAGCCGCGTGGATTGCAGACGATTCTGGTGAACCCGAGCATGTAGTCCAGTTTTTGATGTACATGCCCGTGAACCCAAAGATCGGGCTCTGCCTCCCTGATGAAATCATCGCAATCCGAGGCGTAGCACGGCGCTAGTGGGTCATCTCGGAACCATCGAGAAATGGACCTCGATGAGGGCGCATGATGGGTGACCACAACCTTTTTCCTGACGGCGGCCCGACCCAGGCTCTCCGTCAGGAGCTTCATGGAAGCGCCGTGTCTCCGGAATGCATGGATGGGTTTGAATTTTCTGAATGGCTGTTTGGAGAGGTTGATCCGTTTGTAGTCTTTCATTCCCTGTTGGGCCGACCACATAGACGTTTCGGGATTGCTGTCGAATAGCCGGAAGTCGGTCCAAAGGGTCGCGCCGGCGAAAAGAACGTCTTCAATCACTACGTCGCGGTCGTCGAGGAAGTAGATGTTCGGATAGTGATCGCGCAACGCGTTCGCCGCGGCTATGCTGTCCGTAAGGAAGCTGCGGTAGAACTCGTGATTTCCAGCGACGAAGATCAATGGCAACTCGGGACCCAAGCTTTTCGCGAGCCACTCAATGCTGGGCACAACGCCTCTGTCGAGGACGTCGCCCGCGCAGACAATGACGTCGATGTCATCTGGCGGGGCCGCGCTGAACGGCTTGCCGAACTCGAGATGGACGTCTGAGAAAACCCAGATTTTCATCAAAATTGCACGGACTGAGCAGCGGGCAACTCATAGACCGCGTTTACGGAAATTGAGGTCATCTATCTCTCCAGGAGTGGCGGTGGGTTACGTCGACAGCGTGCGATCTATCCCACCTCACCATCATCATTCATACAGAAATGGAGCGTGCGGCAGATATCGGGCCGCAAAATGCCGACGCATGTTGATAGACAGGGCATCGTATTCGATCAGGAGCGTCCTGTACGACTCCTCGACCGATAACCATCCGCAGTCCAGACGCCATCGACGATGGAAAACCCGATCAAGACTCTGACTGCTCCAGAACCTGAGAGACTTGAGCGCGTCTTCTCGGGTCTTGGTTTTCGGTGCGATCTGGAGCCACTCCACGATACTCTCTTCGGTTATCACCGCCGTCTTCTCGATCTTCTCCGCGATATCGTCGGGGACGGTTGCTAGGGCCGCATCCCGAGCCCGTAAGAACCGGCGGTCTTTCGTGAAATCAACACCCCACACTGACGGGTTGTCACGCCAGAATATTGTTTCGGCGCGCTCCGTCCATCGAGCTCCAATAACAAGGTCTAGGCTTTCGAACACCCGGAACGCGTCTGGGGCTAGATACGCAGGGCCACTGCCATGATCCGCCCGAATGTTCGGACGTCGAAGTCCCGTTGGGCTCGGTCGGTCGCGGGCTCCTGTGAAATGTCGATACTCGAGTAAGCTCACTTGCGCTGCCAAGCAGACGATCACTGTCGCAACATCGTCCAATCGCGGAAGGATGCTAGGCAGCGCAGGCTCCGGGTTAGCTTTTATCCCACCGCTGCCATCAAGAACTGCTTGACCGAGTGCGACTAATGCCTGGCAAGCAGATTGAAGAGCGTCGATATAGAGATGGTCCCAGTGATTAGCAACCAAGTCCGGTAAGGCCGCCCACAAAAATTCGACCACTGGATCGAACCACTTGGGGGGCAATGCGGGCTGAGTTCCGACGCCGCGATCATGAACCTTTATTCGCCTGCCCAACGCTTCAAAACCGGCCTCATCGAGTGTCTCACCGAGCGAACCCGCATATGTCTTGTTCGACGCCGGCCGCCGGCCGGCTGAGGTTGTTCGTTTTGCCATCAAGTTCCCGTCCTGAGCTGTGCTTTCGCGAGGCTGACGACCGAGCGCCTGTTGCTTTGCAACACCTGGACGACTTCCTCTCCGGTCATGGTCGGACTAACCATTAGTATTTCGACCAGCGCGTCTAGCGCGGGACGCTGCCTTTGAATGATGGACCTCGTCCTTGCAAGTTCGCTTTCGAGCAACCCGTGGACCTGTTCTCGCAGCTCCGGATTGTACAGGCGCATCCTTGCGAACTCCTCGGGATCGGGAACCTCCACCGCCAGCGTGCGGCCCATGCCATTCGTGCCCTCAACCATCGTCGCAAGATCGGTCGCCCTGTTCAGGTCGGCCTCACTCGAACCCGATGCCCCATCAGCGAAGGTCCCGAAGACTTCCATTTCCGCTGCTATGCCCGCCAAGAAGATGGCTATCGTGTCCAGGTAGGTTGTTTTCGTTCTGGCCCGCACCTGCGGAAGCTTGGAATCGACGTTGCCAAGGACCCGCCGCTGGCCGCTGACCAGCCATTTCGAAATCGTGATGCCTGAGACTTCATGCCCAACTTCGAAACCGACGAGGGCATGGCCAGCCTCATGGGCAGCGATCACTCTGAGATAATCTTCAGGAAGTTTCTCAAGGACTGGGAGCTGATCGATAATGTGAATCGCGCTAAAGCAATCAGCTTGACGGCGGGCCGCTCGCCTCGCATCCCTGACAAGCCGCTCGATCTCCGCACCCGAAAACCCTTCGGTAGCGAATTCGAACAACTCCGCATCAGCGGACGACAGCTCGATTCCAGTGTGAAACTTCAGAATTCCGCGACGCGATGGGCCATCGGGGAGCATCAACTCCAGGTGCCGATCAAGCCTTCCCGCTCGCAGAAGGGCTGCATCGACGAGCCGAGGGTGGTTGCACGCAGCAACAACGACTACGCCCTCTCGACGTTCAAAGCCATCGAGCTGTTCAAGTGCACCGGCAACCACGCCGTTGTGGTAGCCCGCGTTCCGGTCAGAGGTCGTACGTTTTCCCAAGGTGTCGAATTCATCGATGAACAAGATCGATGGAGCCTTGTCCCGCGCCTGTTTGAATGACGCTCGCATGGCTTTAAGGTGCGCATCCAGAGCACCAGCTTCCTGCCATTTAGAAACAGAGCCATAGATGATCGGTACTTTGCAGGAATTGGCTAGCGCGCTCGCGAACAGCGTCTTCCCGATGCCTGGGGGCCCGGATAGTAAGACGCCAGCGTCGACGTCGTTCCAACCGATAAGGCCATTCTTGTAGTCTGCAAGGTCTTTTGCAAGGTTGTGTCCCCAGTCCACTGCCGGTCCCAGACCATGCATGTCTTCAAGCGTAGGGCCACTGTGGGTTGCTGTCTGATCGGCAATACGTTTGAGCCTAGCCGTTTCCCTTCGAAGGCGCTCCAACGCTTGGAGTGGACCACGACGGTCCTGAAACGCGGAATGAAGCCTTGGCCAAGGTTCCGATATCAGGAGCTCGACGAGCTTCTCGTCAACGGGAAGTTCGGCCCTTCGAAGTGCAGCCCTTGCATGCTCCGGAGACCGAGGCTCGATCTCGATCACGATATCCGAAAAAAGCCGTTCGTCATCGGTAAGCCTGTATCCAGGCGGCGATAGAAAGATGCCTCGCCCGTTCTTCTCAGCAAGCGACTGGTCACGAAATGGCGAATTCGACCACTCGAAGATGTAGGTCTCCCAATCAGACGACTTCCAAATCTCCATCGCGAACACTTGGGCTGCCTGAGAGTAGATAGGTTGGTAGTAGTCCTCTTTGAAAACAAGCGTCGCGATGAACTTCCGCTCGATTCTGTTCCAAGGCCGCAACGCGGCTGCTATCGAGCAGTACGCCATGTATACGGGCAGTGTAACGCCCTGCCAGTTACTATTAGTTTGATTCCATGGCACGCGTGGTCGCTTGCCCGTAACACCGTTCGGCATTGTGATATCCTGATCATTATCTACCGGGCCGCTCTCCACGACCATGATAGTATTTGCCGGCCCTTCGATTGACGCGCGGTCAATACTTGAGCCCACCAAGGAGGCAACATTAACGTCCCCCTAATGGCCCACGCCTTCGAATCACATTCGCCCAAGGAGAGGCCTGCGAATATATGGATGTTTTATTATCCAATAAGGATGCTTATAGACTCCATTTTGGACATTAAAAGACCCTAAATGGTTATCATTGACATTTTTTTTGCGGGGCATCTTGTCGAGCCGATGAGGTTACCTGCTCCACCAGAAGCACTTAGAGTCGCACGCGCACTGACGGCGTTTTCCCAGCAAGAAGCGGCGGAACTCGCTGGAGTCACGCGACGCTACATCTCTACTGCTGAAACGTCGGAGGCTATGTTCAATCTCAACCTCCAACTGATCGACTTCTATACCGCCCGAGGGATAGAGTTTTTGGGACAAGCGGCAGTTGGGCACGAGGTGTTGTGCGCAGGTGCAAGATGGCGGCCACCCCCGACTACAACACTCCTCACTAGCGACTACGAGCGGTATCGCACGGAAGACGACGGTATCTCGTTTCGGGGCGCACGTGCACTTCTGAACAAAACGCAAGCAGATGTTGCAGAGGAGATCGGGTTGTCAGTCGCGACAGTGAAGGCCTTGGAGCGGGGTGGCCACTGGACGGACACCTCCGCCACCATGCAATTGTATTTCGAGAACCAAGGGGTCGAATTCGTCGGATGGGGCGACGCTAGCACCAGGCGCTATTTTGGGGTTGGCGTGCGATGGAAAGCCTGAGGCAGCATCAAAGCGGGACCTTCAACATAGGAATTCTGCCGCCGTGCTAATATTGAAGCCGTCAATAGCACGAGCAGCCAGGGCATACACAGGCCTTGGCCACAAAGAGCTGGGGCATGCTGCTGGGGTTTCATCCCGAACAATCTTTAAGCTTGAACTCGATGGGAAAGTAACGCCCTCTTCGCTGGCAAAGATCATGGAGGTATTCGAACGACGCGGCATTGTAATGAATTACGATGCCCGAGGGGCGGTTAATGGCCTTACGTTTGAATAGCACCTCGAAGGCAATGACACTTCCCAGTCCAGTTGTGAACTTTGGGTTCGCTCTGATCACAGCCAGCGGGCATTTCTAAGAGACCAGTCGTTTGCTTTCGGTCGCGCCGCACCCAAGCCTCCGCCCGTGGGCCGCTAGTCATGTTGACATCTAAGATACGACCTGCGGCAACTCGTTTGATTTGTAGCGCGCGCTTCATTACCCTCAGATGTCGATGCATTATGAATGCATCTAAAAGAGATGGTCACCTTACGGGGATCGGACCAAATATTTCTTGACGGTGGTTCTGCTAATCCCGAGACACTCGGCGATTTCCACGATGGTCTTGCCGCTCTGGCGAAGCGCGAGAATGTCATCGGTAAGACCTGAGCAGTCGCTAGGCGGGATTTTCCTGTTTACTTCCCAGTAGATGTCGCGGTTAATAGTTATGTCCCGGTCGGGGCACCACTAATTTTACACGAAATCAGTGACTTGATGACTAATTCGCCTCAGTTGGCGCGTTTTTTTCATGTGACCTCAACCCGTCACGGCTCCCTCGTTCGCTGGTCGGACCAAGGCCGCAAACTTGGCGAGGACGCCGTGCCTGTAGCGCGGCGGAGGCTGGCTCCAAAGGCTTCGGCGTCTCGCAATCTCTTCATCTGGGACGTCGAGCTGCAGAAGTAGCTGATGGGCGTCGATGGTGATTTGGTCGCCGTCCTTGACAAGTGCGATTGTCCCCCCCTCGAAGGCTTCGGGCGTGACATGCCCGACCACCATACCCCATGTGCCGCCGGAGAACCGCCCATCTGTGATGAGGCCGACGCTCTCTCCAAGGCCACGTCCGATGATAGCGGAGGTCGGGGCAAGCATTTCCGGCATTCCCGGACCACCCTTCGGCCCGAGGTAACGCAGGACCAGAATGTCGCCGGCCTTGATTTTGTCCGAGAGAATAGCATCCATTGCGGATTGCTCGTCTTCGAAGACGCGCGCCGGGCCAGCAATCACCGGGCTCTTGAGCCCGCTGATCTTTGCCACCGCCCCACCCTCTGCCAGATTGCCTGTGAGTATGGCTAGATGTCCCTCGCGATACAGTGGCGCTGAGAGCGACCGGATAACGTCCTGGTCCGCACGAGGCTCGTCGGGCACGGCCGAGAGTTCGTCAGCGATCGTCTTGCCGGTGATCGTGAGACAATCGCCGTGCAGAAGGCCCGCATTCAACAGTAGCTTTAGGACTTGAGGAATGCCGCCGGCAGCGTGGAGATCAACAGCCATGTAACGGCCGGATGGCTTGAGATCACAGATTACTGGTACCCTACGGCGTATCCGCTCGAAATCCTCCAGCGTCCATTCCACCTCGGCCGCATGCGCAATGGCGAGATAGTGCAGCACCGCATTCGTTGAACCTCCAGTGGCCATGATGAGCGCCACGGCATTTTCAATCGACTTCCGCGTGACGATGTCGCGTGGTCGAATGCCGGCCTTCACCGCTTCCACCAAAACGCGCGCGGACTCGACCGCGCTATCGATCTTTTCTTGGTCGGGATTGGCCATGTTGGAGGAGTAGAGCAGCGACATGCCGAGCGCCTCGAAGGACGAACTCATGGTGTTCGCGGTGTACATGCCGCCGCAAGAGCCGGTCGTCGGGCAGGCATTGCGCTCAATGCCCTCGAAATCCTCAGCGCTCATCTTTCCGGCCATGTAAGCGCCGACGGCCTCAAACGCGGACACGATGGAGAGGCTCTCGCCCTTCCATCGACCCGGCTTGATGGTGCCGCCATAGACATAGACGGCCGGAACGTTAGCGCGGAGAATGCCAATCATACCGCCCGGCATGTTCTTGTCGCACCCGCCGAGCACTAGAACGCCATCCATCCATTGGCCCTGCACCGAGGTCTCCACACAATCGGCGATAACCTCGCGCGAGACGAGAGAATATTTCATGCCCTCCGTTCCCATGGCCATGCCGTCCGAGATGGTAGGCGTGCCGAATATCTGCGGATTGGCTCCGGCCGCCTTGATGGCGGCTATCGCCGCGTCGGCAAGCGGCTGGAGGCCGGCATTGCATGGCGTGATCGTCGAGTGCCCGTTGGCGATGCCGATCATCGGCTTGTCGAAGTCCACTTTGGTATAGCCCAACGCATAGTACATCGCGCGATTGGGTGAGCGAGCAATGCCTTGGGTGATATGCCGTGAACGGTCGTTGTGAGCCATAAGCGCCTCCCGCTAGCCAAACGGAACCATACTCTATTGGAAACCAAATACGCTGTGAAATATGCTTTTTGCCTCCAACTAAGTCGCCGCACATATCAAAGGCTGCCGATGGAACTGAGACAGATCCGCCAAATTTGTCGCCGTCGACGAGAAGCTGCAATTTCCTCGGTGTCTTGGACTCGGTCAGCAACCGCCGATCTTCCGCTTCGCCAGAGTCGCCATCAGGTCCGCGTTCATCGCGCCAGGCGGTCCAATTTCGTCACTAGCACCGTATCGCCCTCACGTGCATAGTAGAGGCACCTTCTCAGTTCCTTTCGCTTCCCGGTCCAAGCCGGTTTCGCAAGTGAACGAGTGACGTCATGCGGCCGGATGCGTGATGGTTCAGACCCACGAGGAGAGCGACATGGCATTCTTTGCTAAGGGAGTTTTGCTTGCTGCGGCGGGCGCCCTCGCCTTCTGCCTTCTGGCTTGCGTTGCGCAGGCGGCATCGTGCGGCAAAAGCGCTGCCGGGTTTGAACAGTGGAAAGTAGAGTTTGCCGAGACGGCAAAGGCTGCAGGCGTCAAGGGGAAGGGTCTTGCAGCGCTTGCCGGTGCGAAATACGCCGTAGGAACAATTCAGGCCGACCGCTCCGTCAACAAGGCTTTCAGCGGCTCGGTCGCCGACTTTATGAGACGACGCGGTGGGTCCGCGATTATTTCCAAGGGCCGTTCGCTTAAGACGGCGAATGCAGCGCTCTTCGACAGCATCGAGCGCAACTACGGCGTGCCCGCCGGCGTGCTTCTCGCCATCTGGGGTATGGAGACCAACTTCGGCGCCTCTATGGGCAACCAGAACACAGTTTCGGCAATCGTCACGCTCGCCTACGATTGTCGCCGCCCGCAATTCTTCGCGCCCCATGCTATCGCGGCGCTCAAGCTAGTCGACAGCGGCGTGCTGAGTGCCGGCTCGGTCGGCGCCATGCATGGCGAGATCGGCCACACAGGGTTCCTGCCTGGGAATGTCCTGAGATACGGCGTCGGAAACAGGAACATGCGCGACAAGAGCACGGCGCTGATGTCCACGGCCAACTTCCTCAGGGCGCACGGCTGGGGCGCCGGCGGGGACTATCAGGGCAACATGGGCGCCATCGCCGGCTGGAACTCCGCGAGTGTCTATCAGCATGCGATCGCCCGCATCGGCGAGGCGATCGACGGCGGTTAGATCCTGCCTCCAGTTACAAAGCCGCCATGCGCCGAGTCAGAATGCTATTTGCGTGGGAGGGGACGAGAATGCTCGGTCTGTGGCTAATCTCTCAGGCTACCAGCGACTCGGTTGGGCTCGTGTAATGGGCACGTGAACGCCGATACAGTCGATTGGCTTCCTCCGTCACGGTGCGCAGACATTGCGGAAACCGCGAGGGCCGAGGCGTTGTCACTGAAGGGCCACGACCCGACCGGAGACATCGTCCGTGTAGATGCAGTAGAATAGGTGGGCAGATGCAGACGCAGTCGGTAGTTCGCGAGGCTCAAGCGAGCCGATCTCCCACCAGTCCAAGTGTCTCTGCAAAAGTGACCACGCGTGCAGGCGCTCCTCGTGCCAGACATCATCGTCCGGCAGTTCCTGGAAGTGGCCGTTCAGCACGACGCTCCTCCATCCGCCCTTCCCCCACTGCTCCTCCACCTGGAGGCAGACTCTTGGATTCAGCCGCATCCACTCCACTTTTCGTCCTGGCATCGAAAAACTGTAGGCTACTCGTGATTGGAACGCAAAGTAGATTGGGACCACGTAAGGCCGGCCTTCGTTACTGCAAGCCAGATGACCAAAATGCGCCCGTTCCAGCATTTCCAAGCATTCCACATGGCTCATACTCCTGAGTGTCGTTGACATGTCTGTCTCTCCCATTCCTCCGAGGAATACTCGACGGGCCGCAAAACGAGGATACCGCCTACATAAATAATCCTCCTTTTTTGCTGGATCTGCATTGTGCTGGATCAATTTCCTATCCTGAAACGTGTACGGATAGGGCAGAGGATATCGCTCGGCGCACTGCAAAACGGATGGTACCGAACCGCGTCTTCGACCGATGTTCTAAGTGTGCGTTATCCGGCGGACGGTTCGACCGATACTGCGTTAGACTGAGTCCGCGCGCCAATTAATTTCCTGTGTTCTTGACATTGATCAAAGTCTCTTGCCCACGCGCGTGCTTTAATGACTGCGCTCGATGTCGAGCGAAACGCAATGATTAGATCCGGCTTCCGGACCTCTTGGCCAACAGGAGATGATCATGCCCGATATGTTCCCCATTAAGAAAGAACAGAAGACCACGACGCCGGCTCCCGGCGGGATGTGGTCTCCATTCGACTCACTTCGTACCGAAATCGACCGGCTGTTCGACGACTTCGGCCCTTCCTCATGGCGTCCGCTCTCAGGTCAGCTCCTCGGACGCACGACTTCTGCTGCCGACTGGGTCGTGTCTCCCGCGGTGGATGTCGTCGAGAAAGACAACGCATTCGAGATCACCGCGGAAGTTCCCGGCCTCGACGAGAGCAACATAGACATCAGGCTTTCGAACGGCGTGCTGACCATTCGGGGCGAAAAGACGGAGGAAAAGGAATCGAAGGACGAGGCCTACCACCTTTCGGAGCGCCGATACGGCTCCTTCCAGCGCTCGTTTCGGCTTCCTGACTACATCGAGGCAGATAAGATCGCCGCCGCTTTCGCGAAAGGCGTCCTGAAGGTCACGCTTCCAAAGGCTGCCAACACCGGGACGAACGACCGCAAGATCGAGGTCAAAGCCACATAGCCTTGGAGCGTGCGAAAGGGCGGCTGTCGACCCTGGGCGGCCCCTCTGGCGTATTTCTTCATCGTTTCGTCGATCAAGGCCATGGGAGGTTTGTCATGCTGTCGCCCGATAGAGATTCCAAACCCGGCGGTGGGCGTTTTGCCATTCCAACGCAGGGAGAAGTCGAAGGCAAGCTGCTGGTTTCAGAGATCGTAGCAGTGGCTTGTCTCCAGGAGCTCATGAAGCTCAAGAATACTGCCGCGATTGCAAGGGTTCACCGACGCGTCCTCCACGAGCTCAAGGAGAGATGCCAAGTCCTGAAGTTATGTGTCACCGACGAAAGAGCCGTCGTCGAATATGCGGAGCAGGTGTTAAAGTGCGCTGTGGCAGAAGCAGGCGGCTGTCGCTAACGCCTCCAGATACGAGCCTCGATACATGCGTGGCACGCTACCGCAAAGAAGGGCGGTTATAGACGCCAACTTGGCATTGGAGCACGTTTCAAAACGTTCTGTATCCATTGTCACTACGAATGCCTCGGCAAGCCTGCGCGTACGGTCTCGCTATCGACGGAGAGTACGCAGTGCCGCCCCACGTCAGGATTGACGCCATCTGCCTTGTCGACGAAAGATGATCCGAGGCTTGCCCGGCTCGAGTTCCGGGCCCTCCACAGCATACGCCTGAAATCGAGCAGCGAAGAATTGACGATGGCTCCAGCCGGCGCTGCAGATGCACTTGACAAAATCGGCTTTTATTGGCGCCTAGACGCCAAGACTATGTTATCGTTCGTTGAATACGTAAAAGGAATTACATGGGCCGTTCGTTTCAGACGCTTTCCTTCCTTGCCTCCTCGGCGACAGAGGCGCTGGCGGCTCGGGAAGAGTTGATAGGCATTTATGGTGACGTGCCCCCTGAAGAGGCCGACGTGATCGTCGCCCTCGGCGGCGATGGTTTCATGCTGCAGACGCTGCATGGCACGATGAACTCGGGCAAGCTGGTCTACGGTATGAATCGCGGCTCCATCGGCTTCCTCATGAACGACTATCGAACGGAAGGCCTGCAGGATCGAATCTGCACAGCAGTCGAAAATGCCTTTCACCCTTTGCGGATGACAACGGCGAATTCTGACGGCACGAATTCGACAGCACTTGCCATCAACGAAGTCTCGCTGTTCCGGCAATCCTATCAAGCCGCCAAACTGCGGGTCGAAGTGGACGGCGTCGTGCGACTCGACGAGCTTATCTGCGACGGCCTGATGGTGGCCACGCCCGCGGGTTCGACGGCCTATAACCTCTCCGCGCATGGACCGATCCTGCCGCTTGACGCCCCTCTGTTGGCGATGACTCCGGTCAGCGCGTTCCGGCCGCGGCGCTGGCGCGGCGCCCTTCTGCCCAACAAGGTGACGGTCGATATACACATACTCGAGGCGGAGAAGCGGCCGGTCAACGCGGTCGCTGACAACACGGAAGTGAAATCGGTGCTGCATATTCGCATCGCGCAATCGGAACTTACGACCGCGCGCATTCTCTCCGATCCCGATCGATCATGGTCCGATCGTATTCTTGCGGAGCAGTTCGAGGACTGAGACATGAGCTTGCGACGAACGACGCTTTGTACCTTGCTGCTAGCCGCGTCCACCCTCTGCGCGCGAGGCGTTGAGGCAGAAGACGCGATCCTACCGGCTTCAGTCATCTTCGCGACCAGCACCGGTTACTGGGAAGACGACGGTGCGGCGCCGGCCATTCAACGATCACCTTCGGCGCCCCAAACTGCGGCTGCCGTTCCCGCTCCCGCAAAACCGCGCCACGGCTACTACAAGCTGTTTGCCGTCAGGCAGGCGGACCGCACCGCCAAGATATATTTGCAGCAAATCGAGCAGAGCGACGCTGAGCCGTCCATCACCTCGACGGTGGAGTTGCAGGAACTCAGCGATCTGAAGCCGTATGTCACCGACATCAGGCCCGAAAACTCCTCCGGCATGCTCAAGGAGCCCGGCCTTTTTGCAATGGTCTACCTGAAGACCGATCCGGATGCGGAATCGGAGACTTGGACTGTCGTCATCGACGAATTTGGTGAGGTTACCGTCGGCAAAGCCAGCAACTAGTCGCAGCCGTTGATTTGTCGCTGGAGAACTTCCGGTTTTCCCGCTTGAATCGAAAAGGCCCCATTCGGGGCCTTCTCTATGTTCATACGTTTGAGCGGTTACTCGACGTCGTCGACGACAGCGTCCGGCTTGCCGCTGATGCGGTGAGCGAGAGCGGCTTCCATGAACTCGTTGAGCTCGCCATCCAGCACGTCGCCCGGCGCCGTGCTCGCCACGCCGGTCCGCAGGTCCTTGACCAGCTGGTAGGGCTGCAGCACGTAGGAGCGAATCTGGTGACCCCAGCCGATGTCGGTCTTCGAGGCTGCCTCGGCGTTCGCCGCTTCTTCGCGCTTCTTCAACTCGGCTTCGTACATACGAGCACGCAGCATGTCCCAAGCCTTGGCGCGGTTCTTGTGTTGCGAGCGTTCCTGCTGGCAGGAAACCACGATGCCGGTCGGGATATGCGTGATGCGCACGGCCGAGTCGGTCGTGTTGATGTGCTGACCGCCCGCTCCCGAGGCGCGGTAGGTGTCGATGCGGCAGTCGCTCTCGTTGACCTCGATGTTGATCGAGTCGTCGACCACGGGATAGACCCAGATCGAGGAGAACGAGGTGTGGCGCCGCGCGTTGCTGTCGTAGGGCGAAATACGCACCAGGCGATGCACGCCCGACTCCGTCTTCAGCCAGCCATAGGCGTTGTGGCCTTTGACCAGCAGGGTTGCAGACTTGATGCCTGCTTCTTCACCATCGTGCACTTCAAGAAGCTCTACCTTGAAGCGCTGGCGCTCCGCCCAGCGGGTATACATGCGCAGCAGCATGTTGGCCCAGTCCTGGCTTTCCGTTCCGCCTGCGCCGGAGTGGACTTCGAGATAGGTATCGTTGCTGTCGGCCTCACCCGATAGCATCGCCTCCACCTGGCGGCGGGCGGCTTCAGCCTTCAGGCTCTTGAGCGCGTCTTCGGCGTCCTTGACGACACTCTCGTCGCCCTCTTCCTCGCCCATCTCGATCAGTTCGACGTTGTCGTTGAGCTGCTGCTCGAGCTGCTTCACGCCGTTGATGCCGTCATCTAGCTGCTGACGCTCGCGCATCAGCTTCTGTGCTTCCGAAGCATCGTTCCAGAGGGTCGGATCCTCTGCCTTGTTGTTCAACCAGTCCAGTCGTCTTATCGCCTGGTCCCAGTCAAAGATGCCTCCTCAGCAGGGTGATAGCCTGCTTGGTTTCATCGACTACGTTCTGGATTTCCGCTCGCATTTTCCTGCTTCTTCGCGTTGCTTGAAAAGTTGCCCGTCAAATAATTGTGGCGGCTGCGGATGTAAAGGGCCGCAACCGCCACAACGGGTCAGGGAAAAGGTTAGTAGAGGCCGCCGGCGCCGGACTGGACGGCCTGGTTGGCCTGCGGCGACGTCCGCAGAATTTCTTCGGGCGCCATCGCATTGTCCATGCCGATAACAGAGAGGCTGTCGGCAGGACCGGTACCTGGCTTGAAGGCCTCGATAATCGTGTTCGGGTCGCCCTGAACCGCAGCCATGCCGGTCTTGCGGTCGATCGGAATGAGGTTCATGCCCGCCGGAATGACAAACTTAGATTCCGGCATGTCCTTCACAGCAACCTGCATAAACTCGTTAAAGATCGGCGCAGAAAGCGAGCCGCCTGTGCCGCCGCGTCCAAGCGTCGACGGCGAGTCGAAGCCGATGTAAAGGCCGGCGACAAGATCCGGCGTGAAGCCGACGAACCACGCATCTTTTTCATCGTTGGTCGTACCCGTCTTGCCAGCAACGTCACGCCCGCCGAGATCGACCTTGCCGGCGGCCGTGCCGCGCTGGATGACACCCTGCAGCATCGAGGTGATCTGGTAGGAGGTCATCGGGTCGAGAACGGTTTCGCGATTGTCGACGACGTTGGGCTCGTCCTGGTTATGCCAGTCGCTCGCATTGCAGCCCTCGCAGACGCGCTCCTCGTGCTTGAAGATCGTACGGCCATAGCGGTCCTGGATCCGGTCAACCAGGGTCGGCTTGATCTGCTTGCCGCCATTGGCGATGACCGAATAAGCCGATACCATGCGCAAGACCGTGGTTTCGCCGGAACCGAGCGACATGGCGAGAACCGGCATCATGTGATCGTAGATCCCGAAGCGTTCTGCATACTCGGCGACGACATTCATGCCGAGATCGTTGGCAAGGCGCACCGTCATGCGGTTGCGCGAGTGCTCGATCGCGAAGCGAAGCGTGTTGGCGCCACCACCCTCGCCTTCATAGTTATCCGGTGCCCATACCTGGCCATTGCCCGTCTGGATCGACAGCGGATCGTCGCTGACAACCGACGCCGGCGTATATCCATTGTCCATGGCCGCCGCATAGACGAACGGCTTGAAGGACGAACCCGGCTGGCGCATCGCCTGGGTCGCGCGGTTGAATTCCGACTGCGCGTAGGAGAAGCCGCCGACCATCGCAAGCACGCGACCGGTCTTCGGGTCCATCGCGACGAGACCGCCTTCGACCTTCGGCGGCTGGCGAAGCCGGTAGGACTTGGAAGCTTCGTCCCCCAACCGCTCGACGTAGACGACATCCCCGGCCGACAGAACGCCGTCGGGCGACTTTGCTGTCTTCCGGCCGGAAGCCGAGCGATATGCCCACTGCATATTCTTGGCCTCGATGGCTCCACGCTCGCGCTCGGAAGGGATCTTGCCAGCGCCATCCTTCGGGGGCTGCAGCCCGATGTCGACGCCGTCGGCCGATACGGCCAGCACGACAGCCAGTCGCCATTCTGGCACGTCCGTCAAAGCCGGAATATCGGCCAGCGCCTTGCCCCAGTCAGCAGCCGTGTCGATCTGCTTGATCGGACCGTGGAAGCCACGACGCTCATCGTAGTTGGTCAGACCATCCTGAAGGGCCTTGCGCGCAAAGACCTGCAACGCGGGGTCAAAAGAGGTACGAACGGACAATCCGCCTTCGTACAGCATCTTCTCGCCGTACTGGTCGATCAACTGACGGCGGACCGCCTCGGCGAAATAGCCGGATGCAAAAAGCGAGGGGCCGCTGCTGCGACCGGTGACACCGAGCGGCTGTTTCTTGGCCTCGGCACCATCGGACTGACTGACATAGCCATTCTCGACCATGCGATCGATGACCCAATTGCGGCGGGTGATCGCTGCTTCGGGATGGCGGAAGGGATGATAGTTGGCGGGACCCTTCGGCAGGGAGGCAAGATAGGCAGCGTCGGCGACCGTCAGTTCGTTCACCGACTTGTTGAAATAGGTGAGCGAGGCGCTCGCGATACCGTAGGAATTCAGGCCGAAGAAGATCTCGTTCAGGTACAGCTCAAGGATCTTGTCCTTGCTGTAGGCTTGTTCGATACGGAAGGAAAGGATCGCTTCCTTCGCCTTGCGCTCCATCGTCTGTTCGCTGGAAAGCAGGAAGTTCTTGGCAACCTGCTGCGTGATCGTCGAACCGCCCTGCGTCGGACCGCCGGTCAGATAAGCAACCAGTGCGCGCGCAAAGCCGGTAACATCGATGCCGGGGTGCTGATAAAAGTTCTTGTCTTCAGCAGACAGGAAGGCCGCCTTGACGCGGTCGGGAACAGCCTGGATCGGCAGGAAAAGTCTGCGTTCCTTTGCATACTCCGCCATTAGCGCACCGTTGCCTGCATGAACGCGGGTCGTCACCGGCGGCTCGTAGCTGTTCAGCACTGCGTAGTCCGGAAGGTCCTTCGTGACGGTTGCCAAGTAAACAGCAACAACAGCCGCCACGCCCAAGAACAGGACGCAAGCCACTCCGAAGAAATATCCAAGAAGTCTAATCATATTTAAGCTACCGGTATCTCAATCATCGATCAGCGCGACATAACAATCGCAGGATCGGGGCATCTTGCATGTTGGGCGACTTACTCCATGAGCGTTTTCGCCACAAGCCGATTCCGTTTCATCTATGGAAACACAAGGCTGAGTAACGGCGTGAATGTGAGTAAAATAGGGCCTTGAAGCGCTATTCCCACATTGCGATCGTGTTACACCAGCAAGTGTCACATCTGCGCCACGGCTGCAATCAGCCCCCATTTGCAACCATCGCCGTGCGGTAGTGCTTGACGGCCTCCGTCAGCAGGTCGGCCATCCTTCCCCGCCATCCGTCATCAAGCAGGAGCTTTTCGTCGTCCTTGTTGGAAAGGAAGCCCAGTTCCAACAGGATAGACGGCACATCCGGTGCCTGCAGAACGCGGAAGCCCGCATGGCGGTGTGGATTGTTGATCGTCCCTACCTGATCCTTGAAGGATGTAAGCACGCTTTCAGCAAGCGAAATAGAAAAAGCCTGCGTTTCGCGGCGCGTCAGGTCGAGCAGAATATCGGCGACTTCGGGAGGCTCAGCCACGGTCTCCTTGCCGGCAATCTGGTCGGAGAGGTTTTCGCGGTCGGCGAGATCGGCGGCAAGCTTGTCGGAGGCCCTGTCGGAGATCGTGTAGACTGTCGCGCCGCGAATATCCTTTTGTTTCAGGGTGTCCGCATGCATCGAAATGAAGAGGCCCGCATGGTTCTGGCGGGCAATCTCCACACGCTCGGAGAGCGACAGGAACGAGTCATCCTTTCGCGTCAGGAACGCCTTGATGCCGGACTCGCGGTTGAGGCGATCGGCGAGCGCCTTGGCGAAGGCGAGCGTTACGTCCTTCTCCTGCGTCTTGGTATCGACGCCGATCGCACCCGTGTCGATCCCGCCGTGACCAGCATCGACAGCGATGATGAAATCTCCATCAGCCGGTTTCTCCGGCACAGCAATGGCGCTCGTCGTCTGTTGGGACGAAGGATCGCTCCAGGACTGGGCCTTGACCAGTTCGGCAAACTTCTCGTTGTCCGTCATTGCCGCATCCAGGACGAGACGGTGCCCCTTGCCGTCCTCATCTTCCTGGACCTTGGCGACTTCCATCTTCACCGGCTTCTTGGCGGTCAGCACGATACGGGCGCTGTCCTCGTCCATCTTGCCGTAGCGTATGTCCTTGAAGAGCCCCCTCGCCGCGAGATCCGCAGCTGGGAAGCCGAAGGCTGTCGCAGGCAGGTCGACGACGACGCGTTCGGGATTGGCGATATAGTGGACGGAAAAATCGGGGGCCCGATCGAAGTCGATGACAATGCGCGTACGTGCATCGTCGCCGATGATTCGGGCGCCATAGGCGAGCAAGGGGTCGGCCTTCGCTGCTTCGTCTGCTCGCACCTCAGGAAGAAATGCAAAAGTCGTCGCGGCCGCGGCAACGGCCACCACGCCGGTAAACCTTATTTTCCGCCATCCGGATATTACCGTCGCGGGTCGTACCCTCTTAAACAATCGACCGCCACACCTTAAATATCATTCCGATCAACTTCTCCCGGCAAACGCGAGATCGCCGGTATCAGCGACGTTCGCGGCCACGGAGCCGAATCGGCGCCCTTAATCCCCGATTTTGTATGCCTTCCGAAATCCATCAATATTATGGCACATTTGGCTTTTCCCTTGCTATTGTGACAGAGAAAACATACAAGGATTTTTAGGGTAGAAGTGCTGACGGGATAGAGTCGCCTGCACGGCAGCCAAACCGCAAGGGAACTGGCGCCACAACCGGCAATCGTCCGCCGTCTTATGTGTTTCCACTCGAAATTGGATCCTGAATTTTCCGGCGTATGCGGGAACTTCATCGGTGGATAGCCACCAACCGCTCTTTACAGAGAGAGCAAACTCATCGGACCTGAACAAGGTCTTAGTTTTGTCGATCTCGCTTGGTCTTTGATGGTGTCGCAGCAGGTTTTATCTGAAGTCTACAGGCCCCGGGAGAACATCTCCCCCGCTGCTGTCTGGCTGCTGCCTTCCACACCGCACCAAACGCGACTTTCATTATCCGGCGCTGCAACGACGAGCCGCCTCTCCTCTGTCTCTTCGACACAAGGGGATGCCGACGTTCGGCCGCGCCGAGGAGCACAGCTTACATGGCAGACAAGATGCTTATCGACGCGTCTCACGAGGAAGAGACGCGCGTTGTTGTCGTTCGCGGAAACCGCATAGAAGAATTTGACTTCGAGTCACAGCACAAGAAGCAGATCCGCGGCAACATCTACCTCGCAAAGGTAACGAGGGTTGAACCCTCGCTGCAGGCCGCGTTCGTTGATTACGGCGGCAACCGGCACGGCTTTTTGGCCTTTGCCGAAATTCACCCCGACTACTACCAGATCCCGCTTGCCGATCGTCAGGCCCTGCTTCGCGCCGAAGCCGAAGAGCATCGCCGCGACGACGACGTCGAACACGTCGAGACGGCGCCGGTCGATCTCTCCACCCAGGAACAGCCCGACGTTGGCGTAGCCGCAACTGCCGAAGCGCCGGCAGCGGAAGCCGCTCCCGAAGAAGACGCTGCCGTAGCAACCGAAACGGTCGAGGCCGTTGCGGAAGTCGCCGAGGAAGCACCCGTCAAGAAGGCAAAGCCCCGCCGCAGCCGCAAGAAGGTGGCGCCGGCGGCTGAAGCGCCTGCCAACGACGAGGCTGCCAGCGAAGCCACCGCCGACAACGACGATGAAGGCTCGTCGGGCAACGAGATGGCCGCAATGGTCGAAACCGACTCGATCTCCGAAGAGGTCGACGCCCGCCGCCGCAGCGATGACGACGATGACGACGATCACGACCACGAAGAGGAAGTGATCGAATCCGTCGGCGCCGAAGACGCCATGGAGGAGGTTCCCGATCGCGTCCAGCGCAAGCCGCGCAAGCAATATCGTATCCAGGAAGTCATCAAGCGCCGCCAGATCCTGCTGGTGCAGGTGGCAAAGGAAGAGCGTGGCAACAAGGGCGCTGCCCTGACGACCTATCTTTCGCTGGCCGGTCGCTACTCCGTCCTCATGCCGAACACGGCGCGTGGCGGCGGCATCTCCCGCAAGATCACCAATCCGCAGGACCGCAAGCGCCTGAAGGAAATCGCGCGTATGCTCGAAGTGCCGCAGGGCATGGGCGTCATCCTGCGCACCGCCGGCGCGAATCGAACCAAGGTCGAGGTCAAGCGCGACTTCGAATATCTGATGCGCCTGTGGGAGAACGTCCGCACGCTGACGCTGCAGTCGACCGCTCCCTGCCTCGTGTATGAGGAAGGCTCGCTCATCAAGCGCTCGATCCGTGACCTCTACAACAAGGATATCGGCGAGATCATCGTTGCCGGCGAGGAAGGCTATCGTGAAGCGAAAGACTTCATGAAGATGTTGATGCCGAGCCACGCCAAGGTGGTTCAGCCCTATCGCGACATCCACCCGATCTTCTCGCGCTCCGGCATTGAGGCTCAGCTCGACCGCATGCTGCAGCCGCAGGTAACGCTGAAGTCGGGCGGCTACCTGATCATGAACCAGACCGAAGCGCTGGTTTCGATCGACGTCAACTCCGGCCGCTCGACGCGCGAGCACTCGATCGAGGACACTGCTCTGCAGACCAACCTCGAAGCGGCGGAAGAAATCGCCCGCCAGCTTCGTCTGCGCGACCTTGCCGGCCTGATCGTCATCGACTTCATCGACATGGAAGAAAAGCGCAACAACCGCGCTGTCGAGAAGAAGCTGAAGGAATGCCTGAAGAACGATCGCGCGCGCATTCAGGTCGGCCGTATCTCGCATTTCGGTCTTCTGGAAATGTCGCGCCAGCGCATCCGCGCATCCGTTCTTGAATCAACGACGCAGGTCTGCTCGCATTGCGGCGGTACCGGCCACGTCCGTTCGCAGTCCTCCGTTGCGCTGCATGTCCTGCGCGGCATCGAGGAGTACCTGCTCAAGAATACCACGCACAACATCACGGTTCGCACGACGCCTGATATTGCCCTGTACCTGCTCAATCACAAGCGGCAGACAATCGTCGACTACGAAGCCCGCTTCGGTGTGTCGATCATTATCGATGCGGATGGCTCGGTCGGCTCGCAGCACTTTGCGATCGACCGCGGCGAGCCGGTCGAGAACCCGGTGAAGATCGAAACCCTGTTCAACTTTGCTGCCATCCCCGATGACGAAGACGACGATATCGTGGTCGAAGTCGACGAGGAGGAAGAAGAGGAACTGGAGGCCAAGCCGGCCGCAGCCGAACGTCCAGCGCAGCGCGCCGAAGGCGATGGCGAGGGCCGCAAGCGCAAGCGTCGCCGTCGTCGTCGCGGCCGCAACGGCAATGGCGAGGCGGTTGCTGCCGACAGCGTTTCGGGTGACGCAGTGGAAGGCGACCAGATCGACAGCGATGACGAGGAAGAAGGTGACGAAGGCGTTGCCGCCACCTCGGAAACGCGTGACGAAGGTGATGAGAGCCAGCGCCGCAAGCGCCGCCGTCGCGGCAAGCGCGGCGGCCGCCGCAACCGCGAGGAAGGTGGCGAGCAGGAGGCTTCTGCAGCGGAAGCGGCAGATGACGATGCCGAAGATGGCGAGACGGAAGTGACCACCGTCGAGGTGATCGAAGCCGCCGCCGAGAAAGCAGTCGAAGCTCAGCCAGCGATGGTCGCTGTTGAAGCGGGCGCCTCGGTTACGGAAGACATAAAGCCGAAGCGTGCACGTCGCAGCCGCAAGGCATCTCCGGTCGAAGAGCCTGTCGTTGAAGAAGCGACGGAGGCAGCACCCGCCGCTGAAGCTGAGATCGAGGCTGCATCCGCAGACCTGGCTACGCCCGCAGTCGAAGAAGCGAAGCCTGTCCGCGCCAACAGGGAGTCGAACATCTCCTCGTCTGAACCAACGGTTAAATCGACGCGCAGCGATGCTGCTGAGACCGAAGGCGACGGCAAGCCGAAGAAAGCTGGCTGGTGGCAGCGCCGCGGTTTTTTCTAAGATTGATTTTCGGCGATAAGTAAAAGGATCCGGCTGCGGCGACGCAGCCGGATTTTTTTATACTCTCGGCGACGGCTGTTTCACCCGGATACGGAGCGGCTTGCCTTCGACATTGTTCATGTCGAACGACTTCGTCTTTTGACGAGGTCGCTTAGCTTCCGGAAGCCATATGTCCGCGGATCGAAGTCCGACGCCAGATTTGCGAGCTGCGCTCCAACTGCACCGAGCGATACCCATCCATCTTCACTCTCCATCTGAGCGATGACCTTCTTGATGACGGGCGTCGCTTCGCTCGGTTGGCGTAGCGAGCGCGCTTGCGTGGCCTCGCTGCCGTTTGATGTGACCGTGGGCACCAGGTTTTCGGTATGGATGAATCGACGGCATGCCTGACGAAAACTCTCTTGTGTCTTCTGCTCACCAAACCCGAAAACATCGATGCCCTGCTCGCGGATCCGCGAGGCAAGTCGGGTGAGGTCGCTGTCCGAGGATACAAGACAAAAGCCGTCGAAACGGCCACTGTGCAGCAGGTCCATGGCGTCAATGACAAGAGTAATATCGGAAGCGTTCTTGCCCGTCGCGTGTTCGAATTGCTGTTGAGGGACTATTGCGCGTCGCGCCAGCACGTCGTTCCACGCTTTTGAGCTAGCACTGGTGAAGTCGCCATAAATGCGCCGAACACTTGCCTCGCCGATCTTGGCTATCTCCTCGAATAAGCCAGCAGCGATCTTTGCGGAAGTGTTGTCGCGTCAATAAGTACGGCAAGTCGGGGCGAGCGGGGTTCGGGCATAAACGGCTCCAGTCCCTCATGATAGATCCGACGTCCACCATCAACGAACTGACCATTTTTTGCAACCAGTAGTAATAAAATCGGTAAACAACACGTCGACGGCCTCAAAGGAGGCTGGCGCCATTTGCCATCGGATGCCTGACGTTCGAACGCGACTCTCGCTGATCCCGGCGACGCGTCTTAGTCCCGCTCGGCAATCATGGTCTCGTGCGGATACTCTCCGTAGAAGCCCCGCCAATTGGCGACCGCGAAACCAAAAACCACCAGCGCTCCCGCCTGATGGAGCAGCCCCCAATGAAGCGGGACCTGCAGCAGCAAGGTCGCGATGCCAATCGCCGCCTGTATTGTCACCAGAACAAACAGGACGACGGCGCGCCGGGCATGCGTCGTGGAGGGCGCTGCGGTCAGAGCTATGATCATGTTGATCAGCGTCAGCGCAAAAAGGGTGTAGGCGCCCAGCCGATGAATGAACTGCACGGTCTTGGGGTTCTCGAAGAAATTGATCCAGGCCGGTTGCTGGATCAGCAGATCCGAGGGCACGAGGGCACCATCCATCAACGGCCAGGTATTATAGGTAAAGCCGGCGTCGAGGCCTGCGACGAGCGCGCCGAGGTAGATCTGGAATAGCGCAAACGCCACGATGGCGCCCGCCCAGACATGCGAGCCTTGTGTGGGCGCCTTGTCATCGGAGTGAGGGGAAAGCCCTCGCATGATCCACATGCAGGACGCGAAGATAAGACAAGCCATGATCAGGTGCGTTGCCAACCTGTATTGGCTGACGTCGGTTCGGACGGAGAGTCCTGACGACACCATCCACCAGCCGATCGCACCCTGCAGTCCACCCAGCATGAGAATTCCGAAGAGCGGCCAGCGCAGCCGTCTCTCCACTTTTCCCGCCAGCCAGAAATAGAGCAGCGGCAGCGCAAAGATGACACCAATGCCACGTGCGATCAGGCGATGGGCCCACTCCCACCAAAAGATGCCCTTGAACTCGTCGACAGTCATTCCGCTGTTCATCTGCTGAAACTCGGGAATGCGCTGATAGAGTTTGAATTCCTCGTCCCATTCCGCAGCGCTAAGAGGCGGAATGACACCGTGAATCGGCTTCCATTCGGTGATGGAAAGCCCCGAATTCGTGAGCCGGGTGGCTCCACCGATGATCACAAGACAGAACAGCGCCAAGAGCACAAAGCCCAGCCAAATGCGAACGGCCCGGCGATTGCCATCCTGCCGGCGTATCTCACGCAGTATTTGCTGTTCGGTGCTCAAGTTCGCGATCGCCATGGCTGCTCCTTACTTCCGGTAGTTGATTTGCCTGAGCGGCTCATGCAAAACAAGCCCCGAACCTTTGCGGCATGCCGTCGCGGCAATCGGAACACCAGTTTGAAAGATATTTGATGCCTGTCCGCCTCCGCAAATTCATCGGTACGATCCTGATCGTCGTGCTCGTGCTTGCCTATGCGCTGCTCGCAAACACGATCGCGGTCGCCACGCTCGGTGATGCGCCATGGTGGGGTCAGCTCCTGTACTTTTTCCTGACCGGCCTACTGTGGGTGCTGCCCGCGATGGTCATCATCAAATGGATGGCCGGGCCGAAGCAGCAGTGATCCGTTAACGACGGGATAACCGTGATCGACGGAAAGCAAGGTTTAGCGCCGCTCATAAACCAAATGGACGTTCCGTTGGACTATTCTTCGCGCCTGCAAGTCAGTCCGGAGAAAATCAGTGCAGGCGCAGAAGCTTCCTGTTTCAGATAGGGCGCACCATTCAACGGAACCCGACGCCGGTATTTCCGAATGGCTGGCGTCGGATGCGCAGCTTGCTGTGGCAGAACCCGATATCACCGTCCTGGATAGCTTGGCGCCGCTGGAAGCGGTTTGGCGCGCACTCGATCGCGACAATCTGAATTCTCTTCATCAAGGCTATGACTGGTGCATGGCGTGGACCAAGTCCTTCGGACGCCAACTGTCGATAGTCTGGGGCAGGATTGGCGGAGAGACTGCATTCATTCTACCGCTAGAGATAACCAGCTTTCATGGCTTCCGGACCGCCAGATTCATCGGCGCCGATCACAGCAACATCAACACCGGCCTCTTCTCAACACGCTTCATTGAACTTGCCGACAATCTGGAGCCTCAAAAGCTTGCGATGTCGCTGCGCCGTGCTCTGGCCGGACGGACCGATCTTCTGCTGCTGCAGAATGTTCCGTTGGAATGGCGCGGCCGACGCAATCCCCTGGCATTATTGCCGATGGTCCAGAACCAGAATCACGCCTACCAGCTTCCACTTCTCGACAAGATGGAGTCGACGCTTCAACAGGTGAACGCCAAGGGCCGACGCAAGAGGTTCCGGGCGCAGCTGCGGCGTTTTGAGGCGCTCGGTGGCTTCGACTACATCTCCAGCGGCACCCCGGATGAACAACACCAGTTGCTCGATCGCTTCTTCGAACAGAAACGTGAGCGTCTCAAGGCGCTCGGGTTGCCTGACGTATTTGCAGACCCGGAGACCAAAGCGTTCCTGCACGGCGCCATCGACATCCGCGACCGCGACGGCCGGATGGTGGGACTGGAAATGCACGCAATCCGCCTGAAGGGCGAGCATTCCGGCCGCATCGCCGCACTCGCCGGTCTTTCTCGCAAAGGCGACCACATCATCTGCCAGTTCACCGCCTTCGATGAAAGTGCGGCGCCGGAGACGAGCCCTGGCGAGTTCCTGTTTTGGCAGATGGTCGCCGCCCAGCACGGCAAGGGCGTCAGACTGTTCGATTTCGGCCTTGGCGACCAGAGATACAAACGCTCGTGGGCGCCTGTAAAGACTGAGCACCATGACGTCGTTCTACCGCTTTCGCTTCGCGGCAGCGTGGGTGCCTTAATGCACCGGGCCATCACGCGCGGCAAAGGCTTCATCAAGTCTCAACAGAAGCTATACGTCGTGGCCCAGCGCCTGCGCCGTGTCATCGGCGTATGATTAGGCGACACGCCGCGAAACTGGGTTCTCTATGGACCCGCTGCTATCGGACATCAGAACGACGCGTTCATAACCGGCGGCTTCGAACTCGGTCATGACAGTCACGAACTCCTGCTCGACGATCTCAGGCATCGAGAGAATGATCTCGACATCCTTGCTTTGAGTCAGCCTGGAAACGCCGGCCACGTCGGCGGCACCGCATTCCACCATCACCAAATCATAGGCCGAGATCAAAGCGTCCAGCAGCAGAGACAGGCGATCGGCACCGCGCATTGCCCGGCGCGGATCGCTGATGCCCTGCGGAATGAAATGCGCGTCTGAGCGGCTGTCGCCGTGCATCGTATCGCCGAAGGCTGCATCGCCGCAGAGCAGATCGGTTATGCCGAGCATCTTGCTGTCCTCAGCCATGAGGTCTGTCGGCAGACCGGAGCCGGTCATGTCGACCAGAATGACCCGCGAGCCATCCTCAGCCAACTTTCGCACGAGGGACACGGTTGCCGCCGAGCCGTCGTCGCCGGTCGGAGAAATGGAGATCGCCAGAGGCGCCCTGCTGCCTCGAAGGTACTCCGCGACGGATGCAATCGAGAATTCGTTTGTTTCAACGATTTTCTCGTCCTCAGCCTGTTCGGCCACCGGCTCGTCGTCTGCGGGTGTGGCCAACAAGCTCGGTGTAGCCACGCGATTGACGGAGCCGGTAGTCGCTGATTGAGGTTCCTCATCATCGCGCCCTTCCTCTTCGCTCAGCCCAACGGGGCGGAGCGCCCGGCCGCTGAAGAGTTCGGCGAGCATGATCACGATGGACGTCATGATGAAAGTTGCGAAGGCGGCGACGATGACGATCGGCAGAACCTTCGGGAAATAAGGATCGACGGGCTGTATGGCCTTCGACACGATGCGTGCGTCGGCCGGGCTTGAGTTCTTGTCGGCGCGCGATGCCGCCTCCCGGTATCGAGAGAGATAGGTCTCCAGAAGCTGGCGCTGCGCCGTCGCTTCACGCGTCAAGGCGTTGAGGCCAACCTCGTCTTCGCCGGCCCGGGCGCTGTTTGCCTTCAGACTGTCGGCCTGCTGCTCCAGTTCCTTTTGGCGAACAGCAGCGACCTTCGCTTCGTTTTCGATGCTTGCAAGGATCTTCTGCGTCTCCTGGCGAATCTGGACCTTGATATCCGAAAGCTGCGCGCGAAGGCTCTTGAGGCGGGGATGGTTGTTGAGCAATGACGTCTGCAGGTCGGATATCTGCGACTGCAACCCCGACTCCGTGCTCTTCAGTCGCTGGATCGACTGAGACGACATGATGTCCTGCAGCGCGTCGGACGGCTCACCTGACGAGAGAGCATTGCGGACGGACTGGGCGCGCGCCTCAGCGTTTGCGCGATCTCCCCGGACCCGGGTGAGCTCAGCCGAAATGTCGTTCAATTGCTGTGTCGCGAAATTCGAGCCGCCGTTGGTCGGAAGCAGTCCGTGCTCAGCACGGTATTCTGCCACCTTCTGCTCTGCGTCATTGACCTTCTGGCGGAGGTTTTCGATCTCGGGCTCCAGCCAGCGCGTCGCCTCGGAATTCGAATCCAGCTTGGCGCCGCTCTGCGTGGCGAGATAGACCGCCGCCATCGCGTTCGGAATTGTCGCCGCGAGCTTGGGATCCTTCGAAGTAAAGGTAATGCCGATCACCCGCGATCCCGGCACCTGATAGACTTGCAGCCGCTCGGTGAAAGCGTCGATCACGCGCTCTTCGGGGGGATTTTCATATGGATTCTTCTTGAGGTGAAGGGCTACCAGGATGTCGGTGAGCGCCGAGCCATTCGCGGCAGCGTCGAATTCCGGCAAATCGTAGAGCTTCTGGCCGTTGATGACCTGCTTGATGAGATCCGCGGACTGCAGCAGCTGCACCTGGCTTGCAATGTTGAGCTCGTCCAGCAACGGACCAGCATTGGTGTCGTTCACCTGCGCATTGGCGAAAGCAGGAGCACGCGGCTCGATCAGGATGCGCGTTTCGCTTCGGTATTTGGGGGAGATCATCTTGGCGCTCGTGAAGGCGACCCCTGCCCCCAACGCAGTAATCGCCAAAACCTTTAGCCGGCGCGCCCAGACGGCGCGGACCAATTGTCCGAGATCGATGTCCACATCCTGATTACCCGATACGCCGGACATGCTGGTACTCCGAGAACAAACGTGGCCGCGAGGGTAAATGACTATAGTAACCCAACGGTTAATGCTTGCTCGGGCAATCCCGGCGACACGTCGACTGGCCGGAGCCAAAAAAATCGGCGCTTTTTACCGTCCATTAACCCTAACGGATTGATAACGGCTGAGACCTATTTCGTTTTCCGATGAGCAGACGCGATGCCTTTCGCACAGCCCAAGTTCTTGATGGCTCTGAGCCTCGCCGCCATGACTGCGGTCGTGAGCGGCTGCAATAGCTACAAACCTGCCCCCCAGGCTTTCAATCAGGCGACGATCCAGCCCTATTCGCTTGATAGCGGCGACCGGCTGCGCATTACTGTGTTCGACCAGCCAAGCATGACCAACACTTATACGATCGACCAGGCCGGCTATATCGCCTTCCCGCTCATCGGGCAGGTGCCGGCTCGTGGACGGACGCTGCAGCAGTTGTCGGGCCAGATCGCGCAGAAACTAAGACAGGGTTACCTGCGGGACCCCGACGTCACGATCGATGTCGACCGCTACCGCTCGATCTTCGTTATGGGCGAAGTCGGCCAATCCGGACAATACGCCTACGTTCCGGGAATGACGGTGCAGAATGCCGTTGCCATTGCCGGCGGCTTTACGTCGCGCGCCAACCAGGGCGCTGTCGACGTAACCCGAAAGGTCAATGGGCAAGTGATCACAGGGCGCGTCAACATCTCTTCGGCGATCGTCGCCGGCGACACGATCTACGTTCGCGAACGACTGTTCTAATCCTCGATGACCGAACAGCGACCCCTCCGCATCCTCCATTGCTTCAGATCACCGGTCGGCGGAATCTTCCGCCACGTCCGCGATCTGGTGTTGGAGCACAGCAAGGCGGGACACGAAGTCGGCATTCTTTGCGACAGCTCAACGGGCGGCGAGCATGAAGACCGCTTGTTCGACGAGATTCGTCCCTACTTGGCGATGGGATTGACCCGCATGCCCATGCGGCGGCACGTCAGCCTCTCCGACATCGGAGTGATCTGGGATACGTACAAGAATATTAAAAGTTTGCGGCCGGATGTGCTGCACGGTCACGGCGCCAAAGGCGGTGTGCTCGCGCGGCTTGCCGGCTCAGCCTTGCGGGTAAACAGGTATCGCGTAGCCCGCCTCTATACTGCGCATGGTGGAAGCCTGCATTATTCTCCGAGGTCGCTCGTAGGGCAATTCGTGCTCCGCATGGAGCGTCTGCAGGAGTACTTCACGGACGCCCTCGTCTTCATCTGCGAGTACGAGCGCGAAGCCTATACGAGGAAGGTCGGGCGGCCTCGAACGGAAACGCGGCTGATCTACAATGGACTTGCGGAGCGCGATTTCGAGCTCATCCCAACCCGTTCGGATGCCGTTCATTACATCTACGTCGGCATGCTGCGGGACCTAAAGGGTCCCGATCTCTTTGTGGAGGCCTTCGCGAAGGCGGAGCGCATTCTCGGACGCCCACTTTCGGCCGTGATGGTCGGCGACGGGCCCGAGCGCGACAAATACCGAGACATGATGATCGAGCGTGGTTTGGGCAAGCGCATCAGCATGCTGCCGGCGATGCGCGTTCAGCAGGCGTTCGCGATGTCACAGAACCTGGTCGTTCCGTCGCGCGCCGAAGCCATGCCGTACATCGTGCTCGAGGGTCTCGGCGCCGGGAAGACCATCATCGCAACTCGCGTCGGCGGAATTCCCGAAGCCCTGGGCAGAGACAGCCCTGCCCTCGCCAACCCCGAGGATCCCGACGATCTTGCGCGCGCCATGGCGGATGCGATCCGCATCCCGGGCTGGCATGATACGGCGATGCCGTCGATGGAACAGGTGAGGTCGGTCTTCTCGGCCTCGATCATGGCCAACGATGTCCTGAAATTGTACCACGACCTCCTGGACCCGCAATCGAAGCAAGCTATTGCTCTTGCTTCGTAAAAGTTTTCTTAGGGGCTTTCTGCTATTGCCGGCGTGATAACCAGCGGCGGTAGCCTCATGAACAAGGCAGAGAAAAGCGAGCAGTTTGACCTGGAAGCACTGCGGAAGCAGGTTTCCGACATCCATCGACGCGACGAAGGGGTGGATGAAACGGTTCAGCCGGAGCCGATCAACGCCTATGCCCGTCAGATCGCCGAGCAATTCAGCACTGGAAACCGCTCACCGGCCATCATCATCGGTCAGTTCCGACTTTTTGAATTCGCCTCACAGTTTCTCGTCGGGTTGCTTGCATTCCTCATCTGGCCCGGGAACGGGGGCGAAACCCTTGCAGGGCGGGCGATCGCTGCCATTGTTGTTGCGGCACTCCTCGTCAGTGCGCTCCAGACGGCCGACACCTACTCCATACCAGCGCTCCGCGCCCGTATGCGCCTGCTGCCGCGAGTCCTTGCCGTGTGGGCATCCGTCTTCCTGATTGTCACGGCTGCAAGCGTACTCTCCGGCAACATCGGCTGGGCACAGCCGCAAGCATATCTTGCGTGGTTCATTGCCGGCGCAATCGTCCTCCTCGCTGCTCGCTTGCTGACCGCCTACGGTATCCGCAATTGGTCACGCAATGGCATCATGGAGCGCCGCGCGGTGATCGTCGGTGGCGGGGCACCGGCCAAGGAGCTGATCCGCATTCTCGAGCAGCAACCCGACAACGACATCCGGATCTGTGGCATTTTCGACGACCGCGGCGAGAAACGGTCGCCGATCATGGTCGCCGGCTATCCGAAGCTCGGAACGGTCGCCGAACTGGTCGAGTTTGTGCGCATTACCCGCATCGACATGCTGATCATTTCTCTGCCGCTTAGCGCGGAGGCCCGCATCCTACAGCTGCTGAAGAAGCTTTGGGTGCTGCCGGTCGACATTCGCCTAGCCGCGCACGCAAATCGCCTGCGCTTTCGCCCGCGTGCCTATTCGCACATCGGGTCTGTCCCGATGCTCGATATCTTCAACAAGCCGATCCGGGACTGGGACTCGGTTGCCAAGCGCTGCTTCGATATTGTCTTTACGCTGCTTGCCCTGGCACTCCTCTGGCCGATCATGCTTGCAACGGCGATCGCCATCAAGGTCACCTCGAAGGGGCCGGTCTTCTTCATGCAGAACCGTCATGGCTTCAACAACGAGATCATCAGGATCTTCAAGTTTCGCTCAATGTATGCCGACAAGGGTGACCCCACCGGACGTGCCGCGGTCACCAAGGGCGATCCACGCGTCACACCCGTCGGACGCTTCATCCGCAAGAGCTCGATCGATGAACTGCCGCAGCTTTTCAACGTGTTGAAGGGTGACATTTCGCTGGTTGGCCCGCGCCCACATGCCATTCTGGCCCAGGCGAAGGACCGCCTCTTCGGCGACGTCGTGGAAGGCTATTTCGCGCGTCATCGCGTGAAGCCCGGGGTGACGGGTTGGGCGCAGATCAACGGCTGGCGCGGCGAGGTCGATCACGACGACAAAATCAAGTTCCGGACCGCCTACGACCTCTACTATATCGAGAACTGGTCGCTCTGGTTCGATCTGAAAATCCTGTTCCTCACGCCCTTCCGCTTGTTCAATACGGAAAACGCCTATTGAACTCGGCCTCGGCGACACATCTTCGCGTTGCTCAACCGCAACGAGCAACGTTGCGGCTGATCGGTTCGGCGATGGTCGCCTTTGGTGTCTTTCTCTCCGGCTTCGTTATCGATGAGCCGGCGCCCTACGAGTTGTGGATGGCCGCCCTTCTCGGCATCTGGTTCATCCTCGGTCTCAGGGTTTCACGCTTCACAGCGCCGCTGCTTGCCCTGCTGCTTGCCTTCAACGTCGGCGGCATGCTCTCGCTGACCCAGATGAAGGACCTCGGGACCGGGCCAATGTATGTCGCGGTCTCGACGTTCCTCGCATTGACTGCGATCTTCTATGCCGCGATCGTCGAGGACAGCCCGCGGCGCCTGCCGCTCATCTTCAATGCCTGGGCGTTCGCCGCCGTTATCACCTCCCTGCTCGGGATACTCGGCTATTTTCACGTCTTCCCCGGCGCGGAGGTCTTCACGCTCTACGACCGTGCCAAGGGCGCCTTCCAGGACCCGAACGTATTCGGCCCATTCCTGATCCCGCCATCCCTCTACCTTGTCCACGGCATTCTTGTCGGCAATCTGAGGACGTCGCCGATCAAAGCAATAGCGCTCTTGATCCTGGCACTGGGCGTCTTCTTGTCGTTCTCGCGTGCGGCCTGGGGCCTCTTTGCTGCCGGGATTCTTCTGCTGATCTTCTGCATGCTGCTCAAGGAACGCAGCGGCGCATTTCGACTGCGCATCCTGATCCTGTCGCTTGCGGCGATCATGTTGCTGGTTGCGTCGCTGGTCGTCGCGTTGCAGTTCCCGAAGGTCAGTGCGCTCTTTTCGACGCGCGCCCAGCTCGTGCAGCAGTATGACGGTGAACACCTCGGTCGCTTCGAGCGCCACCGCATCGGCTTCACAATGATGATGGAACGACCACTCGGAATCGGTCCGCTGGTCTTCGGCGCGATGTTTCCTGAGGATGAGCACAATGTCTGGCTGAAATCGCTGACGAGCTACGGCTGGCTTGGCTTTGTCAGCTACGTCACCATGCTCTGCTGGACAATCTATCTCGGGTTCAGGAACCTGCTCAAGGACCGCCCCTGGCAGCCCTATCTGATGATCGCGTGGATCGGAGTGCTAGGGCATGTGGCAATCGGCAATGTCATCGACATCGATCACTGGCGACATGTCTACCTGCTTTTTGGTGTGGTCTGGGGCTGCGCCGCGCTGGAACAGCGCCATAGACGCAATGGTGCTGCACATCGGGCTTGCGAACGAGCACCGACGCGCTAGTGTTTGATTCATGATCACAGCGACACAAATGCGCGGCGCCCGCGCGATGACCGGAATGAGCATCGAGCAACTGGCAACCGCCTCAGGTCTGCCCGCTGCCACCATCGAAATAATGGAGCGCGATGAGCAGGAAGGCGAGCCGCATGCGCTGCTCGCGGTCAAGCAAGCGCTGGAGGCGGCGGGCATCATCTTCATCGCCAGCGGCAACCATGACGAAGGCGGACCGGGCGTCCGGCTGCGAGCACGTACCGGGATCGACGAAGGGATCCGCCCGGAAAATCTCAACGCGGCAAACGACGACTAGTCGGGCGCTCTTCAGGTTCCGAAATTACAAGTAAGCCCTTGCGAGGGCGGCAAGCTTGCCCTTGTCCCTGACACCCTGTCGGTAGAGCTGGATCAGGAGCGCGCCGATGACTTCGGCAGCCGGTGTATCGCGCGCAAGTCCCCTGTCCCGGCAGACATCGTCAAGTACTCCGGACAGGAGGTCTAGATCATCCGAGAAAAGTGGCAGGTCACGTGGAAGAACTGGGGATTTAAGCATCACGCCACAGGTTCCATGAGGGCTAATGACACCACTAGCATTGACGTCGACCGCCCATCCATAGCCGACGATGCGGGCACTATGCGCCCGAGCCGGTGATTTATCAACCGAACATTTCCAACGGAAACATTTATGTGAACGGCATATTTCAGGCCGGATTGATGGGCGACTTCCGCGTCAATTTTTCAGTCGCTCCAAGGCAAGCTGCGAATAGATCGAGTCCTCGATGATGACCCTTGCGCCGACCTTTACGAGATAGGTCTCGGCGAGGTCCGTCAGTGCCAGTGCGACTTCGTGTTCCGACCAGCCCGACGATATAGCCTTCTCGACCAGAGCCTCGAAGGACTCCGCCAGAGCTTCCCGGCATGTTTCGCTTGCCTCGCGGTTGGCCATGTGTCATCCACCAACAGTTGTCGAATATATATTACATGAAACTAATAATTATTCGAGTTATTAAGAAAATTTTCTATCAGCGATATATCCGTGCGGACCCGACATCAGAAACACTGACAGGAAAAGGGCAACTGCGTCGCAGTTGATTCTCGGCAAGGCTAGCCATGAAAGAGAGATCACCATCGGCTGCTGGGGGTGCCGAAGGTTACTTTGTAAATGGTCGGGGCGACTGGACTCGAACCAGCGACCCCTTGACCCCCAGTCAAGTGCGCTACCGGGCTGCGCTACGCCCCGACCTGCCGAAACGGCCTGATCCTGTTAGTATTTTGGAATTTCCGGCGCAAGGGAAAAATCATGCAGGAGGAATAAAAAGGAACGAAAGCCGGGGATAGGTGGGCTTGCAACAGAAGTTCCACGGTCAGTTCCGCTGCCGTCCGTGAGACCTGCGTCTCACAGCAAATCAGGCCAGCGAGCGCCTTTTGCATGTCGGCAATCAAATATGTGCGGTCCCTCCGATAAAAAAATGCGCGCACTCAGAGTGGCGATCGCAATCGAAACGCTTGCCGGCAGTGACGAAAGGCTTTGAACGCGAAGCTTGGCTAGAGGCAAAGAGAGTCACAAACTTCTGAATTGCATGTAGCCTGTTTCGGACCCCGGCTCACAGTTCCCATCGAGATACGTCGAAATACTGGCTTGATTTAGCAACTGCTAGAAGAGACTTTCTTGGCGGGGGGCCTGTCGTTTGGCGCCCTCGTGGGGGAGCACATGAAGAGAATCATGATCGCCGGCCTTTTGTTACTTAGTTCCTGCGGGAGCGTCACTCAGCAGACAATCCCGTATACGCTCTCGGAGGGCGAGGTTTCTGCCATTCAGAACACAGTTCGAAGCTATCTCAAGGATCCCTCCAGTGCGAGGTTCAAGAGCATGATGGCGGCACAGAGACAGCCCGGGATCGTCTATGTTTGCGGCATAGTGGACTCCAAGAACAAGGCCGGTGCCTTTACTGGCGGAGAGCCCTTCGCCGGTGTTTTGAGAAACACAAGCGCGACTGGAAGAGCGGCTTTTTCGTTTACCCTGACCGGCCAAGGCAGCGCACAAACAAACTTCAACAATCTGTGCCGGCAGAATGGGGTCGTGAGCTGACGCTTGTCCGCTGAGCGTCTCCTGACATCACCCAGCTGGTCAGCTCGTTGGAGTTTACATTTCTGCTCGACATCAAATCGAGGCATCGTGCCCGTTTATGGTTGCCTGGATCGTTTGCTTTATGTCTGCTCGGGCCCGCCAAAGGCGAATTCTTGCCAAGAGGAAATCCGACGATGAAGACGCTACGGACAATAGCCATTGCGATTCTGAGCTCGGCGTGCATAAGCGCAGCGCAACCATCAACTACTACTGGCGATTTTGGCTCCCAGACGCTCGCTCTCATCAATTCGTATAGGGCCAGCCGTGGACTGTCTCCCCTGGCCGCGAATGGCACTTTGAAAGCCCTGGCGCAGCAGCATAGCCGCTACCAGGCAGCTCGGCGAAGCATGAGCCATGATGGTTTCCGCCAGAGATCGGCTCAAGCCAGAGCCGCTGGACTTAGTGTGGTATGTTCAGAAAATGTCGCCATGGGGTATACGACACCGCAGCAGCTTTTTGCTGGCTGGAGGCGTTCCTGGGGCCATAACACGAATCTGCTTCGACCTAATCTGCGATACGCGGGAGTGGCCACTGTCGGAGGCTACTCGACTTTCTTCGCTTGCCAGTAGCATCATCTCGATTTTGATTTTTGCCAACGCCGGGAAATGTCAGTACTCGGTCGTGGTCAAAAACGCTTGCTCGATCGCCCCCCCGCGAATAAGAGACCTCGGAAACGCAAGACTTTGGATAAGACCATGCAGATTGAGATCCCCTGCCCCAAATGCAGGAACACCCGAATGAAATTCGAGCGGCCCGAACCGCTCGACACCGATATCCTTACCTGCTTCACCTGCGGACATGTATTGGGGACGCTGGGTTCGGTAAAGGCAAAAATGATTGCTGCTTTCGAGCGCATGAAGAAGCAGGCGCAGCAACAGCGCAAGCACTAGCGCGCTATCTGACCAGCGCAACGCGCCCGTCTGGGCCGGTGTCGACACGCCACTCCCGATAGTCGGAGATCGAAAAGTGCGGCGTTGCGAACGGCGTCGTATGCGTCTCGGTGATGACTGTCACATCCGCGCCCGCCGCTTCGCCTGCGAGAATTCCGGCAACGGCATCTTCGAACACCAGGCATTTCGTCGGATCGACTCCGAGGCGCTTGGCCCCCAGCAGGTAGCACTCCGGGCTCGGTTTCCCGGCTACCACTTCTTCACCGCTCACCATCGCCACGGGCGTCGGAATGCCTGCGGCGGCCATGCGCCGCCGGGCGAGTTCGATCGGTGCCGAGGTTACGATCGCCCACTTTGCCGGTGGAATGCTGTTCAGGAAATCGATCGCGCCGGGGATCGAGACGATACCTCCAACGTCCTCCATCTCCTCCTTCAGTAGCTGCTTTGCCTCATACTCCGGATCGACGCCTGGCAACGCCAGCTGGCGAATGACGTCGGAGGCGCGAATGCCATGGATCGTCTTGAGGAAAACCTCTGGCTCGAGGCCATGCCGCATAGCCCATTCCGTCCAGACGCGTTCGACCACCGCGATCGAGTTCAAGAGCGTGCCATCCATATCGAACAGGAAGGCGTCATAGAATTTGCCGGGAACGGAATGATACGCGGTCACGAAGGTTTCCTTGGTACTGACTGGAATTACGCTCGCCGCCGACTACGATGCGTTTGGCAGAGGCCGTCCGAACGCGCGGGCGATGCTTCACTAACTAAGCCATCGAGGCGCTCCGGTAAATTGGATCAGCGAACTTGATCCAACAGGCGCTTGCATTCGAGGAGATCGTAGAGTGCTTCCTGAAGCAGCGCTCGATCCTCCTTGCCGACGCTCGACTTGCCGATCGAGATTTCCGGGGATTCTTCATCGCCACCGCCGAAATTGAAGAAGCGGCGTGTGATCGGCGGCTTCGCGCGGCCAACCACCTGATCCTCCTCGGACATTCCGACCCGTGGCTCGGCCGCATCACCGCCCTCCTGCGGGCCGCCCGTCAGCGCCTGGACACTGGCGAGATCGCCATGCCCGATGGAGATGACAAACTTGTTGCCGTTGGTCTTCAGAAGTTTCTGCACGCCCTTGATGGTGTAGCCGTGATCATAGAGCAGGTGGCGAATGCCCTTCAGAAGATCAATATCCTCGGGCCTGTAGTAGCGGCGGCCGCCGCCGCGTTTCATCGGTTTGATCTGAGGAAACCGAGTTTCCCAGAAGCGCAGGACATGCTGTGGAAGGTCTAGGTCGTCCGCCACCTCGCTGATGGTGCGGAACGCATCGGGGCTCTTATCCAACATCCTTACTCCCTACGCGGTCTCGGGGTGCGCCGCGCGTCTGTTCGGCTGACAAGGCGCAGCTGTGTCTCACGAACGTCAGAACCGAGCCGCGACTCATCATATTTCAACGGTTTGACGCCGCGAATTCAAGTCACGTCTTGAATACCGCACAGATCGTTCAGGGAAGATTGCAGGTTATTGTCGTCGAGCGAGAGGAACCTCCCTCTCCTCAGCCCGATCAGGAAGCCGGATTTGCGGCCTTCTGCTTGGTCTTGCGCAGAGTATGCGCCTTGAGGATCCGCGTCTTCAAGACATTGGAGGCCTTGAAGGTCATGACGCGTCGGGGAGAAATCGGTACTTCCTCGCCAGTCTTCGGATTGCGGCCGATGCGCTCATTCTTGTCGCGCACCTGGAACGTCGCAAAAGAGGAGAGCTTGACGGTTTCGCCGCGAACAATCGCGTTACAAATCTCGTCAATGACAGTTTCCACGAGCTCAGCAGATTCGGTTCTTGAAAGACCGACCTTACGAAAAACTGATTCCGCCAGGTCTGCTCGCGTCACTGTCTTTCCGGTCATGGTTTCCCCGCCCATTTGCCAATTATATTATGAAAGCGGACAAAGAGTATTTGTCTTGCGCCTCACGGTCAAGCTCTTGTTCGTCGGTAGTTTTTTGGATTTTCGGGTTACCAGCGCAGGAGTGCTGCGCCCCAGGTGAAGCCGCCGCCCATCGCTTCCAACATCACCAGATCGCCTTCCTTGATCCGGCCGTCGCCAGCGGCCGTGGCCAGCGCGAGCGGAATCGAGGCGGCAGACGTGTTGCCGTGGAGATCAACCGTAATGACTACTTTCTCAGGTGCGATATGCAACTTCTTGGCGGAACCGTCGATGATACGGCGATTGGCCTGGTGTGGCACGAGCCAGTCGAGATCGTCGGCGGTCGTTCCCGTGGCGTCGAAGGCGGCCTGAATGACGTCAGTGATCATGCCGACCGCATATTTGAAGACTTCGCGGCCCTCCATGCGCAGCTTGCCAACCGTGCCGGTCGTCGAGGGACCGCCATCCACATAGAGCTTCTCCTTGTGGGAGCCATCGGAACGCAGGTGCGCCGTCAGCACGCCACGATCAGCGGTCGTGCCCTTGCCCTCGGCAGCCTCCAGCACGATCGCCCCGGCGCCATCGCCAAAGAGGACACAGGTCGTGCGATCGTTCCAGTCGAGAATGCGCGAGAAGGTCTCGGCGCCGATTACCAGCACGCGCCTGGCGAGACCGCCCCTGATAAAGGCGTCGGCCGTTGTCACAGCATAGACGAAGCCTGTGCAGACGGCCTGTACGTCGAACGCAAAGCCATGGTGCATGCCCAGGCGGTTCTGGATATTGACGGCAGTCGCCGGGAATGTGTTGTCGGGCGTCGAGGTGGCACAGATGATTAGATCGATATCAGCTGGCGTCAGGCCGGCCTTGTCGAGCGCAGCACGCGCCGCAGCTTCGCCGAGCGACGATGTCGTCTCGCCCTCGCCCGCGATGTAGCGTTGGCGAATGCCCGTACGCTGGACAATCCATTCGTCCGATGTGTCCACGACATCTTCCATGTCGCGATTGGTCATAACGCGTTTCGGAAGTGCGGCTCCGAACCCGCGAACAACTGAACGGATCATATTGCTTAAACCCCGTCGCTCATGCGGCTTCCGGCCCGATCGGGGGCAGCCGCTTGGCATGATACTTTTGAAGATCGTTTTCTATTTTCTGATTGAGGCCATTCTTGGCCATGTCGTAGCCGACCTCGATGGCGGCAGCGATGCCTTCGGCATTGGCGCCGCCATGGCTCTTGATGACGACGCCGTTGAGGCCGAGGAAGACGCCGCCGTTCACACGGCTCGGATCCATTTTTTCGCGCAGCATGTCGAAGGCGCCCTTGGCGAAGAAGTAGCCGATCTTGGCAAGCAGCGTGCGCGACATTGCAGCGCGCAGATACTCACCGATCTGCCGCGCTGTACCTTCGGCCGCCTTCAAAGCAATATTGCCAGAGAAGCCTTCGGTCACGACGACGTCGACGGTACCCTTCCCCAGGTCGTTGCCTTCGACGAAGCCATAGTACTCGAGCGAGTCGATGTTGGCCTCACGGAGCAGGCGCCCCGCTTCCTTCACTTCTTCCTGGCCCTTGATCTCTTCGACCCCGACATTCAGCAGGCCAATCGACGGACGCTCGATCTCGAACAGCGCACGGGCCATTGCCCCGCCCATGAGCGCGAAATCCATTAACTGCTGCGAATCCGCGCCGATCGTCGCGCCCACGTCGAGAACGATGCTCTCGCCCTTCAAGGTGGGCCAGATGGCAGCGATCGCCGGCCGCTCGATATTGGCCATCGTACGCAGACAGAACTTGGCCATCGCCATGAGCGCGCCGGTATTGCCGGCCGACACCGCGACGTCGGCTTCCTTCGTCTTTACCGCTTCGATCGTCCGCCACATGGTAGAGATATAGCGACCGCGACGGAGCGCCTGGCTCGGCTTCTCGTCCATGCGGACGGCCAGCTCGCAGTCGTGGAAAACGGTCTTTTCCTTGAGCTTCGGAAACCTGTCGAGAACCGGCTCGCACTGTTCCTTCAATCCATACATCACGAAGAAAATATCGGGATGTCTTTCCAGTGCCTTGGCGGCGCCGGGGATGACAACCTGGGGACCAAAGTCGCCACCCATGAGGTCGATAGAAATTCTGATCACGCGTCCCTGATCCTTGTTTTTCGCCTCCGGCGGGCGAAATTTCGGCCAAAATACCGGTTTTCCCGTCGCTTACAACTGAATTGTGTCAAATCCCCAACGGGGTTCAGTCCTTTTTCCAATCCTTCAGCACGGCGAAGGCAGACGGCTTTTTATCGTTCTCTCCAGTGTCTTCTATGTGACCGGAGAACTCCACACCGGGCTTGCGCGGATAGGGATCGATCGCAAGAGCAGCGAATTCCGTAACCACCTCACCTGCGTCAATCGTGTCGCCGGTGAAGCTTTCGGGAAGGTCCGGGCCATCGGGGTCCAGCACCATTTCGCCGGCATCATTGGCGGGCCGGCGCGCAAGCTTGGAATTCTCCGGCACGAAGATCTGCTCGAAGCTCTCGTCGATCTCCGATGGGACCGGATCGAGGGTCACGACGCAGGACTGAACGATGTTGGCACGCACCCTGCCCTTGATGCGCACACCATCCCGCTTCCACCGACCGATCTGGAGGTCAGCACCAAAGCTGTCCACCGATAGGACACTCCAACTGTCCGCAAGGGCTGCCAATTCGCGCTTGTCGGCCTCCAGATGCACCTCGACAGGATTGGCCGATATATGACCGACATTTACGAGGTAGGAGAACGGAACGTCGTCTCTTTTGTTTTTCATCGTCTCTTCCTCACGCTACCTTCGGAAGTGTCGCCGAGCCTCTCGCTATGACGTCCTCCGACTGCGACAAAAGATGGTCTTCGGCAACAAACATCCAGTCCGCGAGACCGCGCATATCCACCGGCTCATTCGCCTTCGGATGAATGTTTCGCACGAGCGCCGCAGCGAGTCCTTCGGCATCCCTGGTGTCCATCGCCTTGGCGTAGGCCTCCAGGCGGCCATAGAACATGCCGGCCAGCTTCTTCATGCGTTTGGGAACCGTGTTGTCACCGATCCCCAATTCACGGATGGAGTAGTCGATATCCTGGAAGAAGGCGTCGACGATTTCCTGCGCGATCTCCTGGCCGCTCGTTCCGGAGGTTCGTGTGCGCCGGAAGAAGAGGATCATCACCGCCGAGAGCATCTCGAAACGCCCCATCACCGTATCCGGGACATTCAAGCGCTCATAGAATTCCGGCATCCGTGCGGCCGACGTCAGTGCCTGATATTGCCGATCTACGATTACCTGGTTGTTGTTTTTCTTGCCAAAGAGCCCGAAGATCATCGTTTTTTCCGGAAAGGCCTCATTCTGGGCGCCAAGCGGCGTCCGGCCTTGTTGCATGATTTCGAAAGCTGGTTTACCGAAGCAGGCGCGAATTGCAATGCCGAAGGTGGCCACTTTCGGGACAGCACCCCTTCTGTCCGCATGAGCCAACGGGATGTCTCTCCCCGGAATGGCCACAATGGTTTTGCATCAGCGATCTGAGGCCGGTGGCTGCCATTCATAATTTTAGGGAGTAGATGTCGTTGACGAAACGGTATTTCAAGTCTGACAAAAAATTCCTCAGCAATGCCGCTATTGCCATCATGATCGCCTCCGCCGGACTTTCAGGCTGCCAGACACAAACCGTCCTCAACGGTGGATATGTCGCCGACGAGCAGTCGCTGAATCTCGTCCCAGTAGGATCGAGCCGCGAGCAGGTTCTCCTATCCCTCGGCACCCCGTCCACGACGGCGACGTTCGATGGCGAAGTCTTCTACTACATCTCGCAGCGCCGCGAGCGCTCCATGGCCTTCCAGAAGCTGAAGGTGGTCGATCAGAGCGTGCTGGCGATCTATTTCGACAAGGACGGCATCGTTACGCGCCGTGCGAACTACACCCTCAAGGACGGCAAAATTTTCGATACGATTACCCGCGTCACCCCGACGGGCGGCAAGGACTTCACCTTCCTACAACAGCTGCTATCGGGCGGCAGCGCGGCGAACGCTGCGAAGGGCCTCTTCGGTGGCGGCACCTCGCAGCCGGCCTCGCCGCAGAACCCGGCCAGCCTCCGCTAAAGCGGGAGCTCTCAAAGAAAAACCCGCCGGATCGCTCCGGCGGGTTTTTAGTTTCGGCGGTGTGCCTCAAGCCAGGACGGCGAGAAGCAGAAGAGCGACGATGTTGGTGATCTTGATCGCCGGGTTAACGGCAGGACCGGCCGTATCCTTGTAGGGGTCGCCGACCGTGTCGCCGGTCACCGATGCCTTATGCGCGTCGGAGCCCTTCATATGGCGAACGCCGTCCTTGTCGACGAAGCCGTCCTCGAAGGATTTCTTGGCATTGTCCCACGCGCCACCACCCGAGGTCATCGAGATCGCGACGAACAGGCCGTTGATAATAACACCGAGCAGCGATGCGCCCAGCGCCGCGAAAGCGGAAGCCTTCGAGCCCGAGATGATCAATACGCCAAAGTAGACGACGATCGGGGCAAGAACCGGCAGAAGCGAAGGAATGACCATCTCGCGGATGGCTGCCTTGGTCAGCAGGTCAACCGCCCTGCCATAGTCCGGACGCTCGGTCCCTGCCATAATACCGGGCTTCTGCTTGAATTGACGGCGAACCTCTTCGACAATTGCGCCGGCCGCGCGGCCGACGGCGGTCATCGCGATGCCACCGAAGAGATAAGGAATGAGACCACCGAAGATCAGTCCGGCAACGACGTAAGGATTGGAAAGATCGAAGGAGATGTCGCCAATACCTGCAAAATACGGGTACGTGTCGCCGTTGGCGGCAAAGTATTTGAGGTCGTAGGAATAGGCCGCAAACAGAACCAGGGCGCCGAGGCCAGCAGAACCGATCGCATAGCCCTTGGTAACGGCCTTCGTCGTATTGCCGACTGCGTCGAGCGCGTCGGTCGACTTGCGTACTTCCGGCGGCAGGTGGGACATTTCCGCAATGCCACCGGCATTGTCCGTCACCGGACCGAAAGCGTCGAGAGCAACGATCATGCCGGCAATGCCGAGCATGGCGGTAACCGCGATGCCGGTGCCGAAAAGGCCGCCGAGCTGATAAGTCGCCAGGATGCCACCGACGATGACAATCGCCGGGAGGGCTGTCGATTCCAGCGACACCGCAAGACCCTGGATGACGTTCGTGCCATGGCCGGTCACAGAGGCTTGGGCGATCGAATTGACTGGGCGCTTGTTGGTGCCGGTGTAATATTCGGTGATGACAACAATCAGCGCTGTGACGAGCAGGCCGATCAGACCGCAGACAAAGAGATGCGTGCCGGTAATGTCCTCGCCACCGACCGAGCCAATCGAACCCCAGCCGATGGTCAGTGATGTCGCTGCGCCAAGGCCGATGATCGACAGCAGGCCGGTGACGATGAGCCCCTTGTAAAGGGCGCCCATGATCGAGCCATTGCTGCCGAGCTTGACAAAGAACGTACCAATGATCGAGGTGATGATGCAGGCGCCGCAGATCGCAAGCGGGTAGAGCATCGCCGATTCAAGAACGGGTGCGCCGGCAAAGAAGATTGCGGCGAGAACCATGGTCGCGACGACGGATACGGCGTAGGTTTCGAAAAGGTCAGCTGCCATGCCAGCGCAATCGCCGACGTTGTCGCCGACGTTATCGGCAATTGTCGCGGGGTTGCGCGGATCATCTTCTGGGATACCCGCTTCGACCTTGCCGACGAGGTCACCGCCGACGTCAGCGCCCTTGGTGAAGATGCCACCGCCGAGACGGGCGAAGATCGAAATCAGCGACGCGCCGAAGCCAAGCGCGACGAGGGAATCGATGACTTCGCGAGAGCTGCCTTCGTGCCCAAGCACGACAGTCAGCACGTAGTAGTAGATCGACACGCCAAGGAGCGCGAGACCGGCCACCAGAAGCCCGGTGATGGCACCCGACTTGAATGCAATCTCAAGTCCGGCGGCCAGGCTCTGGGATGCCGCCTGCGCCGTGCGAACATTGGCGCGCACCGAGACGTGCATGCCGATGAAGCCAGCAGCGCCTGACAGAACAGCGCCGATGAGGAAGCCGATTGCAGCCGTGCCGGAGAGCAGCAGCCAGGCTGCAATGAAAACGACGATGCCGACGATTGCGATGGTCTTATACTGGCGCGTCAGATAGGCCTGCGCACCCTCACGAATATAGCCTGCAATTTCCTGCATGCGCTTGTTACCCTGATCGGCGGCAAGCACCGACCGGGTTGCCCAGATGGCATAGACCACCGAGAGCAGACCGCATGCTATTACCCATAAAAGAATGCTCATTTCGCTCTTTCCTCCAAAAGAGCCGGAGCTCACTCCCTCTCCGGCTGCGAATACGCCGACTCGATTTCCTCCCACAGAAATGCTGCAACGCCGGGCGGAGATTGCGTGGAGGAAAACGGCGCGTCAAGCCCGTAAGAGCCAAAAGCCCTTGCAGCACAATGGGAACGGAGGATTCTTGGAGGTCGGGCCTGCTGACCCGGCAGAACGCTACTTCTTGGCTTCGCCCCGCACCTGCTTTGCGATGCGGTCAAGCACGGCGTTGACGAGCTTCGGCTCATCGTCGCTGAAGAAGGCCTGAGCGATTTCGACGTATTCCGTCACGATGACCGCAACGGGAACATCCTTGCGTTCGAGAATCTCGAAGACGCCGGCACGGAGGATCGCGCGGACCGTGCTATCGAGACGCGAGAGCGCCCAGTCGTCCTGCAAGGCGGACGCAATCATTGGGTCAAGGCGACGCTGCTCCCGCACGACGCCTGATACGATCGAGCGGAACCAGGAGGGGTCGGCCTTCAGATAGGTCTCACCGTCGAGTTCCTGGCCCAGGCGATGCGCCTCGTATTCAGCCACGATCTCCAGCACGCCGGTGCCGCCAATATCCATCTGGTAGAGCGCCTGAACGGCAGCAAGGCGTGCAGCACCTCGCTGGTTTGCAGCCTTGACCGGACGCTCCGAGTTCTCGTTGTTCATTCGTTATGCACCCAACTTCTTCTTCAGCTCTATCATCGTAAGAGCTGCGCGGGCGGCAAATCCGCCCTTGTCCTTGTCCGAACGGCGGGCGCGAGCCCAGGCCTGATCGTCATTCTCAACAGTCAGAATGCCATTGCCAATGGCAAGGGATTCGCTCACGGCCAGATCCATCAGCGCGCGAGAGGATTCGTTCGACACGATATCGAAATGGTAGGTCTCGCCGCGGATGACCATACCGAGGGCGACGTACCCATCATACTGCGTGCCCTCATTATCTGCTCCGTCGAGCGCCATGGCAATCGCCGCCGGAATCTCGAGAGCGCCCGGAACGGTGACGACCTCATAGGTTGCGCCCGCCTCTTTCAAGGCGAAGGTCGCGCCTTCAAGCAGGGCATCGGCCATGTCGTCGTAGAAGCGTGCTTCGACGATCAAAATGTGGGGAGCGGTTTCTCGCGCCATGCTTCACCTTCAGTAGCTAGAGGACTTCACCATTCGGCAGGCCGCGGTCAAAACACGCCGCGACCCGAATGGCAAGCAAATTCCGACCATGGTTGGATGCCGAATCCGGAATCCCGGCAACGGCGGAGCGGGCAATTCTTGCGTCATTTTGTGCCGGCGTCGGACCGGCGCCTCGAAGATGGCAAATGAAGGGCAATTCGCATGAACAATATGTGACTAAATTCCAGATACTTATGAATTGAAGGCGGATGATCCGATTACCAATTTCATCTGCGTAACGCTGACGATCCACTGCCGACGGTCGATCGTCAGAGCAGATGAAAGGATACACCATGAATCGCGTTGCAGCCATCGCCTCCGCAGTCGCTACCCTTGCCTTTGCAGATGCCAGCCGTGCCGAAAGTCTCGACATGACCACCCCGTCGGGCATCGAACGAACGCTCCGCAGCTTCAGCGGCGCAAATCTCGATATTCGGCAGGTGGCCGACCACGGCAGATCGAAAAATATCGGAGCGCCCAATTCATTTGCCGCACACAGTGTCCACGACATCCAAGTGATCCGTGCGGCCATTGCCGTCAACAAACCCCTTATGCATCAGCTCAACGCCAGAGGTGTGCTGCTCGGGAACATCGTCAACGCTGATCAGGCCGCGGACGGCGGTATCACGGTCTACTATCGATAAGGTCAAGGGCGACAGCGGAAGACTGTCGCCCGTCACGATGCTTTGCGGGTTGTATTTTCTCGCAGGATGATGCCTTTTCTCCGGAAACAGGAGAAGACAATGTCCGGCGTATCGAAGCCCGTCATCAACGTCGCTGATTTGAAGCTTGAGCACTGGAAGCAAGGGGATCTGTACGAAGGGACGGATGTCTCATTCGGCTCGCTTCTCGGCCTTGGAGGTCTCGGCATAAGCTACAACGAAGTCCGGCCCGGCAAATCCAGCTGTCCATTCCACAACCATCACGTGGAGGATGAGCTGTTTTTCGTCATCGAAGGCACCGGCGAATATCGTTTCGGTCCTGATCGCTATCCGATCCGGAAGGGTGACACGCTCGGCGCTCCAGCCGGGGGACAAGAGACCGCCCACCAGATCATCAACACTGGTTCGACGCCTCTGATCTACCTTGGCATTTCGACAATGGCGAAAACCGAGATTGTCGAATATCCCGATTCCGGAAAGTTTCTCGCCAAGACCAATCGCGACGAGGGACAAGCGAATCGCTTTCGCTTTATCGGCAGCGAGCATGGCAAGCTGGACTACTGGGACGGCGAGCCGGGTGCTTGACCTCCATCCGAGGGGAACACTTCAAGATGACCAGCATTCCTACCATCGAGACAGCGCGACTGCTGCTACGTCCGCACACCGTTGACGATTTTTCTGACTATATGACGATGTGGAGCGACGAAGCGGTGGTGCGCTTCATCGGAGGTGTTCCCTCCACCCGCGAACAGGCCTGGGCACGCATGCTGCGTGTCGCCGGCATGTGGCATCACATGGGTTTCGGATTTCTGGCGATCGAGGAAAAGCAGTCAGGGCGTTTCATCGGGGAAGCAGGCTTCCTCGACATGAAACGGGATATGCACCCCGTTTCCACGGAAGGCACTCTGGAGACCGGTTGGGGACTGATGCCCTTCGCGCAAGGGCACGGCTACGCCAGCGAAGCGCTCACGGCGCTGATCGCCTGGGCGGAAGAGCGGTTCCCCTCCAAGCCAATGACCTGCATTATCGACCCGGGGAACGATCCCTCGCTGCGCCTGGCGCGCAAGCTCGGCTTCCGCGAAGTCCAGCGATGCAACTACAATGGAGAGGTTATTCTGCTTTCGCGGTCGGGAACTCCGCCAGCCTAGCGGCATAGCGCGCCATGGTATCGACTTCGAAATTGACGAAGTCGCCTGCCTTGCGTTCGCCCCAGGTCGTGACCTCAAGCGTGTGACGGATCAGCAGGACGTCGAAATCGGTACCGTCCACAGCGTTGACGGTGAGCGACGTGCCATCCAGAGCGATAGAGCCCTTGGGTGCAACGAACTTGGCGAGATGTTCAGGCGCACGCAGGCGAAAGCGCGTCGCATCGCCCTCTTCCGTCACCGAGAGGATCTCGGCCTTGCCATCAACATGACCGGAAACGATGTGGCCGCCGAGTTCGTCGCCGATCTTCAGCGAGCGCTCGAGATTGATGCGGGTACCTTCCTTCCACGTCCCGATCGTCGTCAGGCGCAGAGCCTCTTCCCAAGCTTCGACCTCGAACCAGCGGCCGTTGCTGCCCTCGCCGGGCAGGCCGGTCACCGTCAGGCAGATACCGGAGTGCGAGATCGAGGCGCCCATGTCGATGGTCGCCGGATCATAGGCAGTGGCGACACGCAGCTTGATGCCTTCCTTCAATGGGAAAACAGATTCGATCTTGCCGACGTCGGTGACAATTCCGGTAAACATCAAAGCTCTCTTTCGTATTCGTCCAGGCGATCGTCGCCAAACATGAAGGTGCCCCTGTGCAGGAAGCCCGATGGCATATCGGTCTTCTGGACCGGCGATTCAATACCGTCCTGCCCGATCACCGCAGGGCCTTGATAGAGGAGGATGCGGTCGATGTAACCGGCATCCAGGAAAAGCTTCGCCGTCCGCGCGCCGCCTTCGATGACAAGCGAAGAAATTCCGCGCGATGCTAGTGCAGGCAGCAGTTGGTCGGGCCGGTAGGGACTGCATTGGACCACTTCGACGCCAGCCTGATCTAAAGCGTCTCGTCGTGCGAGAAAGGCCTCGTCCTCGCTATTGTCGAAGCGGGGCGGTTCGGCCGCGACGACGATCAATGGCACCTGCTTGGCCGTCGCGACCAGCTTGCTGTCCAAGGGCAAAGAGAGATCTTCATCGAGCACGACACGAACCGGTGAGCGGGCCTCAAGTCCAGGCATGCGAACGGTGAGCAAGGGATCATCGGCGATCGCAGTCCCGATCCCAACCAGAATCGCATCGGTTTCGGCGCGCAGCTTCTGCACCTCTACCCGTGCCGCAGGCCCAGTGATCGCAATCTGCCCCTCGCCCTTTTTTCCGATCATGCCGTCAGCGGAAACCGCAAGCTTGAGAGTCACATAGGGCCGGTTCTTCGTCTGCCGTGTGAGGTAAGCAGCAAGCGAACGCTTGCCTTCCTTTTCGAGAATTCCTGACTCGACCTCGATCCCCGCATCGCGCAGCATGGCAATGCCCCTGCCCGAGACACGCGGATCCGGATCGGTGACGCTTATCACCACACGACCAACGCCGTAGGCAATCAGCGCCTCCGCGCAGGGTGGTGTCTTGCCGTAATGCGAGCAGGGTTCGAGCGTGACATAGGCGGTGGCGCCGCGCGCCAGTTCGCCGGCTTCGGCCAGGGCCTGCGGTTCGGCGTGGGGACGCCCGCCGACTGCCGTCACTGCACGGCCGACGATCTGACCGTCACGCACGATCACGCAGCCGACGGAAGGATTGGTAGATGTCTGGCCGAGATGCAGGAGACCCAGGCGGATCGCCTCTTCCATGAAACGCGCGTCGTCTTCCGAAGCGCTCATGAGCTAGTTGTCCAGGGGATCGCGGGCGATCTTGGCGTTGATCTCGGAAATGACTTTCTCGAAATCCTCGGCATGCGAAAAATCCCGATAGACAGAGGCATAGCGAACGAAACCAACATCATCCAGGCTCTTCAATGCTTCCAACACCTGAAGGCCGATCTGCTCGGAGCTGATCTCGACTTCGCCGGAGCTTTCAAGCCGTCGAACGATGCCGGATACCGCACGTTCGATGCGGTCGCGGTCGACGGGACGCTTGCGCAGTGCGATCTCGAAAGATCGCACCAACTTGTCGCGGTCGAACGGTACCTTGCGGCCGGTCTTCTTCGACACCATCAGCTCGCGCAGCTGCACGCGCTCGAAGGTCGTGAAACGACCGCCGCAATCGGGACAAATACGCCTGCGGCGGATGGACGTATTGTCCTCCGCCGGGCGTGAATCCTTGACCTGTGTGTCTTCCGATCCGCAGAATGGGCAGCGCATGCGTTATCCTTAGCCCATGTAATCATACATTGGGAAGCGGTTGGTCAGCTCGACCACCTTGCCGCGAACGGCTGCTTCCACGGCTGCGTTCCCCTCGTCGGAGTTGGCGACCTTCAAGCCGTCGAGAACCTCAACGATGAGAATGCCGATTTCCTTGAATTCCGCTTCCTTGAAGCCACGCGTCGTGCCGGCCGGCGCGCCGAGGCGCACACCCGAAGTGACGAAAGGCTTCTCAGGGTCGAACGGGATGCCGTTCTTGTTGCAGGTGATGTAGGCGCGGCCGAGGGCTGCTTCGGCACGCTTGCCGGTCGCGTTCTTCTTGCGAAGATCGACGAGCATCAGGTGGTTGTCGGTGCCGCCGGAGACGACATCGAGGCCGCCGGCGATCAGGGTTTCCGCAAGCGCCTTAGCGTTCTTGACGATCTGCGCGGCGTAGTCCTTGAACTCCGGCTCCAGCGCTTCACCGAAGGCGACGGCCTTGGCGGCGATGATGTGCATCAGCGGACCACCCTGCAGACCGGGGAAGACGGCCGAGTTGAACTTCTTCGCTAGATCTTCGTCGTTCGTCAGGATCACGCCACCGCGGGGACCACGCAGCGATTTGTGGGTCGTCGTCGTGGCAACGTGGCAGTGCGGGAACGGCGACGGATGCTGGCCACCGGCGACGAGACCGGCGATGTGCGCCATGTCAACCATCAGGTAGGCGCCGACCGAGTCAGCGATCTCGCGGAAGCGCTTCCAGTCCCAGATGCGGGAGTAAGCGGTGCCGCCGGCGATGATCAGCTTCGGCTTATGCTCTTCGGCCTTGCGGGCAACTTCGTCCATGTCGAGCAGGTTGTCGCCTTCGCGCACGCCATAGGACACGACGTTGAACCACTTGCCGGACATGTTGACCGGGGAACCGTGCGTCAGGTGACCGCCCGAGTTGAGGTCGAGGCCCATGAAGGTGTCGCCCGGCTGCAGCAGTGCAAGGAACACGGCCTGGTTCATCTGCGAACCGGAGTTCGGCTGAACGTTGGCGAAGTTGACACCGAAGAGCTTCCTGGCGCGTTCGATCGCCAGTTCTTCAGCGATATCGACGAACTGGCAGCCGCCATAGTAGCGCTTGCCCGGATAGCCTTCGGCATACTTGTTCGTCATGATGGAGCCCTGGGCTTCCAGCACCGCGCGGGAAACGATGTTTTCCGAGGCGATGAGTTCGATCTCGTGCCGCTGGCGGCCGAGTTCCTTGCCAATCGCGCTGAAGATTTCCGGATCGGTATCGGCAAGCGAGCGATTGAAGAAGGTCTGGGTGGAGGCATTGGTCATGAGCGGGCTCCTCAACTGGAATGCGCGAAGGTATTAGCGCCCCGCCCTTTCAAGGGCAATACGGAGAACGACATTTGCTAGGCAATCTACGCGCCGCGCGTTCTATGCCCGACAGGACAACAAAAAACCGCGCCAGAGAGACGCGGTTTCTTCAAAATCAAACGCGATCCAATTGACTTATTGAACCGGCTGCTCCGTGGTTGCGGTCGTGTCGAGCGCAAGCTCGGCGTTGCCGTCGAGCTGATAGATATCGTCGCGGAACTGCACGACGCCATCCGGCATGCCCCAGGCGGAAATGTAGACGAAATAAACCGGCACTTCTTCGGCGAGCTTGATCGGCGTGTTGACGCGGGTCGTGATGACCTGCTCCATCTGCTGACGCGACCACGGCGGGGTCTCGCGCAGCAGCCACGTCGTCAGATCGCGAACGTTCTGGACGCGAACACAGCCCGAGGACTCAAAGCGCATCAGCTTGTTGAAGAGACCCTGCTGCGGCGTGTCATGCATATACTCGCCGTTCTTGTTGTAGAAGTTGATCTTCGTGGACGCCATGGCGTTGATCTTGCCCGGGTCCTGACGGAACATGAAATTCGGAGCCTTCTCGGCATTCCAGTCCACCGTTTCCGGCGCCACCTCGTTGCCCTTTCCGTCGATCAGGCGAATGGCATTCTTCTCGAGATAGGTCGGGTCCTTGCGCATCAGCGGTACGATGTCTTTTTCGACGATCGAGCGCGGTGCCGTCCAATAAGGATTGAGGATAACTTCGTAGATCTTCGAGTTGACGAGATGCGTCGGACGGCTGAGACGGCCAACGACCGCAGCGTGGCGCGTCGCAACGCTGCCGTCTTCCACGGCCTCGACGTAGGCGGCCGGAATGTTAACCATCACGTGGCGGCGTCCGAGCTCTTCCGGGAAGGTCTGGATGCGGATGAGGTTGGTGTTCAGCTGCTGCAGACGAACATCGGCCGGAATGTTCATGGCCTTCAAGGTGAACTCGCCGATGACGCCGTCGGCCGGAAGGCCGTGGCGCGCCTGGAAGCGCTTGACGGCGCCGTCGACATAGGAATCAAACGCCGAAGACATGCCGGCCTCCCGCGGTAGGTCGCCTGTGATGGCAAGACGCTGGCGAAGGCTCTGGACGGCCGGGTCGGTCACGCCGATCTGCAAGCGCTGCTGGCTTGGGCTGACTTCGGGCCAACCGCCAGCCGAAGCGATCTGCTGATACTGGGCGATTGCCTGCTGGATGCTCGGCACCGACTGCGGCCCGAGAATCGGCGTGTTGGAAACGACAGCCGTTGCGGTGCGGGACGCAGCCTTCGCATCGAACTGATCGTCCCAATCGCCGCGTTGTGGAGCATTAATGAGCGAGTCGATCGCCGATTGCGCAAGTGCGGGGGCCGCCAATGCGCCCGCGCCAACCATTGCCGCAGACGTCAGAAACGCCCGACGAGAGAAAGCTTCAGTACCGATTTTCTTCGACATTCATCCCAACCACTAAATTGCCGCCGCTTGAGAGACCGGCAGCCTTCGCTATCCCTGCGAGAACGCAGATCTCTCTATCAACCCGTCGCTACGGCGCATCGCACAATCTCTCTGCCGGCGATCACATGATTGCGAGCCAGGGAGCGCGAGGTTGTCAGACCTCAATTTGGGAAGCGCCCTTTGCCGTGTATTTCCGCTGACATGCTAATATGGCCAATTCGTGTCGCCCTGCACCACGCTCAACCGTCGGTCGCGGGCGATGCGCAAAGAACCATATCCATCCACAGAAATGTGGCGGTTAATAGCGGCTAAAAAACGGCTTGAATACAGTCGATTATGCTTGCCTGCCATGCGTTGCAAAGATGTCACGACCTCGCAGACAAGGCGCGGATTACGCGCGTCCGGTCCGCCCACTGCCTGCAACAAATAGAGCTGACGTCGCGACCGCGTCGCGTGATTCCCGGGAAACCCCAAGCTCGTCGCGAGGTCATTGTCCAAGTCGGCGACCGAGTAGGCAGCCCGGCACCGAGACGCTGCTAACGGCGAAAAGGCGCTACGGAATACCGTTGCGCCCTTTCGTGCCTTGGAGGTCCGATAAGCCAGCAGGGAAGTTGGCTTACGAGATTACAGGCGATAGAGGATCTGGTCGTTCCAGAAGCGGTCCAGACGGGTAAGCAGCTTGTTCATCTGCGTGAATTCGTCGGAGCCGATGCCGCCAACCTTGTCGATCGAGCCGACGTGACGTTCATAGAGCTTGGCGACGGTTTCAGCGATGTCCTGACCCGCTTCCGTCAGGCTGATGCGGACCGAGCGACGGTCGATGCGCGAGCGCTGATGGTTGATGAAGCCGAGATCGACAAGCTTCTTGACGTTGTAGGAAACGTTGGAACCCAGGTAGTAACCGCGGGAGCGAAGTTCGCCGGCGGTGAGCTCGGAGTTGCCGATGTTGAAGAGAAGAAGTGCCTGGACGGCATTGACGTCGCTGCGACCCTGGCGGTCGAACTCGTCCTTGATGACGTCGAGGAGACGGCGGTGAAGACGTTCAACAAGATGAAGGGATTCCATGTAAAGATCACGGATGCCTTGTTCCTGCTGGTCACGGAAGTTCGATACCGCCTGCGGCTTGATTTTCGTGTTCATGATGACTGCCTCACTGTTTTGTTTGGCGGTGTTGGTTTTCTTCCCGCCTTGAGACAGACCCTATCGAATACAAATAAAATTCTACTTAAACCGCAGGCTTAACAGTGCCTTACCGGAAACCCTAGATGTATCAGGGTAAATCAACGCTTACCTGCTGGCGCCGCTTGCGCTTTTCGTACCAGAGCGCAACACGGAATCCCAGGTAGACCAGGACGACCGCGGCATGCAGCAAAACGATCAGCCGGTTGGACCCGAAAACCTCCGGCATGAAGCCGTACATGATGATCTGTCCGCCTGCCGCGAGCACCCAGATAACCGGCCCCCAGGAGACGGCCAGCCATAGACCGAGAGAGGCGACGGGGAAGAGAACGGCGAGGCTGGTGCTTGCGACCTTCCACGGAAGGCTGAGCAGATCGAAGCGCCCTGCCCCGACCAGCGAATAGCCGACGAGCATCGCCCAATACTGCAATCCGAACCAGAAGCAGGAAACGGCGACAAGCCGCAGGAACAGGATGAAGAGAACGCTGGTCAGCGTCCGCTTAGGTATCGTCGGAGAATCAGCGTCCATGTCTCAAACAATAGGGTTGCCGTTGCGACTTCGCCAGCGCCTCCTCCATTGCGGCCAATCGTCCGGTTTGGATTTCGGCCACGCCATGATAATGAGCGCTTCGACTATTGGAATGGCAGAAAGCTGGAAACCACCATGCAGGACAAGACCCATCTCGTCGACGAGATTACCGGCCATCGGCGCATGCGCCGCAATCGCAAGGCCGATTGGACGCGGCGCCTCGTGCAGGAGAACCGCCTGACGGTCGACGACCTGATCTGGCCGGTTTTCGTCGTTCCCGGCACGGGCATCGTCGAAGCGATCCCGGCGATGCCCGGCGTCAACCGCATGAGCGTGGATAGGCTGGTCGAAGCCACCAAGGAAGCGGCCGATCTCGGCATCCCTGCGATCGCGACCTTCCCGAACATCGAAATGGAACTGCGCGACGAAACAGGCTCGAACAGTCTTGAAACCAACAATCTGATCAACCAAGCGACAATTGCAATCAAGAAGGCGGTGCCCAATATCGGTGTCATCACTGACGTCGCGCTTGACCCCTTCACGAGCCATGGCCACGACGGGATCCTGCGACAGGGCGAGATCGTCAACGACGAGACGGTCGATCAGGTTGCGCGCGCGGCCGTCATGCAGGCCGATGCCGGCTCTGACATCATTTCGCCGTCGGAGATGATGGACGGCAGAATCGGCGCCATCCGCCGCGCCCTTGACGCTGCCGGGCACCAGAATGTTGGTATTATGAGCTACGCCACCAAATTCGCCTCGGCATTCTATGGCCCCTACCGCGAGGCGATCTCCACCGGCGGTCTGCTCAAGGGTGACAAGAAGACTTACTACATTGATCCGGCAAACGGCACCGAAGCCATCCGCGACGCCGCGCTTGACGTGGAGGAAGGTGCCGACATGCTGATGGTCAAGCCGGGCCTGCCTTATCTCGACATCTGCTGGCGCATGAAGGAAGCCTTCGGTCTGCCGACCTTCGCCTATCAGGTTTCGGGGGAGTACACGCAGATCAAGGCGGCCGCGATGAACGGCTGGATCGACGGCGAGCGCGCCATGCTGGAAACCCTGCTCTCGTTCAAGCGTGCGGGCTGCGACGGCGTCCTCACCTACTTTGCAGTCGAGGTGGCAAGAATCCTAGCCAGGCGCTGATTGCGCGCCAATATTGCATTTGAGGGAAGCGATACCATATCAACGGCATCGCTTTTTCGAAAGGAGACCGTAACGATGACGCTCACGCCCAATCCGCTCTATGCTGCACCGGACGACTGGCGCGCCTATAGCGGCACGCTGAGCCGTCGTGTCTTCGCATTCATCCTCGACTACGTGATCATTCTGCTGCTCTGCATACCGGCGGCGGTCATTCTTTTCTTCCTGTCGATCGTCACACTGGGGCTCGGATTCTTTCTCTACCCGGCGCTGTTCGTGATCGTTGCAGGCCTGTATTTCGGCTTTACGGTGGGCGGTTCCCAGCAGGCCTCATTCGGCATGCGCGCAATGGGCATTGCCATCATCCGCGTCGACGGGCAGCCGATGGACTTCCTGACGGCCATCGTTCACCTGGCGCTTTTCTGGATCCTGAACTCAGTCCTGACGCCGCTGATTCTGCTGGTTGGCCTGTTCACCGAACGCAGCCGGTTGATCCACGATTTTCTGGTTGGCACCGTCACGGTACGCACCGCCTGATCAGGCTCGCCACAAGCTAAAATAAACGCTGCTCCCGACCTTTGCCGGGAGCCTTTCGACGCCATATCCAAAAGTATGACGCGCGACATCGGGCAGGAGAACGGCCCCGCTGTTGACGTTTTTTATTCTTAAGTCATCCTGTCAGATAAGCAGCGAACCAAAGGAAATCTCCGCAACAGATGAATACGCAGACGACGCCATCACCGCAGTTCTACCTGACTGCTCCGGCTGCGTGCCCCTATCTGGCCAACGAGATGGAACGTAAGGTCTTCACGCATCTCGTCGGTCCCCGCGCAGCGGAGATGAACGATATCCTGACACAGGGCGGCTTTCGCCGGTCGCAGAACATCGCCTATCGTCCGGCCTGCGAGGCCTGCCGCGCCTGCATTTCCGTGCGCATCCTCGCACAGGAATTCCTGCCGACGAAGTCGATGAAGCGCGTGCTGGCAACGAACGCCGACATCATCTCCACGGAATTCCCTGCCCAACCTTCCAGCGAACAATATTCGCTGTTCCGACGCTATCTCGATTTTCGCCACCAGCAGGGCGGAATGTCCGACATGACGGTGCTCGACTATGCCATCATGGTCGAAGACACCCATGTGAACACCAAAATCATCGAGTATCGGCTTCGAAAGGAAGGGACGGGCCTGGAAGAGCGCCCGACCGGCGAGCTCTTGGCCGCCGCCCTGACCGATACCATGAGCGATGGCCTGTCCATGGTTTATTCCTACTTCAACCCTGACATGGATCGCCGCTCCCTTGGCACGTTCATGATCCTTGATCACATCAGGCGCACAAAGGCCTTGGGTCTTCCACACGTCTACCTCGGCTACTGGGTTCAAGGGTCGAGGAAAATGGACTACAAGACTCGCTTCCAGCCGCAGGAGCATCTGACTTCGCGCGGCTGGGAACGTTTCGATCCCTCCGTATTGCCCGAAAGCCCGCGCTACTAAATGCTCCTCCCCTCCCTTTCCGATCATCGGAAAGGCCTGCTGCTGACGGCAATCGGCGGCTTGGCTCTTTCCATGGACATTCCACTGGTGCGGCTTGCTCACGGCGACATGTGGTCGATCCTGGGCATGCGCAGCATCACGACGGTCGCCGCCGCGCTGCTGGTGATCTGTCTTATCAGATACGCCAAGGGAGCATGGCCCGTGCTCGTGCCCGGCAGGCACGGCCTTGCGACGGGACTGCTCTACGGCTGCTCGACGCTGACCTTCCTGCTTGCCGTCTTCAACACGGCGACGGCCAATGTGGTTTTTATCGTCGCGTTCAATCCGATGTTCGGCGCTCTCTTGTCATGGATTTTTCTCAAGGAACGTCCCACGGCATCCACGCTCGTCACCATGGCGGTCATGGTGTTCGGTGTTGGCCTGATCGTGCATGATGGATTGGCCGGCGGCCATCTCTTCGGCGATGCCATGGCACTTCTCAGCGCCTTTATCCTCGCATCGGCGATAACCATTGCCCGGGCGTCGCGTCGGGAAATGGGCTTCGTGCCCTTGCTTGCCGCCGCCCTGCCGGCGGCCCTCGGCTTTGCAAAGGCCCTGCCGGTCGGGCTAGCTATAGAGAATCCAGCCTGGATCATCCTCAACGGTACGCTTCTGATGCCGGTCGCCTTTTGGTGCCTAGCTACCGGACCACGCTATCTCTCCGCGCCTGAAGTCGGCATGTTCTATCTGCTCGAAACCATCCTGGCTCCGATCTGGATATGGCTGATCTTCGCGGAAGCCCCACCGACGATGACGCTCGTAGGCGGCACGATCCTGGTCTGCGCGATTATGCTGCACTCGCTTTGGATGGTTCGGCGGAAGCCTGCGCGACAATCTCTGGCACACTGACCACCTGCATCGCATCGAGTTCGCGCTCGAGCCCCTGCATGACGTGGACCCAGCCCTTCCGCGTCTCTTCTTCGAACTGGCCCCATTGGGCGCACATTTCGTGCGAGAGCGTCAACCGCGTGCCTTCGGCGAGCGGTTCGATGTCGATCTGTATTCGATCCGCATTGTGATCATGCTCGGCTGCCGAGAAGCAGAAGACCATCCGCCGCGGTCGGCGCAATTCGAGAAATACGCCGTAATGCACCGCATCGCCTGTCGGACGTCGGTCGATGACGAGAAAATGTCCGCCGACCTTTGGATCGATGTCGGCTCGGATAACGCGGCCTTCGTCGCTTGCGAAAAGGAAGCGTTTGGCGATCTGAGGGTTCAGCCATGCGTCGTAGACGGCGCAGGGCGAGGCATTGAATGTATGCGCAACGTTCAAGGTGATGGTATTGCAAGCACTCATCAACAATCCTCCGTGATCGGACATGGCACTCTCCAGGAGCACCACACTCGATCATTCCGTCCGCCTGCGGAATGACGTCTGTCCATGTTGTGATTACAGGCCAGAAGTAGAGGAGTTGCCCCGCTCGCCAAGTGCGAGGCTCAGAATTATTTTCGCTTAGCCGGCAAACTTACCGCTGCGCGGGAAGCCTTTCGGAACGGTCCGACCAGCGGTGGCGCGATCGCCAAGCCATTCGGCAAGCTCGTCCATGTTCTTCGTGAAGGTGCGGCCCGCGCTGTCTTCCCAGACGAGGCCGTCTGATATTGCGAAGCAGCGTACGTCGGAAATGCCGCCATCCTTGTAGCGCTGCAGGCGGACGCCCTTGCCGCGACCCATTTCCGGGACCTGCAATAGCGGGAAGACGAGCAGTTTGCGATTGTCGCCGACGACAGCGACATAGTCGCCACTGACGGGAACGATCAGCTTCGTCTCATCAGGCATGGAGACATTCATGATCTGCTTGCCCTTGCGGGTATTGGCGACCATGTCGGTCTCGGCAACAACGAAGCCGTTGCCCGCCGTCGAGACGATCATCTGCTTGCGGGCAGGATCGTGAACGAAGGCGGTCAGGACGTCCTGATCGTTGTCCATATCGATCATGATGCGCAGCGGTTCGCCATGACCTCGACCGCCGGGCAGCTTGTCGCCGCCAAGTGTGTAGGCCTTGCCACCGGTGGTGATGATCAGGATCTTGTCGGTCGTCTGCGCAGGGAAGGCAACCTTCAGCGCGTCGCCTTCCTTGAAGGTCAGGGTTGCGGTGTCGGAGATGTGCCCCTTCAGAGCGCGTATCCAGCCCTTTTCGGAGACGACGACGGTGATCGGCTCCTTCTCGATCATCGCCTGCTGGATAGCCTGCTCGTCGGCTTCCGGCGCGTCGGCGAACTGGGTGCGGCGACGGCCGAGCTCGGTCGCCTTGGCGAACTTCTTCTTCACTTCGCCGATTTCCCAGGCGACGGTCTGCCACTGCTTTTCTTCCGATGCCAGCAGGGCCTCGATCTCGCCCTTCTCCTTGGTGAGTTCGTCGAACTCGGTGCGAATCTCGAACTCCTCGAGCTTGCGCAACGACCGCAGCCTCATGTTGAGGATCGCTTCGACCTGATTGTCGGTCAGGGACCAGCGCGCGATCATCACCGGCTTCGGCTCGTCCTCTTCGCGGATGATGCGAATGACCTCATCGATGTTGAGGTAGGCGATGAGCAAGCCGCCGAGGATTTCCAAGCGGCGGTCAATGGCCGCCAGGCGGAAGCGCGAGCGGCGCTGCAGCACTTCGCGGAGATGGTCGAGCCACTCCTTCAGGACCTCGTTCAACGCCATGACGCGCGGGATGCGGCCCATGGAGAGAACGTTCATGTTCAGCGGGAAGCGGCTTTCCAATTCCGTCAGCTTGAACATCGATTCCATGAGGATCGTCGGATCGACCGTCCGGTTCTTCGGCACCAGCACGACGCGGACATCTTCGGCGGACTCGTCGCGAATGTCCTCGAGCAAGGGCAGCTTGCGCGCCAAGAGAAGTTCGGCGATCTTTTCGATCAGGCGGGACTTCTGTACCTGGAACGGGATTTCGGTGACGACGATCTGATAACCGCCGCGGCCAAGATCCTCGGTCTCCCACTTGGCGCGTGTACGGAAACCGCCACGGCCAGTCTTATAGGCCTCGATGATGCTTTCACGGCCATCGATGATGATGCCGCCGGTCGGGAAATCCGGACCGGGAATAAACTCGACCAGCTTCTCGACGGTAGCATCGGGATGCTTGATGAGATGGAGGGCCGCGTCGCAGAGTTCGTGGACATTGTGCGACGGAATGGACGTCGCCATGCCGACTGCAATGCCCGACGAGCCATTCGCCAGCAGGTTCGGAAAGGCGCCCGGCAGGACGACCGGTTCTTCGTCTTCCTCGTTGTAGGTCGGGCGGAAATCGACCGCGTCCTGATCGATACCCTCAAGCAAGAGGCCGGCCACATCCGTCATGCGCGCTTCGGTGTATCGATAGGCGGCAGCGCTGTCGCCGTCGATATTGCCGAAATTGCCCTGCCCGTCGACGACAGGGTAACGCTGTGAGAAATCCTGCGCGAGACGCACGAGCGCATCGTAGACAGACTGGTCGCCATGCGGATGGAACTTACCGATGACATCGCCGACGATACGAGCACATTTCTTGAACGCGGAATTGGGCCGAATGCCCATTTCGCTCATGGCGTGAATGATGCGGCGATGCACCGGCTTCAGACCGTCGCGCACGTCAGGGAGCGCACGATGCATGATCGTCGATAGCGCATAGGCCAAGTAACGCTCTTCAAGCGCCGCCTTCAAATCGACCGGAAGGATACTGTCGTCGTCTCCGCCAGAGGGCGGCAAAATCTCTTGTCCCATATGTCCTGACTAGCCGAGATGGTTGTTTTGAGCAAGGAATCCGGGCATTCCGGCTGTGGATGAAGTCTTGGCGCACGAGAAAAGAATGACCCGAGACGCTTTGCCTGAATTTCGTCGTTGTTTCGTTTTCCCTTCAACACAAATTTAGAAATCCGTAAATATAAACCACGACCGAACCACAATAGACCGACGGCGAATTCTCGCTCGCCGCACAACGCCGCCACCAGAGGACCCAAATGACTTTTTACCGGACGACACGGCTGATGCTTTCGAGCGTCGCCTTTCTTTCTCTCGCCGGCTCGGCTTTCGCGCTCGACGGCCAGGATCTGCTGAAGAAGATCAACGCAGCCTATAGCCAGCAGGGCGGTACCATCGTTGCCGACGGCGTCGATGTCAACGGAACCACCGTGACGCTGAAGAAGGCAAGCTTCAAATCAAACAGCGGCGAAGCGGTGTCCATCGGCGACATCACCATGACCGGCGTAGAAGCAGACGAGGATGGCAGCTACTATGTCGAGGAAGCATCCTTCCCGAACGTCAGCGCCACGAGTGAAGGCTCCACCTTCACGGCATCCGACCTGACCCTGAGCGGCATTTCGATCCCCGCGGATCCGAAGGGCGAAGGGCTCGACGCAATGCTCCTCTACGAAAATGCCCACAGCGGCCCCGTGAAGGTTATCCAGAATGGAGAGGAATTGTTCTCTCTCGCCGAAAGCGACCTCAATCTGACGCTTCGCGAAGATGAGTCCGGCTTCGATTTCGATGGTGCCTTCAAGGGCTTGAAGGCCGATCTCAGCAAGGCAAGCGACGCACAGAGCAAGGAAGCAATCGAGAAGCTTGCCCTCCAGCATATCCAGGGCGACATCACGATGAAGGGCGCCTGGGACCTGACGCCCGGCACGATCGACGTTTCCGAGTTCGCCTTCGACTTCAACAACGTCGGCAAGCTGAACCTGGCCTTCAAGATCTCCGGCTATACGATGCCCTTCGTGAAGTCTCTGCAGGAAGCCGCCAAGCAGGCCGAAGCGAACCAGAACAAGGAAGAGGCGCAGCAGGCCCTCGGTCTCTCGATGCTCGGGCTAATGCAGCAGCTGTCGTTCGAGAGCGCCCAGATCCGCTTCGACGACGCTTCCATCACCAAGCGTGCGCTCGACTACGCCGGTGGCCAGCAGAACATTTCCGGCCAGCAGATGGCGGACTCGCTGAAGGCAATGACGCCGATCATGCTGGCACAGCTCAACATTCCGGAGCTGCAGAACGCCATATCGGCAGCCGTCAACACCTTCCTCGACAACCCGAAGAGCCTGACGCTTGCCGCCGCACCGGCGAAGCCCGTTCCGTTCCCGATGATCATGGGCGCTGCCATGGGCGCACCGAACACGCTGCCGCAGGTGCTTGGGGTCAAGGTTTCGGCGAACGACTGATGCGCCGAGCTTGAGTTTTTGAAACCCGGCGCGCACTTGCCCGCCGGGTTTCTTTGTTTTTGCAAGGTGGTCGCTGCCGGTTAGGCGGCGTAGCAGCGTAGCTCGTTCATAGCGTGCCCGACCATCTCCAGCAGTTCTGCAGTCGTGGCACCGTCACGCGCCTGTACCGACATGCCCTGGACGATCGCACCGAGGAAGCGCGCAAGCGATCCAGCGTTCGCATCCTGCCTGATATCCCCTTCCTTCATGCCGCGCTCGATGCGAGCGGTGAACAGGCCAAGCGTCTGCAATCGCAACGACGCGACGTGGTGCGCAATGTCCCCGCTCTCGGAAGCACAGTTCAGAACTGCAGTGGAAATCATGCACCCCTTGGGATGTTCCGGGGCGGTGAATAGGGCAGCCGATGTCTCGAGGAAGCGCCTGAACGTCGACACTGTATCGATCTTTTCTTCGAACGGATTGCCGGGATTCGGCCGCGGCATGCGCCGGTACTGATTCAACGCCTCGCGATAGAGTTCCGCCTTCGAGCGGAACGCCGCATAGAGGCTTTGCGGGGTGATCCCCATCGAGGCGGTCAGATCGGCAATCGAGCTGCCGTCATAGCCGTGCTCCCAGAAGACGTCGCGCGCGGCCGAAAGAACCGTTTCGCGATCGAAGGCCGGCGGGCGGCCGCGCTTTCTTTGTCCGCTATCTCGTGCGTCGTCATTATTTTTCACAATGGTCACTCTAGAAATATTTCTCGATCCGGTTTATTCAGGAACGGTCATTGTGATTATAGGAGGTTCGATCCGATGAGTCTTCCCCTTGAACCCCAGGATGCACAGCAGACAGTCGGCTTCGCGAACGCGCTCGATGCGGTGATCGACCGCACCATCGCCGCAAAGCGCCTCGTCGGTGCGGTGGTCCTGATCGCCCAAGACGGTGATATCGTCTATAGCCGCACCGCCGGCCTGGCCGACCGCGAAAGGGGACAGGCCATGGCCGAGGACACGATCTTCCGGCTCGCCTCGATCACCAAGCCGATCGTCACGATCGCCGCCATGCGGCTTGTCGAGGAAGGCCGCATCGGCCTCGACGACCCAGTGACGAAATGGCTGCCGGATTTCCGCCCGCGTCTTGCCGACGGCACGGAACCGGTCATTGTCATCCGGCATCTGCTCACCCATACATCCGGCCTCAGCTATGGCTTCACCGAGGAAGGCGGCCCCTATGCCCGGGCCGGCATTTCCGACGGCCTCGATCAGCCCGGCCTGCCGATTGCCGAAAACCTGAAGCGGCTTGCGAGCGCCCCTCTTCTCTTCGCGCCCGGTTCGAACTGGCAATATTCGCTCGCCATCGATGTCATCGGCGGCGTCATCGAGAAAGAGACCGGCAGTTCGCTCGGCGAGGCGGTGGCAAGACTGGTGACCGAGCCACTCGGCCTGGCTGACACCGCCTTTGCGGTGCGCGACCGGGATCGGCTGGCCGCCGCCTATATGAGTGCCTCGCCGCAGCCGGAGCGGATGGGCAAGGAAGCGTCCGTGCGGGCGCTGACCGGTTTCGTGAGTTTCGCGCCGGACCGCATCTTCGATCCGAACTCCTATCATTCCGGCGGCGCCGGTATGGCAGGAACGGCAGGCGAGGTGTTGGCGGTTCTGGAGACGATCCGCAAGGGTGGCGCGCCGCTTCTCTCGCCCGAGACGGTCAAGACCATGATGGCGGATCAGGCGAACGGCGTGCGCCAGCCTCTCGATCCGGGCGTCGGCTTCGGCTTCGGCTGGGCGGTGGTGACCGATCCGGTCGCCGCACAGGTGCCGTGGTCGAAGGGGACGATCCGCTGGGGCGGCGCCTACGGCCACAGCTGGTTTGTCGATCCCACAAAGAAACTGAGTGTCGTGGCGCTGACGAATACGACACTGGAGGGGATGTGGGGGCAGTTTACGGTGGATCTGCGCGACGCGATCTACACAGCGCTCTGAAGCCAGAAACAAAAGAAGCCCGACGCGCGCCGGGCTTCTTTTCAATCATGTACTCTGCCTCAGTCCTTCTTGACCGGCGGGATCGGGCGGATCGCCAGTTCGCGCAGCTGCGTCGGCGTTGCCGGTGTCGGTGCGCCCATCAGCAGATCCTGCGCCTGCTGGTTCATGGGGAACAGCGAGATCTCGCGCAGGTTCTTGGCGCCGACGAGCAGCATGACGATGCGGTCGATACCGAATGCAGCACCACCGTGCGGAGGCGCACCGTACTGGAAGGCGCGGTAGAGGCCGCCGAAACGATCTTCCACGTCCTGCTGGCTGAGGCCGACCTTCTCGAAGGCGGCGACCATGGTTTCCGGCGACTGGTTACGGATCGAGCCCGAAGCGATTTCGAAGCCGTTGCAGACCGCGTCGTACTGATAGGCCTTGATGCCAAGCGGATCCTGGTTCATCAGCGCGTCGAGGCCGCCCTGCGGCATCGAGAACGGGTTGTGGGCGAAGTCGATCTTCTTTTCTTCCTCGTTGTATTCGAAGAACGGGAAGTCGACGATCCAGCACAGCTCGAAGCGGTCGCGGTCGATGAGGTTCAATTCGTCGGCGGCGCGGTTACGGGCTTCGCCTGCGAACTTGTAGAACTTGGACGGCTCGCCAGCGACGAAGAAGCAGGCATCGCCCGCATCAAGGCCAAGCTGCGTGCGGATCGCTTCGGTGCGCTCCTCGCCGATGTTCTTGGCGAGCGGGCCGGAGCCGCCGATCTTGCCGTCTTCTTCCTTCCAGAAGATGTAACCGAGGCCGGGCTGGCCCTGGCTCTGCGCCCAGGCGTTCATACGGTCGCAGAATGCGCGCGAGCCGCCGGTCTTTGCCGGGATCGCCCAGATCTCGACCTTCGGGTTCGAGGCGATCATGCCCGCGAAGACCTTGAAGCCAGAGCCGGCGAAGTGATCGGTGACGGCTTCCATGACGATCGGGTTGCGCAGATCCGGCTTGTCGGAACCGTACTTGCGGATCGCTTCGTCGTAAGGAATACGCGGCCATTCCTTGGTGACTGGCTTGCCTTCGGCAAATTCCTCGAAGATCGAGGTCATCATCGGACCCATGGTGTTCCAGATGTCTTCCTGCTCGACGAAGCTCATTTCGAGGTCGAGCTGGTAGAACTCGCCCGGCAGGCGGTCGGCGCGCGGGTCTTCATCGCGGAAGCACGGGGCGATCTGGAAGTAGCGGTCGAAGCCGGCGACCATCAGCAGCTGCTTGTACTGCTGCGGTGCCTGCGGCAGGGCATAGAAGGTGCCGGGATGAATGCGTGATGGCACCAGGAAGTCGCGCGCACCTTCCGGCGAGGAGGCCGTCAGGATGGGCGTCGTGTATTCGGTGAAGCCAATATTGCCCATCTCGCGACGCATGGCAGAGATCACCTGCGTGCGCTTGACGATGTTCTTGTGCAGCGTTTCGCGGCGCAGGTCGAGGAAGCGGTACTTCAGGCGCACGTCTTCGGGATAATCCGGCTCGCCGAAAACAGGCAGCGGCAGTTCCTTGGCGGCGGAGAGAACTTCGATCTCCTGCGCATAGAGTTCGATCTCGCCGGTTGCCATGTTCTTGTTGACCGTGTCTTCGGTGCGCGCCTTCACGAGACCGTCGATGCGGATGACCCACTCGCCACGAACCAGTTCAGCCTGCCTGAAGGCCGGAGAGTCCGGATCGGCGACGACCTGTGTAATGCCGTAGTGGTCGCGAAGGTCGATGAAGAGAACGCCGCCATGGTCACGAACACGATGGACCCAGCCGGAAATCCGGACGTTCGCGCCGACATCCGACTTGCGGAGGGCTGCACATGTGTGGCTGCGATAGCGATGCATAATCTCAATTCCCGGTATTTGGCTTAAGACGGCAGCAAGGGGCTCTGATGGCTCTCCCGTACCGACAAGAAAATCGGGCGGAAAAGCGCATGGACGGCCTGATTTGTCAAGGGTTGGCGCACCGAGTCTGCGCTTTGCGAGCGGTTATAGCAGCAGTGCAACCCGTGCTGGTGAACAGCCGTGCGGCAGTTTAACAGCCTCGCACCATATTGCTGAAACTCTCGGTCAACTTTAAAGAGGAGCGATATCGTTCGTGTGGAGCCTCGAAATGCCTCTTCTCACTCGCCGCAATCTGCTGAAAGCGTCTGCAGTCGCAGGTGCCTACGGCGTAGGGATCGGGATCGCGGGCAAGTTCGGGCTGGCGGAGGCTGCACCCGCGCCGCAGGTGCTGAAGGCCGTGAAGACGACCGCTGGTATCACCGACGCAGGCATCACGAGGGACATCATGACCTGGGGCGATGGCGGCATGCCGCCCATCTTGCGAATGACGAAGGGGAAGCCTTTTGCTGCCAGGCTCACGAATACGCTCGACGAGCCGACAACGATCCACTGGCACGGTCTGAGAATCGCCAACAAGATGGACGGGGTGCCTTTCCTGACACAGCCCTACGTCTATACCGGCGACAGCTTCGACTACGCCTTCACCCCGCCGGATGCCGGCACCTTCTGGTACCACCCGCATTGCAACACTCTGACGCAAATGGGTCACGGCATGACAGGCCTTCTCGTGGTGGAGGATCCTGATGACCCCAAATTCGACGCAGAGGTCTTGCTCAACCTGCGCGACTGGCGCCTCGGCGGCGATGGTCAATTCATTGCGGCTTTCCGCCCGCGCGACGCGGCAAAGAGCGGCACCTACGGCACTGTCAGGACAGCCAATTGGCGTCAGGAGCCCCAATATGATGCGCCCGCCGGCGGCCTTGTTCGGCTGCGGATCGCCGCGACCGACGTCACCCGCATCTTTTCGTTGAGGATGCAAGGGGCCGAGGCGACGATCATCGCGATCGACGGCAATCCGGTGCCAAAACGTTTCTCGCTCGATCTGCTGCTGATCGGCCCCGGCCAGCGTCTCGATCTCGCCGTGCGGATGCCGGATAGCGAGGGCGCCATTGCCGCGCTTGAAGACATCCGCGGTACAACACCGAAGACGATCGCCAAGCTTCGAGCCGTCGGAACATCGCTGAAGCGCAATGTCGGCGATCTCGCCGCGCTCGGCGAGAACCCTGTGGCCAAGGCCGACCTGTCTTCCGCAGAGAAGATCCCGCTTGTCCTCAGCGCCACGGCAGAAAGCGGAGCGGCCGACAGCATCTGCGGCACGCTGGGCTACAACTTCTGGGCCATCAACAAGGTGCCGTGGCCGGGTGATGGGCCGGATCCGACGGCGCCCCTGGCAGAGCTGAAGCTTGGCAAAAGCTACATCCTGCAGCTCGAAAACGTGACGCCGCACACGCACCCCATCCACCTGCACGGCATGAGTTTTACGGTCCTGTCGTCATCGACGCGGGATGTCACGCCCCTTGTCAGCGACACTTATCTCGTCCAGCCTGACGAAAAGGTGCAGCTCGCCTTCGTGGCCGATAATCTCGGCGACTGGGTGCTGCATTGCCACATCATCGAACATCAAAAGACCGGTATGACCAGTTATGTTAGAGTTGTTTGACAGGTCTTTGCGGGTTCTAGTTGACATATCCGGCCGAAAGGAGAAGGAAGGTTCAACTATGTCTATCCTGCGAATGAATTGAGATGATCGAAACTACCGCCGATTTGGAGGCGGCCTGCAAAGAGCTGGCCAAGTCAGAATTCATTACCATCGACACCGAGTTTCTCCGAGAGACGACGTTCTGGCCGGAACTCTGCCTGATCCAGATGGCAAGCCCGACGACCGAGGTGCTGGTCGACCCGCTCGCCAAGGGCCTCGACCTCCGGCCGTTCTTCGAGTTGATGGCCAATCCGGCCGTCCTAAAGGTCTTCCATGCCGCGCGCCAGGATATCGAAATCATCTACAACCGCGGCGGACTGATCCCGCATCCGATCTTCGATACGCAGGTTGCCGCGATGGTTTGCGGTTTCGGCGACTCGGTCTCGTACGATCAGCTGGTCAGCCGCACAAAGGGCGTTCAGATCGACAAGTCCTCGCGCTTCACCGACTGGAGCCGCCGGCCGCTTTCTGAAAAGCAGCTGGACTATGCGCTTGCCGACGTGACGCATCTGCGCGACGTCTACCGCTATCTCAAATCCGAGCTGGAACGCGAAGGGCGATCCTCCTGGCTCCGAGAGGAGATGGACATCCTCGAGGCGCGCGAGACCTATGACATGCATCCTGATGATGCGTGGCAGCGCCTGAAAATGCGCCTGCGCAAGCCACAGGAGCTTGCCATCCTGAAATATGTCGCCGCCTGGCGCGAGCGCGAGGCCCGCTCCCGCAACGTGCCGCGCTCACGCGTATTGAAGGATGACGCGATTTACGAGATCGCCCAGCAGCAACCGAAGGACGCCGAAGGGCTCGGTCGCTTGCGAACGATCCCCAAGGGTTGGGAGCGATCGGCTGCCGGCGTAGCTGTCATCGACGCCGTCAATGCGGCCCTTGCCTTGCCAAAGGCCGAAATGCCGCACGCCCCGCGGCAGACGCAGCAGCCGGAAGGTGCTGCCGCTGCCGCCGAACTGCTTAAGGTCCTTTTAAAGCTGATCTCGGAAAAACACGGCGTCGCTCCGAAGGTCATCGCCAACAGCGAGGATCTCGACAGGATCGCAGCGGAAGGTGAAATGGCAGAGGTCGCGGCGCTGCACGGCTGGCGCCGGGAGCTTTTCGGCGAGCCGGCGCTGCAGCTTATCCAGGGCCAGGTCGCTCTCCGTTTCGTCGGCAAGAAGGTGGAGACGGTGGCGCTCTAAGCGCCATCAAGCGGACTTTTTTCGCGCATAGTCATCGCCAGATCGATTTGATCCAGGGACGCCGGCTTGGCGCGCCTTTCGGAAGCTCAGTAGTGTTCCTATATGGCTTGAGCACCCCCGGCGACACGGCACCGCGAAAAGGACGACATGAGGGAAATATCTCCAGTTCAGAACTGGTTGTTGATCGCGCTTGTTATCGCTGCGAGCGGCGTCCTCTACGACATGCGCTTCTACGGCGGCCATCCCTTCGTGGGCGCAACCTTTGCGCTGTTCATCGGTATGCCGATCATGGCCTTCGAGCGCAAGGTGATCCTGCGCGGCCTTTACCGGCGCATGCAGGCGTTGCCGACGGTGACGTTCTTCCTTGCCAAAATCTTCGCCTACGAAATCCTGATGAGCATTGGGTTCGCGGTCGCCGGCCTCTCCATGTGGTGGCTCGGCGTCTTTAGTCCGGCATCTTGGGTCAATGCCGTTGTTCTGCCCTTCGATGCCTTTCTCTATGCACTCGCCGTCTGTTCGCTCATCATCTTCGTACTGCGCATTCGCGAACTACTGGGGCGCGACATCTTCACGAGCATGCTTTTTAGCCGCTACCGGAAGCCGATCAGCGAGGAGCGCGTCTTCTTGTTCATAGACCTGGTGGATTCGACGTCCTTCGCAGAGAAGCATGGCGACCTCCGCGCGCAGCAGATGCTGAGCTCCCTGTTTGCGGCCTTCGCGGAGCCCGTGAGAAAGCACAGGGGCACCATCGACGACTACATAGGCGACGCCGCCATCATCAGTTGGCCATTGGAGCGCGGGATCAAGTTCGCGCGATGCGTGAACTGCATCTTCGACATCATCGGAGCGATAGAGGCGGATGCCGAGAACTGGTTGAAGACATACGGCCAAGTCCCTCGCCTGCGCGCCGCTCTCCACGGCGGTACGGTTATCACGGCCGAAATCGGGGTCGACCATCACAAGATCACCTATTTCGGCGACACCGTGAACACCGCCTCCCGACTTGAATCGCTCTCAAAGACGCTGAACCGGTCAGTCCTGATCTCGAGCGACCTCGCCCAGCGGATCAAGATGCCGGAGACCATCTCGGCTGAGGATCTTGGAAGCCACGCCGTCAAGGGCCGCGGCCAAAGCCTCGGCATCATTGCTCTTGCCAAGGCGGACAACCACAAGACGTCACCAAAGCTTCATGCAAGCGTCAACGCACCGACATGAAAGCCTTGGTATTCGAGACCCGCATTCCAATCATTGGGGGTTTCGATGAAAAATACTCTTCTTGCTTCTGTTTCATTTCTTTTTTTGATCGCCGGTTCAGCCGCCGCTGACCAGCAGGAATTTCCGGCAAAGCTTGCAAGCCAGGCCATTCTGCCCGCCAACACGCTCGTGGCGGCTCCCGCCGATGCGCCAGAGTTCCTCAAGCATTCCGGCAAATTCACCACTGCTGACCGCAAGCGCACCGAAGCGCTCAACAGCGTTCCCGGCAAGGACGGCGCACGCGTGACCGATCTGAAACTGCCCTTCGATGGGCAGCCGATCCAGGGCTTCTCCGGCATCAAGAGCATGCCGGACGGCACGTTCTGGACGCTCTCGGATAACGGCTTCGGCGCCAAGGCCAACTCCAGCGACGCGATGCTCTTCCTGCATCAGGTCAAGTTCGACTGGCAGGCCGGCAAGGTCGATGTCGTCAAGAACCTCTTCCTCTCCGATCCGGACAAGAAGGCCCCCTTCCCGATCGTGCTCGAAGGTGCCGAAAACCGCTATCTGACGGGTGCGGACTTCGACATCGAATCCGTGCAGCCCGTCGCAAACGGCTTCTGGATCGGCGAAGAATTCGGACCGTACCTTCTCAAGTTCGACACCGAAGGCCGCCTGACCGACGTTATTGCGACCACGGTCGATGGTAAGCCGGTCATGTCGCCCGACAATCCGGTGCTTTCCATCCAGGCAAACCCGACCGCGAAGACGCCGGTCTTCAACCTGAAGCGCTCGGGCGGCTTTGAAGGTCTTGCTATGTCCAAGGACGGCAGCAAGCTCTATGGCCTGCTGGAAGGCGCGCTTTATCAGGACGACGGCAAGATGGAATCGGTTGACGGCCACACCGCCATCCGCGTCATCGAATTTGACACTGCTTCCAAAAGCTGGACCGGTCGTACGTGGTTCTACCCCTTCGAAGACAAGGGCGTTTCGATCGGCGACTTCAACATGCTCGATGGCTCGACCGCACTCGTGATCGAGCGCGACAACGGCGCTGGCACCAAGGACAAAGCCTGCGCCGATCCCAAGCAGCCGAAGCCGGATTGCTTTGAAGCCCCAGCCGAACTCAAGCGCATCTACAAGATCGAATTCAACGACGCCAACGTCGGCAAGGCTGTTCGCAAGATCGGCTACATCGACCTCCTGAACATCAAGGACCCCGACAACAAGAAGAAAGCCGGCAGCAAGGATGGCGTCTACGACATGCCGTTCGTGACGATTGAGAACGTCGATCGCGTCGATGCCACGCACATCATCGTCGGCAACGACAACAACCTGCCCTTCTCGGCCGGCCGCGCCGTCGATAAGGCCGACAACAACGAATTCAGCCTGCTTGAAGTCGGCGAACTTCTGAACGCGAAGTAAGTCTCGGGCTTCGCCAAGAAGCCCCGCTCGGAAGGGCGGGGCTTCATTGACCGGAATGCTCGATCTACGGACGTTCGAAAGTTCGGCTCAGCGCTCGGTCGCGCCCTTTCCGGCGATAATGTGATCGCGAAACTTCACAATGCGTGACGTGCGCGTAACGGACGTCTTTGCCCCGCTGAGATTGATCACGTAGCTCTTCTGTCGCCCGGGCGTCAATTCGTGAAAGGCTTCTGCAAGTTCAGGGTCGGAATCCAATGCCTCGACCAACTCGTCAGGCAATTCGAGTTCGCTTTCTTCCTTTGGCGGTTTAATGCCTGCCTCTGCATATCCCATCGCCTCCTTAAGGTAGGACAGGATGACAGGTTCCATCTTTGCCACTTGGGCGTTGTCCACAAAGCGGATCATGTCGGGATGCCGGGTATTCGGCCCCTGCTTCTCGAGAACGCCTTCGGGATCGTTCATGAGCGCTGCGTTGAAGAAAGTGGCGCGAAAGTCGCTACGAAAGGCACCGAGGATCACGATATTACGGCCTTCGTGCATGTAGCAGGGATGCGCCCATTTCACCGTCTCGACGAGCCCGGCCTCGAGGCAAATTCGGCGAAGGTCGTTCAGGCCGTCGATCCATTGCCGCGTCGAACAGTCCGGAGTCGCAAAGCGCTCGCAGCGTCCGCATCCCTTCGTGAAGAAGTCCTCGATATCTGTGATCATGTCTCTGCCCGCATTTCGTTTGTGTCATTGGCCAGTTGAAGCATGTCAAACAGATACGTCAACCTAGCCGATAGCCGCCGGACTGCGCTACGCTGCATGCATCGGCAATATTTGCGGGCCAGGCATCGGGGCATGCGGTCTCCCGCTATCCGCAGCGCCAGCCTTCTGATCACCGGACGTCGATGGGCCATCCGTTGGTCGGGTTTCGCGGAACGTCAGTTCCGCGCCGAGTGCTATTCGAAGCGGAAAGCCAGACGCTTGTCCGCCAGCTTGGCAAGCTGCTGCAGCCGGCCATCGAGACGCTCACCTGCAAAGTCGTGATATTCCGCCGGCACTACGAACTCCAGGTCGAGATCGGGCTTGGACGATTTCTGGAAGGTGAGATTGCGCACGACGCCGGGCATCGATGCCGAAAAGAGATAGACGACACGCAGCAGGCCGCCGAGGAGCTTGGCGCGCTCGATAAATCGCGACGTTGCGATCGTACCAAGAGGCCCCGTGGCGCCGTCGTCATAAGGCCCTTCGAACCTGTAGTAGTTCGTCAGCGCAATGAAGGCGCGGCCAGGATGGCTGATGCCGACAAAGGATGAGTGAGCGATAATGTTCAGCGCCTGCAGGCCGCGGTAATCGGGATGCGCGCGCCAGCTGATGTCGGCAAGCAGACACGCAGCCTGGCGATAGCGCGCCTCCTCTTCCGTCTCCGTGATGCCGAAATAGGGCATCATGCGGCCCGTCCAGTCCGCCAGCTCCCTGGCGTGTTCCGGCGAACGGGCGCGCAGAATGGCGAGTTCGCCAGCGGCCGCCAGCAGTGGATCGCTGCGGCGCTCGCTCTCGGAGAGCAATGAATAGAGGTAGCCTTCGCGCACGCCCTGCCCCGAGAACGAGATGACAGACGGTTTCATCGCGGTCAGGACTTCCTTCATGGCAACCGCGCCGAAGGGAAGCAGCGCGCGGCGATGCTTCGAAACGGCCATCCACGCAGGATCCTTCGAGTCCTTGGCAATCTCCACCTGATCGAGGAATTGCATCATTGCATCGAACGGAACCTCATAACCCTGCATCATGTGCAGCGGATATTCCGTCATTTCCATGTGCAGCTTCGCGATGTTTCGCCAGGTACCGCCAACGGCATAGAAAGTGCGCCCAGCCCCCTTCGCCAGCAGCTTGGAACTTGTTTTCACATGCTTGCGAGCAAACGTCCTGGCCTTCTCCATCGAGCCGCCGGCATATTCGGACAGACGAAGCCCACCGAGCGGCAAGGTAACCCCCTTGCCGACTTCCTTGCCCTTGATGTCAATCAATTCCAACGAACCGCCGCCGAGGTCACCGGCAATACCGTCTGGCGCATAGAAGCCGCTGACAATGCCGAGGGCGGAGAATTTCGCCTCTTCCTCGCCGGATAGAACACGGACCTTGCGCTGAAGAATGGTCTCGGCCTGATGGATGAAGTCGGGGCCGTTCGATGCTTCGCGGGCAGCCGCGGTCGCGAGAACGTACATGGTGGCAGCGCGCGCCTGATCGGACAAAGCCTTGAACCGGTGCAAAGCCGCCAGAGCGCGCTCGACGCTTGCCTCGTCCATCTTTCCGGTCAGCGCGATGCCCCGTCCGAGGCCGCACAACACCTTTTCGTTGAAAAGGATCGTCGGCGATCGGGACATGCCTTCATAGATGACCACACGGATCGAGTTCGACCCGATGTCGACGACGGAGACCGGGGCAATACCGGGAAGGCGCCCCTGGGCTTCTGATTCAACCATGCAGGTCCAATATTACTTGTTGTTTCGGCCAGAAAGCAGACCGGCGATCAGCTTGGGTGCACTGGATTTCAAGGCTTCGCCACGGCCGGACAGGCTGGGGTTGGTCATGAAATACTGCTGCGCATTGAACGGCTCTTCGCCCTTGCGCACTTCCATGCGCCTTGACGTTCCGTCGGGCAATATCTCGTAGCTTTGCTGGTTGTCAATGATATTGCCGAGCATAATCTGTGACAGGACCTGCTCGTGAACCGTCGGATTCTTCAAGGGCACCAGCGTTTCGACCCGGCGATCGAGGTTACGCGGCATCATGTCGGCCGAGCCGATATAGACCAGCGCCTTGTCCGACGGCAGCCCGTGACCATTGCCGAAGCAGAAGATGCGGCTATGCTCCAGGAAACGGCCTACGATCGATTTCACGCGGATATTTTCAGAGAGACCGGCAACTTGTGGACGCAGGCAGCAGATGCCGCGGATCACGAGATCGATCTCAACGCCGGCGCGGCTTGCCGTGTAGAGCGCGTCGATGATCTCCGGGTCGACAAGCGAATTCATCTTCATCCAGATCGCCGCCGGCGCACCACCCTTGGCGTGTTTGATCTCCTCGTCGATGTGACGAAGGATTCGGGTGCGTAGCGTGTAAGGCGAGACCGCAAGCTTCATGCTTTCTTCCGGTTCGCCATAGCCGGTAATGAAGTTGAAGATGTTCGCCATGTCGTGGGCGACCACCGGATTGCACGTGAAGAACGACAGGTCGGTATAGATCTTCGCGGTGACCGGATGATAGTTACCGGTGCCGAGATGGCAGTAGCTGCGCAGCTTGCCCTCTTCCCGCCGGACGATCAGCGACATCTTGGCGTGGGTCTTGAGCTCGATGAAACCGAAAACGACCTGTACGCCGGCGCGCTCCAGATCGCGGGCCCAGCGAATATTTGCCTCTTCGTCGAACCGTGCCTTCAGCTCCACCAGAGCGGTGACAGACTTCCCGGATTCGGCCGCGTCGATCAGCGCACGCACAATCGGGCTGTCGTTCGACGTGCGGTAGAGCGTCTGCTTTATCGCCAGGACGTCAGGATCGCGCGCAGCCTGGAGCAGGAACTGGACCACCACGTCGAAAGACTCGTAGGGATGGTGAACCACCATGTCCTTTTCGCGGATGGCAGCGAAGCAGTCGCCGGCGTGCTCGCGGACGCGTTCGGGAAATCGCGCATTGTAGGGGGGAAATCGAAGGTCGTCGCGCGGTGCCTTGGTGATCTCGGAGAGAGTGTTCAACGCAAGGAGGCCCGGCAAAACCGCGACGCGATTGTCGGGAACGTTCAGCGCCTGCACGACGAACTGGCGCAACGACGCCGGCATTTCGGAATCGGTCTCGATGCGGATCACCGATCCACGGCGGCGGCGCTTCAGCGCGGTTTCGAAGAAGCGCACGAGGTCTTCGGCCTCTTCCTCGACTTCGATATCGCTGTCGCGGATGATCCGGAACGTACCCGAGCCCTGCACTTCGTAGCCGGGATAGAGCCGGTGAATGAAGACGTTCGTCACGTCCTCAAGCGTGATGTAGCGGATCGTATTGCGATCATCCGGCAGGCGAACGAAGCGGTCGAGAGCCGGAGGCAGGCGCAGCAGCGCTGTCATCGGTTCGCGGCCGCTCTTGCTGACAAGCTGCAGGCCGATCGAGAAGCCGAGGTTCGGGATGAAGGGGAACGGATGCGCCGGGTCGATGGACAGCGGTGTCAACACCGGGAAGATCGCCTGCTCGAATTCTGTCGCGAGCCACGCGCGATCGGATTCGCTGAGAGCTCCCGGACGCACGATCAGGATGTCTTCCTTGGCAAGGTACTGCTGGAGCACGGCCAGCGATGCCTGCTGCTCCATCTGCAGATTGTCGATCTCCTGGAGGATAGCATCGAGCTGTTCGGCCGGCGTCTTGCCGTCCGGCGAGCGCATCATAATATTCTGACGTACCTGCCCTTCCAGACCGGCAACGCGCACCATGAAGAATTCGTCGAGGTTTGCGGCCGAGATCGACAGGAAGCGGACCCGCTCGAGCAGGGGATGCTCAGTGTTCAGCGTTTCCTCGAGAACACGGCGATTGAACTGCAACCATGAGAACTCGCGGTTGATGAAGCGCTCGGGGCTGGCCAACAGTTCTTCTAGCGAAGGCGCAGTCTCATCGGTTTCCGGAGTGGGTTCGTGATGCTCCGTGACTGCGCTGTCCATGGTCTGATTGTCCCGTTTCATTCGGCCAAGCGAATTATATCAGTTTCACGACGGAACTGTGACAGTCAATCCGACGGTTCCGAATTACCCAATTCATTCAACACTTCAGCGGCCAGAGCTCGGGTAATCTTTGTGCCGCGAGAGAGGGCGAGCCGGTCCAGCCTGTCGACGATCGTCTGAGCCGTATTCAGCGATCGTTCCATCCTGACAACGATATAGAGGACCAGTTTGTCATCAATATAAAGCTGGCGGTCTGCAAACAACTTTACCATGACCTGCGACAGCAGTTCCTCGTCCGGCTCGCCAATCTCGACGACGGTCGCGGCCTTGAGGCGCGAGCGCAAATCCGGCAGCTCCACCGGCCACGACATGGGCCAGAGGCGGCTTGTCATCAGAAGGCTGTGGCCGTTCTCCCGCACGCTGTTGATGACATGGAAGAGTTCGTTGTCATCGAACCCTACCCGATCGACATCCTCGAAAAGCACGGGACCGTTCGCCGCATCAATAGCCGCGTTGGCGCCGGCCTTCGGATGGATCTCTACGGCGCCGCTATGGTCCTTCCAGATATTCGCGAGATGCGATTTTCCCGAGCCCACCGGACCGGCGAGGATCACCACGGGAGAAGGCCAATTCGGCCAGGCATCAACGATGGAGACCGCAGCGGCAAGCCGTTCCGAGATCAAGAGATCATCGCGCCCGGTCGCAGCATCGTGCGAAAAAGCCAAGGGAAGCTGCTCGACGGCGGCGCGCCTTGGACCAGCGTTTTTCACATCAGTCATTGGGATCAGCTTTTGTCTTGCCGACCTGGCCCTCTTTCGAGTGGCCGGCATAAAGATCGCTCTGAAGGTAGCGCGAAAGGGCAAAGCGGACAAGCACGCCAACGGCCGCTGCCGCCGGTACGGCAACCAGCAGACCGACAAAGCCGAACAGCGCACCAAAGGCAAACAGGGCGAACATCAGCCACACCGGATGCAGCCCGACACTGTGGCCTACCAGTTTCGGCTGCAGGATGTTGCCTTCCATGAATTGGCCACTGAAGAAGACCGCGAGCACCGCGCCGACCCAGATGTAGTCCGGCCAGAACTGAACGATGGCAACGCCGACGGCAAGAACAAGCCCCACCAAGGAGCCCACATAGGGAATGAAGCTGATCATGCCCGCAAACAGGCCGATCAACAGGCCGAAGTTCAAACCGACCAACGACAGGCCAACCGCATACCAGACGCCCAGGATCAGGCAGAGCGAGCCCTGCCCGCGGATGAACCCGGCGATCGCCTGATCGATTTCACGCATGATCTGGTGGACGTTCGCCACGTAGTCGCGGGGAATGTACTGATCGACCTTGGCGATCATGCGGTCCCAATCAAGCAGCATGTAGAAGGCCACGACGGGCGTAACGATCATCAGCGAGATCACGTTGACGACGGCGAGGCCGGAACTCCAGACCTGGCTGAAGAGACCGGTGAGCAATCCAAATCCCTGCGACAGAATTTCGGAGAAGTTGTTCTTGATCGTCCCGAGCTGGTTCCTCACCCAATCCGGCATGAGGGAGTTCTGCGAGTTCGTGATAAATGACTGCAACTGCTCGATGTAGCCCGGCAGGCGACCGGCAAAGTCGCTGAACTGGCTCGCCAAGACCGGTATCAAAATCATCAGGGCCAGCACGATCATGATGATGAAGGCGATCAGTATGACGATCGTCGACATGAGGCGGCTCAGCCCAAGGCGTTCCAACCGGTCCGCGACCGGATCGAGGAAATAGGCCAGTGCCATCCCGGCCAGGAACGGCAACAAGATCGAGCTGAAGATGAAAAGGAAGCCGATGAAGAAGGCAAGCACGATCAGCCAGAAGATCACCTGGCGCTTCAGACCTGCCCCGCTAACCTGCTGTGGCATCACATTCCCCGCTGATCGACTGTCTCGATCTTTCGCATCATACAGATGCAACCTTTCGAGCACATAGGATGTGGCCGAGAGAATGGTCAACCCCGGCGCTAAAAATCCAGAGGGCCTGCGTCAAAAGAGCGGGAAATTGGGGCATTTTCCATGCAATCCCTTGCATGTAGGCCCGTGTCATGCAATGGCGACCCAAATATTGAGGCGGTGACATTTCCCGCCCCCGCGCAGCCATCGGAGAGCAGTATGAGCCAGTCTGGAAAAAACGGCCTGACCTATAGCGACGCAGGCGTCGACATCGATGCCGGAAACCTTCTGGTGGAGAAGATCAAGCCGGCTGTGCGCTCGACGCGCCGTCCGGGCGCGGACGGCGAGATCGGCGGCTTCGGCGGTTTGTTCGACCTCAAGGCTGCCGGCTTCACGGATCCGGTTCTCGTTGCCGCCAATGACGGCGTCGGCACCAAGCTGAAGATCGCCATCGACGCCGATTATCATGATACCGTCGGCATCGATCTTGTCGCCATGTGCGTCAACGATCTTGTGGTCCAGGGCGCAGAGCCGCTGTTCTTCCTCGACTACTTTGCGACAGGCAAGCTCGATCCCGACCAGGGTGCGGCGATTGTCGAGGGCATTGCTGCCGGCTGCCGCGACGCGGGTTGCGCGTTGATCGGCGGCGAGACTGCCGAAATGCCGGGCATGTACTCCTCCGGCGACTACGACCTTGCAGGCTTTGCCGTCGGCGCTGCCGAGCGTGGCCAGCTGCTGCCGTCAGGCGACATCGCCGAAGGCGATGTGATCCTCGGCCTTGCCTCCTCAGGCGTTCACTCCAACGGCTTTTCGCTGGTGCGCAAGATCGTCGGGATTTCGGGCCTCGCCTGGGATGCCCCGGCTCCGTTCGCGGAAGACAAGAGCCTCGGCGAAGCGCTGCTGACGCCGACCCGCATCTATGTAAAGCCGCTGCTGAAGGCGATCCGCGAAACCAAGGCCATCAAGGCACTGGCGCACATCACCGGCGGCGGCTTCCCGGAGAATATTCCGCGCGTCCTGCCGAAGCACCTTGCAGCCGAGATCGACCTTACGGCCGTGAAAGTTCCGGCCGTCTTCTCCTGGCTGTCGAAGACCGGCGGCGTTGAAGCCAATGAAATGCTGCGCACCTTCAACTGCGGCGTCGGCATGATCGCAGTCGTTTCGGCTGAGAACGTCGCAACCGTCACTGCCGCTCTTGAAGCTGAAGGCGAGACGGTCGTAACGCTCGGCCGGATGATTGCCCGCGCCGAGGGCGCGGCCGGCACGCTCTACAAGGGTACGCTCGCCATATGACGACGTCACGCAAACGCGCCGTCGTCTTCATCTCCGGCGGCGGTTCCAACATGATGGCGCTGGTCACCGCTGCCAAGGCTGCCGACTATCCGGCGGAAATCGTCGGGGTGATCTCCGACAGGGCCGATGCCGGAGGGCTTGCCAAGGCGGCAGCCGAGGGCATTCCGACCTTTGCCTTCGTTCGCAAGGATTATGCCAGCAAGGAGGCGCACGAAGGAGCGATCTTTGCCGCGCTCGATGAGCTATCGCCTGACATCCTCTGCCTTGCGGGATATATGCGGCTTCTGAGCGGCACCTTCATCCAGCGCTACGAGGGCCGGATGATAAATATCCACCCTTCCCTGCTGCCGCTGTTCACGGGTCTGCATACCCACCAGCGAGCGATCGACGCCGGCATGCGGATCGCCGGCTGCACCGTGCACTTCGTGACCGAAGGCATGGACGAGGGCCCGGTTATCGGCCAGGCCGCCGTTCCGATCCTCTCCAACGACAGTGCAGAAAGCTTGGCCGCCCGTGTGCTCACCGTGGAGCATCAACTCTACCCGCAGGCGCTGCGGCTCCTTGCCCACGGCAAGGTGAAGATGGAGGGCGGCAAGGCCGTCAGCACCGGCGCTGCGGCAGCGCCGGCGGAACGTAGCAGCGTTATCTCGCTGATCGGCGAAGGGGCCTAAAACACGGCGCGATCTTTTGGTTTCGCTTGCCCTACTTTAGTTTTTTGCTTTCACGCATGTGTTTGTCCTGAAAGCGGTTCCCACTTTCGGAGACATGCTCTTGGCCTCAGGCGGCAAGCGCCCGAGGCTGGTGCAGGGTGCCGTCGCTGTAAACGAAACGGCCTTTGCGGAACGTCGCGCGGATGCGGTGCACGTCGCCGGCTTCAACAACCACGAGATCCGCCTGCTGCCCAACGGCGATCTCGCCGCGATCCAGAAGACCTGCCGAACGCGCCGCATTACGGGTCGCCATGGCAACGGCGTAAGGCAGGCTCGTGCGGTCGGCAATCTTGAAGATGCCGGGCACGAAGGCCGCGGGATGATAATCGGCAGCGATGACGGTCAGCAGGCCAGCGGCCGCTGCATCGATCGCACTGAGATTGCCGGACATGGACTGGCCGCGCAGGGCGTTCGGAGCCCCCATCAGCGTCCAGAGACCGCGATGCCGCGCTTCTTCCGCCGCCGGAAGCGTCACCGGAAATTCGCTGATCGTGACACCGAGATCGTGCATTTGCGCGACCTTCTCGGCGCTATCGTCATCGTGGGAGGCGAGCGACAGCTTGTGTTTCAGGGCGAGATCGACGACCTGTTTCAGCTTGATCTCGATCTCCGTATTGTTGCGCATCTCGATGCGCTTGGCGACCATCTCGGCGGCCATCTCCTCGGAAATGGCCCGGCGCTCGGCAATACTCAGGATGTAGCTCTGGATGTTGTTATACTGCCCCTGCCCCGGTGTATGGTCGGTCAGCGAGACCATGTCGACGTGGCCGGCTTCAAGCAGCTTCTCGAGCGCCGGCGCGGCACCGAGGTTGGTGATCTCATAGCGCGCATGGACGCGGTGATCGATAAGCAAATCATCCTGGAGTCGGTTGATACCCTCGATGACGGCCGAGGTGGTCTCAAGCGAGCGGACATGGCCGTAGACGCTTTCCGTTGCGAAGGAGACGGCGGCAAACGCCGTCGTGACGCCTGCAGCGGCCAGCTTCTTATCCAGTTCATGGATGCTGAAATCGATCGGCATCGGCGCATTCGGACGCGGCGCGATCTCGCGCTCCACCATGTCGCCGTGAAGGTCCACGAAGCCCGGCATCAGCAGGCGCCCACCACCATCGATTGCGGTGTTGGCGACCGGTTCCGGCCTGATTTCAGCGATTACGCCGTCCTCGACGCGCACCGAGCCGTGGCTCACGATCTCATCTGGAAGGACGAGAGTAAAATTGCTGAGCCACATCGGTTTTTCTCCAAGCGCGTATTTATGACAAGGCGGAGCGCATAGCGCTGATTCATGACATCGGTGTGAACGACGAACCGCGCATGATTGAACCTGCGGCTATCGCAGCGACCCGCGGTTCAACGTGGCCCATTGCAGCAACGCAATCGTCTTCAGATCAACAATTTCCCCACGCTCGATCATCGCCATCGCCTTGTCGAGCTGCACTTCCAGAACTTCGATATCTTCGTGCTCGTGAGCAAGGCCGCCGCCATCCGATACCCGATCGGTGGTGTCGAACGTCGCGGCGAAGAAATGCAGCAGTTCCATGCTCGAGCCCGGCGAACTGTAGGCCTTGAAAAGGAAGCGCACATCGCGGACGCGAAAGCCGGTTTCTTCTTCAGCTTCGCGGCGGATCGCCACTTCCGGGGCATCACCATCCAACAGCCCTGCCGGGGCTTCGATGACCCAGGCCGGCTCATCATGCAGGAAGACCGGCAGCCGGAACTGCCGCACGAGGACAACGGTGTCTCGCTTCGGATCGTATAGCAGGATCGTCGCCGCCGGCGTGCGATGGTAGACCTCGCGCTGCAGCCGATGCGTCTCGCCGTCGGAATCCGTATAGTCGATCTGGAAGTCGCTCAGGCGCGTCCAGCCGTTCGAGAGCGTCTTTTCATCAACGATCTCGGCTTTTGCCTTGTCAAATTTCGTCATGCAACATCCCTGCGGAGCCAGACCTTGTTGTCGTGGACCGCCGCGCCGCCATAGGGCGCGACCGGATCGGCGCCGGTCAGCACGTTGATCCCTTCACCGTCGATATGCGCCTTGTTCGGCCAGAGGCCTTCGGCAATCAACACACCCGGCTTGACCTCCTCGGTGACGCGCACATGGATCCGAAGGTCGCCACGGTCGTTTCCGATCCGCACGAGGTCGCCATGCTCGATGCCGCCTGCCGTCGCATCGGCGGGGTTCATCATCAGTTCCGGCCGCCCTTCCTTCTGGCGCGAGGTCTTCGTCTCGGAGAAGCTGGAATTCAGGAAGTTGCGCGCCGGCGACGTTGCCAAGCGGAACGGATGCTCGCTATCGGCAAGCTCGATAACATCGACCTGATCCGGAAACGCCGGCAGCTGCTTGTATGGTCCGAGAGCACCGACAGCGGCCGGCGGCTTGTTCGGCGCAGGGCCGTCGACCCAGTCCGGGCGGAAATGGAACTTGCCGTCAGGATGCGCGAAGCCCTTGAGGAAATGCGCATCCTCGAAATCCGGCTGACGGTCGAACCATTTGTGTTCGAGGAAATGGTCGTATCCCGGCAGGTTGCTGGCTTCGAGAAGCCGATCGATCATTTCGCGGGCCGTGAAACCGAAACCGGGACGATCGGCGACACCGAGACGCTTTGCCAGTTCTTCGATCACGAACAGGTTCGTCCGGACCGTCTCCGGCGGCTCAACCAGCTTAGGGCCGAGCAAAATGTGGTTCTGGCCCCCGGCGCGATAGATATCGTCATGCTCGACGAACATCGTTGCTGGAATGACGATGTCGGCCATCTCGGCCGTCTCCGTCATGAACTGCTCGTGCACCGCGACGAAGAGGTCCTCGCGAGCGAAGCCGCGTTTCACCAGCCGTTGTTCGGGGGCGATGTTCACCGGATTGGTGTTCTGGATCAGCATTGCCGTCACCGGGCCGCGATGGCGGAGCGCCACGGCATCGCCAGTCAACGCGCGGCCGATCTGCGACTGGTCGATCATGCGGATATCCGCATCCTTCATCGCCTTGCCGGTCAGTTCCGCATTGTTCATGCGGAAGATATCGCTGTTTGAATGGAAGGCACCGCCGCCTTCGTATTGCCAGGAGCCGAGTACCGTCGCGATCGAGGCCGCCGCATGCATGGCAACCGCACCATTGCGCTGGCGGGTAAAGCCGTAGCCGAGGCGGAAATAGGTCTTCTTCGTTATGCCGACGAGGCGCGCGAAGGCTTCGATCTCATCGACGGAAAGGCCGGTGATGGCGGCGGCCCACTCGGGCGTCTTCGTCCTCAGATGCGCTTCAAGGCCGGCAGGATCGTCGGCATACTTTGCCATGTACTCGCGATCGGCATAGCCCTCGCGGAAGGCGATGTGCATGACGGCGCAGGCCAGCGCGGCATCCGTACCCGGCTTGACGATCAGCGCCATGTCGGCCTGCTTCATCGTCGGATTGTCGTAGATGTCGACCACCACGATCTTGGCGCCGCGCTCCTTGCGGGACTTGATCGCGTGGGTCATCACGTTGACCTGGGTGGACACCGCATTCGTGCCCCAGATCACGACGCAATCGGTGCCGCCCATCTCACGCGGGTCGGGTCCGCGCAGCGTTCCCGTCGCCATGGTGAAACCGGTCCAGGCCGGGTTGGTGCAGATCGACGAGAAGAAGCCGGAATAGCGCTTGGCGTGGCGCAGGCGCTCGATCGAGTCGCGCTGAACCCAGCCCATCGTTCCGGCGTAGAAATAGGGCCAGATCGCTTCGCTGCCGTCCCTGGCTTCCGCCTTGACGAAGGCTTCGGCGATTTCATCCAGCGCATCGTCCCAGGAAATCTGCTGCCACTGCCCTGCCCCCTTGGCGCCCGTTCGGCGCAGCGGGTGCATCAGCCGGTCCGGATGATAGAGGCGCTCGGCGTAGCGCGCGACCTTCGCGCAGATCACTCCCGAGGTGTAGCTGTGATTGTTTGCTCCGCGCACACGGCCTATGCGGCCATCGTCGCCGATCTCCACCTCCAGCGCGCAAGTGGAGGGACAGTCGTGCGGACAGGCGGTGTGACCGAGCCTGACATTCGACTTGGCGGATTTGGCGTGAATGGGGGTCGCAATGTTCATGGCTTTTCTATATTCGAACCGGAAACCGGCCAAAAGCCACAAATGTCGTCGATCAGGCGAATTCATCACGGGCATCAGCGAAAATGAACTACCGCCATATCTACCACGCGGGCAATTTTGCCGATGTGCTCAAGCACGCCGTCCTGGCGCGACTGATCCGCTACATGCAGAAGAAGGATGCGGCCTTTCGCGTGCTCGACACGCATGCCGGCATCGGGCTTTACGACCTCTCCTCCGAGGAGGCTCAAAAGACCGGTGAATGGAGCGAGGGCATCGGCAAGCTCCTGGACACAGAGCTTGCTCCACAGGTCGCCGAGTTGCTGGAGCCCTATCTATCCGCCGTGCGTGAGCTAAACGCGGAGGGCGGCATCCGCCTTTATCCCGGCTCTCCAAAGCTCGCCCGCATGCTGTTTCGATCGCAGGACCGGCTCTCCGCGATGGAATTGCATCCGGAGGACTTTGCCCGGCTGCATCGGCTTTTCGAGGGCGATCATCAGGTGCGGATCACCAAGCTCAACGGCTGGCTCTCGCTCGGCGCACACCTGCCGCCGAAGGAGAAACGCGGCATCGTCCTGGTCGATCCGCCGTTCGAGGAAGATGGCGAATACGAACGCCTTGCGGATGGTTTGGCGAAAGCCTATCGCCGCTTCCCCGGCGGCACCTATTGCCTGTGGTATCCGCTGAAGAAGGGGGCGCCGATCAAGGAATTCCACGAGGCGCTGCAGGCCCTCGACATTCCGAAGATTCTCTGCGCCGAGCTCATCGTCCGCAGCGACCGGGGGATCAACGGATTGACCGGCTCCGGCCTGATCATCGTCAATCCGCCCTTCACGCTGAAGGACGAGTTGCATGCGCTTCTACCCGCGCTCAAGGACCATCTTGCACAGGATCGCTACGCGTCGCATCGAGCGTTTTGGCTGCGCGGCGAAACCAAGGCGGCAAAGGACGATTGACCGACTCTAGCTGGCGCGAAATAGTCGCGCCAAGACATGACAGTATGGAAGAATGACCATGAAGATCCTTTGCGCACCGACGTCTCCCTATTCCAGCAAGGTGCGCATGGCGGCGCGCTATCTGGAGCTCGACGCCATCGAAATCCGAGTGGATACCAATGCCGGCCCAGCGATCCTTGTCGATAACAATCCGCTCGGCAAAATCCCGACACTGCTAACCGACGATGGGCTGTCAATCTTCGACAGCGTCGCGATCATGCACTATTTCGACCGGCTGAAAGGCAAGAAGCTCTACCCTGCCAAGAACGGCAAGCGGACCGAGGCGGAAATCCTCGAGGCACTATGCGACGGTATCTGCGATTGCCTGCTGGCGATCGTTTATGAGCGGCGCTTCCGCGACGAGGAAAAGGTCCACCAGCCGTGGATCGACCGGCAGTGGAAGAAGGCCGTCAGCGGCTTGAACCATCTCAGTGTGCACCTGCCAAAGATCGGCAAGCGGCTGCACGGCGGCCACTTCGCGCTTGCCGCCACGCTCGGGTATCTCGATCTGCGCTTCAAGGAACAATGGGAAGCCGATCATGCCGAACTGATCGGCTGGGGCCGCGAATTCGAAAAGAAGTTTGCCGCCTACGGCGAACTGAAACCTCAGACCTGAGACGTTCCCTTGTCGGCCCTGACGAAATCGATGAAGGCCCGGAGCGCCGTCGGCAATTGCCGGCGGCTCGGATAATAGAGGAAGAAGCCCGGATAGAAAGGGCACCAATCTTCCAGCACGCGTATCAGCCTGCCCTCTGCGATCGCCGCTTGCGCCTGCTCTTCGAAAAGGTATCCGAGACCGCAACCGCGCAGCACGGCATCCTGGATAGTGTCCTGATCGCCCAATGTCAGGGGACCACTGACTTCGATCTCCAGTTCGATGCCGCCGCGCTCGAACTCCCATCGATAGAAGGCGCCACCGGCAAAGCGGTAGCGCACGCATTCGTGGTCACGCAGATCGTGCGGCGTCAACGGACGGTTCCGGCTCTCGAAGTAGCTCGGCGCGGCAACTACCGCAAAACGGTGGCGCGGACCGATCGGCACCGCAATCATATCGGCCTCGATGCTTTCGCCAAAGCGCACACCGGCATCGAAGCCCGATGACACCATATCGATCAGTCCGTCATCGATGACAATCTCGACCTCGACGGATGGATAGGCCTTCAGGAAACGAGAGACGATCGGCAACAGCACAAGCTTGGTGGAGACCCGCGCGGCATTGATGCGCAGCTTGCCATGCGGTTGGCCGCGGAAGCTGTTGAGATCGTCGAGGGCTGCATCGATGTCGAGGAATGCCGGTCGGATACGGTCGTACAGTCGCTCGCCGGCCTCGGTCAGAGCTACGCCTCGGGTCGTCCGGTTGACGAGGCGGACTGCCAACCGTTCCTCGATTGCCCGCAGCGCGTGACTGAGGGCAGACGCCGTGACACCCAGTTCGACCGATGCCTTCCTGAAGCTTCGGTGGTTGGCGATCGCCAGGAAAATCGCAAGATCGGTCGAACGGACACGTTTCATTGATGAATTTTTCTCAGCACCCTATGAAACACAACGTAAATTCTCTCAGTTATGCCAATACGCTACCTTCACTCCGTAAGCAAATCGCAGCGCAACTGACAAAGGAGATCGTCATGCGTGTTTGGTTCATTACAGGGGCATCGCGTGGTTTCGGCGGCCTCATCGCCCAGGAAGCTCTCAATGCCGGCGACGCCGTTGTCGCTACGGCGCGTAACCCGAAGGGTCTTGAAGAGAAATTCGGCAATCATCCCAATCTGCTCGCCGTGTCGCTTGACGTGACGGACGAAGCCTCGGCGCACAAGGCAACTGAAGCAGCCGTCAAGCGCTTCGGCAAGATCGACATCCTGCTCAACAATGCCGGTTTCGGCCTGCTCGGCGCCGTGGAAGAAGCAACCATTGAGGAGATCGAAAAGCTCTACGCAACAAACGTCTTCGGCCTGCTAAAGGTCACCCGCGCGGTCCTGCCGCACATGCGTCGCCAGCGCTCGGGGCAGGTGCTGAATATCTCGTCCATCGGCGGCTACGAGTCGCATGCCGGCTGGGGTATCTATTGCTCGACCAAGTTCGCGGTCGAAGGTATCTCCGAGGCTCTCGCTGCTGAAGTGGCCCCACTCGGCATCAAGGTGACGGTCGTCGAGCCCGGTTTCTTCCGCACCGACTTCCTCGACGAGAGCTCACTGGCCGTTAGTCCCAGCTCGATTGCCGACTACAAGGAGACGCCGGTCGGCGCGATGCGCGAATTCGCAGCCGGCCATAACCACCAGCAGCCCGGCGACCCTGCTCGATTTGCCAAGGCGATGGTCACGCTGGCGCATTCCGACAATCCTCCGCTGCGCATGCCCTTCGGGAGCGATACCGTGGCGGTGATCGAAGCCAAGAACGCCCATGTCGCCAAAGAACTCGCTGCATGGCGTGAGCTTGCCGTCTCGACTGACTTTCCCAAATAGGCCGCAAGCAGTTCATCGCAGAAACAAAAAAGCCGGGCTGGGAACCCGGCTTTTCCGCATTCGATGTTCGGCTTAGAACTTGACGCCGATACCGACTTTGACGCTGTGCTCGTCGTAGCCACGCGAAATGTTCGCGCCGCCTACGTGGAAGTCGCTGTCAGCGTAGTTGGTGTAGCGGTACTCGACACGGGCCGTGATGTTGTTGGTGACGAAGGTTTCCGCTCCTGCACCAACCGTGTAGCCGAGCGACGTGTCGGTGTCGGAGCCAGCGGCGTTGCTGAACTTGTTCTTGGTCGCAGCGAGACCGGCCGTGCCGTACAGCAGGAACGGATTCAGGTCGTAGCCGATACGGCCGCGGATCGAGCCGTTGACTTCGTTCTTGCCTTCGCCGCCGCCAGCAGCGCCGTCAGCACCGGAATAGCCGATGTCGGCTTCGGCACCGTAAACGATCTGGCCAGCCTGCCAGTTGTAGCCGGTGTAGACTTGGCCGCCGAGCGCACGCGCGTTGTACTTGTTGCCAAAGCCGCCCATGTTGTAGGTGCCGGCACCACCGAGGTAGAAGCCCTGCCAGTTGGCAGCGGGAGCCGGCTCATTCTGTGCAACCGGAGCTTCCGGGATCTGATCAACGGCATCGGCTGCATAAGCGGCGGAAAACCCACCAAGGGCAACGGTCGAAACCAACAGGCTAGCAATAAACGTACGCATACTCGTCTCCTTTCAGACCCGCGCCCTTCGTCAACTGTCCTACAGCGAAGCATTCGCGGGTTATTACAAATGTCCCTTGCGGTTCGGAAGGGAAATTGATGCCCAATTGAGGATTTGAAAGAGCCAAATTGTGATTTGATTGTGGCGCGGGGGCGGCTGAAATTCGATGTTGCTTTGCCGCAACAGACTATTTGTTAACCATAATAAATGGTTAAATCATGAATACTTATTTTGCGGAATTATATTCTTAAATAATACATACAGTAATTCCGGCAACATCGCAATGAAAACGGCTATTTATCTCATCTTCTCCCGCGCCTATATAAGCAGCGAACAGAGTTGCGCGGCGAAAAGGCATTGTTTTGAACAAGAAAAGACTTCGAACGGCGCTGGTGACGGGGGCGGCGAAAAGAATAGGCCGGGCAATCGCTGTGGATTTGGCTGCGAATGGCTTTGCGGTCGCAATCCATGCCAGCCGCTCGATTGAGGAGGCCGAGAATTTCGCGGCGGAATTGCGGCAAAACGGTTCCCGGGCGATTGCCGTAAGGGCAGACCTTACGGAAGTTGGCGAGACGAGCGACCTGATAAAAAGGGCATCGGAAGCGATCGGGCCGATCGATCTCCTCGTCAACAACGCCTCTGTTTTCCACGAGGACTCCGTCCGCCACATCGATGCCGACGCCTGGGACGAGCACTTCGCGGTCCATGTTCGCGCCCCCTCGATTCTGTCGGCCGGCTTTGCGGCGCAATTGCCCGACGAGACGGATGGTCTCGTCGTCAACATCATCGACCAGCGCGTTTGGGCGCTGCGGCCGAGCTTCTATTCCTACACACTGTCTAAGTCCGCCCTGTGGACGGCGACGCAGACCATGGCGCAGGCGCTCGCGCCGCGTATCCGTGTCAATGCGATCGGACCCGGCCCCTCGATGCCGAGCGAGCGACAGTCGCAAGAAGACTTCCAAGCGCAGGTTTCAGCGCTTATCCTCAAACGAGGGCCGCAGCTCGGGGAATTCGGCAAAACGATTCGCTTCCTCTACGAAACGCCCTCGATCACCGGTCAAATGATTGCCCTGGATGGCGGCCAGCATCTTGCCTGGCAGACGCCAGATGTGGCGGAGATTACGGAATGAATTCAAGAAAGCTGCCGGATGGCGGCGTTCTTTACGACGAAACGGACGACGCAGACGACGAAATCGAAGTGGAGAGCGACGTCTCCGCTGCGCCCACCACGACTGCGATCGATTGGAACGAAGGCGGGGTGAACGAAACCGGCCTCGTCGGCGCCGACCTGATCGCCGAATTCGTCAAGCGACTGCCCAACAGCCCTGGCGTCTACCGCATGTTCAACGAGGCCGGCGACGTGCTTTACGTCGGCAAGGCCCGCAGCCTGAAGAAGCGCGTCAGCAACTACGCGCTCGGGCGCGTGCACTCCAACCGGATCGCCCAGATGGTACGGCTGACGGCGAACATGGAGTTCGTGACGACCCGCACCGAGACGGAAGCGCTGCTACTGGAAGCGAATCTTATCAAGCGCTTGCGGCCTCGTTTTAATGTGCTCTTACGTGACGATAAGTCGTTTCCCTACATTCTGATCACGGGGGACCACCGCGCCCCGGCCATCTTCAAGCACCGCGGCGCCCGCGCTCGCAAGGGCGACTATTTCGGTCCCTTCGCGTCAGCCGGCGCCGTCGGTCGGACGATCAACTCGCTGCAGCGCGCTTTCCTCATCAGGACTTGTACCGACAGCGTCTTCGAGACGCGCACCCGCCCCTGCCTTCTCTACCAGATCAAGCGCTGTTCGGCGCCATGCACGCATGAGATCAGTGACGAGGGCTACGCCGAGCTCGTGCAGGAGGCCAAGGATTTCCTCTCCGGCAAGAGCCAGAAGGTCAAGGAGCATATGGCCGAGGCGATGAATGTCGCTGCCGAGGATCTCGACTTCGAACGCGCCGCCGTCTACCGCGACCGCCTGGCTTCGCTGTCGCATGTTTCCAGTCACCAGGGCATCAACCCCGCGGGCGTGGAAGAGGCGGATGTCTTTGCGATCCATCATGAGGGCGGGATCTCCTGTATCCAGGTGTTCTTCTTCCGCACTGGGCAGAACTGGGGCAACCGCGCCTATTTCCCGAAGGCTGACCCGCAGCTCTCGGCTGCCGAGGTGTTGAACGCCTTCCTCGCGCAGTTCTACGACGACAAGCCGGTACCGAAGCAAATCCTGCTGTCGGAGACCGTAGAGGAACTCGAACTGCTCGCTGCCGCGCTCGGCGAAAAGGCCGGACACAAAGTATCGATCCTCATTCCGCAGCGCGGAGAGAAACGTGACCTCGTGGAGCACGTGATTGCCAATGCCCGCGAGGCGCATGGCCGCAAACTCGCTGAAACCGCGTCGCAATCGCGGTTGCTCGAGGGGTTCAAGGAGACCTTCAAGCTTCCCTATGTGCCACAGCGCGTCGAGATCTACGACAACTCGCACATCATGGGCACCAATGCGGTCGGCGGCATGGTCGTCGCGGGACAGGAAGGCTTCGTGAAGAGCCAATACCGGAAGTTCAACATCAAATCGACCGACATCACGCCGGGCGACGACTTCGGCATGATGCGCGAGGTGATGACACGACGCTTCTCGCGTCTGCTGAAAGAAGAAGGCATTCCCGATCGCAGCCAACCGGCATCGCCGGCGGATGCCGCCGACATGCCCTTCCCCGCTTGGCCGGACGTCATCCTGATCGACGGCGGCCAGGGACAGATGACGGCCGTGCGTGCGATCCTTGAGGAATTGGGGATCACCGACAGTGTGATCGCCATCGGCGTTGCCAAGGGCGTCGACCGCGACGCCGGGCGCGAGCGCTTCTTCCCACCGGGACGCGAGAGCTTCACGCTGCCGCCGCGCGATCCCGTACTCTATTTTATCCAGCGCATGCGCGACGAAGCGCACCGCTTCGCCATCGGCTCGCATCGCGCCCGGCGCAAGAAGGAGATGGTCAAGAACCCGCTTGATGAGATCGGCGGGATCGGACCGTCGCGCAAGCGCGCCCTGTTGCAGCACTTCGGAACCGCGAAAGCGGTCTCCCGCGCCGCTTTGTCCGATCTGATGACCGTCGAAGGCATTTCGGAGACCGTCGCCAAGCAGGTTTATAATCATTTTCATGATGACGCCGCGAAATAGGTGGCGTCAGTCGCAAATTCCACGCAAAGGCAGCGAAAAAATATAAAGAATGTTGACGCTTTACGCTCAAAGCCGTCATCTACGAGCACATAACTTCAGAGACATGTTTCATGGCATCGCGCGCATATAATATACCGAACCTGCTGACCTATGGCCGCATTCTGGCAGTACCGTTGATCGTGCTGTGCTTTTTCCTCGAAGGAAAGCTGGCGATCAGCAATACGGCACGATGGGTGGCGCTGTGGATCTTCATCATCGCGTCGATCACCGACTTTCTCGACGGCTATCTCGCCCGCATATGGAACCAGACGTCGAACATCGGCCGAATGCTCGATCCGATCGCCGACAAGCTGCTGGTCGCCTCCATTCTTCTCCTGGTAGCGGCCGACCAGACGATTGCCGGTTGGTCGATCTGGGCTGCAATCACCATTCTCTGCCGCGAGATCCTGGTCTCCGGTCTGCGCGAATATCTGGCAGCCCTGAAGGTCAGCGTGCCCGTAACCCGGATTGCCAAGTGGAAGACCACGGTGCAGCTGGTTGCGATCGCGTTCCTGCTCGCTGGCCCCGCTGGAGACGAAATCTTCCCTTACACAACGAAGACCGGCATCGGCCTTCTCTGGATCGCAGCACTGCTGACGATCTATACCGGCTATGACTATTTCCGGGCGGGCCTCAAGCACATCGTGGATGATGAAGAATGACAAAGCTCGTCTATTTCGCCTGGGTGCGCGAACGGATCGGCAAGGCCGAAGAAGAAATGACCTTGCCCTCTTCCGTCGTTTCCGTTGCCGACCTTCTGAATCATTTGAAGACGATGGGCGAAGAATATGAGACCGCGCTTCAGTTTCCAGACGTCATCCGCGTCGCGGTCGACCAGGAGCACGTCGAGCATGACGAACCGATCGGCAACGCCAGGGAGATCGGCATCTTCCCGCCGATGACCGGAGGCTGAAGTGAGCAGCAAGGTCGAGCCTTATATTCGCGTCCAACGCGAGGACTTCGACCTTCAGGCGGAAGTCGATCGGCTCAGTACGCAAACCAGCGGCATCGGCGCGATCGTCACATTCTCGGGCCTGTGCCGTGACGAGGGCGGCAAGCTTGCAGCACTCGAACTCGAACACTATCCGGGCATGGCCGAGGCCGAGATGAGCCGGATCGCCAGCCTTGCGATCGAGCGCTTCGGGCTCCTCGGGCTGACCGCCATCCACCGTTACGGCAAGATCGCCGCGCGGGAGAATATCGTGCTTGTCATCGCCGCGGCGCCGCATCGGCAGGCCGCGTTCGATGGCGCGAACTTCGTGATGGACTATCTGAAGACAGCCGCTCCCTTCTGGAAGAAAGAGCACGGCAAGGATGGTTCGACGGGCGGATGGGTCGCGGCCAAGGATGCAGATGACGCTGCCCGCGACAAATGGAAATAGTCAGGGTATCGCCCGCTCCCTCCGGCTGAGGACGAGAAGAAGCACGAGCAGCGAGAACACCACAAGGTCACGCCAGAGATAAGGGCCGTAAGCGCTCCACATCGTCTCCGCGACACCGAGACCGGCGGCACCGCCGGCCGACTTCAACGGATCTGAATATCCGCCGACGGCTGCCACCATCAGCACCTTGAGGCCGAACATCAGGCCAGCACCGAAATCCATCGTGCCGTAATAGAAGGTCGCAAGAATGCCGCATACCGTGGCGATCAGGGCAGCCGCCGCGTAGGCGACGAGAAAGACGCGATCGGCGCTGGTGCCACATAATTCTGCGGCCAGGGGATCGTCGGTCACGGCCCGCCAGACGCGGCCCCAGGAGGTCAGCCTCATGACGGCAACGCCGAGCGCGATCATGGCGCACATCAATGCGGTATTGATCAGCTGGATCTCAGTGAGCGTCACCTTAAACGCCCCGTCATTCCAGAAGACGACGACGCTGTTCAGGAACGGCGAAAGCCATAGGCTCTTGGTGTCGGATGCGAGCCTCGCCGTCTCCATCAGCACGATGGTGATGCCGAGCGCCGCGACGATCACGGTGTTCGACGACTGGCGAACCAGCGGCAGCATGATGGAACGGCCAATCCAGACCGCGGCCAGCATCGAATAGATGAGCGAGAACAGAGCCCCCAGCGCCAGCGCAGCCGGCAGGATCAACCAGAGCCTGTTGTAGCCAAGATCCGTGAAAAGCAGGAGAATCTGGCCCGAGAACGCGAAGATCGCGCCATAGGTGATGTCCGCACGCTTAGTGACCCCGAAGGCGACGGCGTAGCCAAAGGCAAGCGCAGCATAGAGCGCCGCCAGCGGTACCGCGTTCGCCAATTGCTGCAGCAGATAGGCCATCAAAAGCTCCTGATTGCTTAAATCATAACTAGCAAAACTTATTTTACCAGTTATATTTTCATCATGAGCTTTGCCTGGACCCCACACCGCTTTTCCGGAGGCGCATTGGCGCTGGATGTCGCCAACAGCGTCGTGCTTCGCCATGACGAGGCGCGACGGATCGACCGTTTCGAAGCACCCGCTCAACTGGAAGCCTTTCCGCAGGCAGCGGCGGAATTCTGCGCCGAGCGGGCGCTCTTCGGCGACATGGCCGCTCCGGCCCCACAGAACAAAAGAAACTTTCTGGAGTTGCGCGAGGCGACGGACAGGTATTTCCGGACTCGTGTTTCAGGCGAAACCGATGACCGGCTGCTCGCCGATCTTCTGGAAGCGCTGGCGCGCACGTTGCGTGGCGCCAATGGAGCAAACGGCCTTGATGCGGCAACAGCGCATTCGGTGTTGCGGCTGATCGCGATGCCGGATCCCGAGCGCATGAAGATCTGCCGCAACTGCGGCTGGCTCTTCATCGACCGGAGCAAGAACAGAAGTCGCGCCTGGTGCGACATGGCGGTGTGCGGCAATCGCGCCAAGGCGAGCCGCCATTATCGCCGCAGGAAAAAGGAGGAAGCGCCATGAAAGCGCTGTTGATGGCCGTTTCCGTTGCAGCCGCAATGCTGACGGGATGCCAGCGAGAGACCGACAAGCTGGTCGAGATCAGCGGTCGCGTCTTCGTTTTCAACTACAGGATCGCGGTCGCGACCTATGTCGTGACGCTCAACAAGAAGGCGCCGATACCGGAAGGCACCGTCGCCATCGCGGAGTTCGAGAACCCGGCGGGCGGTGACGTGCTGGTCACAAACGAAAAGATCTATCCGTTCTGGGACAAGATCACGCTGCAGAGCCCCGCACTTCATTGCGTCAAGAAGGATAAGCCTTACGCGGTGAACGTTCGCCTCGTCGATGCCAGGGGCGAAACCTTGCAGAGCCTGAAGACTGAGGTGATCTCCAGCCTCGATCAGTCGGTCATGCCCGGCAAGCCCCTCGTCGTTGGGCCGCTCTATACGAAGAACCCCGAGGTTTTCAAACCTGACGGCACCGTGGACTACGATACTGCCGCAACCTGTCCTTCAACGTAGAAAAGCCGGAGCAAAGCCCCGGCTTTCAGTCAATTCAAAAGCTTCAGCGGTTTCGCTGAAAGCCTGAATCAGCCGACGATTTCGGTGTCGGAGAACCAGTACTTGATTTCCTGGGCAGCGGTTTCCGGAGCGTCCGAACCGTGAACCGAGTTTTCGCCGATCGAAAGGGCGTGAACCTTACGGATCGTGCCTTCGTCAGCGTTTGCCGGGTTGGTCGCACCCATGACTTCGCGGTTCTTGAGGATGGCACCTTCGCCTTCCAGAACCTGAACGACGGTCGGGCCGGAGGTCATGGTTTCAACGAGTTCGCCGAAGAACGGGCGTTCCTTGTGAACGGCGTAGAAGCCTTCAGCTTCCCGCTTGCTCATCCAGACGCGCTTGGAGGCGACGACACGCAGGCCGGCATCTTCGAGCATCTTGGTAATAGCGCCCGTCAGGTTGCGCTTCGTTGCGTCCGGCTTGATCATCGAGAAAGTGCGTTCAATCGCCATGGGTCAAATTCCTTTATTTCGTGGGAAAAGTGGGCGGTGTTTACCCGCCCGATAGCCTGAAAACAAGTGGGCATGGGCAATTTCACGCGGCTGTCATGCAACGATTGCCCTCGTCGACTGATAGCGACGTCTCCAACACGCGCTTCGCCACACGATACCGGTTCCGCTACAACCAACATCCAACGTCCGCCAGGACAGTAAATGTCAGATGGATACGCTCCATTAACCGCGTTTCACTGTTCAGGACCACAATTCAACTACAAACGACCGAATTTAAGCTATTTTTAGCGCGGTAGTTGCATAGAGAAGCCAACCGCCGGCGCCACAGTCGGCACGAGGGGAACGTCATGCGAACTGCGCCAAACTCACAGGTACAACGAGAAGCCGCACCGCGCCCGGCCGCCGCCCCCACCGATATTCAGCGGATCGCCCAGCATATGACACGGCTCGCGATTGCGGGCCTGCCGCGCAACTACGAACTCCTGTACGAGGCGATCATCGGCCAGAACGCTGCCCTAGCACAGGACATCGCGGCGCTCGGGCCAAGCCCGCGGCAAGCCTCGCTCGATGAAATCGGCCTGAAGTATCGGCTCGTCAGCCATTGCGGTCTCTCAAGCGAAATCTCGCATGCAGAGACAAGCAGGATGCTGCGCGACGCGGTGGACCGACTTTCGGACAGCTTGCGCCAGAAGCAGGCATTCCTGCGCGCTGCAGAAACAGCATTGCAATCCATTGCAGGAAAACCTGACCAAAGCCTCGGCTCCTTCATGAGCGAGATGGAGTATCTGTCGACCTCCCTCTCAAACGTGCTCGCTTCGGAAAAGGAGATCGAGGCCCGGCTGAAGAGCGACGTCGAACGCCTGGAAGCAATCGAGCTTGGTATCGCTGCTGCTCATTCCGCGTCGGTCACCGACAAGCTCACAGGGATCCCCAACCGCATCGCCCTCAACAAGGCGATCGCCGATCTCTACGACCGGGAGGAAGGTGCTGCCGGCAGCGCCCTCATCATGGTCGACGTCGACGACTTCAAGGCATTCAACAGCCGCTACGGCACACAGATCGGCACGCGCCTCCTGAAGAAGCTCGCGGATCTCTTCCGCAAGTCGATCAAGAAGAACGATCTTGTTGCGCGCACCGATGGTGACGAGTTCGCCTTCCTGTTCGCCAATGTCGGGATGCAGGAAGCTCTGGCGATTGCCGATCGCCTCCGAGCGTCGGTAGAAGATCACATGACATTCGCGGCATCCGACAACGCTGCCCCCTCGGGCCTTACGATTTCGCTCGGCATTGCTCTAAGCGCCGACGCAACGACGGCATCGCAGCTGCAGGCAAATGCACGCGTTGCCCTTCACGCCGCTCAGTCAAATCGACGGCAGCCCGTGCAAGCCTTCGGTCACTGAGCCGGAGGCTCTTGCGCTGATCGCGGCTTTCGGCCAAAACGCCGGCCATGATCACGATTTCCGATATCTCCGCACGTATTGCCGGCCGCCTGCTTCTCGATCACGCCAGCGTTTCGCTGCCAGCCGGCACGAAGGCCGGTCTTGTCGGTCGGAATGGCGCCGGCAAATCCACACTGTTTCGAGTGATCACCGGCGATGTAGCCGCGGAAAGCGGTTCCGTGTCGATCCCGAAGAATGCACGCATCGGACAGGTCGCTCAGGAAGCACCGGGAACGGAAGACGCGCTGATCGAAATCGTACTGGCAGCCGACAAGGAGCGCTCAGCCTTGCTGGCGGAGGCGGAAAGCGCCACCGATCCGCATCGCATCGCTGAAATCCAGATGCGGCTGGTGGATATCGACGCCCATTCCGCGGAAGCGCGTGCTGCCAGCATCCTCGCTGGCCTCGGTTTCGACCAGGAGGCGCAATCGCGTCCGGCGTCGTCCTTCTCGGGCGGCTGGCGGATGCGTGTCGCCCTCGCCGCGGTGCTGTTTTCCGAGCCCGACCTGCTGCTCCTCGACGAGCCGACCAACTACCTCGACCTCGAAGGCACACTGTGGCTCGAGGATTACGTGCGCCGATATCCGCACACCGTCATCGTCATCAGCCACGACCGCGACCTGCTGAACAACGCCGTCAACTCGATCGTCCATCTCGATCAGAAGAAGCTGACCTTCTATCGCGGCGGATACGACCAGTTTGAACGGCAGAAGGCCGAAGCGGACGAGTTGCAGACGAAGGCGCGAGCCAAGAACGAGGCGGCGCGCAAACACCTGCAGAGCTTCATCGACCGCTTCAAGGCAAAGGCCTCCAAGGCACGCCAGGCGCAGAGCCGCGTCAAGGCGTTGGAGCGCATGGGAACGGTGGCTGCCGTCATCGAAGACCACGTACAGCCGATCACCTTCCCCGAGCCGGAAAAGCAACCTGCCTCCCCGATCGTGGCTATCAGCGGCGGCGCTGTTGGCTACGAGCCCGGCAAACCTATCCTGAAGGGCCTCAATCTGCGGATCGACAATGACGATCGCATCGCGCTGCTCGGCTCCAATGGCAACGGCAAATCCACCTTCGCGAAATTCATTTCCGGTCGCATGTCGGCGGAGGCGGGCGAGGTCAAGCTCGCGCCGAACCTGAAGATCGGCTTTTTCGCGCAGCACCAGCTCGACGATCTAATTCCGGACCAGTCGCCGGTTGATCACGTGCGCCGTTTGATGCTCGACGCGCCGGAAGCGAAGGTGCGGGCGCGAGTCGCTCAGATGGGTCTTGCGACCGAAAAGATGTCCACCGCGGCCAAGGATCTTTCCGGCGGGGAGAAGGCGCGCCTGCTGATGGGGCTCGCGGCTTTCCACGCGCCCAACCTCCTGATCCTCGACGAACCGACCAACCACCTCGACATCGACAGCCGTCGGGCGCTCATCGAGGCGCTGAACGATTACGAGGGCGCGGTCATTCTCATTTCGCACGACCGCCACCTTATCGAGGCAACCGTCGATCGGCTGTGGCTCGTCAACAAGGGCACCGTCACGACCTTCGAAGGCGATATGGACGAGTACCGCGATCTCGTTGTCGCATCGGGCAAGAAGAAGGACGAGAAACCACAGCTTGCTGAAGAACCCGCCTCGAGGGCCGACCAGCGCAAGCTCAATGCCGAGAAGCGCGCTTCGCTGGCGCCGCTCAAGAAAAAGATCAACGAAATCGAATCCTTGACCGGCAAGCTGGAGAAATTGATTCAGGCGCTTGATGCAGAACTTGCGGATCCGCTGCTTTACGAAAAGGCGCCTGCGAAGGCTGCGGAAAAGGCCAAGCAACGTGGCGAGGCTGCAGCAAAGCTCACCGCCGCCGAGGAGCAGTGGCTGGAGCTTTCCTCCGAATACGAAGATGCGATGGCAGGATAGCCACAAGTATGGCTGGAAGCTTGTCGGGTTGAGCACGATTCGACGCGTTCCGGGGCGATCGAAACCGATCGTTAACCATAATCATCAAGGTTGCCTCAACTTTCATTACTGATTTGTTGAGCCCTTTTATGCATCGCTTTGCCCTCATTTCCGGTGCCATCTTGAGCATGGCCCTGGCCGGCTGCCAATCCACCAGGCATCCTGCGCCTGACACCACAATGACCACCTCCTCCATCGTCGCGCCTGAAGGCAGCCCGGCAACGGGGACCGATGCTGCCCTGCCCCAAATGTCGAGCGACAGCCGCCTGCATCACCTCGCCGGTCGAGCACTCATCGTCGCGTCCATTCATGACCTGCACCTCCAGGACAAGGAGGTCATCCTCAGCTTCGATGACGGTCCGATCCCCGGCCGCACGGACCGTGTCCTCGCGACACTGGACCACTTCGGCGTCAAGGGCGCCTTCATGATGGTCGGCGAAATGGCGGAACGACATCCGGAGCTTGCCCGCAAGATCGCGTCTGAAGGCAACGCGATCGGCAGCCACACCTACCAGCACGAGAACCTGGCGACGCTGACCTTCGACATGGCCATGAAGGAAATCACACGCGGCGAGGCCGCCGTGACCAAGGCGACCGGCGGCGACGTCAACTTCTTTCGCTTTCCATACCTTGCCGATAGCCAGAAGCTTCGTGGCGCCGTGGCAATGCGCGATATGGTGGTGATGGATGTGGACGTCGACAGCAAGGACTACTTCAATACATCGCCAGCCGCCGTCACCAAGCGGACGATGGACCTGCTGCACAAGCGGGGCCGCGGCATCATCCTCATGCACGACATCCACAATCGCACGGCGACAATGCTGCCGACGCTCCTTTCAACCCTTGAGGCCGAGGGGTATAAGGTCGTAACGCTGCAGTTCAAGAAGCCGACGGCACCGGCCGAAATGGCGTCCATCTGATGGGCCTATCGACGCTTGCCCCCCGGTTTCTTTCTGCTAAAACAGGCGCAAAATAAATCATACTTTTGAGCGAAACACCGAACGCGAGCACCAGCATGTCACCTATCAACCTCGCCATCGTTGGCGTCGGCAAGATCGTCCGCGACCAGCACCTCCCCTCGATTGCAAAGAATCCGGACTTCAAGCTCGTTGCAACGGCGAGTCGCCACGGCACCGTCGAAGGCATCCAGAGCTTCACGACGATCGATGCAATGCTCGACGCAGTTCCGGCGATCGATGCCGTTTCGCTCTGCATGCCGCCGCAGTATCGCTACGAGGCAGCGCACAAGGCGCTTTCTGCCGCCAAGCATGTGTTCCTCGAAAAGCCTCCGGGCGCGACTCTAAGCGAAGTGGCCGATCTCGAAAAGCTGGCGGCCAGCAAGGGCGTTTCGCTGTTTGCGAGCTGGCATTCCCGCTACGCAGCAGCTGTCGAAGCCACGAAGTCCTTCCTCGCGTCGACGACGATCAAGAGCGTTCATGTCATCTGGAAGGAAGACGTTCGCCACTGGCATCCGAACCAGGACTGGATCTGGCAAGCCGGCGGCCTTGGCGTCTTCGACCCGGGCATCAACGCCCTTTCGATCGTTACCCACATCCTCCCAAAGGCGATCTTCCTGACAGGCGCAACGCTCGAATTCCCGGAAAATCGCGATGCGCCGATCGCCGCGGATCTGCACTTCCAGAACGCTGACGGCGTGCCGGTTCATGCCGAATTCGACTGGCGTCAGACCGGCAAGCAGAGCTGGGACATCCTCGCGGAAACCGAAGCCGGCCATGTGGAGCTTGCGGAAGGCGGCTCCAAGCTGTCGATCAATGGCGAGCTGAAGTTTTCGGCGCCCGAGGAAGAGTACCCCGCGCTTTACCGGCGCTTTGCGGAAATCGTCAAAGCCGGCAAATCCGACGTCGATCTGGCGCCGCTTCGCCACGTTGCCGATGCCTTCATGCTCGGCAGGCGCAAGTTCGTCGACGCCTTCCACGATTGATTTCAAATGAAAAAGCCCGCTTGAAGCGGGCTCAGACTGCTGACAAACCCCTGGCCTCGTCCAGGGGTTTGTGATTCACTGGGTCATGTTGAAGAAACCTGCTCCCGAACAGACGGCTCTCGAGATGGTGACGCTCGATCAGCTTGTTCCGAAGGATCACCTGCTTCGCAAGATCGACGCGGTAATCGACTTTTCCTTCATCCATGATCGGGTTGCCGGTCTTTACTGTGCTGATAACGGCCGCCCGCCGCTCGATCCGACCTTGATGTTCAAGGCGCTGTTCATCGGTTACCTGTTCGGCGTGCGCTCGGAGCGTCAGTTGGTGCGCGAGATCGAGGTCAACGTCGCCTACCGCTGGTTCTTGCGGCTGAAGCTGACGGATCCCGTGTTCGACGCCTCGACCCTGTCGCAGAACCGCCGCCGGCGCTTCAACGACACGTCGGTGGCCCAGGACATCTTTGATCATATCGTCAGCCAGGCGATCGCCCACAAGCTGGTCGATGGCACGGTGCTTTACACGGATTCAACGCATCTGAAGGCGAATGCCAACAAGGGCAAATACGATCTTGCGATGATCGAAAAGTCGCGGGCCGATTATTGGGCCGATCTCGACCGGGCGATCGAGGCGGAGCGGACGCTGCACGGGCAAAAGCCGCTGAAGGACAAAGAGCGTGAGCCGCAGGTGAAGGAAATCAAGGTGTCGCGCACCGATCCCGACAGCGGCTACATGGTGCGCGACGGCAAGCCGAAGGGCTTCTTCTATCTCGACCACCGCACGGTCGACGGCAAGCTTGCGATCATCACCGACACCCATGTGACGCCGGCCAATGTGCATGACAGTATCGTCTATCTCGAGCGGCTCGACCGGCAGCGGGAGCGGTTCGGCTTCGAGGTCGGCGCCGTCGGCCTGGATGCCGGCTATGCCACGTCCGGCATCGCCAAGGGGCTGGAGGACCGCCAGATCCTAGGCGTCACCGGCTATCGCAATCCGACCCCACCCAAAGATGGCATGATGCGCAAGTCGAAGTTCGACTATGAGCCCGAGACGGACGGTTATCGCTGCCCCGAAGGCCAACTGCTCGCCTATGCCACCACCGACCGCAACGGTTATCGCCACTACACATCCGACCCGGCGATCTGCCAAACCTGTCCGCTGCTCGCCTCCTGCACATCAAACACCAAGGCGGTGCGCACCATCACCCGCCATGTCTGGGCCGATGC
>NZ_LNCD01000013.1 GCF_001542405.1 Rhizobium altiplani
TCCACATGGGGTAATCGCGGGAGCGAGTCGCCCCTGATGCAGTCCCGACAATGGAAGCTGGTGGCTGTTCCCCGATAAGATGAAGTGCGGGCTCAAGACTGGCAGTCAGGCCCAGGCATCTAACGGAGAACAACCATGGAAGAGTATATCGGGCTTGATGTGTCGTTGAAAGAGACAGCCATTTCCATTCGGCGCGGTGGCAGAAGGATCTGGCGCGGTAAATGCAAATCCGACCCGGACAGCATCATAACCTTGCTCCATAAGCATGCGCCCGACGCCAGACGGGTCGTCTTTGAGACTGGTCCCCTTTCGATATGGTTTTATCATGCGCTGACCGATGCAGGGGTTCCAGCGATTTGCATCGACGCGCGGCATGCCAAGGCAGCGCTCGACATGGCTGCGAACAAAACAGATGCGAACGATGCCGATGGCCTTGCGCATCTTGCTGAGGTCGGCTTCTACCGCGAAGTCCGGGTCAAAGGGTACGACAGCATGCTCACCCGGACGCTTGTGGCGGCACGAACGCGGTTGGTGACGATCTGCACGGAGCTGTCAAATCAGATCCGAGGCTTGATGAAGACGTTTGGCTTGGTCATTCCGAGTGGCAAGGGTGCAACCTTCGGAAACAACGTCCGTATGCTCCTAGACGGCCACCAGTCTCTTTCGCGGATCATTCTCCCACTCTTGAAGGCTTGGTACGGCACGCGCGAACAGGCGGCCGAACTCAGTAGGCAGTTGATAGCAATCGCGCGGGCGAGCCAATCGTGCCGGCTACTCATGTCGGTGCCCGGTGTTGGGGTTGTCACTGCAACTTCGTTCGTGACCGCCATTGAAGATCCGGAGAACTTCAAGAAGTCACGGTCCGTAGGAGCCTGGCTGGGGCTAACGACACGCCGCTATCAATCAGGCGAGGTCGACTATGACGGTCATATCTCGCGCCGTGGCGACGCCCATTTGCGCGGTCTCCTGTTCGAAGCTGCAACTGTTATTCTCACGCGCAGCAGTGCCGATAGCGGCCTTCGCTCTTGGGGGTTAAAGCTAAGGGAAAGGCTGGGTTTCAAACGTGCCGCGGTCGCCGTTGCGCGCAGATTATCTGTCACAATGCACGCGATGCTTAAGAGTGGTCAGCTTTTTGATCGCGCAGTTGGAATGGATCCGGCCAACGGCTAGCCGTTCCGAATATTTTCCGCCAACGTCCTGATGGACCGGCGTCAGAACGTCCCTGCCGGGACGTAGGCACGGTGATTCCGCGTGTTGGGGTGCAATCGCAGGTAACCTGCGGATTGCGTCGTCCACATTGGAACACTCGACCTGCGAAGCCCCATCATGCGGCGACCGTGTGTCGACCGCGAAGACGACCCTGCTTCCGGCAAACGCTCACTTGGCGCGCGCAAATCAGACGCTTGGACCCCGCATCGTTCGCTCTCCGGCACTGACCACAGTACCGGCCGGGCTGATCTTTAAAAAAACGCTTGCAAAATGCCGTGCGATTAGACGACCCCATCGC
>NZ_LNCD01000014.1 GCF_001542405.1 Rhizobium altiplani
GTGAGCGCGACGAACAGCCCACCTTTTCTTTTGTGAATGAGGCCTCGAGATAAGCTCTATCATTGATAGGAGTGGACCGGGATGGTTGGAGATCGCGCTGATGCCATGCTTGAAGTCATGGATGAAGGCATGCATGAAGCCAGGCATGAGGGAAAGTATCGGCGGATCGAGGTGATCACCGGTCGGCGGCAGCGGCGGAATTGGACTGACGAGGAGAAGGCGCGGATTCTCGCGGAGAGCGCAGAACCTGAAGTGAACATTTCGGCTGTTGCGAGGCGCTGGGGCGTCAATCGCGGCTTGCTGAATGTGTGGCGACGGGAAGCCGGACTAACCTCTCAACGGTCGGCAAAGACTAGTTTGCCGCCTGCCGTGTTCGTGCCGGTGACAGTGGTTGGGGATGGCGCACGACACGAAGGCTCGCCATCGAATGCCCCAGAGGTTCTCGCTGGCCGAATTGAGATCGAGATTGCGGGCGCACGCATGACGGTCATCGGCTCGGTAGCGCCTGAACTGGCGCAGGCGATGGTAGCGGCGTTGCGAGGGCGCCGGTGATCGGAGTTTCGCCAAATGGCGTGAAGATCATGGTTGCGACGCAACCCGTCGACTTCCGGCGCGGCATGAATGGCCTGGTAGCTTTGGTGGCGTCAGCCCTTGCGGCCGATCCCTATTGTGGCGACGTGTTCGTGTTCCGCGCCAAGCGTCTTGATCGGCTTCGCTGCATTTATTGGGACGGATCAGGCATGATCCTAGCGACGAAGTGGTTGGAGGCGGGCAAGTTCGTTTGGCCTCCGATCCGCGATGGCGCTATGCAGATGAGTGCCCAGGAGTTCTCGCTTTTGCTGGCCGGCATTGACTGGACGCGCGTCAAACGAAACGCGGTGAGGAGGCCCTCAAAAGCAGGCTGATCCTATTGGTTTTGCTTGAAGATTCAGACCCGTGTGGTAGGGTCTGTCATGCCGCTTCGACCCGATCCCTTGCCCCAGGATGCTGCGCAATTGACCCGGATCATTCTCTCGCTCGACGAAGAGAATGCCGATCTCAAGGCGCGCGTTGCCTTCCTTGAGCGCCAGCTCTTCGGGACGAAATCGGAGAAGATGACGACGATCGATCCAACGCAGGCAATGCTCGATCTTGGCGATCTAGGCGACATTCCCGTTGCTGCCAATGACGATGTCGCGCCGGTCGATGAAGACAAAACGCAGGCACGGCGATCGCCAGCCCGCAATATCGGCCGTTTGCCGAAACACCTTCCGCGTTATGACGAGCTCATCGAGCCAGCGAGCAAGACTTGCCCCTGCTGTTCGTTCGAACTTCATTGCATCGGCACTGATGTCAGCGAGGCGCTCGACATCGTGCCTGCAGTAGTCCGGGTGAAACGGACGATCCGGCCACGCTATGCATGCCGGGCTTGCGAGAGTGGCATCGTGCAAGCACCCGCACCAGCACGCATCATGGACGGCGGCATGGTGACCACGGCGTTTGCAGCCCATGTCGCCGTTTCGAAGTTTGCCTGGCATTTGCCGCTGCATCGCCAGGCGCAGATGCTGGCCTCCTGCGGCGTCATCATTGATCGCGGTACGCTCGGGGCATGGGTCACGCGGGTCGCCTGGTGGCTCGAACTTCTCTACGATGCACTCACCGCCTTCATCCGCTCGCAGCCGAGGGTGTTCTGTGACGAGACGCCACTTCCGCGCCTCGATCCGGGGCGCAAACGAACCAAGGTCTGCCAGTTATGGGCACAAGCGGTTGACGATCGGCCATGGAACGGTCCGGCGCCGCCGGCGGTGGCCTACATTTTTGCCGAAAGCCGCAGCGCTCGCGAGATCGAGGGGCAACTGTCGTCGTTCGCCGGCGTGCTTCAGGTTGATGGATATCAAGCCTATAAAACCATGGTCAAACGACGCGGCAAGAGCAACGTTGCCCCCATGCGGCTGGCCTTCTGCCTCGCTCATGCACGGCGAAAGTTCGTTGACGTCGTCAAACTGACCGGCTCTTCGGAGGCCTTGTCGATCCTTGCCAGGATTGCCGAAATCTATCGCATCGAAGCAAAACTACGAGGGGAAGATGAAGATACCCGGCTTAGCGGCAGGCGTCGTGAGGCAGCTCCCATCATGAGAGAACTGAAGGTCCATCTCACCGAACTGAGCGACGAGGTGTCGTCGAAATCGGCACTTGGCAAGGCAGTCACTTACATGCTCAACCACTGGAGCGGATTGACAGCCTTTCTAGAGGATGGCCGGATCGAGGTGGACTCCAATGTCGTCGAGCGTTCCATGAAATCCGTGGCTTTGACGAGAAAGAACTCATTATTCGTGGGCAACGAGCGGGGTGGAAAGACCTTCGCTGTCCTGGCATCGCTCGTGAACACGGCAAAGCTTAACGGCGTGGACCCCGACGTCTGGCTTGCCGATGTGCTGGAGCGCATCATCTCCGGCAAAGTGAAAGCCAACGAGATGGAGAGCCTTTTGCCTTGGGCCTGGAAGGCGGAACGCGAAGCGATGACACAGCAGGAGCGACAAGCGGCATGACACAGAACAGCCAGGAGATGACGCCGCGACCGAAGCTCGATGACGACGCATTCGAAGCCTTTATCAGGAGACGTCGTCCGCCATCGCCTATCTGGTCAATGAGCAGACTCGATGGTTATCTTACGGCCCTCATCATCGGCCCCAGGTTCATCGACCCACGGCAATGGATCCCGGAACTGACCGGCCCGGATGCCCTAAACCTGCCGATGGAAACAACCGAACATCGGGCCGTGCAGACGATCGTTGCAGAGTATAATCGGATATCTGCAAGCCTTTCCGAGAGACCGAAAGACCACCGGCCAAGGTTCACCCAGATCGATGATCAGACCCTTGATCCATTTGATTGGGACATCTGCTTTCTCATTGGAACACGACACGCGCCAAGGCTTTGGCAGCCTGTCCTTCGAGGTCATGCCGTCACTGGGGATATCATTGCGCCGATCCGCAAGCTCGGCGAGGTAAAACGGAAAGCGACCCACCAGGATGCTGCTGCCGTCGCCGAAGCACTCGTCAATATCCGAACCTATTTTATGCCGAAGCGGGCAAAGCAGAAGTTCTGACCGAGAGCCAGAAAGCCAGAAACCTATTTAGTCAAATCACGAAAGCCGTGGGCCATTCGTTGCGCTCACATTTTTCCGATGTCGTCCCTGCTGCCGGCAAGCATCTGCGCCATCATCCGGCAAATGGGATAGGGTGTGAAGAATTGTCCACGCGCCTTGTTGTGCAATTCGAGCGCATGGAAGGTCGCCCCCAGGATATCCTGCGGCGTGTCCTCCAGCGCCATCGTGACTTCCCCCATGATCCGGGCGAACGTCTCCACTGTGGAGTGGTCATATTTGCGGATAATTTCGAGATATCGCGTTTCTCGCGTCTCGAATTGCACGAAATCGACGGCGTTGCTCATGGAGATGGCCGCGCATTCGCACCAATCGGAAAAGACCGAATAGAGGTCATGCTTGTAACGGCAGGTCTCGTAAAGCTTGACGATGGTTTTGAGGCGGGTGTTGTTCATGGAATGGCTCGACGCTGATTGATCCGCGAAGCCGGTTCCGGTCTTCCGAAAGCAGGCGTCACCTGCCGTCCGGGTCGCGGGAACGTGGGCGGAAGGGTGTTTGGGGAGAGAAGGGCCGAGCCTCCTGCCCTGTCCTTCAAGAATGGATGGAAAAGTCCAATGAGCGCCGCCGTGGATCGACGCCACGGCGGCCGCTCTGCGCGTTATCGGTCGCGCTCTTCCAATTCCGCGATAGGGGTTTCGGGCAGATCGAAAGCCTTGAGGGCGGCGTTCAGGGCGTCCTGCACATCGCTCCACTTCACGGCTTCATGACCGGCAAGGTAGGAACTGATGAGGTTGCAGCAGACTTCGGCGGCGAGGGTGGGATCGGAGGTTTGATCGCACATCGGATTTCTCGTCTGAGAGGGAGGAACCGGCCGCGCAGGAGAAGCGCGACCGGCTGGCGGCTGCGGCGGACTATTCCGCTGCCATCGGGAAGGATTGTGCCTCGGCCTCGGCTTCCGCGTTCGGATCGGCTGCGATCCGGACGGGCGCTGGGAGCCAGCCTGAACCCTTGATCCTCCGCTCCGCGATCAGGACAGCCTCGGCCTTCTTGGATGCAGCCGAAACCGCAAGGGCGGCGTCGGAACCTTGCGCCTCAAGAACGGCCTGTTCGATCCCGCGACGATTGATGTGGCTGAAATAGCTGTCGGCGGTCGTTTCAAACCAATCCGTCATGTCGACCTTGAGGGCGCGGCCAAGCTGGTTCGCCTGTTCGATGCCGTTCCGGCGGTCGCTGTATTTGACCTCCACCGCGTTGACGGCATGCGCGGCGGCATATGCCAGCAGCGACAGAAGCTCCTCGCGGCTTTGCGCAAGGCACCAGTCGAATAGATCAGCTGGATTGCCGGGGATTTTGTGCCCGTAGTTCTCCTGCAGGCTTTCGAAAGCAACCGAGGCTGCACAATCTGCCGGCTGCTTGATCCATTTGCCCATGCGCTCATGGGTGATCGACACCTGCAGGGCGCTTTGCTCTGACACAAGCCCGCCATAACTGATACGCAACAGCATCGCGTGGACGACGGCGGCCAAGGCCACATCGGGATTGTGCGCCAGTTCCACACGCAAAGCGGCGGTTTTCTTCGCGGTCAGAACCTCGATCAAGGCTTGGGGATGAGCGAATTTCGGGCCACTCTTGCCGGCCCCGATGTTTCCCCCGCCGGCGGCGTTGGTTTCACCGCTTCCCGTTCCGTCGTTGTTGGCGTCGTCTTCCGTTTCCTCGGCTTCGTCTTCTTCCCTGACGATGCCGATCGCGGCCTCCGCCTTTCCGGAGTGGTTGATGAAGACGATCACGCCGCTGCGCGCCATATCGTCAGGCCGATAGGCTTCCTGTTTCCCGGAAAGCTCGTCCAATCGCCTATCGATTTCAGCGACACGCTGGCCCGCGTCATCGCCGGCAACATCGTTGTCGATCAGTTCCGCCAGATCGTCCCGCTCGCTTGCGAGCGCATCATGGTCGGCCTGGTCCTCGGCGGAGAGCTCGACCTCTTGGGGGTAGATGCGCGGAATGTTGAAAATCCAGTCGGGGCGTGCGAATGCGGTTTCCACCCATTTCCAGCCCTGTTCGCGATAGGGCGCGGCGACCTTGTCCAGCCTTTCCGAAGCGAACTTGTCGAGCAATGCGACATCGAGCACGTAACCGCCGCCCTGCTCATCGAAGAGATCACGGCGCACGGCCCCGCCTGCCTGTTCATAGGCGTCCAGTCCACCGATCAGCTTTACGCGCCGGTCGGTGCTGGCAACCTCGCCGGTTACGAGATTGGATTTGATCCGGTTGGCGTGACGATCCCAACCCGGCAGATTGTCCCAAACCTGTTCCTGCCGCTCATGGTCATCGGAAACGGTGAAGGCGGAAAGCTGCTCGAAGGTCATCACGCCGTCGCGGTGAAGCTCAAGCAGCCTGGGCGATACCTTCGCCAGCGCCAGACGGCGGCGCACGATGATTTCGGTGACGCTGAAATGGGCGGCGATATCGGCTATGGATTTGCCCCCATCCGCCATGGTCGAGAAAGCCTCGAACTGGTCGACCGGATGCATGTCCTCGCGAAAGATGTTCTCCGACAGGCTGGTTTCCGTGGCGTTGGCACCATCGCGCACCTTGCATTCGACCGGATGGTTCTTGGCGATCTTGCCCTGCTCCACCAGCAGCAGCAGCGCCTTTCGCCGGCGTTCGCCAGCGGTCACGTAATAGCGGCCCCGTTTCTCGCCGGCTCTCACGACGAGGTTTTGCAGGACGCCTTCCGCGTCGATATTGGCGGCGAGTTCGGCAATCTTTGCCGGATCGTATGTCTTGCGCACGTTCCTTGGGTCGGCGTCCAGCTTGTTCAATTCAATGATGATGGTGGTCGTCATGGCTTCAATCTCCTGATTTCCCGTTGGATCGGGCCTTTAGAACCCGCTGTGGGCGAAGCCTTCTTCCTTTGATCCGAAGGACGTGCCCGCACGTCCTCGGGACGAAGGGAGGGGGCGTAAGCCCGCTCCCGGTAGGGAGAAGGCCCGGTCATGGGTCGGACGGGGGAAAAATCGGAAGGTTCGGCGCAAAGCGGTGAAAGCCTATTTTTCCCACGGCCGACAGCGCCCTCGGACGCGCTTGCCCATTGGCCTGATCTTCGCCCTATCGTAAGAGCGGCAATGTCACGGAGGAGAAGCGCGTCTGCCTCGAGGCGGATGCTCCTTGTGGAAGCGGGCGCGCCGGCGCCCTCCGGATCTCGTCCAAGCCTGCCTGGCGAGCTGCGCAATGTGATCGTGACCCGCATGGGCCGAAACCCGCTTCGGGGTTCGGTGGAGCAGTGCCTGGTCAGAGCGAAGCAGCGGCAAGGCTCGGCGCAATAGAGCACGTTCCCTTCGGGGATGCGCTCAAAAGACAAATCGAACACGTTCTCGGGCTCAGTCTTCAGACTGCATTGTTCGGCAAATCGGTATAAGCCATCCCCTCGAACAAATCAGGAGACGATATGGAAACCGTGGAGATCAGCAACCGTAGTGACTTCGCCCTATGGGCGATCGAGCGGGCTCGGGAAATCGTAACGTCCGAGGGAGCTGCTTTTGCCATGGCCGCCCGCGATATGAACGAGGAGGCGTTGGCGAACACTGCAGCCGCGCTCGGCAAGGCCATCAGTGATGCGATGTTGGAAGTGTTTGATGGCCTGATAGGTGAGTAGCGCTGGGTGGAGCGACAAGCGGGCTACTGACCAATATTTCGATATAAATTTTGGTCAGCGCACTTCGGCTCCCCGGCCTTCTCCTTCCGTTGCAAACTGTCAGAAACTCGCATATATTTCTGACAGGAGAAATGCCATGCAAAGGCTGACGTCACAAATCATGGGCCATGCTGAACGACTGCCGGAAGGATCCGCCCTTTCGGCAAAGAGCTTTTTGCATCTCGGAAATCGTGCCGCCCTGGACCAGGCTCTGTCGCGCCTGGCCGAGCGCGGCGAACTCGTCCGGGCCGGCCGTGGCATCTATATGCGGCCTGTCAAAAGCCGTTTTGGCAGCCGGCCGCCGACAGTTGAACAAGCGGTGGAGGCGGTGGCGCAGCAACGCGGCGAGGTGATCGTCGCAAACGGCGCCGCCGCGGCGAATGCGCTGGGCCTGACCACCCAGGTTCCGGTCCGCTCTGTCTACCTGACATCCGGCCGCAGCCGGACGATGAACCTTGGGCAGCAGACGGTCGAGCTCAGGCATGTGCCTCGCTGGCAACTGGCCTTGGCCGATCGGCCTGCCGGCGTGGCGGTCCGTGCGCTCGCCTGGCTTGGGCCGGAGAAGGCCGATGAAGCACTGTCGCGGATCAAGCGAAAGCTGCCGCCGGACGCGTTCGGCGAGCTGGTGGCGGCGGCTCCGCAGTTCCCGACCTGGCTTGCAAGAAGCGTGGGAAAGGCTGCGCATGGCTGATCTGTTCCTGACCTTGTCAAAGGATGACCGGCACGAAGCCTTGGCTGTGGTAGCCGACCGCACCGGACGGCCCATTCATCTGCTCGAAAAGGATGTCTGGGTCGTCTGGACGCTGCAGACCCTCTTTTCGTCCAAGCTCGGCGAGCATCTCGTCTTCAAGGGCGGCACCTCGCTTTCGAAAGCCTATGGGGTCATCAAGCGGTTTTCCGAGGATGTCGACCTGACCTACGATATCCGCGCCCTGGCGCCGGATCTGATCGGCGACAATGACGAAGCACTGCCGAAAACCCGCAGCGAGGAGAAACGCTGGACCAGCGAGGTGCGAAAGCGGCTTCCGATTTGGGTGGCGGCCTCGGTGGAGCCGGTCATCGCCGGTGCGCTGCGCGATCAATCTCTTCCGGCGGCAGTCCGCCTCGAGGACGATACGCTCTACCTGGACTATGAAGCGGTGAGCAGCGGATCCGGCTATGTCGCCCCGAGCGTCATGCTCGAATTCGGCGCACGGTCAACCGGCGAGCCCGCCAGTATCCGCGATGTGCGCTGCGACGCCTCGGGTCGGGTCGATGGTGTCGAATTTCCGAAAGCGAGCCCGCGCGTCATGCACGCGGAGCGGACGTTCTGGGAGAAGGCGACGGCAATCCATGTCTTCTGCCTGCAGGAGCGCCTTCGCGGAGATCGTTTTGCCCGCCACTGGCATGACGTCGTCCGGCTGGACGATGCCGGTTTCGCCGACAAAGCATTTGCGGACCGGCAGCTTGCCAATGCCGTGGCGAAACACAAATCCATGTTCTTTGCGGAAAAGGCGACCGACCGCTCGCCCATTGAATACGCCGCAGCCGTCAACGGCAATCTGGTTCTGACACCCTCCGGAGAAGGTCTACGCGCGCTCGGTGAGGATTACGCACGCATGGTGGACGACGGTCTGCTGCTCGGCGATTCCGAGCCGTTCGAGCACCTGATCGAGCGATGCACGCAAATTCAGGCGCGCGCCAACAAAGCCGACATGTCGGGATCGAATAACACAGGCGAATAGTTTTAATCGCCTTGACGCGAATCGAGCCACCGGCGCCTCGATTCAATCGAGGCGTACCATTGATTTCTATCGCTTCCTGCGAACGGACGCCAGAATTCGCTACGGACGGGCCCTCTGAATCGTAAGCCTCACAAGGTTTTTAACCCACCTCGACCGACGAGTTTCATCTGGGGAGATAATCTGAAGTGGTCCGTCAGTAACTGCAAGTGGTTTCCCATTGAGCTTGTCAGCAACGATGAATTTTCCAGCATCAAATTCAGGCAACGAAAAAACCGCACCAAACCCGTCCGCGCCGAGAGCGACTAAATATTTGTCGATATCCTTTCCTTTGAGATCTCCTTTTATGGGAATCTTTGCAAAGGTTAAAATTTTAGAGAGCTCAACGCCTGAGTATTTGAAGAGCGTACCGTCCTGACCCTTCACCACTAACTCAATATGGGGAAAGCTTTCGAATTGCTCACTGGATATCTTGACAGGCGGCTTAACCTCACCGTCAAGTATAATCTGGCCAGCGCTGGCGGAGCTCGCGATTAAAAATAGGGCAGCAGAAACGCCAATTTGTAGTTTATTAGCACTCATCCGGAGCTCTCCATTACTTCTCTGAAGTTCATCGATATGTTATCTTCACTTATCGACACCTATATGCAACGTTGATACTGTTGCGACATTTTACAAGTTTTTATATTCTCCGACGACATAATACTTACCGTCGCAAAATATATTTACAAAATACGAACGCCGTCTTTCTTGATTTTACAACAGCGTTCAACCAACCAAAGATAGCGGGCGACCCAAATCTGAGCCGTGACTGTATCAATACTCCAAAAACTCGAAAATTCAAAGAGAACGCGAACAATTCCGCGTGACATACAAGCCAAACGTGTTAGCCTCACGAGATAAAAGGGGAGAGAACGAGCGATGGAAGAACCAAGGTTTCCCGCGTATGGCGAATTTGCTCTCATATATGAGAGGTCGGTCGATCCCCAAGGACTGGCGCCAGCAGCATGGCGCCCGACGTTGCCACTTTCGGAGCGTGAGAGCACTTGGTTGCAGTGGCGGTCGGAAACCATCAGCATAATAAATCGAACACTTTGGCCGAGCTGGGATACGGCAAGCAACAACTGGCATGCCGCCGATGAGAGCCAGATGCTCGGCTTGACATTGGCAGACTTCGACCTATTCGAACGTCTCGAGGCAACGAAAATCCTAGACACGTTTCCACAGACCTCGACGTCAGCCGCCTCCATTCCAAGCCACCGCCAATACTTTACCGACGAAGACACCGCCAAACTCGGCGAGCGTTACTTCTTTTATGACCACACCCTTCCTGCCACACAGCTCGATAAGCTTCCCAGTGATCTGCGCGCAGGTTTAAAAGACAAAGCGGGCAGCGTCAGCATTCAGTTCAAACAAATCATCCAGAGGCCGCGCGCCTATCAGGTTGCAAAATTGCTCGGCCGGCCTCACACGTTCGAACTGGCAATCACCTCCATGACATCATCGATGACGAGCGGCCACTGCTTTCAAGGCTGTTTCATAGCGGCGAGCATATATGAGGCGTGGCTCACGCGGGGATACATTCGGACCGCGCGCAAATAAATGCCCTCCAACAATTCGGCGTCGATATTGGAGATCGGAGAGTTTTCGCCGGGGTTCACTATCCATCCGACAATTTGTCGTCATGGATTCTCGCTCTTCGGCTCGGGCGCGAAGTGTTTCCTGATCCGAAGGTTTGGCAATTTCTTGCTGAAGCGATCCAAGAGCGGAGCGCAATTTACCGGATACTCGTCTCGTCAGGCAATGCGTCCTATCTCGCTGCCCTGGCGGAAATTGATGGACTCGCCGAACAAGCCTCTAGGGCTGCTTAGTAACGGCGCGATTTTGGCAACGCCGCAGTCGGGCTGAACCGGATCGAATCCGAGCTACACATGACTTGTGGCAACGAAAAATTTGACGCGAACGGCTTAACTGCGGGAGGGCGCAATGGGGAATTTGGACCTGGCAAAAGTTGCATACTGCAAGATCTATCCTCCGATCGGGATTGCCCGCGTCGGCGACAGCACTGCGGACGACGGTTACTTCTTTGCTGCTGAGGGCCCAGATGGGTTCATTGAGGGACCGGAAGGCTCTGTTCCGCATGATGAATTCCGGTATCGTGATAAGACCGGCAAGGTCAAAAGACAGGCAGCTCGGTTCCGTCTCTATGCGTTCGATAACCACGATCTCTGTCTTGGCGAGATTACCCATGCCCACGGGGACATCGAATGGAGCGCCGAACTTGCAAACAAGAAAGCGGCTTGGTTTGGCTTCTTTGGTGCAGAGGGCGCCCGCTCTGCTTTCCGGGCGGAAGAGCCGCCCCGCGCAGCCGATGGCAATCCCCTTGCTTGGCGAAATGAGCGCTTCGGCACCCTGAAGCGTGAGGCTGGCGGTCCACACGGGCACCGGTTTGTGGCTGACGAAAAACGCGCATCAGCGCTCGAGATTACGGGGGCGGTCCGGTCCGTGAGCGGTCCGAACAAAAAGCATTCGCCCGAAGAGGCATCGAGCGAACATTTGGATTTCGTCGGCTCATTCCATCATGCCACAAGTGTATATCTTGGTGAGCTCGCAACGGACGCGGCGGGAAGACTTGTTGTCCTCGGCGGCCGCGGGATATCCTCGCCCGTCGACGATGAAGGCAATGTACTTGAAACGCCAGAGGACAAATGGATTGTACATTATGCCAACAACGATAGTTGGTTTGACGACACGAGTGATGGGCCTGTTACGGCCAAGGTCAATCTTAGAGCGACTGAGGGAAACCCCGCGCGAGATATCGAAGTGCGGGGTGGTGCTTGGATTATCGTCGCCCCGCCAGATTTCGCGCCCGATGTGACGAACTTGGTCACCCTCTACGACGTCATGGAGGAAGTGGCACTCCACGCCCCCTCGCTTGTCAACCCAACAACACCCGAGCCCCACGATCCTCAAAGTCCGGACCTCGAAAGAGACATCTGGCCGATCATTGCAAGGTCTGCAGGTTATCGATGGGTGAGTCAAACAGGTCTCCGCGGTCACGGACAGGGGAAGCCGGGTGATGGTTTAAGCATGCAACCAGAGACAGTCGAGGGCTTCCGTGAAAGCTTGAAAAAGGGTGGCACCCAGATCCGTGATAAAATCGTCAAGATGATTAGGCCGCCCAACTATCCCGGCCCCGACGGTCGACGACCCGTCGACGTAGACCCGGAGGCCGCTAAGGCATATGCGAATGCCAGCTATATGCCGCCTCTCAGTGGCGATGAAGGGGATTGCGAGACTGGTGCCATCGATAACTGGCTCACCGTAACATATGCGCAGTACTGCCGCCTCAAAGCATGGAACAATCACACTGATCCTTTCCTGTACCCAGCCCAGGGCGCGATTGACCCTTATCTGGAAGACGGATCGCTCCATCCTGCGTTACTTACCCGAAGGGTTTTGGAGCGCTGTGCTGGAGGGGCTTTCTACCCCGGAATTGAAGCAACGGCCATTGTCCGAGACCCCGCGCTCTATAGCGAGGCTTTCCGGTTCGAGCACGATCACCTAGAGGCTGGAGACATCACCAAGTACATGGCCTGTCCGTGGCAGGCAGACTTCTATGAGTGTCGGGGATGGTGGTGGCCCGCCCAGCGACCGGATGACGTCGTGCTGGAAGATGAATTCAAGGAGATTTTTGCAGAATTCACTGCGGAAACAACGGGATCGCTCGCTGGCACACTCGAGCGCGCTTTAATGATGAGGGCGCCATGGGACAGATCTGTGGGCGAGGCCTCACCTCGACCAAGTGGCAAGTTTAGAGTTGACCGATTGTTTGCGCTGTCTTCGGATCAGCGCGATCACGAAGGAGCTGAGAGCTTTGTCACAAGGACCGCGGGTTCTTGGGCAAGAATGATCATCCGGCAGGCAAGGCCATCAGGAAACCCATGGAGGCAACAGTTCCTTCTCCAAGAATTTTTGGACACATATTCGGGTCGATACCTCCATCTTCGGGCTGCTAAACCCGATGAAGTGTTGTCGATGGTGAAAATTCGTGAGTCCTGGCCCGAACTCGTTAAAAAATACCAAATTTCTACCTTTGACGATTTGCATCAAATCTGGAGGGACGCCATCCGGGACGAAGAAGCCGCAACTTCATTAGACGAGGTCTCCGCAGCTTACATAAAGGCCGCTCTTCACTTTCTCGCCGAGCAGGTTTCAAAGGTTCTTTCCGGTCATCCCTCGTATCCCGGACCGAGTGACAAGGCAAAGCCGGGTTCGGCAGCGAAGGTTTACGACGCTCTGACGGATTTCACCGAGGAAACAGTTGATCGAATAAACCAAGCTCACACGGCAGATGTCCGGATCGATACGCCGATTTTTGGCCGTTTCAGGGCGGTTGAGCTTCGCGATGCCATGATGGATCTTGGATACGTCGCGAATATCGGTCGCAACGGCGACAACGGCATGGTTCAAGATTGGAGAAGGCTTGGCTTTGTCGTGCAGCGAACCGTTAAGGTCGACGACGAGAAATCAATAACGGTGCAGGTCGAGACAGAGCGCAGAAAATACGATGGAGCCAATCCGCGCGATCAGTTTTACGCACTCATGAACATCCAAGACTTTCCTGACTTTCCGGAGGAAACGATCAGGATAGTTGAGCGCGGCCTGAGCTATGCACAGTCAGTAATCGACTCGATCACGATTGATGACGAGGATCATCCCGAGAGCGCTATCGCTTACAGCCAGACAGCTTTCCGCGCAAAGCTCGATGAGATTTATGAGATCCTACGCGCACGAGCACAGAATTTCGAGCTCTTTTACGAGCTTTGCTCAATTAATAGCGAGGATGTGAGGAGACGGATCCTCGATCGGGCGCCGTTCAATCAGACCGATGGCGCCTGGTTACGCCATATCGCCGAAGCTGGTCCGGGTGATGAGGTTCGAAGTCTATTGTTTGAAGTATGGAGTGACGAGATCGGGAACGGTGATCCCGCGCTGCATCATGGCAATCTGTACACTGCACTTCTTGATAGCCTTGGAATGCGCCTGCCTGGCGTTACGACCCTCGCTTACGCGAACAACCCGAATATTCCTGCCGAAGCTTACATCAATCCTGTCTTCCAACTCGCGATCTCGCTCAACTCCGATCGGTACTATCCCGAACTTCTCGGAATGACGCTCTTTCTGGAGTGGGAGGTTCTGAGTCTCCAAACTGGGGTTATGAGGAACGATTATCTTGGGATCGACACCCAGTTTTGGGAAATGCATATCGGCATTGACAATGCCACGAATGGTCACGGAGCGAAGGCGCGTGACGCCATTATCATGTACCTGGACAAAATCCGGAAAGACGGCGGAGACGACTCGGTGCAGGAGCATTGGGATCGGATTTGGCGAGGTTTTGTCGCGTTCAATGTCGTCGGTGGCAGCGACTATGGAGACGACACCAGTATCGCAAGGAGACGGCCGGGTAACGCCGCGTCAACGATCGCCGAGGTTATGCAGCGTAAGCGACACTACGGATCGCAAAACCACCTCGGTGGGCGCATTGGACCGCATCGAATTAACGATCTGTTCGACGACCCAGATCTTTTCCAGGCGGTGCTCGCCAATTCTCGCTGGGTTGTTCCGGGTGATCCCGAACGAAGTCAACTGATCAATTACCTCACGACATTCGAAGGTCCAATGTACAAGATTTTCGATGCGAATGACCTTACATCATGGCAGGATTGGATTAGGTGGCTTGGGCGGGAGGGCGATACTGCCGTGATCAAGCGCTACTTTGACAAGGGGCAAGCGATGGAAAAGCTCCTGTATGAGCTACGTGCAGTCGCTCAAGGGGCAACGTCACACCGTCGTTACAAGCTTTCATCTGGCGCTGGGAGGGAGAAGAAATCTGTTGCGGACCTCTTCGCCGATGGGGATGTCATCGAGCTGATGCGCGCCCTTAAAGATCCTGACAATGGATGGATTGTCCCCGGACACGCTGAAGAAAGTCCGCTCTTGGTGGATGTGGCAAGAAGCGGTCGACCTATGGGCGATGCATTGGACGAGCGATTCTCATTAATCAACAACAGAATTGGCCGGCAAATAGTCATTGAATGGGTTCGAGCGGGCTGTCCGATACCAGGCGAGCCGCTGCCTGGTGAGAAGCAGGTAGCAGAACCGCCGAAATCCCTCGGCCCCAAACTTCTCTTGCATACTCACGGGATCGGAGAAGTGCATTGATTCTGAATGCCGATGTGGTCGTGGCAGGTGGAGGGCACGCTGGCTGCGCCGCCGCGATAACGCTGTCGGGATCAGGCAAAACGGTGGTTCTTCTTCGTCGAGCGTTCACCGACAAGGGACTACCTGAGACGCTATCACCAGCAGCAGTTCCAATCCTGGTTCAGCTGGGGCTCAACCGCGAACAGATTGATTGCGCGTTCCCGCGTCTCAATGCACGCTTGTCGCAGTGGGGTCGTGGATCCTTTCAGTCCATCGATATGTTACCGAACTCGCACGCTCCCTTGCTTTTGGGGAAATCCGAGTTGGACGCCCAGCTGATTAGTGCGGTGCGCCGTTCGAGCTGCCAGATTGTTGAAATCGAGCGAATTGAGGCAGCTCTGATCTCCGATGATGGGATTTTGGTGCGAAGCCGCACCGCCAATGGTGCTATATGTTTGGTGCGAGCCCAAGCAGCAATTGAAGCGACGGGACGATCGTCTTCACTCGCGCGCCAATTCGGGGTGCGGAGGAAGATTCACGATTCTTTAGTATCGTTCTGGATCTCGGGCGAGACGTGGGGCGCCCTCAGTCACGCTACTCTGACCGCAACTGTTGGCGACGGGTGGATCTTTTTTGCTCCCAATGATCCTGGGCGCGGTTCCATCGGTTATTTTACAGCAGGTTCACGACTACGGAAAAAACCTTCGGCGGCTTCGATCGCGAAAAGAGCTTTAAGCATTCCAGACTTGGCCGCCTGCATCGAGTTCAAAGGTTGGTGCGGGTCTGCAGTAACCACTTGTAATTCAACGATGAGCGCTCTCAATCAGCCATATGGCGATGGTTGGATAGCATGTGGGGATGCATTGCAAACACTGGATCCGTTGGCATCGAGTGGCAATTTCCTGGCTCTTAGACAAGGTCTTGACGCAGCGAATGTACTGTCGTCCATCGATAGACACGAGCGAATGGATCGGTTGAGAAAATACTGCGGTGACGCGCGGGAAGATTTCGAAACGGTGCTGAGCCGGAGAAGTCGCTTCTATGGAACCTCGGAACAACTCCGAACTGCCACGATGTAATGAACCTTTACGACTTGAAAAGTGATGTCAGCAATGCCACGCCGGTCCAAACAGCGACCATTGATGGTGGGCGACTGCCGGGTCTCGTAGTTACGTTCTGGGCGCGAGGCTTGAAGCGCGAAATGGACTTCCAACACAGTTAGAAGTTCCACTTCCAGCAGAAGTTTGGAGTAGCGCACTCCAAATATCTCTTGGCGGCCCTTGAGCGCCGTCATATTAATCGGCCGAACAATTGGAGTGCTTAAGTGTCGCAGACGTTCAAATATCCTTGCGTGACGGTCGAACAATCGACCGGCGGAAAATCCATTCTCCTATTTTCGGCATCTGCTACGGACATAGAGAGCTGGGTCGGCATTCCGCAACGCCTGAGCCTATCGGGCGCGGAGACTTCGGGTTTTCAACGCACCGTTTCGCCGGCGCGCGAAGCGGCACTTCGCAAGTTCTTCGCCGATCCGCACAACGTGATTCAGAACCCTTTGCTGTGTGCTATTCGACAGTCGGCCGGGCTCAAGGTCACTTTCATTCCAACGGAAGTGAACGGACGCTCTGGTTCCGTCGAAATCGAACTCGACAACTTCGGGTCGATGACGTTGCAGGAATTGCTTCATGCGGCTCGCACCTATCTGGAAAGCCGGGCTCCGGCTCTCGCGGGACGCCAACTGCCGACCGAGCTCATCGTGGAGCTTGAAGGCGGGATGAACGCCAGCGACAATACAGCAGAGGACACCATCGAGGCGCAGGAGTCCGAGGTGGACGAGACCGGTTCGATAGAGGCGGCCGAGGACGCATTGTTCGACGAATCTCAGATTACCAGCTTCTGGGACCACTTGCGCGCTCGTGAAGAGATCACCGGGAAGCAGGGGAAGGACCAGTCGGAAGAGCTGGCCGGCTTCTCGCGCGAGATGCTGATCTCCTACCTGCGTCCCATCATTCTCGTTGATGGGCAGCACCGCCTGCGCGGCGCCATCCTTGCAGCTGAGGATCAGGCAAACGAGAGCACGCAGGGCGAAGATCTGGTTGCCGGGGGAGAGACGCCAGCCAATGCTATCGCTGTGGTCTCCAAAACACTTGCCCGGCACCTTCCGGTGTCTCTGCTGATGGACGATTCTCCCGCGGAACACGTCTTTCAATATGTTCTTGTCAATCAAAAGGCTACGCCCGTGCCAAAGGCGCTGCTGGGCACAATCATCTCCACAAGTCTCGTGGAAGAAGAGCTCACCACGATCGCTGAACGCTTAGAGGATGCGAAGATCCCGCTTGAAGGGGCTCGCATCGTCTCAATTCTTTCCCGAGCGGACAACAGCCCGTTCTCAGGGCTCGTCGCGAAGGGGTTCGGGTCGGACGATAGCACCAAGCTGCAGTGGAATGTGCTGGGATCTCTCAGTGACATTTTCCGCGATCTGCGGGGCGGACGCCTTTATCACGAGCCGACCGACCACGCATTGACCTGGCAGAAGCACCATCTCGCAGGCTCTGAGATTGTCGCAGATTGGAAGACGCAAGAATATCCCACTCCAGAAGCCTTTTGGAGGGACATGAGCGGCCCGTGGATCGCGGTGTTTAAAGCATTTTGGAGCGAAATCCGTGACAGGCTAGCGTCCAACGATCCGCAGGCCCCAAACTTCTGGGGCAATCCCAGGGATTCAAACATTTTCAACAAGCCAATGCTGCACATCCTTGCGGCCGACTTTTTCTCTTATCTGCGAGAACAGAAGACCAAACTGAAGGGAGTCGAAGATATCCCAGGGCTAGTGGATGGTTGGCTGGAATACGCGTCGAGCCAATATTTCGCGCGCGACTGGAAGCTGTCCGGCGTGAAGAAGGACTCGATCGGCATAAGGCGGCAATGGTCGAAGATGTGGGCAAACCACCGTCAGCAGGGAGGGAATCCACCGGCTGTGGAGGGATACTCCAGGATTAACAAAGGCTAATCCCTTGGCCATCGACAACGACATTTTCTTCATCACCTCTACACCGATCGGCGTGGCGAGCAGCTGGGACTACGGGGCGGTCACTGCCATGTCTGGGCGCCCGCTGCCCGAGGCATTTCTCGGTGACCAACAACCAATACTGCAGGGCGATCAGTATAGGCTGTGGCTTCGCTGGTTCCTTGAGGGTCTAGTAAGTCCGATCGCGATCGCACGGAATGGGGCGCTGCAGCGCCTTGATGTGTTCGCGGCAGTCCTGAGGCGCATCGAAGTCATGTATCCTTCGGCGGATGCTGTTAGACGGCGCGATCTCACTGAGAGGATCACCGATCACCTCTTCGCGGACGTTCAGCGTCTTCGCCTGGATGTAAAGCGCGACTATGCTGACAAAGCGACCAAGGTTGCGATGCTCGCTGAACGTGATCCTCCTCGCTGCTACATATGCGGCTTCGCGTTCTCGAACGCAGCGCAGGACGCGCTCATCAATAAGCCAATGCGCGATGACATCACGAGGCCGAAGTTGGTTGACGTGTTCCGTCCGCGTCTTGTGGACCGTGATGTGAGCATCGAGATCGAGCATGTCGTTCCGGTCGCGCATGGTGGCCACGGACTGGACAATCTGCGTCTCGCATGCGGCTGGTGCAACAAATACAAGAGCTCAAAAATTTCGCTCTACGAGGCGAGTCAGGTTCCGTCACAGGTGTCGGGCTTCAAGATGGGACCCCATGAAATTCATGAATTGCCGCATCCCTTCTGGACAATTAGGGTTTTGGCGCTACGCAGGCGGTGCCAGCATCCGGAGGGCTGTGTAAAAACAGCGGACGATGCGGAGATGTTCGTCTCACTGGTCGATTGGGGCGGTTCGCCGAATCCTATCAATTTGGCGATATTCTGTGAACATCACGATCCGATGGCCGGAAGAAGATTCTACCCCGCCTCCGCCGTGGCGAAGCTCTGGGGGGAAAGGCGTTGACGAATCGATCAGCAATCAGCGAGGGTTCCGTTTCCCTTCGTCATATGCACTGGCACAGGATAGTTGCCCACGCGTTTTAGTCGAGAGAAACTTTTTCTTGCGGTAATACTGCGCCCAGCGGCACGGTGACTTGCGGAGTAGGCGGTTGCACTGCATGCTACCAGAGGGGGAAGGTCATGATTCGGGTGAGTTGCATTCTTGCGTGCGTCGCACCGTATGGTCGCCCGAGAGAGGTGTGAGCTTTGGCTCTTCGCGACATCGCATTCGAGGACGACTACAGGTCGGGTGCCCGGACGCTCGTTGACCACTTCTTCCGCCCTGCTCTCGGGGAGTCGACCAACTACTGGCGCGCCGTCGGTTACTTCTCAAGCTCGTCCCTCGAACTGTTTGGGGCTCCTCTTGGGGAGTTCCTGCGCAAGGATGGGCGTATCCGGCTAATCACTTCGGTGGAATTACGTCCCGAGGACATGGCAGTCATCCAGAGTCGGAAGAGAACTCGCGCCGAAGTCTGTGCTGACCGTCTTGAAGAAATAATCGAAAGCCAGTTTGGTGAAGGCATAGGAGCAGGCATCGACAGACTTGCACGGCTGTTAGAGCTCGAACGCCTCGAAATAAGGATCGCGTTGCCGCGGCACGGCAGTGGCATCTACCACGAGAAGATCGGCGTCTTTTTCGATGGCGACGACTACGTCTCATTCACAGGTTCGGCGAACGAAAGCCGTTTCGCGTTCGAGGAAAACAGCGAGTGCGTTGAAGTTTATCCATCGTGGTCGGAGCCCCGCCGTGCCGCCCGCAAGCGCGCGCACTTCGACGCGATCTGGAACAAGGTGGACGACGCGGTCGAGACCCTCGAGTTCCCGGAAGCGGCGCGCCGCCGCCTACTCCGCAAGGTGGAGGAGCAAAGGGCCAGTTCAAACAGACGTTCCGAGTTAACGCCCGATCCTGAGTGGAAGTGGCGCCACCAGCGCGAAGCTACCGAGAAGTTCATCGCCGCAGAGCGCGGGGTGCTGAACATGGCGACTGGCACCGGCAAGACCCGGACTGCGCTTCGCATAGCCCGTAAGCTCGTTGACTCCGGCGAGATCGACACGATCATCGTCACGACAGATGGGACGGACCTGTTGAAGCAGTGGCGCGCCGAGCTGCTAAGGCTGCGTGCCGAGCTCCCGGGATTTCAGCTCTTTACAGACTTCGAACAGTTCCGCGAGCTTCAAGAGTTCACGCTCGCGCCAGCGAAAGCCATTCTCCTGGTCTCGCGGCGCGCCATGGGCGGACGCGATCCGTTGGCAGCTGCGATGCGGTCTCTCAGTACCAAAGAGCAGCGCCGGACGCTCCTCGTACATGACGAGGTCCACAAATTGGGCAGCCCTAGTAACCGCGACAACCTAACCGGGCTATCGGACGGCATCCGCTTTCTCCTTGGACTCAGCGCAACGCCTGAGCGCGAATACGATGTCGAGGGCAATGACTTCATCACCGCACATATTGGGCCAGAGATCTTCAGGTTCGAATTAGGAGACGCGATCAGGCGTGGGATCCTGGCGCCCTTCGACTATTACCCGCTTCCATACCGCTTGACGGTCGACGACCGCGAGCGTCTCAAGGACGTATATCGGCGCAAGGCCGCTCGGGCACTCGCAGGCGAGCCAATGAGCGATCAGGAGCTGTGGACCGAACTCGCGCGCGTTTACAAGACATCCGAGGCGAAGCTGCCGGTATTCCGTGACTTCATCGCAGGTTGCCCTGACCTACTGCGGCGCTCAATTATTTTCGTTGAGACAACCGAATACGCCAGACCAGTGCTGGAAATTGTTCACAGGCACCGTCCCGATTTCCATACCTACTTCGGTGGTGAAGACGCTGAAACGCTGCGGCGCTTTGCGCGCGGGGACCTCGAATGTCTCATCACGTGCCACCGCGTTTCGGAGGGCATCGACATCCAATCGCTCTCGTCGGTGATTCTGTTCTCATCCTCGCGCGCGCGGCTTGAAACGATCCAGAGAATGGGACGGTGCTTGCGCAGCGATCCCGAGGATCCCGGCAAGGTGGCCAGCGTCGTTGACTTTGTGCGGCAGCCCGATCCCGACGCTGCGGGTCCAAATGCGGACGACGACCGTGCCGCTTGGTTGGCTGAGCTTGCGAGTATTAGGATGGAGGACGATGCTTGATCCTGGACACTAAGATCATCGAGGCGATCGAGACCGCCGCAGACGAATATGGGCAGCCGCCTGCGTTGGCCCGCAGGCTGATTGCCTGGCTGGAGGCCGTCGCCGATGAGAGCGAGGACATCAACGACACCGCTGTAACCGACCGGCGCCTCGAGATCGTCTACGAGGCTGTCTCGCTGAGCAGCGACGTGAAGGACGACGAAACAGCTGGCGGCGATGACGACGACGGCGAGGAGAACGATTGATGTCCGCCACGCTCCAAATCCTTGGCTGGAAGTCGGAAGGGCTACGCTGCCCCGACCATGAAATATCATGCCTGAAGGCTTCTGGGCAGCCGCACGCGATCACGCTGATCCAAATGCCGAACGGTACCGGCAAGACCACCACGCTGACGCTGCTGCGCAATGCTCTCTCGGGACGATGGGCGACGCAGGCGCCCACTTCGTCTGAGCTGCGCAAGCTCCAGAAGAAGGGTGGCGCACCGACCGGACTATTCGAGGTCAAGCTGATGATGAACCAGCAGCGCGTGACGATCCGCCTCGAGTTCGATTTCGAGGCAGGACGCGTGCGGTATCGCACTACACGGGGATCGGGCCAGATGGAAAAGTTCGATCCACCGCCTAACTTTAGGCGTTTCCTGAACACTGACTTCGTCGACTTCTTCGTGTTTGACGGCGAACTCGCAGCCCATTTGCTTGATGACAAGTATACCGACGCAAACTCGGTGGTCGAGGCACTGTTTCAACTCAGTACGTTACAAAAGGCGGGGGAAAAGGTCGCAGACTACTGGGAGCGACATGCGGAGGAGAAAGGTGATGAGCAGGCGAAGAAGAAGCGCGAGACAAAGCTCGGCCGTATTCGCACGCGTCTCATTGAGCTAAAGCGCGAGCGTCGCCGCATCAGTAAAGAACGCGACGAAGCATCCGCCAAGTTGGACGCGCAACGCGTCCTTTACAACGAAGAGATCGCCAAAGGTCAAACGTCCGAGCGGGAGATGAAGGAGGCGCAAGATAACCTCGAAAAGGCCCAGAGTGAGGTGCGTGAACATGCGTTTACCGTCCTTGATTCAATGCGCGTTCCGCACCGCTTGTCGACCTCGTTTGCCGAAGCAATTTACGAGCTGAAGCGCAATCTCGACCGGGCGAAGCTTCCAGGCACGGCGGCACGCGAGTTTTTCCAAGACTTGTCGAATGAGGAGCGGTGCGTGTGCGGCACGCCGATTGACGACAAGTTGCGAGAGACTATTCGAGAGCGGGCCGCGAATTACCTCGGCTCTGACGAGGTCGGCTTCCTCAACGCGATGAAGACTGACATTGAAGAAGCCGTCGGTGTGTCGCGCGACGCGCCCGCCGCCGCGCTTCACGCCGAAATAGCAGACCTAAATTCGAAGGTTTCGACCGAGCGGAACGCCAACAACGTGCTAGACGCCCTGCGCGTCGCTGCCGAGCGAGCCGATCCGCGCGTGCAGGCGGCAAAGGAGGAAATCGAGCGGTTGGAAAAGCTGGTGGGCGACTTCGAGGACCAATTGGAGCGCTTCGAGGACAAGGATAACCAGCAGGCGCTGGACAGCACATGGGGCATCGACGTCATGCAGAAGCGCCTCGAGGCTGCCGAAGAGAAGCTGGCAAAGACGAGCGAAACCCTTGAACTGCGTCGCCGCCGCGACTTGCTCAAGCGCGTCCTCAACCGCGCCCACGGACTTGCTCGAGAGGGCGTGATGACCGAGGTGTGCGCCGAAGCCAATACCAAGATTGGCGAGTTGATGCCCGACAATGACATCCGTATCGAGCGCATCGAGCACTGCCTAGTGCTCGATGGGCAGGAGGGCGGCAGCGTCGGCGAGACTCTGTCAGTCGCCTACGGCTTCCTAGCCACCTTGTTCGACAGATCCGACCACACCCTGCCTTTCATCGTCGACAGCCCCGCCGGCCCGATCGACCTCGCCGTGAGACCGAAGATCGGCCAACTAGTGCCGCGGCTGACGTCCCAATTCGTCGCCTTCACCATCTCATCCGAACGGACACAGTTTGTGCCGTGGCTGAAGCGTGCAAGCCACGAGCCGATCCAGTATCTCACTGTCTTCCGGCGCGGCAAGCCGGAGATCGAGCGTCAGGCGCATGCCACCGGCGACGTCGTCGAAACCATAGACGGTCTGAAGGTGGCGGGGGAGGCGTTCTTCAACGGATTCCAGCTCGAAGAAGAGGAGGCGGCCTGATGGTGCCCTTCAGGGTGAGGAAAGACGCGAAGTCTTGGTTCAAAGACCTATATCGAGACAAGAGCTTCAAAATCGACTTCGACACGTTTTACTTTTGCTTTATCGCTGGCGTGGCAACGGGTCGGAAGCGGGCGATGACGGGCGAGGACACGTCCGAGATGATTGATTACTTTCCCCAGCCCTACGGCGCGAGTAGCAAGATTCTCGTTGGCCTATTCCTGTCAGCTGAAATGGAAAAACTCGGACTAGTTATGACCGAGCGCGAGCGCGTCCACCTCGAGATCGCCAAACTGGTGCGTCATGACTCCAGCAACCACCTCACCGCCGCTGGGGTCGGCGAATTCAGCCAGTATGCGCACGGCGGATTCGATATACTGCTCGAGTGGTTCGACGATCGACCTCGTTCGCTCGACACGTTCGAGCGGCAATTCAAGCGTAAACTCGACGCGCAACTATCGAATGTCGGCTAACCATGTTTTCCAGCGTCACTTGGTTCTGAGCACGGTTGGCGTCTTGAGGTTAAATTCTCAGATCGTCAAGTCGGCAGCTTATACGCTCGGGGGCACTTGCCCTTGGCGTGTTGCGAGGACATTGCACGGTTCTGTCCCAGCCCATAAGGCTCGCATCGACCGTGCGCTGTCTGGAGTGCAGGAAAGGGATCAAGCCTCTTCCAGGATAGTATCCAACGCCAATTCAGGTATCCGCAACTCCCGAAAACTCACGCCGAAACCACGATCAAACATTATGTCGACGATTTTAGCGCCATCAAATAGGATCACGGGGACAGCGCCGGCACGACGCTGCGCATTTACGGCTTCCGACGTGAACCGTGACGTAGTGAAAAAGTAGCCCTGTTCGTGCAGCCCTGATATGGCGCCGCGAAAGCTGTCAATTGCTTCCCGTCCAACTGCTTTTTCCAAATATCTCTTGCACTGGAAGGCAACACTTACACTGGATAGCCCGACAGGCAAATGTCCGTGACCATCTATACCTCCGTCCCGAGATTTTTTCGTGACAATGACATCCTGAAAACCGTAGGCATGAAGCAGTCGCATGGCGAACAGTTCAAAAGTGGGCGGTGGAAGGTTTTTCAGCGCAGTGAGGACGCGATCACGGGTGATTGCGTCGTATTCCTGCTGCAAAACGACCAACGTGTGTAGAGTAGGACCGGGATTGACGGCGCTATCGTCGCCGGCAAGAACGGGAACCCTTGGATCGACGAGCGTGTACCTTCCGTCATTGGTGGAGCGGAACAACTTTGAGGGCAGGGCGCTCGGAAAGTCCAGACCTTCGCACCGTCTTCGAATTTGCGTTCGGACAATGGAGACAGGATCGTCGGTATTGAAGTGATAGAGCTTGGCTTCGACGATAGCCCCGTAAGCCTCAGCAGGCGAGAGAGGACGCCCCTTGTGGCGCATAACCTCGACAACAGCGCCTGCAATTGTGAGACCTCTCGCGCCGCCCGATTCTTCCATCTTTCCCTCTCAAAATCGCAAATCGGCAAGCCGTTCAACAAAGTCTTTCCATGGCGGGGACGGCGTTGCGTGCGACCAGGATATTCGCACCGTACCGCTTAGGACATCAGGAGAAACATCCATTGCTTTAAGGACGTGGCTAGGTTCGTAACTTGCTGAGGTGCAAGCAGAGCCGTTGGAAATCGCGACAATGTCCTTCGTGGCAACCATCACCGCTTCGGAGTCCACACCACCAATCGAAACGCTCAAAATATGAGGCAAAACACCTCGTGTCTCGTCGCCGTGCACATAAGGTGTCAATGGGTTGAGGGCAGCAAGCGCGTCTGCTCGTAGTTCCGCGCACCGCTTATGGCGAGCTCTTGCTTCGCTGTCTGCAAGCTTTGCCGCCAATCCAAATCCTACTATCAACGGCACAGGTAACGTTCCTGGCCGGAGGCTTCTTTCCTGACCTCCGCCAAACATCAAAGGTTTTAAAGGTGCCCGCCGCCCGCCTCGTCGTTTCATGATGAGCGCGCCGACGCCTTTGGGAGCGTAGACTTTATGTCCCGATATGCTGATCAGATCGATGCGGGGATGAGCCAAAACGGAATTTACGCGACCAAAGGTCTGCGCGGCATCCACGTGGAAATAGACGCCGGTGTCGGTAAGTTTCTCCGCAATCACATCGATCGGCTGAATTGCTCCTGTTTCGTTGTTCGCGTGCATAACCGACACCAGCAACGTATCCTGTCTGATCGCATCCAGAACATCTCGCGCGTCGATGTAGCCCTGACGATCGGGTTTCACGAGCGTGACCTCAAAGCCAGCGGATCGCAAATGGTCGAGCGGTTCCAAGACAGCCTTATGTTCAATTGCCGTCGATACGATGTGGCGCCTTCCTAGCTCTTGCCCCTCGGGTGCAAGTCCGAGAATTGCGAGATTGTCGGCTTCTGTGGCACCGCTTGTGAATATCACATCGGACGCATCAACTTTGAGCGTCCCCGCGATTTGAGCTCGCGCAGCATTCACGGCTGACTGCGCATCGGCACCGTAAACATGTGTCCTGCTGCCAGCGTTACCGAACTCGCGAACCATGAACTCCAGGACGCGCTCAGCGACACGCGGATCCGTCGGCGTTGTTGCCGCCATATCCAAATATATGCTCATGTTTGTGTCTGTTTGTTTTGTTTGGTTGACTTGTTCATGAACAGGTTTATACGATCCCACACATAATGGAAGCGCTTTTGAGGTCGTTATGAAAGCTGTTCTGGAGTTTCCCACCGTTCGTGGGATACAGGCTGGGCGGGAGTACTATATCTCCATGTGTCCTCTCGGCTTGGTGCCTAAGATCTTCCTTTTCAACGAATCAGGTTTGACGCCGGAGCAGCGGTCGCAGCGCCAACTCAATCGCGGGCGCGTGCCGGAAATAACGCGCTATCTTATTGAAAACCGTGACGACTACGTATTTTCTGCCATCACTGCCTCAATAGACGGCGACGCCGAGTTCATACCAAACCCGGGCGATGACCTCACGGGCACGTTGCGTGTTCAGATGAAGACGTCGAAGATCATCATCAACGATGGCCAGCACCGTCGAGCAGCGATCGAGGCGGCGCTCGAAAAAGCGCCTGAGCTGGCTGACGAAACGATTGCTGTGGTGCTATTCTTCGATCGTGGTCTCGAGCGGTGCCAACAGATGTTCGCCGATCTCAATCGTTACGCGGTTCGACCTTCCCGCTCGTTGAGCCTCCTATTCGACCATCGAGATGAGTTGGCGGTCGTTTCCAAACTGCTGCTAACCCGGCTTCCGTCCATCGCCGAGTTGGTTGAGTTCGAAAGAACGAGCTTGTCTCCGCGATCGAAAGCTCTTTTCACGCTGAGTGCGTTCTATACAGCCACTGAAGCGCTGCTCGTGGATTTCGAGCTCGAGAGTCCCGATGAAAGAGATAATGCAGCCGCCGGGTTTTGGAGCGCGGTCGCCAAGCAAATGCCCCATTGGGACGATGTCCGATGCGGCGCCATGACCTCAGGGGCGCTACGCGACACCTATATCAACTCGCATAGCGTGGCACTCCATGCGCTTGGGCGAGTGGGCAATTCTCTGCTCAAATTGACGAAAAAGAAAACGCTGGAAGATCCGTTACCTCGTCTGACCTCCATTGATTGGAGGCGTTCCGCCGATATCTGGGATGGGCGAGCAGTCATCGCAGGCCGCATGCAGAAGACCCATCAGAGCGTCACGCTCACCGCGAACGTGATTAAGTCGCATCTCGGTTTACCACTCTCAGCTGACGAGCAATCACTTGAAGACGCTTTCAGGAGGCACGCGCATGCAGCTTGACTTGGAAGGCAAAGGAACCACGAAGCCGTCCGCATTCAGCTCCCTCGGCTTAAGAGGTACGATCAGTGCGCTTCTTGACGAGATTTGCGCACTGTATCAGGCTGACAGCACGCCTTGGGTCGTCGGGTATAGTGGAGGGAAAGACTCTACCGCAACGCTACAGCTGGTCTGGATGGCGTTGTCCCGTCTCGATCCCACTGTCCGACTGAAGCCGGTCTATGTGATCAGCACTGATACTCTCGTCGAGAACCCTATCGTTGCGGCTTGGGTTGCCCGCTCTCTTGACAAGATGGGAGAGGCTGCAGCGAAAGGTGGCCTTCCGTTGACGAGCAACCGTTTGACCCCAGATGCTTCGGAGTCTTTCTGGACGACCCTGATCGGGCGTGGTTACCCGGCGCCTCGACCAAAATTCCGTTGGTGCACCGACAGACTGAAGATTAACCCATCGAACCGCTTCATCTCCCGAGTTGTGAAGGCAAGCGGCGAAGCCATTGTGGTGTTGGGGACGAGAAAGGCAGAGAGCCAGGCGCGCGCTAAGGCGATGGAGCGCTTCGAGACCAAACGCGTGCGAGAAAAGCTGAGCCCCAATGGCAAGCTGCCCAATTCCTACGTTTACTCCCCTATCGAGGATTGGACCAACGACGACGTTTGGACGTTCTTGATGCAGGTGCGAAACCCTTGGGGGTTCGACAATAAAGATTTGCTGACGATGTACCAGGGCGCGTCAGCAGACGGCGAATGCCCGCTCGTCATCGATGCATCGACGCCGAGCTGCGGCGACAGCCGATTTGGCTGCTGGGTTTGCACCATGGTCGAACGCGACAAGTCGATGACCGCCATGATTCAGAACGATGTCGAAAAGGAATGGATGCTCCCGCTCCTTGAGTTGCGGAATGAGTTGGACGTCCGCAATACGGAGACCGGAAAGCGCGATGACCGCCATCTGCGGGATTTCCGAAAAATGACAGGCGCGCTGCAGCTTCACAACGACCGTCTTGTCCACGGACCCTATCTGCAAGCCTCCCGCGAGCGCTGGTTGCGCAAGGTTCTCGAAGCTCAACGCCATATTCAGAAAAACGGGCCGTCCGGCGTCTCCGACATCAAGCTGATCTCGTTGGAAGAGCTACGAGAGATCCGCCGGCTCTGGGTGGTCGAAAAGCATGAGATAGAAGACAGTCTGCCCCGGATATACGAAGAGGTCCTTGGTGAACCGTTTCCGGACGGTCGCTTAGACGATAGCTTCGCCTTTGGCCGCGCCGAAATGGACATCTTGCGGGAGATCTGCGGGGAGGATGAGCTTCATTTTCAGCTAACCCGTGAGCTGCTCGATATCGAGCGACAGCACCGGACAATGGCTCGTCGGTCTGGCTTGTTCAAAGCGTTGGAGCAATCGCTGAGGCGCGGTTCATATGACAGCGCCGAAGAAGCCGAGCAGACAGCCTTGCGGCGGCGCAACATCATGGACGAGCTTTACGACGGTGAAGAAGCTATCGAGGACGATGAGGATTCATCGCCTCTGCTGCCCGGTCTCGTATCCTTGGACGAGGAAATGAAATCGATATGATCCTCGACGAAATAATTCTACATGACTTTGGGACTTATGGCGGGCGCCAGACAATCACGTTGACGCCTGAGTCAGCTGAACGCCCAATCATACTCTTTGGCGGCTTGAATGGCGGCGGCAAGACGACGCTTCTCGATGCCCTCCAGCTGTGCTTCTTCGGTAATGTGGCGCAATGTGCAGGGCGAGCTGATCTCGCTTATGACGAATTTCTGCGGCGATCCGTCCATAGAGGAGCAATTTCGTCGGAGGCTGGTATCGAAGTTAGCTTTAGACACACTGTTGATGGTTCCGAACAGAGGTGGCGACTGTCCCGCTCCTGGACAGCCAACGACACCGTCAAAGAGCGCTTTCAGGTTTTTCGAGACGAGGTCTTCGACAAAGCCGCGAGCGAGCATTGGAGCACTCAGGTTGAAGAGTTTATTCCTGCGCGCATCGCACCCCTGTTTCTGTTCGACGGTGAGAAAGTCGAAAAGTATGCCGATCTCGAAGAGGCGCCCGCTCTGATACGAACGGCAATCCAGAATCTTCTGGGCCTAGACATCGTGGAACGTCTCGGTAGCGACCTCGTTTCAATCGAAAAGAAAAGGAAGAGCGACCTGGCAGCGCCAGCTGAAGCTGAAGAGCTGAATGCGCTACGGGAAGATATCCAGTCGTTGGTGACAAACCGCGCTCGTCTGCTCCGTGAACGCGCCTCCGGCCTCAACGATATGGACCAAGCCAAGCGGCGCTCGCTTGAGCTGGATCAGAGATACGAGCGCGAAGGTGGAGCGCTATTCGAAGATAGGGGTCGGCTTGAAGCCGAGCTTGCCGTGACAAGCCGCGGTAAAGATGCTGTGGAGCGCTCGCTGCGCGAACTTGCTGGCGGGGCTCTTCCCCTTGCACTCGTCGCCGACTTGATTTCCGACGTTGCCATCCAAGCGAAGCTCGAGGAGGAGCGGGGCCGTAGCGCACAGACCGCCGACATATTGGCTTCCGAATACAATGAAGTCCTCGGACTTGACGGAATCCTTGGCCTTTCATCTGAGGCCAGAGAGGAAATTAGCAACCATCTTCAACGGAGGCTCGACGCGTATCGCAGCAAGGCGGACGGCCCGCGCTATCTCAATCTCGACAATACGACCAGCGCGATGGCAGAAACAATCGCGACCACAGGCCTGTTGGATGTTCAGGCGCAAGCGAAAGAGTTGCTCTCCCAGCATAAACACTTGGTATCAAACTCCGAGCAGCTCAAGGGCACCCTTGCCGCAGTACCGAGCCAAGCATCGGTTGCCGAACTCATCTCCCAACGCGAGGCGGCAAAGGACGCCGTTCGGCTTGCGGAGTTCGAACAGAAAAAACGTGATGATGAGATCTCCCGGCTCGAGAGAGAGCTCGAAGCAGCACGGGCTAAAGAGGCACGATTGCTTGAGAACGTCGCCCGTCAGAAATTTGAACAAGAGGACGTTGCCCGGCTTCTCGCTCATTCATCGCGTGTCCGCTCAACACTTGAGCAATTTCGAACGGCTGTCATCGCCCGACACGTTTCGCGCATCGAGCAGTATGTCTTTGACAGTTTTCAGCAACTTGCGCGGAAAGCTACCCTTCTCACGGGATTATCAATTGATCCTGTGAAATTTCATCTTTCCCTCCGGGGGGGTGATGGGCAAGCTCTAACCGCCGAGCGGCTATCGGCTGGCGAGCGGCAGCTTCTGGCCATCGCAATCCTTTGGGGGTTGGCACGTGCTTCCGGGCGTCCATTGCCCACCGTGATCGATACTCCTCTTGGTCGATTGGACTCAGAGCATCGTTCGCGGCTGGTGAGCCGCTACTTCCCCTGGGCGAGCCACCAGGTGATGCTGCTGTCGACGGACAAAGAGCTAAGCGGTCCCGATTACCAGGCGCTTCTGCCCTATGTCGGCCGCTGCTACCATCTTCGATTCAATGAGGTGGAGGGCCGGACGATCGTAGAGACTGGATACTTTCACGAGGAGGCCGCCTGATGATAATCGAGCACATCCGACTGTCCAAGCAGGCCCGCGAGCAACTCATTCGATTAAAACGCCACACAGGTATTGAACATTGGAATATCCTGTGTCGCTGGGCATTTTGTCGTTCTCTAGCTGAAAAATCAGTGCCGCCCCCAGCAAAGATTCCTGCCGACAGCAATGTCGAGATGTCTTGGCGAGTCTTCGGTGGGCGTCATGCTGATCTCTATCTTGCACTACTTAAGCAGCGCTGCGTCGTCGACGGTATACCAATTAACGATGAAGAGCTGGCCGTGCAATTCCGACTTCATCTCCATCGAGGCATTGCTTACTTGGCGAACGATCGTAAGGTACGCGACATCGGCTCTCTGATTGATTTCGCGGCCTAGATGGAAAAATGTGACCGCATACAAAACGTGAGCCCTATCTGCGAATGGGATCATTGCGGCGGCCGAACTCGGCCTCAAGGAGCATGACCGGCTGGCGCTCGCCAGGCAGATGATGGAGCGGCGCCTGGCCGGCCGGCATGATCGCTGAGATGCTGAAGGTGACGCCGCGGGCGGCGCTCAGGATCGTCGAGGAGCTGGGCTTGAGGGAGAAGTAAATTCGCTTGCCAGTTTCAGAACTTTTGCTTAACCTAAAGGCGAGAAGAGAGCGGTACTCTGTCGCTATTATTGCATCGGCGTCCTGAGTATAGAACTTCGCCCCTATTTTTTCTTGTTTCGTGAGTGACTACCGTCAACCTGAAAATTCTGGGAGATATTGCGATGGCTGACAGCGACAAACCTGCAGGAAACCTGGAAGCTGCGCTCCCAGGCTTAGTGGATAAAATCAAAGAACTTCATGGCACGTTAGATCCGGAGGAGAAGGCGGTTTTGGAGGAAATCCTACAATCCGCAGCATCTCACGCAGAGAGTTTGGATGCCCACGACGAGGGTGCACCAGATATGAAGTTCGCAAAATCCATGTCGGTGCACAGCTCTGCAGACATGCGTAAAGCCTATGTCGATCTTGCAAAGGATCTCTCAGGGGAAAAGAACGAATAGCCCGCTCCGAAGTAGGTATCGAAAGGCGTGGAGCAACACTAAGGTGACCCCAAGGTGGAACGAGACAACTCTCTCTCGTCGAAGCTGAGCAAGCTCATTGCAAGTGCTTCGTTCGAGGAAGCGATGCATCTGAAGACCATATTGTCGTTGGCCGCAGGGACAGGCCCGATAGCGGACCAAACGGCGTGTGAAGCAAACGTTCAGCTGCTTGCAACCATTGCAGGTACGTTGTTGGAGGACTCGGTGGCGCCCGAGCGTCGACGGCCGGTTTCGATTACCAATGAGATTCTTGAAAATTTGTATTCTGAAGCAAAATTGCTTCGCTCAAAAGCCCACGTAAACAATCATTGTCGACTTCATCACATTGGGCCGATAGCGACGGCGTTCTTGTCCAACACGAATTTAAAGACCTTGGTTTCAGACCCAGCCCAGCCTTTCCGCCTCCAGCTTGCCACCTACACTTATTATGAGGAAGGCGACCGTCTGGATCTTCATCTGGACGATCCGGCATCTTCTCTCAGCACCGTCATCATGCTTCGGCACGATAGCTTGCCCGGTGTACCGCGTTCCCGCCTGATGCTCGTTGCACCGGAGGCCGGCCGAATTTTTTACGATCTGGAGAATGGAGAGGCGGCGATCTTCCAAGGATCGAAAGTGCTGCACGGGAGGGAACAACTGCGCGCTGGGGAGTCTGTCATCTTGTTGGTCCTCTTATTCAAGCTATCTTGATGAGCCAGAAACTAAAGACGCTTTTGCTATTTCCGCCTTTCGTTGAAACCAACTTTGGCTGTTACTATCCCTCGCTTCCCGTTTTGGCGAGTTCGATTGAAAAGTTCGGTGCTGATGTCTTGCAGGTCGATCTCAACGCCGAATTCCTCGATGCGCTACTTTCCGATTCGAATCTTTCCGAAGTCGGTGGTGGCAGATTGTTCAACGGGGAGTCCGTGGATCCGACCAGCCAGATCTGCGCATATGCTCGGATCCTCAGGCGAAACCGAAGCGAGCTTTACACAGGTGACGGGCGGCAGAGATCAGGCGCGGGAGGGCTTTCCTCCATGCTGGGGGTTCTCGCCGAACAATGCCGTATCGACGTCGCCATATCCTCCATTGACAGTGATTTCTTGGAAGGTTCCGGCATATGCCGGGCCTACCGTAGATTTTTTGAAGCATGGATCGCTTCTTTCGGGGAGTTAGACGACATCGACCTGTTTGCCATCTCCGTGCCAATGGGTCCTCAGCTAATTCCTGCACTCGTCCTGGCGCGGTGTTTGGCAGCCAGCGGATCATCCAAGCCAGTAATTTTCGGCGGTCCATCGATGAGCCTTATGGAAGAAGGCGAGAAAGAGTGCTTTCTGGGTCTGGCGCCGCAAGAGAGTATTATTGTTCAATACGATGGCGAGCCGGCGATCGGAGCGATCCTACGCTCGATGACGTGCGGCTATTTTGAGCCTCGTGACATACCGAACGCAAGCTTTCTGGAAAAACGTCGTCTCAAGGTTACCAAGCTCGTGCCGGGACCATCGCTCGATACGCTACCGATGCCCCGATATTCAAAAGCGCTGCTCGGCAGATTGCATCGACCCTCCCTGGCGATCACCCAGGCGAGGGGCTGCTATTGGGGCAAATGCGCTTACTGTGATTTCATCGAACTTTATGAAGGCAGCGCCACGTATCGCACACGGCGAGTTTCGAACTTCGTCGACGAAATAGAATACCAGGTAGCAGAAACTGGGCTGACCGATTTCGTCCTGGTGACCGAATCCATTCCCCCTTCATTCGCAAGAAAAGTTAGCTCCGAAATTCTGCGACGGGATCTGGCGGTGACGTGGACATCATTTGCCATGGTGGACCACCGCTTCGATGAAGACCTCTTTAGGCTCATGAAAAAGGCTGGATGTCGAAATCTGGTGATCGGGATGGAATCGATGACTGACAGGGTGCTGGCGCTCGTCCAAAAAGCTGGGACACGCGAGAAAAACATTGCGTTCCTGCATCATGCAAAGGCAGCTGGCCTAGAGCTGACTGTAAACATCATTCCAGACCTTCCCACGACAACATACAGAGAAGCCATTGAATCTTTAGAATATTTTCGGGCGCATGAAATATTGATGGGAGAACTGTCGCTATTTCCGTTCGAAGCCACGAAATCCAGCCAAGTCGGACGCTCCCCCGATCATTTCGGACTAAAGCTGCAACTCTCTCCAATAACATCGGGCCAAGCTCAGTTCGCGAGCAATCACATTGGGTATGCGGACCTTTCGATGACTGAAGCGGAGCGGCTCGACATTTTGCAAAAATTCAGCCGTTTTGTGAGTCAACATAATGCACGGATGAAGATGCTTCTCGCGCAGGAAATACCGGCGCCTTTCGCAAATCCGAGCGGAAGAGCTAACTGTCACGTCGACTTCTTCAAAAATGATGATCGCGTCGTGGTCACAAATGCTGCAACTGGGCATGTCGCTTCAGTTCCACAGCGCTGGTTGGGGGTCTTGAGGAAAGCGATGAATCTTAGCGAGACGGAATCTTCAGGATAGCAGAGGTTCGAACCATGGCTGAAACACATCTTGTGCCTGCGAAAAGTCTGGGCGAGGCCTTAGGAACCTTGTTGCAGACGGTTGGCTCTGGAGCGGACCTGGACAATCTTCGAGCATTGCTGTGTCAAGCGGTGTCTCAACTTGCGCCGTTGCCAGGCGAAACGAGAACGAAACAGCAAAACGCTGCGTTCCAAGCAATTGTCGCTGGACTCAAAAGATTTTCATCAGGCAGGCTCCTGTGGAGAGGCCGCCCCTCTTTCATGTCAGCTGATTTGTTGCGCGACCTGCGCGTTGAGGCGGAGAGCCTATCGGGCAGAGCAACACGGGCTGCGGGACATCATTTTCACCCAGGCTCGATTCAAGCAAACGCCTTCTCGGTATCTGAGCAATTGACGAAACTGATGGAGGAGGTTTCGCCCGGCTCTCTACCAACCGGAGTTGCGAGCTTCGTCTATTACTTCGCGGCCGGTGACGGCATACCTCCACACCTCGATACCAATATGTTCAGCCTGAACGTACTCTTGATGCTCGAACATTGTTACGTGCAGCATCCCTCCCATCTGGTCCTCTATGAGGATGCTGCGGAGCCGAGGCGGCTTCTCTTGAAGCCAGGGGAAATCGTGATCTTCGATGGCTCCGCGCTGGTCCACGCGCGAGAAAAACTGAAAGAAGGGGAGCGCATTTCCATCTTGACGGTCGGCTTTTCTCCCAAGGCAGCGCGGCTCTGAGATGGCACTTTGTTTGGGAATTCATCTAGGCCATGACGCCTCGTGCGCTCTTCTCAGAGACGGAGTCGTTTTGGTAGCGATACAAAAAGAGCGCCTGACTCGCCAGAAGCATCAATTCAGCTTTGGGCTACACGACGAGCTGCCCGTAAGGTATTGTCTCGATGCGGCTGGGGTTCACCTCGCGGACCTCGATTTCATTTGCTCGTCGTTTCAGGGGGCCGGCCCGTGTGGCGAAGGCCTTGGCCATCATTTGATCGCCGAGCGATTTTCGCTATTCGATCCGTTCGATCCGCGGCACTACGTGATCTCACATCATCTAGCCCACGCCTACCATGCGTTCGGAACGTCAGGATGGGCTAGCGCGGCCGTCCTGATTGCTGACCTCGCAGGCTCGGCCACAGCGGATGGCCTAGATTTCGCGCTGCCTTTTCGTGAATGGTTTAAGATCGTTACCGAACGAGTTTCACCGGTCCCACTTCGATCAGAGAATTTTTCAATCTACGTTGGTCGGGAAAACGGTCTCTCTTCAGTCGAAAAAGGCCACACGCTTCCGCACATTGCGTCCGACGTAATGGTTCAGTCAGTTGCATCTCTCTATGAAAACGTCTCACGTTTCGTATTTGGAGGAGGCGACGCGTACGGGCAATTGATGGCACTTGCTTCGTTGGGAAGTCCTAATTCCGGTGTGTCGGAGGACGACCTTGTACAAGAGTCTCCTTCCTCGCTTCCCGTCTTTCGAAACGACTGGCAGACGCGCTTTCGTCGATCATCCGATCCGATAGAACACGCCGACCTTGCTCGTGCTACTCAGCGGGCCACGGAGTCAGCGCTCCTGTCTTATGCAGAAAAGGCAAAGGAGAGTACTGGTCTGAACACTCTCGCTGTCGCAGGTGGGGTATTCATGAATATTCCTTCTAACTCGGCCATTGCTGATTCTGGTCTGTTCGAGGGATATCATGTGCCGAGCGCACCTAATGACGCTGGAATTTCGATCGGATGCGCAATCTACGCGGAGTCGAAATTGGCTGGTCGGCACTTCCCATTTTCGACAGTCCAGTCCTCCGACCGGTTTGGACGGATATATCGAGACGATGAGCAGGCATCTGCCGTCCACCAATACCGAGACTTCCTGGACGTGCTAGACGAAAACGCGTCTGCGCCCCGACTGGCCAAGTTGCTGCTGAACGGAGCAGTGCTTGCCCGTTGGCATGGTGCATCCGAATTCGGGCCACGGGCGTTGGGGGGTAGAAGTTTTCTCGCATCGCCATTACTTGAATCTTCAAAGCAACGACTCAACGGGATTAAAGGAAGGCAGTCCTGGAGACCTGTTGCACCCGTTGTTCGATCGGCCGATTTCATGCGGCTGCTTACCGGCCCCTGCCAAAGCCACTATATGAGTTACACTCACAGGCTCCGACCGCCTTTCACCGAGACGTTGAAGGCGTTGTTTCATCCGGATTTAACAACGCGTGCACAAATTTTGGAACCTGGTTGGGATGACGCTTTATGGGAACTGCTGGGTGAATTTGGTGCACTTAGCGGGGTACCCATTCTCGTCAACACCTCCCTCAATACGAGGGGAGAGCCTATTTGTGAAAAGCCTGAAGATGCTATCCGGCTATTCATCAGATCACCTGACGTCGACTATTTACTACTACAAAACAGACTGATCACCAGATCAACAAAATTCCTCACAAACGAAAACCTTTCAATGCGGCTCGCTCCTTCGGCCAAGCTTTCTACCGACTTCCAGTTTGGGCAAATGAAATTCAAAGTTCATAGTAAAACTGACGTGCATCAACTCAGCGATGCCGAATACTCTTTCCTCCTTACCGCCAGAGCCTGGACACAATTGAAGGATATTGGGATAGGCGAGATGCTTTCCGCCGACCTCATTATGAAATTTGTCGGATTGGGTGTAATTGAATGCAGGGATTGATGCGCGCGGAAATCGAAACGGAAAGACTCGTGCTCGAAGCACTCCGCACCGAGCATGCCGCTCTTTGTTTCGACAAGTTGCGAGATCCCGAGCTCTATGTCTATGTACCTCAGGATCCGCCTGTGAAAGTCGATGAACTTATCCAACGATACAAGTTTATCTTATCCGAAGCTCCCGAAAACGAGCTATGGTTGAATTGGTTTGGAAGGTTGAAAGCCGATGGGGCCTATGTGTGTTTTGTGCAGGCTACTGTGCGACCGACCGACGCCACTGCAATGCTCGCGTATCAGACGTTTCATCCGTTTCGACGACAGGGTTTCGCAAAGGAAGCATGTAACGCAGTGATCAACGAACTAATCGCCGCTGGCGATGTTCGCCATTTCAGGGTTGAAATGGACACACTGAACACCGCTTCAAGAAAGCTGGTCGAAGCGCTTGATTTTCAGCAAATTGGCATAACGAAGCAGGCCGACTACTTCAAAGGTCGTTCGAGCGACGAGTTTGTATATGAACGTCACGTGGCAAGCTAGTTCGCTTCAGGAGATCGTGGCGCAAACGCTATCTGGTGTTACCTTTGAAAAATTCTCGCCTAATCGCATCAGCTTTCCGTCTCAATGGGCTCGCACATTCGGCTAAAGATTTCCCCATGCCCGAAACCTCCCCCTCCCCGTCATTTCCCTGAGCCCCAGCTCCGCGACGATCCGAAGCGCCGCCCGCGGCGTCACCTTCAATGTCTCGGCGACCATGCCGGCCGAGACCAGCGGCCGGGACATCACCAACTCGATTAGGCCCGGCAGATTGGAGGTCGAGCGCCGGCCGACCAACCGCCGCTCCATCATCGTCAGCGCTAGCGTCAACCGGTCATGCTCCTTCAGACCCAATTCTGCTGCCACGATCATCCCGTTGACGATTGCCAGCAGCCGGGTGTCGCGGGCGCGATGGCGGCGACGCTCGACGGGGATGGATTTGAGACCGAGATTGATCGCGGCCAGATGCGCCGCCGTCGTCAGCCCCTCTTGCCGCAGCGTGGCGGCGGCGAGCAGCCGGCCAAGCCACGAGGCGTGCTGCAGGACTTGCAGATCGTTCCATGCGTCGAGCAACAGCGCCGCGCGCAGCACCGGCGGCAGACCTTCGGTCTCGTCGACCACAACGCCCCATTCCTCCAGCCTCTCGTCCTCATTCCAATCGAGATCGTAGACCAGCGGATCCTTTTCGGGGGAGGCAATGGAGGCCGGCGCCCTCGCCTTTGTCAGCGCCGCATCGGACCGGGCCAGAACCGCGTCCATTGCGGCGAGCTGTACGGCGAGTGGATCGGATACGTCGGCCCCCTCCCCGCTCGGCGCAAACGCGGGCTGGCCCTCGGCGACCTCGGCGCTGCCTCGCCCGCCAGCTCCGGGTGTCATATCGTCTCCATGACGACGGAGTATCCTTAGCCCCTCGGGGCTCAGTGCCCAGGCGGCTGGCTGCGCTGTGATCCGTCGGCGGCTACGCAGCACATCGGTGGCGATGGTCAGCTCATGGGTGGGCGCACGGACGTCGAGGTGGGCGTCGTGCAGCACCAGGTCTTCGAGGTGGACGAGCTCGCCGTCGATCCACAGCGAGGCGCAGGCGTCGACATAGTGCGATCGTTCGATCCAACCGGCGCCGACCGGCGAACGGGCGATGCGCTCGTCGAGGCGCGCGAGCGCCGAAGCGGCTGTGGCTTTTACTTTCGGATTTCAAATCGGAAAATGTCATACAGGCGTTAGGTTTAGACGCTAAATCGGTGTCGATTTTTCGCTAACGATTTCAAATGAAGCCCCTTGCCAAAGCGATTTCACGATCGAACCTTGCCGGCGGATCGCCCGATCTCGGACGAGCAGTGGTCGATGGCGCGTCGCATTGCCCGCGAGTTGGACAAGATCCTCGACGGTCGCGGCCCGAGGCAGGCTACCATCACGCGCGCGGCGGCTGAACTGCGCCTAACCACACGGCAAATCTACAATCTCCTCGCCCGATATCGCGCCGATCGGACGGTGACGGCCCTGCTGCCTCGCACTGCGGTCAGTCGGCGCAAACGGCTGTCGGAACAGATCGAGGAGATCATCGCGACCACACTTCGGGAGAAGTGGCTGACGCTCGAGCCGACCGGACTTGCTCCCGTGGTCGACGAGATCCGCGCGCGCTGCGAGGAAGCCGGTCTTGCCGTGCCGTCCTATGTGACGGTCGCTCGACGCATCCCGGTCTTGTTTTCGCCTGAAGAGATCGCCAAGAAGCGTTCGGCCAATCCGAAGCACTTTTTGCGGCTGAAGCCGCGACCCGGCTATATCCATGCGCCGCACCCGCTCGCCGTCTGCCAAATCGACCATACGCCGACCGATATCAATTTCGTGGAGGTTGTTGACGGGGCTGGTGTGTTCGTCGGCCGCCCTTACCTGACTGTCATCACCGACGTGGCGACACGATCCATCCTCGGCTTCTGCCTCACCTTGGAGAAGCCGTCGGTGCTGTCTGTCGCGCTATGCCTCGCCCAGGCCATGTGTCCGAAAGACGCATGGCTTGCCGCGCGCAATCTCAATCACGCCTGGCCGATGTTCGGTCGACCGCGGCTGCTGGTCGCGGACTCGGCGATGGAGTTCAAGGGGCATGCATTCCAACAAGGCTGTGAGGATTACGGCATTCGGATCCGCCCCCGCGATCGTGGCAGGGTCCATCACGGCGGCGTGGTTGAACGGCTGTTGGGCAAAGTCAACGGAGTTCTCGCTACCTATCCGGGCTCCTCGGGGCGTTCCGTCGCCCACCGCGATGAATATCCATCCGAGCGGCGCGCCTGCCTGAGCTTCGCCGATCTCGAGCGCTGCGTCGCGCTGGCCGTGATCGATCACAATCTGCAGGAAAATTCCAAGACCCTGAAGGTGCCGCTGACCGAATGGCAACGCAACGGTTCGGCATTGCCGGTCTTCGGCGACGATCCGCAACGCGTGCTGCTGTCGTTTCTACCAAGAACGGAGAGGCAATTGTCGCCGCAAGGGATCAGCATGTTCGCCCTGCACTATTATTCGGCGTGGCTGGGCGTCTTCGTTCCAGAGCGGGACCGGCTCGGAAAGCTCGAGGTGCGATACGATCCCCGCGACATCAGTCATGTCTATGTCCGCGACCCGGAAACAAGACAGTTTCGGCCGGTCGAGCGACGCGATGGCCAGTTGTCGCCAGTGACCCTATGGGAACATGCGGCCGAGCGCACCCGTCGGCGCACAACCAATCGACGCTCAAACGTCGAGAAGGTGGCGGTCCGCCGCGAGATCGCAGCCATAGCGGAGACCGCAAAGGCTTCCAAGCGCCAGTTGCGCGACGCTGTCCGCAGCGCACATGCCGCCACAGCGGACAAGCCTTATGCGGTCATGCGGCCGCCGGCGCCTCTACCGGCAGAGCATCCGCCGCGCCAAAAGAGCCGGTTGCCGGTCGAGGATTGGTAGCCATGTCGGATCATTTGCTCGAGCATGTCCGGCCATATCTCGGCCGTGATCGGGAAGAGCGGATCGCCTATATCCGCGCACCCCGTTGGATCGGGCATCATGTCGCCCAGGACAGCCATCGGCGGCTGGCCGAGCTCCTGGAACGACCTCCGTCTTTGCGAACCCAGGGGCTGATGTTGGTCGGCCCCTACGCCAACGGCAAGACGATGATCGCCGAACGCTTCGCCGTCGAGCACCTGAGAGCCGCGCCCGCGCAAAAAGTCTGGATGGTCCAGACACGCGAAGGCGCCGGCCTCGGCCATTTCTATGCCAGTATTCTGCAGGCGCTGCGCGCTCCCGGCGGCGATATGTGGGATGTCGGTCGCAAGGCGGAGCAACTCGACCACTTGCTGGAGAGCCTCAAGCCGAAGGTGCTGATTCTCGACGAGTTCCACAATGCGCTGCGGGGCCGTGCCCGCGACGTCGAAGCCGTCTTTGCCTTCCTGCGGCGGATCGGCCGCCAGTACGACATCTCGCCGGTGCTGATCGGCGAGGTGGCCGTCTGCGATTTCATCAACGCCACCAGCGAGATGGCGAGCCGCTTCGAGCTGGTCGCGGTCCCACGCTGGCAGTATGACGAAAACTATCTCATGCTGCTCGACAGTCTCGAGGCCGCATTGCCGCTGGCCAAAAGCTCCGATTTGTCGAACGAGCCGTTGGCGCGTCGGATATTCAGCCTCTCGGAAGGCTTGATCGGCGAGATCGTCACCATCGTCACCAAGGCGGCCGTCGCGGCGATTGGATCCGGAACCGAACGCATCAGCAAGGCCAGCATCGACGAGCTCCGCCACGTGCCGGTTTCTAAGCGGCGCAACGCGGCTCTGCGCGAGAGCCTTCTATGACGACGGTCGACGCGCCTGCACCGACGATCAGCATCCGTGAACACTATCGTGACGTCGCGTCCGACCGCTGGCCGGTCACCGTCGTGCCCCAGGCAGACGAGTTGCTGTCGAGCTGGCTACACCGGCTTGCACATGCCAATGGTGTTCCGCCGCGAGCCTTCGCTCGCGTGCTCCGGCGCAATGCGGTAATGTGGTCGCCAGCCCTTGATTTCCGGCTGCCGGGTGAAATCGCAAAGCTGCTGAGCGCCAACACCGGTATCGCGCCCGATGAGCTGGCGGCGATGATGTTGCCGCACGCCCTGCCGAGGCAGCTTCTGCTGCCGCTTCGCAACGGCGGACATCGGACAGAGTCAACCTGGCTGCAGTTTTGTTCTTACTGTCTCGCCGAGGATGCACAGCCCTATTTTCGGCGGAGATGGCGACTGGCAACCCGGGTTTCATGCTCGAAACATAGCTGTCGATTGCGCGACCGATGTCCGTCCTGCCAAAGCTGCATCGCGGTCTTTGACCAAGCTGAACTGGTGCCGCAACATTACTGTGCCCGCTGTGGCTACGACCTGCGTCGCGCATCGAGAATTGGCATCAGTCCAGCGGCAAGACAACTCGATCGCTGCATCGACGACATCTGTCGATTGGAAGGGATGAGAAATACGCCATCCAGCCGTTCGCTCATTCGACGCCTTTTGAACCTGCCCGATGGCATCTATTCGACGGCGAACCTGATCAGCCTGTCCACGGCGGCACGGGCGCACTGCATTGCGTGGGCAGCAAACCGACCGGACGACGACTGGCTGACGGCCGGCGACGAAACGGCAGCCGCGCAGTGGCGACTTCTGATCTTGGCGGCGAAGGGCCACCGGAGGCTCATCGAGCGTTTTGCGGACTGCCTCGAGAAACGAAGAGAACTCCGGGAACGCCAGGCTAAGACGACTGTCCAGCCAAAGCCCGTGGACGTGGCCGCCCTGCTCGGAGCGTATGCGCGTGTGATGGAGCGTGGTCGACGTCGTCGATCGGCGTGAGACAGGCCGAAACATAGCTCTTGGATGAATCAGTCGTTCTCCGATGCTTCGCTCTCGCGCATCGGCAGTGCATCCCCCTCGAGCGCCTGCCGGCTGAGCAGTCCCGCGTCCTCCAACCGTTCGAGGTCGGGAAGATCGCGTAGCGTCTCGAGGCCGAACGCCGACAGGAAATGCCTGGTGGTCACATAAGTATAGGGCGCGCCGGGTGTCGGGCTGCGCGGCCCGGAGCCAAGAAAGCCGGCGTCGCGCAAACTGGCGATCGTGTCGCGGCTCACCTCTTTGCCGAACATCTTCGACAGCTCGCCGCGGGTCACCGGTTGCAGGTAGGCGATGGCCGCCAGCACCGCGGCTTCGTGCTCGGACAGCGACACCGGAGACGACCGCGTCGGCGCCTGCGACGCGCGGATCGCGGCCGCATAGGCCGAGCGGCTTCGGTGCTGCCAGCCGCCGGCGACCGTAACGATGTCATAAGGACGCGACCGCAGGTCCTCGCGCAGATCATCGATGAGCAGCTCGATGCTGCAGCTCTTTCCGACCACCCGCGCCAGCGTCTCGCGGCTAACCGGTTCCACGGCGGCAAAAATGACCGCCTCCACCCTCAGCATCCATTCGCGCCAGCGCAGCTCCGGCGGTAGATCCTCAAGTTCCCGGTCATAGAGGATTTCATCCTCCGACCTCGATTTCCTTCCTCGATGTGTCCTGGTTGCCCCCGATCCGGTCATCGTCACAATCCAAAAATCCGGAAGGACGTGCGGCCGGAGAGTTCGCGCACCGCGCCAAAACTCTCGAGCCGCTCGAACAGCCGCGTCGCCGCCCAGCGGGAAAGATCGCTGCCGGGCGCGGAAGCCGGCACGGCATCCTCGTCGAGCAGCTTTTCGAAGACGACACCGGCGCCCTTCGTCCGCACCTTCGGCGCCGCCGCCAGCAATGCCTCGGCGCGCCGGCCGATGTCATTGGCCTGCCGCAGGGCCTCGGTCGTCCCTGACACGAGCGCCAGGCACACTGCCCGCGCAAAGCCAGGCTCGCCGGACCGCACCCGTCCGCGGCCGCCGATCGTCTTAAATGCGGCGCCATAGCGTTCGGCCATCAGCAGCGGCACGCCGCACGCCCAGCCGAGTTTTTCCGCCAACAGCCGATCGGCCAACCACCAGGCGAGGATTTCAGCGTCGGGCCGGGCGGCGCAGATTTTCGCCACCAGCTCGGCGACGGCGAAGGGTGCTGTGCGCGGCGACTGCAGCGCGGCGTCGAACAGATCGGCGAGCTCGTCCAGGCCGTCGCGGCGCAAGCCGATCAGTGCCGCCAACCCCTGCAGAACCTTGCTGCCGATCGTCCGCTTCTTCGCCGCCAGCCTTTGGAAGGCCAAAACCATTGTGCCGGCCGGTCCGGGATCGTCGTCGGGTGTGGTGAGCAGCAGCGCATCGCGCAAGGCCGGTTCGCTCTCGGTGCGGCCGATCAGCTGCACCGCCGATTGCGCGCATCTGAGCGCCAGCCGTTGACGCCAGCAGCCGGCCCAAGCGGGTTCGGTGCGCACCAGATCGTCCAAGGATTTCAGGGCGATGCCGGCGGCGAAGGCGGCGTCCGCCTCACCCAGCTCGCCGCCGCGCGGCAAAACCCAGGCCGGCAGGGGCGGCACGGCCGTGGGCGGAACTGGGGTGACGAGAGGCGAGCGGGAGCGCGAATCCATGCTGCCGAGCATAATCGAAGCGTGCAGTTTATGCCATGCGGTTCTGCCGAAACCGCACGGCCCGTCAACACTGTTTTATGTCCGGTAACCTTCCATTACCGGACATAAAGTGATAGCATCCCGAACCATGGAAAATCCCCCGGCAAACACGCCCAAAATCGACGATTCTAGCACCAACGTCGTCGATCCCGGCAGCGAATTGGGCGCTTCACCTCCCGCCCCCGGGCCGACACCCCGTGTCCCGGCGCGGCTGGAAGCCTTGGTCGAGACCGCGACAGCTTATGCCAACGCCGCCAGTTCCGAAAACACCCGCGATGCCTACGCCAAGGACTGGCGGCATTTCACCGCCTGGTGCCGCCGCGAAGGTTTTGAACCGCTGCCCCCCTCAAGCCAGGTGATCGGCCTCTATATCGGCGCCTGTGCTTCGGGCATCTCTGCCGAAAACCCGAAACGCAGTGCCCCTGCCCTCTCGGTGGCGACGATCGAGCGACGTCTCTCCGGCCTCGCCTGGAATTTTACCCAGCGCGGCGTGCCGATGGATCGCACCGACCGGCATATTGCGACGGTGCTCGCCGGCATTCGCCGCAAGCACGCCAAGCCGCCGCGACAGAAGGAGGCCGTGCTTGGCGACGACATCAAGGCGATGGTCAACACCCTCGGCCACGATCTGAGGGGCCTGCGTGACCGGGCCATCCTGCTCCTGGGCTTCGCCGGCGGCCTGCGGCGCTCCGAGATCGCCGGCCTCGACGCTGTCCGCGACGACAAGAGCGATGGCCATGGCTGGATCGAGATTTTTCCCGACCAAGGCGTCCTGGTGACGCTGCGCGGCAAAACCGGATGGCGCGAGGTCGAGGTCGGCCGCGGCGCCTCCAGCGAGACCTGCCCCGTGGCAGCCCTCGAGAGCTGGATCCGCTTCGGCCGGATTGCGCGCGGCCCCCTCTTCCGCCGCATCTTCAAGGACAACAAGACGGTCGACGTCGAGCGGCTTTCCGACAAACATGTCGCCCGTCTGGTCAAGCAGACCGCACTCGCCGCAGGCGTCCGTTCCGATCTTACGGAAGGGGAACGTGCGTTGCTGTTCTCAGGCCACTCGCTGCGCGCCGGCCTTGCCTCCTCAGCCGACATCGAGGAGCGGTATGTTCAGAAACAGCTGGGTCACGCCTCGGCGGAGATGACGCGTAAATATCAGCGGCGGCGCGACCGCTTCCGCACCAATCTGACAAAGGCGTCAGGGCTTTAAGAGGCCCCTCCCCTCGCCCGGCATGAAATCGTTAGGTCAAAATTGCGTGCCGGATTTTCAGCTTAGCGCTTCAATTGAAATCGGGAAGCAAAAGCCACAGC
>NZ_LNCD01000015.1 GCF_001542405.1 Rhizobium altiplani
GTGAGCGCGACGAACAGCCCACCTTTTCTTTTGTGAATGAGGCCTCGAGATAAGCTCTATCATTGATAGGAGTGGACCGGGATGGTTGGAGATCGCGCTGATGCCATGCTTGAAGTCATGGATGAAGGCATGCATGAAGCCAGGCATGAGGGAAAGTATCGGCGGATCGAGGTGATCACCGGTCGGCGGCAGCGGCGGAATTGGACTGACGAGGAGAAGGCGCGGATTCTCGCGGAGAGCGCAGAACCTGAAGTGAACATTTCGGCTGTTGCGAGGCGCTGGGGCGTCAATCGCGGCTTGCTGAATGTGTGGCGACGGGAAGCCGGACTAACCTCTCAACGGTCGGCAAAGACTAGTTTGCCGCCTGCCGTGTTCGTGCCGGTGACAGTGGTTGGGGATGGCGCACGACACGAAGGCTCGCCATCGAATGCCCCAGAGGTTCTCGCTGGCCGAATTGAGATCGAGATTGCGGGCGCACGCATGACGGTCATCGGCTCGGTAGCGCCTGAACTGGCGCAGGCGATGGTAGCGGCGTTGCGAGGGCGCCGGTGATCGGAGTTTCGCCAAATGGCGTGAAGATCATGGTTGCGACGCAACCCGTCGACTTCCGGCGCGGCATGAATGGCCTGGTAGCTTTGGTGGCGTCAGCCCTTGCGGCCGATCCCTATTGTGGCGACGTGTTCGTGTTCCGCGCCAAGCGTCTTGATCGGCTTCGCTGCATTTATTGGGACGGATCAGGCATGATCCTAGCGACGAAGTGGTTGGAGGCGGGCAAGTTCGTTTGGCCTCCGATCCGCGATGGCGCTATGCAGATGAGTGCCCAGGAGTTCTCGCTTTTGCTGGCCGGCATTGACTGGACGCGCGTCAAACGAAACGCGGTGAGGAGGCCCTCAAAAGCAGGCTGATCCTATTGGTTTTGCTTGAAGATTCAGACCCGTGTGGTAGGGTCTGTCATGCCGCTTCGACCCGATCCCTTGCCCCAGGATGCTGCGCAATTGACCCGGATCATTCTCTCGCTCGACGAAGAGAATGCCGATCTCAAGGCGCGCGTTGCCTTCCTTGAGCGCCAGCTCTTCGGGACGAAATCGGAGAAGATGACGACGATCGATCCAACGCAGGCAATGCTCGATCTTGGCGATCTAGGCGACATTCCCGTTGCTGCCAATGACGATGTCGCGCCGGTCGATGAAGACAAAACGCAGGCACGGCGATCGCCAGCCCGCAATATCGGCCGTTTGCCGAAACACCTTCCGCGTTATGACGAGCTCATCGAGCCAGCGAGCAAGACTTGCCCCTGCTGTTCGTTCGAACTTCATTGCATCGGCACTGATGTCAGCGAGGCGCTCGACATCGTGCCTGCAGTAGTCCGGGTGAAACGGACGATCCGGCCACGCTATGCATGCCGGGCTTGCGAGAGTGGCATCGTGCAAGCACCCGCACCAGCACGCATCATGGACGGCGGCATGGTGACCACGGCGTTTGCAGCCCATGTCGCCGTTTCGAAGTTTGCCTGGCATTTGCCGCTGCATCGCCAGGCGCAGATGCTGGCCTCCTGCGGCGTCATCATTGATCGCGGTACGCTCGGGGCATGGGTCACGCGGGTCGCCTGGTGGCTCGAACTTCTCTACGATGCACTCACCGCCTTCATCCGCTCGCAGCCGAGGGTGTTCTGTGACGAGACGCCACTTCCGCGCCTCGATCCGGGGCGCAAACGAACCAAGGTCTGCCAGTTATGGGCACAAGCGGTTGACGATCGGCCATGGAACGGTCCGGCGCCGCCGGCGGTGGCCTACATTTTTGCCGAAAGCCGCAGCGCTCGCGAGATCGAGGGGCAACTGTCGTCGTTCGCCGGCGTGCTTCAGGTTGATGGATATCAAGCCTATAAAACCATGGTCAAACGACGCGGCAAGAGCAACGTTGCCCCCATGCGGCTGGCCTTCTGCCTCGCTCATGCACGGCGAAAGTTCGTTGACGTCGTCAAACTGACCGGCTCTTCGGAGGCCTTGTCGATCCTTGCCAGGATTGCCGAAATCTATCGCATCGAAGCAAAACTACGAGGGGAAGATGAAGATACCCGGCTTAGCGGCAGGCGTCGTGAGGCAGCTCCCATCATGAGAGAACTGAAGGTCCATCTCACCGAACTGAGCGACGAGGTGTCGTCGAAATCGGCACTTGGCAAGGCAGTCACTTACATGCTCAACCACTGGAGCGGATTGACAGCCTTTCTAGAGGATGGCCGGATCGAGGTGGACTCCAATGTCGTCGAGCGTTCCATGAAATCCGTGGCTTTGACGAGAAAGAACTCATTATTCGTGGGCAACGAGCGGGGTGGAAAGACCTTCGCTGTCCTGGCATCGCTCGTGAACACGGCAAAGCTTAACGGCGTGGACCCCGACGTCTGGCTTGCCGATGTGCTGGAGCGCATCATCTCCGGCAAAGTGAAAGCCAACGAGATGGAGAGCCTTTTGCCTTGGGCCTGGAAGGCGGAACGCGAAGCGATGACACAGCAGGAGCGACAAGCGGCATGACACAGAACAGCCAGGAGATGACGCCGCGACCGAAGCTCGATGACGACGCATTCGAAGCCTTTATCAGGAGACGTCGTCCGCCATCGCCTATCTGGTCAATGAGCAGACTCGATGGTTATCTTACGGCCCTCATCATCGGCCCCAGGTTCATCGACCCACGGCAATGGATCCCGGAACTGACCGGCCCGGATGCCCTAAACCTGCCGATGGAAACAACCGAACATCGGGCCGTGCAGACGATCGTTGCAGAGTATAATCGGATATCTGCAAGCCTTTCCGAGAGACCGAAAGACCACCGGCCAAGGTTCACCCAGATCGATGATCAGACCCTTGATCCATTTGATTGGGACATCTGCTTTCTCATTGGAACACGACACGCGCCAAGGCTTTGGCAGCCTGTCCTTCGAGGTCATGCCGTCACTGGGGATATCATTGCGCCGATCCGCAAGCTCGGCGAGGTAAAACGGAAAGCGACCCACCAGGATGCTGCTGCCGTCGCCGAAGCACTCGTCAATATCCGAACCTATTTTATGCCGAAGCGGGCAAAGCAGAAGTTCTGACCGAGAGCCAGAAAGCCAGAAACCTATTTAGTCAAATCACGAAAGCCGTGGGCCATTCGTTGCGCTCACGGATGATCGGCCACAACCTGGCCAGCGTGACGGATAATTACACGGCCAGCCAGTACAACGACTTGGACGCTCTCGCCGATGAGACGCCAGGGTACGGAATAGCTGTTCGTGTCGAGATCGATGGCGCAGTCCGCCTGCACTTTGCGCACGAGGTCGCGTAGTTGTCCAAACGGTGCGCGGCCGCCGGATCAACAAGCGAGAGCAGTGCTCTTCCGGGGGCGAGAGCGGCTTGTTCATCAGCGTACCGAACTGGTGAATGCCCTGCGAGCCGTTCTCTACGAATTTGGGCAGATCGTTCCGCAGGGCATCGCCCATATCAAGCGCATTGATGCAATCATCTGTGATGAAGCGATAGATTTGCCGGATGTCGTGCGGGAGGAATGCCGGGATCTACTCGCGCAGATCGCAGAGAAGACAGCCCGTATCGAAACCAGGACGGCACAACTTACCGATGTCTCCAGAGATAGTATCGCTGCAACACCTCTTCAGACGATGCCGGGTGTCGGTCCCATGATCGCGCTGGCGGTTGAGGCATTTGCACCAGCAATGACGACTTTCTGGTCTGGGCGCGATTTTGCAGCTCGGCTTGGACTTAAGTCTTTTGCCTTTGACGGTTGAGCATGGGTTTCTCTAGTTAACGACAGTAACCTGATGTCGTGAATAGTAGGCTACAACGAAAGCCTGTGAAATACCTATAAGCAGCGTAAGCCACCGAGGGTCAACAGTGATGAATTCTTGAATTCTTCGAAAGGCCATTTTCTGCTGCAAAATGATTGGCTGCCGTTCGAAGCAAAGCCATCAAATGTCACTGTCGAAATTGAGACCGAGGAGGAATGGCCCTAGCTGCCTGTAAAGGTCACTCTTTGTCTTTATAAGCCTCAGCACTTTCGATCCATCCCTCACGAACACAATTATCCTTCTTTTCATCTCATTTCCAGCCTCTCCTCCTCTCAATGTCGTGGATCGTCGGAGAACCGGTCAATGCTACTGTTGCTGGCGCACTGACAAGCATGATCGAAGCCCGCAGGATTATGTACCAAAACCATGCTGGGCAGCGTAACGTCGGACTCATCTACAAATACATGACTGAGGCGGATGCACGTTTTTGTGTCGCCAACCGCCGCCTTACCGGCGTCACCTCGGTGACGTCGGCCACATCTCCGGCTGACCCTCCGCGTGAATGCATTAATCGCGGGCTTACCTGGTTTATCGCCGTTCCTGACGGTTCAGGCCCCTCTGCCATCAACGTTGTGTCCTGGGGGAAAGCGATAGGGGGGTGATCATGTCGTCGTGGCCTTGCTCGAGTCTGTAGCGTTATGTTTTTTCGGTCTGCTTGATTTCGTGTTGTTTACAATTGCTACTTCGTTGTGTCTTTGTCCTTGATTATCAAGGTTTTGGGTTATTTTGGTTTGCATTATCGCTCTATAGTATGAGTGATTGTACCTTTACTTATTGCAATAAAAGCCGGGCAATCCAGTTTGTTTTACTTGCTACTTTCATATTAACCTATTTTACCAAGGAAGATAGACCCGTCGTAATACGCGCCAATAGGCAATGATTCAGTCCCAACATCATAATAATAATTTACAAACTCGATGAGGAAAGTGGTAGGACCTCCACCAGAAGTGGTTTATTTTGCTCACAATGAACATCGAGGCCATAAGGCCTTCATAACCCAGACAACCAGTCTCCACCCGGGTTATGCCCGGGATTCACAACCTGACGGAAGCCGTAAGGCTTCCGTCTTCATTTTGGCGCAAAGCGCAAGTTGCCGCGTTCTAAAAAAACAGGGCAACGTTTACAGCAGGATATCACCGCCGCTGATCATATGTCGGATTTACTCCGACCTTTGCGTACGCAACCGAGGACGCTTTTAGTTACCCAGATTTCATTCGCCCAAGGGCGACGGCTTCCTGATCCTGGAAGACTGCGAGGTTAGAGCAGATCCTGTTCACATTCCTCCGATGTGAAGCGGGGGATCAATGTGCCGACGGCATCCCATAACCGCTTACCGTATAGTGTCTGGCCTGAGACCCTGAACTTCCTCCAGATTTTGGTAGAGTCCGTTGCAACAAGGAGACGGACGGAATGAAGCGTTTACGGTTCACGGAAGAACAGATCATCGGGATTTTGAAGGAGCAGGAGGCGGGTGCGAAGACGGCAGATATTTGCCGCAAGCATGGCATCTCGGACGCGACCTTCTACAAATACAAGGCGAAGTATGGCGGCATGGATGTGTCCGATGCCCGCAAGCTGAAGGCGCTCGAGGACGAGAATGCCAAGCTGAAGAAGCTGCTCACCGAGTCGATGCTGGACAACGCGATCCTAAAGGATGTTGCTTCAAAAAATGTATGGTCGCCTCCGTGCAAGGTTCGCGACATCGCAGATGACGATTCCAGTTGCATAAGTGTATCCGGCCTCTCGCAAGTGGGCTGCGGTTGCAGCCAGGCCATGATGAGATCCGCACACGCCGTTCCCAATAAATGGTTCGGGCACGAAGCCCGCTTTTTTGCACAGGGCTTACGGCATGTTGATCCACTGTTTCGTCATCACTCTTCCCGAGCCTTGCAATCGAGCCGGGAGCGTCAGGCGAATGCAGGGTCTCTGCGTTCGTATAGTGCTCCAGGCCTGGTCAGGACAACCCAGACAATACTTGCCATCTTAGCGGCAAGAGCAACGACAGCTTTGTTTGGGTGCATCCGGCTTTGAAGGCCGTCGAGCCAGCTCCCCAGTCGATCCTTCGTCCGATCGAGATGCCGAAAGCACGACCGTGCGCCATGCACGAGAAGTTTGCGAACGTAGCGGTTTCCCCGCTTGCTGATGCCGAGAAGCTTGTGCTTCCCACCCGTTGAGTATTCTCGAGGGACAAGGCCTAGCCATGCAGCCAAGTCGCGGGCTTTGTCAAATTGCCGACCACTGCCAACGGCTGCGAGAAGTGCAGTTGCGCCTAGAGCTCCGATTCCGGGGATCGTCATTAGCCGTCGTGCGGCATCCTCGCGACTAGCGATAGCTTCGATCTCGCGTGTGACGTCACCAATCCGGTGCTCCAATTGGCGCAAATCCGCAAACAGATTTGCAAGCAACTTCCGCATCGCCAAAGACAGATCGTTCGAAGCGTCTTCAATGACGTGTGGAAGATCGAGCTTGAAGAGGCCAGCTCCTTGGCGTAGCGCGATCCCAAATTCAAGACAGAAGGCCCGCATTTGATTGATCAAGCGTGTTCTCGTGCCGATCATCTGGTCACGCACCCGGTGGAGGGCTTGGAGGTCTGCCTGTTCTTCGCTCTTGATCGCCGCAAGCCGCATCGTCGGCCGCGTCGCTGCTTCGGCGATCGCCTCCGCATCAATGATGTCGCTTTTGTTCGACTTGACGTAAGGCTTCACGAATTGCGCCGGGATCAAGCGTACTTTGTGCCCCAGCGCCTGTATTTTCCTGGCAATCCATTGAGAGCCGGCGCACGATTCCATACCCACGATAGCCGGCGCAGCACGTCCAAAGAACTGAAGCAGCGTGTCCCGTCGGAAGCGAACCTTTTGGACAGGCGCTCCGTCGCTTCCGAGGCCGACGACGTGGAATATGTTCTTACCAATATCAATTCCGTAAACAGCCGCTGGGCGCGGCACATTGCGTTTTGGCATTGCAACCTCCTCGGTTTGACAGCCTCATGATGCTACGGGAGGACGAGACGGACCATCCCATTAATGGTGACGCCCGATGTGAAGCGGGATGCAGTGGTTCACGTCTGTGCGCAGCATGGGGTGAGCCAGCGTCGGGCGTGCGAGGTTCTGTCGGTGGATCGGTCGAGCATGCGATATCGCAGTGTTAGGCCCGACGATGAATCCATCCCTGAGGCGATGAAGAAGGTGGCGTCCGAGCGCCGGCGCTTCGGCTACCGCCGGATCCATGTCATGCTGGATCGGCAAGGGATCGTCATGAACCTGAAGAAGCTCCGGCGGCTTTATCGGGAAGAGAAGCTGACTGTGGGCAAGCGCGGCGGTCGCAAGAGGGCTTTGGGAATAAGGCGACCTTGGGCCTTGCCCTCACACCCCAACGAGCGCTGGAGCCTGGATTTCGTCAGTGACGCCTTCACAGACGGCCGCCGCTTCCGGGTGCTGGCGGTCGTCGACGACTTCACCCGCGAATGCCTGTGCCTCGTCGCAGACACATCGCTGTCTGGCGTTCGCCTTGCCCGGGAGTTGGACATCCTCATCGCAGGCGAGGTAAGCCAAGGACGATTGTCTCCGACAACGTCACGGAGATGACCAGATGACCAGCATGGCGATCCTCAAATGGTGCCAAGAGACCATGTCGAATGGCACCCGTCAGGATCTCAACCTTGGCCATAAATACCCTGTTACGTCACAAATGAATCATCTGTGTTGTAACTTGCGCGAATTCCCCACCTAACCAAAACCGGCTCACCGGACGCTCACGTTCATCAAAGCATTGTCTCAATAGCTGATCTGTCCGGCGAAATGGGGCGCACTCCACAGAAATAGACCACACTCATCGCTGGGCAACATCACGCCCAAGAGTTCGCAATGAAAATGACACTGGAAAAACAGGCCGCTTGAGGCCAGATTGAAACCCAAGACTCTCCCGAAAAATGGAGGGAAGCCGGGTCTCAGGTCATGTCGCATTCACACTTGAACAAACGAACAAACGCCACACGATCATATATCCTGCCACTGGGGGTACCATGATCTCCGCCACTGGGGGTACCATGATCTCCGGCCACTGGGGGTACCATGATCTCCGGACAATCTAAAAAAAGCCTTCCTGGACGACGGTTATGGAGGTGATGGCTTCTGGAAGAAGCAAACAGAGATGTTTTAATAAAGGGTGTACAGCTGTCAGAGCCCGGTCAACTCTTTTGCCTTTGACGGTTGAGCACAGGTCTCTCTAGTGAACGACAGTGACCTGATATCGTGAATGTAAGTTACAATGAAAGCCTAAGAAAGACCTATATGAATCCCGTCAGGTTATATAGTATATCAAACTTTGCTCACGTAGTGAAAATTAAATATAGCAAGGGGTTTAGCCGAAAGAAGTCGAACTAAACTTCAACGAATTACAACATCATAACCACGCCATTTGTTCCCGCCGTTGAGAAACAAAGATAAACAACAAATCAAAATCCAAATCCAAACAACTAATGAAGACCAGACATGCACAATACGGTTTGATTCGCCAAGGCATCATCGATGGCGCTCCAGCGATTATGCCAACTTATAGTAAAATTTGACAATCGAAAATACAATATTCAAAGTGCAAACTTAGAAACCTATTCACTAAGCTCCTCAAAATCGACGTTAGCATCAAGCAGTACTGGTGCGATAGCTATCACGTCAAACGAGCCAAGGCCACTGCGTCTGAATAGGAACTTATCGCTGTCATAGTAGAACCAATTAGTAGCTGGAATAACGAGGCAAGATTCAATGTCGCTATCTTCGACTATGCCGCATCCAACACTATGGTACCTTTCCACGATCGCCTCTATGGTGGAGTAAGCCGCATATGGTGGTATGTCCACCGCCAGTATCTTCCTTTGACCATCGTGATCTAAGAATCTCATATGATCTGGGATGTCATCCAGGCTTTGTGCTCGCAGACATGCTTTCGCATTCGCTTCCGGCATATATATGTACAACAACTCCGCCTGCTCCTCCTTCATCTCGATTTGTTCCAATTCATTGCTGCCGGCCCAATGGTTCATGCATGGATATTGCGAGAAAACCTCCGCTGATTCGCTATTAAATCCGCGCAACTCCGCCTTAAAATTCCAAGTGCATTGCGCACCTAACAGACGGGTAAGAAATTCACTGTATTTACTCGTGTCGTGATCTAGTCTTTTTTTCAATTTCTCTCTGCTGGTTGGCGAAAGAATATTCGAGCCACGAAAGCGTGGGCGCTCATAAACCGGAAGGCTGGTGCGATCTGCTGTTGAGTTCCCGCTGCTGCAGCATGATCCCATTTTCGGCAAACCGAGTTGCGTCAGTGCCTCAGAAAGTGCGGCGATGGGCGCGCTTACGGTGTAGTTGTGCCAAGAAGGAATATGTTGAAGAAGAATGGTTGTTGTGAAGGGTTCTGAAATGAACGTTTATTAAAGAGTGGTGCTCTTCCTTGTTGGACCGCCAATTTTTATAATTTAATCGGCAGAGTTGTTGCCCTTTCGGTNNNNAAGGCATCTTTGGAATGTGCCCCTTCTGCCGCGTAGACTCTCAGCTTTTGCGCAGCCGTGGCCTATCGCTGTGGTTCAAAGGGAACAACTTAAGCGTTCTGCAAATCGCTATCAGAATTTCTCCTGCCGGTTTGGGGTATGCCGAAGGTCATTTGCTGCACAAGATGTCACTCCGCTGGGGCAAACTGGCTTTTGGCGTGTAGGAACTCCCACCTCAATAATTGGACCGGTTACTCTTGAGCGCCCCTTTATTGTTGAGAAGAGACGAGCCGCGGTATCCTATGCTAATATCCTTATACTTCTCCCCTCTATAAATATTACCTGCTGTACTAAACACGGCCACAGATCAGCGTGGCGTCGTATTTAACACTCCCACTCATAATGAGCTTTCCGGCTTTTGACCGACCGAGGTTTCAAGGTGCCGTTCTAGATGATATTAATGAATGGGGTCTACTGCGACCTGTTTTCGAGGAAATCGTTTGGAGGTATGAGAGCTTTCTCGAGAATGAGCTTGTGCCAGCGCAAAACGACTATGCCGATACATTGGAGTCGGATGAAATCTATGATGCAGACCCAAGTTGGCATGAGGGGCTCAGCGGAGTTGAGACTGACGATCTCTTAGAATCGTTCCGCCAAATTGCATGCATGAACAACCCGACCGAGCACGTCCTAGAGCCAATTTCGGCAAGCCCTAAAGTGTTGTATGTCTACGTTGATGAAGAGTCAGTTTCTTCCGTCCGACGTCAACATCTTGGTTCAATTTCCTCTTGCTTTCGGTTCTCTGATCAGGGGGTAGCAAGGATGCTTGCATATGAAACTCCGCCGTATGCTACCGATGCCTCTTTTCCGTCGCTTCGGTCAGTGGTCAGCAAATATCAATCACTGGGATGCCAGGGTGTGAGGCGCACCAGCATTACGAGGTGTCTCGCCGTCCCCTGGACGCCGCTCTTCCGTGCTGAAGGAGGGGGCTTTCACAGCAGGAAGTATTTTGGCAGCTTTGATGTGCTGGCTAGTATGCGGGCGCGACATCACCCTAACTAATACCGACATTTATGGCCGCCCTAGAGGTTGATGATAGTTGTTTTATGACTTACTTCAGGATTATGTCTCTATGATCGTTGCTTTTTCAGTTTCTGTGCTGTTATTGCTTTCTTGGTGCGATGCTCGTTGTACACGTTTCTTATTAGAAATAAAGTTCAGTCAGTTTTTACGATTTTATTTTTTGCATCGATCTATTCTGAGGCGAACAGAGCCACTATGCGCGAATAGTTGTGATATAATTTATTGTATAATTATGCTGTAACCGATAGTCTGCCTCGGAACTGCTAATCTTAGTATTATTGCGACATATTTCCAATTCTCTTGTTTTAATTCTGGAACACAGAGCTTATGCCCACGGGCCTAAGGCGCGGGCTTTGTCAGCAGCCTGACACGAGCCGGCAGGCTTCCGTTTTTCATTTGACGCGAAGCGCGTAAGTTGCCAAGTGGCCGCGTCCAAAGCCGAGGCAACATCTACATCAGGATATATCCTGTCGCCGGTGTTGTTACGTTAAGTTTCTCTGCCTGAAAAGGTCAGCGGCGCGTGGATATTCAGTTGACACAGGCCGCAATTTTCCATGCATCGAAAGCTTCGCTTGACAGGTAGCGAATTGTTTGCGCGGCGACGGGACGGAACTGAAAAGCAATTACGGTTCGCTGAGTGCATGGAGACGAACCGTTGCAACGTGCCTGTGATTGGTGGCCTTGCATGGTTCGTTCCCGTTTTCGAAACGGCAGATGGCTGTTCTCATTATTGAGGCCCTTGTGCGACCAATGGTCAAGGCCGTGCCACTTCCGCCTTTGCTGCACCATAGGAGCGGAGCTTATCGGTGATGCTCCGTTTG
>NZ_LNCD01000016.1 GCF_001542405.1 Rhizobium altiplani
GTGAGCGCAACGAATGGCCCACGGCTTTCGTGATTTGACTAAATAGGTTTCTGGCTTTCTGGCTCTCGGTCAGAACTTCTGCTTTGCCCGCTTCGGCATAAAATAGGTTCGGATATTGACGAGTGCTTCGGCGACGGCAGCAGCATCCTGGTGGGTCGCTTTCCGTTTTACCTCGCCGAGCTTGCGGATCGGCGCAATGATATCCCCAGTGACGGCATGACCTCGAAGGACAGGCTGCCAAAGCCTTGGCGCGTGTCGTGTTCCAATGAGAAAGCAGATGTCCCAATCAAATGGATCAAGGGTCTGATCATCGATCTGGGTGAACCTTGGCCGGTGGTCTTTCGGTCTCTCGGAAAGGCTTGCAGATATCCGATTATACTCTGCAACGATCGTCTGCACGGCCCGATGTTCGGTTGTTTCCATCGGCAGGTTTAGGGCATCCGGGCCGGTCAGTTCCGGGATCCATTGCCGTGGGTCGATGAACCTGGGGCCGATGATGAGGGCCGTAAGATAACCATCGAGTCTGCTCATTGACCAGATAGGCGATGGCGGACGACGTCTCCTGATAAAGGCTTCGAATGCGTCGTCATCGAGCTTCGGTCGCGGCGTCATCTCCTGGCTGTTCTGTGTCATGCCGCTTGTCGCTCCTGCTGTGTCATCGCTTCGCGTTCCGCCTTCCAGGCCCAAGGCAAAAGGCTCTCCATCTCGTTGGCTTTCACTTTGCCGGAGATGATGCGCTCCAGCACATCGGCAAGCCAGACGTCGGGGTCCACGCCGTTAAGCTTTGCCGTGTTCACGAGCGATGCCAGGACAGCGAAGGTCTTTCCACCCCGCTCGTTGCCCACGAATAATGAGTTCTTTCTCGTCAAAGCCACGGATTTCATGGAACGCTCGACGACATTGGAGTCCACCTCGATCCGGCCATCCTCTAGAAAGGCTGTCAATCCGCTCCAGTGGTTGAGCATGTAAGTGACTGCCTTGCCAAGTGCCGATTTCGACGACACCTCGTCGCTCAGTTCGGTGAGATGGACCTTCAGTTCTCTCATGATGGGAGCTGCCTCACGACGCCTGCCGCTAAGCCGGGTATCTTCATCTTCCCCTCGTAGTTTTGCTTCGATGCGATAGATTTCGGCAATCCTGGCAAGGATCGACAAGGCCTCCGAAGAGCCGGTCAGTTTGACGACGTCAACGAACTTTCGCCGTGCATGAGCGAGGCAGAAGGCCAGCCGCATGGGGGCAACGTTGCTCTTGCCGCGTCGTTTGACCATGGTTTTATAGGCTTGATATCCATCAACCTGAAGCACGCCGGCGAACGACGACAGTTGCCCCTCGATCTCGCGAGCGCTGCGGCTTTCGGCAAAAATGTAGGCCACCGCCGGCGGCGCCGGACCGTTCCATGGCCGATCGTCAACCGCTTGTGCCCATAACTGGCAGACCTTGGTTCGTTTGCGCCCCGGATCGAGGCGCGGAAGTGGCGTCTCGTCACAGAACACCCTCGGCTGCGAGCGGATGAAGGCGGTGAGTGCATCGTAGAGAAGTTCGAGCCACCAGGCGACCCGCGTGACCCATGCCCCGAGCGTACCGCGATCAATGATGACGCCGCAGGAGGCCAGCATCTGCGCCTGGCGATGCAGCGGCAAATGCCAGGCAAACTTCGAAACGGCGACATGGGCTGCAAACGCCGTGGTCACCATGCCGCCGTCCATGATGCGTGCTGGTGCGGGTGCTTGCACGATGCCACTCTCGCAAGCCCGGCATGCATAGCGTGGCCGGATCGTCCGTTTCACCCGGACTACTGCAGGCACGATGTCGAGCGCCTCGCTGACATCAGTGCCGATGCAATGAAGTTCGAACGAACAGCAGGGGCAAGTCTTGCTCGCTGGCTCGATGAGCTCGTCATAACGCGGAAGGTGTTTCGGCAAACGGCCGATATTGCGGGCTGGCGATCGCCGTGCCTGCGTTTTGTCTTCATCGACCGGCGCGACATCGTCATTGGCAGCAACGGGAATGTCGCCTAGATCGCCAAGATCGAGCATTGCCTGCGTTGGATCGATCGTCGTCATCTTCTCCGATTTCGTCCCGAAGAGCTGGCGCTCAAGGAAGGCAACGCGCGCCTTGAGATCGGCATTCTCTTCGTCGAGCGAGAGAATGATCCGGGTCAATTGCGCAGCATCCTGGGGCAAGGGATCGGGTCGAAGCGGCATGACAGACCCTACCACACGGGTCTGAATCTTCAAGCAAAACCAATAGGATCAGCCTGCTTTTGAGGGCCTCCTCACCGCGTTTCGTTTGACGCGCGTCCAGTCAATGCCGGCCAGCAAAAGCGAGAACTCCTGGGCACTCATCTGCATAGCGCCATCGCGGATCGGAGGCCAAACGAACTTGCCCGCCTCCAACCACTTCGTCGCTAGGATCATGCCTGATCCGTCCCAATAAATGCAGCGAAGCCGATCAAGACGCTTGGCGCGGAACACGAACACGTCGCCACAATAGGGATCGGCCGCAAGGGCTGACGCCACCAAAGCTACCAGGCCATTCATGCCGCGCCGGAAGTCGACGGGTTGCGTCGCAACCATGATCTTCACGCCATTTGGCGAAACTCCGATCACCGGCGCCCTCGCAACGCCGCTACCATCGCCTGCGCCAGTTCAGGCGCTACCGAGCCGATGACCGTCATGCGTGCGCCCGCAATCTCGATCTCAATTCGGCCAGCGAGAACCTCTGGGGCATTCGATGGCGAGCCTTCGTGTCGTGCGCCATCCCCAACCACTGTCACCGGCACGAACACGGCAGGCGGCAAACTAGTCTTTGCCGACCGTTGAGAGGTTAGTCCGGCTTCCCGTCGCCACACATTCAGCAAGCCGCGATTGACGCCCCAGCGCCTCGCAACAGCCGAAATGTTCACTTCAGGTTCTGCGCTCTCCGCGAGAATCCGCGCCTTCTCCTCGTCAGTCCAATTCCGCCGCTGCCGCCGACCGGTGATCACCTCGATCCGCCGATACTTTCCCTCATGCCTGGCTTCATGCATGCCTTCATCCATGACTTCAAGCATGGCATCAGCGCGATCTCCAACCATCCCGGTCCACTCCTATCAATGATAGAGCTTATCTCGAGGCCTCATTCACAAAAGAAAAGGTGGGCTGTTCGTCGCGCTCACGATTATCCTGATGATCTCGATCTTTCCGCAGGTGGTCGTGCTTTCGGGCATGTTTGAGCTCATCAACTGGCTCGGGCTCTTCAACCGTCCAAGCGCGCTCATTCTGACATACCTTCTGTCAACGGTGCCGTTTACGACGTGGATTCTCACAACCTTCATTCGCGAGTTCCCGCGCGAGTTGGAGGAGGCCGCGATCGTTGATGGTTGTTCGCACCTTCGTATCCTCCTGAAGATACTGCTGCCGCTGATGGGACCGTCACTTGCAAGCACGGGCATCCTCGCCTTCATTCTTGCATGGAACGAATTCCTCTTTGCCTTGACTTTCACGCTGACGGACGAAAATCGCACCGTGCCGGTCGCGATCGGATTGATCGCCGGCACCAACCGTTACGAATATCCCTTCGGACAGATCATGGCTGCCTCGGTGACAGTCACGTTGCCGCTGATCGCGGTCGTGCTCATCTTCCAGCGGCGCATCGTTGCGGGGCTGACGGCCGGTGCCGTGAAGGGATGACGATAAAGGGACCAATCACATGGATATGCTTGTCAAGCTCTACGATCTCAAACCGGACACCTCCCTCGATGCGAAAATGGAACGGCAAGGTGTCACGATCCGTCGCGTCTTGCCGCCTGAACTGAAGGCCTTGACCGATTGGATTACGCCCCGCTTTGGAGCCGGGTGGTCTTGCGAAGCGACCACGGCCGCAATGCGGCAGCCGCCGACGTGCTTCATCGCAATCCAGAGCGGAAGACTGATCGGCTTTGCCTGCCACGACGCCACAGCGAAGGGCTTCTTCGGCCCGACCGGCGTCGATAGTGCAGTCCGTGGCCAGGGGGTTGGCCATGCGCTGCTTTTGACGACGTTACTTGATATGTATGCACAAGGGTATGCCTACGGCGTCATCGGTGGCGCAGGACCTATGGACTTCTACCGCCGAAGCGTTGGCGCCGTTCCGATCGAAGGATCCGTCCCTGGAATATACAGGGGCATGTTGGCCGATGCAGAGCCAGATGAAATCTCGCAATCGCACGGCCAACCTTCATAGATGCGCGTCCAAAGTCCTTGAGCGGCTCATGCAAGCCAGGGTGTGGGCCGCCCCAAGGTTACGTGAACTCCCTTGAACTGGGAATATTCGTCGAAGCCATAGCGTCCAAGCTCGCGTCCCAGTCCGCTCTTCTTATAGCCTCCGATCGGCAGCTCCGGCGTTCCGTCGATAACGCTGTTGATCCAGCAGCGGCCAGCGCGGATGCGGCGGATACTCTGGAGCGCGTTTTCGAGGTTGGTTGACCAGACGCTCGCTGACAGGCCGAATTCGGTATTATTGGCAAGTGCGATCGCCTCTTCGGCTGTCTTGAAGGTCAGTGTTGAAAGCACGGGCCCAAAAATCTCCTCACGAGCGATCGACATGTCCGGTTTGACGCCTGCAAAGACCGTCGGCGGGTAATACAGTCCAGTCCCCTTGCCAACCCTTTCGCCGCCAAGAAGAAGTTCCGCGCCGGAGGCAATCCCTGCCTCGACGTAAGCATGCACCTTTTGTGCATGCGCCTCCGAAATCATCGCGCCGATCTTGGTGCGCTCGTTCAACGGGTCCCCGAACGTGACCTTCCGTGAAATGCCGAGCAACCGATCCATCAAGGGATCCCGGATATCCTCCTGAACCAGCAGCCGGCTCCCTGAAATGCAGCATTGGCCGGCATTGTGATAGACGCCGTAAGCGATCCCGTCGGCCGCCGCATCGAGATCCGCATCGGCAAAGACAATCTGCGGCCCCTTGCCGCCAAGCTCCAGCCCCACCCGCTTGACGCTACGCGCGGCGATTTCGCCGAGCTTCGTGCCAACGCGCACGGAACCAGTAAACGCCACCATGTCGATGCTTGGATCCTCCGCGAGCACCTGGCCAGCCGGATCGCCAAAGCCTGTGACAACGTTGAAGACGCCGTCCGGAATGCCAGCTTCGCGCGCAAGTTCCGCCATTCGGATCGAGGTGCCGGAGGTGAATTCCGAGGGTTTCAGGACGACCGTGCACCCAGCGCCGATCGCCCATGGCACGCGCTCCGAGGCAATGATGAAGGGGAAGTTCCATGGCGTGATGATGCCGACGACGCCTGCCGGTTCGCGCAAGACGAGGCCAAGCCGGTCGTCGCCAATATTGTTGTGCGTCTGTCCCTCAAGCGCCCGGGCCTGGCCGGCTGCATAGGACCATAGATCCGCGCAAAATCCGATCTCGCCCCGAGCCTGGACGATTGGCTTGCCGACCTCGAGGCTCTCGATCAGCGCAAGTTCTTCCTGGTGGGCAAGAATGAGGTCCGCCACCTTGAACATCAGTCGCGACCGCTCGGCGCCCGACATGCGCGGCCAAGGACCGGTGTCAAACGCCCGCCGCGCTGCTGCGATTGCCAAGCGAACGTCGTCCGCCGACGCATCCGGCCATGTTGCGACCACGATACCGGCATGGCCGGGGCTCACCCGATCGATGGTCTTGCCCGAGGCAGCTTCAACAGACTTGCCATCAACGAGCATGCGGTAACGATATTTGGATCCCAGCCGCGGATCACTGGAATCAGGCACGATAAAGTTAGACAGCATCATTTCTCCCCGTCCAGACATAACGGTCGGCCTTTTCATCCACTTCCGGTCTTCAATGACCCGGACGCATTGGTTTAAGTCGTACGGTGCAGCATGGAATGGCCCCGCTGCTCTAGTCCTGACGTGCAACCACCGGCAGCGAGCCTTCGTCGTGCAGGCGGCCTTCAGTCTGTCGAGCTGCTGCAACGAGGCGGCGCTGTGCCCGGATCGCATGCCATTGCTGGTCGATAAGGACGCCGATGAGGATCACGCCACCCATCACGGCAAAGTTCAACGACGACGGGATGCCGAGCAAGTTCACAAGGTTCTGCAATTCCTGAAGCAAGACTGTACCAAGCACGACACCGACGATCGATCCCTCGCCGCCGCGCAGCGAAAACCCGCCAAGCACGGCAGCGGCGATCGCGTAGAGCTCGTAGAACTGTCCATGGCTCGCCGGTGAGATCGAGCGCGTATACATGGCAAAATAGATCGCCGAGAGCGCCGTCAGCAATCCGCAGATGACATAGGCCGACATGATCATTCGGCCGGTGCGGATGCCTGAATAACGGGCCGCTTCCTCGTTCTTGCCGATTGCGTAAAGATAACGCCCGAAGACGGAGCGGTGCAACACCACCCACATGACCACCGTGATGATGGCGAGCGCAATGAAGGTGTTTGGAACGCCATAGAAGCGGCCCGCGGTCAGGAATTCGAGGTCGGGGAAATTCTGGCCGAAGGCAAATCCCGCCGTCCCGTCGGCAGTATAGAAGCGCGCGGCCCCACGATAGATCAGCAAGCCGCACAAGGTGACGACAAAGGGTTGCAGATTGAGCCTGGTAATCAGCCAGCCATGAATGGCACCGATGACCGCCCCAAGCACGAGGATGAGCGGCAGCGCCAACATCCAGGACATGTCCTGGACAGCAATGAAATCGATGAAAAGGACGCCAAGAAGCGCGACGAGCGAACCCACGGAAAGCTCGATGCCGCCGGTAATGATGACAAAGGCCTGGCCGATCGACAGGATGCCAAACAGTCCGATCAGGTTGGCGGTGTTCGCCAGATTGATCGGCAGCAGGAAGCGCGGATTGATGATGGCGACGACAATGCCGACGACGACAATCAAAAGCAGCAGTCCAAGGTCCTTCTTGATCATTCGAGATCCGTTCCCCGATACCTATGATGGCCGCAGCCGCTATTTTACTCTCTTGCCGACGGCAAGCAAAAGGACGCTTTCCTGGCTGAAGTCATCCTCTTCCAAAATCCCGGCGATCTGGCCCTCATGCATGACGGCGATGCGGTCAGATACGCCGATCACCTCTTCCATGTCGCTCGAGATCATCAGGATGGCGACGCCAGCATCGGCAAGGGCCCGCATCAGCCCGTAAATTTCATTCTTCGCCCCGATATCGATGCCGCGCGTTGGCTCGTCGAAGATCATCACCTTCGGGTTCATCGATAGCCATTTGGCAAGCACCACCTTCTGCTGATTGCCGCCCGACAGAGTGCCGGTCCGGGTCGAAACCGAGGGGGCCTTGATGCCGAGGCGAGCGCGTTGCTTTTCAGCCGCCGCCATCTCCCGGTCGGCGGACAGCATGTGGCGGTTGGCGAGATTTGGAAGGTCGGCAAGGGTAATGTTCTGGGCAATCGGGAAATCAAGAAGAATGCCGTTGCGCTTGCGATCCTCCGGCACCAGGAAAATCCCGCGAGCCACGGCATCACGCGCGGAGCCGACCGCGATTTGCTGTCCGTCCTGCAGAATGGCTCCGCCGTAACTTCGGTCAATGCCGAAGAGCACCCTTGCAAGCTCGGTGCGCCCCGAGCCGACAAGGCCGGCAAGTCCGAGGATTTCTCCGTACCTGATGTCCAGATCGACAGGGCGGGATGGATAGGCCTCGGTGCGAACGCCGCTTGCCGTCAGCGCAACCGAGCCGGGCGCGCGCTGCGGTTTGGCGGTGCGCGCAGCAAGGACCCGGCCAATCATCAGCTTGACCATCTGGTCGTGCCCGATGTCGGCCTTTGCAAGCGTACCGACGAGCGTGCCATCGCGTAGCACGACCACGCGGTCGGCGACGCGCTCGACCTCGTGGAGGCGATGCGAGATGAAAATGACGCTGATGCCATCTGCTTTCAGCGACTTGATGATGCTCAAGAGCCGCTCGGTTTCGGCCAAAGGAAGGCTGGATGTGGGCTCATCGAAGATGACGAGCCTCGCGTTGATCGACAATGCCTTGGCGATTTCCACCATCTGCTGCTCGGCAAGCGAAAGCGACGCCACGGGCGTGTCGGCGGAAAAGTGCGCGCCCACGCGCTTCAGGAGCGGCCTTACCATCTCCCGCAGTCGATCGCGATCGACGAGCTTGAGAGGCCCGGCCTTCAGCGGTTCGCGGCCCAGGAAAATATTGGCGGCGACGTCGAGGTTTTCGAAGAGATTGAGTTCCTGGTGGACGAAGGCGATGCCGGACGAGATGCTCGATCCCACGGTAAGAGAATGAAGCTCCGCCCCATCGAGCAGGATTGCGCCCCGGTCGGGCGCGATCACGCCTCCGAGGATCTTCATCAGCGTCGATTTTCCCGCCCCGTTCTCGCCGACGAGGCCGATCACCTCGCCCGGCATGATGTCCATTGACAGGCCGTCAAGTGCGACGACGCCCGGATAAGTCTTGCCAACACCGGAAAGCGAAAGGAACGGTGTCGCGGGCGAGTCCGGTGACGGGATATCGGAACTGTGGTTCATCGCCTGTCCATGGCTGCTAATGCTGTCGGCACAAAACGTCACTTGCGGCGGCGACTGGCGCCACCGCCGCAAGGAAGGATTACTTGCCGGCCATGGCCTTCAGGTTGGCGGCATATTTGTCGACATCATCCTTGCCGATGATGACCGTCGGGATGATGATCAGACCGTTGGCTGGAACGCCAGACTTGTCGCCCTTGAGATAGGCCGCCATCAGCTTCATGCCCTGGTAGGCCCATTCGAACGGCTGCTGCACGACGGTCGCCGCGATCGTGCCTTCCTTGACGCCGCCGAGCGTGATCGGATCGTCATCAAAGCCGACGACGGTGATCTGGCCGAGCTTGCCCGCCTCGCGGAGCGCCTCATAGATGCGCGGCGTGTTGTAGGAGTAGAAGCCGACCATGCAGGTCACGTCGGGGCTGGCCACCAACGCATCCTCGACGTTCTTCTTGGCGCGCGTCTGGTCGCCGTCGTCGCCGCGGACGTCGATCAGCTCGATCTTGGTGCCCTCGAGGCCGCCCTTCATGCCTTCGATGCGCTCTCTTGCATTGTCGGCGCCGAGCAGGCCGACGAAACCGAGGCACTTGCCGCCATCAGGCATCGCCTTCTTGGCGATTTCGGCGGCCTGCTTGCCGGCATCGACGTTGGAAGAACCGATATATGCAATGCGGTTGGTCTTCGGCGCGTCGCTGTCTGTGGTGAAGAGAGCCGTCTGCGAGCCGATCTTGTTGAGGCCATCCGTCTGGGTCTTGGGGTCGACGGCAGAGACCATGATCCCCTTGACGCCGGCGCTGACGAGATCTTCCATGAGACGCTGCTGAATGGCCACCGATCCCTGTTCGGGGTATTTCAGCTCCATGTTGTAGTCCGGCATTTCGCCCTGCGCCTTCTTTACGCCGGCTTCAGCGGCCTTCCAGAAATCCGAAGCAACGTTGACCACGAAGGCCAAGGTCGGCTTGTCGGCGGCATGGGATACCGCAACAGGCGCGGCACTGAGCATCAATCCGGTGAAGAACAAGGCTGCATTGCGTTTCAGCTGATTCATAATACACCTCCCGAAGGGCCGCAGTAGCAAGGGCCCGATTGCAACTTGCGGCCGGCCGGATGCGCGCCCCCTCCTAGGGCGGTCGCGAAGCGACGAATGGCATAAGGTTCCGATCGCTCCATGACGGTATACAAGAATTTTAATTAGTAAATAGTATTATCAATGCAGATCAAAACATTTCATAGAATGGCAGCGGGTTATGCATTTTTACGTTCGGATATAGCCACCAGCGGCGCACAAGTATGTCACTTCATGCGATTGCTAACGCGGACGGATCAGTGGTAATATTAATTACCAATGGTGAGCAAGCGATCCACCTTGACGAAATAAGGGTAACGGACCTCCACGGATGCGAAAAACCAAGATCTTGGACGAACACGAGCCCGCGGCAAGGAAGCCTGCACGCAACCGAAAGGCTTCTCGCCCCGAGCGCGTGACAATGATGGATATTGCCAAGGCGGCCGGTTGCTCGCAGGCGGCCGTTTCCTTCGTGCTCAACAACACGCCTGGCACCCGCATCTCGCAGTTGACCCGCGAGCGCGTGTTTGAGGCAGCGCGGGCACTTGGCTATATGGGAGCGACATATGCAACGCCGACCTCTTACTCGGGCCTGGACAATGTGATCGGGTTTGCCGTCGACCAGCTCGCGACCAGCCCGGAAGCGATCGTTGCGATTGAAGGCGCGCGGCAAGCCTCATGGAACGCCGGTAATGTCCTGTTGGTGACGCAAACGCTCAGCGATCCCGTCATGGAGCCGAAGGCCATAAAAGCCTTGACGAGCGGCGGCATATCGGCGCTCATCTACATGACGATCTATACGCGCGAGGTTGAGCTTCCCCCCTATTTTTACAAGCTCAACATCCCGACGGTGCTGCTCAACTGTTATACGGCGGATTATGCCTTTCCCTGCGTTGTGCCGAGCGAGATTGCGGGAGGACAGAGTTCCACCCGACATCTGATCGCCCATGGACACCATCGCATCGCCACGATCACCGGCGAAATCTGGATGCAGGCTGCGCAAGATCGTCTTACCGGATATCGCCGCGCGCTCGCGACAGCCGATATTCCCTTCGATCCCGAACTGGTCATCGAAGGCGACTGGTCGGCCAGCGCCGGCTATGCTGCGACAATGAAGCTGCTGGCTCTGAAGGAGCCACCATCAGCGATCTTCTGCCAGAATGACAGAACTGCGATCGGGTGCTACGAAGCCCTCAAGGATGCGGGTCTTCGCATTCCCCAGGACATGTCGGTTGTGGGTTACGACGACGAGGACATCTCGCGACATCTCGTTCCCCCGCTGACGACGTCTGTCCTTCCCCATCTCGCCATGGGCCAATGGTCGATCGAACATCTCAATCCGGAAAGCCTTCCTGGCAAGAAGCGGTATCCGATTACGAAGCTCGAATGCTCGCTCGTCAAACGTCACTCTGTCGCGGCACCTCCGGTCAAAAGGCCAAAAATCCACCGCAGCGAGCAAAATGCGCAATAGGGCAGTCGGTGGTCCAATCCTAGCAAATGCGGTCAGATCCCTTCACCCACTCACATAGGCTCCTCATCGAGGCGGTTATTGCGCGACGATAGCCGCGCAATCCCCCGGTTTTACCAACCCTGGAAAGTGGCGGGCGGTGAGTGCCATCCATCTTCGCGACGAGCTCGAAAGGCGCTTCGCCGGTATGGGCAAGTTCCTGTCCGGTTATGGACTGTCTGCCGGTCCCGGTCCGGATCCGGCTTCGCCGTTGCCGATCTCGACCTGTTGAAACAGGTTCCCGATCTCGTCGCCGACACCACCACTTAAGCCGCACACCAACATCGTCAGGTTTGCGGCTCAGGCCCGCCAGCGCAGCAGCCTGGATTCCGCCGCACCGGCCAGCCTATTGAGTGAAAACCCGACAAGGCCGAGAATGATGACGCCGACCATGACAAGTGCCATGTCGAAGCGCTCGCGTCCAGCGATGACCAGGCCGCCGATGCCTGGACCGACCGCAAGAAAATACTCGGCCCCGACGGTCGCCAGCCACGAATAGATGAGGCCGAGATGGATGCCGGTCGCGATCGCCGGGAGAGCTGACGGCAGGTAGATTCTGGCAACGCGCTGCCAGGGTCGAAACCGCAGCGCCCGACCGACCTCCAGCAGCTCTGAAGGCGCGTCCTTGATACCGTCATAGGTGTTGAGGGCGATGGGAATGAAAGCTGCAAGAGCGACAAAGACCACCTTCGCCTGCTCGCCGAAACCGAACCACACCGAAATGAGCGGTATCCAGGCAAGCAGAGAAATTTGCTTCAGGCCGTTGAAGGTCGGCATGACCAGCCTGTCTCCGATCCTCGTCACGGCAACGAGCGTGCCGAAACTGACGCCGAGGATGCTGCCAATCAGAAAACCTGCGATATTGCGCAACAGACTGGCTGCGAGCTGGCCCGTCAGACCATTGTCGATGATCTCGCGCTTGGCGGTCAGGACGACATCTTCGATCCCCGGCAGAAAGCGGGGATCCACGAGCCCGAGGCGGCTGGAGGCCTCCCACACGGCGAGAAGAAGAAGAGGAAGGGTGAAGCCACGTCTTATACGGACAAGCCTCGTTGTCGCTTCGGCCATCGTCAAAGTCCCTCTTTCTTCCAGCGCTGGATGAAGACCTCGGCGCCATTCAGGCCCTTGTCCATGGCAAAGCCTATGAGGCCGATCACGATCATCGCGATGATCACGGTATCAAGCCAGAACATCTGTCTTCCCCACACGAGCAGGTAGCCGAGTCCTTCGGATGACGCCAGGAGCTCGACACCGACAAGCGAAGTCCATGCGTGCGTAAGGCCATAGCGGATACCGGTGAAAATGGAAGGAATAGCGCCCGGCAGGACGATCAGGCGAAGCGTCTGCCACCGGCTGAAACGCAGTGCCTTGCCGACTTCCACGTATTTGCCGGGAACACTGCGGATGCCGGAGAAAGTATTGAGCGTGATCGGCACGAGAGCGCCCTTGGCGATGATGATGATCTTCAGTGTCTCCTCGATGCCGACCAGCAGCATCAGAAGCGGGATCCATCCAAGCGTCGGGATCTGTGCGAAGGCTAGGAACGTCGGCTTAATATAGTCTTCCAGGCGCGCAGACAGGCCCATGGCGATGCCGAGACCCAATCCCAACCCCGCGCCGATGGTGAAGCCGAAGACAACGCGGCGCAAGCTGACTGCGGCATGGTAAAGCAGCTCACCGCTCATGATCATGTCACCGGCGGTCTGCAGTACATAGGACGGCGCCGGAAGGATCTGCTCTGGCAGCCAGCCTCTTGCGGAGGCGAGCCACCAGAGGGCAATCAACAACACGGGAAGAAGCAAGGCCGATAGTGAAGAGAACCGTCCCTTGAAAAACCTGCGCCAGTTCGGGATGCCGTCATCACCGGCGATTTCAAGAGGGATTGCCATCAGCCTGCTGCTCCAATGCTCTGCTTACGAGGCGAGCGGCTTGCCGTCAGCGCCATAGGCTTGCCAGAAGTGCTGCAGGTTGAACCGTTCAATGGCGCTCTTGAGGTAGCGAGGCTCGAACCAGCCCTCAAGATCGACATCACGGCGGATGAGGCCGAATTCCTTGCTCTTCGCCGCCTGCTCCTTGTATTGCGACACAAGCAGGTCATCGATCAGCGGCGAGTTGCGGTAGGCGAGCGTGTCACCCTTGAAGTACTCCTCCAGAATTGGAACTGGCGTTCCCGACTTGTGCCACAGCTCGAGAAGTGCGGTGCGATTCGGCTCGTCCGACGACCATTGCGCCGCCTTGACGAAAGCATCGACGACCCGCTGGGTTATGTCAGGATGGGCATCGATGAACGCCTGGCGGGCGATGACGCCGGCATTGCGGCCGAAGCGCGGATCGTCCCCCTTGGTGGTATAGATGATATCGGCTGCACCCTTGGTGGCGAGGTTGATCAGCTGCGTATCGCCGAACGCGGCGTCGATGTCCTTGCTGGTCAAAGCAGCAACCGTGCCTGCGCTGTCGAGATTGACGACCTGAACGTCGCGCTCCGTCAACCCATGGGCCTCCAGGACCTTGATGGCGGCCAGATGGCCGTTCGTGCCGCGCTGGAGGGCTATCTTGCGGCCCTTCAGATCCGCGATAGATTTAATGCCGCTGTCTTTGGCGACGGCGAGATAGAGCGGCTTTCTCGCTCCGCTTGCCAGAAGATACTTGGTCTTCAGCCCGTTGGCACGGCCGATCAACGAGGGAAGATCACCCTGGTAGGCGAAGTCGAGCTGATCATTCGCAAAGCCTTCGTTGACGGCAGGGCCTGCGCCCTTGAAGAAGGTCCATTCAATCTTGATGTCCGGATCCTTGGCAAATTCCTTCTCCAGAAATTCGCCCGCCCGGGCGGTCGCGGCAGATGTGCCTTCCGCGTAAGGACGATTGTCGACGCCAATCGCGGCATAGCCGACATGAATGACCAGCGGTTCTTCGGCGTGGACCGTGGCCGGGGCGGTCGCGAGCATCAGTGCGAGGCCGGCGACCACGCGTGGCAGAAATGCGCGTTTCATAGTTTCTCTCCGTTTTTTGAAGCTTATCTGGCGAGTGCGACTGCACGTTCGACGTGGCTGCCGTCATCGGCTGATTTCAACCCCTTGGGTCGCGTGTTTTCGCCGGTCGCATGGAGGCTCTTCAGGACGCGGTCGCGCAGGTTGGCAATATCGCTGGATGTACGCCGGCGTGGGCGCGCCAGCTTGACCGGTACCACTTCGCGGATGCGGCCCGGACGCGGCGACATGACGACGACGCGATCCCCGAGATAGACCGCTTCTTCCACGTCATGCGTCACCAAAACCATCGTGATGTTTTCCTTCGCCCAGATCTCCTGCAGCTCGTCCTGCAGGTGGGCCTTGGTGATGGCGTCGAGTGCCCCGAAAGGCTCGTCGAGCAGAAGGACGTTCGGCCGGCTGACGAGGCCACGGGCAATGCCGGCACGCTGCGCCATTCCCCCGGACAATTGATGCGGGTAGACATTGGTAAAACGGGAAAGCCCGACAAGCTCCAGATGTTCGCGCACAAGGTCGGCCTTTCGGGCCTTGGTCAGCTTGCTGTTCAGAAGGCCAAGAGAGACATTCTTCTCGACCGTCAGCCAGGGGAAGAGGCGCGGTTCCTGGAAGACGATGCCCCGATGAAGGCTGGGTTCGACGACTTGCTCGTCCGCATGGCGGATGGTGCCGGATGTAGCGATATCCAGGCCCGCGAAGAGACGCAACAGCGTCGACTTTCCGCAGCCGCTGGCACCGACAACAGTGACAAACTCGCCCTGGGCAATATCCAGATTGATGTCGTCGAGCGCGATCAGCGGCTCCCCGTCGATCTGGAACTGCCGGGTTATGTGCTCGGCTGTGAGATGGGGTCGGTTCATGTCGATCGGCCCCTACTCTGCCGCGGTCTGAACGCGCGCCGGGTGCCGGGGTGTGCTAAGGCCAAGATTTTCGCGCAACGTCCTGCCCTGGTATTCGGTGCGGAACAATCCGCGGCGCCGCAGTTCCGGCAACACGAGCTCCACGAAGTCCCTTAGCCCGACGGGCAGATGCGGCGGCATAACATTGAAGCCGTCTGCCGCCCCGGTCGTGAACCAGTGCTCCATCTCATCCGCGATCCGGCTCGGCGTGCCGACGACCTGCCAATGGCCACGCGCGCCTGCGATCCTCAGATAGAGCTCGCGGATCGTCAGGTTTTCGCGCCTGGCAAGATCAAGAAGCAACTTTTGCCGGCTCTTGCTTGCGTTCGTTTCCGGGAGGTCCGGGATGGGGCCGTCCAGAGGATATTTCGAGAGATCAACGCCACCGGTCATGCCGTTCAACATCGACAGGCCGACCACCGGATGGATGAGATCCTGAATTTCCTGGAATTTCGCCTCAGCCTCAGCCTGCGTCCGGCCGACGACCGGGAAGATCCCCGGCATGATCTTCAACTCTTCCCGCCCGCGTCCGTACTTGGCAAGTCGCGTTTTGAGATCCTTATAGAATCCGCGAGCATCCTCGATTGTCTGATGCGCGGTGAAGACAACCTCTGCGGTGCGCGCGGCAAGCTCCTTGCCCGGTTCCGACGAGCCTGCCTGTACGAGCACTGGCTGACCCTGAGGCGCACGGGCGACGTTCAGTGGTCCGCGAACCTTGAAGAATTTGCCCTTGTGATTGAGGATATGCTGCTTGTCCGGATCGAAGTAGATGCCGCTTTCCTTGTCGCGAAGGAATGCGTCTTCCTCCCAGGTGTCCCACAATCCGCGCACGACATCGGCAAACTCTTCGGCCCGCTCGTATCGTTCCGCATGTGCATAATGCTCATCGCGACCAAAATTATGCGCTTCGTGCTCGCTGGACGAGGTGACCAGGTTCCAGCCCGCTCGGCCGCCGCTGATGTGATCGAGCGAGGCGAATTTCCGCGCGATATGGTAGGGCTCGTTGTATGAGGTGGACGCTGTGGCGACGAATCCGATGTGCTTGGTCACCGCCGCCAGAGCCGACAGCAAGGTAATGGGCTCGAACTGCGCCACATAGCGGACAGCTGTCCTGCTCAATGCCTCTATGTCCGTCCCGCGCGTTCCAACGCCGTCAGCCATAAAAATGAGATCGAATTTCGCCGCTTCAGCAAGCTGCGCAAGCTCGATATAGTGAGCAATATTGGAACCGGCGTCCGCCTGCGCTTCCGGGTGCCGCCATGCGGCCACGTGATGGCCCGTCGGATAGAGGAAGGCGCCAAGTTTGAGCTGTGGTCGCGCGGCACTCATGTGTGTCTCCTTGATGAGGGAGACGATAGGCTAACAGCAACAATTAATATCTATAGAAATAGTATTCTATTTCCTGTGTCGTTGCGAGATTTTTGCCGCGTGCAATGGCGCCTTTTGAATGACGACGTTCTGCCGTCGCACCGGTCGGAAAGATATTTCGTCGATAGGGCCGCTGGCGCAATTGTTGCCTTCAAAAAGAACTTCTCTGCGTAAAATCAATCAGATATTTCTGGACCGAAAAGCCAGCCAGCGGCGAGCGGACGCAGACGTACCTGCGCCAGGGCCATTGCGGCGCTCTCGTCGGCTTCGAGTTGACGGATGACAGCGAGGCCGGCCGCCGCTTCATTGACAGCCCTCAAATGCCCGTCGCCGATATCGGCGACGCGCGCTTTTTTGCGACAGGGAGCGGGGCTATTTCCGTGCTCGGCAGGTTCGTCCATGAACCATCAGCCATGTATAGGGGGGCGGCGTCCCTGCCCCGGACAGATCCGGACCAGGATCCATTTTTGGATCTGAGGTGCAAATGCGATGGCTTGGAAGCCGGTCGTTTAGAGCGGATCATTGCTTATCGGAATCGGTGCGGGATTCCCAAATCAGCAGATTTGTGATTCATCATGGATGCTGGAATGGAG
>NZ_LNCD01000017.1 GCF_001542405.1 Rhizobium altiplani
GTGAGCGCAACGAATGGCCCACGGCTTTCGTGATTTGACTAAATAGGTTTCTGGCTTTCTGGCTCTCGGTCAGAACTTCTGCTTTGCCCGCTTCGGCATAAAATAGGTTCGGATATTGACGAGTGCTTCGGCGACGGCAGCAGCATCCTGGTGGGTCGCTTTCCGTTTTACCTCGCCGAGCTTGCGGATCGGCGCAATGATATCCCCAGTGACGGCATGACCTCGAAGGACAGGCTGCCAAAGCCTTGGCGCGTGTCGTGTTCCAATGAGAAAGCAGATGTCCCAATCAAATGGATCAAGGGTCTGATCATCGATCTGGGTGAACCTTGGCCGGTGGTCTTTCGGTCTCTCGGAAAGGCTTGCAGATATCCGATTATACTCTGCAACGATCGTCTGCACGGCCCGATGTTCGGTTGTTTCCATCGGCAGGTTTAGGGCATCCGGGCCGGTCAGTTCCGGGATCCATTGCCGTGGGTCGATGAACCTGGGGCCGATGATGAGGGCCGTAAGATAACCATCGAGTCTGCTCATTGACCAGATAGGCGATGGCGGACGACGTCTCCTGATAAAGGCTTCGAATGCGTCGTCATCGAGCTTCGGTCGCGGCGTCATCTCCTGGCTGTTCTGTGTCATGCCGCTTGTCGCTCCTGCTGTGTCATCGCTTCGCGTTCCGCCTTCCAGGCCCAAGGCAAAAGGCTCTCCATCTCGTTGGCTTTCACTTTGCCGGAGATGATGCGCTCCAGCACATCGGCAAGCCAGACGTCGGGGTCCACGCCGTTAAGCTTTGCCGTGTTCACGAGCGATGCCAGGACAGCGAAGGTCTTTCCACCCCGCTCGTTGCCCACGAATAATGAGTTCTTTCTCGTCAAAGCCACGGATTTCATGGAACGCTCGACGACATTGGAGTCCACCTCGATCCGGCCATCCTCTAGAAAGGCTGTCAATCCGCTCCAGTGGTTGAGCATGTAAGTGACTGCCTTGCCAAGTGCCGATTTCGACGACACCTCGTCGCTCAGTTCGGTGAGATGGACCTTCAGTTCTCTCATGATGGGAGCTGCCTCACGACGCCTGCCGCTAAGCCGGGTATCTTCATCTTCCCCTCGTAGTTTTGCTTCGATGCGATAGATTTCGGCAATCCTGGCAAGGATCGACAAGGCCTCCGAAGAGCCGGTCAGTTTGACGACGTCAACGAACTTTCGCCGTGCATGAGCGAGGCAGAAGGCCAGCCGCATGGGGGCAACGTTGCTCTTGCCGCGTCGTTTGACCATGGTTTTATAGGCTTGATATCCATCAACCTGAAGCACGCCGGCGAACGACGACAGTTGCCCCTCGATCTCGCGAGCGCTGCGGCTTTCGGCAAAAATGTAGGCCACCGCCGGCGGCGCCGGACCGTTCCATGGCCGATCGTCAACCGCTTGTGCCCATAACTGGCAGACCTTGGTTCGTTTGCGCCCCGGATCGAGGCGCGGAAGTGGCGTCTCGTCACAGAACACCCTCGGCTGCGAGCGGATGAAGGCGGTGAGTGCATCGTAGAGAAGTTCGAGCCACCAGGCGACCCGCGTGACCCATGCCCCGAGCGTACCGCGATCAATGATGACGCCGCAGGAGGCCAGCATCTGCGCCTGGCGATGCAGCGGCAAATGCCAGGCAAACTTCGAAACGGCGACATGGGCTGCAAACGCCGTGGTCACCATGCCGCCGTCCATGATGCGTGCTGGTGCGGGTGCTTGCACGATGCCACTCTCGCAAGCCCGGCATGCATAGCGTGGCCGGATCGTCCGTTTCACCCGGACTACTGCAGGCACGATGTCGAGCGCCTCGCTGACATCAGTGCCGATGCAATGAAGTTCGAACGAACAGCAGGGGCAAGTCTTGCTCGCTGGCTCGATGAGCTCGTCATAACGCGGAAGGTGTTTCGGCAAACGGCCGATATTGCGGGCTGGCGATCGCCGTGCCTGCGTTTTGTCTTCATCGACCGGCGCGACATCGTCATTGGCAGCAACGGGAATGTCGCCTAGATCGCCAAGATCGAGCATTGCCTGCGTTGGATCGATCGTCGTCATCTTCTCCGATTTCGTCCCGAAGAGCTGGCGCTCAAGGAAGGCAACGCGCGCCTTGAGATCGGCATTCTCTTCGTCGAGCGAGAGAATGATCCGGGTCAATTGCGCAGCATCCTGGGGCAAGGGATCGGGTCGAAGCGGCATGACAGACCCTACCACACGGGTCTGAATCTTCAAGCAAAACCAATAGGATCAGCCTGCTTTTGAGGGCCTCCTCACCGCGTTTCGTTTGACGCGCGTCCAGTCAATGCCGGCCAGCAAAAGCGAGAACTCCTGGGCACTCATCTGCATAGCGCCATCGCGGATCGGAGGCCAAACGAACTTGCCCGCCTCCAACCACTTCGTCGCTAGGATCATGCCTGATCCGTCCCAATAAATGCAGCGAAGCCGATCAAGACGCTTGGCGCGGAACACGAACACGTCGCCACAATAGGGATCGGCCGCAAGGGCTGACGCCACCAAAGCTACCAGGCCATTCATGCCGCGCCGGAAGTCGACGGGTTGCGTCGCAACCATGATCTTCACGCCATTTGGCGAAACTCCGATCACCGGCGCCCTCGCAACGCCGCTACCATCGCCTGCGCCAGTTCAGGCGCTACCGAGCCGATGACCGTCATGCGTGCGCCCGCAATCTCGATCTCAATTCGGCCAGCGAGAACCTCTGGGGCATTCGATGGCGAGCCTTCGTGTCGTGCGCCATCCCCAACCACTGTCACCGGCACGAACACGGCAGGCGGCAAACTAGTCTTTGCCGACCGTTGAGAGGTTAGTCCGGCTTCCCGTCGCCACACATTCAGCAAGCCGCGATTGACGCCCCAGCGCCTCGCAACAGCCGAAATGTTCACTTCAGGTTCTGCGCTCTCCGCGAGAATCCGCGCCTTCTCCTCGTCAGTCCAATTCCGCCGCTGCCGCCGACCGGTGATCACCTCGATCCGCCGATACTTTCCCTCATGCCTGGCTTCATGCATGCCTTCATCCATGACTTCAAGCATGGCATCAGCGCGATCTCCAACCATCCCGGTCCACTCCTATCAATGATAGAGCTTATCTCGAGGCCTCATTCACAAAAGAAAAGGTGGGCTGTTCGTCGCGCTCACGATCATCCTCTCTTGTTGGCGTCGCAGGTAGCGAAGGACTGGTTCGCACCGCTCCAGTTGAGCTGGCACCAGCCGCCTTGCTGCGACCACTTGCGGAATAACGAGGCCGTTGTTGGAGGTGGCTGGTGATGACGACCGTCGATCCAATCTCTCTTGTGCCAGGCGCATGTCGTGGAGCAGTCGGACCGGATCGAGCGTCAGGTACATCGCCTTGAGCCGAAGGCATGTATCCTCCGGCGTGCGTGGGTCGTCAAGCAGCCGCTGAAAGGGTGTGGCGGGACGATGATAACGCTTGATCACCTTGCCTCCGTCACGGTGCTTTTCTTTCAGCTTGAATGATGGCTGAAAGAAATTCACGAACAACCGCATTGACGAATAAAGCTTGGCCAGTTCCCGAGTGGCTCGCAGCCCCTCGAAGCGTCGGCATCCAACGATCTTGCGCACGATCGCGCCATTCTTTCTGCTCGACAAATGCCTGATCATTCTTTCGGTAAGGGCGGCAACGGGTAAGTTCGATATTATCGCGCAAGCAATACTCATGAACACTCTCGTTCATGAACACACTGTCGTTGTCAGTGTCGAAGCCCAGCAGCGGGAACGGCAGCAATTTGCGCAGTTCGGCCAACGCAGTGATCAGTACCGTTTGCTCGCGAACCAGCAGCGGCGCGCATTCCGTCCAGCCCGTGGCTATATCGGTCAACACCAGCGTTTGCGAGAAGGCACCCCTCCCGTACGGGCCGGAATGAGAAACGAGGTCAGCCTCAACAAACCCGGGTGCGGGGTCATCCCAATCCGAGAAGGTTCGAACGGGAACACTACGCCGAATCGCTGTTGATCCTTTCCGGCGCCGCGGACCGGTGGCGCTCGCTTTAATCTCCTTGAGGACCCGATCAATCGTCGCTGGACTCATCGTCAAGAGTTGCCGGCGCGTCTCGCTATTCATATCGCCGTGTCCATGACGTTCCATCGCTTCGATCAGTGTTGGCAACAGGGGGTGTAGTCGCTTGCCGCAAATTCGATCCGACGCCTCCCAACGACGAGCGCTGCCCGCACGTCATCGCCGTAAACCCGGCGCCCTGGCCGAGGACCACCCTTGGCCGGTTCGCGTTCTCCTCGCAGCAGTCGCATCGCATGCTTGCGATGAAAGCCCGTGAGGGCCACGAACTCGTCCAACATCCTCGCCTTCTCGGCCCGCCCGCCTAACACATAGCGACAACTGATCGCCGCCACCAATTCCGCACGTGTCGCCATGCTTACCTTCCTCATCACAGCTCCCGAGGTTGATTCGTCGGGAGCAATTTAGATGAGGCAATAACCCATTCTCAGGGAGCAGTTCAGGCGAGGCAATGCGCGTCTCATCTTGGTTGTCGCGCTGCACTTGTGCGACCAATGGTCAAGGCCGTGCCACTTCCGCCTTTGCTGCACCATAGGAGCGGAGCTTATCGGTGATGCTCCGTTTGGGAGCAAAGCCATAGCGCTTCATTAACGCCACCAGCACGCGCGTCGCTGCCCTTTTATCACGCCGCTTCTGCAATATCTCTTCGAGAACGGTGCCATGTTGATCGACCGCACGCCAGAGCCAGAATTTCTCTCCAGCGCATTTCACGACGACTTCGTCCAAATACCAAATACCGTCGGG
>NZ_LNCD01000018.1 GCF_001542405.1 Rhizobium altiplani
GTGAGCGCAACGAATGGCCCACGGCTTTCGTGATTTGACTAAATAGGTTTCTGGCTTTCTGGCTCTCGGTCAGAACTTCTGCTTTGCCCGCTTCGGCATAAAATAGGTTCGGATATTGACGAGTGCTTCGGCGACGGCAGCAGCATCCTGGTGGGTCGCTTTCCGTTTTACCTCGCCGAGCTTGCGGATCGGCGCAATGATATCCCCAGTGACGGCATGACCTCGAAGGACAGGCTGCCAAAGCCTTGGCGCGTGTCGTGTTCCAATGAGAAAGCAGATGTCCCAATCAAATGGATCAAGGGTCTGATCATCGATCTGGGTGAACCTTGGCCGGTGGTCTTTCGGTCTCTCGGAAAGGCTTGCAGATATCCGATTATACTCTGCAACGATCGTCTGCACGGCCCGATGTTCGGTTGTTTCCATCGGCAGGTTTAGGGCATCCGGGCCGGTCAGTTCCGGGATCCATTGCCGTGGGTCGATGAACCTGGGGCCGATGATGAGGGCCGTAAGATAACCATCGAGTCTGCTCATTGACCAGATAGGCGATGGCGGACGACGTCTCCTGATAAAGGCTTCGAATGCGTCGTCATCGAGCTTCGGTCGCGGCGTCATCTCCTGGCTGTTCTGTGTCATGCCGCTTGTCGCTCCTGCTGTGTCATCGCTTCGCGTTCCGCCTTCCAGGCCCAAGGCAAAAGGCTCTCCATCTCGTTGGCTTTCACTTTGCCGGAGATGATGCGCTCCAGCACATCGGCAAGCCAGACGTCGGGGTCCACGCCGTTAAGCTTTGCCGTGTTCACGAGCGATGCCAGGACAGCGAAGGTCTTTCCACCCCGCTCGTTGCCCACGAATAATGAGTTCTTTCTCGTCAAAGCCACGGATTTCATGGAACGCTCGACGACATTGGAGTCCACCTCGATCCGGCCATCCTCTAGAAAGGCTGTCAATCCGCTCCAGTGGTTGAGCATGTAAGTGACTGCCTTGCCAAGTGCCGATTTCGACGACACCTCGTCGCTCAGTTCGGTGAGATGGACCTTCAGTTCTCTCATGATGGGAGCTGCCTCACGACGCCTGCCGCTAAGCCGGGTATCTTCATCTTCCCCTCGTAGTTTTGCTTCGATGCGATAGATTTCGGCAATCCTGGCAAGGATCGACAAGGCCTCCGAAGAGCCGGTCAGTTTGACGACGTCAACGAACTTTCGCCGTGCATGAGCGAGGCAGAAGGCCAGCCGCATGGGGGCAACGTTGCTCTTGCCGCGTCGTTTGACCATGGTTTTATAGGCTTGATATCCATCAACCTGAAGCACGCCGGCGAACGACGACAGTTGCCCCTCGATCTCGCGAGCGCTGCGGCTTTCGGCAAAAATGTAGGCCACCGCCGGCGGCGCCGGACCGTTCCATGGCCGATCGTCAACCGCTTGTGCCCATAACTGGCAGACCTTGGTTCGTTTGCGCCCCGGATCGAGGCGCGGAAGTGGCGTCTCGTCACAGAACACCCTCGGCTGCGAGCGGATGAAGGCGGTGAGTGCATCGTAGAGAAGTTCGAGCCACCAGGCGACCCGCGTGACCCATGCCCCGAGCGTACCGCGATCAATGATGACGCCGCAGGAGGCCAGCATCTGCGCCTGGCGATGCAGCGGCAAATGCCAGGCAAACTTCGAAACGGCGACATGGGCTGCAAACGCCGTGGTCACCATGCCGCCGTCCATGATGCGTGCTGGTGCGGGTGCTTGCACGATGCCACTCTCGCAAGCCCGGCATGCATAGCGTGGCCGGATCGTCCGTTTCACCCGGACTACTGCAGGCACGATGTCGAGCGCCTCGCTGACATCAGTGCCGATGCAATGAAGTTCGAACGAACAGCAGGGGCAAGTCTTGCTCGCTGGCTCGATGAGCTCGTCATAACGCGGAAGGTGTTTCGGCAAACGGCCGATATTGCGGGCTGGCGATCGCCGTGCCTGCGTTTTGTCTTCATCGACCGGCGCGACATCGTCATTGGCAGCAACGGGAATGTCGCCTAGATCGCCAAGATCGAGCATTGCCTGCGTTGGATCGATCGTCGTCATCTTCTCCGATTTCGTCCCGAAGAGCTGGCGCTCAAGGAAGGCAACGCGCGCCTTGAGATCGGCATTCTCTTCGTCGAGCGAGAGAATGATCCGGGTCAATTGCGCAGCATCCTGGGGCAAGGGATCGGGTCGAAGCGGCATGACAGACCCTACCACACGGGTCTGAATCTTCAAGCAAAACCAATAGGATCAGCCTGCTTTTGAGGGCCTCCTCACCGCGTTTCGTTTGACGCGCGTCCAGTCAATGCCGGCCAGCAAAAGCGAGAACTCCTGGGCACTCATCTGCATAGCGCCATCGCGGATCGGAGGCCAAACGAACTTGCCCGCCTCCAACCACTTCGTCGCTAGGATCATGCCTGATCCGTCCCAATAAATGCAGCGAAGCCGATCAAGACGCTTGGCGCGGAACACGAACACGTCGCCACAATAGGGATCGGCCGCAAGGGCTGACGCCACCAAAGCTACCAGGCCATTCATGCCGCGCCGGAAGTCGACGGGTTGCGTCGCAACCATGATCTTCACGCCATTTGGCGAAACTCCGATCACCGGCGCCCTCGCAACGCCGCTACCATCGCCTGCGCCAGTTCAGGCGCTACCGAGCCGATGACCGTCATGCGTGCGCCCGCAATCTCGATCTCAATTCGGCCAGCGAGAACCTCTGGGGCATTCGATGGCGAGCCTTCGTGTCGTGCGCCATCCCCAACCACTGTCACCGGCACGAACACGGCAGGCGGCAAACTAGTCTTTGCCGACCGTTGAGAGGTTAGTCCGGCTTCCCGTCGCCACACATTCAGCAAGCCGCGATTGACGCCCCAGCGCCTCGCAACAGCCGAAATGTTCACTTCAGGTTCTGCGCTCTCCGCGAGAATCCGCGCCTTCTCCTCGTCAGTCCAATTCCGCCGCTGCCGCCGACCGGTGATCACCTCGATCCGCCGATACTTTCCCTCATGCCTGGCTTCATGCATGCCTTCATCCATGACTTCAAGCATGGCATCAGCGCGATCTCCAACCATCCCGGTCCACTCCTATCAATGATAGAGCTTATCTCGAGGCCTCATTCACAAAAGAAAAGGTGGGCTGTTCGTCGCGCTCACCATCGTTCGCGCGCCGTGGTTTTACGGCCCCAACCAGCCGCCAAGGCAAACGCTCTTTTTCAAGATGGTCAAGGACGGTAGGTTTCCTATCGTTGGATCGGGACGCAACCGCCGCTCGATGGGCTACACGGATAACCTCGCCCAAGGCGTGCTTCTTGCCGCAGCTCATGAGCAGGCGGCCGGAGAGATATTCTGGCTTGCAGACGAGACGCCCTACTCCATGAACGAAATTATCGACGTTGTCGGAAAAGTACTGCGCGAAGATTTCGGCATGACGGTCAAGCCTAACCAGCTTCATCTACCAGCCGTCGTCGGCGACGTCGCAAGGATGGTGGACGTGACTCTCCAGCATGCTGGCATCTATCTCCAGCAAATCCACGTTCTGTCCGAAATGAACAAAACAATAGCTTGCGATATCACCAAAGCCAGAAACGTACTCGGTTACATGCCCAAGATCGCTTTGCGCGACGGCATGCGACTTTCGATCGATTGGTGCCTCAAGCACGGTCAGGCAATTTAAGACATATCAAAGAATACGGAGACGACTATTGCTGGTACAAATTTCCCCTGTGATCTCCAGCACACTCGTTTCGATGACAATAGGATATGCAATAGGATTGCCTGTTTCGAAGTACTTCGAAAGCAATATCCGGATGCGCTTGCTTATAGCCCCGGTCATCGGATTAGGAATATTCGGCGCTGCAGGTGTTTCCGTTTTTCACTTGTTACCTTTAACCGCCAGCAATCTGATCCTGATCGTTGTTGCGTTGTTCGCTGTCGCACTCTGGTTATCGAAAGGGGCCATCGAGCCACTCTTTCGCTCGCCGACCAGTCCAAGTTTGTCCTGGTTGGCTGTTGCATTTCTCCTTTGTCTTTTGCCAACGTTCGCGATCATTCCGCAGCATTATGGTGAGAGCGTCGGCGTAGGTTACCCGATCTGGGATCATGCGAAAATTGCCATCGTAAATGAAATAGCTCAAAACGGGTTGCCTCCCGCTAATCCATTCCCAAGCCGGAACTCCGCCCACTCTTATTTACTACTACGTCTGGCACTTCATCGCGGCATGTTCGTCCGTCGTCACAGGTGCGAGCGGCTGGGAGGCAGACATTGCGCTTACCGGCCTGACGGCATTGTTCTCGACGTCTGTAGTGTTGTGGCTGGCGGTTGCCCGAAGCAGAAGTGCGAATGCAGCGTGGTGGGTACTCCCGCTCTTGCTCGCCGGTTCGCTGAAGTCAATCGTGCGATTTGCCTCCGGAAAGTGGCTTGACACATGGATGGCACACGAACACGGACTCCAAACGTGGATCGTTCAGGCCGCGTGGGTACCCCAGCATCTATTTTCCGGAACCCTGACGTTGATTATCGTCCTGGCGTACTTGCGAATTCTATATTGTGACGCCGGGGGTAATCTGGTTCTCGCAGCGTTTATGGGTGCAATGTTGGCTTCTGCTTATGGAAGCTCGATGTGGGCGGGCGGCTTTTCGCTGCTATCGATATTACCCATTATCGGGGCGCTGTCGGTTCCGCATGTGCTAAGGGCCAAGCGACTGCTGGAAGTTGCCATTTCACTTTCGAGCGCTGTTACCATAGCCGCACTATGTGCAGGTGTCCTGGTTCGTGAACAATCCTCCATTATACACGCGAGAAAAGTCGTGGCGTTTTGGGTTTTTCCGATATTTCTTGGCGGAAATTGGTTTTATGATGTTCCCGGGTTCTGGGCGGTTTTGCTCCTTCTTGAATTCGGCGTTGTATTTTTGGCATTTATCATCTGGAGTTTTTCTATCGTTTCAGACGAGACGATCAGGCGTCCACATATTGACCGCGCGATAATTGTCGCGGTGATTGCTCCGCTGTTTTGCACACAGTTCCTTCATAGTGTCATTATGTATAATGATCTAGGATGGCGTGTCCTCATTCCATCGCTGCTTCTTATGACGGCAATGACTGCTGCACTTTTCTCCACACGCATCGAAAAAAACACGCTGGTCGGGCGCCTAACAACGATGACCGCAATTATATTTCTGGTCCCCTCAATTTTAGCTGGCGCCCAATGCGTATACGCGGCCAACTTCAAATTTCGAGTTGAGGGACCTGAGACAGAGGAGGGCATAGCTTTCAAGGCATCTCCTGAGATGTGGAAAGCTGTCCGTCAGGTGACTCCATCGGCTGAAGCAGTCGCCAATAACCCGCTTGATCTGGCAAGTGTAACGCGTTGGCCAGGAAACATTGCCTGGGCGGTTTTGTCACAGAGACGAAATTGCGGAACGCCGCTGGGGCTCTTGCGCGCCTATGCTGCTCAACTCACACCTGAGCAAGCATCAGGCGTTTATGAATTCTTCGTGGATGCCTTCGAAGGCAATGCCACTGAAGATCAACTCAGAGTTATGAAGGAAAAATATCTCTGCAAGACTCTTGTCGTGACTTCAAGAGATGGGTTGTGGGGCAAACCGGTACTGGACAACAATTCGGTTTACAAGCTTGTGTCCGAGGAAAAGGGCAAGTGGCGCATCTATCGATAATGCGCCCTGCTGCGAGTTCGCGCGCTGTGTCTGACTAAAATTATAAGGCTACTCAGCTCAATGTTTGTAACCTACTTTGGTCTCCACCATTTGCCTTCAACGTCTATCTGTTGCGGCTGATTGGGCGCGCTCTTTAACGGAATGACTGAGTGCCGCTTCTGCGACCCGGAATGCCAGGGCCATGATCGTCATTTAGGGGTTAACGCCGGGTGCCTCCGGAATGAGGCTGCCATCAGCGACAAAGAGATTTTCGACGCCTCGCACGCGTCCGTAGCTGTCGACGGCGCAAACATCCCGATGCTCGCCGGGCGGGCAGCTGGAAAACAGGTGTACGGTCATCAAATTGGTCTGCCGCTTGGGCAGGGGATTGTCCCAGAATTCGTGCACCTGATCAGGGCTTGTCCAGCCCTCATGGCCGAATATGTTCGGGAAGACCTTACGGGCACCGGCCGCGAACATGACCTGGCCCAGACGGGTGAGAATCTGGCCCAAAGCGATCCAGTCCTCAGGAGCGAGCGTGAAGCGGACAAGTGGCTCATTGATACCGGGAAGAGGTCTCACTGCGCCCACTCCCCGTGGTCGTATCATGCCGTAATATGAGCCGCAAAAGCGCCAATGCTGCATCAGGTCGCCGCGATTGATCCAATCTCCCGCAAGCGAGAGGCCAAACAGCGCAGGCGTGAACACCGACCCGCCGATCCGCTGTTCCGGCATGAATTCGGTGACCGCTGTCAACGGAAGGCGCGACCGATGTGCATCAACAGGCTCATCAAACAGCGCCGTTGCCTTGATTGTCGGATGAACGCGGAGCGTATTGCCGATGCGTTCACGCAGGCCAGAGCGACGCAAGATCGCCGGTGTGTGAATTGCTCCTGCGCAGACAAACACCATGCCGGCCTTTACACGTATCGAACGACCTTGGCCAGCCACATCCCACGAGCGGGCGATGACTTCCGTGGCGCGCCCGTTAACAAGACGTATCTTGGCCACACGTGTTTGCGCAAAAAGCCGCATGCCGCGGTCTATCGCCTTTGGCAGGAGGGTCACCGCCATGGACTGTTTGGCGCCGCTCGGACAAACAAAAGCACAACGATTAGCACCCTTGCAGCCACGCTGGCCCCGTTTCAGCTCCGACACTTCCCAGCCGAGCACATCGCCCCCTTGCCGCAAAATATCGGTGGCACGTCCGACCGGACCCGGAGTGAGACTTGCATTTACCGTCGCAACGGCTCGCTGGTAATATTGCGTCAATTCGTCCGGTGTAAAATTCTCGATCTTGTAGACCTTGCGCCATTGATCGATGAGGTAGTTATCGGCTCGTTGGGCAATGGCACTGTTGATTTCTGTTCCTCCCCCAACGCATCGGCCTTCTGCATACGCAATCGGAGGCTGTCCAAACGCGGCGGTCAATCCTCCACTGCGCCAAGCTGCCGCGAAGGCTTCGCTTGCGACAGGAGACGCCGATGATGATGGGACATGTTTGCCTTCTTCCAGCATAACCACTGACAAACCGCTAGCTGTCAGTACATCTGCCACGCTGGCCCCGCCCGCACCGGAGCCAATAATAACCGCATCCGCTTCCAGTTGCAGCTCACTACTTAGGCGAAAAGTGCCTCTCATACTCAAGCCTTTTAACTCGGTTCAGAGCCTGCGTCCTCAACAGTTTCTCGGCCACAGGTGTCTGTTCATAGAATGCAAGCAGGGTCATTGAGCGGTAAAGGAGCACGACTGAGCCCACCGGACCCGGAAATCTTTGCAGGAGATGATAAAACCTTTCTGCGCGGCGGTTTCGTGCTAAGGGACCGCCCGCGCCGACGGAAATAAACACAATGCAGAAGCTCAGGAAAAGCGAAGCGCTTTTCACCGGCAGACGAATATGAAAAGGGGCAATAGCAATGGCGCGAGTGACGCTGCTTGCGACTTGCGTTATCACCATTGGCTTTTCTTCCCCATCAAGTAATGGCCATATAGGCGTCATTGTCTCTACGAGCATTCGATCGAATGCCATTTCAGTTCCCTCGAGCCAGAAAGATGATGCCAGCCAAGACAAGGGCAAGACCGATCCATTTGTGCGGGTGGAATGGTTCTCCGAAAACGCAGTACGACGCAACCATCAGCATCGCGAATCCGGAGCCTGCCATAATCGGATAAGCGATGGACACTTCCATCGAATCGAGAGCCTTTGCGAACAAGACGACGTTGACACCATAAAATGTCAGTCCACCCATGAAGCCGATTGATATAAACTGGTCGGCCACTCCGGCGTCGGCGGGCAGCGAGGCCCTGCTCCATTTCAGCAACATATTGCCGATACAGGAATTCAGGGCCGCAGCAAAAACAAGGACCATTGGCAGCGCGTTCATGTCGGGATCATCCGCAATATGCGTGGAACCAGTGCTAGCATCTGCTGCTTGACCGGCGACCTATGATGTGACGCCACGCCTTCAGACAGAGCCTCCCTGTTTGACCGGTACCAATCATAGGATTCCGTAATCATCCGGGAATTTGAATATCTCGGTGCATAGCCAAGTTCCTTCTGCGCTTTTGAAATGTCGAAATACATGGATCGGCCATACATCAGCGAATGGTATGGCCCCAGCGGAGAAAGGCCGAGCATACTCGCCATATTCGCTGCCAGCGCCGTCGGTCCCATAGGGATGGATTTAATTCGGCTCCCGGTTCCGGCGTGATTGATTAAACCCTGGAGAAGTTCACGCATTGTACCGAATTCGGCAGCACCAATATTGTATACGGCAAAGCCTCTTACATTCGACGCTGCGATGCATGCCCATGCCAGATCATCCGAGTGCACGAACTGATACTTGTTGTTCCCGCCAGCCAGCACTGGAACATCGAATCCCCGTTCAATCCAGTCAAAAAGGATTTGAACGACGCCCAAGCGCCCATGTCCGAGGATAGTGCGAGGACGCACAATTGCCACATCCAGACCATGGCGCTGCATTGCTTTCTTACAGATAAGTTCACCCGCAAGCTTCGCGCGACCATAATCTTCCGCCGGATCCGGTTCTGTTTTTTCTGTTACGGGGTTCGAATCCGGCGCGCCAAAGACTGCGCTTGAGGACGTATAGACGAACTTTTCCACTCCAGCGGCAACGGATGCGTCAACAATGATCTGAGTGCCGTCCCTGTTGACCGACCAGAATAGATCTATTTCCTTAGCCAGAGGGACTTGCGCAACGTTGTGAAAAACCTTTCCGATGCCGGTCACTGCTTGTTTTGCAGCATCTCTGTCCAGAATTGTGCCCTTGAGAAACTCAAGATTTGGATGGCTCATGCTTGGAGGGTTCAGATCGAAGACGCGAACGGAGGCTCCTTGCTCGAGCAGCTGTTTGCTCAACAATTCCCCGAAGTATCCGGAACCGCCGGTAACTAGAGCTGTGTTCAATTTTCCCGACTCAAAAAGTTTGACGGCACCTCGAGATATCCGCTACAAGCAATCCCTGCAAATGCAGTTAGCCTCGCAGCAGACCACTCTCCCAAGCTGCAACGGTGGTCCTTAGGATCGTTGTGAGAACGTGCAAAAGTCATGCCGGGGCGTTCCTCGCCGATATTAACTCTTGGTGGCTTCGTCGACCTGTCGTACGCCGCCGCGTCTAAAGCAATACATTCCAGTGGCGATGCGGCGAACACGCGGAATCTCGATTTGCCATCCAGCATCGCGTTGCTGCGAATTGCTCGCCGGCAGATTGGCCGCAACAGGGCAGCTCTGTTGCCCCGCCACAAGGCCCAAAAAGGGCTGCCGCGAACTCCTTGCGTATTCGTAACCGCTCCTGTCCTAGAATAAGCCTTTAGAGCGCACGCAAGCCCGCTCAATGGCCAGCAACTTTGCTAAGCCCGCTTTGGAGAAAAGTCGCCGTCTTTGACTGGCTAGTTGAAGCTCTCTTATAGGCTGATTGGTCTGTCTGTCGTATGTTTCGACGTGGCACTGTTCCAGGTATTCGCACGAATATGAGCACTTGACCTAACCCTAATACAGTCGCTCAACGGCCGAGGATTGATGAGCCAATCCTTTACGAGAACCCTCATACGTGTTGCCCACCATTGATGTGGATTTCAGCACCATTGATATAGGACGAGGCAGGCGTGCAGAGGAAATAAATCGACTCGGCGATCTCAGACGGGTCGCCGAGACGTCCCATTGGTACTTGGCTGCTAACGAGTTTGTCCGTGCCGTCCGACAGGATCGACGTCTCTATCTCGCCCGGGGCTATGGCATTAGCGCGAACCCCCTGTCCAGCAAACTCATGAGCAATTTCCCTGGTGAGTGCCGCGAGACCTGCTTTAGAGGCTGCATACGCAGCGCCTGCGAAAGGGTGAACGCGAGCGCCGGCGATCGAAGTTATGTTCACGATGGAGCCCTTGCCCAACTCAAGCTCGGGAAGAAGGCCACGCACGAGCAAAGCCGTGGAAACGAGATTAACGTGCAGTACTTGTGTCCAAGTGCGCGAATCAGTGCCAAGCACGCCTAGCCGGCTCTGGTTCGGACCTTTCGGCGAGATACCCGCATTGTTGACGAGCGCATGAAGCTTGCCGGCTGGAAGTCGGCTTCGTACCTCTTCGGCAAGATCGTCTATCTTATCGATTTGCGCTAAATCTGCCTGGATGTGGCTCTCGCGTGCGGCTGGGCATGCGCAGTCCTCTGAAAAGGGGAGACGAGAAACTGTAAGGATTCTCCATCCTCGCTCTTGAAACAGTTTCACTGTCGCGTGCCCGATACCTCGGCTCGCTCCTGTCAAAAGCATGATGAGCTGCTCATTCATCAGTAGGGCCCTTCAGATCTTCGTTAAAACGTTAAACGGTGAAGCACGTAGCTTGCCATACGACCACTCGTTTTTAAAACAATGATGGCGTTCATAGTGCAATGTTCAATGTGCGACATTGTCGAGGCTGGGACGCTGCGCTTAATCAAGACGAAGAACGCCTGGTCGTCAAAATTTCCTCTCGCAAAAGCGATATGGTTGATCTCACCCTCGTAGCCGATGCACTTTCGCTGGAGACAGCGACGCCCTAAGCCTTGTCTTGCCGCCACCCGGTAGAGACGGGGCTATCTTCGGTGGACGGGAATGGCCCTATCGCCTTTGCCTTGGTTTTTGCGTCTGCTTTTTGTGTTTCAGTCTCGCGGTTTGTTTGCTTCTCCGCCCGCAGATCCTGTTGGATCTGTCGCTGGCGCTCAATCTCAGGCGACGGTTCACGTTGTCCGGAATGGGTTTGGATTGATTTTGATCGACGGCGCGCTTGGCACAGGCGGCGGCCGCGGCCGCCGCCTGCATTCGAACGCGTGATCCTCCCCACTCGTCGAACTCGTCGCCAACGCGTGGGATTACCTCCATCGAAAGACGTTTTGACAGGTATCGTGCCAGCTTTCCCATTTCGCTCGATGAACCTCTGCGTTTCTGCGAAGCCGCATGCATTAGGCTACAATTTAGCGCGTAACACATAGCTAGCGCTCCTCGTCGTGGGTCAGTTGGCACATTGATTGCTTGATTGCTCTACAAGCAGCCGCGGCTGTCGATCTTCGGACGGCGACCTGGGAGGCCCGGCGCGTTGCTGGACTTGGCGCCCACGTGGAGGATATCATGATCATCGAACATCCCGCGGCGGTCCGCGGCAAGATACCATTTTACCGCCATCTCTATGTTCAGGTCCTGGCGGCGATCGCCGCGGGTATCCTGGTCGGGCATTTCTATCCTGAGCTCGGCACTCAGCTGAAGCCGCTTGGCGACGCCTTCATCAAGCTCGTTAAGATGATCATCGCGCCGGTCATCTTCCTGACGGTCGCGACCGGCATTGCCGGCATGAGCGATCTCGCCAAGGTCGGCCGCGTTGCCGGCAAAGCGATGATCTACTTCCTGACCTTCTCGAGCCTCGCGCTCGTCGTCGGCCTCATCGTCGCCAATGTCGTGCAGCCGGGTGTGGGGATGCATATCGACCCTGCTTCACTCGATAGTAAGGCGATCAGCACCTATGCGGAAAAGGCGCATGAGCAGTCGATCGCTGGCTTCCTGATGAACATCATTCCGACGACGCTGACGAGCGCCTTTGCCGACGGCGACATCCTGCAGGTCCTGTTCATCTCGGTGCTCTTCGGCATCTCGCTCGCCATGGTCGGCAAGAAGGCCGAGCCGATTGTCGATTTCCTGCAGGCGCTGACGCTGCCGATCTTCCGGCTGGTGGCGATCCTGATGAAGGCTGCTCCGATCGGTGCCCTCGGCGCCATGGCGTTCACTATCGGCAAATACGGCCTCGCCTCGATCGCCAACCTCGCCATGCTGATCGGCACCTTCTATCTCACCTCGTTCTTGTTTGTCTTCGTCGTACTCGGCGCTGTGGCGCGCTACAACGGCTTCTCGATCATGGCGCTCATCCGCTACATCAAGGAGGAGCTGCTCCTCGTTCTCGGCACTTCGTCCTCGGAAGCCGCACTGCCGGGCCTCATGAACAAGATGGAGAAGGCTGGCTGCAAGCGTTCGGTCGTCGGCCTCGTCATTCCGACCGGCTATTCGTTCAACCTCGACGGCACCAACATCTATATGACGCTGGCGGCGCTTTTCATCGCCCAGGCGACCGACACCCCGCTTTCCTACGGCAATCAGATCCTGCTCTTGCTCGTCGCTATGCTGAGTTCAAAGGGTGCTGCCGGCATCACCGGCGCAGGCTTCATCACGCTCGCCGCGACGCTTTCGGTCGTTCCGTCCGTACCGGTCGCCGGCATGGCGCTGATCCTCGGCATCGACCGCTTCATGTCCGAATGCCGCGCAATGACCAATATTGTCGGTAACGCGGTCGCGACGGTGGTCGTGGCGAAGTGGGAAGGCGAGCTCCACCAGGCGCAGCTTCGCGCCGCGCTTGCAGGCGAAGCGCCGATTGAGACCAAAGCGACGTCCGCCCAGCCAGCTGAATAATGCCTCCAGGGCAACTGCCGCACACCAGTGCGGATTAGCGCGGTCTGGTTTTCCAGATCGCGCTCTTTTTTGTTTTTCCACCAGCGAGGACTCCTTGGCTGCCAAATGCCGTTCAAGCGCCTGCGCCGCCTTAGAGCGTCGGAACGAAACCGACGCCAGGCGCCATGCTCCTCAAACGTCTTTGATCTCAAAGCATTTGCCAATGATATTTGGCCGTTCGCTATGGCCTGTTGCATCAACCCACCCATCACCGCGCGGCGAAGTACCCTCGCCCGCGCCACGGTGCGTACAGTGAAGCGCATCGGTTCCCCACATGGCCTGCAGGCGGAGTGCATGAGGGAGGTTTGCGAAATCAGCCAACACCATGACGTCCGCCTCCCCCTCACGGACTCGAGCTGTCTATTCTGCCATACCCATGGCAAACACGTTCCATCAGCTCCTTCGCGTTCCAACAAACCGTGGCGGAATAGAAGCTGTAACCACAACGCCCACATGGAACCTGCGCCGCGGGCCGCGCCGCCATCGTTGGTTGATTTCCCCTGCCCGCTTTCCTAAGAAGACGCTCGTCGCAGCGACCACTTCGGTTTGTCGGGTCCGCGACACGATGCCGTTCGACCTGGTTCGTACTTCACTCTCATTTGCATCGTTGATAACGCACCGATAGTTTTTCCATGGGCGCCTCTTCGCGTAGCTGCCATGACTCGTGAGAAAATTGCGGCGTCGTTCCCGAACAGAATCGCGATCAAGCATAACGCTGAAGAACTCACATAGGCAGGTTGCGAGTGCGGTCGGACAGCATTGCAAGCACCCTGCCGCGGCGGCGAGGGTACTGTCGTGGGCCATTGCGGTGAACGAAACGCCAATTGGGAAGCCACAGAACGGCTTCCGATGGCGAACTGATGCCCGGACAGGTTTGCTTACGCCTCGATATCAAGCCGATGTTTTAGTGCTCTTGGAAAAGCTGAACCTACGGGGACCATCGCAACGTGAGATTCAGTTCCCGCACGGCCGTCCCTTACCGCGCCGCCAACCGCAACGATCACCACCGCCTCATGGAAATCGAAGGTTTGACCACCTAGTCTCAACTAGTGGCCGGTGGTATGAGATCGGCAGGGTTAGATTCCTGTCGTAAGCTGCTGCGTACTGGGCCCCCGCGATAACCAAAATTGCCAATCGTTGTTGCCAACGGATCGTGTCTTCATAAGCTATGACCGATCCCGGTGATCTGGACAGAGGCCGAATCAATGCGAACAATACGACAGCGGATGAACCATGCGTATGTAGGGACTATGCCAGTGAGACTGGATTTTAGATGAAAAAGCAGTCTAACTTAGCTAACCGAGGTTTCCATGCAGGTTACAATCCATAACGCCAAGACGAACCTGTCCAAACTTATTGAGGCGGCGAAGGCTGGCGAAGAAGTTGTCATCGCCAAGGGTAAGACTCCTGTTGCCCGGATCGTTGCCATCACGCAAAACAGGTTCACCATCGGGCTACTGAAAGACAAGGTCACAGGAGATGGACCAGATTTCTTCGAGCCTATGAGTGAGGATGAATTGGCGCTTTGGGAAGGGGCAGAGTGACGGCTGTATTGCTCGACACTCACACATGGGCATGGACGCTGACCGGCGATTCGCGTTTATCTGCCAAAGCAACCGCGCTAATTACGGACGCCGACAGCGTTTTCGTCAGTCCGATAAGCTTCTTCGAGATCGGACAGAAGGTTCGTATCGGCAAGTGGCCGGAGATGGAGCCATTCATCAACCATTTGCCGAGCTTGCTGGTAGAACAAGGCGGCAGAGTTGCCGCACTGGCGCCGGAGATTTGTTTGAAAGTGGCGACTCTTGCGTGGGAACATCGCGACCCGTTCGACCGTCTTTTGGCAGCCAGTGCGTTGGATTTTGGGACGGCGTTGATTTCAGCGGACGAGGTGTTTGACACGCTCCCCGCCGTTAAACGTTTGTGGTGAACTTCAAATCCCCATTGGTCACTGCTGGAAAGTCGGAGGTCCATTTGTTATGATCCGCCGATGCTTTGCGTAACTTGTCTTAACCCACTGCCATTTATTTCACGTGATTGAAGATTGACTGCGTTTTTGAGACAAACAGATAAGAAAGCAGCAATGATAGCCGAGCGAAAGCGATTTTTGGACCAGGTGCGTCCGGTCGATCGGCTGGTGGGCATCAGCGACCTGTCCGAGGCGACAAACGCGTACGCTGGTTTACCAAGAAGATGGAGCTCTGCCCTTGGGTAGAGAGCCTGGCCCCGATTTTAATGCACGGGGTAAAATACAGGATCGACACTTCAGCCCAGTACTTTTTGGCCGATAGCGATCTTAGAAGTCGACGCTGAGGGTGGCATCTGTCCAAAGAAGGGAAAAGGCGCGGGCCTCGTGCTTCCCTGGTACGACACCGGCATGGGGCACCACCGACAGAAATTAACATTGATTTCGTTGATGAATTTCACTCAACCGAAGCAGGCGCTGTTTTTTGTGGGGCAAAAAATGTTGCCGCTGCGACAACATGGGCCATTCATTTGATCTATCGCGGCACCACATTTGGTGTAGTGTGATTTCTGTTCCATTGGCTTGTCCGGCAGGTAGCCTAGTGGTATCCATTTTGTAACGAGCTGAGGGCAAAACAGCTTGGGCCAAGGGAAGCAGAACAAAATTGGGAACTTACCAATTCTAAAACAGTTTGTTTTAGGCTTGGTTCGCAACTCTTTTTAAGGGGTCACTGGAATGTCGAACGATATCGATCAAGTCGTAAGGGCCATTAGAGCGGCCGGAGGCACGATACGTCCATCCGAGCTGGCGAAGGCCGTTCACCAGGACAAGCGGACTTTGCAGCGCGCTGTTCAATCTGCGCTGGACAAAGGCTATATCGAAATCGACAGCCGGATGCGGCTTACCTTGGGTCGGGTGTCCGAAGCCGCCTAAGCATGTGGACAGCTAACGATCGTTCGAAGCGTTTTTACGAAGCTACCAAAACCGACCAACGGAATGACTTCGAAAGAGATCGCGACCGAATACTTTACTCTACCGCCTTTCACCGTCTCGCCGGAATTACGCAAGTGGTGCGCGCCGGCGAGCAGGAAGTTTTTCACAACAGGCAGCAGCACACCCTGAAGGTTGCACAAGTTGGGCGACGCCTAGCTCAACGCTGCATCGATGAGTATCCAAAATTCGCTAGCGTGATCGACGCAGAGGTGGTGGAAGCTGCTTGCCTCGCGCACGACTTGGGGCATCCGCCATTCGGCCACGTGGGTGAATCGTTGCTGGATCAGCTAGTCTCCGGTGACGATCAGGACGGTTTCGAAGGCAACGCCCAGACCTTTCGAATTCTCACCACCCTCGCGCTCAGATTTCCAGAACATAATGGCCTTAATTTAACGAGAGCTACGCTCGCAGCCACACTAAAATATCCCTGGCTGCGTGATCGCAAGGACAAGAACAAAACCTTTAAGTGGTCTGCCTACAAGGTTGATGCAGAGGCCTTTGTTTTCGTCCGTAAATTCCATGGTGGCGACAAGAGGACAGTCGAGGCGGCGCTCATGGATTGGGCGGATGATATCGCCTACTCAGTGCACGACCTAGAGGATTTCCATCGCTGCGGGGCCATACCTTGGATTGAGGTCTTCGGAGCGCACGACCAAATTGTCGACGCCGCCGCCGAAAAATGGCATAACGCGCCGCCTAATGCGGAGCAGCTATTGTCCGACTCTCTGCACCGGCTCTTCGAGTTCTTTAACCAGTTTTACGACAGTCTTCTTTACGAGCGTTACGTAGGTAGCAAGGATCAGCGCCTACAGCTCAGAAATCTCACTTCCACACTAATTGGCCGTTTTATCAAAGCTGCGGAGGTGGTGTCGCCGGAAGAAGTCAGGATTGGTGAAGACGAGCAGACGACGGTCATCCTATTAAAGCAGATCTTCAGAGAGTTCATCATTAAAAGCCCGCCACTAATCGCCCAGCAGCACGGTCAAAAGAACATTCTGCGATCTCTATATGAGGCAATATACTCAGAATCGAAGGGCACTTATCCGACATTTCTCCCCGTGAAGCTTCGCTATCTTTGGGAGATAGCAGAGGAAAACGTAGCGAGATTTACGGCTGACTGTGTAGCTAGCCTGACCGAGAAGGAGGTCGTAGGAATGTACGGCCGCCTCTACGGCACGTCTGATAGCTCAGTCCTAGATCCTATCGTCCGATAGAGCCCCTACTCCCCTCCTTTATCCACACAGGGCGGGGTGTTCCCCCCGTCTCGGCGGGCAAAAGGGGATAGGCGACCTCTGGTACCTTTCCGGTCAGCGAATTAAGGAAGGCAACGATCAGGTCGACTTCTTCTTCCTTCAATGCTTCGCCGAGCTGGGTGGTCCCCATGATGGCGACGGCCTGTTTGAGATCCCAAACCTTACCCGAATGAAAGTAAGGTGCCGTGAGTGCTACGTTGCGCAGCGGAGCTGCGCGGAAAACATATAAATCGTCGGATGTATTGGTGACGGCAAAACGGCCCTTGTCTTTTTCCGGCAGGACGCCGACGCTGGGCTTTTCAACAATGCCAAAACGGTGATAGCCATTCCCACCAACGTTGGTACCGGCATGGCAGGACTAGCAGCCTTTTTCCATGAAAAGCGTCAGGCCCTGTTTCTGTTCGGAAGTCATTGCGGCGTCATCGCCATTGAGAAAGGCATCGAATGGAGCCGGCGTGACAAGTGTCGCCTCAAAGGCTTCGATTGCCTTGGCGAAGTTGTCGAAGGTGACGGGATCGGCGTCACCCGCGAAAGCTGCACTAAACCACTCGACATATTGCGGCATCGATTTGAGCGTGGCAATGACTTGACCCGGTGTGTTGGCCATTTCGACACTGGCTTGGACCGGCCCCTTGGCCTGAGCCTTCAGGTCTTCGGCGCGACCGTCCCAGAACTGCGCGATATTGAAGACAGCGTTCAGTGCCGTCGGCGCGTTGCGCGGTCCCTTCTGCCAACCATGGCCGATCGAGGTTTCAAGATTGTCGTCGCCCCCAGTGGCCAGGTTGTGGCACGAGTTGCATGAGAAAACGCCTGACGCCGAGACGCGTGGATCGAAGAACAGTGCCTTGCCTAGGACGATTTTCTCCGGTGTGATCGGGTTGTTGACGACTGCCGGCGTGGTGGATGGCAACGCCTTGAAGGTAGCCAGCGCCATTGCTCTGAGGTCTGCGGGGATCGGATCCGCAGTAAAGGCGGTGGTCGCCATCAAGGCGGCAGCCATCGTAGTGAACAGGATTTTGATGGGCCGCAAACCGAGCACATCGAGAGCTTCGATCACAACGAGGTTCGCAAGTCCTCGGGCCTTACCGGCCGCCGATGCTGATGGAGAAGTCGGCCAGGCGGCTTGCCTGCAGGCCGCCTTCCTTCCCTGCGAAGAATTGCGGTTCTTTGTCGCTGATAGCGGAATAGGCCAGGCCCAGCCGGCTCTGAGCTAATATGGGACGCGGATTTCCTGCGCCAGTGAATCCATTTCATCATGAATCATCAGCCCCTCCCGCAGTTGCCGTGACAGCGCCTTTATGGACATCGAGGATCTCGCCGGGTTGGAACGAATGTAGAGTTGGGCGTCCGCGCGAGGGAACCGCGGCAAGCTCCTGTGCAGCCTTCGCTCGACTATTCCTGTACGACCTCTTAATTCGTCTGCATCGGGATCGTCCTACTGGAGAAAGATCGGATGCAGGCCCCGGCGGCGGAAAGCAATTTTCTGACATTTCGACATTCTCCGCACATTATCGTTGCTCTTGCGCACCTGCAAATGGCTCCGCGCAAAATGCCTGCCAAAAACAAAACTCTCTTTTTTGATACAGCGCAATCGATCTAACCCGCCGTCTTGCATGTCCGACATTGTGATACATCGGACATGCTACGCGACATGGAACCGAGATTTGCAATTGACGTCAGAGAAAGCACCAGGCGGGCGATGAAGTATCGCCGCGGAAGTGAGATCATCATTGCTACGCATGACGGGCGCGGCCGGTTCGACCCGCTCGGGGACGAAAAAGGCCACGTGTTTTCCCTGATGTCGCGTCTGGAACGCGTCGGGTTTCACGAGGGTTGCCAGCGCATCGCCGCGCTGATCGGCCTCCGACCACCGGTGCCGGCGTGGCAGGGGTCAAAAGGCGATTGAGGTGTTGAGATTCCCGCCAGGCAGCGGGCAGCATGGGCTCGTGCTGCAGACGAGGCCAAGAATCTGTTGAAGGAGAAGCGGCCGTCGCAGGCGTGCAGTTCTGCACCAGGAACTCAAGAGAGCATTCGAGGATCCTAAACAACATCGGCGGTGCATCGACAGCGGCATAGTTACTCGCGGCGCTTCCACCCTATATCCACTATCCACCGTCGTAATATCTGTGCATACATAACGTCCATGTCTGACACCGCCAATTCATCCTTGTCCCGTCATGTTGCTGCTGCTTTCGGTGGAGGGGCCATTATTGGCGCTCTCGGCGGCCTCGTCGGCCTTGGTGGCGCCGAGTTTCGACTTCCGATCCTGATTGGATTCTTCAATTTCGCGGCCCTTGAGGCGGTCATTCTCAACAAGGCCATGAGCCTCGTCGTCGTCGCGACCGCGCTGCCCTTTCGCGCTGGAACCGTGCCATTTAGTGTTATCGCCGACAATTGGCCGATCGTAGTCAATCTTCTCGCGGGCAGCCTGATCGGCGCTTGGTTCGGGGCGGGCTGGGCGACGAGGCTTCGATCAGAGACCCTTTACAAGGTCATTGCGATCATACTCGTGGCCATCGCGATTGTCCTGGTCCTCGGGCACGCCGCGACAGCGGGCCAGCCATTGTTAACGGGAGCGGTCCAACTTGTCGCAGGGGTGATTGCAGGCTTCATGATCGGCATCGTCGCGGCATTGCTCGGCGTCGCCGGAGGTGAACTGCTGATCCCAACGCTTGTCCTTCTGTTTGGGGCGGAAGTCAAACTCGCCGGTAGTCTCTCACTCGCCGTCAGTCTGCCGACTATGCTGGTGAGCTTCACGCGATACAGCCGGGATCAGAGCTTCTCGGTGATCGGCCGGAACAAGACGTTCATGCTGGTGATGGCGGCAGGATCGATCGTTGGCACATTTATCGGCGGTCTACTGCTCGGCATTGTTCCGAATGCGATATTGCTTCCGGCCTTGGCAATCATTCTTCTGATCTCTGCGGTGAAGGTGTGGCGGCACTAGCTGCGCAACTCTGTAGCTGATCCCAACCCGCACAAAGAACGAGAGCGCAGGCCTGGCCTGCCGCGCTGGGCTCCATACCGGCGTGGTCGGAGCGCGCGACGCCCGGCGCGTCCGCGCAACGGCTTGTCGCCGTCCTCCTTGCGCTGGTGCTGATTACTCAAGGTCCTGAAGAACGACCCCAGGGCCATCTTCACCGCCGCGAGCAAGGCGCAGCAAGCGGCTGATTGGATGCATGCGCAGCAGCCCCAGGCGAAGAAGATGGCAGGTGAGCAGTACCATCTTCATCGCGGGGGAATTTAAAGCTCCCGCACACTGTTTTGTGAAAGCCGTAACATTGGAATGCAGCTATGGCTACGTCATCCTGGCTGCTGCTGACCTACAAAGTCCCGCCCGAACCCGGTGCAAAGCGGGTCGCAGGTATCTGCAGAACGGGGTTTGCCTGCTCCCCAAGACCGACGACCACGTCCGCGGTCTGAAGATGATCGAGAATTGGCGTCTCCGAGATGGAGAATCCGTGATCTTGGAAACGGTCGCGGTCGATCGGCTCCAGGAAGAGAAAGTCATCGCCAGATTCCAGGCTGACCGAGACGAGGCCTGTCGGAAGTTCATCGACAAGTGCGGGGATTTCGATGCGGAGATCACTACGAACGGGCAGCGGACCACTTCACCTACGCCGAGCTTGAGGATAATGACGTCGATCTGAAGAACCTCCAAGGCTGCTCTGTAAACTCGACTTTATGGCGCAGCTCTTAGAGCCGAGGCTGAAGAATGAATGGCCTGCGAGGCATTGCTCGACACCTATGCCAGCAGGTGACGCACACGAGGAGAACCGCTAATTGGAGCCACACTCTAGAGGGACGGGCGGCCAAGAAAAGCATCGAATGCGGCAGCGACACCGCGAAGCGCAAAGCGACATTCCTGCCGCACACGGATTAAACCATCGTCGACATCAACTATCCCGTCCTCCGCCAGAATGTCCAACTGCTTAGCTGAACTACGCAAATGGATCGGATCAAATCCGTGAGCCGTACAGATTGCTGGTACGTCTGCCTCTAAGTAGCACATGAGTTGCTCGATGATTGCGGCCCGTACGCGATCTTCGATGGTTAGACGATAGCCTCTTGACGTCGCTAGGTGGCCGGACGCAATGGGTCGGTTATAAAAGCTTTGTGTGAGTTCGTTTTGAACGTAACCCTCGCGGCAACGACCGATGGCCGACGCGCCGAAGCCAATCACAGTTTGGCGCGTTTCGGCGGAGTACCCAAGCGAATTGCGCCGCAGACGACCTGTTCTGTGCGCTAGTGCAAGCTCATCATGCGGCAAGGCGAAATGGTCGAGCCCGATTTGCAGATAGCCGGCTGCAACTAGAGTATCGGCCATGACTGAGGCCTGCTCAGCGCGCGCGGCTAAATCGGGCAGCGCTGATCTGTCAATCAATCGCTGATTTTTTCTATAGGACGGAACGTGAGAATAAGCGAAAACCGCGAGGCGGTCGGGACGCATCGCAATAGCTAACAACGCGCTCTGGCGACAGGACTGGACTGTTTGATACGGCAGACCAAACATCAGGTCGAGATTGATGCGCCCTACTCCATGCAGGCGCAGGTTTTCGACGGCAGTCATCACTTGCGCCTCGCTCTGAACCCGGTTGATCGCTTTTTGTACGATGGGATCGAAGCTCTGCACACCGACGCTTGCGCGGTTTACACCGGCTTTTTCTAAGGCTTCGGCCATATCGATGGTGAACGTGCGGGGGTCGACCTCGATAGCGATGTTTGCCGCGTTCTCCAACGCAAAACAGCCGCGCAGGAGTTCCATTAGCGACAGGAAGTCTGCCGGCGGCATGATGGTCGGGGATCCGCCACCGAAGTGCACGTCCCTCACCGGTAGTGCCTGTGGCGTTTGTTCCGCGACCACCCGGATCTCCTCACGCAACCCTGCTAAATAATTGATGATCAAAGTATCCAGACGAGTGATGCTAGTCGGAAAACCACAATACCAGCACATCGAGCGGCAGAATGGAATGTGAAGATAGAGCGAAACAGCGTCATCAGCTTCTAGGCTTCTCAGCCATTGCTCATAAGTGTGGGCGCCGACTTCTGAAGAAAACTCCTGTATCGTTGGGTAGATGGTATACCAAGGCAAATGCGCCCCACTATATTTTTTCGAGACGAAAATCGATGACTCCGCGCGCAATGACTTTCGTCTCCAGTCCGGCTTGTCATGTCCAGATCTCACGTCTGGTCTTCCTTCGATCAAATGAAGTTCTGCGCTTAAGGGGAGTGCTTTTCGTCGCCAGGCATCAAGGCGTCCCCTCGTGGAAAGCCGGACGCGCGCGTTCCCGCCGCCTTTAAATCGGAGAGGCAAAGGTCATGCCAGCCAAGTTGAAGATCCAGGACTTGCGTATCATCGAAGTCGCTAAAACGAGCTGTCCTTGGTTTAGATGCCGAAAGACATTTAAGCTCAAATGCCATTATGGCGGCATTCGGATTGTGACGTCCATGACCGAACGCTGAAATCCAATCGCAACGTTATACTTTTGACAACGTCCGACATAGGACAATGGCTCCGCGCATATCATCTTATTGGCATGATACATGCGTAACCCTGCCGCCGCACGTGCAACTTCAAGCGAGGCTGCCGACAACGCGTGCTTGTCTACGACGGCAATGGAGAACACTGCGAATTTGGCCCATGTCACCTTGGAAAACAGCGTGGATGCGTTGGTCCACTTTGCTGGTGTGCAGCTGTGGCCGACCTTGCCAAATATGCATCTGACAGGGTGGGACTTCGCATTCGTCTGATTGCATTATCTGCCACGTCGCATCATCTGGGCCATGCCACGCGCACGTTGCGGTCCGTCTTATTAGATTGGGCTTTCCCTGGTCTCGACGGCAATCCTACCCTGGCAAGTCCTTCATAAAGCCATTGCGACAGTGGCTGTCGACTCCTGGTCAGGACGTTCATTCAGAACCCTTAGTCGGGTTTGTCGTGCTTGAGACGGTGATGTGCGGTTTGGCACGTCGCAGCGCTCTGGGGGGCAGCCATTGAATAGCATGCAGAACAGTTCTCTGATGCTCTTCGCTCTTTCTGCATTGGCACGAATCTTGAACCTTTTTATTGCGCGCCGCCAGGAGCTCCCGACGGGACCTTAGCATCTTCTCACTTCATCTCTGGAGCGGAGACAACAATGAAGAGTGACATGGCAGCCTATCACGTGACTGCCCCGAAGAAGCATCTCTTGAAAGGAGAAAACCAATGAAGATCGACACGGCAGCCTATCGTGTAACTGAATTAAATCCTCAAGAAGCAGCTGAAATCTCTGGAGGTATTTGGCAAATACCATTCGCAATTGCCGCGTTTGTCGGCTTCGTGGCTGCGAGCATCGGGGGCGCTGCCTTGGACCATTACTTCTTTGATTGATACAAAGGGCGCTGGCTCTCGATGCTTTCTAGTGACTACAGAGCAGTTCCCCTTTCTGCTGAAACGGCCAGCTGCACCGCAGAAACTATATTGTCGCGACGATCAGGTCGATCTTTGGGCATTTATAAGGCGATCTTGCTCTTCGTGGTCGCGGCATTTGCCTCACTGCCACTCGTCACCATACCGGTCTCTGTGCAGAGTGCCGGTACTATTCGCCCCATCGTGGAGAAGACGCCCCTGATAGCGCCCGTCTCCGGACGCATCTCCCGTGTCCTTGTCTTTGAGAACGATGTTGTTGCTAAGGGGCAGGATCTCCTCGCCCTTGACGATGAGGTTATTGAGGAAAAGCTCAACGCGGTTTTAGCCGACATTCATGCCAAGAGCGATCTTGCCCATGACTTCCAAACGCTGATCTCCTCCGTCGCAAGGCCCAGTGTCTCACCCCCCCTCCAAACCGACTTCGCGACGGCTGAAAGGGTGCATTTTCTCAACCTGCTGCGCGAGAACCAATATGCTCGCAGTAACGCCGCGGCGGAACTCGACCGCGCAAAGCGCCTTGTCTCGGCTGCTGCGGCGCCTGCGAAGGCCGTTGAGGAGAAGGCATTCGCTCTCCAAAGCATCGAGGTCCAAGGGGAGATCCTCGCGCGACGCAAAACCGCCGATTGGAACCAGCAGCTCTTTGACGCTAGCCTACGCCTAAAGGAACTCACGGCCACCTTGCATCAGCTCGAGAACGAACGAGACCTGCACCGCATCCGTGCCCCAGTGTCGGGCGCTCTCGAGCAGTTCTCCGGCCTCGCGCCCGGCAGCTATGTTCCGATGGGGCAAACCGTTGCCTGGATCTCGCCGAACGACGAACTGGTGGCGGAAATCTACGTCTCCCCCAACGACATTGGCTTTGTGCAGGCTGGTCAGTCGGTGCGGCTCCAAGTGGATGCCTTTAACTACAATCAATGGGGTGTCATCGAAGCAACGGTGCTCGATGTGGCGCAGGACTTCACTCTGCATGACGGGAACTCGGTCTTCAAGGTCCACTGCGCGCTCTCTCGCAGTGATCTCGCGCTAAAGAGCGGAGCCATCGGTCACCTGAAGAAAGGCATGACCGTGCGGGCCCGCTTTCTGTTGGCCAATCGCACTCTCCTGCAACTGCTCTATGATCAGGCAGACGATTGGCTTAATCCGATGCTGTCAGGGCGCTAATTTTGTCCCAACAGCCAGCGAGCTTCCATGTCGAATAAGGCAGTTAAGTTCAAGCAGCGCGACATCACGGATTGCGGCGCCGCCAGCCTCGCTTCTGTCGCAGCCTTCTACGGCTACAAGTTGCCATTGGCGCGCATCCGCCAGTATGCGTCGACCGACCGCTCCGGTACGAGTATGCTGGAGCTCACGGAAGCGGCGCAGAAGCTGGGCTTCGTCGCTAAGAGCGTCAAAGGTGGCTTCGACAGCCTGCACAAGATCCCTAAGCCCGCTATCGCGCACGTCGTCGTCAAGGAGGTCCTGCACCATTTCGTAGTGGTCTACGCGATCGACGCCAATTGGGTCACCGTCATGGACCCGGCTTATGGCGAAATCTGCAAAGTGTCGCATCAGGAATTCATGGAGCAATGGACCGGCGTCCTGGTTCTGCTGGTTCCTGCAGACACGTTCAATCGCCGCGACGAGACCACGTCGCCGTTCGTCCGATTCGCCCGTCTACTTGCGCCACACAGGACGGTGATGGCGCAGGCTCTCGCCGGCGCGCTGGTGACGACGATCCTCAGTCTCTCCACGGCGATCTACGTACAGAATATCGTTGATCATGTGATCCCAGCGGGCAACCGCAACCTGCTCAATTTGATGAGCATCGCAATGCTGCTTATCCTCGTGATACAGATCCTGATCAACCTCCTTAGAGGTCGGCTGGTCCTTCAGACGGGGCAAAAGATCGACGTTTACCTGATCCTCGGCTATTACAATCACATCCTGGCCCTGCCCCAGAAGTTCTTCGACAGCATGCGAATGGGCGAAATCGTGTCGCGCATGAACGACGCGGTGAAAATCAGGAGCTTCCTGAACGACGTCTCGATAAACATGTTTGTCGACGTGCTGATGGTACTGTTCTCGTTCGGGCTGATGTTCATTTATTCCTGGAAGATTGCTTTGATCGTGGCGCTCTCCATCCCAATGTACCTCCTCGCATATTGGGCCATCAATGGGATGAATAGGAATCTTCAGCGTGTCATCATGGAGAATGCTGCCGATCTCGAGGCGCAACTGGTGGAATCACTCGGAGCCGTCTCTACCATCAAGACCTCCGGCGTTGAGAGCTTCGCAATCTTTAAGATGGAGACCCGCTTCGTAAAGATGCTGCATTCCGTCTACAGCTCCGGCCTGATCGCAATCTGCGGCGACAACGCTTCGGCATTCCTGTCGGTCCTTTTTACCATCGTGCTAATGTGGTTCGGAACAACGCTGGTGCTCGAACAGGCCATCACACCGGGCCAATTGCTGTCCTGCTATACATTGCTTGGCTATGTCACCCGACCAGTCGCTCGCCTGCTCCAGACCAACCGCGTCGTTCAGGACGCGTTTATCGCGGCGGACAGACTTTTCGAGATCCTCGAACTGGAGCCAGCAAGGTGCAGCGGCATCGATGCTACGGAGATCGGTCTCGGCGATATTTGCCTTGAGAACGTCACGTTTCGCTATGGCGCGCAGCCAGTGCTTTTTAAGGATCTCAGCGTCTGGTTTCGCAAGGGAGAGGTGACGGCCGTGATCGGGGAGAGCGGTTCGGGCAAAAGTACTCTTGCGGCCTTATTGCAGAATGTCTATCAGCTTGAGGATGGATGCATCCGGATCGGCCAATATGCCCTCCAAGACCTCTCGAGCGCATTATTGCGAAGGGTGGTAGCTGCGGTACCGCAATCAATCGACGTCTTCTCCGGTTCCGTGATCGAAAATATCGCCTTAGGCGACTTCGACGTCCAGTTCGAGAAAATCGTACGTATTTGTGATCAAATAGGGCTACGGCAGTGCATCGAGCGCTGGCCCGGGGGCTTCCAGGCGCAGCTAGGCGATAACGGTATACGCCTGTCGGGAGGTGAAAAGCAGCGCCTCGCATTAGCTCGCGCCCTTTATCGCGATCCCGAGGTTCTAATCCTTGACGAAGCGACCTCTTCTTTGGACTCCGCAGCGGAAGAATTTGTCATGCGGGTTGTTGAGGATCTTTCCAGCACCGGGAAAACCATCATCGTCATCACTCATCGGTTGAGGACCGTTCGTGGCGCACACAAAATTGTAGTCCTGGACAAGGGGCGGGTCATCGCTGAGGGAACGCACGATGAGCTGTTGAAGAGTGCTGATTCTTACGCCCGATTGTGGCGGGCGCAGAGTTCTTCCTCAGAGTAAACATGCTCGCTGATCCGGCGTCCAAAAAACCGATGCTGGTCGATGTCGGATCGATTGCAACAGTCATCACCGTCTGCATTTGTTGGCATATAAATCAAATCTTGTTCATCGCTCATCAAAAGAAGCACCGACGCGCACTAGCACCGTTGACGTACCACTGAGCTTTAATCCAGCGGCGATTAGAGCTCCGCCGGTTTTGAATTCGCCAAATGGCGCGGTGCGTGCAACCCGCATAACTGCCGGGTCTGATAACCGAGCAATGAGTGCGGCCGGAAATGATTATAACGGCTGCCCATTCAGCGATGGCGCTTCGGGCACGATCTAGGCTGAAGAATAGGCCTTCGTTGAACAGTCCGTCGCGCATTTACCCTCTCCGGCCGCCGCTTAGCACGGGAGCTGCCGCTTTTCGAACGACGCTGCAATGCCGACGCCTTCGCGCCAGCTTCCTGCTCCTTCAACACCGCAATAATCCGCTCTTACGCAAATCGCTGCGTCTTCATGGCCCGTCCTTTAATCGGCCTACTCTAATCCATTCTGGAGGAAATTCGCAGTGGCACGTCAGCAGCTAAACGGCGACGGATACCATCACCCTGCTGTCGCGGCCGTATTGATCAGTATCGACTCTCGGACGGTTCGAAGGAGTTTATTGACAAATGCTGCTCGGTCAGGCGCCGCAGGCGCTCTTCGGAAGGAAATGTTCGTCGCCGCCTCTCCGCATTCGAGGTGCCACAGCTGCGACAAGCGTCTAACGTGCGGCCCCAATCAGCCTCTCGACAAGTTTTGTTTGCCGAGCGATAGTCACCGAGCCCGCATAGGAGAGATGGCCACTATCTCGATAGAGGAACTTGCCGTCGATTTCGGTTCTGCAAGTTATCCCATCGCAGAGAAAGTCGTCGAAAGAAACAATCTCTACGTCGGCCTTCAAGGAAACTTGATTTAGCAGCTCCAGTGTACGGGCGCGGCTCTGACGGTATTCGCTGAGGGATATTTTGCAGTTGCTGTAAGGTCCGAGAATGGGGCTTCCCCTTGTTTTTCGCTCTAGGCAATCCGCAATGTCAAAGTTACCGACCGGCGGCGGCGCAACCACCACAACTCGCTTGCCCAACGAGCGGACAGCGTCGATGAGAGCCTTGATCCCATCCACCGCAATATCCAGGGAGGGTTCGCTCTCCACAAATCCATCTTTGGTCCTAGCGAGCATTTTAAAATCGGCTGATACGGAGGCGTCAAAAGGGCTTGATATAGCTACAGTGCTAATGTCGTTCCGCTTCCCCAATATGGACAGAACACTGTCGTTAAAGCGTATGCAGCTCTCACCAAATGCGCGCGAATATGGTGACGGCGATATTTTAGTGATCGCGGCAACACCTATGGCCGGGAGGCATCCACTCATCGTTAGCTGAGCCAACCCTGCTTTACCGATCGTTTCTGAAAGACCCGGAACCAACGCCATTGCGAATGAGTCACCCCACACCAACATTTCGGGTTTTTTTGATGACTGGCAGGGCTCCGGGATGTCCTGAGGCGGCTGTCGCGATATGAAGTCGCACGCGCTACTAAGACCGAAATTGATACGACGCATTTCCCCGAATTCTACATTGTTATCGGTTACTGCGATGGCTAGCGATGGCGAGACCGCTAGAATAACTGATGCGGCGGTAAGCCCGGAGACTAGCCTTAGACCAGGCGGGGTGCCTTGGCGCAGCGGCTCCTCGACAAACCGACAGAGCAGCCAGCTCGCAACGGACGAAACTACAAGCGCTGACCAAATCGCAAGAGTCGGGGGCTCTGCTAGCCAAAGAGCCTTCACGTATACGAGCAGAGGCCAATGGATCAGATACAGGGAATAGGAGATTCTTCCCACGCCAGCTATAGCTCGAACTGCTCCGTTGTTCCTTCCGGGAATCACGAGCAGCACCGCAGTCGCCATGCGAACCAAAGCGGCGCCCACTACTGGATGCGCGAGACCCAGAGCGGAAAAAACGAGAACCGCTAACGCTGAGAGCCGCGTCCAAGACATCGCCGAAGCGATGCGCGGGGTCACTGACAGCAAGGCTGCTAGTGACCCCAACGCGATTTCCCAAAACCTGGAAGGAAGCAGATAGAAAGCAGCAGAGGGATGCCAAAACGCCAGATAACAGCACAAGGCAAGGTAGCAATAAACAGCAAAATAGCCCCCGGGAACCACCATCTTCTAGGAGAAAAAGCCAGGAACGCCGAGAGCAGCAAGTAGCCCTGCTCTTCGACGGCCAGCGACCAGAAATGCAAAAGGGGCTTCGTTTCAGCGGATACGTCGAAATAGCCGCCCTGAAACCAAAGCACAATATTGCCCGAGAAAGTGAGTGCACCGAGAACTTGGTCGCGAAACTCTCTCAGGCTGCTGTCCGAGAGCAAAAATGGCGCAGCTATTGTCGTCAGGGCAACTACCACGTAGGCTGCTGGCAACAGCCGTTTCGCACGCTGATAATAAAACTGGGGAAAGCTGAACCTGGATTGCTCAAGCTGGTCCGCGACCAAGTTGGTGATGAGAAAGCCAGAGATCACGAAAAAATATCTACGCCGACATATCCGGCGTGGAAAGGGGCGATGCGCGCATGGTAGAGAACAACGAGCACTACAGCTATTCCCCGCAGCGCTTGAAATATCAGTTTGAAACTTTCGGGGCATTGGCCGGGCCTGACTCTATTGCTACTGAAGGTTGGTGGATTAGGTTTCGCAAGGTGGCGAGAAAGAACCGCTTCAAGGAAGCGCGTGACCTGCCACCGAACACTAAAGCGTTTTTTCAGAAGAGCATCGCGAGGGCACCGTTCGAAAATAATCGGCGAGCGATATGGTCGCGGTGGGAAAACGAGCAGAGCCGACGCCCTCGCCGCAAATAGCCTCACCTTGACTATCCATAGACCGCGGACAGTGCTTGGTGGCGAAGCCGCCGAGCTACGGGATGTATAGTACCTCGACTAATCGGTTTTATTGCGCGATCAAGCCGTTCCGCTTTGTGAGTGGCCTGGGTGAGGGCTCGAAACTCCATCGCCAGCTGATCGGATTCGTGATCGGAGGAGACGCTAAGTAACCGCGGGCGACTCTCTTTAAAACTGGAGCACCGCGAAACATGTATGCCCTCCTGTACTATTCGTGAAACCTCGATTGCACGGATCTTTCCCTTCTAACGCAGCACATTTAATCTGTGGAATCGATTGTTTGGATGGAAACCATTCGAGTAACAAATGCGGGTCTTTCGGAAACCGTCAGCCTGACCGCGCCAATAGGATCGACGTCCGTTAAAGGGGCTCGGGATGTTACCGACGCCGGTGGTCGGTTGAGGCAAAGGACGGAAGGCGCCAGCTTGTCGGGGGCCGCCCGGGCGCACAGCGAAAAGTAGATCGTTGCCCCATACACCGGCTAAAACCTGCATGGTGACAAGCGAACCCATTGCGGGATCGTTTCCGATCGCTACAAGAACCACGGCTTCAGGTGGAGCTCGCAAGCCTTGCTAAAACGCGGCGCCGGGGATATCAAGTTGGCGGCCGGCCGCGGTCATCCTGTGCACACCAGGCACATCCTTAACAAGTCGACGGTCAATGTCGGCGACGTCAGGTTTTGAACTCCTTCATGAACAGTGTAAAGCCCGTCGATACTCGCGAAATTTCTTTCACCCCCGAAGACCTACGCCTCTGTAATGCAGCGCTTAAGGCGGTCAGTCGGGCATCCAACGTCGAGAAGGACGCGCTTGCGGTCAGCCGACTTGCATTAGTTATTATTGAGTTGCGGAAACGAGGCGTGCAAGACGTCGAACAGCTTACGTCGTTGGCGGGAGAGATCTTCGAGAACCCGGGACTAAACGATGACTCCCCGGCAATTAACGACGTCTCCTAAAACCGTTCGCGGCCGAATGCAGCGCTCCTCTCCTGGTCATATCCGTAACCTTGGGCTGACTTTGGGGCACTTTCAACCAACCGGTCTCCTCGCCAATGCATACACACAAGCCTCGATTTGTTCACCGTCGACGTCGACTATCGTGGTGACTCTTTGGTATCGCTCTCCCTCCAACGCGTCCAGACGTTCCCAATGCTTCGGGAGGTCTGCAGACTCGAATAGCGATACCGGTATCTCATAAGCATGTTCTCCGAGAATCAAGCCCGGAAAGCCGAGGTCGGAACCCAATTCAGCATCAAGGAGGCGGCCCCAAATCTTCCCAGACGTCCAGCGACCGTCGAGATCCCTAAGCTGATCGCTATGAGGGTTACCGAGCGCCCGAGTTCCGTAAGTTGCTAATCGATTTTTTGCGGCCATATTTGCAGTCCCGAAATGCTTTCGTCTTCCTAATCTGCAATATTTTCTAACTCGAAGCCTGTAGCTGGTTCCTGTGCGTGCTGTTCCTCGAGCGAGCTTGCGGACCGAGGTGGTTGATGCGGTAGTGCATCCGATGTCTCTTGTTGGTGCCTTGCGCGCAGAGCCGTTATCATAGCCATCCCTCATACTGCAACGACGAGTGCAGCTAAAATCGTGCCATGCTCCTTCCCAAGTTGGCACGAACGCCGACCGTTCGATATCTTTGTTTTGCTGGGCCGCAGCCACAGAAAGCGGTTCGACGCGATGCAGCTAGCTTAGACTAACATGCACTGGAGCAAAATCGACCGGATGTCCTGAAGCGTCGACGTGCTTGGTTCGATGCTCAACTGGACCTGGATCCGGAGAAGCTGATCTGCATCGATGAAGCCGGTTTATCCACGAAGATGCACGCCTGCGCGGCCGTGCGCTCAGAGGCAGGCGATGCCGAGCCGGCGTGCCCCACGGGTACTGGAACAACGACTTTCACACTGCGCCTCGGCGGAATGACCGCACCGTTTGTCTACGATGGCGCGATGAATGGGAACGTCTTCGTGGCATATGTAGAGCAGGTGATGTTGCCGACCCTCGGAACTGGCGACGTGGTCGTCATGGATAACCTGCCGGCGCAAGCAGGTGTTCGCGATGCATCGAAGGTGCTGGCGCCAAGCTCATGTTCCTCCCGCTCTATAGTCCGGACTTCAACCCTATCGAGAGCGCATTCTCCACATTGAAAGCCATGCTGCGAGGCAGGGCGGAGCGAAAGATCGATGCCCTGTGGGAGGCAGTCGGCGCTTGATACCCCGATTCACTCCCGCAGAATGCGCCAACTACTTCAGGGCCGCTGGATATGACCCGGATTGAACAGGATTTGTTCTAGCAGCCAGCGTTTGACGCCACGTAATTTCATCCACATGTAACATTGGTGTGCCTATAAAAGCCGGTGACATGTGGAGGTTCTAATGATCAACGAACTCACGATGGCCGAGGCGCTGGCTGACCCATTGATCCGGCTGGTCTTAGCCGCCGATAAGGTTAGCAGCGACGAATTCGCGGCGGTTCTAGCGGCTGGCGCACGAAAACAACATGAAGCGGCACTGAGCAACTCCTTCCCGTCGTCGCGCAGTCCGTCGCTTGATCAGCTTAGTAATTCGAGCAGCCCCAAATAAAATGAGGTGCGAGGGACGAGGGGCGGTGCGCGGTTAAGTCAATGTCCGCACTAAAGCCATTCGGTACCTTGGCTGTCAGTATGTGGTCAGCAATGGAGAGAGCGTCCTGTGGTATTGCTCTTTCTGTCGCCTATTTGCGTCCGGCTGCAGATCGGGGTCGGTTAAAGGCGCCGCGGCTTGCAGGCGCGCCGAACGCACAGAGGTGATTTTTTTAGGGATCGAAAGAGAATGACTGCTCTGCAAACAAGCATTGTCAGGCAGCGTCCGACCCTCCACCGCAAAAGATGCGGAGAGCCCTCCAAAAAGGGGTCGACCGCAAGCTCTCCTAGCCTCTAGGCCGACGGCAACGATTACATCGTCGAATCGCATTTGACAGATGGAACCCGATCTTTGCAGTGCCTGTCGGGAAACCAGACAAGCCCCCAACTCGAAGCCCAATGGAAAGATCTGGCCGCTAAGTGTGCCGACGGCGCCGAAATGTGGCGTAGCGAGCGAGGCGAACTGAGTGTCATTCACCTGCAGCACCTGGGCAAGATTGCCGCTATTGGCGCTGACAACGGTGAGTATACCCGTCAGGCTATTGCTTCGTCCCCTCATTAGGCATCCCTTGTGCCTCGCCACCCAACGCAGCCGCATTGCAGTGCGCGCATCGACATGGCCTCTGTCCGACAATGTTAGAAATCCGGCATAGCCGTTTCGACCCAAGCACATTGTATTTACAGGACTTTCTCGTCTGGCACGACTGTTGCTTGTGTTTATCCACAAACCACGTGAACCGCTTTAAAGCGTATCTTGGCTGAAATAGAGAGGTGAATTCGATGAATGGCGACGTGTTTTTCAACGCAACTGCGCGGGTGATAAAACGCGCTGTTCGAGCGCTTTTGAAAAGATGCAGCCTGCGGAATAGTCGGATCAGCGCCGTTCACCCTCTTTAATATTCATCTCCAGGATCAAGAATGTCTCGAGAAATAAAATACTCAGCCGCCTGGCGGTTTCTCGCGCCGATCGCGCTCGCCGCAAGCTTCGCGTCATCGACCTATGCGGATACCCAGTCCACGTCTTGGCCACAAACGCAAAGCGACATTCGAGCCGACTCCGACGTCCATTTCGGCACGCTCGCCAATGGAATGCGGTTTGCGATCATGCGCAATGCGACGCCGCCCGGTCAGGCAGCGATCCGCTTCCGCATCGGCTCCGGCTCGCTCGATGAAAGAGACGACCAACAGGGCCTGGCCCATTTTCTAGAGCATATGGCCTTCAAGGGATCGACGCATGTCCCCGAAGGGGAGATGGTCCGTATCCTGCAGCGCAAGGGCCTAGCCTTTGGGGCGGATACCAACGCCCATACCTCTTATGACGAGACTGTGTACAAGCTCGACCTTCCCGAGGTCGATGCCGACACGCTTTCCACGGGTCTGATGCTGATGAGGGAGACGGCGAGCGAGTTGACCCTCGACGCCGGCGCTTTCGATCGCGAGCGCGGCGTCATCCTGTCGGAGGAGCGGCTATGCGACACGCCGCAATATCGCGCATGGCTCGGAATCACGAATTCGTTGCTCGCCGGCCGGCGTGCAACCATGCGCGCGCCGATCGGCATAACCGACATCATCAGCAATGCGCCTGTGGACCTCGTCCGCGATTATTACCGTGCCAATTACCGGCCGGAGCGGGCAACGCTGATGGTGGTGGGCGATATCGATCCCGTCGCCATGGAAATCGAAATCCGGCAGCGCTTCGGCGACTGGAAGGCCGCGGGTCCGACGCCTGCACAACCGGATCCCGGCACATTACAGACGAAAGGCGAAAGCGCCGACGTCCTCGCTGTTCCTGGCGGCATGACCGAAGTGCAGATCGCCTGGACGCGTCCTCATGATACCGCGCCTGACACATTTGCTAAGCGCCGCACGAAGCTTATCGAAGATCTCGGCCTGTTGGTGCTCAAACGCCGGGTGAGCACCATTGCCAGCAAGGCGGATGCCCCTTTCATCAGTGCGGTTGCCGGCTCCCAGGATCTTCTTGATTCCGCGCATATCGTCCTGATCGCGGCGAATTCCGAGCCGGATAAATGGCAGGCGGCGCTCGCAACCATTGACCAGGAACAGCGGCGTATCCAGCAGTTCGGCGTTGGGCAGGCTGAACTCGATCGTGAAATCCTCGAAAATCGCTCGTTTCTTCAGGCTGCTGCGGCCGGAGCCGCGACGCGCACGACTACCGACATCGCTTCGATGCTGGCCAAGAGCGTCAATGACAATCAGGTCTTCACGTCGCCCGCCGAAGACCTTTCGCTATTCGAGACGATCACGAAGGACGTCACAGCAGCCGAGGTCAATCATGCGCTGCGGCATGCCTTCTCCGGCAACGGTCCCCAGATCGTGCTGCAGACGGCCCAATCACCCCAGGGCGGAGCGGACGCGGTTCGGCAAGCCTATGATGCGTCAAAGGCTATAACCGTCTCGGCATCAACTGGTGTAGCCGACGTCGCATGGCCTTACACCCATTTCGGGCAGCCGGGCGCCGTGGTCGAACGCCGCGCCGTCGACGATCTCGGCGTGACCATGGCGCGCTTTTCCAATGGCGTCCGGCTTACGGTCAAGCCGACCAAGCTGCGCGCCAACGAAGTGCTGGTGCGCGAAGATATCGGCCGCGGCCGGCTGGACCTGCCGCAGGACCGTCCCGTCCCGCTATGGGCGTCTCCGGCTGTCGCGCTCTCAGGCGTCAAGGGCATGGATTACCAGGATATCCAGAAAGCGCTGACGGCCAATATGGTCGGCATCGACTTATCGGTCTGCGACAGTTCCTTCAGTTTCGACGGCCGCACCCGGACTGAAGATCTAGCGACGCAATTGCAGCTGATGACAGCATATACCGCCGATCCCGCCTACCGCCCGGAAGCATTCAAGCGGGTGCAGCAGGCCTATTTGAGCGACCTCGATCAGTATCAGGCGACCCCCAACGGCGTTGTCAGCCGTAACCTCAGAGGTCTCGTCCACTCCGGCGATCCGCGCTGGACCTTTCCTGATCGCGCCCAGTTGTCCGCCGCCAAGCCGGGCGATTTTGAGGCTCTGTTCCGGCCCATGGTTTCCAACGGCGCGATCGACATCACCATCGTCGGCGACGTCACGGTAGATGATGCAATCCGGATGATAGCTGGAACGTTTGGCGCTTTGCCGCCACGGACGGAGGTGGCGCCGAGCAAGGATTGGGGTGACGTGCGCTTTCCGGCGGCGAACAAGACGCCCGTTTTGCTGACCCATAGCGGCCGGGCGGATAACGCAGCCGCCGGCTTCGGAGCTCCGATCGGCGATTTGCTCTCCGATCTGCCGCGGTCTTTCACCGCCAATATCGCCACCCAAATCTTCCAGAACCGGCTGATCGACCAGTTTCGTATTGCGGAAGGCGCAAGCTACTCGGTGGACGGCGACGTCGACCTGTCGAGGGAAATTCCCGGCTATGGCTACGCTTATTTCCACGCCGAGACGAATCCGGTAAAGATCGCTCGCTTCTACGCACTTGTCGACCAGATCGCCAATGACCTGCGGTCTCGTGATGTCTCTCCGGACGAGTTCGCCCGCGCCCGGGGACCGATCATCGAGACGCTGAAGCATCAGCGGCAGAGCAACGAATACTGGATCGAACATCTGCGCGGCGCTCAGACGGATCCGCGACGTTTGGACTGGATACGCGACAATCTTAGCGGCTACGACAAGGTCACCCCCGGCGATATCCGCGCTTTTGCCAATACCTATCTCAGCCCGGAAAACTTCTGGAAATTCGAGGTCTTGCCGGCGACGGTAAGATAGCGGCTAGGGGCCATGTCGCCATTGGAAGCGATTCGCCGGAAAAGCCAGGTGCGTGCCGAGGCCGCACGCCTGGAGATCGAGATGGGTGCAGAGCCGCTGAGCCAGGCCCGGCCTGCGAATCCGCTGCCAGACCATCAGCCCGCCCGCTCTCGGCCATCAGAAATACAGCCGGGACAAAGCTGAGCAGGCGTAGACTATGCCGACCAGCTGCGTTAACAATCCTGCCGCAGGGCGAGCCCGTCATGCCGCCGATGCCCGAGGAAGAGCAGAGAGGATGTCACGTTCAATTTCAAGCTCATTGAAAATGGTTTGGCGCTTTTGGCATAAGGAACGTTCGCTATTCCGATTTCCCAAATGTGCTTAAGTCCAAGACTTAATTCAAAGCTTCTCAAAGGCGATGACAAGGACGTCACGATAGGCGAACGGCAGCTTCGGATTTTCGGTCGCGATCGATGATACATCGTGAAACATCTTGCGGTCGTTGCAGATCACAAAATCATTTGGCAGGTTCATTTCGACATCGCCGAGGAACCGCTTTGAGGCATCAGTAATCGTGCTCATACCGCCGGTCACGTTAACCCGCGCGATCATGTAAGAGACAATGAAATCCACTCCGTCCTGGTGAAGGCCTTCGGGTGCTGGTTTACCGTTTACGCCGTCGCGTGCAACAATCCGGTAGGGATGAAGCTTAATATTCCAACGATCATGTCCTGCGGTTTCACATAAAATTCTGCAGAAACCTGTCAGAATCTTGTTTAATACCGGATGATCTATAAAGGATTGTTCAAAGGGCTCGAAGTAGCGCTTGAAGCCGCCATTCAAGTGGTTGATGGCTTTGGATTGCTCGTAAGGGGCATGCGGCAGGAGCCGAAAAATTCCCTCCGCTGCATCATATTCAAACGCACCATAGCGCCGGTAGCGATAGGTCCCGCCGTCACGCATGTATTCATCGAGAAGCAGTCGATTCCAATGGTCAGCAAAGTTGTTCCAGCCAGCATCAATTTCGATGCCGAAGCCGGCTTCAGTGCGCTCACCTCTCGAAAACCACCATCCATTTGTCGCCAGATGATCAGTGCATTCGTGACTGAGGCTGCCTAGCGCCTGGTTTGCGACCTTTTCATGGGTGCCTCCCGTCTTGGTAATGGCGAGGGGGAGTTTAGAGGTCGGTTGGCGGCTCGCGGCTTGGTGTTCCCAAAGGTGGCGGTCCGTAATGTATTTCGGCGTGCTGGCTATGATGGACCGAGGTAAAAACCGCGTGTTGTCGACTATGTAGCTGACGCTCCCGCTGACGCCCTCGAGTGCAGACGCTATGGCCCGTTCGCACATCTTGTGAATAGTACTGCCCCATGCACCTGAAACCGCCTCCTGGGACCAGGCTTGCTCAAGCCCTTGCTTCAACACGATTGATTTGACGCCAAGGGAAGCGGTTTCGAGGTGCCGCAGCGCGTCCATGATGATGGCCGCCGCGGGGGCCTCGCGGACCTCGAGAACCTTTTCACCGGTTGAGATGTGTTCGAGCCCGACAAAGCGGCCGTGTCCGAATTTACCAACTGTTTTATTCAGGAGCGGGATTGCGTCGATCAGTGCAACATCACGGTCATCAATTGACACGAGATTTCCGTCGACAAATCCGAGTTTGATTTCTATCGGCTGCTCTGTGGCAATGTTACGCGTCCATTCAAATGCCTCTTCCGGGATAGAAAAGTTCTCGGGATTGTCCAAAGGTCCAGACTCGAATTCCCGGCACCAGAGGTTTTCGTCCCCGCTCCACGTGCGGTTCGTCACAAAAGTCAATCCGAACTTGGAGAGGGCGGCGGCCTTCTGCTGCCGGGAAACCACCGAGCATTCATACGGACTGCCGAAGTTACCGGAAAATCCCGAGCGCTTGATGCTATTGTTAAGGCGCGGAAGGCTATTCTGCGAAAGATTTGCTGTATGAAGAAGCAGCCGTGAGCCGATTGACGTTGCATAACCAACAATCAACGAGGCGATTACGGGACGGCTCAAGGAACTGCTTAACGGATAGTTGGCAAGGTACTTGGCGTGGGCCCGAATGGCGGGTTTCACGCCTTGTTCGACAAAAGCTTCCCGCCCTTCGAGACAGACAAAGCGCGCGCCGAACCTTGCTGCCGTCTGTTCCAGCAAAGGCTTGTCGATGAACGTTCCGACATCCGCTGCGACAGCTTCAATATTCGCAAAGCCAAGGGTTTGCAGTTTGTAGAGAAGGTAGGTGCTGTCGAGGCCGCCACTGAACATGGTTGCAACCGGTGCGTTTCGGTCCGGAAAAGCCTCCAGATCTTCGTAACTCAAAATGCCGCCGATAGATGGTTTGATCGAAGTTGAGACGAGGTTCATTTGTCAGGTCCTGCTCTCAAAAAAGATGCCGGTAAAGGTTCCCGCGAGGATGAGGCCGGCACCTATGAGGCCCGTTGCGGTCAATGATTCTGTCAGGAGAAGGTGCGCGAGGACGAAACCAAAAAAGGGTTCTGTTCCCATCAGAAAGCCGACCCGTGTCGGCGTCGATTTTCTGACCGCGGCGTTTTGAATGTAGAATGCAGCGATGGTGCAGAAGAGTGAAAGGAAGGCGACAGCGCCCCAAAACTGAAAGGTGGCGTTCACAATAAGGCCGTGGATTCCGGATTGAGCGACGGCCAAAACGCAAGTGAGTGTTGCCACCGCCGATCCCTGGATGGCCGTCAGTGCCGCAGACGAAATCGGCCGGCCGGCCAGAAGGCGTTTGGTGGAAACAGCCATAATCGCTCGCAGAATCGCAGCCCCAACCACAAGCGCGTCACCCGGACTGAACTTGCCGATCCCGCCAGTGAGAATACCGACACCAATGCAGGATACGGCAGCACTTGCCACTATGCCCGTAGGTGGAAGTCGCCCTGATAGCCCATAGTCAATGACCGGGGTAAAAATTACACAAAGCGAAATGATCAAGGCCGTGTTCATGGCGCTTGTTGATGCGATACCGTAAGTTTCAGCAACAAAAATCGAAAAAAGTATTGTTCCCAGTACGATGCCGCGGATGCAATCGCCCCAGGAGATCGATGCGATCTCATGCCTTGCCGCCACTGCCATAACGATCGTGGTAATCAGGAAACGATAAAGAATGAGGATCAAAACCGGCGCGTAGAATAATGCGCCTTTCGCGACCGGATAGCTCGCGCCCCAAACGAATGCGACACCTAGTACGGCCAGGTCGGCCAAAAAGGATGAGGTCAGCGGCCTCCTGGCACTTTCGAAAACGTTCACGTTCGAGTATTCTTTGTGCTGGCGCATCATCCATCCTACTCTGCAGAACGAGTGCGAACAGTTTAGGCGGTCCACCTAACGCCGGTATCCGCATCCGCAGATCTTGAAGTAGCGACTGCCTAAAGCTGAAGGAACTTCTGCAGGTTTGTGCCGTACGGTATTTGTGGTTCAACAGAGCAAAGACCGTGCCAATCAAGAAAACCGCTAATGGACAGCATGATCATCTTCGATAGATAGTGACAAATATTCCGACTGCCGCGCATGCAACGGAAGGACAGGTTTCCCGCTGCAGCCCCGCCTGGCAATTCATCAGGGCCTGTCGCAAATGGAGAGTCGAAGGCAAGGCGGCGGCTTCCGGCTTGCAGAGCGGTCTGAACGATCCATTATGAGCCGAATGGCGTCATTTTCAGATACGACTATACGGGCGTGCGGACGGCTGAGAAGACTGGGATAAGACGTTGCAAGCCGCCGGCAGATCGAAATCCCTGCATTGTCCGTTCTCGTTTGCGAAGTGGCACGTGAGAATTCGCAGGCGCGATTGTTCAAGCCTTTGTGCGACGATGCGGGCATCACGTCCCGTCTTGCCGCTCCATAGCGCAGCTTTTCGGTGACGATGCGCGTCGGCACCCGTCCTTGCTTCTTCAGCAGTCGACCAGGAACTGCTTGGCAGCTTTAGTGTCGCTGCGGGCTTGAACGATCTCGTCGAGAACATAGCCCTCCTGATCAACGGCGCGCCAAAGCCAATGTTTTCGGCCACCGATGGAAACGATCTCGTCCAGATGCCAGACATCTTCAGGATTGACCAACATCTCCCGAGGCTGCTTGCCCAACTCTGTCGGGTCGAAGCGCCCTGCATTTTTTTCCTCAGTGTTCGCAACGAGCACCTCAAGCTAAATAGCGAGCACGAAGATCGGTGTCGTTGAACAGCCTCAATTCGTATCTCAGAGCCACCGCCCAGTCGGTCGGCAGCGCTCTATGCCGCTGGCACGGAGCCAGCCTTCGGCCGTCTTCGCCGGTTCCCGGTAACGATCGCTTGTCCAGGGCTGCTTTTGCATCCAGATCGAGGCAGGTTCCGACCGCCTTGTTCGTTTCCGCCCTTGACATCGCCGGCCAGGCCGGTCAAGCGGCCCTTGAAGCCTTCGCCCGAGGGGGCTTTTTCGCGTTCGCTGCCTCAATTGCTTAATGGCCGGCCGCCGAGATACGCGTTCTCCCTGCGCGCCCATTTCATGACTTCGCCTTCGGTGCGCAGCACCGGGCCGGCCATTTCCAGCATCTTTGCGAGGTAATGCGGCTTTCGCATACCATGAATGCGGCTTGACGCTGGCCCGCCGGCGCCCGGGACGATATCGGGCATTGCAATGCCCGCAATTCATCCTCCGAGATATGCCACCTGACCAAATGTGCAAGATTTGCCAGAGACACGTTTCCCTCGCGTTCCAGATCCCGGCCCGCACCGACCTTGCGCGTCGACGGGGCACGTACTTAAGGATCAGAGTGAACCGTTCCTGGGCGGAATCACACCGTTCAAGTGGTAGTTTCCGACCGCGTGATATTTCCACCGCACTGGATCGTGCAATGTATGGGTGCGGGCGTTTCGCCAATGGCGGTCGAGATTTAATTCCGCTTTAACTGCCGACGTGCCGGCTAATTCAAACAGAGTGTCGGCGGCTTCGATGGCGATTTCAGTTGTCAGGACTTTCGCGGCGGCAACCGCTAGGCTGGCATCGACAACGTTCTCTTGGCTCGGGACGGTCTGCGCCACGTCAACTTTTCGACCTGCATGCTCGAGAAGGGCGGTGGCGGCTTCCAGGCGGATGGCAAGCTGGCCGCTTCGAACAATGGTCAGTGGGTCCTGGGACGCCCGCTCGACGCCGCTGTCGATCCATGGGCGAGCTTTGTGACGAACGAAATCGACGACGTCCGCGAACGCGGCCCGTGCAATACCAAGATCAATTGCCGCTTGAATGATCTGGCCTACGGAGCCGATCGTAGACGGTCGCTCGAAACCACGATAGTGCGGCACTACCCGACTGGGATCGACGAATACATTATCAAAGACAGTTGTACCGCTTCCGGTGGTTCGCTGGCCAAAACCGTCCCAGTCATCATAAATCGCTATGCCCTCTGCCTCCTTCGGGACGAAGGACATAGTCAGCTGGTTTTTTTCGTTGAGCGCAAAAACAGCAATCCAGTCTGCAAAAATGACACCGGTGGAGTAATATTTTTTGCCGTTGAGGCGGTAGCCGTTTTCGTCGCGCCTGATGCGAGCGTTGTAGTGGCCAACCGTCTTAGTGCCTCGCTCAGAAAGGGCGTTTGCGAACCGGCGTCCCGCCAGAGCCTCCATAAAGAAAGTGCACTGCTGGTCCTCGTTTCCGTCGGTGCGAAGGGCCTCCAGGATGTAAAAATGATTTTGTGGAATCTGGCCAATCGAGCTGTCAGCCTCAGACAGAATGGCCGTTACCTCGGCTAAGACGGCATTGGAAACCTGAAGCCCCCCAAACTCCCGCGGCACTGTGATTGCCAAAAGCCCCGAATTTGAAAGCCGGTCCAGCTCTTTAAAAGGCAAGCAGCGGCTGCTATCGCGTTCTGAGGCGGTCCCGGCGAAATCGGCCGCTAAATTGCGAGCTATCTTCAACGCCTCGGCCTCGGATCGTATCCGGCTTGCTCTGGGCCTGGCCGAAGCTTCGGATGCGTATGAAGTCTCCATTGGTGTCTCCGTTTTTGCGCCGCTTCTTACAGGAGCTTTTGCGGTCAGAATGAGTTCGTAACGTTCGCCCGCAGGTAGGTGTTGCTGTCGGGATTGGAAAAACAGCTAGAAGCAGGGCGCGTAATACTGCGGATCGGTATAGGTATTCCCGGGTAAGCGAGGCGGAGTTCAGTCTTTGTAAGATCATAGTGGACATCTATTTGCTGGGCGAGCTTGGGCGCTATCCTTCTAGCTTCGTTGAGCGATGGCTGGCTGGGCAGTCCCTCGAACACGCGATCTAAGTCACCCCTCAGGGTCGTTGCGTCAATGGCCCCGGTTACGGCGATTTTGAGTTTCGCACGTGCGAAATCCGCTGGTAAATTGCCCTTAAATCAGCAGCCGTAATTGCGGCCAGGCTCTGCTCCGTGCCCTCTCCGACCTGTAAAAGAGGGACTACCGTCTGGTAGAAGGCGGTGTAGTCAAATGAGGTGAAGGCGTTTTCCTCGCCCCCGGTTTCGGCGACCGCCTTGTCGAACTCCTCGGCCTTGTGCGTCTTTGTGCCCTTGAACATTAGATGCTCCAGAAAGTGAGCGATGCCGGACTTTACCGAAGGGCCGTCCGCCGCTCCCGCTCTATACCAGACCATCTGGGTGACGATCGGGATCCTGTGATCAGGGATGACGACTACCTCAATACCGTTCTGAAGAACAAAATCGGACATCGCGGAGTCTTGTATCCTGTCCTTAAAGGCCATTGCGTCCCAGACCAGCAACAGAGCCAGGCTAGTCCCAAGCGCTATCATGATGGAGCTTGTTTTCTGTTTCATAAAATGCCTGACCCTACCGATGGGATTGTCCTCTGTTAGCTCTCTAAAGTGGCCTCTTAGCGCTTGAAAGAACGGCGATATAAAACGACGTCATGTGTGCGGGCCGGTTGGGTAGAGCCTTTTCAGGTGGCCGACCCCTCGCTTCGTCTCCGTTTTATCCCAGCTGAAGGGGCGCTTGCGATGGTCTTCCTCTACCTTGCGCGTGCCTCCCCACGGCGCCGCGCATCAATTCCGCCCGTGGCTCTGCAGTAGTATCCCGCGTAGCTATTTTGCGCGTCGGTGCTCTCGATTTTGCATGAAAGAAGCAACTCTTGGGCCAAGAGAGCTTGTTCCCTCGTTTGAGCTCTTTGACTTGGTTAGAAGGCAACAGTACTGCAGCGGTCAGATCCCGTTTGTCCGGACCGCGACATTCCCGACAGAGTGTGTGGGGCTGGCCCGAACTTCGCGCCTCGTGGCAAAAGAGCTTTTGTTGGTGTTGTAAGCGACCACACCACACGAAGACGATTTATCCTCGGCAACTCCCGAAGCGTTCCGAAGCGAACAAGCCACCTTCGGTGTAGGAAAGCATGACAGGGGCACCGCAGGTAAGGCGTCCTACGTCTACATGGCGCCCGTAACAGGCAAAGATGTACGCATTGCCTCGTCGAAACTGTTCCCGAATATTCAACCGTTGCCTCACATAAATTGCTCCCTACCGAGGGGTATGAACAGGGGCGACTATGGGACAGCTGAGCATGGCGACGAGGAAAGAACTGACGGCGGCGGTTTCGGAGCGCTATCGTGCTTCGACGCGAACGGAGAAGGCGAGAATTCTGGATGAATTCGTCGTCATCACGGGCTTTCACCGCAAGCACGCGATGCGGCTGCTGCGGCGCCACAGCGGCGGAGTCAGAGGGCCGACGTCACGTGGAAACGGATCGAGCAGTTAGCCACCGACTACCTACCCAAGCCTTGCATCCTTGATCCATGGCCAAATGTACGCTTCGCCGTCAATCACCCGAGGTAAGAGCCACGTGCGGGAAACCCGCCCGCGTGGATCTGTGCGGGGGGCGCTCAGTAATAGGCGTCCCTACCGCGATATCACGTATTGCCGCACGTAACGATGCTCCCCGAGGTTTGAACGTTGCCTCATCCACTTTGCTCCCGACTTGGAGCAAAGGTCGGGCACGAAGATGGCAGGGGTTTCGCAGCGCCCGGCCTCCTTCGCGAGCTCCTGGAAATGCAGCTTATTAGGCGCCGTGCCGCCGCGAAAACGCAGCTCGGCGGACAGGAGATCGTCATCGAAGATATCGATGAGTGCGCGGCAGATGATGAGATCCTGCTCGACCTGACGCTGATCCGCCCATGGAACGATGCTCCCCACGCAACAATGTTCTGAGCGGGGATCATTCGTCGATCTCCGGCGAGCGGCGCACAATCACGTGCCAGCGATCGTCGCGCTCCTTCGGCGCCGGTGTGAATCCGGGGCGCGCGTCTCGTGTCGGTCGAGCTCCGTCTATGGCGCCGCGCCCGTCAGCGTAGGAGGTCAAGCGCCGTGAGGGCCGGAGATGATATTTTCATTCTGCCAGTATCCGTTTTGCGGTCCTCGATGCCCGCCTCCACTGCTGCAATGTCTTTGCGGTAGTAGAAGACGATCAGATTACGGCCTGCCTTGATCTTCGACATGCGTTTGGGCGTGACGATCTGGAATTCCATAACGGCCTGATGCGTGGCGTCCTGGTACATCGACGCGCTGATGCACCACGAACAGCAGCCCTACTATGTCGGCTTGCTGAAGGCGGAGCCGGCTGGCCGACGACCGCGTCATCGGGGCGATCATGAAAGGTGACAAGATCATGGTGATTGGACGGTAACCGGGAAGGCGAACGGCGCCCTGATACTCAGCCAAATGACCTGATATCGGGACACGTCACGGAGATTCTACTCGGCTGCGACCGCAGTCAGCTTTCCAGCGGTGGCGATCGCCTCCAGATCGTGCAATCGGACACCGGGACAAACTGAGCGCGCGATCTCGATGAGATGCCTATGGTGCGTCAGATAGACAACCTGTCCGCGCTGCGCCATCTCGGCGAACAGCCGGAAGGTCTCTTCAGCACGGAAATCGTCGAAGGACTCCATTATGTCGTCGGCCACGAATGGAACAGGCGGACGGCTTCCCAGAAACTCGTGGTAGCCTGCAACGCGGAGCGCCAAGTACAACTGGAAGCGAGCCCCCTTGGAGAGTTCGTTTGCGGCATTCGATCCACCGCTGGAGGAGACTGCGATCAGCACCTCGCCGTCCTGGCCGGGCTGCGCGGCGACGCCGCTGTAGGCGCCGCGACTGATCATGTTGAACGCTGCCGACGCGCGCGCCATCATGCCGCTGCGATGCCTTTCCCTGTACAGGCGAAGGGCTTGCTCGGCGGCAGCGACGCCGGCTCGCAGTTCCATGTACCGGCGCGCGGATTCCTCGATGTCGAGAAGAATGGTCCGGCGTTTCTCTTCAAGCTGCGCGACCCGCGCGTCGCCGCCGATCGCGTCCAGCGCGTCCTGGACTTTCGACCTCTGATGAAAGACTTCGCTGCATCGCTGATCCTGACCCGTAAGCACGGGCGTCAGGCGGGCAAGTTCACCTTCCAGGTCTTGCTTGTCCACTGAGGCGACAAGCTGCCGTAAAGCAGACATGTCCGCAACACCGCTGATTTGCAGCAATTCCTGCTCGAGACCGGAAATCGACCGCGAAAGCTCCTGACGCCGTTCGGCGATTTCCATTTGCGCCTCGACTTCGCCGAGTGTCGTCACGCCAAAAAAGGCAAACATTTCCAAAAGCCGTGCGTCGAGCACTTCCGTCGCGGCCTTTAGATCCGATTCTTCCTTGCGAGCGTCTTCAAGCTCCCCGCCCAGTTCTTCCCGACGTTCCTGGTTCAGGCCGGCGAGTCTGACGCGCTCGAATATGCGGTGCGCGAGTTCGCGTGGAGATCCCTCCGTCGGAATGCCAAGCTTCTCGCACAAGTCCAAGGCCCTCGCCTCGAACAGCGCCCTGTCCTTCTCCATCTTCTGGACCCGGTCGATCAGGCCGTCCCTGCTCTCGATCGCAGATGCCAGCTTTTCTAACGTGGAGAGAATTTCGCTCATCGCACCGGTGCCTGGGATCACGTCGAGTTCGCCCAGCCAGGAACTCTCGCAGATGAGCTTCCATTCCGACTGCCACGCCTCGGCTGCGAAAGACGCATCGGCAAGCGCCTGCTCGCGATCGACGCACTCGGCTTGCAATCGCCGCATCTGCGTCGCCTGACTGAAGGCCGAATTGAAATCGTTCACGGCGTCTTCTGCGGCCGCGACGAGCGCTGCTATGTCGGCGTCAGGATGGTATCCCACGTTCGCCGCGTCCATTGCCTCGATCAGTAGCCGTCTTGACCGACCGACACGATCGCGGACGTCGGCGATTTCCCGGTCGACATCGGCCAGTTCGTCCCTCGCCTTGAGAACGTCCTCTCTCTTTCGCAGCCAGTCCTCGAGCTCAAACGGGTCCGCCTCCAAACTGGATCCCGCGACAAGCGGGTCCAGCCTCGCAGTAATCTCGGACCGGATTTCTTCTTGCCGGTCCAGTGCCTCCCGTTGCGCGTGGCGCGCGGTCTCCACGTCCGTGCGAACCGCGGCATTGCGCTGAAGGAGCTGGTTGAGCTTGCCGATTTCCGAGAAGTGAAGGAGCCGCTGGGACACAAGGTGGTCGTCCGACTTCATCGCTTCTTCGAAGGCGTCGGCCGTCGCGTCGTCCATCGTCTTGCGGTGGGTGGCCCATGCTTCATCACGCAAAGCTCGACTGTCGGTGGAGTGCATCTCGTCGATCGCACTAACCAGACTGCGCACAGCATCTATCTCGGCGTCCAGTCTGCGGCCTTCCGGTTCAAGACGGTCAAGATCGGCGCGGGCCCTCCGGGCCTGCTCCGTCGCTAGCTTGAACGACGTCTTCCACTGCTCAAGCTTAACCGACGAGGGACATGCCATCGAAGACAGGTCTCCGATGGATCCGCGCCACGGCAGGAGGCGCGACAGCGTTTCGGCCAAGGCGACCGAAGCGGCGTCGCGACGCCGCGACAACGATCGAAGTGCGACCTCCTCGTCAGACCGCGGTATGGTCTTCACGGTGGCGGCCAGTTGTTCGTACGTCTTGACCTTATCGGGCGATAGGTCGGTGGTGGAGTTGCTGGCGCTTAGAACAGCTATCGCTCGCTCTACCTTCGCACACTCGTCCTTTGCGCTGGTCAGGCGGGCGTCGACGCCCGACTTGCCTTCCATCAACGCCCGAAGTGTACCAACCGTCGGCGCATCGAGGATAAGGCGAACGGGGGAAGCATCGCCCGGCCGCCCCAACTGAACCAGTATGCTCTCGATTGAAAGCTCGGCAGCTCTGGCAGAGAGCTTGGGAATGTCATTCTCGGCGGTAATGTACCGCGGCTGAAGATCCGACAGTTCGGCCACGCGTGCCGAAAGCTCCAATGCCACCGGGTCTGGAGCCAGTTTCTCCGCCTCACGCTCGATCTCTGCGATCGAGCGGGCGATCTGCTCAAGCTTCACACGGTATTCGATTTCGCTGCTTCGAAGTCCGGGGAGCTCGCCGCACCAGGATGACGGCGGCACCGGGACCTCTTCCGTCTGGGAGAACTCTCCCTTCAAGGTCGAGAGCCTGGCCATAGGAGAAAGCGCAGCGAGTATCCGCCTTACATCGTCCATCCGCCTCTGGGTCGCTGCTCGCTGCTCCAACGCGTCTTCATGAAGCCGCGAGAGATGCGCGCGCTCGGACGACAAGCGCTGAAAATCACTTACCCGAAGGTCGAGCGCTGCGCGCTGCTCCTTAAGGGTGGTCAACTCTGTCTTGAAGTCGGCGAGCGCGCCGCTGCGGGCGCGGTAGCGGTAGAAGACGTCTGCCTCTCCGCGGATAGACGACAATTGCCGGCTCAGGTCCGAAAGGCCGGCGCTAGCGGAGAACAGCAGCTCGCCGAGGTCCCCCTTGCTGGCCAGGATTCCCTCCCCGCCCTTTTCCAACGTCTTTTCGTCAAGCGAGAACATCGTTGTGAAGGCGTCGCGGTCGATGCCGCCAAGATCGGTTCTGATCAGGGCGTCGGGCAGCGAACGGCCATCGGAATCGAGCAGACTGTTCTGCGGCCGCTTGATCCGGACGAACTCGCGACTTTCTCCCGCAATTTCGATGTTGGCGCCGATCCTCATGGTTGGATAAGGATGCAGGAATCCGTACTTGCTTGACGTACCGATCCCGAAAATCAGGTCCAGGATGGCGTCGAACGTGGTCGACTTGCCGGCTTCGTTTGGCCCGTAGATGACATGAAGGTCCGGCGTCCCTCGACCCGGCTCCCCGAAATCGATGACGCTGTCCGTAAACTTGCCGTAGCGAGTAAGGTCGAGACGGTTGATCCGCATCAATCTACCTCGCCGCCACTACGAAGACGGGCCATCACGTTGACCGAGCCCTCGCGGGCGAAGAGCGCAAGGCTTTCTGTGAACGCTTTCTCATCCGTGCCGAAGATGTCCCGAAGTTCGGCGGGAAGCTGGCCGCGAAGTTCTTCCGCGATCGCCCGAACCTCCTGCTGATATTCCAGAGATGCGCCGACTTCGCTTTCGATGATCATGGAGAGTTCGTCCAAGGCGCCCGATCCGGCGCCCGGACGTTCTGGCGCGGTGCAGGACGTCTGCACCTTGTCGATCCAGACGTTCCCGCTAATGGAGCCGCGCGATTCTAGTTCGGTATGCAGAAGATCAAGATCCCTTCTGATGCGCCATGCGAGCTCGTTCACACCTCTGAGCTGAATGCGGGCTACCAGGTGGTCCGCCGTCACGGACGATCGCAGGGCGTCGAGGTGGGAGGACAAGTCGCCGACCATCGCCTTCCAATCGGCGGCGCCGGAGACGTCGATCGACAGTCTCTCGAACTGCGCCACGCTTGTCTGCCTCTCCTCTATGACGATCGACCGGTCATCGTTGACCGTAACGAGAGAAACGCTTTTCGGGCCGTCCTCGTTGACGTCGCGCCCTTGCGGCATGCCCGGCATCACGATTGCCGATGAACCGTTCTCAACGACTGACCGTCTATGGATATGCCCCAGCGCCCAGTAGTGAAATCCGCTCTGCTGTAGATCGGCAACGCCACATGGCGCGTAGAGATCGTGTCCGACGGAACCCCCAAGACTCGTATGCATGACACCGATGTTGAAGGCATCCGGCACTGGGAGGGTATAGTGCCGAAGCAGACTTTCCGGAGCGTGCGGCTTCGCGAAGCTTAAACCGTGGACAGCCACCGGGAAATGACCGTCGCCCCGCTCCATGACGACCGTCTCCGCGGTCTGGCCGAACACCTTCACCGTATCGGGCATGACCAGTTCAGCAGTGATCCTCGACAGGGCGTCGTGATTTCCTCGGATGATAAAGGTCTTTATTCCCGCCTCGTGCAGGCGTCGAAGCTGCTCCGCCAGGAAGCGGGCCGTCTTCATCGAAGTCTGGTCGCCGTCGTAGAGGTCACCTGCCAGCACAAGCGCATCGACCTTCTCTTCGAGACATAGGTCTATCACCCGGACGAAGGCTCGCCGGGTCGCGAGCCCGATCAGCTCCGAAAGGTCGGCGTTCCGCAACGCAAGCGTCTTCAGGGGTGAATCTAGATGAACATCTGCCGTGTGGACGAATCGAAAAACCAAGGTCGGTCCTCTTCCAGTCTGTCCGATGGATAAAACAGGAGGATAAAGAACGCCAGCATCAATTCATGATTTGTTCTTTTTCCACAGGATCGCTGCTCACCGGAAGCCAGATCAGGACGACCGCATGCGGCGGCCTGCTCGGGGTGCTTTCCTAGTCCTGCGTCGGGCGAACACGAATCCTATGACGAGGAGCACAATGACGACGACATAGCCTGAATGGTCCGCTCTCTTGCTCGAAGGTTCCTTCGACGCGGTTTCGTTGGGCGTCCGCGGTGTCTGCTGCGACGAAGTTGCAGGCTCAGCCGACGAGACATCGGACTGAAGCGCGACTGACGAGGCCGCAGGTGCGGCGGCGGTTGCCCGCGGAGTGACGGTGGGCTCCGTCTCAGCCACCGAGAACGAAAAGAGCGCCTTCAGCGAATCCTGGGTCACTACGCCCGATGGCGCGAGCCCGTGGGCGCGTTGAAATCCCTTCAACGCTGCGACAGACTTCGTTCCCCAGATACCGTCGGGCGTGCCGGCGTCGTATCCTTGCTCGGCAAGCGCCTTCTGAACATCGCGGACCGGTCGGATTTCCGCGAGTGCCGCGCCTGCAGACATCGTGCAGAAGATGCACGCGGCCAGTACCGCCGCGTAGCTTGCCTGAAAAATCATCCTGCCGCCGCCCCAATCAAGACGCGTCCCTATACAGTCGCCACTGCGATGGTTCTTGCGCTTGGCGTCTTTCGGCCCAGCTTTCCTATTCCCTCGAAGCAAAGTCAAAATAAATTTGGATCAACTTCAGCGATAATATTTTGGAATCATCGCAACCCAGCTATATCAGTAGCTCCTGGTTGCTCGTTCGGGCTGATATTCGTGACAATAGACATTGCGCCGATCTTCCGGCCCTATCTCGACGAAGCCATCGCACGCTTCTCTTATCTGCATCCTGACGTGGAAATCGCGACCACCGAGGAAGGCGTTGCACTGAGCAATTCCGATACGGGACTGATTGCCGAATTCCGGTATACGCTCTATCGCCAAAAGATCCATCGCGAGACCGACACGCTTCGCCGGGCGGTGATCGAAAGACTGCTGCGATGAACGTGATGCCGCTGAAGTTCCGGCCGGTGGGCGAGCAGGAATTCATCTTCTGCAACGACGCCGGCGGGTTCTTCCGGTCGAACGGAGCGTTCCTCGAACGCTACGTCCATGGCGACATGACTGCCGAGGACCGGGCCTTCCTCAAAACGAATGGGCACGCCTTCGATAACGTCAGCGACCTCGCGTACAACGCGTTCAGCTATCGATGGGCGAAGCGTCTTCACGCCCCTGCCGACCTCGACTACGTCATCCTCGTGCCGACGCTTCGCTGCAATCTCGCTTGTGCCTACTGCCAGGTCAGCCGCGTCAACGAAAACGCGCCCGGTCACGATTGGGACGCGGCGACGCTCCAGGCCGTCCTTCGCTGGCTCGACGGGCTGTCGACGAAGGCGATCAAGATCGAATTCCAAGGCGGCGAGCCTCTCCTTCGCCTGGATGTCTTGCAGGAGGTCCGCGACTTCGCGCGGCAGCGGTTCGACAAGGCGCAGTTCGTCGTCTGCACCAATCTCCAGGACGTTAGCGAGGCGGCCTGGGACTTCCTGTCGTCGGAAGATACCTTCGTCAGCACGTCGCTCGATCCCACCCGCGCGCTTCACGAACGCCACAGGACTTCGGCCGCCGCCGCAACAGAGCAGTTTCTCCGGAACCTTGCCCGCGCGACGAACGACGGGCCGGATCGCGTCTCGGCGCTGCCGACCTTCGATCTCGATGCCCTCCCCGATCCCCGCGAAGTCATCGACACCTACGCCTGCTTCGGCTTCCGATCGATATACCTGCGACCCGTCAATCATCAGGGCTTTGCCCGGAAACGCTTCCGGACGCGAGACATCAGCGCCGTCTGGAACGCCTATGTGCGCCGCTTCGTCATGACCCTCGTCGAATATAACGCGACGTCGGAGCGCCCGATGGAGGAGTTCTATTTCTCCCACTGTCTGCGGCGCATCGTGCGTGGCGGCCATGATGGCCACGTGGACCTCCGGAACCCCAACATTGTTGGGAGAGACTACGTGGTGGTCGACCACGACGGTTCGTTCTATCCGACCGACGAGGCACGCATGATAACCCGGCTGGGGCAGATCGACCTGCGCATGGGCGACGTTCATACGGGAATGGACTGCACGGTTGTCGACGCCCTGAACGCGGAAGCGCTCAACCTCTTCGATCCGGACTGCGTGCACTGTCCCTATCAGGCCTACTGCGGCGTCGACCTCATCGACGACCTTTCCAGATACGGGCGGATCGACCTGCCCCGTCACCTTACCGATTTCTGCCAGAGGCACACGGCGCTCTTCGATCTGGCTTTCGAACTGCTCTATTCCGACGATCCAAAGGTACGAAGATCGATCGCCCTCTGGTCCGGTCTTGATGAAATGGACCCTGAACTGACGAAGGTTCACCAATGATCGAGCTCCGCATCAAGGTCGATCCGTTTCCTCTCGTGGAACCTCTTGTGGTCAGGCTACGGGACGCGGCAAGCGGTCCAGGTCCGAACGACGCCGTCCTGATCGGCATGGAGGGATCGCGGCGGGAATACGATTTCCAGGGCTTCTCTCTGGCGCTCCATGCGGCGAGTGATCTCAAGCTCGACAACGACGTGATCATGATCGTGCCAGGACAAGCAAGCGCCCGGCGCCTGCTCAGAGCGGATTCGCAGCACAACACGTTCCTGGTCACCGAACAGTGCGACCAGTTGTGCCTCATGTGTTCGCAGCCTCCCAAGAAGCAGCATGTCGATCTGTTTTCCGAACTGGAGACCGCCGCGTCCCTAGCGCCGTCGAACGCCTACATCGGCCTGTCGGGAGGCGAGCCTCTCCTTCACAAGAGGAAGCTCTTCGACATGTTGTTGTCGCTGTCGAAGACGCGGCCCGACCTGATGTTTCATATCCTTACGAACGGCCAGCACTTCGGAGAAGAAGACATCGACACTTTGCAGGAGATCGGCGTCGAACGGATCCTGTGGGGAATTCCTCTTTATGCCGCAAATGCCGACGGCCACGATGCCATCGTCAAGAAAACAGGCGCCTTCGACCGGCTGCCCAAATCCTTCTCCATCCTGTTCGAATCCGGGGCCGCCATCGAGCTTCGAACCGTCGTCATGCAGCAGAATTACGACGAGCTGCCGGCACTGGCTGGGTTCGTCGGCACTGCCCTGCCCTTCCTCGAGCGCTGGGCTATCATGCAGCTTGAAAACATCGGCTTTGGCCGGATGAACTGGGATTCGAGCTTCAAGGACACCTCCACGGACTTTGGCAATGTCGCGCGCGCCATCAACATCGCCACGGCGCGAGATGTTCCAGTCCAGCTCTATAACTTTCCGCTGTGCTCGGTTCCGGCCCGCTACCGCCACCTGGCGCCGGCGTCGATCTCCGACTGGAAGAACAAGCAAGAACCCTTCTGCGCAGACTGCTCGTCGAGGCAGCGATGCGGAGGCTTCTTCGAATGGTATGACCACAAGAAAGGGTTCAGGGGGCTGGGACCGATATGAAACGACGCGTATTTCTCATTCCGTCGCTGCTCGCAGCAGGTTTCCTGCCGGCAAAGACCGACGCCATGCCGCTCGACCCGATCGTCAAGAAGCCCGACCCTCATTCGATCCTCGAGCGGCTCAAGATTCGGCATCTGTATTCGCTCGCCGGACACCGGTCCCATTCGAGCCATAGCTCCCACAGCTCGCATTCCAGCCACAGATCGGGCAGCGGTGGCGGCTATCTGCCGAGTACGTCCTACGCGAGCCCATCCTACAGCGATCCCTCGCCAGCTCCCGCACCACTCTATGCCGCCCCGACCTATTCGGCACCGCCTGTGCAATCACCGGTTCCGGACCCCGCTCCTGTCGCGCCGCGGCAGGCGGCACCCGTCAAGACGCTTCCGGGAAACTCGAACAAGTTCCGACAGGTCGTAATTCAGGTGCAATCGGGACTGACGGCTTATGGCTACTATGCCGGCGCACTGACCGGAGTCGTCGACAAAGAGACGCGCGCCGCCCTGAGCCAGATGCAGCAGGACAATAATCTCAAGGTGACCGGCACGATAACGGCCGAGGTATTGGATGCGTTCGGCATCGCGGTGCAGTAGCCCCGGACCCGGCCATGCTGACGAGTCCGAACGCCATGTTAGCAAGCGGTTCGCCCTCGTGAAACTGCTTGTAGATCCCGATCAGGCCGGCCTCTATTCAGGCTAGGGTGGCGCCTTCGATGAGCCTCCGTTACTATAAAATGGAGGCTCACATGCCCGCAGTGGCGGAAATGCTAAAGGTGAGCGAGGCTGCCGTTGTCTCGCGCGTGAGCCTGCGCGACGTCAATCGCGTCATCGACGAACACATCTTGCCGGGCGCGTTCGTTTCGCTAGACAGCGGTCGTCATGTCCTGGCCGGAGCCTGCTCGCTCATCGCGCTTTACTTCGAAAGCGCCCGCCACCTTACCTCGGAAGAACGCTTGTTTACCATCCGGACGGCAGAGGCCCGGCTCGCAAGCGCTCGCAGCCTTCCGTGGTCCGCCCTACTGCGTGAAGACTGGACCGTGCACCACGAGTTTCTGACGATCGATCTCATGCCCTTTATGAGGGGCGCGCGCGAACGGCTGGACGACCTCGCCGCGGCGCGAGAAGCCATGGCATCATCGCCCGACATCCTTGGTGGGACGCCGGTCATTCGTGGCACCCGCATTCCTGTCTATGATGTTGCCGCGTCCACAGCGGCAGGCGCTTCGACGGAACGCATTCTCGAAACGTGGCCTAACCTCGATGCAGAAAAGATCAGGCTCGCGACGATCTACGCGGAAGCCAATCCTTTGCGTGGACGTCCGCGTGTCTTCAGCGACCTTCACGAAGGATCGGTCATCCTCACGGATCGTTGCGTTCCCCACCGCGGTAGGCGAGATGAAGTTCCTGATTGATGAGTGCCTCAGTCCTGAACTGGCCAAGATGGCGTTGGAAAAAGGTTATGGTGAAACGAGCCATGCCGTTTGAACGAAACTCCGGTACGCCTTGCCGAAAGCGTAGCAGCGTGCGAGGGAAACTAAATCTTAGCCGGGCAGCGCGAATAGACCGTCTTTACAAGCGTTGTGTGGCAAGCCCTAACCTTCTCGATTGCGCACTTGACGACGCACCGCTAAGCAAAGAGGGTGTGATACACGAAAACGTGCAATGTGCGTCCGAGGACTAAAATGACAAATGGGGCCGAGAGACGTCGCCAAATGGTGGAGCGCGCTCAAAAGACGGGTTACGTTCCTTCGAAGATCATCGAGGACGAATTTGGGGTCGATAGCTCGACGATCCGGCGTGATCTCGCTCGTCTTGAAGCCGAGGGACTTATCATCCGTACCCAGGGCGGTTTCCTGCCAATCGAGACTAAGGAAGGGTTTGACTATCCTTATGAACCAAGACGAAAATTTCGCTCATCGGTCAAAGGGCAGCTCGGACAATACGCTGCGGGCCTGGTGAAGGATGGTCAGACTGTCCTCGTCGATAGCGGCTCGACCACATGGCACGTGGCAAATAGCCTCAAATCCAGGCAGAACCTGACCGTGATCACAAACGATCTTCAGATCGCAATGTTGCTCTCGGAATGCAGCAACATCAACTTGCACGTCACGGGCGGCGTACAGGTCGATACAGTCTATACGCTCGTCGGCCCCAACACGGTCGACTACATCAGTAAAATTCACGTCGACATCGCTTTCATCGGTGCCGAAGCCGTGGAGGCAGAGCTTGGCTTGAGCAATGTCAACGTCATCGAGGTGCCGGTGAAGCAGGCAATGATCCGCGCAGCCGATTGCGCCGTGCTTGTTGCCGATAGCTCAAAGCTCGGAAAACGGTCCCTTGCCCGGGTCTGCGGTATAGACGAGCTTTCGCAAATTATTACCGACAGTCGGATCGACGCGGAACAGCGCAAGGCCTTCGGCAAAAAGCTCCAAATCGTCGAACTGTAATACGTCGCTGGGCCTCCAGGGCAACCGAGCCGCCGCACTTGCGTTGGGAAAGCGGTTTGCGGGGATTGCTTATTTCGCAGACACGCTTCTCCCCCTCCCCTAGCTTCGGAGCTGCGATTACTTTGCGATATCCTCCGGGTTTGAGCAGAGGCTTATCGTTGCTAGATAGTGCACACTATCGTGCATTTATTGCTTGACTGCACACTATCGTGCATGCTTGATAGTAGCAACGAGATTTCGATCAATCGTTCCGGAGAGGCGAAGTGACAAAAGACAAGTTGAAACTGGGCGTGGTTGGTTGCGGCCGTATTGCCCAGGCGGCGCATTTTCCTGCAGTCCAAAAGGCAAGCAATGTCGAGCTGGCAGCGGTATTCGATCCAAGTGCACTGCTTGCCAAGGGCGCGGGTATGCGGCTTGGCGTTCCCGCCTATACCGAGCAGCAGGATTTTCTGAACGCCGACCTCGACGCCGTGCTGATTGCTATCCCTGACCGGTTCCACGTGCCGGTCTCCATCGCCGCCCTCCAGGCCGGCAAGCATGTTCTTGTCGAAAAGCCGGTCGCCGTAACCGCGTCGGAAGCGGAAACATTGATCGACGTTCTCGGCAAAACCGGCCTCCAGTTGCAGGTCGGCAGCATGAAGCGGTTTGATCCGGGCATTGCTCGCGCACGGCAAGTCATCGCCGCAGGCGACATTGGCCGGATCTTGAGTGCGCGTTGCTGGTATCGCGTGATGTCGGAGCTGCGTCCACCCGTCGAGGCAACCTTGTTTCCGGCCATGCTGGTCGATCAAGACGTGCGAAGCCGCGAGACGGCGCTCAAAGCTGCCAACCGGAAGACACATCTTCTGGCGACTCATGGGATCCATACTTTCGATCTGATGCGCTTCCTTCTCGGCGACTTTACAGTGTCGGCAGCAACTATGGCGGTCGACGGCGCCGATCACTCCTGGCACGGCATTGCAACAACGGAGGCCGGTGCTGCTGCATCTTTCGAAGTAACGGCAAGTGTTCATGCCGAATGGACTGAAGGCTTCCAGGTCTACGGCAGCAAGGGACATATCAGCGCCGAGATCCCTTTTCCCTTCTCACGCGCAGCCAGCAAGGTTCGCATTTTCCGAGCCGAGAACTCCAGCTACGAGGAACCGATCTTCGGCGATACGGACGCCTACAAGCTGCAGGTGGAAGCCTTTGCGGCAGCACTCCTCAACGGCCAGCCGGTTCAGCCGACAGCGCTTGATGGCCTAAAGGCGCTCGAAATCGTGGAGTCCGTCAATTTGCTCGCCGCTCGTGCCGAGCCTGATCATCGCAAGTCGGCATGATCGCCATGGGCAGCTCCTCCAAGGCGATTGCCGTGATCGGGAATGTTCAAGCCGACCTGGTAATGCGGCCGGTGGCAGCCTTGCCTCCCCCCGGCGAAGAGCGGTTCGTCGAGGACGTCAGCTTCCGACCCGGGGGCAGCGGCGGCATAACCGGGATGGTGCTTGCGGCAGCCGGAGCGCCAGTTCGACTGTTCGGATCATTAGGTAATGATCCGATCGGTGCGGTTATCCGTTCGATGCTCGCCGCGGTTGGGGTGCAAACTTCCGACATCACGTCGGTCGAGCAGCCGACTAGCATCACGGTGGCGCTGGAGGCAGCTGACAGGGAGCGGTCTTTTCTTACGTCGCGGGGTCATATGGAGACCTTCTCGAAGAGGGATCTCTCAGATGATGCGATGACAGCGCCGATCACGCTTCTGACCGGCTTCTTCACGACCCCGGCCCTTCAGCCCGACGTAGCCGAGCTCGCCAGGCAAGCGCGTCAGAATGGCAGCATCGTATTGTTCGACCCTGGCTCCGACCAGGCCGGCTGGTCAGGATCCGTCCGCGACATGCTCCTTGCTGTGATCCAGGAGTGCCACTGCTTTCTGCCAAACGAGGCGGAGCTACTGGCCCTAACCGGGCACGAGGACGTGATCGAGGCGTTGGAGGAAATGCGGCAAAGCTTCGCCGGAGCGGTGGTCGTGAAGATGGGCGCGAAAGGCTGCCTGGTTTCCGCAAGCACCAACGCTGCCGCCGTCGAGATCCGGTGTGTTCCGATTGAGGGGCCGGATACGACTGGCGCGGGAGACAGTTTCAACGCAGGCTTTGCGCTCGGATTATCCCGCGGACGAGACTGGGCCGGGTCAGCTCGACTTGGGACCGCGATTGCCTCAGCGGTCTTGAAGCAGCCGGCAATGCGGCGCTATCTCACACCTCAGGATCTTGAGAGGCTTGATGAGCCGCCCGGTCATGATGGGAACCAGGTCAAGAATTCTGCGCTGTTGTAGGATCCCTAACGCGGGCTGTACCAGCAGCTCGCCCTCCCGGGGGGATGGCGCGTCACCCGGCTCGCCATCCCTCTTCGCAAACATCGAAATATTGAACCTAGCAGGGTGACCCGAAACTTGAACACCGCCTTGACTCACCAAGCATGGTTATCGGCTGCCGCTCATCGCATCGGACGACGCCTACGGGCACCTTTAGAAAATGGACTGACAAATTGATCCACCTTGGAATCTTCGCCAAAACCTTCGATCGCAAGACAAGCGCCAGTCTTGCCGATGCAATCGCGCTTGCCGGCTATGAGTGCACGCAGTTCAACATGGCGAGCATAGGCCTCGATACCTTGCCGTCGGTCGTGGACGATGGTCACCTCGAAACCGTGCGGCGTGACTTCGCCGCGAGCAACGTGACCATTCCGGTTATCTCTGGCACCTACAATATGATCGCCCCCAACCCGAAGGTTGTCGAAGAAGGAAGACAGGGTTTCCGCGTGCTCGCCGAAGCAAGCAAAGCACTTGGCTACTCGACGATCACCCTTTGCACCGGGACCCGCCATGCCATGGACAAATGGAAAATTCATCCCGACAACGCCGGTGAAGAAGCTTGGAGCGCGTTCCGCGGCGAACTCGACCGGCTGATCGAAATTGCCGAGGCGCACGATGTTGTCCTTGGTGTTGAACCTGAGCCATCGAATGTCATTTCCTCGCCGACGAGTGCGCGGCGCCTCCTCGACGAAGTTGGGAGCAACCGCGTCAAGATCGTGTTCGACCCTTTCAACCTCGTTGAATGGAGCAAACGCGATTATGCGTCCGACACCCTGCTTCGGGCCTACGATCTCCTGGCAGATTCGACGTCTATCATTCATGCACAGGATATGCGCATCGACGGCAGGCCTTGCGCGCCCGGGACAGGCTTCATCGACTTTCCCAGGCTCCTCAACCTGTTTGTCCGAGGCGGCTTCTCGGGTCCAGTCATCGCCCATGGTTTCGATGAGAGCGAAGCCGCGTCGACCGCCGCATTTCTCTCCGATCTTCTTCCGTCAAAGGAGCCGGTCCGCTGATGGGAAAGGGCGCCACGCGTCACCTCTTTCTGTCGCCGCATCTCGACGATGCGCCATTCAGCTGTGCCGGGCTTATCAGAAAGCTGACGAGCGGTGGCGACGACGTCATTACCTCGACCTTCATCACCGCCGACGCCATTGGCGCGCTTACGCCACTCGCGCGCCGGTTTCATGGCGTCTGGAACCGCGGCGACCGTCCCTACGCGATCCGCCGGCAGGAGGATCGGCAGGCCGCAAATTTCCTTCGAGCGCGGTGCCGTCATGAGGGGTTTCCGGATGCGATCTACCGCACGGATGACAATGGGCAGCCGATATACAGCGATATTCCGCAGCTATTTGCCGGACTGAAGCTCGCCGACCAAAAACATGTCGAGGCGGCCAAAGCCAGGCTTGGCCAGATCATCGCTGAGGAACGTCCCGACATTGTTTATGCGCCGATTGGTATCGGCCGTCATGCAGATCATCTCATGGTGGTTGCGGCGGCCAAAGATGTCTGCCTCGGCCGTCAGACGCTCAGGCTTTACGAGGAATTCCCTTATCTGCTCGGGGAATTCCCGGCCGAACACCCGATAACAGTCGAACGCGGCCTCGAGCTCTCGGGTTGGCAACAGTCAGTCCCTGAATTCATCGACGTGGAGCTTGCGGCTCGGATCGAGGCCGCGCTGCTCTATCCGAGCCAGATCTCCGAAATCTTCGGCAACGATGCTGGTCTCGTCGAAGCGATGCGACGACATGCCGAGCGATACGAAGCGCGCTCCGGCAGGGAGAGACTGTGGACACCAGGATACCCAGCACCTTTTGAAGGAGGGTTTGATGCCTGACGATCGTGACAATGAAAGCGCACTTCGCGTTCTCGCGGTCGGGCTTGGCCATATGGGCATTTCGCACGCTGCGGCTATCACTCGCATCGACGGCTTTGAACTGGTCGGCATTTGCAGCCGCTCGGTGCTTTCCATGGAAGTGCCACCTGCCTTGTCATCCGTCGATCGCTTCAATGATTTCGACGAGGCCCTGAAAGGGCTTAAGCCAGACGCGGTCATCATCAGTACTTATCCCGACACCCATGCCGATTTCGCGATCAAGGCAATGCGGGCCGGAGCCCATGTCTTCGTGGAAAAGCCGATGGCGCGGAGTGTTCAAGAGGGTGAACACATGGTCGCCGTCGCCAAGGAAACACAGCGCACTCTCTATATCGGCTACATTCTGCGCGTCCATCCCTCGTGGCGCGAGCTCATTAGGCGCGGCAAAGAACTCGGCAAACCGCTGGTCATGCGGATGAACATCAATCAGCAATCAATTGGGCATTCCTGGACCTGGCATAAAAACCTGATGAAGTCCCTGCCCCCGCTGGTCGACTGCGGCGTGCACTATATCGACGTTATGTGCGAACTGACGGGAGCCAAGCCCGTTCGCGTCCATGGCATCGGCGCGCGGCTCACAGATGAGATCGCCGAGGACCAGTACAATTATGGTCAGTTGCAGGTGGCCTTCGATGATGGCTCGATCGGCTGGTACGAGGTCGGCTGGGGCCCGATGATGAGCGAAGTGGCCTACTTCGTGAAAGACATCGTCGGGCCAAAAGGTGCGGTCAGTATCACGATGAGTGAACAGGGTGACGCCGCCAATGAAGGGGCATCGACGACCGCGTCTTCGGACATCCTGAACCATGTGAAAACGAGCGCGCTGCGGATCCACCATTCTGCGCTCAATCCGGACAATTCCCTGAAACACGCCGACGAAATCATCAGGATGGCCGACGAGCCTGATCATGACGCACTTTGCGAACTTGAGCAGCGCGCGTTTCTCGGCGCCATCCGAACAGGCGCGATCGACACGCCGGACCTCACAGCTGCGGTGGACAGTCTCCGGGTCGTTCTTGCCGCCGACGAGAGTATCCGCACCCGGCGTCACATCGACCTCTAGGCAGAGAAGGTTGCCCGACTTGACGAACGATAGTTTCATCCGATCTCTCAGCGGTGCATCCCTGAATGTCGTCAGTCGCGGCAATCATGGGCTCCCCGTGTTGTTCCAGCACGGCCTCGGCGGTGACGCGCACCAGGTAGCGCGCATTTTCCCCGACGATGAACGGTTCGCTCTGACCACGATCGAATGCGCCGGGCATGGTGGCTCGTCCTGCCCGCAGCCGCGGGCCTTTTCGATAGAGGCCTTCTATCAGGACATGGAAGCATACTCAGCTGGGCGGTTCCCGCACGGCTTTGTTGTGGGCGGCATCTCGATGGGCGCGGCGCTTGCGCTTGCGCTTGCGATCCGGAACCCTTCGCGTGTGCACGGCCTGATCCTGGTGCGCCCCGCATGGTTTCTGGACAAATCTCCTGACAATCTCGAGCCGATCCGGGCAGTCGGCGAATTGCTGCGGAGATACCCGCGCAAGAAGGCTCTCGAGATCTTTGTTTCGAGCGATCTTGCGGCTCGGATAAGGCGATCAAGCCCAGACAACTACAGCACGTTGACCGATTACCTCGGAGAACACCAGCCTGAATGGCTTGGGAAACTGCTGTCGGACATCGCAGGAGACGGTGTGGAATTGTCTACCGAGCAACTTGCGGCCATCAAGGTTCCGACGCTCGTCATCGGCGTCGACGCGGACGACATCCATCCCTTCACGCTCGCCGAGAAACTCCATCGGTTGATCCCTGGCTCCCGGTTTGAAAAGGCGCCGCGGAAAGACGACGTTCACGCCAAACCCAGCTACGCCGAGCGGACAGCCGAGCTCATCCTAGGGTTTCTTGGCGAGATCGAAGAGCCAACGCCAGACAGGCGCGACAGCACCGCGGCCCTGACGAGAAATTAGCGTTGAACTGAATTCCTGCGGGGGCGGCCCGTTCGGCAGACACGACTCGTCATTTTACTGAAGACCATCAATCAGCAACACAAAGAGGAAAATCCGATGCAATGGCTCAAAGAAATCTTCCACGTTGATAAACCAATCATCGCCATGTGCCACCTCCAGGCACTGCCTGGCGATCCGGCCTACGATACGGCCGGGGGCATGAAAATGGTTATCGACAAAGCTCTTGCCGACCTTACGCACCTTCAGGACGGTGGCGTCGATGCGGTCATGTTCTCAAACGAATTCAGCCTTCCCTATCTGACGAAAGTGCGCCCGGAGACCACTGCCGCCATGGCGCGTGTGATTGGCGAGGTGATGCCATCGATCACGATCCCGTTTGGCGTCAACGTCCTTTGGGACCCCATCGCCTCGATCGATCTGGCCGCCGCGACCGGTGCACTGTTCATCCGCGAAATCATCAGCGGCGTCTATGCGAGTGATTTCGGCCTTTGGAATACCAATGTCGGCGATACCATACGCCACAAGATGCGTCTCGCCCCGGACTTGAAGTTGCTTTACAACATTGTTCCCGAGGCCGCCTCCTATCTCGGCAACCGAAACATCGTCGATATTGCAAAGTCCACGGTGTTCAACAATCGTCCGGACGCGCTTTGTGTCTCAGGTCTGACCGCTGGCGCCGAAACCGATACGCAGATCTTGTCGAGCGTCAAAGCCGCAGTTCCCGGTACCGTCGTGCTGTGCAACACCGGTTGCAGGCTCGAGAACGTGGAGCGCCAGCTATCGGTCTCCGATGGCGCGGTTGTAGGATCCACGTTCAAGATTGATGGTGTGTTCGAAAACGCCGTCGATCCGGCCCGTGTGAAGGCGTTCATGGATAAGGTGAAGTCAATTCGACATTAGGCCCCGGTCCCCGGTTTGAATGCACCCCGGGCTTGGGTCCCTACGCTCTCCCCTTGATCGGGTGAGCGAACCTGGGTCGACGCTTAGCGGTGACATGCAGGGGGCTCGCTCTTTTGCATGTTGCCGACCACAAGTTCCATCATTCTGGAGGATTGAGATGGTTTACCCCTTGAAAGACAAAGTCGCTCTGATCACTGGAGCAAGCTCCGGCATCGGACTGGCGACAGCGCGTGCATTGGCTGCGCAGGGCGCTCAGCTTGCCCTGACCGCTCGCCTGGACACTGAGTATTCGAAGCTCGTTGAAGAGTTTTCGGGCCGGGCCTCGATCGTGGCCGCCGACCTGTGTGAAGACGGAATGGTCGAAAAGGTGGTCGACGATCACCTTAGGACTTTTGGCCGAATTGATGTTTTAGTGGCCAGCGCCGGGATGTTCCATCAGGGCTATGTACCGGACGATGATCCCGAAATATGGGACAGACTTATCGGACTGAACGTCAACAGCGTCTTTCGGACAATCCGCCGCGTGCTCCCAAGCATGGTGGCACAACAGGCCGGTGATATTGTCGCACTTAGCTCCGTTTCAGGACATACGGCGATCCACCACGAGCCAGTTTACAGTGCGTCGAAGCACGCCATTCAGGCTTTCATACACGGCCTGCGCCGGCAAGTTGGGCAGCAAAACATTCGTGTGGGGGCTGTTGCTCCAGGTATCGTTTTGACAAAACTTACGGGCTACACGGACGAAGAACAAATAGCAGAAAAGGTCCGACTGGGTGAAGGCGTGCGAGCAGAAGACGTCGCTGACGCGATTACGTTCATGTTGTCGCGCCCTCGACACGTCACCATTCGCGACATGGTGCTGCTCCCGAGCAACCAGCCGATCTGACATTCGCCACGTCGAATGTGTGCTGTACGAATACTAGCCCTCCAGCTAATCACCGCAAACGACAAGACGTCTTCCTCGGGGGGCAGTTGGGGGGCGGATCACGCACCGCGTGCGCTCAGGGCGCGGAAACGAATACCTTGTCTTTCGAGTATGGTGCATGTTGAGACCGGCTGCACGATCTCGTGCAACAGTTATGACAACCTGCAGCAGATCGGCACATCATCCTCTTTTGGATCGCCTGGCAATCTTGTTCGCCGCTGGCATAACTATTCCCCGACGAGAGGCGTTCGAGGGGCCAAACTCACGGCGATGGCCAGCCGGCATACGAGAATCGTTGACCCGGTGTTTGCTTCCCGCGAGCGGAGCTTATCAAAGTATATCGGACGTTACGCGACCTACGGCATTTCGGCTAAATGTCCCTAGTCTGATCTAGGTCCACGCGCTCGCAGTAACGCCAAGCATGAAGGTCCTACATCCATCAATCCATTTGTGCGAGTGCGCGCGTAGATAAGATCCTATAAAGTTGCATCGCACGATATCGCGCATTTTTAGACTTGACTGCACGCGAACGTGCATATCATATGTTGGCAACTGGGGAGGCCAGTGATGGTGGAGCGGAGCATGAAACTGTCCAGGAGAGTCTGTGGGCTGTCACTGCCTGCGCGTAAGGTGTTCAGTCAGCCTTAGGGCGCGCTCAATACCAAAAGATTCTCTTCACCAAAAGATTCTCTTCCCGGCCCGAAATTCAACAAGAAAAGGGGTTCAACCAATGCAATCGATCATTTCTCGTCGTCACCTTCTGAAGACTACCGGAGCCGCTGTTGCTGCGGCGACGGCCAGTAGTCTTTTCGGCCGCTACGCGCAGGCGCAAGACGCCGAACTGTCTGTGTTCGGCCCGCTACCGCCAGATCCCGCTCCTCCCGGAGCGGCGAAGTTTGCTGAGGCGGCATTCGAAGCGTGGAAAGCGGCAAATGCGACGTCCGTAAACTATGAGATGCTGGCGTGGCCGCAACTTCATGACCGCATGGCAACTGCCTTCGCATCGGGATCCGCACCTTGGGATATCATGTACATGTGCGCGTGGGTCCCCGAGTTCGAAAGCTTCCTCTATCCTTTCGTCGACGATCTCCCGGCCGAATTGATCGCCGACCTTCCGGAGTCCAGTTTTAAGACGGTCACGTGGAAGGGCAAGCGCTATGGAACCGTCTTCACGCTCTCGCTGCTCAATCTCTTCTATAACAAAGAGCATCTTGAACAGGCGGGTATCAAGGAGCCCCCAAAAAATTGGGACGACTTCAAGCGATTTACGAAAGAGTTGACCCGCGACGGACGTTTTGGCTACGTCTCGAACTATGCGGAGGCGGCCGGCATCGGCGGGGCCGCGAGCTACTGGATGGCATTTCTGCAGCAGGCTGGCGGTACGATGTACGGCGAAGACGGCATGCCGGTCTTTAAAGGTGATGCCGGCGTCGATGCTCTCCAGATGATGCTCGATCTGAAGGCGGCCGGAACCGAGCCGGGTTCGATCTCCTACGCCGGGATCAATGACGCCACCAACGTCTTCTCATCCGGTCGCGCGTCGATGATGATGAACTGGCCATTTATGTGGGCGACGGCGCAGGATCCCAAACAGTCGAACATCGTCGGAAAGATGGGCGCTACGATACTTCCTGCGGGCCCTGCAGGTTCCGCCTCGATCGACGGCACGGACGCCTGGACGATTAGCAATGCCAGCCAACATCCTGACAAGGCCCGAAAGCTGGTTGAGTTCTTTATGTCAAAAGAAATTCAGAAGCGTCAGGCACTCGATACCGGGTGGTTGCCGTCTCGACTGTCTGTCCTGGGTGATCCGGAGGTCCAGGCGGCACTGCCGATCGCAAAGGTGGTGCTTGAGCAGGCGCAACACCCCTATGAGAGTTTTGTCACGCCAGACTTTACCGAGGTAACGCAGGCGATTGGCACTGAAGTTCAGAAGGCGCTGCAAGGACAGAAGACGGCTATGGAGGCCATTGCTGAAGCGCACGATCTGGTGACGGCGATCGTCAAACGTCGCGGATGATGTCCCCAGAGGTGATATAGATGGCCACAACATTCGAGAAACGCCGACAGATGGTCGGCGTTGTTCTTATCGCGCCTGCACTAATCGTCATAGCCGGGATCCTTGGTTATCCGATCGTAAGGTCGGCATTGCTCGCGCTCCATGACGTCAAGCTCAGAGCCGGCAAACTCGATCAGGTCTGGGTTGGACTGGCGAACTTTAGGCAGATGTTTTCTGACCAAGGTCTGCAGCACGCCGCATTAAACACGCTTTACTTTTCCGCAATGGAGGTCATCCTCGTTGTCGGGATCGGTTTGGGCGTTGCGCTGCTTTTGAACCAGCCACAGGGCAGAAGTGGGTTTCTAAAGATATTGCTTGTTGTCCCTTGGGCAATCGCCCCGGTGGCCAACGCCGTGCTGTGGAAGTGGATTCTCAACTCCAACTACGGGGTTTTGAATGCCCTGCTAAAGACACTTGGGCTGATTGATGGCTACCAGGTCTGGCTGGGGACGCCGTTCAGTGCATTGAATTTCCTGCTTCTCGTCGACGTATGGAAGTCTATACCTTTTGTCACACTCCTGATGCTGGCGGGTCTCCAGCGGGTGCCTGTCGCCCTGCACAAGGCAGCGTACATGGATGGCGCAAACAGCTTCCAAAGCTTTCGCTATATCACACTGCCAGCCATCAAGGACGCTATCGGGATTGCAGTGATCCTCCAGACGATCTGGTCGCTACGGGTATTTGACATCATTTTCGTTCTCACGCGTGGGGGCCCCGCTGACGGAACAGTGCTTCTGAATTTCCTGGCCTACCGGGTCACGTTCAATTTCCTTGATATCGGCTACGGCGCGGCAATCGCGAACGTCATCTTCATCCTGACGTTCATGCTTGCCATTGGCTATCTGTGGCTCCTCAAACCCAAGCCCACGGCAGGTGCAAAATGAGCTTTCAGGCCTATCGCAACGGCGGGCCAGTCAAAAGGGTCGCTGTCTATTTCGGGTTGACGGTGTTTGTTGTCTGGTCAATTGCACCGATCGTATGGCTTATTGTGTCGAGCCTGCTGGAACAAAGTGCGTTGATCGCCCAGCCACCGGATCTTTCGCCATCCAACTTTACGGTCGACAACTTCGTCACCGTGGCGGCATCTGCAGCTGCGCTCGGGCGTGGCGTGGTAAACTCGCTCATCGTCTCGCTGTTCTCCACGGCACTCGCCCTGGCTTTGGGAGCACCGGCAGCCTACGCGCTCGCTCGCCTGTCCGTTCCCTTTTCGAATGCGCTCGGGTTTATCATTCTTGCAACACAGATGCTGCCGGGGATCGCGATTGCAATACCGCTGTTTCTGATCATCAGCTATTTGGGCCTGATCGACAGCGTGCTGACCTTGGGCGTCGTTTATCTGTCGTTCAACCTCCCGATCGTCATCTGGATTTTGCGCGGATTTTTCCTCAGCATTCCCGTCGGGATCGAAAAGGCAGCAGCCGTCGACGGCGCGGGTGTACTGCGAACGTTCTGGTACATCATCTTGCCGATTTCGATCCCCCCTATGGGAGCAGCCGCCGTGTTCGCGTTCATTGAGGCGTGGAACGAATTCTTCTTCGCTTTGATACTGACACGACAGAGCGCGCAAACAGTGCCGCTCGCGATCGCCCAGTTTGCGGGACAATATCAAACAGTGTTCGGGCAGATGATGGCGGCTGCCGTGATCAGCGTCGCGCCCGTCATCGTGATCGCAACAATCTTCCGGGACCAGATCATCCGCGGTTTCGCCGACGGCATGATGAAAGGATAGACAGTGACTGACGTAAGGTTGAAAGAGGTTTCCAAACGCTTCGGTAGCTTCCAAGTCTGCCACAATATCGATCTTGATATAAAGGCAGGCGAATTCATCACGCTTCTGGGCTCGTCCGGTTGCGGCAAAACCACCACCCTCAACATGGTCGCGGGCCTTGAAGACAGCACCTCCGGTGACATTCTGATTGGCGGAAGACGTGTCAATGACTTGTCGCCGGTCGAGCGCGACGTGGCGATGGTGTTCCAGAACTATGCGCTCTATCCGCATATGACAGTTGCGCAGAATATCGGGTTTACGCTGAAGATGCGCGGCGTCGCCGCATCAGTGATCCGGGAGAAGGTCCAGAAACTTGCAGCCTCTCTGGAACTCGACCATGTACTTGAGAGATTTCCAGCGCAGCTCTCCGGGGGGCAGCAACAAAGAGTAGCGATCGGCCGCGCCCTCATTCGAGAGCCGCGTATCTTCTTGTTCGATGAGCCATTCTCGAACCTTGATGCTTCGCTCCGAGTAAAGATGCGCACGGAAGTCAAGCAACTACATGTGCAGCAGAACGTGACTTCGATTTTCGTGACCCATGACCAGGAAGAGGCGATGTCGATATCGGACAGGATCGCCGTCATGTATCGCGGGCGCGTTGAGCAGTTTGGCACCCCCGAGGAAATCTATGCACGACCGGCCACCCGTTACGTCGCTTCGTTTATCGGGAGCCCGCAGATCGAGCTCCTCGATGGGGTTTTAGCCGAAGCAAACGGATCTATGTTCATTCGTGCCGGCGAGCAGACGCTTCCGGTGAACGTTGCTCCACGCAATTTCAAGGTCGGCAGACCAGTGGAGTTCGGCGTTCGGCCGGAGCACGTTCGCCTCGGTGAAACCGGACTTGAAGGCCGGGTGCATATGCTTCAGCCGGTCGGGCCGGCGACCCATGTAAACATCGATACAGCGGCTGGCAAGTTCACTGCAAGCGTGCCGGGCTTCCTCCAGGCTAAAACAGGTGATGCAGTCAAAATCGATATTCAGGCGCCGCATGTGCATGTATTCGACAAGGAAACAGGTGTTCGACTTTGAAGGTCCGTTAGTTATAGATGGCGGTGGTGTCTGCGTTTCCTCGTTAACAGGAGGCCACCGGTTCTGCCCTATGTATACGCAGGCAACCGGTTGCCGCATCGGATCGTGCCGCACGCACGACTGGCCACCCCGGCGAGATCTTCGAAAGGCTTCCCGTTGGACGGAAACGTTCCGCACGCCAACGTCGATGGATTTCCTGCGTCTGCATCATCGTCGCTCACCGTCCGATCAGGAGGTCATCCAGCTTATCTCCGCTTTGCATATCAGTGACAAGCCTCCGGAAATCAATCGTGTGATTGTGGGCATGACAGGCGCCCGACGGATCGGAGCTAACGCGCCTTTCGCGTTCGTGAGGTGATCTTGCGATGATGCCAGCTATCGAGCAGCATCAACGGTTCTATAATGGAACCAGCCGGAAACGAAATCTCACCGCCATTCGGACCCCGGAGAATAGCCGAAAGTCCAACGTGGCTCCTGGCCTGGGAGGGGCATCAACGCCTGCCATTAGGTTCACTCGGCTGTTGTCGATCCCTGCTCGACGACGGCCGTTTCCCTCTCGGCTTTCTATACCGGTCGTGCCGCAGCTCGGCTTAGCGCCCATCCTCCTCGCCGGCCACGGGGTAAATCTCTAGTGGCCATTCTTCATCCCAACGCTTCGCGCGCCATAGCGAAAGTCATGAACATGCGCAGCCGCGGTCGAGAGCGAGGCCACGTGGTAGCGGCGCGAGACCTCCATGAATTCTTATAAATTGCTTGGAGAGGATGATGGCGAACACATTGCCCCTTTGCCCCCTGCAAATGAACTCGCTTCGGCGGCTGAAACAGGGCCGCACGCTTGAAGAGGTTGCCATAATCGAGGGCCGAAGTATCGGTGACATAGAGCGTTGTTTGGCCGATGCATTGGTGCTGCTCGGCGTGGCGTCGATCGAGGAAGCCATTCTCAAGATCGAACACGCTCAATCGGAGTAAGCATAATGATGCAGCTCCTAACCTGCTAAGGCTCCTGCATCACCTGCAAGAGGCTTGAACCTGCCAACGTTCGGAGGCTAATCAAACGTTCGTTCGAGGCAACTCACAGTATTGCCGTGACCGCCTGGGATTCTCAGTTGCGGCCGGAGCCACTTGCTGGCAGCCCCGGCGATGACGCATGGCTACTGGCCCGCCCCGCTTTGATCAAACGCGACCGCCTCCCCACGGCAACGTGACATCGCCTATGCACCGGCCGCTGGACGATTACGAGAACCTCAATGGTGCCATGTGCCGCAAGGAAGCCCGTACCCTGTCGCAGTCATTGACGCTGCGACAGGTGCGTCGGCTGCTGAAGCGGATACGAGCTGGAGGCGCAGCGTCAACCCGGCACAAGGCGATAGGCCGACCGTCGAACACCGGATCATGCAAAGGATTTTCGCGGCCTAACCGCGGTTTCCCGACGCGGGAACCTGAACAAGCGGAAGCGACGCAGCAACTGGAGGCTTGGCGCGCGAACCCGCCCAAGCATCCTGCGATCAGACAAAGGTGAAGTCGGAGGGGGTAAGGTGCATGTTAGCCAGGTCTGAGACGCTACCTACTTCCGACAAGTGGGCGAAGACATCCACGTGATTAGGCGAAGTAACATACGCTAAATCGACGGTCCTGGTATCGGCGTTGTGGTAGACGATGATGTCGCCGGCGCTCTCTCCGGATATAGCGCTCGTTGCGTCAGACCCGCTGGCGAAACTCTGGTCTGTGATTACCACGACGTGTTCACCGCTCGCACCCGAGGCCTTGCCCTCATAGAAGGTATCAACGGTGGAACCCGCCTGAAGGTCGGCGTGATTGATAAAGTTCGCACCACTATTATCGTTGCCCAATCCCTTCACATCGAAAGCGAAAGTATCTTGAGCCGGGTTAAAATCCAGGATCGTCGATACCGGTTCCGGGATTGGCCCAAAATAAAGCCCCGGCTCTGGAGTGCCCGGCGTCGGATTGTGGAACTGGAAAACGAACGTGTCGGAGCCTTCGCCTCCTGCCAACGAATCCCTACCGTCCCCCACGAAGAGTGTGTCATTGCCTCTTCCACCATCGATATAGTCGTCGTCGTGACTAATGATGCGCGGCTGGTCGTGCCCATTGTCGCCGGAGAGAATGTCGTTACCGTCATCGCCATGGATTTGATCGCCGCCCGGACCACCGATCACATGGTCGTCCCCCCTCCACTGAACACGCGGTCGGCGCCCGCACGAGCGTAGATCTTGTCATCGCCACCTTTGCCAACGATCATATCGTTACCATTGCTGCCCTCGATGATATCATTGGATTCTGTTCCCAAATACATGCTTCTAAAGCTCCTAATGTTACTAGGTTTGGTTATTACGGGACTCCCTATAACCGCGACCACCCACTCTGTGAAATTCTCTGTTTGAATACAAAGCATCGACGGAACGGATGATTAAGCGCACATCAAGAACAACGTTGGCCTCCCGTGGTGCCGATTAAAAAGCTCGATCCGATTCTACGGCTGGTTCTCAAATCGGGTTTGTCACGTTGGCACGATTTGTGGTCAGGTCGTGAATTGGCTCTTTGAATGCGAATGATTGTTAAGCGTCTTTTGCTCCACGCCCGGTTACTGTCTTTCCGAGGCCGTTAAGTGTGCGGCCGGGCACCCACTGGTCGACTGACAAGGTTACGGCAAATCACCGTCCGTCACTGGGACATCGGGGACTGTATTGATGGGGTTGTCTTCTCTGTTCGGCGTGGTGAGGTCAAACACCTTCTGACTGTCCGTAGCTACGGTTATTGATGTCTTCGCAGTATCGCGCTTCTCTCCGGGATCCACTGTGCGGCCCTCACACTATGGGACCAGAAGAATGAGGCGGAACAATTTAATCGGCGACCTGATCGCAAAAAACGACCGTACTAAACAACCACGCGAACTCACCATCCGTCGTCCTGCGAAGGACATCTTTCCACCGGCGGCGAAATCTTCTTGTCTCCTTTTTCTCGTTACCCTGATTGCTAACTACGCAGCAACAGGCAGCCTCTCCTGTGTCCAGCAGAATTCGGTTCCGTCACTCCACAATGCAATGCATGATCACCGCAAGCCGTCGGGCCAAGGCTACAACCGCCTTTTGCCTACCGCGGCGTTTGGCGATATTCATCGCCCACGCTTTTTAGCCACGACAATTTCTTAATGGTTACAAGCAGGACTTGCGCTGCTTCGTACAGCAGGGATCGCATCATCGCGTCACCGCAACAAGATACCCGCCCGCCCCGTTTGCTTTCACCAACTCGTTCAGTCTCGGCGCTATTATGGACGCGTCGAACGGCGGCTGGCTTTGGGTCGCCAGGTTGATGAGAGTGAGGTCGCCGCAAGGTTCAAGAACGGTCCTTTTACGAAGACCGAGAAGGAGCGAACCAACGTCAAGCGCCCATCGACAACACCGAATAGGACCGACCCCTGCAAGCTCGCCGGGTACAAACGCCCCCGACGAGCTTCGGCAACGGCGACGCTGTCTTACGGTCGATCGAAAATACCGTCCCGGGCGCTGCGCTTTTGGTCGTAGCGCTAATGGGCAGCTAGTGGGCAAGCAGAGGTGGAGCAGGGAAGTCCAGTACATTGCTCGTATAGCTTTCGACCAGCGCACTGAACGGAGTGCCGTCCTGAAGCTTCAGCACTGCATGATGTTCGAGAAGAAAGGGCGGTAGTACAAGAGATGATCCCGTTGCGGGTGTCGGTAGCTCCTTTTCTACGTCCCATCCTTCTGGAAGAGGGGACCACAGCAAATTGGAAGATAGATTTGTGCGGGTGAAATTAAGAGATTGGACGGCTCTGCCAAAGGCGACGTCGCTCGTATTCAACGCTTTATTCATGTCCATTGTCAGCCTTGCCGGAACATACCAATTGTCGGCCTCAGAAAGGACGCGATTGCCGCAAACGAGGCGGACATGTCGGTAGGCGATGGGCTCGTCGGGGCCGACCGCCAGAAGTTCTCGGATGCGGCTATCGACGGGCTTGTCTCGGCCGCGAACCCGCTGTGCAACGATCTTAGAACCTAGCGGTGCGAGCTTGTGTCCGGCACACCAGCGATCGAGCGTCAAAGTGGCGCTAGCATTACTCAGGAGATTTGCATTCAAGGTCTGCAGAATCGCAAGTGCCTCAATCCGTGCCGTTGGCGTGTTAGGCCATTGCACCGTGGTGAACGAATCCTGCGCCGATATGCTATGCGCGGCCAGCATGATCGCAGCAGCAGGTGCAAATGCGATAACCCGTATAAACTTCCAACAGTAAATTGACACGAAAAGTCATCCTTTGTGGCGAGTTTGATGAGCGTTGAGACGATTTTTATTGCCAGGGAGGCTTTCCCACAAGCCCCGCTCGAAGGGGACTCCTAGAACGCGGTGTGAGCGGACGCTAGGATGATGGGGGCCGCCTCGGACATAAACCGGCCGGTTTCCAAAGGCAGGAGTAACGTCCGTCATAATGCCTCAGCAGCCATCACTGGTGCCATGACAATCCATGACGTAAATGGGTGCGATCCAAAGAATCGATTTTTCCAATAAGTCGAGTGCCGTTAGAACGCGTTGAATTTTACTTAGCGCGACAACATGACGGTTTTGCCACGAAGTTCCGACGGAATTTTAGCTGTCATGGCGATCAAAGACTGATTGTAGCTTCGCTCACTCCAGACTGACGGGACTAGGTGAGCGCGTTGTGGCCGATATGCGAAAACGCGGAGAGTGTATGTGCGGGATTGTGGGTATTGTCGGCCATCATCCGGTTTCGGACCGGCTGATAGACGCATTGAAACGCCTTGAATATCGTGGCTACGATTCGGCGGGCGTCGCGACGATCGACGGTGGAGCGCTCCATCGCCGGCGCTGTGAGGGCAAGCTCTTCAATCTTGAGGCAAAGCTGAAAGAACAGCCTCTGGCGGGCACAATCGGCATTGCCCATACGCGCTGGGCAACCCATGGCGCGCCGACGGAACGCAATGCCCACCCCCATTTTAGCGACGGCATCGCGGTCGTCCACAATGGGATAATCGAGAATTTCACCGAATTGAAGGATGAGCTGACCGCGGCCGGCGCCGAGTTCCAAACCGACACCGACACGGAGGTCATCGCGCATCTCGTGGCAAGACTTCGCCGGGACGGCATGGGCCGGCGCGAAGCTATGCATGCGATGCTGAAGCGCGTCCGAGGCGCTTACTCGCTGGCTCTGCTTTTCGAGGAAGACCCTTCGACTATCATGGCTGCCCGTAATGGCCCGCCGCTCGCGATCGGTCACGGAAGCGGCGAAATGTTCCTCGGGTCGGACGCGATTGCGCTGGCGCCCTTAACCAACGAGATCACCTACCTGATCGACGGAGATTGGGCGGTCATCGACAAGACTGGCGTCCGTATCTTCGATATCGACGGCGAGGTCACCACCCGACCGCGGCAGATCTCGCTGGTGACGGCCCCTATGATCGACAAGGGCAACTATCGCCATTTCATGGAGAAGGAAATTTACGACCAGCCGGAGGCCATCTCCGATACCCTCAGCCATTACATCAACTTCAGCGACAATAAGGTAGTCGCGGTTTGGCGCGACACGGTCTTCGCCAACGTGCAAAGCTTGGCGATCTCCGCCTGCGGCACTGCGTACTTTGCCGGGCTGATCGGCAAATACTGGTTCGAGCACTACGCACGTCTGCCGGTCGAAATCGATGTCGCGTCAGAATTTCGGTACCGCGAAATCCCGTTCTCGCCACAGGTGGCAGCTCTCTTCATCTCACAATCGGGCGAGACGGCCGATACACTTGCTTGCCTACGCTATTGCAAGGAGCACGGCTTGAAGACCGGTGCAGTCGTCAACGCGCCCGAATCGACGATAGCACGGGAGTCCGACACTGTGTTCCCGATCTTCGCCGGTCCTGAGATTGGCGTTGCGTCTACGAAGGCCTTTACATGCCAGCTCGCCGTTTTGGCTGCGCTCGCGGTTGCTGCTGGCAGGGCGCGTGGCACCCTTACGGAGAAGGAGGAACAGACACTGGTCGGCCGGCTTGCCGAGGTGCCGCGCGTCATGGGGCAGGTGCTCAACAGCATCCGACCAAGGATCGAGCTTCTGTCGCGTGAATTGGCAAAGTGCCGCGCCGTACTCTATCTTGGCCGCGGCACGAGCTTCCCTTTGGCCATGGAAGGCGCCCTGAAATTAAAGGAGATTTCCTATATTCACGCGCAAGGTTATGCTGCCGGCGAACTGAAACACGGTCCGATTGCTCTCATCGACGAGAACATGCCGGTTGTCGTGATCGCACCGCACGACCGCTTTTTCGATAAGACCGTTTCCAACATGCAGGAGGTTGCGGCCCGCGGCGGACGGATCATCTTGATCACCGATGAGAAGGGCGCTAGCGCCTTGAAGCTCGACACGATGCAAACAATCGTTCTTCCAAATGTGGACGAGATCATAGCGCCGATGATCTTCTCGCTGCCGATCCAATTGCTCGCCTATCATACCGCCGTGTTTGCGGGCACTGACGTCGATCAGCCGCGCAACCTGGCGAAATCAGTCACCGTCGAATAGGCCGTGGTTTCCGTAAGGGACGAATGACAGAGTGTAGATGACTTATATCTGCTGAGCATTTGGAGATCGACATGCCGCAAACGAAGATAATTGGCTTCTCGGGCAACATAACACGACCGTCCACGACGCGCACATTCGTCGACCATATCGTCGGGCAATTGGCAATCAAAACGCAAGCGGTGGCGCAGTCCTTCGATGTCGATGACCTTGGACCTTCACTGTTGAAAGCCAAACGGATAGACGACCTCAGCGCTAAAGCGCGCGGGGTCGTAGACCAGATGCTAGAGGCAGACGTCCTGGTCGTAGGCTCACCCACCTACAAGGGCAGTTACACCGGCCTATTCAAGCACTATTTCGATTTGCTCGATCCAACATCGCTGAGGGGCAAGCCTATCATCATCGCTGCGACGGGCGGGGGCGAGCGTCATTCGCTTGTCGTCGAGCATCAGTTGCGTCCTCTGTTCGGGTTCTTTGAAGCGCTTGCGATGCCGACCGCAATCTATGCCACGCGTAATGACTTCGCCCACGGAGAGGTGATTTCCGAGACCATCCGCATGCGTGTAGGCCGGGCTGTCGAGGAAGCAGCATACGCAATAGGATGAGCAGACTCAGCAAACGGCGGCGCAACAGGCACTATTGTCCCACGCGAACCTTACGATGCGATTTAGCCGTATTCACCGCCTCGCAGCCGACGAAAAACTGCTGCCTTGGATGGCGCAATAGCCCGACATCACTGGTGTCCCGCTAAGATGTTTTGAATAGTTGAGTTTTGTCACCTTCGAGACCGTCAGGCATTTCAACTTTGCACCACAACAGCCGACATTTTTGACGCCACGGTTGAGCGCGGACACCCGTGAACTGCGAGGAATTGCCATTTGAGAAAACCGTGTATTCTATTCGCTGCCGTTCTTGTCTGTGCAGCACTCCAGTTTCCCTCCGCTAATAGCATGGCTGAACAGGCGGCCGCGCCTGCTCTGACCGTTTCTCTGACGGCGCCGGCAATACGGGACTGGCTGGAAACCGTTCCCGCGAGCGGCTGGCTGAAACCGTGGCAGGAAGCAATCATTGCGTCCGAAACGAGCGGCCTGCGCATCACCGACGTCCTGGTCGATGTCGGCTCGGTGGTCACGAAAGGGCAGACGCTGGCCCGGCTTTCGCAGGACAGCGTGCTGGCAGACCTTCGCAAACAGGAGGCGGCTGTCGTCATCGCCAAGGCAAAGCTGACAAAGGCCAAGGCAAATGCGGATCGTGCACGCCAGCTTCGTTCATCCGGCGCTCTTTCCGACGAGAAGATCACCGAATATTTCGCCGACGAGCAGACGGCGACGGCAAACCTGGCATCCGAGGAGGCCGCGCTCGACAGCGAAAAGATCAAGTTTGCGCAGACGACCATCACCGCCGCCGACGATGGCCTCATAACCTCGCGTTCGGGCGATCTCGGCGAAGTAGTCTCCACCGGCACCGAGCTCTTCCGCATGGTGCGCCAGCAGCGTGTCGAATGGCAGGCGGAAGTATCGGCGCGTTATCTGCCGCGGATTTCGGAGGGTTTGAGCGTTGCGATCAACGGACCGGACGGTCACGCCATTTCCGGCAAGGTGCGGCTGGTCGGCCCCTCGGTCAGCACCGACACCAGCCGTGCGATCGTCTATGTTGCGCTTCCGTCCGAGGTTCGTCCGCGCACCGGCCTTTATGTCACTGGCAATATCGAGCTGCAGACCACACCGGCGCTCACCGTCCCCGAGACGGCGATCGTGTTCCGGGATGGCATCAGCTACGTCTTCACCGCCGGCGAGGACAAGCGGGTGCGACGGGTCCGCGTGGAAACCGGCCGCCGCAACGATGGCGAGGTCGAAATCATCTCCGGCATCGACCGGTCGGCAAAGGTCGTCACGTCGGGCGGTGCATTTCTGTCGGACAATGACCTCGTGAAAATTGCGGAGAAAAACTGATGAATTTCTCCGCCTTCTCGATCCGCAATCCCATACCAGCGATATTGCTGTTTGTGATGTTTGGATTTGGCGGGCTTTGGGCATTCAAACAGCTGGCGGTTCAGTACTTTCCGGACATGGACCTTCCGACCATCAGCGTTACCGCCACGCTCGATGGGGCTGCGCCGACGCAGCTCGAGACGGAGGTTGCCCGCACCATCGAGAATAGCCTCACCTCCTTGAGCCATCTCGATCATATTCTCACAACGATTACCGATGGCACCGTCTCGACCAAGGTATCCTTCAAGCTGCAGAAAGACAGCGAAACGGCCCTCAATGAGGTCCGCAATGCCGTTGATAGCGTCAAGGCCGATCTCCCGGCACAGATGGCGACGCCGATCGTTACGAAGGCCACCGTCCAAAGCTCCGCAGTTGTCACCTATGCCGTCCGCTCGACCGCTCTCAACGAGACCGAACTGTCCTGGTTTGTCGATAACGATCTGACCAAGGCGCTGCTATCGGTCCCGGGCGTCGGCCAGGTCAACCGCATCGGCGGGATCGATCGCGAGATCCACGTCGATCTCGATCCTTCGACGATGTCGTCGTTCGGCGTCACCGCCGCGACCGTATCAGCGCAGTTGAAGGCCGTGCAAGGCGACAAGTCCGGCGGGCTCGGCGAGATCGGCGGCACGCGTCAGACATTGCGCACGCTCGGCGCCGTAGAGTCGGTCGAGGCCCTGAGGGAGCTCACTATACCGCTCGCTAACGGGCAGCAGGCCCGGCTCGACGACATCGCCTCGGTCGAGGACAGCTTCGCCGAGCGCTCCTCGATGGCCTATCTCGACGGTAAGCCGGTGATCGCCGTCGAAATCAAGCGTTCGAACGGGTTTTCCGATAGCAGTGTTTCGGCTGACGTTGACACGGCAATGAAAAATTTTGCAGCGGCGCATTCGAATGTGCAGATCCATGCAGTCTACAGCCTGATCGGATCAATTCTCGGCAATTATGACGGCTCGATGCACATGTTGTATGAGGGGGCCATCCTGGCGATTGTGGTCGTCTGGCTCTTCCTTCGGGACTGGCGCGCGACGATCCTGTCTGCTGTGGCACTGCCCTTGTCGGTCATCCCGACCTTCCTGTTCATGTATCTCGCCGGCTTTAGCCTGAACGTCGTCACCTTGCTGGCGCTGTCGCTGGTGGTCGGAATTCTCGTCGACGACGCGATCGTCGAGATCGAGAACATCGCCCGCCACCTGCAGATGGGCAAGCGGCCCCTCGATGCTGCAATGGAAGCCGCCAACGAACTCGGGCTCGCCGTCATCGCCACCACCTTCACGCTGGTCGCGGTCTTCCTACCGACGGCGTTCATGAGCGGCATACCAGGCCTCCTATTTCGTCAGTTCGGCATCACCGCCGCTGTTGCCGTCGTTGCCTCGCTTGTCGTTGCCCGTCTGCTCACCCCCATGATGGCCGCCTATTTCATGAAGGCTCATCCGTCGGAGCAGAAGGATGGCCGATTTATGCGCGCCTATATGGCGATGGCCAAGGCTGCCCTCAATCACAGGAAGACAACAGTGGCCGTGACTGCCGTCGTCGTTGCGCTTTCGCTTTCCGTTATCCCTCTCTTAAGAACGGGATACCTGCCGGCCGCTGACGACTCGCGGACGCAGATCACGCTCACCCTGCAGCCCGGCGCCACTGTCGAGCAAACCGACGCCGTAACCAGGAAGGCCGCAGATATTCTCAGTGAGTTTCCCGACGTGACGCATGTGTTTGCTGCTGTCGGCTCGGCATCCTCAGGCGGTGGTGCGACGGTCGCAAGGAGCAGTGTCGGGTCTGCCGCGATCGTCGCCACGCTGACGCCGATTGATGGGCGCGACCGCAAGCAGTCGGAGATCGAAAACGATATTCGGCAGGCGCTTTCCGTCCTCCCCGGAGTGCGTGTGGCGGTCGGTATCGGCTACGGTACCAAGCTCGAGTTCACTCTGGCCAGCGACGATGCCAATGCGCTCGATTGCGCCAGCACGGCGCTCGAGGAGCAGCTTCGGACGCTACAGGGCATCGGCGCCGTGACATCGACGGCGGCGAGGCAAGCGCCGGAAATCCAGATCACGCCCGATTTTGCCCGCGCAGCAGCGCTTGGCGTGACGTCGAATGCGATCGCCAGCGCCGTGCGTGTGGCGACGAACGGAGAATATTCTTCCGACTTGCCGAAGCTCAACCTGCCGCAGCGGCAGATACCGATCGTCGTTCGCTTCTCGCCAGAGGCGCGCACCAATCTCGACGACATTAAGAACATGCGCGTGGCCGGCACCAACGGCAATGTCGATCTCGGATCGATTGCCGATATCCGCATCGGCGGCAGTCCTTCGGAAATCGACCGTATCGACCGCATGCGCAATGTCACCGTTTCCGTCGAACTCAACGGCCGCATTCTGGGCGACGTCAACCGCGAGGCGAAGGCGCTGCCGGCTCTCCAGCATCTGCCGCCGGGCGTTACGCTGGTGGAACACGGCGAGCTTCAGCGCAGCTCCGAGCTGTTCCAGAGCTTCGCGCTTGCGATGGCAATCGGTGTGTTCTGCATCTATGCGGTGCTCGTCCTGCTGTTCCAAGATTTCCTGCAGCCGCTCACGCTTCTGATGGCCCTGCCGCTCTCGCTCGGCGGCGCGCTGGTGCCGCTGGTGGTGACGGGGACCAGCTTCTCGATGCCTGCCGTCATAGGCCTTCTCATGCTGATGGGCGTGGTAACGAAGAACTCCATCCTTCTCATCGAATACGCGATCATGTCACGTCGCCGAGGCATGTCCCGGTTCGAGGCGCTCCTCGATGCCTGCCATAAGCGCGCGCGACCGATCGTCATGACCACCCTTGCCATGGCCGCGGGCATGCTGCCGGCTGCGCTCAGCCTGATGGGCGGAGATTCGAGTTTCCGGCAGCCGATGGCGATCGTGGTGATCGGCGGCGTGATGATATCAACGCTGCTCAGCCTCATCATTATCCCGGTCATCTTCACCTTCGTCGATGACCTGCAAAATTTGCTCAAATCGTTCGGTCGCCGAGCGCTTCGACGCCACGCGACCTGCGGGCGAGAGACGGAGTTCAGTAATTTGCCAGGCGATCTCGGCGGCGATGCGGGGAAATCCCTAGAAATGGCTTCATCTCAGCACAAGGTCATCGAACCCACACCTTGATCGGGACTGCAGGCGTTTTTGACGTATGCTTTTCTTTGTCGATCAATCCCACATTGCCGCCAACCCGCGAATGGCATGTGTTCAGAATTCATCCGTTCAAGGCCCATCTTATCGTCTACCGTGTCGAGGAGGACGGAGCAATTTTCGTGATCCTAATACGCCATGGACATGAAGACTGGGCCGGCGAGAAATGAAACCCCGAATTTCCGCCGAGAACCAGCTTCTCAGTGCAAATCAAAACCTCATCCATAGATCGCGGGCGACATCATTTCCTCAATGCCTGCCCCTCCCCTACCCCGCCGCTGGTGGCGCCCGAGCACAGAACCGACCGCCTTTGAATGTGTAAACCGACCAGGAATATCGATGGTTGCCGTATAGTTGAGAGCGACCACGGGGCCGACACCATGGATCGTCGTCAATCGGCGACAAACTTCATCCTCGCGACCAAATCCAAAACCTTCTTGTGCAACTTGGTAAATTCGTCGCGCAGCATTTTGCGTGCAGCCAACAATGGCTGCATGATTTCGTGTAGATCAGGCCTGTGTTCGACCAGCTCATTGATCCGCTCCTCGAATTTGATCTTGCCGACCAATCCGACTTTCAGACTGAAGTTGCGCAACAATCCGCGAATGTCATTCGCGATGGGATGGCTTTTTCCTGCGGTCCGTCTTATTCGGTTGGCTTTCAAAAATGCTTTGGCCTGGATGCGGATCACCGGCAATCTTGCCTTGGCAAGTCCTCTGAAGCCATTGCAACGATGGTCCCTTCAAGACCGATACATTCAGTGCACAATATGTTTCATGCTGCGCTTCTCCCGTTGATGTTTGAGGCCGTTGAAAGACATGACCTCGTTTTATCATTAGACGCTGCCGGGTGATGGTGTTTCGCGGTCGACATTAGCCGCCGCATGATGGAGCTTCGCGGAACGAGCCTTCCGACTCATTCAGCTGAGACAGCGAGGCAATCCCATCAATGGAATGGCTTGGCTCACGTCCCGGCAGGGACGATTCGGATTTTCAGACGTTGAACGCTATGCGGATTTAGGTTGCGGCTCCCGCATTCGGATCAAAAACTCACCAGTCTTCAGCATTGTGTGCATGATCACCGCAAGTTTGCGCGCCACAGCCACGGCGGCTCTTTTGAAGCCTGCGTTCCCGGAGCTGAAGCCCCTATGTCCGCAGGTAACTCTCCTTTGAGATACGTGTCAGAATGACTGACGCAGCTACGTAGAGAAGCCCACGTAAATGACGGTCGCCGCGGCGACGTCACGTTGTCGGCACCTTAACGGTTGGCGGATAATTCGGTTGAGATGAACGCATCGTCCATCAGCTACAAGAACCACCGCTTTCCACCTACATTCATCGGCTCCGCGCCATGGCCCAGTGGAAAGCCGTGATCCGGCGCAGTTGCCTGAGTTCACCGGCAAGGCCCTAGTCAGCGCGTTCGCGAAACGACGTGACATCGCCCGCATCTTGAATCCGGTAGCGTTCTAAGGCTAAGTTCGGGGCCGGTTTGTCGTCGCCCGAAGACACGAACTAGATGGAGCCGCGGGTTGGTAAGCATTGGGGACGAGAAGCGCAACAGGGATCGGCAGACGATCCTATCGCGGTTGCACGAGGAGATCGATCAGCTTCCAAACGCACTCGCTCGGATCGCGAAGTACATCCTGGAAAACCCGGAGAAAGTGCTGCGCCAGTCCGTGGCAGAACTTGGCGAATTTGCGGGCAGTGGCGAAGCTAGTATCCTGCGGCTTTGCCGTCAGATCGGGTTTACCGGGTTTCGCGACTTCAAGCTTGCGCTTGCAGCGGAAGTCGGCCGACCCCAACTCGCCGTTGTCAGTTCTTCAGGTGCTGATCCCGCAATCGACAAACTGCAGCGAACACTGATCGAGAACCTGGAGGTCGCCCACAGCCATGTCGATCTTACGAGCTTGGACAGGATCGCCGAAGCGCTTGCGACCGCCCGCCGCATCGACATCTATGGTGCGGGAATGTCCGGTTTTGTCGCGGAGATGCTGGCATATCGTCTGCTTCGCGTGGGCTTGACTGCGCTCGCCTTCCGGAACTCGCATATGGCGCATGAAGTTGCTAATGGGCTTGGCGAAGGTTGCGTTGCGGTGGCATTCTCAGTCTCGGGCTTGACCGTCGAAACCGTCCAGTTCCTCAAAGGTGCGCGCGCCACTGGCGCAACGACCGTCGCGGTTACCAACCGAACGCAAAGCCCTCTGAGCAAGGCCGCGCATTATAGCCTTCAAGCCTCAGGCCTGCATGACAATCCTTTCGGCGGAACGCTGACGCCAGTGGCTGGCAAGATTTTCGTCATCGAATGTCTGATGCTTGCGCTCGACAAGCACCTGAACCGGCCAATGAAATAAAACTCCATATGTCACATTGGTGAAATAAAGCGCCAATAGAACGATGGCGTCCGCTTCTTCTCGAGGATGGCAGAATGGCGACCGTAAGAAGCCCCTTGGCGTGGCCCGTAAGCCGCACGCTTTCTTTCGAGAACGTGCACTTACGCTGGCGTTCAGCATGCTGCACCGCAGTCGAACACCTACAACATTATCCATGTGGAACCACCACGAGCTTTTCCGGAGGGCGGACGCTCTTCCCCCAAAACTCTTCCAAATAACCAGTTGCAAAAAATGAAATAAAACTCCATGATGTCATCAATGTGAAATAAAGCACCATTAAGAAAACTGCTAACCATGTGGATAGGGAATGGCAGCTTTGGAACTTCACATAGACAAAATCAGCAAGAAATTCGGCGAAGTAAATGTTCTGCGCGACGTGTCGATCAGCGTTGCCGCCGGCGAATTTGTGACCCTTCTTGGGCCTTCAGGCTGCGGTAAATCTACGCTTCTACGTATAATTGCCGGGCTCGAGCGAGCGGACCAGGGCCATGTGTTCGCGGGCGAAAAAAAGCTCGACGACGTCGCGGCAAAGGACCGAGACTTGGCATTTGTTTTTCAAAGCTATGCGCTCTATCCGCACCTTAGCGTGTACGACAATATCGCCGCGCCATTGGTAATGCGCGAACTAAGCAGCTTGGAGCGGTTGCCGATCCTTGGTGCTGCCCTGCCAGGTGCCGCCGGACGCTATCGCTCGATCGACGAGCGGGTTCGTGAAACCTCGGCGATTCTAAAACTCGATGCCCTTCTCGACAGGCGTCCACCGGCGCTTTCGGGCGGCCAGCGTCAGCGTGTGGCACTAGGACGGGCGATGGTCCGTGCACCGAGGATATTCCTCATGGATGAGCCCTTGGCAAACCTGGATGCGGCGCTGCGAATTCACACACGAGGTGAAATCGCCCGACTCCACAAGAAAATGGGAGCGACGACGGTGTTCGTCACTCACGATCAGGCTGAGGCAGCAGCAATATCTGACCGGGTCGCGGTGATGTTCCGGGGGCACGTTCGTCAGATCGCCAAGCCAGCCGATCTCTATCGTGATCCGGTCGATCTTGAGGTCGCCCGTTTTCTCGCGCAGCCTTTCCTGAATGAGGTCCGTGTTTCCGCCACAGTGGGCGGGATGGTCGCCATCGGGGGTGGCAAAATAGCACTCCGTGACGCGATCGGCTCCACCGGCCCCGGCACCTTGGCGTTTCGCCCCGAGCACGCAAGCATTGCTGCGCATGATGTGCCCGGTACCCTCCGCGTCTGCCTTTCGCGTATCGAACATTCCGGAACGGACGCAAACCTTTTTGTCGAGGCTGAGGCGGGCGCCGAATTCGTCGTTCGAGTGTCGGCGGATCAAGCGCGCTCGGTCCATCCTGGTGAGCACCTCGCTCTGACGATAGACGCGGAGAATGCCTGGTTCTTCCCCGAAAGTCGGTCTCGGCGAGAACGTGTCGAACGCGAGGCTGCTTAGATGGCTGTGCTCGACGATGTTTCTCTCGCAGCAGCCCCTGAGCGGTCAATCTACAAGTCGGACCGCGCGCAAGCCCGTGCCGGGCTGGTTCTTGCGTTGCCAGCCTCGCTGCTCCTGCTTGCCCTTTTGATCGGCCCAGCGATCCTGGTTCTGTTCCTTTCGTTTACCGACGCATCTTTGGGCCTGGTCGGTATCCGCTTTGTCGGTCTTGGCAATTATGGTCGAATGCTGACCGACCCAGGTTTCTCGAACAGCCTCCGCAATACGGCGCTCTATGTCCTTGTGGTGGTCCCAATATCGATCGGGTGGGGTCTGCTTGTTGCCTTGCTGATTTCACGGTGCACCTTTTCCGCTTTTTACAGAACGGCCTATTTCCTCCCGGTCGCCGCAACCCTTGTGGCGCTCGCGACCGCCTGGGAGGCGATCCTCCATCCTAGTCTTGGCGCCGCCAACGCGTTCCTTCACCTGCTCGGCGCCTCGCCTATACGGTTTCTCTCCGACCCGTCCATGGCGGTCTATGCCCTTGCCTGCATCGGCATTTGGCAGCTGGTCGGCTTCAACATGATCCTCTTCCTGGCCGGACTTTCCACAATTCCAGAAGAGCTCTACGAGGCGGCTGCGATCGACGGTGCAGACGGTGGTTTCAAGCGCTTCCGGCTCGTAACCTGGCCGATGCTTGCTCCGGTGACGCTGTTCGTCACCGTCATGACAGTCATCCGCGCGTTCTCGGTGTTTGAGACAGTTGCTGTGCTCACCCAGGGCGGACCGATGAAGTCGACAATGGTCGTCCTTTATACATTCTACGAAGAGGGCTTCCGGTTCTTCCGCGTCGGCTATGCATCGGCGATCGCCGTGTCTTTCTTCGTGTTCGTGACGATGCTGTCTCTGATCCAGATGCGCCTGTCGGACCCTAGGGCGTCCGGTACGAAGAACTTGAGGGGAACGCCATGATCCTTGCGAAATCTCCCGTATCGCGCATTGCCTCACACGCCGTTCTGCTCTCGGGCGCAATCATCATGGTTTTCCCATTCATCTGGATGGTGCTGGCCTCAGGTACACCGGAGAGCGAAATCTTCAATGGCGGTCTTCTGCCTGTGCCGACACTGGCCGGCACCGCGCAGAATTACGGCGCAGCACTCACCGCAATCCCGCTCTTGCGCTTCATGGCCAATGGATTTGTGGTCTGTCTCGCGATCCTGACCCTGCAAATTGCCGTGGCGATCCCGTGCGGCTATGCGCTCGCCAAGCTGTCCTTTCCAGGCAGGCCGCTCCTGCTCGGCGCAGTGCTGCTCGGGCTTCTCGTGCCAGTGCAGATCCCGACAATTCCGATCTACGTTGCGCTCGCGAAATCGGGGCTGCTCGACACCTACCCAGCGCTCATTCTGCCCTGGATCATCTCGGTCTTCGCGATCTTCCTGTTTCGACAGTTTTTCGTCACCTTCCCTGACGAAGTGCTTGATGCGGCCCGGCTTGACGGTTTCAGCGAGCTCTCGATCGCCTGGCGCATCATGGTGCCCGCCGCATGGCCAGCAGTCGCCGCTTTCTCTATTTTCTCCATCGTGGCCCATTGGAACGACCTCTACTGGCCGCTGGTGGTGACAACCAATCCCGACATGATGATGCCCTCGCTTGGCATTGCCTATTTCCGGCAAGCAGGCGACGGCGGCGGTCAGGTCGGTGCGCTGATGGCCGGGGGCGTGATCGTCACAGCGCCCCTGGCCGCCCTCTTCCTCTCAATGCAGAGGCATTTCATCAGGGGTCTGGTGGTCGGCCGACACTAGGCATCCTCAACAACCCAACCCAACCACGAACGACAGGAGAGCATCGTGAAAACGATTGCCATGATGATCGCGGCTGGCCTTGCCATGGCAGGCCTGACCGCCCCCGCCCACGCGGAAACCAAGCTCGACGTCTATTACGCCTGGGCCGAGCACGAGCCTATTCACGCAGCCGTCGCCAAGAGCTTCGAAGCGAAGTATCCCGATATCAAGATCGGGTTCAGGGCAGCGGCCCCGAGCTACGACGAAGCCGTCCAGGCGCTCATCCGCCAAAGCATGGCCGGCCAGTTGCCTGATGTCCATTATGTCGGCTTCAACGTGCTGCGCCCGCTCGTCGCCCGCGGCCTGATCGAGCCGATTGACGATCTGGTTGCCAAGGATCACCTGACCGACAAGGGCTATACCGATCAGGTTCTGTCGCTCGCCAAGATAGATGGCAAGCTCTACGGCCTGCCGTTCGCTATGTCGACGCCGGTCGTCTATTTCAATGCCGACCTTATCAAGCGGGCCGGCGGCGATCCTGAAAAGATTCCGACTGACTGGGACGGTTTCGTGGCGCTAGCCGGCAAGATCGGAGCGCTCGGCGACGGGACATCGGGCATGTTCTACGATCTCGGTTCGGACGACTGGACGACACAGAACCTGGTGCGCAATTTCGGTGGCCAGATGATGAACGACAAGGAAACCGACATCGCTTTCGACGGTCCGACCGGTCAGTCTGCCGCCAAGCTCTTCAAGCGCTTCCATACGGAAGGCACGCAGCCGGCGATAGACAGCCGTGCAGCCCGTCAGCTCTTCACCTCAGGCAAGCTCGGCTTCTTCTTCGCATCGGCTGGCAGCGTCAGCGGCCTCGAAAAAGAAATCGGCACGCGCTTCAAGCTGACGACGGCAAAACAGCCGCTGGGCTCCGAGGCCGCAACGATGCCGACGGGCGGCATGGTCGCGGTCATCCTGTCCAAGGACGAAGCCAAGCGTGCCGCAGCCTGGGAATATGTGAAGTTTGCCACCAGCGCGGACGGCCAGAGCATTGTCGTTCCGAACACCGGTTATATGCCGACGAATACCGGTGCTCTCGACAAGGATCACCTTGCCGACTTCTACAAGCAGCACCCGAACTGGTACACAAGCGTGCAGCAGACGCCGCGCGCCCGTCCGTGGTTCTCCTGGCCCGGCGAAAACGGTGTCGAGATCTCGCAGGTCATTCGCGACGACATGTCCGCAATCGCGCTTGGCAGCATGGAGCCGGATGCAGCTCTCGCCGATATGGCAGAGAAGGTTCGCGCGCTTCTCCCGAAGACCAACTAAGCCACTCCTACCAAGAGCGCCGGACCCGCTTCGGCGCTCGCTTTCATGGATCAATCAATGAAACTCATCCACCTCACCGACCTGCATCTGGTGGCTCCGGGCAAGACCCTTTACGGTTTCGATCCCGCCGCCCGTCTCCGCACTGTGATCGCGACCATTAACAACGAGCATGCGGATGCTGATCTCTGCGTCATCACCGGCGATCTGACCGATGAAGGCGACGCCGCCGCCTACCAGCTTCTGCGCGACATCCTGCAGGACCTCCGGGTGCCGCATCGCCTCTTGCTCGGGAACCACGATCATCGGGCTAATTTCCGTCGGGTTTTCCCCGACGCCGCAATCGACGCAACAGGCTTCGTCCAATCGGTCCTGGATCTGCCGGCTGGCCGCTTGATTTTCCTCGACACGCTGGTGACCGACCACGGTCATGGCTCGCTCGGCTGCGGCCGGTTCGAATGGCTTCTAGAGCGCCTTGCTGAAGAGCCAATTCGGCCAAGCTATTTGTTTTGCCATCACCCGCTGCAATCGATCGGGCTGCCGCATTTTGCGCCGCACATCACCCTGGTTCCAAGAAACGCCGTGGGGCCGCTCGTCAAGACAGGTTCGGTCCGCCACATCTTCTGCGGCCATGTCCATGTCGACGTTGGCGGCACCTGGCAAGGCGTACCGTTTAGCGCGAGCCGGGGCGTTGCGCACCAGATCATTCCGCATCTCGAGCGGCGCGATGCGCGCTTCGTCAACGATGCGCCGGCCTTTAATGTCGCCTTAGTTCGCGACGACAGCGTCCTGATCAATCAGTTCGAGGTCAGCAGCAGGGTCGTGGTCGCAATCAGCCCCGAGGAATTCATGCCGGAGGGTTTCCAATGAGCCTGACCAAACCATTCGACCTTGTCATCTTCGACTGTGACGGTGTCCTCATCGACAGCGAAAAGCTCGCTACCCAGATCGACGCCGATGAACTGGCGCGCATTGGTTTTCCGACCTCTTACGAAGACGTTGTCCGCCGATATACCGGGCTGTCTGCCGCCACGATGCGACGCATGGTCGAGGAGGAGTGGGGAAGGCCTCTGCCTCCCGATTTCGAAGAAGTGGTCGCCGCAAAGATCAAGGAGAAGTATCTGACCGAGTTGGAGGCGATCGACGGCATCGCCGAGCTTCTTGGCCAAATTGCAGTGCCGCGTTGTGTCGCCTCCAGCAGCGCGCCTGAAAAACTGCGTCTCGGTCTTGAGAGGACCGGCCTTTGGCCGTTGCTCGAACCGCATGTCTTCAGCACCGTCATGGTATCGAAGGGCAAACCCGCACCTGATCTTTTTCTGTTCGCGGCCGACCGGATGGGGGCCGATCCTGCCCGTACGGTTGTCGTGGAAGACAGCATCGCCGGCGTCCAGGCCGGTGTCGCGGCCGGGATGACGGTTATCGGCTTCACAGCCGGCGGCCATTGCCTCAACGATCACGATGAGCGGCTCCTTTCCGTCGGGGCCTCGGTAGTTACGCGTTCTGCCGCGCAGCTCAAAGCTTTGCTGTGCACAGATCAGGTCCGGCTTCGAGGCGCCGGCTAGATTGTCAATCCCCAACTTCGCGCGAATAGAGCAAAAAAAGTCGCTCTGATTCCTCACGCCGAAAACCAACCGCATGGCAGCGCCTCCCGGGCCCCCCAGGTTCTCAAAGGCATCTTTTTATGCGCAAAATACAATAGGCGGACGGAAAATGGCGCTTGGGGGCTTGCCTTTGTCGCGTTTAAGCGATGTTTGTGGCGGCAATCATCGTGGGCATCGAAGCGGAGGCGAAGAATGGGCGTGCGACAGCGGGTGGGATCGAAGTTCAAGGATGAGATAGAATTCCTGAAAGGCTGGAAGCGCGACCGAACAGCCGTCGGCGCCATAACGCCGACCTCCGTCGTGACCGCCCGGAAGATGGCGAGCGTCATTGATTCATCCTCGGGGCTTCCGGTGCTTGAACTTGGCCCGGGAACCGGCGTCATCACAAAACAGATCCTGGCGCTGGGCGTTCGGCCGAAGGATCTGGTTTCCGTTGAATACTCGCCGGAGTTTTGCCGGCATCTCAGGCAGGAGTTTCCCGAAGTCGACGTTCGATGCGGAGACGCCTTCGCGCTCGATCTTGTTCTGGGTCCTGAGCGGGGCGCAAAGTTCGACTGCGTCATTTCCGCTGTACCTCTCCTGCACTTGCCTCCAGACAAGCGCCTGTCACTGATCCTCGACCTCCTGGAACGTGTGCCGAACGGAAGGCCCGTTGTTCAGATCACCTATGGGTTGCTGTCTCCGGTCGTCGCGCTTCCCGCCGGTTACGAAGTCCGCCACCTGGCTTTCATGATGCGCAACATTCCACCGGCGCAGCTCTGGACGTACAGAAAAAGGCGATGAGCTCTCTCATCGGTCAAGAACGACATAGGTGCTTCGTCGATGGAGCGACGTGGCGCTGTTGACTTACCGCTGACCGTCAAGTTGCTTTCGGGAAGCTCTCGGCGTTACCTTCCGACGAAATCGACGTCGACGATCTTGAGATCGTCCGTGAATACACGCTTCTGCATTGAGCCGGCGGCCATGGCTACGGCGTTCCGCTTGCGAGCGGCCGCAGCAACGGAGGCTTTGCTGCGGCCGAGGCGGCCGATCCCATGATCGCGGAAATCAAATAAGCCGTACGTTTTCAGCTTTCGACTTGCCGGTTTTGCGATCCTGGCCCACCTCGTAGCTCACCTTCTGTCCCTCGCTGAGAGAGCTTCCAGCCTGCAAGGCAGACACGTGCACAAATACGTCAGCCCCCCCATTATCCGGGGTGATGAAGCCAAATCCTTTGTCTCCATTGAAAAATTTAACCATACCAGTGGCCATGAACAAAATCCTCGACGCTTTCACGGCTGATTGCCGCTTCCGGAATCTTTAAGGCGACGGAGTTTTCTTCGCAATCGGTTGCCCTCATCTTATTCGTCACTGTCGCGGCAAAATTGGTTCGTCCCAAGGATTCGGGAAGAACCTCGCGATGGATTCAAATCTCTTGGCAGTCGATGATCATTGCCGTGCTGCTGTTCTATGGCTCCCGTTTTGAAACGTCCTCGTCTGTTACCGCATAGAGATTTCCCGGTCTATCTGCCGGGTCGGCAGCCGCACCCCGTGCGTGATCCCGGGGGCACAGCTGTCACGTGGGTCCCCAGTCCCCGCAGAGATGGCGCCGCCGAACTCCGACAGTTTCGCCTGAGGCCAAGATCTCTTCAATCACGGTATTACTGGGAGGCGCACGAGGCTGGGAAGGCCTTTGGCAGGCGGCGGAACGCGGCAGCGCAATTCGTGCGTTGCTCAATGGCTGATCCTGGTGTCGGCAGCCGGTGGGAAAATACGCGAGGGTAAACACCAGGCAGCCCTTCGCCGCGCGAGGCGCGCTGCCGCGACCTTTCGCCGGTTGATGACGGTGCGGGGTTGCGACTTCAGGCCTGCACCTGGCATCTCTCTTTATTCTCGGCATTCCCGCGCGAGGAAGCGCCGGTTGACAGGCGGGCGAAGGACTCGCTCTGTGCCCTGTTAAAGTCACCATTGCGCCGGCTGAACGAAGCCTTCCCGCTCATCCGGTTCGTCGTCTGGAATGGCAATGGATTGATGATCGACATCCGGCTCTTCGCCGGAGGGGTGCAGGTCAAGTGGGCTTGATCTGGACAGGGACCGCTCGCGCAGGAGCGCGGCATACCGGCGGCGCATTTCATCGGACTCGATCGTCCCTGCCGTCCAAAGTGCGACCAGTTCCATGAAACCGGGGTCTTCATCGATCCGGATCCCTCGCGCCTTCCAACGCGCGATGACCCGTTCGGCTATGTCCCTGCGTGAATCCATTGTCACTTCCCTATGCCGCCCTGCCACCTACCCGGTGAGATACCAAGATTCTTCGCCAGTTGAAATCGGCTAATGTCACGCCGGCCGCCCGCGATCTGTTTTCAGGACCTTGCCGGCTGGAGCTATCGAGATCGCAAGATCAGGATGCATTTGGCGCAATCCATCGGCGCAGTCCAATCCCGCTCTCATTTGATGGCGTCCTGGCCCGGTTCCGGATCTTCCACGATCAACCCGCAAGGAGTCCGTGCGCAAGCTTCGGCCGCTTCTGCTTCGCGTCGCGGTGATCGCGCCCCCCGGGCCTTCTGAGGAGCCATCGAGCGGGAATTGGCCCGCTCCGAAGGGGCCTCTCACATGTCGCACGACCTCTCACTCGCCCAGTTCCACGCATTCCAGCTCTCCCGCGACCTTGTGGTTCCGATCACCCTCTTCTCGGTCGACGGCAAATACGGCATCCCGCCGTCTGACGAAAACGACGCCGACGACGATCTTGAGATCGTCCATGAATACACGCCGTGGCATTGAGCCGGCGGCACCTTAGGCGTGCCGCTTGCGAGCGGCAGGCCGCAAGGGAGGCTCCGCCGCGGCCGACCTTGCATGATTCACCAAATTGCAAGCCGCGCCCTTGCGGCCTTTGCTCTTCACGCCCGGTGAAGTGGCCGATGAATAGAACCGACGAGCAGGAGGCGATCGCTTTCGCGATCGGAGGAAGGATGGAGAGAAGAGAGATAGAGGCGCTACGCGATGCCGTAAGCTGCGCAGCTGTGCTGGAACAGGCCGGATTTGCCATTGATGTCAAGGAAAGCACCCGCCGGGCGGTAAAGTTTCGACGCAGCAGTGAGATCGTCATCGTCACACATCAAGGGCGCGGATGGTTCGACCCGCTCAGCGAGGCGAAGGGTGATGTCTTCGGGCTCGTCGAGCACCTGGATCGCGCCAGCTTTCACGAGGCCATCGAAAAGGTCGCGGCTCTGGTGGGGTTCGAAATTTCCGCGCCCGAATGGAAATCTCTAAGCGCTGCAGACAAATCCGACCTTTCCCTTACCGATCGTTGGCGAGCACGCCGCCGCCCGTGGCCTGGCTCATTGACATGGCGCTACCTGCACGACGAGCGCTGCCTTCCAACATCCCTGCTCCGCACGGCGATCAAACGCGAACTCCTCCGGGAAGGGCCGCAGGGCAGCCTATGGGCCGCTCATACGAACCATGCGGGCGACATCACAGGCTGGGAGGCGCGCGGTCCGCAATATCGTGGCTTTGCCAGCGGGGGAGCGAAGGTTCTGTTCCGCCTCGGCCCTGACGCTGCAATGCGCTTGGCCGTGACGGAAGCTGCGATCGACGCCATGAGCCTGGCGGCAATCGAGGGGTTACGTGATGGTACACTTTATCTCAGCACCGGCGGCGGCTGGTCTCCGATCACGGCCGCAGCCCTTGGCGCGCTGGCTTCACGCCCCACCGTTCAGCTTGTCGCCGCCACCGACGCCAATCCCCAAGGCGATCTGTTTGCCGAGCGATTGCGCGCGCTTGCCCATGGGGCCGGCTGCGATTGGATGCGGCTCCGCCCACCGCAAGAAGACTGGAACGAGGCCCTGAAGGCTCGCGCGAAGCGAAGGAATGAGAACAGGAAAAGCGAGGGTGGGAGGAAAGAAGAGGAGGCGTGCCGCATGCGCTCCGGCCGCGTCAACGGAGGCTTTGCCCGTGAGCCGGCCCTGGACCCCGCCGGCCGCGATGTCGGCGGCATGACCCAGGTGATCGCGGCGGTCGGCGGCAAGCGCGGCGACCACGTAGACGCGCCGCTTCCTTGTGCCGAGCCAAGAATATTCCGTCGGTTTCGTCATCAATGAGACGAAGCATGCCGCCTAGACGGCCCCTCCAGCTGCGCCGGTTGGCGCGGGAGGGCGGCGTAATGGCCAATTCCGAACGACAGCTCGGCGAGCTTGCCAGAATGGAAGCGGCACGGCGAAAGACGCAGCACCAGCTCGATCTCATCGACCGGCTAACCGCGCTCATTCCCCTGCTTGGACGGCGCCTTCCTCGAACGCTACCGCACCAATCTGGCAGTCTGACGGCCGAGCGACAGCCGGAAGTCGATGCGCTTACGCGGAATCTTGCTCGGCAGGACGCGACAATCGCCGCACTTTGAGCGCGAGCCGAATTGGATGGCCGCGTCGTCGCAACTGCGTGGAGGGCGTTGCCATGAGCACCATCGGCGACCTGGAGCGGAGAGCCGGCATCGGAGGATCGCCGGCCGAGCGAACCGCGTTCTGGCGGCAATTTCACCATTTCGAAGGCCAAGCCTTTCTGAGCGCCGGCCCGGCTGAGCTCAGGCGCCTGATTGCGGCCAGGGAAGCGGAGCCGGATGGCGGCCAAATACGCGTGTTGCCGGTTGTCGCCGTGAAGCATTGCCCGCCCTGACGGCGGAGCAGCAAGCGGCGCTTCCGGCCTACGCCGCAGGCATCGTCGACGCTGGAAATCAATCCTCAACAACGCCTGGTTGGGGCGGGCCCGCCTCATGACGGCAGCGGTCTGCTGCGCGGCCTTCGCAACTCGCACGGTCCGGCTGGCTGCAATCCTATCGCTTGCCTAAGCTGACCAAGCGATAGGCCGAGCGTTCATGTGCAGCGCGTGGGGAAGCCAGGGTTCCCCGGAAACGCCTGTTCGTTCATTCGAGGACGTCATCTTCCTCCCCACGCCGGATCGCCCTTCGGTTTTGCTGAGGTCTGAACCGGCGTCCGTGCGCTTCAAGGCCGCTGTCGCGCCGCGGCGCGGCCGGACCCCGCCGTCGTTCTCGGAGCAGGCTCGCGTGCTCCGTCGAGGGCAGCTTGCCCTCGTCGCAAGCAAACCGGCTCCGCTCGTCCAGGTGGGGCCGGACCCTGAAGCGCCCGTCTTTCCGCCGGTTCGAGGTGACCGCACCGAAGGGCAAGCCGGCATGGGCCGGAGCCGCTCCGGACGACTTCGAAAGGAAACGACATGGCCAAGCCTACACCCTCCTCCCGCCAATCCACACGCGTCGTGCAACTGCGCAAGGGCGCAACCATCGAAATGGTCCGGCTCACCTGCCCCGACGTCAGCCAGGCACTTAAGATCACCGAGAGTTTCGGAACCGCCGTCATCGACAGCGACGGCATCCGCGACTTGCACGAGCGGCTGGTCACGGAGACAGCCGATGCGCTCGGCGACGGCCTTGGCGACAAGGCCATGCAGATCCACCTGCAGCGGATCGTCGGTGCCTACGTCGGCTCGGCCCACGGCGCCGGCCAGTTCTACAGCCGCGCGGTCACCGAGGGGCGCGATGCCACGGCCAAAGCCGCCAACGATGCCCGCGACGAGGACCTGGACGGCCCCGTCGGCTTTGACAGCGCCGCTCAGCGCAAGCGCGAATTCGCCGCCGACATGGGCATACAGGTCCATGCGCTCAGAATGGCGGCCGAAGGCGCCGTCGCCGCCTATGTCCAGGTGATCGGCGAGACCTGGAAACCGTTCGACCGTCCCGTCGAACAGCCCGGCCACGCGCTCTACCGCAAGGCTACCGAAACGCAGATCTCCGCCTTCGACTGACCACTTTCGGCGGGGGCTTCGGCCCCGCCTTTCCATCAACTCGAGCCGGCCGCTTCCGTGGCGGGACCGGCCTGTTTCGTGTCGCTGACCCCGCCAGCAAGAAAAAGGAAATGAAGTCGATGGCACGCCCGTCGTGGCCCGTTCCTTCGTAGGGTCTGCAGGAGCCGCCGACGGACGCAACGCCTTCGCCGTCCTCCACTGCGTTGCGGCCGTTCCGGTGCATCCGCCGGCTAACCTGCTCCTGCTTTCGCCCTTCGTAACGGGCCGCGAGGGGCGCGGCCTTGAAACGGGGAAGTTTGAATATGAGCAACACAGAAAATCAGCGGGTCGATCTCTACAGCCGGATCACCGACAAGATCATCGAAGACCTGGCAAAGGGCGTGCGGCCTTGGATGAAACCATGGAATTCAGCGAACGCGGCAGGTCGCATTACCCGGCCGCTGCGTTACAATGGGCAACCCTATTCTGGCGTCAACGTGCTGCTTTTGTGGTCGGAGGGTGTCGCGCGAGGTTACGCGTCATCCACGTGGATGACGTTCAAGCAGTCCCTCGAATTGGGCGCCGCGGTCCGCAAAGGCGAGACGGGCACGACCGTCGTCTTCGCCAGCCGTTTCACTAAGTCCGAAACCGACGGGAACGGCGGCGAGGTCGAGCGGGAAATCCCCTTCTTAAAGGCATACAGCGTCTTCAACGTCGAACAGATCGAGGGACTCCCCGATCAGTATCATCACCGGCCGGTGTCCGTTCCGGATCCTGTCGAGCGCATCGGGCACGCGGATCGGTTCTTCCGCAACACCGGTGCTTCAATTCGTCATGGCGGCAACCAGGCCTTCTTTGCGCCAGCCGCCGATGTCGTCCAGATGCCACCATTTGAGAGCTTCAAGGATGCGGCAAGCTACTACGCGACCTTGAGTCATGAGGTCACGCATTGGACGGCGCCGGCCCATCGCCTCGGTCGCGACCTCAGCCGCTATGCCAAGGACAAATCTGAACGAGCCCGCGAGGAACTGATCGCCGAGCTCGGCAGCTGCTTCCTGTGCGCCGATCTCGGGATTGTTCCCGAGCTCGAGCCCCGCCCCGATCACGCGTCCTACCTCGATTCCTGGCTCAAGGTCCTGGCCGATGACAGACGGGCGATCTTCCAGGCGGCGGCGCATGCGCAGCGGGCCGTGACTTTCCTGCATTCGCTGCAGCCGGACGCGGCCGACAAGCGGCTCGCTGCGTAACGACTTGTCAGCGCCGGTCGTCGGCCTCGCCGGCGGCCGACAACTCTCGGCCGTCGGTCGCGGTGGGCGTGTCACGATCCGTCGCAAGGTGCAGTTTGCCGCAGATCGAGTTTTCCCGGTCTATCGGCTTGAGCTTCCGGGACGGCTTGATTTCGACGATAAAGGGCTTTGTCTGCTGATGCATGGATCCTCCAGGCGACGGCTTGCGAGGCGCGACGACAGCGCGGAGCGGGCAATGCAACGCCCCCTGCTCGTTGGTTCTGCGAGGTTTCGGTTTCGCACGTGGACAGGACCGCGGAGCGATCGTTGCAGCGTTCGGGAGCAGTCGAGGGACGAACCGCCATTGCCATATTCCTTCGACCACTGCGCCAGGCCACGACCGTCGCGGGCTCGATGAGGCATGTCTGATCGAAGACCGGCTTTGCCTCGATCGTCTTACCGCAACGGCCCTCCGAAACTTTATTCCCCTGAGCGCTGCGCGCCCATTCCTCGCGGAACAACAAAATTTCTCGTGGCCGCCCTCCATTTCATTTTGGCCTTTCAGGTGCGGTCCGATCGTCCCCGATCTTGCGACAGCCATCGAGGCCGCGATGGGCGCGGCCCGAAACAGCAAAGGAATACGACAATGGCAACCATCGGCACCTTCACCACTTCCGAAACCGGCTTCAACGGCTCGATCCGCACCCTTGCCCTCAACGTCAAGGCCCGCATCGCTCGCATCGACAATCACTCCGACAAGGGCCCGCACTTCCGCATCTACGCAGGCAACGTCGAGCTGGGTGCGGCCTGGCAGAAGCGCTCCGCCGAGACGGATCGGGACTATCTCTCGGTCAAGCTCGATGACCCGAGCTTCCCCGCTCCGATCTACGCGACGCTGACCGAGGTCGAGGGCGAGGACGGCTACCAGTTGATCTGGTCCCGCCCCCACCGCGACTGAGACCCGGACAGGGCCCCGCCGCCAAGGCGGGGCTGAACTGAATAGAGACAAGCCGGCGGCGGGCATCGAGCCTGCCGCCGGCTTTCTCGGTGCGATACGGAACCGGAATATTGTCTGCTCAGATGGAGCGATTGTGCCGGGCAGAAATGCCGGCGTCAGAGGACGCGCGGTTCCCCCAATTTTGCCTCCGCTTCGAACCTCAGCTCCAACAAAATCGGCTCCCCCATGCGCTTGCTCCGCCGGTGGCTGCCGCGCTCCCTGACCCCGTCATCTCCTCCCGCCCAGCGGTCTCGTCTTTCACGAACTCAAGGAGATGAGATGATGACGATCGGACAGCACATCGAAAAACTTCGCCTCGAATTGAAGAACGCCTGCGATGCCGCCGAGCGCCGCCAGATCGGGGGCGAGCTTGAACTTGCCCAGGCTGATCTGGTCGTGACGCTTGCCGAACAGGACGGTGCGATCAATGCCGAGCCGCCCCTTTTGAGGCGGCTCTTTTGCAGCTGGACGGGGAGCCGGTGCGCCGGATCGGGCTTCCCGGCTGTCAGGGATTTCATCCCTCGACACTCCCGCCGGCAGACGGACACGGTTGCGGTCCTTGACCCCTCTTTGCAACAGAGTGGCCGATCTCCGTTAGCAACGAAAGAGATCACAATCAATTGCAACTCTCCTTGTCAACGAGCTGTCATCTCTCATCGGGGATATTGCAGCCCGCGCGTTCGGCTGTAACCTGGCGCCGCCAGAATTTTCCCCGCCGCATTCCGCGGCTCCTCTGGAACAGGTGCCGATAAGGCATAATGGCCCGTTTCGGCGGGCCATTCTCATGTTGGCACGGAGGTGCGCGGACGATAGCCGCGTTTTCGTTTCCGTCGAAGCAGATCGAGAAACAGTTCAACTGCTTCCTCTTCCCGCCCAAAATGGTGGACCATCATCTGACCCTTTGTCCCGATGCGGCCCCACTTCCTGAGCAGGCAGACATCCCCGAACAGGTTGGGCTCGATCGACATGGCGTAGTAGCGCGCCATGTTTCTGGCGGAGTCAACGCGTTCGACATAGAGATGGTAGGGTTGCGCGATCATGAGATCAGAATCGCCGATCAGCGGAATCGCGTCCAACGAGACTTATGAATCGGTCGGCAGGGATTGATTCATATCGCTGATGGCATGCCATCGGACACGACGGGCTTGCGCGAATTTACCTGGATGCCGGTCCGTGCGGCGGGCGACCATCAATAAGGAACTTAAAGGATCTGCGCGGGGTTTCCCTTCAAGACTGGGCTTGGCACAATGAGCGTCTGCGACTGCCGCCGAATCTCGAACATCCAATGAGAGAGGTCTATTTCCGGGAGCTTCGACTGTTTCAGGCGTGCGCTGGCGCAGGTTTTTCTCTTCGCCCGGATTTCACCTCCGAGAAGATTATGGATCTCGAAAACAGCATGAGGATGTCACATGAAAGGCTATCTGCCTATGTCATCGGCGCGTTGTTGGGCGCCATCTTTGCTATCGCCGTGTCCATTTTTTTCGGCCTCCATAGGATCTTCCATCTTGCGGTTTTGGCGCTGCTGCCGGTCCTGGGTGCTGCGCTGGTCGAGCGCTTCTATTATCGCGGGTCACGAACACGCGCTGATGTGACAATCCATCGATATATGTCGGGCCTCGGTCGATCGAACGTGCAAAGCCGAAAGTCTTTGGGCGAGACGCCTGCGGCGTACGGCCCTATTCGCGATGCTCACGGTGGCCGAAAACGGTCTCCGCCCATCCAGGTGACGATCCTCTCGCAGCTCCTTACTCGCACCATAAAAGTCTTGCGCAGTCCTAGCGCCGGGCAAGACCTTCATCGATGAGGTGGTCGCCGAGCGATCGTCCCTCCCGCGTGACGTTCCGGAGTTTTCGGCCATGCTCGTTCTCGTCCCGCAAACCTGATGACAGCGAGAACTTGCCCGCGTTCAAAAGCGTGAGCAGGCGTGCCTTCGCCGCCTCGCCCTTGATCCGCTCCCCCTCGCAGCGAGGAGGGCTGAGTTCCGGCGTGTCGATATCCGCCATGCGGTTTTTTCTCCCCCCAAACCAGAAAGTGTCGCCGTCGACGACGCAGTTCATTCGCACGCTCTCGCCGCACAACGAAAAACGGCCTGCGACGTATCCGTTGTCGGTATCTTGGCAAGAGCCAGCACGCCGGAGAGATCACCAGCGCCGCCGGAGGTAAGCCAACCACCCGCTCCAATGATGATGGCTGAGATGACCCATCAGCGACTTGCGCGGGCCGTTCTGTCCCGTTCGGAATTTTCGCTCCGGCCGATATCGATCGTTCCCGCTGCTGTTTTTGCGCCGTGGTCTCATCGGAACCACATTCGATTTCGCCACGTGCCCGTCCTCTGCTGTTTGCATCAATCTACGTCGAGCCCGGTTTCATCTGTCTTTATGAACAGGTCGGCCTCAGGTGGTGTTTAGGAGTGGGGCGCAGTCGGTCCCGCCTCCCTTCGGCCGATCGGATAGATTTCAAGCTGGCAAACGAAACGCATCTTGCCGTTTTCTCTTCCGAGGGTTCTGGAAGAGCGACGGAAGGCGGTATTCGGCGTTGCGCTATGGCTCATGTACTGTCATTTGTCGCAGCCGAGTGTATGGGCGCGAAAAATATCCAAAGGTTGATCATGGACGATACGGTTCAAATTGGAAGCCGCGGCGACTTCGGTCTCTGGGCAATCGAAGTCGCCAAACAGATTGTCGGCGAGCAGGGCTTCGAGCTTGCCCAGGCCGCGCGTGACGGCACGGAGGATGATCTCCGTACTGCAGGCAATGCTCTGGGGCAGGCGATTACCAACGCGCTGCTCGAAGTCTTCGATGGGCTGCTGGACGGGCCGCCCGCCGATGCGACTTGACCGATCTTACGGCTTGTCCGCAGTATCGCGGAAGAACGCGTTCGGCTTCACACATGCCTTCATGTCCTCACGCCTAAACCAGATTGCGCGCCCACACCGGAGCGGCGCGTTTCCGGCGGTGAAGACGATCTGCTCGTCGGCACGCATGCGCAGCACCTCATGCGGCTGGATCAGAGGTCTGGCGGCAAGTTGTTTCGATCGCGTGCGCGACGATCCTTTCGACTGGACACTGCGGCTGACCTGATCGATCTCTACGGTCGTCATGCCGCAGCGGCGCGAGATGTAGTCGGCCGTCTCGGGATCGTTGATGGCGGCGAATGAAATCCAGCTTGCGCTCTCGAACCACTTGCTTGCCGCGTCTCGGCCGCCATAGGTTTCACGCATCTGGCCGATCGACTGGTAGATTGTGGTGAGCGTGATTCCATATTTGCGGCCTGCGTCACGCGCGGTTTCCAGGATGCGCATGTATCCAAGGCGCGCCACCTCATCGAGAAGGAAGAGCGCCCTGCCCGGCATCTCGCCGTTGCGGTTGTAGATGGCGTTCAGAAACGAACCGATGATGACGCGCGCCAAGCCCGCATGCGTCTCCAATGCCTTGAGATCTACGTTGATGAACACGTCCGTTTTTCCATCTGCAAGATCACCCGTCGTAAAGGTCTTGCCCGAGACCAGGGCGGCGTAGTTCGGGTAGGACAGCCAGTGGGTTTCCTTGACCGCGTTGGCGTAAACGCCCGAGAATGTTTCCGGCGTCATGTTAACGAAGGCCGCGACATTCTCCTTTACGAAATCCGAACTTGAATTGTCATAGATTTCCTGCAGCCGCTGGCGCAGCTGGGGCTCCGGCTCGGACAAGTTCTTGCGCACTTGCCGGAGTGTCTGGTCGTTTTCCGGCGTGTGGCCGGAGAGGCAAGTGTCAGCAATCAGCGCAGTGAGTAATTGCAAGGCCGAGGCGCGAAAGAAGTCGTCACGGACGCCACGCGCGCCACCGCTATCGCTCATGATCCACGACGCGACGGAGGCGATATCCTCCTCTTTGGTTCCCCCGAACCGGCCGATCCAGTCGAGCGCGTTGAAGCCGATTTCTGAGTGTTTCGGATCGAGCACGAAGACGTCGCGGTTGGCGTCGCCACGGTGCTTCGATACCATTGGCGCAACCTCGTTCGAAGGATCGAGAACAACGAGGGCGCCACCCCATTTTAGCGCCGTCGGGATCGTGACTGATGTCGTCTTGAAACCACCGGATCCGGCGAACACGATGCCGTGCGATGAGCCGAACGAGCCATCGAAGCAAAGCAGCGGCGACTTACCACCCGCTCCCCAGGTCTCGGCGCTGTCAGCGCGAAACGAGTGTGCCGCGCTGCTATCCCGGTCGACCCGGTAGCGCTCGCCGATGACGATGCCGCCGCTCTCGGCAAAAAGCTTTTCTGCTTGCGATAATTTCATCCAGTCGGCCTCGCCATGCACCGCCCGTTTTCCAACGATGCGCTTGGGCTCGGGCCTTGCGAACGCGGCGTTGCCGGCAATCGCCACCCGCGTGCCCAACAGCGCCGACATCAGCACCGTGGCGGCGCCGATCGTCGTTGCTGGATCGAGATAGTTGAAGATGGATTTGCCGGCCGGGACTTGTCCGAGAAACGCGGAGAGCCTCGATGCCTCGCGCAGGACCGCGAGGACGAGCGTCGCTGTCGCGCCCGTGACAACGCCCCATCCTGCCGTCCTGATCCGCACCGAGCCGGCGCTCGCAAACAGAAAGACGATGCCGACGATCGACGCGGCGACATAGGGCAGAGCGATGCCCGCACGGCCGAGCATCTGCCGGGCGGCATCGCTCTTGCCGAAGTGGGATAGCCAGTGTTCGATCCTGGTCATGCCGATGGCCGTCAGCATCATCAACGCGCAGGGTGCAACGAGCAGCAGGATCCTAGTCATCTCTCTCTCCGAACGCTTCAGCACCGAGTGCGGCAAGCCGTGAGCGCTCCTGTGCGTCTCCCTTCAGCCGCGCGGCGGCATCGATGAGGAGCCCAAGCAGCAGCGCCCGCTTCTCGTAGCGCAGCCCCGCCTTGACGATCAGACCGCCGAGTTCGATCTTTTCGCGTGTGTCCTTCTTGCGGGCATCTGAAGTCGTCGATCTTCGCATCCGCTCAAGCCTCGCCAGTCCTGCCCTCAGCCGCGCCAGGCGGGTTCTGCGCGGTGGGCGTGCTGCCGTCGCCTGCGCCGCCTGCCCCCTTCCCTCCGGTCGTACGGGCCTTGCCCCCGCGAAAGCGTTTCACCAGATCCTCGAATGCTGCCTGCAGTTCACCCTCGTCGATCTCGATCTCACCGAGACCGGCTTTAAGCGCGATCCGGCCGATGCGTTCGGCCTCCCGGGTTTCGGCGAGCTTCAACTGCTCCTGGAGCCTGGCGATTTCGTCGCGGATTTTCGAGGATGGCTTCTTCATGTCCGGATAGCTCCTTGGGTGCGAAAACTTGTCTCTCGGACCCCATCTTCCGGACGTCGGTGTGGAACGCACTACTGTTAATCCTACAATCGCCAAGGGCGATGCTTTCGTGGATGATCCCGGCCGCTCGGCAAGAGCGGCATCCGAAGGGCGCAATTATACGTCGCTGGCGCGACGTTCTTTTGAGAGCGCCCCGGCGGGGCCGATCTCGCTGCCGAACATGTTGATTTTGCTTGCAATCGGGAAAGAACTCCGCCGTGGCCGTGCCTCATTTCTCCGTCAGCATCGTCGCCCGCGGCTCCGGCCGCAGCGCCGTGCTGTCGGCGGCCTACCGGCATTGCGCCAAGATGGAGTACGAGCGGGAGGCCCGCACGATCGACTACACACGCAAGCAAGGCTTGCTGCACGAAGAGTTCGTGATCCCGGCTGATGCACCGAAATGGCTCCGGGCGATGATTGCCGATCGCTCCGTCTCCGGGGCGTGCGAGGCCTTCTGGAATAGCGTCGAAACTTTCGAGAAGCGTGTCGATGCCCAGCTTGCCAAGGACGTGACCGTTGGGCTGCCGGTGGAACTCTCGACCGCGCAGAATATCGAACTCGTGAGGGATTTCGTCGAGCTGCACATCACATCGAAGGGGATGGTGGCGGACTGGGTCTATCACGATGCGCCAGGCAATCCGCATGTGCACCTGATGACGACGCTTCGGCCGCTGACCGAAGACGGGTTCGGCGCCAAGAAGGTCGCAGTGACCGGCCCTGACGGCACGCCGGTGCGCAACGATGCCGGCAAGATCGTCTACGAGCTCTGGGCCGGTAGCCTCGATGATTTCAATGTCTTTCGCGACGGCTGGTTTGCCTGTCAGAACCGACACCTGGCGCGTGCCGGACTCGATCTCCGCGTCGACGGCCGTTCCTTCGAGAAGCAGGGGATCGAACTCGAGCCGACCATTCACCTCGGCGTCGGCGTCAAGGCGATCGAAAGGAAGTCGGCGGAGGCCGAGCGGGACCCTTCGCTGGAGCGGATGGAGCTGCAGGAGGGGCGCCGGGCGGAAAACGCCCGCCGCATTCAGCGCCGTCCCGAACTGGTGCTCGACCTGATCACCCGGGAGAAGAGCGTCTTCGACGAACGTGACGTTGCCAAGATCCTCCACCGCTACATTGACGACGCCGACCTCTTCCAAAATCTGATGGCAAGGATCCTGCAGAGCCCCGAGACGCTCCGGCTTGAACGCGAGCGGATCGAATTTTCAAGCGGTCTACGCGTGCCGGCGAAATACACGACGCGCGACCTCATCCGGCTAGAAGCGGAAATGGCCAGTCGGTCGATTTGGTTGGATCAACGCTCCTCTCACAGCGTGGCGGACGCGGTGCGGGACGCGGTCTTCGCCCGTCACCTGCGCCTCTCGGACGAGCAGAAGGCGGCGATCGCACATGTTACCGGAGGCGAGCGCATCGCTGCTGTGATCGGACGTGCAGGCGCGGGCAAGACGACGATGATGAAAGCCGCGCGCGAGGCCTGGGAAGCCGCCGGTTATCGCGTCGTTGGCGGGGCGCTTGCGGGCAAGGCCGCTGAGGGCCTGGAGAAGGAAGCCGGTATCGTCTCCCGCACGCTGTCATCCTGGGAACTGCGCTGGAACCAAGGTCGCAATCAGCTGGACGACAAGACAGTATTCGTTCTTGATGAAGCGGGCATGGTGTCGTCGCGGCAGATGGCGCTGTTCGTCGAAGCAGCGACGAAGTCCGGCGCCAAACTCGTCCTTGTCGGAGATCCGGAACAGCTTCAGCCGATCGAAGCGGGTGCGGCCTTCCGCGCCATTGCCGACCGCATCGGCTATGGCGAACTCGAAACCATCTATCGCCAGCGCGAGCAGTGGATGCGCGACGC
>NZ_LNCD01000019.1 GCF_001542405.1 Rhizobium altiplani
GTGAGCGCAACGAATGGCCCACGGCTTTCGTGATTTGACTAAATAGGTTTCTGGCTTTCTGGCTCTCGGTCAGAACTTCTGCTTTGCCCGCTTCGGCATAAAATAGGTTCGGATATTGACGAGTGCTTCGGCGACGGCAGCAGCATCCTGGTGGGTCGCTTTCCGTTTTACCTCGCCGAGCTTGCGGATCGGCGCAATGATATCCCCAGTGACGGCATGACCTCGAAGGACAGGCTGCCAAAGCCTTGGCGCGTGTCGTGTTCCAATGAGAAAGCAGATGTCCCAATCAAATGGATCAAGGGTCTGATCATCGATCTGGGTGAACCTTGGCCGGTGGTCTTTCGGTCTCTCGGAAAGGCTTGCAGATATCCGATTATACTCTGCAACGATCGTCTGCACGGCCCGATGTTCGGTTGTTTCCATCGGCAGGTTTAGGGCATCCGGGCCGGTCAGTTCCGGGATCCATTGCCGTGGGTCGATGAACCTGGGGCCGATGATGAGGGCCGTAAGATAACCATCGAGTCTGCTCATTGACCAGATAGGCGATGGCGGACGACGTCTCCTGATAAAGGCTTCGAATGCGTCGTCATCGAGCTTCGGTCGCGGCGTCATCTCCTGGCTGTTCTGTGTCATGCCGCTTGTCGCTCCTGCTGTGTCATCGCTTCGCGTTCCGCCTTCCAGGCCCAAGGCAAAAGGCTCTCCATCTCGTTGGCTTTCACTTTGCCGGAGATGATGCGCTCCAGCACATCGGCAAGCCAGACGTCGGGGTCCACGCCGTTAAGCTTTGCCGTGTTCACGAGCGATGCCAGGACAGCGAAGGTCTTTCCACCCCGCTCGTTGCCCACGAATAATGAGTTCTTTCTCGTCAAAGCCACGGATTTCATGGAACGCTCGACGACATTGGAGTCCACCTCGATCCGGCCATCCTCTAGAAAGGCTGTCAATCCGCTCCAGTGGTTGAGCATGTAAGTGACTGCCTTGCCAAGTGCCGATTTCGACGACACCTCGTCGCTCAGTTCGGTGAGATGGACCTTCAGTTCTCTCATGATGGGAGCTGCCTCACGACGCCTGCCGCTAAGCCGGGTATCTTCATCTTCCCCTCGTAGTTTTGCTTCGATGCGATAGATTTCGGCAATCCTGGCAAGGATCGACAAGGCCTCCGAAGAGCCGGTCAGTTTGACGACGTCAACGAACTTTCGCCGTGCATGAGCGAGGCAGAAGGCCAGCCGCATGGGGGCAACGTTGCTCTTGCCGCGTCGTTTGACCATGGTTTTATAGGCTTGATATCCATCAACCTGAAGCACGCCGGCGAACGACGACAGTTGCCCCTCGATCTCGCGAGCGCTGCGGCTTTCGGCAAAAATGTAGGCCACCGCCGGCGGCGCCGGACCGTTCCATGGCCGATCGTCAACCGCTTGTGCCCATAACTGGCAGACCTTGGTTCGTTTGCGCCCCGGATCGAGGCGCGGAAGTGGCGTCTCGTCACAGAACACCCTCGGCTGCGAGCGGATGAAGGCGGTGAGTGCATCGTAGAGAAGTTCGAGCCACCAGGCGACCCGCGTGACCCATGCCCCGAGCGTACCGCGATCAATGATGACGCCGCAGGAGGCCAGCATCTGCGCCTGGCGATGCAGCGGCAAATGCCAGGCAAACTTCGAAACGGCGACATGGGCTGCAAACGCCGTGGTCACCATGCCGCCGTCCATGATGCGTGCTGGTGCGGGTGCTTGCACGATGCCACTCTCGCAAGCCCGGCATGCATAGCGTGGCCGGATCGTCCGTTTCACCCGGACTACTGCAGGCACGATGTCGAGCGCCTCGCTGACATCAGTGCCGATGCAATGAAGTTCGAACGAACAGCAGGGGCAAGTCTTGCTCGCTGGCTCGATGAGCTCGTCATAACGCGGAAGGTGTTTCGGCAAACGGCCGATATTGCGGGCTGGCGATCGCCGTGCCTGCGTTTTGTCTTCATCGACCGGCGCGACATCGTCATTGGCAGCAACGGGAATGTCGCCTAGATCGCCAAGATCGAGCATTGCCTGCGTTGGATCGATCGTCGTCATCTTCTCCGATTTCGTCCCGAAGAGCTGGCGCTCAAGGAAGGCAACGCGCGCCTTGAGATCGGCATTCTCTTCGTCGAGCGAGAGAATGATCCGGGTCAATTGCGCAGCATCCTGGGGCAAGGGATCGGGTCGAAGCGGCATGACAGACCCTACCACACGGGTCTGAATCTTCAAGCAAAACCAATAGGATCAGCCTGCTTTTGAGGGCCTCCTCACCGCGTTTCGTTTGACGCGCGTCCAGTCAATGCCGGCCAGCAAAAGCGAGAACTCCTGGGCACTCATCTGCATAGCGCCATCGCGGATCGGAGGCCAAACGAACTTGCCCGCCTCCAACCACTTCGTCGCTAGGATCATGCCTGATCCGTCCCAATAAATGCAGCGAAGCCGATCAAGACGCTTGGCGCGGAACACGAACACGTCGCCACAATAGGGATCGGCCGCAAGGGCTGACGCCACCAAAGCTACCAGGCCATTCATGCCGCGCCGGAAGTCGACGGGTTGCGTCGCAACCATGATCTTCACGCCATTTGGCGAAACTCCGATCACCGGCGCCCTCGCAACGCCGCTACCATCGCCTGCGCCAGTTCAGGCGCTACCGAGCCGATGACCGTCATGCGTGCGCCCGCAATCTCGATCTCAATTCGGCCAGCGAGAACCTCTGGGGCATTCGATGGCGAGCCTTCGTGTCGTGCGCCATCCCCAACCACTGTCACCGGCACGAACACGGCAGGCGGCAAACTAGTCTTTGCCGACCGTTGAGAGGTTAGTCCGGCTTCCCGTCGCCACACATTCAGCAAGCCGCGATTGACGCCCCAGCGCCTCGCAACAGCCGAAATGTTCACTTCAGGTTCTGCGCTCTCCGCGAGAATCCGCGCCTTCTCCTCGTCAGTCCAATTCCGCCGCTGCCGCCGACCGGTGATCACCTCGATCCGCCGATACTTTCCCTCATGCCTGGCTTCATGCATGCCTTCATCCATGACTTCAAGCATGGCATCAGCGCGATCTCCAACCATCCCGGTCCACTCCTATCAATGATAGAGCTTATCTCGAGGCCTCATTCACAAAAGAAAAGGTGGGCTGTTCGTCGCGCTCACGATCCTTGAGCGGTTGGAGAAAGCCCAATCCAACCTCAGCCATTACCGGAACGCTGTAAGAAATCTCGTTTCCGAGAACGACATACAAGTTATTACAGACAATCAGATCGACTACTTTGCATCGAAGGTCGTGGATCATCTTAGAAACGGCGAGCCAGCTAGCATAAAGCGATACCTTTACGCCGTCGTCGAACGCGTCGTTGTCTCAGGCCTCCGGAAACAGGGCGGGACTACAATAACGATAGTCGGCAAGTACGCTGAACTGGAGCAAGCGATCAGAAGGGAATGCGGTGATCAGGAGGACTTCCGACAGACGCCACGTGTTCGTGGATTTGTCAGCAAATGGTGCCCCCGGCAGGGTTCGAACCCGCGACCCCCTGATTACAAATCAGGTGCTCTACCAACTGAGCTACAAGGGCGATGCCTGCCAAGTACCAGATTTTGCCGTCCTGTAAAGAAGAAATCCGCGCGATCGTGATTTCGTTCGTCCGACCTTGCATCGGAGTTTGCGTTGGAAACGCCGCAGACCCGACTTTGCTAGTTCCGAGGCGCAGTCTGCCGCACGCTCGTTTGCAAGGCGTCACCGGTCTCTCCGGCACCCAATGGCGACATAATTGCAATGCTCAGCACCGAGGCAACCATGAAAACGATAATAGCGATCATTACCCGCACATTTCTCTCCTAAATCGTGCGAAGCCAACGCGCGGGGCCGACCGTCGGTTCCCCTGATGATAGCTACACGATCTACTGTACGGGTGCTGGAATAGGGCGTTCAGGGGCGGGCGCCAGCGGAGCGAGTTCGTGAATCGGCTGCGACTTGTCGATCCAGACGATGCTGAGAATGATGGCAACGAATACGCCGACGAACAGAGTGCCGATGACGAGGGAGCGGATGGCCATATGGAAATATGTTCCTCCTGTTCGAATGCGGGGCGGCATGGAAAAGAGCAGAGTCAAAACCGAGGCGAGCTTAATTTCTGATCATCAGCAGCAGTTTGCTGGCTTCCTAGTTGCTTTGCGGCGCTGCTATCATCCCGCATATGGAAGAGAAAGATCGCGCCTTTCGCCGCGATCCCCCAACTCTATCAAATTTTCAAATGCTGCCTCGCCGCATAAAGAGCGATCGCCGCAGCATTAGATACATTGAGTGACTTGATCGCACCCGGCATGTCTAGCCTGGCAAGCGCGCTGACAGTTTCGCGCGTCTTCTGGCGTAGCCCCTTACCTTCGGAACCCAGCACGAGCGCCACCTTGTCACCCGAGAATGTGCCCTCGAGTGGCGCCGGTCCTTCCGAATCGAGGCCGATCGTGAAGAAGCCGAGCTTGTGCAGTTCTCCAAGCGCGTCGGCAAGATTCGTGATCTGGATATAGGGGATGAGTTCCAGCGCACCTGAGGCTGATTTCGCCAGCACGCCTGATTCGGTCGGGCTGTGGCGCTGTGTGGTAATGACGGCACCTGCATTGAAGGCCACGGCGGAACGCATGATGGCGCCGACATTGTGCGGATCGGTTACCTGGTCGAGCACGAGAAGCAGTGGGCTGTCCTTCAGTGCTTCCAGCCGGCGGACGGGCAGGGGGCGCGTTTCCAGCATGACACCCTGATGGATGGCATCCGGGCCGAGGACCTTGTCGATATCGTGCGGAGCGACGATTTCGACCGGAATGCCGAGCGCGTCGGCAGCGATCTCCAGACGCGCAAGCGCGTTCTGGGTCACCGACAACTTGACGTTCCGGCGCTCCTTGTTGTCAAGCGCGGCACGAACCGTATGAAGGCCGTAGAGATAGACCTGCTCGGGCGCGAGTGCAGGAGGCTTCCAGTCCTCGGCACCGCGCCGGCGCTTCTGTGGCGGCGGTGTCGGAATCTCACCGCGTTCGCGTTTGCTATCACGATGCGCGCGGCGCAGGGTTGCGTAATGCGTGTCCTTGGCGGACTTGTCGTCAGTGGGCTTGCCACCGGTTTTCTTGTCTTTGCTCATGCGGCTTTATAGCGAGGGTGCTTCTTTCCGCATAGGATTTCTTTCAGGACCCCGGCTTTCCACGGTCGATGAAATTTTTCACATTTTTTCCGTCGTCATCGTGTTGACATGCGTAAATCGTCCGGTCATATACGCGGCGCAGACCGAGGGGCGGCAACGCTTCGAAAGTCTGACGAGCTTGGTCTCACGATCCGGACGAAAAGACTGGAGAGATGCCCGAGTGGTTAAAGGGGACGGACTGTAAATCCGTTGGCTCAGCCTACGTTGGTTCAAATCCAACTCTCTCCACCATTCGTCATTGGATCGGATACCACCCCGCGGGTATAGCTCAATGGTAGAGCAGCAGCCTTCCAAGCTGAATACGCGGGTTCGATTCCCGCTACCCGCTCCAGGTTTTCGCAGTGTCCTGTTGTTCCTGTAACGCTTTGCGCGAGCCGGGTCGCTATGCGTACCTCTAGCCCCAGAGCAGCACGAAAGGCGAGGCCAGCGCGATGATGCCGGCGATCGTCCATCGCTTCTGGGTGTTGGTGCTGAGATCCTCTCTCGACAGCCATATGCGGACAGCAACGAAGCCGATGGCGATGAGGGCGCTGTAGATCACGGCGCGCAACAGGATCGACCAGCCGCCACCGAAGAGACCGATCGCGATGCCGAAGCCGGTGAGGGCGCCGAGAATACCGTATCCCACGTCGAACATCAGCGTCGTGGTGGCCGAAAGTGGCGTCAGCATCTTTGGGAAGGCGATGGCAAATGCCGCTGTGAGCAGCCATATTGCGACGATCGCTTGCAGCGTCGAAGAGCTGACGATCGATGTCGCCAGAGCCGGGAGCCGCTCGGGCGAGGAGAGGCGTACAAGCTGCGCGACCCAGTCGATCGCAGCGGCAAGAACCCACAATATGAATGCGCAGGCGGCAAAGATCAGAAAGTTGCCTGCGGATCGTTTTGCAATTTCCTTTGGTTCCATTGCGGTGTCTCCGAGCAGTGCTTCCGCGTAAGGGCTGCAAACGATGTACTATCATATCCTTGGCGCCGTCGCGCCCGTTCTTCGTGAAATATATCTTCGCTGCCATCTCCGGTGGATATTGCCGATCGGGCGCTTCCTTCCCATATGCGCCCGCAGGCTAGGAATACGGTCCGCAAATAGGTCTTGCGCAATTTCCCCGAAAGCCTTAAACGGCGGCACTAAACCGGTTCGCCGGGGTCATCCATTTCGTTCACAGGAAGCATTCAAATGGCAAAGAGTAAGTTTGAGCGCAACAAGCCGCACGTTAACATCGGCACGATCGGCCACGTTGACCACGGCAAGACGTCTCTGACGGCAGCGATCACGAAGTACTTCGGCGAGTTCAAGGCGTACGACCAGATCGACGCGGCTCCGGAAGAAAAGGCTCGCGGCATCACCATTTCGACGGCACACGTCGAATACGAGACCCCGAACCGCCACTATGCCCACGTTGACTGCCCCGGCCACGCCGACTACGTCAAGAACATGATCACCGGTGCTGCCCAGATGGACGGCGCGATCCTGGTTTGCTCGGCTGCTGACGGCCCGATGCCGCAGACCCGCGAGCACATCCTGCTCGCTCGTCAGGTTGGCGTTCCGGCGATCGTCGTGTTCCTCAACAAGGTCGACCAGGTTGACGACGCCGAGCTTCTCGAACTCGTCGAGCTCGAAGTTCGCGAACTTCTGTCGTCCTACGACTTCCCGGGCGACGACATTCCGGTCATCAAGGGCTCGGCTCTTGCCGCTCTCGAAGACTCCGACAAGAAGATCGGCGAAGACGCGATCCGCGAGCTGATGGCAGCTGTTGACGCCTACATCCCGACGCCTGAGCGTCCGATCGACCAGCCGTTCCTGATGCCGATCGAAGACGTGTTCTCGATCTCGGGCCGTGGTACGGTTGTGACCGGCCGCGTCGAGCGCGGTATCGTCAAGGTTGGCGAAGAAGTCGAAATCGTCGGCATCCGCCCGACCTCGAAGACGACGGTTACCGGCGTTGAAATGTTCCGGAAGCTGCTCGACCAGGGCCAGGCTGGCGACAACATCGGTGCTCTGGTTCGCGGTGTGAACCGTGACGGCGTCGAGCGTGGTCAGATCCTGTGCAAGCCGGGCTCTGTCAAGCCGCACAAGAAGTTCAAGGCTGAAGCCTACATCCTGACGAAGGAAGAAGGCGGCCGTCATACGCCGTTCTTCACCAACTACCGTCCGCAGTTCTACTTCCGCACGACGGACGTTACTGGCATCGTCACCCTGCCGGAAGGCACGGAAATGGTTATGCCTGGCGACAACGTCACGGTTGACGTCGAACTGATCGTTCCGATCGCGATGGAAGAAAAGCTGCGCTTCGCTATCCGCGAAGGCGGCCGTACCGTCGGCGCCGGCATCGTCGCCTCGATCGT
>NZ_LNCD01000020.1 GCF_001542405.1 Rhizobium altiplani
GTGAGCGCAACGAATGGCCCACGGCTTTCGTGATTTGACTAAATAGGTTTCTGGCTTTCTGGCTCTCGGTCAGAACTTCTGCTTTGCCCGCTTCGGCATAAAATAGGTTCGGATATTGACGAGTGCTTCGGCGACGGCAGCAGCATCCTGGTGGGTCGCTTTCCGTTTTACCTCGCCGAGCTTGCGGATCGGCGCAATGATATCCCCAGTGACGGCATGACCTCGAAGGACAGGCTGCCAAAGCCTTGGCGCGTGTCGTGTTCCAATGAGAAAGCAGATGTCCCAATCAAATGGATCAAGGGTCTGATCATCGATCTGGGTGAACCTTGGCCGGTGGTCTTTCGGTCTCTCGGAAAGGCTTGCAGATATCCGATTATACTCTGCAACGATCGTCTGCACGGCCCGATGTTCGGTTGTTTCCATCGGCAGGTTTAGGGCATCCGGGCCGGTCAGTTCCGGGATCCATTGCCGTGGGTCGATGAACCTGGGGCCGATGATGAGGGCCGTAAGATAACCATCGAGTCTGCTCATTGACCAGATAGGCGATGGCGGACGACGTCTCCTGATAAAGGCTTCGAATGCGTCGTCATCGAGCTTCGGTCGCGGCGTCATCTCCTGGCTGTTCTGTGTCATGCCGCTTGTCGCTCCTGCTGTGTCATCGCTTCGCGTTCCGCCTTCCAGGCCCAAGGCAAAAGGCTCTCCATCTCGTTGGCTTTCACTTTGCCGGAGATGATGCGCTCCAGCACATCGGCAAGCCAGACGTCGGGGTCCACGCCGTTAAGCTTTGCCGTGTTCACGAGCGATGCCAGGACAGCGAAGGTCTTTCCACCCCGCTCGTTGCCCACGAATAATGAGTTCTTTCTCGTCAAAGCCACGGATTTCATGGAACGCTCGACGACATTGGAGTCCACCTCGATCCGGCCATCCTCTAGAAAGGCTGTCAATCCGCTCCAGTGGTTGAGCATGTAAGTGACTGCCTTGCCAAGTGCCGATTTCGACGACACCTCGTCGCTCAGTTCGGTGAGATGGACCTTCAGTTCTCTCATGATGGGAGCTGCCTCACGACGCCTGCCGCTAAGCCGGGTATCTTCATCTTCCCCTCGTAGTTTTGCTTCGATGCGATAGATTTCGGCAATCCTGGCAAGGATCGACAAGGCCTCCGAAGAGCCGGTCAGTTTGACGACGTCAACGAACTTTCGCCGTGCATGAGCGAGGCAGAAGGCCAGCCGCATGGGGGCAACGTTGCTCTTGCCGCGTCGTTTGACCATGGTTTTATAGGCTTGATATCCATCAACCTGAAGCACGCCGGCGAACGACGACAGTTGCCCCTCGATCTCGCGAGCGCTGCGGCTTTCGGCAAAAATGTAGGCCACCGCCGGCGGCGCCGGACCGTTCCATGGCCGATCGTCAACCGCTTGTGCCCATAACTGGCAGACCTTGGTTCGTTTGCGCCCCGGATCGAGGCGCGGAAGTGGCGTCTCGTCACAGAACACCCTCGGCTGCGAGCGGATGAAGGCGGTGAGTGCATCGTAGAGAAGTTCGAGCCACCAGGCGACCCGCGTGACCCATGCCCCGAGCGTACCGCGATCAATGATGACGCCGCAGGAGGCCAGCATCTGCGCCTGGCGATGCAGCGGCAAATGCCAGGCAAACTTCGAAACGGCGACATGGGCTGCAAACGCCGTGGTCACCATGCCGCCGTCCATGATGCGTGCTGGTGCGGGTGCTTGCACGATGCCACTCTCGCAAGCCCGGCATGCATAGCGTGGCCGGATCGTCCGTTTCACCCGGACTACTGCAGGCACGATGTCGAGCGCCTCGCTGACATCAGTGCCGATGCAATGAAGTTCGAACGAACAGCAGGGGCAAGTCTTGCTCGCTGGCTCGATGAGCTCGTCATAACGCGGAAGGTGTTTCGGCAAACGGCCGATATTGCGGGCTGGCGATCGCCGTGCCTGCGTTTTGTCTTCATCGACCGGCGCGACATCGTCATTGGCAGCAACGGGAATGTCGCCTAGATCGCCAAGATCGAGCATTGCCTGCGTTGGATCGATCGTCGTCATCTTCTCCGATTTCGTCCCGAAGAGCTGGCGCTCAAGGAAGGCAACGCGCGCCTTGAGATCGGCATTCTCTTCGTCGAGCGAGAGAATGATCCGGGTCAATTGCGCAGCATCCTGGGGCAAGGGATCGGGTCGAAGCGGCATGACAGACCCTACCACACGGGTCTGAATCTTCAAGCAAAACCAATAGGATCAGCCTGCTTTTGAGGGCCTCCTCACCGCGTTTCGTTTGACGCGCGTCCAGTCAATGCCGGCCAGCAAAAGCGAGAACTCCTGGGCACTCATCTGCATAGCGCCATCGCGGATCGGAGGCCAAACGAACTTGCCCGCCTCCAACCACTTCGTCGCTAGGATCATGCCTGATCCGTCCCAATAAATGCAGCGAAGCCGATCAAGACGCTTGGCGCGGAACACGAACACGTCGCCACAATAGGGATCGGCCGCAAGGGCTGACGCCACCAAAGCTACCAGGCCATTCATGCCGCGCCGGAAGTCGACGGGTTGCGTCGCAACCATGATCTTCACGCCATTTGGCGAAACTCCGATCACCGGCGCCCTCGCAACGCCGCTACCATCGCCTGCGCCAGTTCAGGCGCTACCGAGCCGATGACCGTCATGCGTGCGCCCGCAATCTCGATCTCAATTCGGCCAGCGAGAACCTCTGGGGCATTCGATGGCGAGCCTTCGTGTCGTGCGCCATCCCCAACCACTGTCACCGGCACGAACACGGCAGGCGGCAAACTAGTCTTTGCCGACCGTTGAGAGGTTAGTCCGGCTTCCCGTCGCCACACATTCAGCAAGCCGCGATTGACGCCCCAGCGCCTCGCAACAGCCGAAATGTTCACTTCAGGTTCTGCGCTCTCCGCGAGAATCCGCGCCTTCTCCTCGTCAGTCCAATTCCGCCGCTGCCGCCGACCGGTGATCACCTCGATCCGCCGATACTTTCCCTCATGCCTGGCTTCATGCATGCCTTCATCCATGACTTCAAGCATGGCATCAGCGCGATCTCCAACCATCCCGGTCCACTCCTATCAATGATAGAGCTTATCTCGAGGCCTCATTCACAAAAGAAAAGGTGGGCTGTTCGTCGCGCTCACCGCCGAAATGTATGGTCCGCCCCGTCATTGAAAGGATTTTAGGTGACCTTGCCCCGTTGCAATAATCCATTTTGAAGTAAGCTCTGGCCCATTGAGAGGACCAGGGAATGAAGCGCAGCCGTTTCACAGACGAACAGATTATCGGCATTCTGAAGGAGCACGAGGCGGGTACGCCGGTCTCGGAGCTTTGCCGCAAGCACGGCGTCAGCGATGCCAGCATCTATAAGTGGAAAGCCAAGTTCGGTGGCATGGAGGTGTCGGAAGCCAAGCGACTGAAGACGCTGGAGGACGAGAACACGAAGCTGAAGCGGCTTCTGGCGGATGCCATGCTCGACAATGCAGCTTTGAAAGACCTTTTGGGAAAGAAGTGGTGACGCCCGCAGCAAAGCGGCGAGCTGTCGCGCATCTGATGGACCAACATCGGATGAGCGAACGGCGGGCGTGTAAAGCCATCGGCTTTTGCCGGATGACGATCCGTTACGAAACCACGCGCAGCGATGACCATGATCTTCGCGAGCGGATGAAGGCGCTGGCCCATGAACGCCGCCGCTTTGGATATCGACGCCTACATGTGCTGCTCAGGCGTGAGGGTCACCTTGTGAACCACAAGCGGCTCTTCCGTATCCCTTCGGCGTGAACCGCCTTGCGAAGTTCCGCGTCTCCCGTGAGTCTGCGCTCTTAAGAGTGGACTTAAGAGTGCATTGAGCGTGAGCGTCCGGTGAGCGGATTTTGCTGAACGAGCCAGTTAGGCGATGTTCTGGCATTAGAACCAGCATTAGTGCTGACACTAATATCAGATCTGAGAGGTTGGTATGGCTCGCATGGAGATCATTTCCGGCGTTGAGCGTAGGCGGCGGTGGTCGAAGGAAGCGAAGCTGGCGATATTGGCTGAAGCCGATCAACCGGGTGTTCGCATTGGCGATGTCGCTCGTCGCCATGACATTTATCCTGCGCAGATCCGTTTATGGCGGAAAACGCTTAGCCACTTCGATGTGTCAGCAACGTTCCTTCCGGTCCACCTGGTCAACGACGTAAGCCTCGGGCAGATGCCGGCGGCCGGCGGGGCGCCCGCGCTAATCAAGATCCAGCTACGAAATGGTCGCAGTTTGAAAGTTCCGGCGGACATTGAACGCAAGATGCTGTCATCGTTGATCGCGTGTGTTGAGGCTGCATGATCGGGCCGACAGGAAATGTGCGGGTCTACTTGGCTTGCGGGGTGAC
>NZ_LNCD01000021.1 GCF_001542405.1 Rhizobium altiplani
GTGAGCGCAACGAATGGCCCACGGCTTTCGTGATTTGACTAAATAGGTTTCTGGCTTTCTGGCTCTCGGTCAGAACTTCTGCTTTGCCCGCTTCGGCATAAAATAGGTTCGGATATTGACGAGTGCTTCGGCGACGGCAGCAGCATCCTGGTGGGTCGCTTTCCGTTTTACCTCGCCGAGCTTGCGGATCGGCGCAATGATATCCCCAGTGACGGCATGACCTCGAAGGACAGGCTGCCAAAGCCTTGGCGCGTGTCGTGTTCCAATGAGAAAGCAGATGTCCCAATCAAATGGATCAAGGGTCTGATCATCGATCTGGGTGAACCTTGGCCGGTGGTCTTTCGGTCTCTCGGAAAGGCTTGCAGATATCCGATTATACTCTGCAACGATCGTCTGCACGGCCCGATGTTCGGTTGTTTCCATCGGCAGGTTTAGGGCATCCGGGCCGGTCAGTTCCGGGATCCATTGCCGTGGGTCGATGAACCTGGGGCCGATGATGAGGGCCGTAAGATAACCATCGAGTCTGCTCATTGACCAGATAGGCGATGGCGGACGACGTCTCCTGATAAAGGCTTCGAATGCGTCGTCATCGAGCTTCGGTCGCGGCGTCATCTCCTGGCTGTTCTGTGTCATGCCGCTTGTCGCTCCTGCTGTGTCATCGCTTCGCGTTCCGCCTTCCAGGCCCAAGGCAAAAGGCTCTCCATCTCGTTGGCTTTCACTTTGCCGGAGATGATGCGCTCCAGCACATCGGCAAGCCAGACGTCGGGGTCCACGCCGTTAAGCTTTGCCGTGTTCACGAGCGATGCCAGGACAGCGAAGGTCTTTCCACCCCGCTCGTTGCCCACGAATAATGAGTTCTTTCTCGTCAAAGCCACGGATTTCATGGAACGCTCGACGACATTGGAGTCCACCTCGATCCGGCCATCCTCTAGAAAGGCTGTCAATCCGCTCCAGTGGTTGAGCATGTAAGTGACTGCCTTGCCAAGTGCCGATTTCGACGACACCTCGTCGCTCAGTTCGGTGAGATGGACCTTCAGTTCTCTCATGATGGGAGCTGCCTCACGACGCCTGCCGCTAAGCCGGGTATCTTCATCTTCCCCTCGTAGTTTTGCTTCGATGCGATAGATTTCGGCAATCCTGGCAAGGATCGACAAGGCCTCCGAAGAGCCGGTCAGTTTGACGACGTCAACGAACTTTCGCCGTGCATGAGCGAGGCAGAAGGCCAGCCGCATGGGGGCAACGTTGCTCTTGCCGCGTCGTTTGACCATGGTTTTATAGGCTTGATATCCATCAACCTGAAGCACGCCGGCGAACGACGACAGTTGCCCCTCGATCTCGCGAGCGCTGCGGCTTTCGGCAAAAATGTAGGCCACCGCCGGCGGCGCCGGACCGTTCCATGGCCGATCGTCAACCGCTTGTGCCCATAACTGGCAGACCTTGGTTCGTTTGCGCCCCGGATCGAGGCGCGGAAGTGGCGTCTCGTCACAGAACACCCTCGGCTGCGAGCGGATGAAGGCGGTGAGTGCATCGTAGAGAAGTTCGAGCCACCAGGCGACCCGCGTGACCCATGCCCCGAGCGTACCGCGATCAATGATGACGCCGCAGGAGGCCAGCATCTGCGCCTGGCGATGCAGCGGCAAATGCCAGGCAAACTTCGAAACGGCGACATGGGCTGCAAACGCCGTGGTCACCATGCCGCCGTCCATGATGCGTGCTGGTGCGGGTGCTTGCACGATGCCACTCTCGCAAGCCCGGCATGCATAGCGTGGCCGGATCGTCCGTTTCACCCGGACTACTGCAGGCACGATGTCGAGCGCCTCGCTGACATCAGTGCCGATGCAATGAAGTTCGAACGAACAGCAGGGGCAAGTCTTGCTCGCTGGCTCGATGAGCTCGTCATAACGCGGAAGGTGTTTCGGCAAACGGCCGATATTGCGGGCTGGCGATCGCCGTGCCTGCGTTTTGTCTTCATCGACCGGCGCGACATCGTCATTGGCAGCAACGGGAATGTCGCCTAGATCGCCAAGATCGAGCATTGCCTGCGTTGGATCGATCGTCGTCATCTTCTCCGATTTCGTCCCGAAGAGCTGGCGCTCAAGGAAGGCAACGCGCGCCTTGAGATCGGCATTCTCTTCGTCGAGCGAGAGAATGATCCGGGTCAATTGCGCAGCATCCTGGGGCAAGGGATCGGGTCGAAGCGGCATGACAGACCCTACCACACGGGTCTGAATCTTCAAGCAAAACCAATAGGATCAGCCTGCTTTTGAGGGCCTCCTCACCGCGTTTCGTTTGACGCGCGTCCAGTCAATGCCGGCCAGCAAAAGCGAGAACTCCTGGGCACTCATCTGCATAGCGCCATCGCGGATCGGAGGCCAAACGAACTTGCCCGCCTCCAACCACTTCGTCGCTAGGATCATGCCTGATCCGTCCCAATAAATGCAGCGAAGCCGATCAAGACGCTTGGCGCGGAACACGAACACGTCGCCACAATAGGGATCGGCCGCAAGGGCTGACGCCACCAAAGCTACCAGGCCATTCATGCCGCGCCGGAAGTCGACGGGTTGCGTCGCAACCATGATCTTCACGCCATTTGGCGAAACTCCGATCACCGGCGCCCTCGCAACGCCGCTACCATCGCCTGCGCCAGTTCAGGCGCTACCGAGCCGATGACCGTCATGCGTGCGCCCGCAATCTCGATCTCAATTCGGCCAGCGAGAACCTCTGGGGCATTCGATGGCGAGCCTTCGTGTCGTGCGCCATCCCCAACCACTGTCACCGGCACGAACACGGCAGGCGGCAAACTAGTCTTTGCCGACCGTTGAGAGGTTAGTCCGGCTTCCCGTCGCCACACATTCAGCAAGCCGCGATTGACGCCCCAGCGCCTCGCAACAGCCGAAATGTTCACTTCAGGTTCTGCGCTCTCCGCGAGAATCCGCGCCTTCTCCTCGTCAGTCCAATTCCGCCGCTGCCGCCGACCGGTGATCACCTCGATCCGCCGATACTTTCCCTCATGCCTGGCTTCATGCATGCCTTCATCCATGACTTCAAGCATGGCATCAGCGCGATCTCCAACCATCCCGGTCCACTCCTATCAATGATAGAGCTTATCTCGAGGCCTCATTCACAAAAGAAAAGGTGGGCTGTTCGTCGCGCTCACCGTCCACGTGATACCGCCGACGTAACTTGGCGGTCAGCTTGCTGAGAGGGTGGTGTCTGCTAGGGCGCGGGACGGCGTCATCGTCATCGGCGCGACGAACTATCCGCACTTGATCGACCCCGCATTACTGCGCTCTCGCCGTCTCGAGCGCCATTTCGAAATCGGGCTTCCAGACGAGAAACCACGCGCGGATATCTTCCGGTTCTACCTTCGTGGACGCCTTTCCGACGAGGAGGTCCGGACTGTGGCGTCGGATTCCGAAGGCTGGTCTGGCGCGGCATTACAACACGAAATGCAATATGCGACATGCCCCGGCAATTCTATGGCCCGGCAAACAGTTACGATCCACCAATCTGTCCTAGGATGCGGGCTGCGCCACGGCCTCCGCAATCGGAGCGGGTCGTCGTTCCAATTCAGGTGGAATCCGGAACCACAGGACATAAAGCGCCGGCAGGAAGATCAACGTCAGCGCCGCGGCAACGACCAGACCGCCCACCACCGTAAAAGCAAGCGGCGACCAGAACGGGTCGCGGATGATCGGCAGCATGCCGAGGATCGTCGAGCCGGCGGTCAGGAAAACCGGCCGCAGACGCTGCGCGGTGACGTCGATGACGCCCTGCCAACTCCTGCCCTCCTCCTCCATCCGTCTATCGATCTGGTCGATGAGCACCACTGAATTTCGGGTGATCATGCCGATGAGCGCGATCATCCCGAGGACGGCGATGAAACCGACAGGCACGCGGGTGATGAGCATGATCAGCACCACGCCGATCAGCCCGAGCGGCACGACGCTGACGACCAGGATGAGGCGCTGCACGCTCTGCAGCTGAAACATCAGGACGATGAGGATGATGACGGCCATGACCGGCAGCATGGCTACGACTGCTGCGAGCCCATCTTCCGCACCCTCAACGGAGCCACCGACCTCGATGAGATAATTGGGATTGTCGCGAATGAGTGCGGCGATCTGCGGCGTGGCGGCGTCGACGATGTCAGTCGCCAGCACGCCTTTTTCCGCGTCGGCCTGCACCGTGATCGTCGTCGAGCGGTCATGCCGCCAGATCAACGGTTGCGTTGTCTGGTATTCCACCGTCGCGATGCTTGAAAGCGGCACGGTGTGATTGGGACCGACCGGTATCTGCAGCGAACGCAGCGTATTGATGTCGACGCGTTGATCCTCCGTCGCGCGTGCGACAACGTTGACCAGATAGATGGAATCACGCACCTGCGTGATCGGCAGGCCCGAGGAGGTCGCAAACAGCGTCTGCGCGATAACGGACGAGTTCAACCCGACCAGCCTGGCGCGGTCCTGGTCGACGTTGATGACGACCTTCCGGATAGGTTCGTTCCAGTCGAGGTGCGGTTGAACGGCGCCCGGGACGGTATGGAGAACGTCAGCAACCTTCCAGGCGAGATCGCGCACTCCGACGATATCAGGGCCGCTGACGCGATATTGAACGGGCCAGCCGACTGGTGGGCCCATTTCCAAGGGAGAGACACGGGCGATGATATCTGGAAACTGTTCGTCGAGGAGTTTTTGAAGCCTCTGCTGCAGGGCATCCCGCTCAGAAACGCTCTTGCTGATGACGACTGCCTGCGCGCGGAAGGGGGCGGGTGGATTGAGGTCCATCGAGAGATAAAACCGGATCGGGTCGGAGCCGACGTAGAAGCTCCAGTTGGCGACCCCTTCGTCGGCGGCGAGGATTTCCTCCACTCGCTTCACCTGGGCGGCAGTAGCCTCTTGCGAGGCATCTTGTGGCAGGACGAGCGACAGAAGTAGTTCCGGACGATCTGACGATGGGAAAAATTGCCGGCGCATATACTGTGAGCCGAAAAGCGACGCGGCAAACAGGGCGACGGTCGCCAGAATGACGAGAACGCGCATGCGGACGCAGGCGCCGAGCAGCCTCTTGAAACCACGCATAAGCTTGCTCTCGGTCTTTTCGCCGGCTTTTTCGCTCGGCTTCAGGACGGCGAGGCCAACGATCGGTGTCAGAAGCACCGCCACCAGCCAGGACACGATCAGGGAAAAGCCGATCACGAAGAACAGCGAGCGCGCGTATTCGCCCGAGGAGCTCTGGGCAAAGCCAACCGGAATGAAGCCTGCAATGGTGACAAGTGTTCCCGCAAGCATCGGAAAGGCGGTGGATGTATAGGCGTACGCTGCCGCCTTCACGCGGTCCATTCCTTCCTCGAGCTTCGCCATGGTGATCTCGACCGTCACCATCGTGTCGTCGATCATCAGCGTCAGCGCGATGATCAGCGCACCGAGCGAGACACGCTGCAATGCAATGCCGGTGATGTCCATGAAGAGGAAGGTCAGCGCCATCACCAGCGGGATCGAGACTGCGACGGCAAGGCCCGCTCGCACGCCAAGTGCAAGAAAGCTGACGCCGAGGACGATGATGACAGCCTGCGCTAGCGAAGTCGTGAAGCCGCGAATGGCGGTTTGCACGACCGTCGGCTGGCTCGCGACACGCGTCAGGTCGATGCCGATCGGCAGGTCGTGCTCGAAACGGCTCATGACGGTATCGATGTTTCGGCCAAGCTGCAGAATGTCGCCGCCGGAGGCCATCGAGACGGCAAGCCCGATCGCCGGCTTGCCGTCGACGCGAAAGCGCGGTTGCGGCGGATCGACGGTGCCGCGCACGATATCGGCGATGTCGCCGAGGCGAACGAAGCCGGAGGCGGTCGGAATATTGAGCTCACGCAGATCCTTTTCGCTGGCGAGACTGCCGGAGACCTCCAAGACCGTACGATCGCGCTCGGTCGTCAGCTGGCCGGTCGGAAGAACGGCGTTCTGCGCCTGAATCGTCGAGATCACGCTCGGCATGCTGAGGCCGAGGCTGGCGAGCCGATTGGTCGAGAACTCGATGAAGATCGTCTCGTCCTGCGTGCCAATAAGCTGAACCTTGCCGATATCGTCGAGCTTGAGCAGGCGGTTGCGCGCCTCGTAGACCCAGTCACGCACCTCGCGGTCACTGAAGCCATCGGCAGTGAAGCCGTAGATGATACCAAAGGTATCGCCGAAATCGTCATTGAAGAACGGCCCGCGGACGCCAGCCGGAAGCGTCGAGACGATATCCCCGACCCTGGTTCGGGCCTGATACCAGGATTCACCGACCTGGTCGGGCGGCGTTGCGTCGTCCAGCACCACGTAGATCACTGACTGGCCGGCGCTGGTCAGGCTCCTCAGGTGATCGAGATGCGGCACCTCCTCGAGTGTCCGCTCCAGCCGGTCCGTAATCTGGTCCGTCGTCTGCTCGATTGTGCCACCCGGCCACGCGGCAGACACGATCATCGTCTTGAAGGTGAATTCCGGGTCTTCGTCGCGGCCGAGATTGAAATAGGCGAGGATGCCGCCGACGGCGCTCAGAAATGCGAGGAAGACGATCAGGCTTTTGCGCTGAATGGCCCATTCGGAGAGATTGAATCCCCCGTTCATTGGACGCTTCCTTCAAGCAGGCGAACCGCCATGCCGGGACGCAGCTGCTGGACGCCGGCGACGACGACCTGATCGCCGCTCGACAGCCCCTTGCTCACGAGGAAATCCTGCGTATCGAATCGATGGACCTCTACCGGCACGAGCTTGGTGGTGTTGCTCGCCGGATCAACGACCCAGACGGCTGGCTGGTTGTTCTGGTTGAAGAGCGCCGTCATCGGCAGCCGCGCGACGGGCGCGCCTGCGATCTGGATCGTACCACGCACCGAACTGCCGAAACGGAACTCTTCAGGCGCGTTGTCGAGGCCGACACGGACGGTAAAGTTGCGCGTAACCGGATTGGCGGTCGGCGATATTTCCCTGACGGACCCACTCGCCTTCACATTTGGATTGCTTAGCAGCCGAACGTCGACCTGGGCATTGCTGTTGGCGGTCTGGATCGTCGCCTCCGGCACCTGGAACACCGCATCCCGCGGACCGACCTGCGCCACGCGGACGACCATCTGACCCCCGCCGACTACCTGGCCCACTTCGCCGCCGATACCGGTGACGACGCCGGCGCCATTGGCTTTCAGCGTGCGGTTGTCGAGGTTGGTCTGGGCAATCCGCAACGCCGCCTCAGCGGCATCGACCCCGGCCTGGGCGACATTGGCTTGGGCAATGGCCGCGTCTAACTGTTGACGGGTCGACGTCCTCGGAAAGAGCTGCTGCTGTCGATTGCGCTCGATCTCGGCATTCTGGAAGGTCGACTGCGCCGAAAACAGATTGGCTTCCGCCTTGCGCAGCGCATCCTGGGCATCTTCGGAATCGAGCCGGGCGATCACCATTCCGACCTCCACGCGATCACCGACCTCGATGTCGCGCTCCCGGATTTCCCCGCCCTGGCGGAAGCCGAAGCTGGTCTCGACCCGTGGCTGGATTTCGCCGACGAGGGAGCCGAACGTATCCTCGGGATTGAACGAGACGGCCTGCGTCTTGACTGGCCGCGTCGGCAGCTCGTCCTTTTCCTCGCTTCTCTGGCAGCCGGAAAGGACAAGGGCGGCGAGCCCCGCATACACGAAAATCGCTTTGTGTCTCGACATCAAGGAACGCAACGGCATGGCGGCCTCTCACTTCTCGAACACACCCACAAGTTGGCGCGGCTTACACCGTGTCAGCGATCGGCAACCCGGGCGACCGGAGCACGCGTAAGAAAGGTCAGTAATCGACCGCGTCGCGGATGATCGGGCAGGTCATGCAATGCCCGCCGCCGCGCCCGCGTCCAAGTTCAGCACCGGTAATGGTGATGACTTCGATACCTTCCTTGCGAAGCAGCGTGTTCGTGTAGGTATTGCGGTCATAGGCATAGACGACGCCCGGGGAAGCGCAGACAAGGTTGGCGCCGCTATCCCACTGGGTGCGCTCGCGCATGTAGTCATTGCCGCCGGTCTGAACGACACGCATCTTCTTCAAGCCAAGCGCGTCGCGAACCGTCTCGACGAAGCTGCCCTTGTCCTTGTGCAACTCGACACCGCCTTTGCCGTCCGGGCGGTAGGAGAAGGCATCGATCTTGTCGACGATGTCGGGATAGATCAGCACGCAATCACGGTCGGCGAACGTGAAGACCGTGTCGAGATGCATGGCGGCGCGCAGCTTTGGCATGGCCGCGACAATAACGCGTTCGGCTGCACCTTTTTCGAACAGCGCCTGGGCAACCTGGCTGATTGCCTGGCGTGAGGTCCGCTCGCTCATGCCGATTAGCACGTTGCCCTTGCCGATCGGCATGACGTCGCCACCCTCGAGCGTGGCAAGCCCCCAATCCTTGGTCGGATCGCCCCACCAGACGTTGACCTTTCCGGCGAAGTCCGGATGGAACTTGTAGATCGAGGTGGTGAGAATGGTCTCCTCGTGGCGGGCCGGCCAGTAAAGAGCGTTGAGCGTTACCCCGCCGTAGATCCAGCAGGTGGTGTCGCGGGTGTAGAGCGTGTTTGGCAGAGGCGGCAGCAGGTATTCGTTGACACCCGCCGCGTCGCGTATCAGCGCGAGCTGCTCACCACCGATCGATTCCGGAAACTCAAAGGTCGACAGGCCGCCGATCAGCGTTTCCGCGAGCTCGCGGTTGGAAAGCCCCTCCAGATAGGAGCGAACCTCGTCGAGCAATCCGAGCCCGATCTGGTTTGGAGCGACCTGATGGTCGAGGATCCACTTCTTCGCTTCCGGGATGGCCACTGTTTCGGCGAGCAGATTGTGCATCTCAACGACTTCGACGCCGCGATCGCGCATCTTCGTCATGAAGTCGAAATGGTCGCGTTTGGCATTGTCGACCCAAAGCACGTCGTCAAAGAGAAGATCGTCGCAATTGCTCGGTGTCAGGCGCTGGTGAGCCCGGCCGGGCGCGCAGACCATCACCTTGCGAAGCTGGCCCACTTCCGAATGCACGCCGAAAGGGATGTCTGTTGTCATGACGTTCCTGCCTTTCTGTTCAAGGTGTGATCATGCCCGTCAACAGGCCGTAGGCCCCGATCACGCCAGCAATCAATGTGACGGCGAAGATGATGAGCTCGGTGGAGGTAAACAGCTGCAATTTCTGCTCACGCCGCGCCCAGACATAAAGAATGGTGCCGGGCACCAGGAGGACGGCGACGAGAAGCACATATTTGAGACCGGCGGCAATGAACATGAAGATCGTGTAGATGATGGCGATCCAGGCGAAGATCTGGTCACGACCGCGCTCATTGGGCGTCGTTTCATAGCCCACGCCGCTGCGGGCAAGCAAAACGCCATAGCCGGCGACGAGGAGGTAGGGCAGTAGCGAGGTGACGCTCGTCATGTCGAGCATGAAATTGAAGGCGTCGCGCGACCAGTAGGTGGAGATGATGAACAGCGACACGACGATATTTGTGAGCCACAACGCGTTGGCTGGTACGCGATTGGCATTCTGGGCGGCAAAGAGCCTCGGCATGTCGTCGGACTTGGCCGCGGCGAAGAGCACTTCGGCGCAGATCAGCGACCAGGCGAGATAGGCGCCCAACACCGACACCAGAACGCCGATCGAGATGAATACGGCGCCCCAGTGGCCGACAACGGCTTCCAGAACCGCGGCCATTGAAGGCTGCTGGACGGCGGCAATCGCCGATTGCGGCATCACCGCATACGGAAGCATGGTCACCGCCACCATCAGACCGGTGACGCCGACAAAGCCCAGTATGGTAGCGGCGCCGACATCGGAGCGTTTTTCGGCAAAGCGTGAATAGACGCTTGCGCCTTCGATACCGATGAACACGAACACGGTGATCAACATGGTATCGCGGACCTGCGCGACGAGCGACTTTGCCGGCATGTCCGCACCGCCAAAGAAGTTCTCGGAGAACTGCGTATAGTTGAAAAAGAAGATCAGCAGCAGGATGAAGACGAGGATCGGCACGATCTTGGCGACGGTGACGACGGTGTTGATGAACGCTGCCTGCTCCACCCCCTTCAGGATCATGAAATGGAAGGCCCAGACGCCCACCAGCGACACGATGATCGCAATCGCGCTGCTTCCGTCGCCGAAGATGCCCGGGAAAAAGCGCCCCAGGGTCGAGCCGATGAGCACCCAGTAGAAGACGTTGCCGAGGCAACTTCCAAGCCAGTAACCGAAGGCCGAAAGGAAGCCCATGTAGTTACCGAAACCAGCCTTGGCATAGGCGAACACGCCCGCGTCGATGTCCGGCCGTTTCTCGGCAAGAGCCTGAAACACACGCGCCAGCATGTACATGCCGGTACCCGCGATTGCCCAGGCGATGATGGCTCCGAAAGGTCCTGTGGCGGCGCCGAAGCGACCGGGCAAGTTGAAAATGCCGGCCCCGACCATGGATCCGACAACCATGCCAGTGAGTGCCAAACGCGAAAATTTCTGCGTGGATTGAGATGCCATGTCGCCCTCTCATGCCAACTGATGTTGCTTTTTAAAGCTTATGCACGTCGTGTAATTATTTGCTTCGGAACGATAATTTCGTTTCCCTGCGACTGTGATCCGTATGAAATACCACGAATATGCGATGCCTGCAATTTTTTACGACCACTGGCTGTATTTGAACAACCATTCGTCGCGTTGCGCGATCGACTAAATGCTAATACGTCCCGTCGCGATGCCCAGTATCGCGACAACTGCGCCGACCGCCGCAACCATAAATATGGCGGTCTCTGCGGGAGTAAAGGTGCGCTTACTCTGTTCGCGTCTCGCCATGAGGTAAAGGATGGTTCCGGGTCCATAGATCGCGGCCGACAAGAGAAGGTGCTTGGCCCCCGCGGCATAGATCAGCCCGGCGGTATAGAGAAGCGCGATACCGGCCCGCACGAAGTCGCCACGATGACCGGACGAATCCCGCTCGTATGTCTCGCCAGTCCAGGCGAGCTTGAAGCCGTAAGCCGCAACCAAGAGGTATGGGATCAGGATCATCGAGCTCGTCAGCTCAAGCGCCAGGGTGAAGGCGTATTGCGCAAAGAGAGTGAGGACCAGGAAAACCTGGACCACAATATTGGTGAGCCAGAGCGCATTCGAAGGAACACCGCTTTCGTTCTCTTTGGAAAGAAAGCGCGGCATCGTGTCGTACTTCGACGCCGAATAGAGAATTTCGGCGGCGAGCAGCACCCAAGAAAGGTAGGCGCCGGCGACCGAGATTATCAGAGCGGCACTGACGAACAGCCGACCCCACGGCCCGACCACCGCTTCCAGCACGCCAGCCATCGAAGGATTCCTGAGCGTTGCGAGATCTGTGCGCGGCATTATCCCGTAGGACAGGAGCGTAATCAGAACCATCAGCGAAAGCACGCCGAGAAAGCCGGTCAGCGTCGCGATACCGACATCGGCACGATTGCGTGCGTAACGCGAGTAAACACTCGCGCCCTCGATACCGACAAAGACGAAGACCGTGACCAGCATGGTCGCGCGCACCTGGCTGGCAATATCGGCGAAGGTCGGGTCACCGCCGCCCCAGAAATTGGCGGCGAACAGGTCGTATCTGAAACCCGCAATCACGAAGACGATGAAGAGCAAGATCGGAACAATCTTCGCAAACGTAACGATCGTGTTGATTACCGCGGCTTCGCGAATGCCGCGCAGGATAACGAAATGCATGCACCAGAGGAGGATCGAAGACGTTGCGACCGCGAGTATCGTGTTGCCATCGCCGAAGATCGGGAAAAACAGCCCAAGTGTCGATTTGATGAGCACAAAATATGAAACATTGCCCAGGAGCGCCGCCGACCAGTAGCCAAGAGCCGAGAGGAAACCGAGATAGTTGCCGAAGCCGGCCTTGGCATAGGCATAAATGCCTGCGTCGAGATCGGGCCGGCGCCGCGATAGTGATTGGAAGACGAAGGCGAGCATCAGCATGCCGACGCCGGCGATCGTCCAGGCGATGATGGCACCGAACGGTCCGGTTGCGCGGCCGAAGGCCTGTGGCAAGGAAAATATCCCCGCGCCGACCATCGAGCCCACACACATCGCCATCAGGGTCCAAATCGAAAACTTTCCTTCAGAGGGAGAGGTCATGACACAAACCGAGTTGTTGGATGGGTGACGTTTAGCGCGTCATTTGACGCAAAGTGCTCAGCAAGAAATTGAGAAACTGCGCCTCCAGTCCCGTTTGCAGGATCACGCACGGGCCGCGCCTGTATTGAATACCGATAATCAACCACGTGCATAGGTCCCGAAAAGGTAAAGGACGATGATGTAACAGAGTATCTGCAGTGCGTAGGTCTGGCCATTGCCGGTATAGGCCTGGCGAACCCACTGCGCCGCTCCAATGACCGCAGCGCTGGTTCCGTTCCAGACGGCCCTGGCCAAGGGTTCGGTGACCGCTGCCAGCGCCGGTTTATAAAAGCGATAGAAGGCGTCGATGCCCGTTCTCGAAAAGCGGCCGAGATTGCCCCGGTAAATAAGCCAGGCGACGAGAAGGATCGCAGCCGACAGCATAAGTGCGACCGTCATCGCTGGCAGCGGATTCCAGTGCGCATAAACCTCTTCGAGCGACATTCCCTGCCAGACGAGCCTTGAGGAAAATTGCGGGTCGATTGCTGCCGAAATCGGACCCATCACGAATTTCGGGAAAAATGAGAGTGCCAGAATGGCGGCCGCAAGTACCGCCTGTGGCACAAGCAGGCTGATCGGGGCTTCACGCAGATATAGCCGGTCTCCTTTCGGTGGGCTCAGGAAGATCGCGTAGGCGAAGCGGAACATGTAAAGCAGACCGAGCAAGGTCGCAGCCACGCCAAGCGCGGCCAGCCCGTACCACCCACGATCGATCATGGCACTGAGGAGCAGCCATTTGGCGCCGAAGCCGACGAGTGGCGGCAGTCCCGACATCGACAGCAGCGCGACGACGGCAAGCACGAACGTGAGCGGCATTGCCGTCTTAAGTCCGCTGATTTCGTCGAAGCGGCGCGTGCCGGTTCGCAAAATGACGGCAGCTGCCACGAGAAAAAGAATGCCCTTGACCATCAGATGGTTGGCGATGAGATACATCGCCGTCACCCAGCCAAGATGGCTCATCATCGCGATTGCCGTCATGATATAGCCGATCTGGCTCATGCTCGAATAAGCGAGCATGAGCTTTACGTCATCCTGCTTGAGCGCCATCGCTGCACCGCCAAGCGTGGTCAGAAGGCCGATCCAGGCCATCACATGTGCAAGCTCCAACCCCGTATTTGCCCTTATCGCCAGATAGGTGACAAGAAACAGGCCGACGATCGCGACCTTGCTGACCACGGCCGACAGCATCGCCGACATGTCATCATCGGCTTCCGCATAGGCGCCGGGAAGCCAGACATGCAGGCCGATCGCGCCGGCCTTAATGAGAAAGCCAATCCCTAAGAGGGTGAATGCCATCGACGCCATGCTGGATGAAACGAGCGCGTCCAGGGAGATGGTGCCGCTCGCTGCAGCCGCAAGCCCGAAACCGGAAAGAATGCAGAAGGCCGAAATCAGGGAAAACATCAGGAAGGGCAGAGCATGCGGGTGCGCACTTCGCCCTTGCATGATGAGGAAATAGGTCGACAGGGTGACCAGTTCCCAGTTGAAGAAGAACTCGAGACTGGTGGGCGCCCAAAGCAGTCCGACGATCGCAAGCAGCAGGACCGTCATGAATGGATAGTAGCTGGGACGCTGATCGGTGCGATAAAGCCCCGCCATGGCAACGACGAGCCCGCCCCCAAGCAGAAGGGCGGCGAACAGCTGATTGAGCCCGGCCATCCCGGAGACTTGTGCCATGCCGAGAAAGAACACGAGCGCGAGCATCAGCACGCATTTGATCCGGCCGGGAAGAAAGTCCACGCAGAAGACGACGAGACCCGCCAGGAGCGGCAGGAAAAGCTGGAGCGAGGCAACCCCGGCAAGTCGTGATGCGATCCAGCCTCCCGCAGTCAGTAACATCACGCAGACAAGCGACGGCGCGAGTGCAGCGATATTGGGCCAGGCTTCGGCAATCTCGGCCGACGCCCGTGTCGACTGCTTGAACCAGCGAAACATATAGGCAGCTTCGAGAAGCGACCCAGCCAGAATGAGGATCACCCAACCGTAGCGCTCGCCCGCGGCAAGCCGCACCACGAGCTCCCACTTTGCCCAGAAGCCGGGGAAAGGTGGCAGACCGGAGATTGCAAGGAGCAACATGGCAAAGACGAGGAGCGTCAGCGGTCGGTTGGCGATGGCAGGCCATGCCGCAGTGCGTGGGAGCCCAACCGCACCAGCCAGCCAGAACAGGCCGGCCTTCGCGAAAAGATGGTTGAAGAACAGTCCGCCGACCACAAGCGGCATCGCTGCGTCGGCGTCGAGTTCTCGCAGCAAGGCAAGCGACAGCATCAAAAGGCCCATCTGGGCAATCGACGAATAGCCGAGCAGGCGCTGCACCTTCGCCTGCGGCAGACCGGCGAGATTGGAGAAGAGAAAGGTCAGGCCACCCGCCCAGGCAATGAGGTCGTAATGGCTCGCAAACAGCGGCAAAAGCTTGAACAGCGCAAAGAAGACGCCCGCCGACACACCACCGGAGATGAGGGCTGCAATCCCGGCGGGCGCGGTTTCGTAAACGTCGAGACCCCAGCCATTGGCGGGAAAGGGTTTCAGTTCGAGGATCAGCGCCGATAGGACAAAGAGAAGCGCCGTCGTGCCGATCGGGCCAGATATCAGCGCACCGTGTTCGATCATGTCGTCGATGTTGAGGGTTCCGGTGACGTGGTAGAGCAGCACCGCGCCCAACAGGAAGCATGACGAGGCGAGCACCGTCGCCATGATATACTTGAAGCTTGCCGAAAGTGCCGCAGGGCTGCCCGCCGTCCCCAGCAGGCCGTAGGTGGCGATCGACATGATCTCCAAAAAGACGAACTGGTTGAAGAGATCGCGGGTCATGACCATGCCGTTGATGCCCATGACCAGTATGAGATAGAGCAGCAGTGCCGCATAGGAGTTACGCAGCCGGCCCCATAGCTGCCAGACGCCGAGCATTGCGGCGAGATTGACGCTAACGGCGAAAAACCCCTCCCAAAGCCCGAAGCGCAGATTAATGGAAAAGGGTGGAATCGCTCCGGCGGTATAGATCTCGTTTGTCGACCCGCCATGGAGCAGCCACCACAACTGGACTACCGAGACCAGCGTCATGCCGGCAAGGGCGGTGAAGAAGACGATGGCCGGGAGCGGCTTGGCAATGCGATAGACAAGCGGGATGAGAAAGCCACCGCCAAGGCCGAGCAGGAAAATCGTCAGCGGTTGCAGCACGCCGCCTACCATTTCGATTCCGTCAGCGCGTCGATGGAAAGAGTTTTCCTGGCATCATGGATACGGATCGCAAAGGCAAGCATCACGGCGGTCACGGAAAAGCCGATGACGATCGCCGTGACCACCAGCGCGGCGGGGATGGGATCAACCGAACGCACCGTTGCCTCGGAGATTGAAAGCGCCTTGTCGATGATCGGGGCCGTTCCCCCGGTTACATAGCCTGTCGCGACCATCACCAGATGCAGGCCGGTATTGATCAACGAAAAGCCGATGATGATGCGCAGTATGTTGCGATGGCTAAGCATCCCCCAGAAGCCGATGAGGACGAGCGCGAAGCCCGTGACCATGAGAATGTGCGACACCGGCAGCCCCATGTTTCCTCCTTCAGCTTCTGAAGCGATCGATGACGACGCTGAGCTCCGCCCCCACCTTGATGCCCAACAGCGCCGAAATCACCGGGATCGCCCCGGCGCTGGCGAGTGAGCCAAACTCTCCCTTGGGCAGGATGTGGCTGTCGAGAAACCCGCCTGCGAACCAGAGTCCGCAAATTCCGAGCACGACGTAAATGACGCCGGCCAGCGATTCCGTTACGCTTAGAAAGCCTTGATGGAGGCCCGTATCGGGGCGGGCGAGCACTAGCAGCATCACGCCCGACGCCACCACAGCCCCTCCCTGGAAGCCGCCGCCGGCCGAAAGGTGACCGTTCATGATCACATAGGCGCCGAACAGGAAGATCAGCGGCAGGATGATCTTCGCGCCGTTTTCCACGAGCTCGCTTGGTCGCGGGGCTTCGTTCGTGCGGTCTTGCGCCGGCGATCCGCCAAGCAGGATGCCGACGCTCGCAGCCACCATGAAAAGGACGGCCACTTCGCCAAGTGTATCGAAGCCGCGAAAGGTGATCAGGATGCCGGTGACGACGTTCGCTCCGCCGAGATCCTGTGGCACCGCGGTGAGATAGTGCCGGGCAAGCGGCGAGAGCGTCTGGCGTTCGCTATATCCGCCTGCGACGCCGGCGAAGATGAACGCGAAGACGAGGATGGCAAGAAGGCTGAAGACGCGTTTTGTCATGCCTCGCCCTCCTTGGCCGCCTCATCTGCATCGCGAAGCGCGTCTACGACCGTCGTCTCCGCCATCGGCGTGCGCACCGCATGGGCCGCGCGCGACAGCGCGTGCGACGACAGGGGGTTGGTTATCAGAACGAAAACGGCGACAATCAAGAGCTTGAGCGACCAATCGGGATGGTAGATGCCGAGCCCGGCGACGACAAGGATGTTGCCGAGCGTCGAGGCCTTGGTCCCCGCCTGGATGCGGGTAAAGACATCGGGCATGCGCAAAAGCCCGAGGCCGGCGGAAAAGAGAAAAAACGCGCCGACAAGGATGACGATGCTGCCGACCAGCTCCTGCACGTCTCACTCCTTCTCTCTACCGGCGTCTCCGCCGCCGGTTCTGCGAATGGCATAGAGAAAGATCAGCGTCGCGAGCCCGGAACCGATTGCTGCTTCCGCCATGGCGACATCGGGCGCGGCAAGCAGCACGTAGGAGACGGCCGCAAGCAGGCTCGCGAGCCCCGAACTCACCATCGCCGTCATGAGATTGGGAAGGCGCACAGCAAGAACCCCGCTGATCAGGATGCAGCCGCACACCAGTATGACGAGAAGCTCTAGCATCGTGTCACGGCCCCTTTTCCAGGAAACGAGCGATAGCAAGCACGGCAAGGAAGCTGAGCAGCCCGTAGACGAGCGCCACATCGATATACACGAACCGGCCGGAAAGATGCGCATAAAGCGTCACCAGCGCGATCGAGACCACGGTCAGCATGTCGATTGCCACGACGCGGTCCATGAGGGTTTTGCCGATGATCAGACGCAGCGCCCCGAAAACGATGCTGAAGAAGATCAGGACGGCGGCAATGCGAACGATGAAATCAGCCAAACGCCGCCCCCAGGTGCTTTTCGAAGGGGCCGGCGATCATCGCGGCGGCTTGCTCCGGGTCTGTCGTCTTCACATCGAGCCAATGAACGAAAAGGGAGTCGTCCCTGATGTCCATGACCAGCGATCCGGGGGTCAGCGCGATCGCATTGGTAAGGGCAAGGCGACCGATTGGCGATTTCAGCCGCATCGGGATCCTCACGATGCCGGGATGAATGTCGATGCGCGGCGAATAAACGTAGCGCAGCATGTTGACGTTCGCCTTCACCAGTTCAATGAAGAATACCGACGCAAAGGCAAGGAAATGGTATGCGGCGCCCGGTGTCAGCGCGGTCTGCTGCCATAGTCCATAGCGACGAGAAAAGATCGCTGCGATGGCAAGGGAGATGACGGCGCCTGTCATCACGACCGGCAGAGCGAGAGAGGCGTTCACGATCAGCCAGAGCGCGAACAGCAAAACCCAAAGGCCGATCAAACCCTTGAGGGTTTCTGGCAAGCCGCGTTCGGTAGTTTCGCTCTCCGCCGGCATAGCATCGACCTTCGTCGCCACTGCTAGTAGCAATCAAGCAGGGTTACCCCTCGAAATCAAGAGGGGCCGCCCTCCCCAAGGCCGACACCGATCGAACGTAACCTGACATCGTCCATGAAGGTTGTGGCATTGCTCGCTCAAAATCTCGAAACCCGAGAAGCCGCAAGGTGATCAGAGCCTCAACCAAATGTCCTCGAAATCAAGCTTGAAATTTGCAGCAGAGCCGTTCAGGCTTTCAAAGCTTTTCTAAGAAATCGTTCAAAGGCCCTATTGCGTCGGAGACAATTCGAAGACAGTCGATCCTCGAAATTATCTTAATGCTCCGCTAACATTTCATAAGTTTAATCAGAGTTAGAAGCCGGGGAGTAACTTGGCGGCAAGGCGCTCTCTGCCGAATTGCTGCCAGTCCTAACGTTAGCAGCCACTTTCCTCCCCGACAGCTTCCTTGAAGCAATCAATGATCGACGAGTGGTGATCAAGATGTTTGCAAGGCTATTGGTATTAAGCCGTTATATCATGATCCTGCCAGTGGTCGTGACGTTGATTGGAGCCATATCGCTGATAATTTACGAAACTGCGGTCATGGCTTTAAGTATCCGCGATACAGTGGAGGACATTGCTATCTCGACGCAAGCAGTCAAAATGTTTGCGGTCGGAGTGGTCGAGGGCATTGATGTCTTCCTAATCGCGGTAGCCGCCTACATTATCAGTATCGGCCTTTATACGCTTTTCATTGACGAGAATTTGGATCGCCCCCGATGGCTCATGCTGAAGGATCTCGAAGACCTGAAAGCAAATTTGGTCAGCGTGGTAATTGCCGTGCTTGCGGTCCTGTTTCTTCGAGAGGCTGTTGCGTGGGATGGGTCGCAGAGAATTATCTATCTGGGGGTGGCGACAGCCCTCATCATCTTTGCGCTTGCTTTCTACCTTTCTAAGCACAAAGGCTCCCCGCCGTAATGGCGTCACGAAGATACTCCCGTTTTCGCCGCTTCCTGGTCCGGGCCTGCGCACCATTTCGGGCCCGGCAAATTGCCCGGAGAGCACCAATGACATCTATTGCGCCGGAGCCGTTTCCTCTATCCGCTCGCTTCCGCCGAGCGCCCATCGGGTGACTGGACGAGCAAGAAGGACGAGGACGATCCCGAAGCCGGCGCTGACAAGGAAGATGCGGGTGAACGCGTCCGGAAGGCCGGCGGCATGTTCGGTGTCCATGCCTGCGGCCAGCAATCCCGCCATCAAATTGCCGAGCGACGCGGCGACAAACCAGAACCCCATGATCTGGCTGGTGAAGCGCTCTGGCGCAAGGCGGGAGAAAGTTGAAAGCCCGACCGGACTGAGCATCAGTTCGCCCACTGTGTGCAGCAGGTAGGTACAGACGAGGAAGAGCCCGGTAACCTTTACGCCCGTTGCCGCCGTGTGCGCCGCCGGCACTAGGATCAGGTAGCCCAGGCCCATCGCGACGAGCGCCAATCCAAACTTCACGAAAACGGGAATGGTCCAGCGTTTCTCGGCGTAGATCCAGAACGCCGCAAAAGCCGGGGTCAGCAGGATGATGAAGAGCGAGTTCAAGTTCTGGAACCATGAGGCAGGCACGGTGAAACTGCCAAGCTGGCGCTGTGTGAGGTCGTTTGCGAAGAGGTTGAGCGAGGAGCCGGCCTGTTCAAAACCGGACCAGAAGAGCGCGGCAGCCACGAAAAGGAGCGCAAGGACGATCATGCGCCGCTTCTCCGAGCCACTAAGGTCCCCTGCCAAATATATGTTGAGGAAAAAGCCAATAGCCACTGTCACGATGATCAGGCCCATGGCCTGTGCCAACCCTTGCGCACTGGTCAGATTGATCTGACCGGTTAGCGCTGCTGCGGCGACCAGGACGACGACGAGGCCACCGATGGCACCGGTGAAGAGGTGGTCACGACGGCCGGTCGCCGCGTCGGGGTGATGGTGCACGGCAGGCGCACCACCCTTGTCGCGAAGCGAGGTGCGGCTCGCCCGCAGGAAGTTGATCAACCCGAAGAACATGGCAGCGGCAGCCGCGCCGAAACCCCAATGCCAGCCCCAGTTCTCGCCGAGATAGCCGGCAATAAGTCCTCCGAGGATCGCGCCGATGTTGATGCCCATGTAGAAGAATGAGAACCCTGCGTCGCGGCCGCCGATATCGTTCTTGTCGTAGAGTTGGCCGACCATGGTCGAGATGTTTGGCTTGAGAAGCCCGGTGCCAATCGCGATGCAGAGGAGGCCGAGGAAGAACACCATTGCAGCGGAGCCGGAAACCGCAAGCAGGACATGCCCGATCATGATAACGACACCGCCAACGACGATCGCGCGCTTGCAACCCCAGAAGCGGTCGGCGATCCAACCACCTGGCAGCGCCAAGATATAGGCCGACGCGGTATACAGGCCATAGATCGCTGCGGCGTCGGCTGTGGTGAGACCCAGGCCGCTATTCTCGACCCGATCCACGAGGTAAAGGATGAGGATCGCCCGCATGCCGTAGTAGCTGAAGCGTTCCCACATCTCGACGAGAAAAAGCGCAACCAGTCCTGGTGGATACTTGACAGACGTCGTCATCGGCTCCCCCCAACTAATGCATCTGCGCTAGTATAGCGCCAATCACCGGGGAAAGCGCGCGCTACTGACCGTAACCTTGGCGTCAGCAGCATATTGGGTGAGATTGATTGCAGCCTTGGGCGATCGCAAAGGTGATATCAGGTTAGGTCTATGAGGACAAAGCGTGACTAAACCGGACTTAAGGCGCGCACTGGCGGACTTCGAGTGTGCAACTTTGCTTAGGCGATGGGGCTGGATTGCAAGGGCGGTCCACAGAGCCGGCCGGGTGCTTCCTGCGAGGAGGTTTTTTCGTATCAATGCTGCTTGAGGCGAGTACGGCCACCTCTGGAAACGAATTTGCTAGATACGCGATTGATACTCGTGGTTGGCGCACCACTATCCTCCGTAGGAAATCTTGCCCGAGCAAACACAGTTGGTGGAAGACACAATCATGTTACGCTCATCGCTCCTAGTCATCTGCGTGACCATTGCAGGAGCCTCGCTTGTAGCGTGCGCTCCTCATACCGAGCCCATCGATGTTAACAGCAATGCCGCGCTCAGCACGAAGTCAGCAAATAGGAGCCCAGGCCCTACCCGCGTCAAAGGCAAGACTGACTGCAAGGCAAAGCCCAATTACGCAGGGATGCTTCGCACACTCTGCTATTGACCACTTAGAGCCCTTTCAAAACGGAGTTGGGTGGCTAAGCCGCGGGAACACTGACATAGCGGCGTTAGACGTTTTTGAAGTTGAGGCCCTGTGCTAAGTTGCCGACAATCTACCGATTGACTAAGACGGGTGCGGCGATTTCTCGCCGCACCCAACGCGTCTGGCTTTACGCCTTGATGAAGGCCTGGAGATCGGCGTTCAGGACATCGGCGTTGACCGTCAGCATCCCGTGCGAAAAGCCTGGATAGGTTTTGAGCGAACCGTTTTTCAAAAGCTTGGTCGACTTGAGTGCCGAATCCGCGATCGGCACAATCTGATCGTCCTCACCGTGTAGGACAAGCGTCGGCACGGTGATTTCCTTCAGGTCTTCCGTTTGATCGGTTTCGGAGAACGCTTTGATGCCATCATAGTGGGCCTTGGCGCCGCCCATCATGCCCTGACGCCACCAATTCTGTATCACGCCTTCCTGGATCTTCGCACCATCGCGATTGAAGCCATAGAATGGGCCGGCCGGAACATCGCGGAAGAACTGCGCGCGGTTGGCGGCAAGTGCCGAACGGAAGCCGTCAAAAACGTCGATCGGCAGGCCCTCCGGGTTCGAGGCCGTCTTGACCATGAGCGGTGGAACGGCGGAGACGAGAACCGCCTTGGCGACCCTGCCGGCCTTTTGACCATGCTTGGCGACATAACGAGCGACTTCACCGCCGCCCGTCGAGTGACCGATATGCACGACATTCTTTAGGTTCAGGTGCTCGACGACGGCAAACGCATCGGAGGCGTAATGGTCCATGTCGTGACCTTCGGAGACCTGGGCCGAACGGCCGTGACCGCGGCGGTCATGGGCGACGACGCGATATCCATTGGCGAGGAAGTACAACATCTGTGCGTCCCAATCGTCGGACGACAGCGGCCAGCCGTGGTGGAACATGATCGGCTGTGCGTCCTTCGGACCCCAGTCCTTGTAGAAGATCTCAACGCCGTCCTTGGTGGTTACAGTGCTCATGCTTTTGCTTCCTTCAGTGGAGTGCTTCGTGGATGCAGCGTTGGCTGCAACGCTGAAAGAGGTTGGAATTGCAAAGGACGCAGCGGCGGCAGCTCCAGTGATGAGGGCAGCGCGGCGTGTAAGAGGAAAGAGGTTATCGGTCATTTCGGCTCCGGTTTCCGTCGAGTTGGGTGCGCGACGGGTGTCTGATGGACGGATATTGTCGAAGAACATAGCCATCAGCAATTGCATCAATAATTCACATTTAATTGCGCATATTGAAATTATCGGCGGGCAACCACTCCCGCCACCCATGAGGAGAATCAGGCAGCCCCCGGACGGTTGATCGTCAGGAAATGTCGGACGACTGGTCTTTCCGAGCCTGAATGATAAGTCAGAACCTTGCTCTGCAGGTCCGCATCGGCTTGCGACACACGCTTGTGCTGGCGCAGATGCTCGGCCCAGGACTCCACCATGAACCATTCGACAATCTTTTGAGGATCGGCCGAATCCTCGGTGATGCCCCAGCCGTAGGCGCCATCGCGGCGACGTTCCTCCGAGAGTTCGTCGATTGCACGAAGGAAGGCAGTGCGGTGATGTTTTTCCACCTGGTACTCGATGAGGATCAGGACTGGGCCACGGTCATGGGCGACCGGTTCTGCGACCAGCGGTTCTGGCCAATGGTTTGAGGCCACGAGATCAGCATCGCCGGCCGGCAGTTTGATGCGATGCATGATGATACCAGCGACCAACAGGCCAGCAGCGCCGATCAGCAGTGTACCGGGTACGCCGGCAACTTCACCGACTGTGCCCCAGCCGATGCTGCCGGCCGTCATCGCGCCGTTGAAGACGGTCAGATAGACGGCAAGGCCACGGCCTCGCACCCAGTTGGGCAGAATTGCCTGGGCCGCGCCGTTGAGAGTCGTCAGCGCGGTGATCCATGCGCCCCCGAGGAAAAGCAGGACGATGATGGCGACCCATTGCGGCGGGGCGAGCGAGAGCGCTGCCATAACGAGAGCAGTAACGACTGCGGCGCCGAGAAGCAGTCGATCGGCATCGAAGCGCTCACGCAACTTCGGCATGACGAGCGCACCGCCGATGGCACCGGCACCGACCGCACCAAGCAGAATTCCGTAGAAGCCGGCATCTCCGCCAAGCAATTGCCTGGCGACGAGCGGCAGTAGTGCCCAGACGGCGCTGGCGAAGGCGAAGAAGATTGCCGCGCGCAGAAGCACGACATGCAGCGGACGGCTGGCGCGGGTATAACGAAGACCGGCACGGAATGCGCCAAGGAAGCCCTCGGCGAGCGCGTCATCGGCATTCTTTGCTCGTGGCCACCAGACGAGGGCAGCGATGACAACGAAATAGCTCGCGACATCGGCGCCATAAGTAATGCCGGCACCAAAAGCTGCCAGAAGCAGGCCACCAGCAGCAGGTCCTATCGAGCGTGCAATGTTAATGCCGAGCGAATTGAGGGCGACGGCGCTCTTTACATCCTCCCGCTTTACCAGTTCCGGCACGATCGCCTGCCAGGTGGGACCCATCAGCGCAGCACCAATGCCGCCGAGGAAGGTAAGTCCGATCAGGGCGCTGACAGAAAGCATTCCGGTGTGTGCCAGAACCATCAGCGTGATGCTGACTGAGGCGAGCAGGAATTGCACGGCGATCAGGAACTTGCGGCGATCGAGGATGTCGGTCAGCACGCCGGCCGGAATGGCGAGAAGGAAGATCGGCAATGTGCCGGCCGCCTGAACCAGCGCCACGGCAGCAGGCGAGGCCGAGAGGTCCGTCATCAGCCAGGAGCTTGCGACATCGCGCATGAAACTGCCTGTGTTGCCAAGCACCGTCGCTGTCCAAAGAACTGCGAAGACAGGTTGAGCGAGTGGGGCGAAACTGCCCCCTGAGGACCGTGCGGGGCTCATTTGGCTGCTCCTTTGGTGAGATCAACGGCGGCGACGAGAACGAAGGCGCCAGTCAGGCCCAGATGTTCGAAGAAGGCATTCGTTGCCATCATCCTCTCCATGCCAGGGGCGAGTTCCCAGAAACGCAGCGCCACGAGGGTTGCGAGAAGTGTAAACCCGGACAATGCCAATGCCCCTGCCCAACGCAGCAGGCCCGAGACCACCATTGCGGAAGCGGTGAGCTCAAAGGCGATCAGCCAGGGCAAAGAAACGAGCCGGATGCAGGCCGAAATGGTCCATCTCGGCGATCGCGCCATTGAAATCTGCGATCTTGAAAAGCGGTCCCTGGATATAGGCCGCGCAAAGCGCCAGAAGCGCAACCGTGCGCGTGGTGGGAGCGGTGACGACTGCTGCGAGCGCGCTCCGCTCTTTTTTGAATGATGCTTTGTCAGTCATGTCTGCTCCTTTGAATGTGGCCGGTCGTAAGAAACGGCGCTCTGTATGGCTGTTGGAGCGATATTGGCTGGAATTATTGCCGCCAGCAATTGCATCAATAATTTTGTATTAATTGCGAAATTTGCAATTAAGTCGGAGGTGGGAACGGGGCAGCGGTGATACGCTGCCCGCGCTAGACGCCTATGGTCGTGACGGGTCTCAGACGGCCCAGCAGGAGCAACCAAGCGCGCCGAAGAAGCCCTTCAGGTCGGCGATCGGCAGTTTCGAAGTCCAGGCGCCGGCATGGTCATGGCCGTGGACACCGCAGTCGTTGGCGCAGCCGCACGAAGCGATCGCGGTGCGGCGCAGCGAGTGGCGACCAGCCCCTTCCGGTTCGCCCCAGGCGGCATAACCGCCAAACTTTCTGACCGGCGACCAGTCGGGCATGGCTGGCGGCACGTCGCTTTCGTCGAGCGCCTTGAAGTCGCCGGCGCCATAGACGACCTTGCCGCCGACCATGGTGAGATCCGATGTCAGGTAGGAGATCTCGTCTTCGGCACAGGAGAAGAAGTCCTTGTCCGGCACGACGAGATCGGCGAACTGACCCTTCTCGATACGGCCCTTCTTGCCCTCCTCATTGGAGAACCAGGTCACCTTTTCCGTCCACATCCTGAGGGCCGTTTCGCGGTCGAGGCAGTTGGCACGTGGATAAAGCTGCATGCCGCCAACTGTCTTGCCGGTAACCATCCAGGCAAGCGAAACCCAGGGGTTATAGGAGGCGACGCGGGTGGCATCGGTGCCGGCCGAGACGTTGACGCCTTTGTCGAGCATGCGGCGGATCGGCGGGGTGGCTTCAGCGACGCCGTGGCCATAGCGCTCCACGAAATATTCACCCTGAAAGGCCATGCGATGCTGGGTGGCGATGCCGCCGCCAAGTGCTGCGATGCGGTCGATCGAACGCTCCGAAATGGTCTCGGCATGGTCGAAGAACCAGTTCAGGCCTTCGAGCGGAATATCCTTGTCGACCTTCTCGAAGACGTCGAGCGCGCGCGAGATGGTTTCGTCATAAGTGGCGTGCAGACGCCAGGGCCAGCGGTTCTGAGCCAGCACCCGAACGACCTCTTCGAGCTCGCCTTCCATTTCCGGTGCCATCTCTGGTCGCGGCTGGCGAAAATCCTCAAAATCGGCTGCCGAGAAAACCAGCATCTCGCCGGCGCCGTTGTGGCGGAAATAATCATTGCCCTGCTTGTATTTGACCGAGGACGTCCAGTTGAGGAAGTCCTCCTTTTCCTGCTTGGGCTTCTGGGTGAAGAGGTTGAAGGCGAGGCGGACAGTGAGCTGGTTTTCGTCCGACAGTTTCTGGATGACTTCGTAGTCATCGGGATAGTTCTGGAAGCCGCCGCCAGCATCGATGACGCCGGTGATGCCGAGCCGGTTCAGTTCGCGCATGAAGTGGCGGGTGGAATTGACCTGGTAGTCGAAGGGCAGTTTCGGGCCCTTGGCCAACGTCGCATAGAGAATGCCGGCATTCGGCTTGGCCAGAAGCATGCCGGTCGGATTGCCATTGGCGTCGCGGGTAATCTCGCCACCTGGCGGGTTCGGTGTGTCCTTTGTGTAGCCGACGGCACGAAGGGCTGCACCATTCAGCAGTGCCCGGTCATATAGATGCAGCAGGAAGACAGGCGTGTCGGGCGCAATCGCATTGATCTCCTCGATCGTGGGCAGGCGCTTTTCGACGAACTGATGTTCGGTAAAGCCGCCGACAACGCGCACCCATTGCGGGGCGGGTGTCACCGCGACCTGGCGCTTCAGCATGTCCATGGCATCGGCAAGCGAGCGAACGCCATCCCAGCGCAGTTCCATGTTGAAGTTCAGGCCGCCACGCACGACGTGGGTGTGGTTGTCGATCAGGCCCGGCAGGACACGCTTGCCCTTGAGGTCGACGATCCTGGTGTCGGGGCCAGCGAAAGCCATGATTTCTGCATCCGTGCCAACCTCCAGAAAGGTACCGTCCTTGATCGCGACGGCAGTGGCATTCGGTTTCGAACGGTCGAGCGTGGTGATCAAACCGTGGTGGAGGATGAGGTCGGCGAACATGAGATATGCTCCTGGCTTCATTATTAAGATTGTTTTCAATGCTTTGCGCCGGGGCAACTGGGCATCGGCCCCATCGCAAGCGGATCCCCTCTTGCGGCCTCAGCTATCAGACTTCGTCTGAGCTTGGCGAGACACGACGATGTCATTGCGGACGTCGCCTTTCGGCATATGGCCGAACATGTGCGGCTTGATCTGGTTGATCCACGACACTGCCGCGGGCTCCTTGGCGATCAGCGTTCTTGCGAAGGGAATGAGCTGTTCGCCAACCAGAATGCCAAGCAGGCCGACCAGGGCGACCACCGGGGGAGCGGGAGAGCGGACATTGAGCAGGCTGTAGACAATGCCGACCAGAAGACCGGCGCCCAGGGAAAGAAGATAGAGTTTCATCGCAGCGTCCTCAACGATGGAGGCGCCGTTTCGGCAAGACATGCTTTCATGCTGCCGAAGCGGGCCGAATGGGTTGGATGGGGGACTTACTTGGCCGGGTTCGGGCCGATGCGCTTGCCGTGGGTGACGCGTTCGTCTACGTCGTGGACCATCGTGTAGGCATAGTCGATGCCCATGCCGTAGGCGCCGGAATGCTCCTTGGCCAGCGAGGTGACCCCGTCATAGGTCTCGCGGTGAGCCCAGTCGCGCTGCCATTCGAGCAAGACCTGCTGCCAGGTCACCGGAACCACGCCGGCCTGGACCATTCGGTCCATCGCGTATTTGTGGGCCTCGGAAGACGTGCCGCCGGAAGCGTCGGCCACCATGTAGATCTCGTAGTCGGGCATGTCGTGCATCGCAGACAGCGCGAAGGTGGTGTTGCAGACTTCTGTCCACAGGCCGGAAACGACGATCTTCTTGCGACCTTCGGCGGCGTTCTTGGCCAAGGCATCGCGAACATTCTGGTCATCCCAGGAGTTCATAGAGGTACGTTCGAGGATGTCGTTGTCAGGGAAGACGGCGAGGAGTTCAGGGAAGGTGTGGCCGGAAAAGGACAGCGTTTCGACGGTGGTGATGGTCGTCGGGATGTTGAAGATCTTGGCAGCCTTGGCGAGGCCGACAACATTGTTCTTCAGTACCTGGCGATCCATCGACTGGACGCCGAACGCCATCTGCGGCTGCTGGTCGATGAAGATGAGCTGGCTGTTCTTCGGGGTCAGGACTTCGAGCTTCTTGGACATTTCAGGTTCCTCTTCCGTCTGCTTGAACCGCTGATGCGGCGGGTTGAACTGTGAAGCACTTTTCTGGCCGGCGCGGGGTGGCCTTCAGAGTGCTCTTGGGTGGCCGGAGCCGCTTAATCGGTGTTAGCCGCCAATCTCTTTTCGTTCGTCTCGGCTGCTGAAATGAAACCTAGATCGATTTGGCGGGTGGCGGAATTGCAATATTATTTCCGATTGAATTGCTCCAAATGCAATAATCTACGCGATGAAAGCCCCTTCCAGATTGCGGGTGCTCACCGAAAAAACCCTAGTTTTAAGGGGGTGACAAATCGCTCAATTGTCGAGGCGGGTCTTGTCCAAAAGTCAGATCGATTGGACGAAATGCACTTGCGCTCGATCAAAACCTGGAAATCGCCGCTGCCCCAGGCGTGGTCCTCAGCAACTGCGCCGCCAGCTTCCAGGCGTCGTGCCGACAAGATTGGTGAAAACACGAGTGAAATGGCTCTGGTCGGCAAAGCCGCATGAGATTGCGACTTCCGACAGCGGTATATCGGGCGTGCGCAAGAGTACTCGAGCACGCGAAACCCGTTCGTTGAGCAGCCACTGGTAAGGCGTCATGCCCGTCGTCTCGCGGAAGGCTTGAATGAAGTAGCCGCGCGAAAGGTTGCATGCTTTGGCGACGTCGAGGACAGATATCTCCCCATCGAGGTTCTCGAGGAGAAGGCTCTTGGCCCGCTTCTCCTGAACGCGCGACAGCCTTCTTGAGCGGAGCGCCAAGGGGCTCGATCTCTTGCCATAGCGCTGCACGAGGTAGCTGCCGATTGTGGTCGCCATCTGGTCGACAAATAATTGCGGCGCTTTTTCGGGGCTTTCCAGCGCGGGTATCAGCAGGCGGGCAAGGTTGGAAAGCACGACGTCCTTCGACGCCGTTTCCGCAGTGAGCGAATTCACTCCAGCTAGCTCGGCCTCCTCTGATATCCGTTCGAGCGAAGCCGGTGAAATTTGAAGGAGCAGAAAGTCGAAAGCGCCGCCGAGGTCAGCCTTGTAATGGTCGGACAGGTCTCGGATGTAGATCGCGTCCCGGTCGAAGGCATGATTGGTCGCGTGGTGCTCATGGAAGACACGCCGGGTGTGCCTTCCGGTGGCGGATACGCCCACGACAAAACCGCGATTGCTGGCCTCGGCCTCGATCTGCTGCAGATGGCCGTCGCGACTACCCTTGCGGAAAAAGACGATATCGGCCCCCACAATCGACTGGTCCTTGTAGAGCTTGTCGAACGGGCAGCCAAAACTGTCCGTTGGCTTTGACTGGGCGGGTTTGATGTGATCGATAGAGATGAGTCCCAAGTCAGCAACCTTCCGTTCGAAGCATTCGGCACGGCATCTCGATGCCGCGGCTCACGACGGCGATCGCCTGGTGAGCCGGAAGTTCGTTTACGGGCGGCGCCTTGCCTCTTCAAGACAGGTTTGCGGCAATCCCCAGAACACAAAATCGTGAAGCGCCGCAGGGGGTTAGTCCTGCGGCGCGGGAAATTGTGGGTGTCTGCCACCAAGGATACCGTCAGGCAGCCAGCGGCTGGAGATTGGCTTCGATCTTATCACGGAACGGCTCGTAGCGGGTCGGCAATTTCAGTGCTTCGCCGAGATGCGCGGTGTCCTCATCACGATTAAAGCCAGGTTCATTGGTGGCAATCTCGAACAAGACCCCACCCGGCGTACGAAAATAGATGGCCCAGAAGTAGTCCCGGTCGATGACAGGGGTTACCTGATAGCCCGTATCCATTAGCGCCTTGCGCACTTCGATCTGCTTTTGGCGATTTTCGACGGCAAACGCTATATGATGGACCGATCCGGCGCCCTGGCGAGCAAAGGGCGTTTCTGGCAAGGCGGCGAGATCGATTGTGTCGGCACCATTGCCGTCGGGCATTATAAAGCGGGTAACATTCCCTTCGTTGCCGGTCCGCTCGTAGCCCATGAAGCTCAGCAGTTCTTCCGTCGCAGCCGTGTCACGCAGGTTGAGGCGAGCCCCGGAAAAACCTCGGATCGCAGCCTCCTGCGAGACATCGCCGCCAGTCCAGGCCGGTCTGGCGTCATCGGCCGTCTCGATGAGCGCAAAACCGTCGCCGTCCGGGCCGTTGAAGCGCAGACGCCGGGCGCCGAAGACCGTGTCTTCCTGCAGGCCGCCAATATTTTGTGCGGCAAGGCGCTCACGCCAGAAGGCAAGCGAGCCCTTCGGTACGGAGAACTGGGTTTCGCCAACTTCGCCGACGCCGGCCCGACCGCGCATCATGTGCTCGAAGGGGAAGTAAGTCATGACTGTTCCGGCCGAACCGTTCTCATCGCCATAATAGAGGTGGTAAACACTCGGGTCGTCGAAATTCACAGTCTGCTTGACGCGGCGAAGGCCGAGCGTGTCGGTGAAGAATTGGTTGTTCTGGCGGGCATCCGACGCCATCGATGTGACGTGATGCAGTCCCGTGATATCCTTGATCATGTTCCTGGCCTTTCTCTCGGACGTTGTCTGTTTGATGCCCAAGATGTATGTCGGTTGATCAGTCCCCGGAATTGCAATATTACTTTCGATTGAATTGCTATTTTTGAAATAATCGAGATGAACGACTATAAAGCCCTGAAAACATTCCTCTTGGCGGCCGAGAAGCGCAACTTCGCCCAGGTCGCACGCGAACTCGACATGACCCCCGCGGCGGTGACCCGAGCGATTGCCGCACTGGAGGCCGATCTCGGCCTCCAGCTTTTCGTGCGCACCACGCGGCAGGTGTCGCTGACGACTGACGGTGCTGTGTTTGCCGCCCAGATACAGCCGGCCATCGCGATGCTGGAAGATGCGCGCAAGGAGGTGATGAATGCACACAAGGCCGATGAGGGGCGGTTGCGGATCAGCGCGCCGACCTGGTTCGGCAAAGCTGTGCTGCCGCCGATACTGTCGGGCTTCAGGGAGCGTTATCCAAGGATAAGCTTCGAGATTTCGCTGTCGGATGGGCTCGTGAATATCGTCGATGACGATTATGACCTGGCGATCCGCATATCCTCCCAACCGTCCGACAAGTTCACCATCTGGCGCAAGATCCGCGTCGTTCCTCGTATTCTGGTGGCAGCGCCGGGAAGCCGATACGTGACCATGCAGCACCCGGGCGAGCTGACGCCAGACGATTGCCTTGCCTATAGCGGCGAGAGCCGAAGAGAGACCTGGGTGCTTTCGGACGGCGGATCGAGCATGACGATCTCGGCGGGGCGCTCCTTCAGTGCCAACAATGGTGAAGTGCTGGCCGACATGGCTGCCGATGGGACCGGTGTCGCGATGCTGCCCGGATTTCATATTGCCGAGCATTTGCGAAGCGGTCGACTCGTGCACGTGTTCCAGGGCTGGGCGCCGCCCGACCTGTGGCTAACGCTCTATTACCCGCCCTATCAGGCGCTGCCACCGCGCATTGCTACTTTTTCCAAATTCTTCGAGGAGCAAGTGGGCTCGCAAATGACGCTGCTCGGCTAGTATCGAATTTGGAGTTTCAAGGTGTGATTGACGATGGGGCAGACTCTTAGGAGCCCTGACCTGGAGTCATTGAACGTGACTTGGCCTTATGGACTGGTCTTTGGGGAGGCGCTCTGATGGATCCGCCGCAGCCTCCCGATTGTGCTTCTCCAATAGACGCAAAACGTTCTTGCGCCTTTTCTTTCCCTAAGACGACTTCAGTGCCGTCGTCGAGCGACACGGCCAGATCATCCAGGCTGAGCACCACCTCACCTTCGGTTTCTCCGCGCTTGATGCGCCCCAAGGCGTCGCTCTGTTCTGCGCGCTCAAGTTCGTCAAGAGACATCATGAGCGATGCGATGCGCCGACAGGCGTTCCAATCCGGAAGGCGCGGGTAGTTGTCGACCAGCCATCCAAACGCGCTCTGCACGATGGCGAAGGCGGACGGCGCCTGCCCGACTTCGCCAAGCGTCATGCTGCCCTATTGCGCCGCGTGGCCGCCCTGCTTGAATGCTGGACGCTCGAGACCTAGATTGGCTAAATGCTTGACCATTCGTCTCGACCGTTGTCGCCATCAAACATTCCAATGGATGCGCTAAGTGAAGTCCTGCAAGACTTTCGCTTGAGTGGAGTCAACTATGGGCGCTGCGAACTCAGACATCCATGGAGCATCGCCTTTCCACAAAAACAACTGCTTCGTTTTCATTTTGTCAGCCACGGTCCGTGCTGGATCCATACAGCCTCCGAAGGATGGCAACAGTTGAACGATGGCGATCTGGTCCTTCTGCCGCAAGGCATCGAACATCGATTGGCCAGCGCACCAGATGTTGAAGGTGACTCGCTTAAAGGCTGTCAGATAACGAGGGTCGGAAGCAACGTTTGCGAAGTGGTCCGCGAAGGAACGGGTGCAACGAGCACCCTCTTCTGCGGCTCCATGGCTTTGGGTGCGCATGCGCTTAACCCCCTGATCGCTCTGATGCCACCAATCATCAAGGGCTGCGATGTGGCCGGCAATGACGCTGTCGTTGGCCCCCTGCTGGCAGCTATGTCGGCGGAGGCGACGCAGCCCCAAATGGGGAGTGCTACCGTCTTGTCGCGAATGGCGGACTTGCTCGCAGCGAGGCTCATTCGCTGCTGGGTCAATTGCAGCGGAGCATCGACGACGGGCTGGCTCGCCGCCATCCGCGATCCTCACATCGGTCGTGTGTTGGCAGCCATGCATCGAGACCCAGGCCATAACTGGACCCTTGAAAGCCTTGCCGGCGTTGCAGGCCAGTCGCGCTCGATCTTTGCCGAGCGCTTCAGCGCTATTCTGGGAGAGGGCGCAGCACACTATCTCGCCCGCCTGCGCATGCAGCTTGCTCGCGAGTTGTTGGGGCAAGGAGGCTTGTCGGTTGCCGAGGTTGCTTCCCGCTTAGGCTATGAGTCTGAGGCATCCTTCGCTCGCGCCTTCAAGCGTATCACTAAAGTCTCACCCGGCGTTGTGCGTCGCACCAATTCCGGACGAATAGACATGGATTTCGGATTTTAAGGCACATATCATCCCGAACAGTTCGTTTATGACATCTCCAACCTAAGGAGATACACGGGATGACGGACACAACATCGCAGCTTGACGTAGCAGCAATTGACCTGGATACCGCCGAGCCGTCCACGTGGAGCGCGGCGACCTGGTTTGCCGTACTTTCGATGGCGGCCACCAGCTTTGCGCTGGTATCGGCTGAGTTCCTGCCCGCGGGTCTGTTGACGCCATTGGCGCACGATCTCGGCATCACCGAAGGAACAGCCGGCCAGGTCGTCACCGCCACCGCTTCGGTCGGTGCGGTCACCGCTCTTTTAAGTAATGTGCTCATCGGCAGATTGAACCGAAAGACGGTGCTGGTCAGCCTCAGTGCATTGGCGATCGGCTCCAATATACTTGCAGCGCTAGCGACCGATTTTTGGCTGTTGTTGTTGGGCCGGGCTGGATTGGGCATCGCACTTAGCGGTTTCTGGGCCCTCTCAGTTGCCGTCGTGGCAAGGCTGGTCGGCGCCAATGCGACGGGCCGGGGCATGGCTATCGTCACCCTCGGCGTGTCGCTGGCGACAATAGCTGCACCATCGTTGGGTGCTTTGATCAGCGACTGGCTGGGATGGCGCACCGCCATGGCCGTGACAGCGGGGCTTGCCGCGCTTGCAATGCTTCTTCAGGCACTTAGCTTGCCAACACTGCCTGCAAGTACGAGCAACAGTCTCGCTGATGTTTTCAGCCTGACACGGCGGCGTGGGATTCAACTGGGCATGCTTGCTATCCTTTTGCTCATGACTGGCCATTTTGCTGGCTCGGTTTACGTGCGTCCCTTCCTTGAAAAGGTGACGCTCCTTGAAACCAGGTCGATCGCCGTGGCGTTGCTTGGATTTGGCATCGCCTCCGTCATCGGTAATGTCGCTGGTGGCAGAATGGCCGACGCCAGTATCCGCCTGGCACTCGTTGTCACGGCAGCGTTAATGGCGTTTGCTGCACTCTCTTTGGTCCTCTGGGGCGCTCATAGCGGTATTGCGTTTGGCCTCGTCACGCTTTGGGGCTTCGCCTTCGGCATGGCGCCGGTCGTGCTGCCCACCAATCTTTCCCGCGGGGCACCCGACGCTCTGGAGGCGGCAGGCAGCCTGATGGTCGTCTCTTTTCAGGTCGCCATCAGTATCGGCGCGGTTTTCGGTGGCTATATCGTTGACCACTATGGCGCTGTTGGGCCCCTGACCCTTACCGCAGTCCTGGCTGCATCGACGCTCGCCTTGGCGTCGGTCCAGCCTCGCAGTTGATCCTTGCTTCTGGGTTGAGAAGCAAAGGCAATCGGACCGAAGATGCTGTGAGAGAGTGGGACTCTTGCCTCGCTCTGGATATGAGGCAGCCCGGCCATCGTCGGGCTTGTCGGGTGCCCTACCGTCAGCTTTGACGAATGTGCTGCCTCATTAGATCCTTCAGCCGTTCGGTCTCACCGGCACCGATTGCATCAATCATCAAGTGATGCTCCCGGCCCGACTGTTCGATGCGGGCACGCGTGCGCCATTGGGACACCGGCGCGGACGAGGTTCTCTGGCGGATCTCCGTGATGAGATCGACGAGTTCCAGATTGCCGCCGAGCACAAGCAGCTGGCGGTAAAAGGCAAGATTTGCCTCATAGAGCTCCAGCATCGTGCCGTTCAGCGCCATTTGGTCGAAGTGCTCGGCAAGCTTCCTGAGAGTGCTGACATTCTCTGCCGAGGCGTTCTGGACGATCGTTCCAGCAATGGCCGTTTCGAGAATGACGCGAATTTCGCTGACCTCCCGCGCCCGGCGGCCGTCCGGGCTCGTCGCGCAAGGCAAGCTTCCGGCGGCCCACAAGGGCACTGAGCATGCCGCGAAGGTCATGGCGAGCACCGCCATTGCGCTGATTTCCAATCCGGCGCTGATTAAGGCGGCCAAGGCGGACCTTCAGGCTCACCTCGAGGGGACGCCATTCGTCAATCCGATCCCTGAGGACGTAGAGCCACCGCTCCCCGAAAGGCAGGCATCCAGCCCGGGATCCTCGAGCTCGCAAGCTTCGGCGCCGACGAATGGGGCAAGGCGCTGCTTGCCGGCGCGTGGATGACTGTTCTGATTGCCCTTGCCGGCTACTCGATCGGCGCAGTCATCGGTTCGTTTGGCGCCTGGGCGAAAATATCAGGCGGACGGGGAATTCGCATCGCCGCCGATACCTACACGACCGTCCTGCGTGGCATTCCGGATCTTCTCGTCATCTATCTCTTCTATTTCGGTGGCAGCGCGGCCGTCACCGCCATCGGCCGACTATTCGGAGCGGAGGGCTTCCTCGGCTTCCCCGGTTTCCTCGCTGGTTCGCTTGCGGTCGGCGTCACTTCGGGCGCGCAGTTCACCGAAGTTTTCCGCGGCGCCTTCAGAGCCGTGCATCACGGCGAGATCGGGGCGGCGATTGCCTGCGGCATGGGCAGGACCCTACGCTTCCGGCGGATCATCGCACCGCTCACCCTTCGCCATGCGCTTCCGCCGAAGCGCTGCTTGCCAAGGTCGGCATTGCTGAGAAGCGCAATTTTCATCCGGCCCACCTTTCTGGCGGCCAGCAGCAGCGGGCCGCAATCGCACGGGCCCTCGCGATGCGGCCGAAAGTCATGCTCTTCGACGAGCCGACTTCCGCGCTCGATCCCGAGCTCGTCGGCGAGGTTCTGCGCGTCATGCGTGCGCTCGCCGAGGAAGGCCGCACGATGCTGGTCGTCACCCACGAGATGGGCTTTGCCCGCGACGTCTCAAGCCGTGTCGTGTTCCTGCATCAGGGCCGCGTCGAGGAAGACGGCAAGCCGCAGGAGGTGTTCGCCACTTTCGCGCTCGGACCGTTTTCGCCAATTCATCAGCAAGGAAATCTCTCAACCCAAACCAACAAAAGGGGAGCAAAACATGACAATTCTTTCGCGGGCACTTTTGACAGCAGCCGCAACGGCGCTTGTCGCCACCGCCGGTGTTGCACACGCCGAAGAGAAGAAGTGGACGACCGTGACGATCGCCACCGAAGGCGCCTTCAAGCCCTATAATTTCACCAAGCCCGACGGTTCGCTCGACGGCTATGAAATCGAGCTGACAAAGTATCTCTGCGACCACATGAAGGTCGAGTGCAAGATCGTCGTGCAGAACTTCGACGGCATGATCCCGGCGCTCAATGCCGGCAAGTTCGACGCCACTATTTCCGGCATGTCGGCGACCGCCAAGCGCGAGGAAGTCATCGCCTTCAGCAATTCCTACGGCTCCACCGGCCAGGCGTTCGCGACCGCCAAGGAAGGCGAGCTCGCAAACTTGCCAGAAAACGGCCAGGTCTTCTCGCTTGCCAGCGACGAGGCCGGGGCTGCCGCCGAGATCGAAAAGATCAAGCCTGCCCTGCAGGGCAAGATCATCGGCGTTCAGACCGCTTCGACCGCGGCGACCTTCGTCGACAAGTATTTGAAGGGCGTCGTCGAGGTTCGCGAATACAAGACGACGGAAGAACATGATCTCGACCTCAAGGCCGGCCGCGTCGATCTGGTGGTGGCGTCCATGGCCTATTTGACGACGGCCTCGGCAAAGCCGGGCAACGAGGACATGACGACTGCCGGACCGCGCTTCCAAGGCGGCTTCCTCGGTCGCGGCAGCTCCGTTGGCCTGCGCAAGTCCGACACCGAGCTGAAGGCTATGTTCAACGACGCCATCGAGGCCGCCAAGGCCGACGGCACGATCAAGACGCTTTCAGAAAAGTGGTTCGGCTTCGACGTTACGCCGAAGTGAGTGTAAGCGTTCACAAAGGTGGGCCCGGCGGGACTCCCTGCCGGGTCGCGACAGCGGAGCTTAAAACTCAGCGTCATGGCAGGGGTTGAAACGTGGGACCGACTGCCACACGACCGCATATCCTGTTTCTAGCCGAACTCGCAATCAGTCATTGTCCTTGCAACCGATCGCCGGCCTACCCGCGTCTTGCCAGCGACCGCGCGATGTCGACGATATCATCGCGGCCAGCGGTCGGGTCCTCCCTGTTCCAGGCGATCCCAAGCCCGATCCTAAAGTCGATCCCGCTTACCTTCTTCAGTTCAAAGCCGCGATTGGGAAGATCAAGGGTCCACTCCGGGGCAAAGCCGATGCCAAGCCCGGCAGAGACCAGCGACACCAGCGCATAGGTATCATCGCAGCTGAAGGCAATGTTGGCGGTGAGGTCGTATTCCGCAAACTTCTCATTGAAGTATCGCTCGGTGAACGACAGGTTCTGCCGGTTGAAGGCGATGATCTTCTGAGTGCGCAGATCATCGATGCTGATCTCGTCCCTGGCTGCCAGCGGATTGGCATGGCCGACCGCCAGATAGTAGCGCTCATGCGCAAGCGAGACGAAGCGCAACGAGCCGATGTTTTCCACCGGCCGGATGAAGCCCAGATTGAGCTGGCCGGTCTCCAGGCCGCGGATGATCTCGCCGGTATTGCCCGACGCGATGTGGATGCGGACATCGGGATACTTGCGGGCGATCTTGGCAAGGAAGGTTGGCAGCATGCCCATGGTGGCCGGGTAGATGCTGCCGATCCTGATCTGGCGGATGCGACTGCCGCCGGCTGCCCGGGTCAGTTCGGTGGTCAGGTCGATGTCGCTCAGGATCCGCACACAGCGATCATAGAAGGTTTCCCCTGCCCTGGTCAGTTCCACCCGTCTCGTCGAGCGGATGAACAGCGGACAGCCAAGCTCCCTTTCCAGCGACATCACATGATTGCTGAGCGCCGGCTGGGCAATGCACATCCTGGCTGCCGCCCGGCCGAAGTGCAGTTCCTCGGCCACCGCTTTGAAATAGGTGAGTTGGCGCAGTTCCAAAGGTTTCACAGCCTCGCGCAAAATATCTGAATTTAAGATAACTGAAAATCAGATATAACGGAAGACCCCATCTCCTCGCAGGTGGGTGTCACGTGGCAAAGACCCTAGGCAGTGAAAGACATAAGGCCTTGATCGAGTTGCTGATCGCAAAACGCGAGGCAGCTGGCCTGACACAAGTAGACCTCGCCACTAAGCTCGGTGAATATCAGTCGTTTGTCGCACGATTGGAGAGTGGCCAGCGCAGAGTTGACCTTGTTGAATTCTTGGAGCTATCCGAACTTCTCAGATTCGATGCTGTCGAGGTTTTGAAAGCTATCGAGAAAGTTCCATCGCGTTGAGCGGATTTCGAAGATGACCTGGCTCATAACCGCTTGGTTGGGGGTTCGAGTCCCTCCGGGCCGCAGCCGCTTTAAGTGCTATCTCGCGGGCTGCCCGACAGAGGCAGGAACAGGTTGCGCGCGTACCGATGCCCAACTCGCTGTGAAGATCGAACCGTCCTCCGATTTCATCGGCAAAATGACCGACGATCGTCAAGGGGAGGCCCCCAAGTCCAGTCGCTTTTGTCCACCACCATTTCCAGGCTTTCTGCACCGGACAGCCCGTTTTTCCGGTGTCTCCTGGGCATCAGAACGAAGTCTTAGATCGCTCGGTCAACGAAATCATTTTCGCCAATTTTCCACGTTAGATCAATGGATTATACGCGCGGCTCTTGGGCATCACCGAGCCCTTTCGCCCGTCAGCGGACAACGGACCTTTGGCCGCAGGTTCGAGTCGACCCGTAGATCGCCTCACAGCGCCCTAACTTCGAGCCGAAAAGGTCAGCGAACGAAATCTTTTGGGCAGCGATTTGGGCGGCATCGGATGATTCTAGTCAACGCGTGAGCGCTGTGATTGGGTGAGACTGCATTCATACCCCATCCATACGTGCTGAGCCGATCAACAATTGGGTCGCGTCAGACACCAGAGAACCTGCCACTTTGTCCGGGCGGCAGAGCTTCCCACCATCAGTACCACCGCTGCTCCATCGACAGTCCCCGCTCCCCGGCTTTCCGCGGGTGGTGGAGCGCACTGAGACACCTCGGCCGAGATAAATCAGCCAGAGGCGGCCAAAACTGCACGAAACGAGATTTCGATGAGCTGCTCGGTGAAGGCGAGCCGGGAAATTCCGATCAAGTTGCTGGCGTACGGCGGCTGCTCTGCCCATACATTTCTTTTCGGACCTCTCCGGCTACCGCGAAGGCGGCGTCGATGTCCAGAACGAACAGGGTTTCCTCGACCACGTCGTCAAGCGTGGCTCCGAATTTTTTGAGGAGTACCTCGGCGTTGGCGTAGGTTTGCCGCATCTGGGCTTTCATACTCGAGAAATTCAAAGGACGGCCCGATGCGTCCAGCTCAGCAGGAGCGACGAGATTGCCGTCGCTGTCGGGGCTGAGCTGCCCGGAAAGGTAAACCACATCCTTGACTTGGACCGCTTGGCAGTAGCCATAGGCCGTTTCCCAAGGAACTCCGAAGTTGACGGTCTTCTTCGACGGTTTCATGACATCTCTGGTGAAGAACGGCTCGATGGCGCGCCGGAGAGTCTCGCGTTCCATACCAATGCCGTTATCGACAATTCGAAGTTCTACGACGTCAGAGAGGGGACCATGGCGCTTCGAAGCCACTGCGATCGAGATCGAACCTCCTGCTGGCAAAGCTTCGCGAGAGTTCGCGAGCAGTTCGATGACGGCGTCGCGAAGACGGTCACGCGGGCAACTCAAGCGAGGGATGGCTGAGGGACATCGATGTCCAGGACGAGCGAATTCGCATCCAAGCCGACGGCGATCGATCAATTGCAACAGGCATTGCTGGGTCTATTCAGGATCAGTATGGCCGCGTTACAAAGGGAAACGTGCCAATTGTAATACTTTTTGATCGCGTCAGGGAACTAGACGTCAATCGACTGTGACGAGAGCCTGAGCACATCGGAGCGGCTACACTGCTTCTGAGACCGAATTCCTTCGGCGATCAGCGCGCCTAGTACCGCGATGCCATGGAACATATTGTCCCTGCCGGCCGCAACTTGATCTGCGATCCGAGCTGCTTCCTCGAGCGCTTGATCCCTGATCCGAGCCGCGACATCGTCACATAGAAATAGCCCGTCGGCGTACATAGACTGATTAATCGCCGTACGGTCCGACCAGCTCTTACCTGTCAAACCCGGTTCAACAGCGTCCTTTGCGCCGCTCCGGTTGGACAGTGGATCAGCCTTCGTCTCGGGCGAGAATGAGCGTTCGAAAGCGTTTTTCAATCCTGAGCCGTGCATTGCGAACCTCACGTGCCTTGGGAGAGCCTCTCCGATTCAATGACTTCATGAGACACAATTTAGCGCTCCGATATGTAGGGAGATAGCTACCCATAGGTTTCGCTCATCTAAACCAAAGTCGTGCGTCGCAGAGTCCGTACTTCCCGAACCCATAACCGCTACGCTTTGCGATCTCGGTCGCTCCAAGAAACTACTGGCAGGCGGCGGGGAATTGGGAAATCCGTGAGACGGATCGGTTTCGTCCGTATGTATGCGGCCCGCAGGTCGGCACGGCGCAAATTGCATGGCTATATCTTTACCAATCCATACAAGTCCACTCCTTTATTTACGCCGTTCTTTCCCGGGCATTTTGCCGCAGGCATGCGGTTTTTGCCGCGGCGTCCGTTGACTATCGTTGTTCAGCGGCTTAGCGCATGCGTACAATACACGAACTAATGTATGGCTATAACGCGTATAATTGTACGGATCAATCAGATGCATGGCATTTCCAGGGGCTCATTCGCCTCGCATTCTCACACAATCACCCATCAAGGAGAGACGTGATGGCTCGCCTTTCCCGTTTACTTCACTTGGTAGGAATTCTCCTTCTCATTCCGCTGTCTTCATGTAGCGAGCTCGAGCTTCTGAATCCAAAAGGGGAAATCGGGGCACAGGAAAAGACGTTGATCCTGGTTGCGCTCGGCCTGATGCTCCTCGTCGTCATACCAGTCATGTTCCTGACGGTGTATTTTGCCTGGCGCTACCGTGCGAGCAACGTCAGAGCGACTTACGCGCCGACCTGGACGCATTCAACGGCCGTGGAAGTGGTCGTATGGACCGTTCCCTGCCTGATCGTCGCGATACTGGCGGTGATGATTTGGGAGACGACGGATTCGCTCGATCCATTCCAACCGTTGAAATCGAAGGTGCCGCCCGTTCGCGTCGAGGTCGTCGCCCTGAACTGGAAATGGCTCTTCATCTACCCCGATTACGGTGTGGCCTCCATCAATTACCTTTCAATCCCGGTTGATACGCCGGTCGAGTTCAAGTTGACGGCGGAATCGATGATGAACTCGTTCTTCATCCCGCAACTCGGCAGCCAGATCTACGCGATGGCGGGCATGCAGACCCAGCTTCATCTGATCGCCAACGAGCCTGGCACTTATGCAGGCCTTTCCTCGGCGTTCAGTGGTCCCGGTTTCTCCGACATGCACTTTGCCGTGGCTGCCACCAGCCAGAAGGAATTCGCGGATTGGGTACACCGGGCCAAGAGGTCAACGCAGGTACTTAACGCCGCAACCTACAGATCGCTGGAACAGCCGAGCATCAAAAACCCCGTCACCTTCTTTGCAAAGGTCGACCCTGGCCTCTTCGAGACAATCGTGAACCGGTTCATGTCAGGCAAGATGTCGGAGATGGCCTTCGCGACATCCGACCTCTGCACGGCTGAAGCACTCCCACCAATCGCCCGGAGCGAAAACTAATGTTTGGTAAACTTACCCTCGACGCAATCCCCCTCGACGAGCCGATCGTCATGGGGACGGGTGTGGTCGTTGCCTTACTCGGCCTCGCAATCCTCGCCTGGATCACCTATCACGGCTGGTGGAAATACCTTTGGACGGAATGGATCACGTCGGTCGACCACAAGAAGATCGGAGTGATGTATTTCGGGCTCGGGCTGGTGATGTTGCTGCGCGGCTTCGCCGACGCCATCATGATGCGCGCCCAACAGGCAGTCGCGAACAGCGACGCCGCCGGCTATCTCCCGCCCCACCATTACGACCAGATATTTACCGCCCACGGTGTGATCATGATTTTCTTCGTGGCCACGCCCTTTATTCTCGGCTTGATGAACGTTGTTGTCCCGCTCCAGATCGGAGCGCGCGACGTCGCCTATCCCTTCGTCAATTCGCTCGGCTTCTGGCTCTCGGCGGTCGGCGCGGTGCTCGTAATGGCATCTATGTTTGTCGGCGATTTCGCAGCCACCGGGTGGGTCGCCTATCCCCCGCTGTCGGAACTGGGCTACAGTCCGACAGTCGGTGTCGACTATTACATCTGGTCTTTGCAGATATCGGGACTCGGAACGACCCTTGCCGGCATCAACTTCGTGGTGACGATCCTGCGAATGCGGGCACCCGGCATGACGCTGATGAAGATGCCGGTCTTCGTTTGGACGTCGCTAATCACAAACATCCTGATCGTGGCAATCTTCCCGGTCCTGACAGCGACGCTCGTGCTGCTGTCGGCGGACCGCTATCTCGACATGCATTTCTTCACCAACGAATTTGGTGGGAATGCGATGATGTACATCAATCTCATCTGGGTTTGGGGTCATCCAGAAGTCTACGTGCTGATCCTGCCATGCTTCGGCGTTTATTCCGAAGTGATCGCGACCTTCTCGAGCAAGCCGCTTTTCGGATACAAATCGATGGTCTACGCGACGTCTTCGATCGGTATCCTCTCCTTCGTCGTATGGCTGCACCACTTCTTCACGATGGGCTCGGGCGCGAACGTCAATGCCTTCTTCGGCATCATGACCACCATCATCTCGATTCCGACCGGCGTGAAGCTTTTCAATTGGTTGTTCACGATGTTTCGGGGCCGCGTCCGTTTCCATTCGGCCACACTTTGGACCATCGGCTTCATGTTTACCTTTGCAGGCGGCGGCATGACCGGCGTGCTGCTCGCCGTTCCCGGAGCTGATTTCGTGCTTCACAACAGCCTGTTTCTGGTCGCCCACTTCCACAACGTCATCATCGGCGGTGTGGTTTTCGGCTGCCTTGCTGGCATGAGCTTCTGGTTCCCGAAAGTCTTCGGCTTCACGCTCAATGAATTCTGGGGGAAGGTTTCCTTCTGGTGCTGGATGGTCGGCTACTGGCTGGCTTTCACTCCCTTGTACATCCTCGGATTCAAGGGAATGACGCGCCGCATGAACCACTATGATGTGCCCGGTTGGCATCCTTATCTGGTGGTCGCGCTGATTGGCGCAATAATTATCGGCGTAGGTATCCTTGCGCTTCTCATCCAACTTTTCGTCAGCATTCGGGACCGAAAGCTGAACCGCGATGTCACCGGAGATCCATGGGATGCGCGCAGTCTTGAATGGGCTACCGCCTCGCCAGCCCCCTTCTACAACTTCGCCCATATCCCCGAGATCACGTCGCTCGAGCAACACTGGGAGAACAAACAGACTGGCCGCGCCTATGAGCGACGCTGGCAATATGAAGACATCCATATGCCTCGCAATACCGCCGCAGGCTTCGTCATCTCCGCCTTTAGCTTCGTCCTTTGCTTTTCGCTGGTTTGGCACATCTGGGTCGCGGCTGCCGTTGGGCTGCTCGGCATGATTGGAACGTTCATCGCCCGAACCTACGACCGGAATGTCGATTACTACGTGCCCGCGGTCGAAATCGCCCGTATCGAAACCGAGCGCTTCGCCCTGTCGCGAAGAAAAGGAGCATGACGGATGAACATCCTCGTAAAGTCCATACACGGAAACAACGCAATACCGGCTCACCAGGAGCATGAACACGACAGCGGTTCCAACACCGTGCTCGGTTTCTGGATATACCTGATGAGCGATTGTCTCATCTTCGCGACGCTGTTCGCCACGTTCGGCGTCCTGGCATCAAGTACGGCTGGCGCACCAGGCGGAAAGGAGCTTTTCGACCTTCCGTACGTCGCGATCGAGACCGTCATACTCCTCATCAGCAGCTTCACATTCGGCATCGCGGGGCTCCAGGTACAGGCTGGAGCCAAGAGCCAGGTGGTCAGGTGGCTGGCCATCACCTTCATTTTCGGCGCTGCCTTCATCGTGATGGAGGTGCATGAATTTCTCGGCCTCATCGTGGATGGAGCCGGGCCCCAGCGAAGCGCTTTCCTTTCGGCGTATTTCACGCTGGTCGGCACCCACGGACTACATGTAGCCGCGGGCCTCGTCTGGTTAGCGACGATGATGCACCAAGTCTTCCGCTTTGGCCTCGATGGCATCGTCCGGCGGCGGCTCGCCTGCCTTAGCCTGTTTTGGCATTTCCTCGACCTTGTCTGGATCTGTGTCTTCACTTTCGTCTATCTGCGCGGGGTTATGTAATGTCCCAATCCGCCTCCGAGGCTTACGTAGCGGCTTCGCATGCGAGCATGAAATCCTATGTGATCGGCTTCGGCCTCTCGCTCTTGCTGACGGGGTTGTCCTTCGGCACTGTGATGAGCGGCCTCGTTCGCGACGATCTCGTGCTGCCCGCAATCACGGTTCTCGCCGTCGCGCAGCTCGTCGTGCAGCTGGTGTTCTTCCTGCACCTCGGCACTGCGCCGGAACAGCGCAACAACACGACCATTTTCGTCCTGACGATCATGCTGATCGCCATCATTGTGAGCGGCTCTCTCTGGGTGATTCACAATGCCAACAACAACATGATGCCCACAACCATCACGATCGACCGCGCGAAAGCGCGTGATTAGGACGGCATGGGTCCCGGAAGGTCCACCGTAAAGACGTCTCGGCAACACAACAGGAGACCGGTTGCGGCATGGAGCAATGATGCTGCCCCGGCCTAGTCGGTCGCCGCACAATCCGCTCAAGGAGTAACATATGCCTGTACACTTGATTACCGCGAACCGACTTGGTGATGGCGTTGCCGTGTGGCTGGACGCGGGGCAGTGCTGGACAGAAGATATCGAAAATGCCGCGGCGGCTGAGGAGGCAACTCTCGCCGCATCGTTGGAGGCAGCGCGTTCAAGCGAGCGTGACAACGTTGTCGTAGGCGTTCGTGAGATCGCCGCCGAACTCATTGACGGTGAATCTGTGCCAGTGGAGCAGCGTGAACGATTGCGCGGCAGGGGACCGAGTGTGCGCCCCGACCTGGCGGGCAAGCGCCCTGGTGGCCGCTGGGACAATCCGCCTTTCCCCGAGCCGCCGTCGGCAACTTCGACGTCTCCCTATGCAGGCATCTATCGCTACGACGAATATGACCGACAGTTCCTTAGAAATCGGGCTGAACAATTTCGTGAGCAGGTAAAAAGGCGATTGTCGGGAGAACTGACCGAAGAGGAATTCAAGCCGCTCCGGCTGATGAATGGCGTGTATCTGCAGCTTCACGGTTACATGCTGCGGGTCGCCCTGCCTTATGGCGTCCTCAGCGCGGCGCAAATGCGCCAGCTCGCGTATGTCGCGCGGCATTACGATCAAGGGTACGGTCATTTCACCACACGCCAGAACATTCAGTTCAATTGGCCGAGACTTGAGAACGTGCCGGATATCCTTGCTATTCTGGCTGAAGCGGACCTGCATGCAATCCAGACCAGCGGGAATTGCGTACGGAACGTCACGACCGACCATTTCGCGGGTGCCGCCGCGGAAGAAGTCGTAGATCCGCGCCTTTACGCCGAAATCCTCAGGCAATGGTCGACCGATCATCCGGAGTTCACCTATCTTCCACGGAAGTTCAAAATTGCGATCACCGGCAGTCCGCAAGACCGTGCTGCCGTCCGTGTTCACGACATCGGCATCCTGGCGAGCCGCAATACTGCTGGCGAGCCGGGCTTCACGATCTTTGCGGGCGGCGGTCTCGGACGCACACCAGTTGTAGGAACGCTGGTTCGAGAATGGCTGCCGGTACGCCATCTGTTGCGTTACGTCGAGGCGATCCTGCGGGTCTACAACGCGCTTGGGCGGCGGGATAATATCTACAAGGCTCGCATCAAGATCCTGCTTCGTGAGATGAAGCCCGAGAACTTCATCCACATGATCGAGACCGAGTTCGCGGCAATGCCGGATGATCACGGCGTTTTGGATGACGATGTAGTCGAGGCGGTCGCCGCCCGTTTCTTGCCACCGCCCTTCGAGAAACTTGAGCGCCAGCCCGCGGGCTTCGAACGTGCCTTCAGTGATGATCAGGCCTTCCGGGCTTGGGTGAACACGAACACACACCCGCACAAGCAGATCGGCTACGTGTCGGCCGTCATATCGCTCAAAACCGTCGGCGGCATACCGGGCGATATCAGCTCCGGGGAAATGGAGACTGTCGCGGATCTGGCAGACCGCCATTCTTTCGGTGAAATCCGCGTTTCGCATGAACAGAACCTGGTGCTGCCTCATGTGCGCAAGGACAGCTTGCATTCCCTATGGGGGGACCTGGTGGCCGCCGGCCTTGCCAGCGGGAACGTCGGCTTGATAACCGATATCATCGCTTGCCCGGGCATGGATTATTGCAGCCTTGCGACGGCGCGATCCATTCCGGTTGCGCAGCGCATCGCGGAACGCTTCGCCGATCCTGAGCGACAGCGGGAAATCGGCAAAATCGATCTGAACATTTCTGGCTGCATCAATGCCTGTGGACATCACCATGTTGGCCATATCGGCCTTCTGGGAGTCGATAAAAACGGCGAGGAAGTCTACCAGATCACACTAGGCGGATCTTCAAGTGACAAACCATCGATTGGCAGCATAATCGGCCCCTCTGTCTTGTCCGGGCGGGTTGTCGATGCCATCGAAGCGATCGTCGATGTCTACGTGGCCGAGCGGGTCGACGGTGAGAGTTTCAACGACACCTACAGGCGTATCGGCGCGGCCCCGTTCAAGGAGGCTATCTATGGCGCTGATTAATCAACTCGGCTACGAAATCCCCGACCGCTGGATTTACCCCGCAGCTGGCGAGCACGGGTCGTTTGCTGCGTTCCATGTCGGATCGGTTGACATCATTGAACGGCTCGACGCCGCTCCAGTCTGTGGCCGGCCGACTGGCGTGTTGCTAAACTCGGAGAGCCCGCTGGGCGTGGTCGCAGAATTGCTGGAACGGATCGACTTGATTGTCGTCCCCTTTGCCAAGCTCAGAGACGGCAGAGGATTCACCCTTGCCCGCGCATTGCGCGGGCAACACGGCTATATGGGTGATGTTCGAGCGATCGGAGACCTACTCCCGGACCAACTCCAGCTATTGGTGCAGTGCGGCTTCACGTCAATCGTATTGCCGCCGAATCATCCCGCCTCCCAATGGAGGCCAGCCCAGCTTCCCACCAGCGGAGCCGCCGTGCAGCCAAAGCCACTCTTGCAGAGGCTCGTCAGACGCAGCCAATAGCATCGGTCGTTAGCGCCCCGCTGAGGAACGATGCGCGGATCAGGGAGGGGATCGCCATGGGATACCAACCCGTGCTCGAACGGCGATGGTAGCCGGCGCTATTGAAAGCGCCGGCTTTGGTTTATGCCTTTGCGAAGGCCAGCAGGTCGGGATTCACGATATCCGCGTGGGTAGTGCACATGCCATGCGGTAGGTTTTTGTAGATCTTGAGAGTGCTGTTCTTGAGCAGTTTCGCCGAAAGCGGTGCCGAATCCGCGATTGGGACGATCTGGTCGTCGTCGCCGTGCATCACAAGGGTCGGTACGTCGATGACCTTGAGATCCTCGGTGAAGTCCGTTTCAGAAAATGCTTTGATCCCCTCGTAGTGCGCTTTTGCGCTGCCCATCATGCCTTGACGCCACCAGTTCTGGATAACTGGAGCGATCGGGGTCGCGCCGGGTCGGTTGAAGCTGTAGAAAGGACCCGTGGGAAGATCGACATAGAATTGGGACCGGTTGTCGGCCAGCGCTTTGCGCAGGCCATCGAATACTTCGATTGGCAAGCCGCCGGGGTTCTTCTCGCTCTTCACCATAACCGGTGGCACCGCGCCGATGATGATGAGCTTGGCGACACGCTTGGCCGGCTGACCGTGGCGTGCGACGTAGTGCACGGCTTCGCCGCCGCCTGTCGAATGGCCGATATGGATCGCATTGCGCAGATTAAGATGTTCGACGACAGCGGCCACGTCCGCAGCGTAGTGATCCATATCGTGGCCGTCGCTGACCTGGGCCGAACGGCCGTGGCCACGTCGGTCATGGGCGATCACCCTGTAACCGTTCTGGAGGAAGAACAGCATCTGGTTGTCCCAATCATCACCGCTCAAGGGCCAGCCGTGATGGAAGACAATCGGCTGCGCGCTCTTCGGGCCCCAATCTTTGTAGAAAATTTCGACGCCGTCGCGTGTTGTGACTGTGGTCATGGTTTCATTCCTTTCGGGGGCCAGGGTTTTAGTTGCTGGCGACTTTGCGGCTGCTGAGAAGTATGGGAGCATTGTCAGCGCCGCCGCCCCAACGCCCAACGCGAGTAGATCGCGTCGGGCCGGGTCTTGCGGCTCGTCTGAGTTGACGTCTGTCATCGGATTGCTTTCGTGGTCGATTGTCAGTGGTTGGTCTCGAGATGGCCTAGTCTAAGCCACGCCCGGGAAATGGTGCACCCCCACCAAAGTTTGCCGTAGGCGATAGCGGATTTCCTACTGGAACCAGGACTCGATGTGTTCACGCCGCTGGGATGGAAGGTGGCTGCGCCGTCGGGGGAGACAGAAGCGCCATCCATGCAATCACCTGACGTCGTCGGTTGGTGGTGGTGCCGGAAACTGATATCCGATAAATAACTAGGACGATCCATCCTTCCACGTCCGAGATTCTGTCGTGATCGTCCAAGATGCTCCAAATGACGCTTTGTCCGATGTGCTGCGTCTTGTCGATGCGGAGGCCATCGCTTCCATCGCACTAACCGCAGGAGGCGATTGGGCTGTCCGCTTCCCGGAATCTGATTTCGTCACGTTTTGTGCAGTGCGTCGCGGATCTTGCTGGCTAGTCAAAGACGATGGGACCGAACCACTCTGGCTTGTGGAAGGCGATTGCTTTGCCGCCATTCGAGGGGAGTTTGGGTTGGCCAGTTCGCGCGAGGTTCGGGTGGCCGCCACGCAAATGTTCCGGCCGGACGACCAAGCTCGCCAATATGGCAGCGGCAACGACGTGTATCTGATCGGTGGGAATGTCCGTTTCGATACCGCCAATGGCGGGATCCTTACCGACGTGCTGCCACCGATGCTTCTAATCTCCGGTGAAGCTGCGGAAGCGATCCACTGGCTGCTGGATCAACTGGACAAGGAATGGCGGCGAGCGGAGCCAGGCGCGCGCATCGCCTGCAATGACCTCCTGCGCCTCATGTTTATCCACGCGCTTCGGACCTACATCGCCGAACTGCCGCCTTCGAGTGGAAACTGGCTGGCTGCGCTCTCAGACCCGCACGTCGGAAAGGCCTTTGAAGCAATCCATGCGGATCCTGTTCGCAACTGGACACTCACCGACCTTGCCAGTCTCGCATCCCAGTCGAGATCGACCTTCGCCACGCATTTCAAAGCAACGGTCGGCGTTTCGCCGATACACTACGTGTCCCGTTGGAAAGTGCGCCTTGCCGCTGCCCGGCTCCGGCGTGGCCGCCAGCCCATCTCTTCGGTAGCCGCCTCATTGGGCTTTCTCTCCGATAGTGCGTTCAGCGCGACGTTTCGACGAATTATGGGTATTACGCCCACGGAATATCGCGCCCTTCACCTTTTACCGAATGCCGATCCGTTGGGTCACCGCGGCGACCTTGAGCGTTCGCGGCAATCGCCTGATGCATCGGCCGCGGGATAGCGCGCATCGTCCCGCCTTTGGCTGCCCTTGCTTGTTTCCCGCGAGAGTGGCGGGAAAGATTTAGTCGCAGGACCGCCTAGCTCTGGTAAGCTTGGACAGCTGCGAATGCGCTCATGTTGACCACGCCACGCGATGTAACGGATGGCGTCAGAATATGTGCCGGCCGCGCAGTGCCGAGCAAAATCGGACCGATATGGAGCGCGTTGGTGACCTCTTTCAGGACGTTGAGGGTGATATTTGCAGCATCGAGATTCGGGAAGACCAAGAGATTGGCCGCATCCTTCAGCCGCGAGTGCGGATGAACGCGATCCCGCAAGATCTGCGACAGAGCCGCGTCTCCGTGCATTTCGCCATCGAGTTCAAGCTCTGGCGCTCTCGCAGCGAGTGCGGCCGCGGCTTCTCGCATCTTATCCGCACTATTGGAGTCCCTGGAGCCGAAATTCGAGTGCGAAACGAGCGCCACTTTGGGCCCGATGCCGAAACGGCTGATTTCTTTGACTGCGAGGATGACCGTCTCGGTGATCTGTTCGATGCCTGGATCGACGTTGACATAGGTATCGGCAAAGAAAAGGACACGGTGAAGCGTGAGGAGCAAACTCAACGCTGAGTATCCCCGCACGCCGTTCGCTTTGCCGATTATCTGCTGTACCGCCTTGAGATGGCTTTCATAGCGGCCCTCCAGACCGCTAATCATCGCATCGGCCTCGTCCCGAACCACAGCCAGGGCGGCAATGACTGTGGGATTTGTGCGCACTACCGTTCTGGCTGCGTCAGGTGTTACGCCTTGGCGACAGGTCGTGGCGAGGTATAGATCAACATACTCCCGGTAACGGGGATCGTCCTCGGGATTGATCACATCGAAGTCGCGGCCCGGGCGAATTCGCAGGCCATAGCGTTGCAACCGGCTTTCCACGACCTGCGGGCGTCCGACAAGGACCGGTTCGGCAATCCCCTCCTCGATCACAACCTGGGCGGCGCGAAGCACACGCTCGTCTTCGCCCTCGGCATAGATGACGCGTTTAGGTTTTTTCTGAGCACGGGCTGTTGCGAAGACCGACTGCATAACAACCCCGGAGCGGAACACAAGGCGGTGCAGTCTATCGATGTAGGCTCGCATATCCTCGATCGGTCGCGTTGCTACACCAGTTTCCATTGCGGCCTCGGCAACCGCGGGCGCGATACGCAAGATCAGGCGAGGATCGAACGGTGACGGAATGATGTAGTCCCGTCCGAACGTTACCGTCCCGGTTTCACAAGATCGCGCTGCGTCTTCGGAGGGCTCCTCGCGTGCGAGCGCGGCAATCGCCTTCACCGCAGCCAGTTTCATCTCTTCGTTGATCGCGGTTGCGCCGACATCGAGGGCCCCGCGAAAGATGTAGGGAAAACATAGGACGTTGTTGACCTGGTTTGGCTGGTCGGAACGCCCGGTGCAGACCATGGCGTCGGCACGTGCTGCACGAACCTCCTCGGGCATAATTTCGGGCGTTGGATTCGCTAAAGCCAGAATCAGAGGGGACGCCGCCATCTCCTTCACTAACTCCGGCTTCAGTGCTCCGCCCGCCGACACGCCGAGGAAAATATCTGCGCCGCCGATGACATCCGCGAGAGCACGCGCTTCAGTTTTTTGCGCGTAAGCCTCCTTCCACCGGTCCATGAGCGTGGAGCGACCCTGATAGACAACACCATCTATATCGCAAACCCAGATATTCTCGCGTCTGGCTCCAAGCGTCACCAGGAGATTGAGGCAGGCAATGGCAGCAGCACCAGCACCGGAAGTAACAATTTTGGCTTGCCCGATCGTCTTGCGCGCAAGCTCCAGACCGTTGAGAACAGCAGCTGCGACAATGATCGCCGTCCCATGCTGATCGTCGTGAAAAACAGGCACGCTCATACGACGACGCAGTTCCTCCTCGATCTCAAAGCACTCGGGTGCCTTGATATCTTCCAGGTTAATGCCGCCGAAGGTCGGCTCGAGGGCGGTCACCACCTCGATCATCCGCCGTGGGTCGCTGGCGTCAACCTCGATATCGAAGACGTCGATGTCGGCAAATTTCTTGAATAGGACTGCCTTGCCCTCCATCACGGGCTTCGCAGCGAGCGCACCGATATTGCCCAATCCCAGCACGGCCGAGCCGTTTGAGATTACGGCGACAAGATTGCCTCGTGCGGTGTAGTCCGCGGCGGTGGTGGGATTATCACGGATCGCCAGGCACGGCACCGCAACGCCCGGAGAATACGCAAGCGCAAGATCCCGCTGATTGCCGAGAGTTTTGGTCGGCTGGATTTCTAGCTTGCCCGGTCTCGGATAGCGATGGAAGAACAGGGCGGCTTCTTCAAATGCAGAGGTAGCTCGCTGATTCTCAGTCATTGTCGTTCCTTTCAGGGAGCTGCGGCCGAGCAGCCGCGGTCACATGGCGGCGCGGTCGTCTTTTTTGCGTATTGAGAGTTGTCGCGTGATTCAGGCGGTCATTCCCGCGGCATTGAGAAAGAGCCGGACTACTGTTGCCACAGCGCCGAGCACAATGACGCTCGCCGCCCAGAGCAGGATCATCCAGCTCAGCCGTCGCAACCAGCTCGCTGGGGCAGTAACCCGGGTCATCAATGATATCCTTCTCCGGGTTTCACTTTTCCGCGGAACACGTAATAGGACCATGCCGTGTAGGCGAGAATGAACGGGATGATGAATAGGGCTCCGACGAGGGTGAAGCCCATGCTCTGCGGGGGCGCAGCCGCCTCCCAGATCGAGACAGACGGCGGAAGGATGTTCGGCCATAGACTGATTGCGAGACCGCTGTAGCCCAGGAAGAGCATAAAGAGCGCCAGCACGAAAGGACTGGCATGGGCGTCGCGTTGCAGCCTGTTGAGGATCGCGACTGTTGCCAGCAACACGAGAATTGGTACAGGTGCGAAAAACAATAGGTCCGGCAGCGAAAACCAGCGTTCAGCGACGGCAGGGTGAGCGAGAGGCGTCCATAGGCTGACGAAGACGATCACGCAAAGCAGCACAAGCGTTACTGGTTTTGCAAGTTCTTTCATGCGCTGTTGAAGCGCGCCTTCCGTTTTCATGATCAGCCAAGTCGAGCCGAGAAGCGCATAGGCGACCAGGAGTCCGAGGCCGGTAAACAGGGAGAATGGCGTCAGCCAGTCGAACAGTCCGCCGTCATAGGCTGAGTTCACCACCGGAAAACCATTGATAAAGGCACCCAACGCCACCCCCTGTGAAAACGTCGCGATGTAGGAGCCCCACGCGAATGCCTTATCCCAGAACGGCTTGTGCGCCTCGTCCGACTTGAAACGGAATTCGAACGCAACGCCCCGCCAGATCAGGCCTGCCAGCATTAACAGAAGCGGCAGGTAAAGCGCGCTTAGGATGACGGAATACGCCAGCGGGAATGCCGCCAACAATGCCGCTCCCCCGAATGCCAGCCAGGTTTCGTTTCCGTCCCAGACAGGGGCCACCGTGTTGACCATGGTGTCGCGGTCCTCACGATCGGCCACGAAGGGGAAGAGGATGCCGATACCTAGATCGAAGCCATCCATGATGACGTACATCATGATTCCGAAACCAATGACGATCGCCCAGATCAGCGGAAGATCGATGCCCATCGCCGTCATGCCTCCGTGTGTTCTGCGGCTTCTATGGCCGGCCCGATATGGTCCGGTGCGGCCGAAAGCGGCCTGGCCGGCCGTGACGACTGACCCTCGTCCTGTGGCGGATGGTGGCCGCCGTCAGGATCAGGCCCCTTGGCAACAAGCTTCAGCATATAGCTGACCCCGGTGCCGAAAACGGCGAAGTACATCACGACGAAGACGACAAGCGTAGTGGATAGCGCGAATGCGGAATGGTTGGAGACTGCGTCCTTGGTCCGCATGACTCCGTAAACGATCCACGGCTGGCGACCGACCTCTGTCGTCATCCAGCCGGCAAGAATCGCAATGAGACCCGCCGGCCCCATGAGTGTGGCGAAGCGCAGAAACGCTTTTGAACCATACATTCCGCCACGTCCACGTAGGTATAGGCTCCAAAGCCCAAGCAGGAGCATCAGGATGCCAAGTCCGACCATCAGCCGAAAACTCCAGAAGACTACAGCGGAGTTCGGACGGTCTTCCGGGCTAAACTCCTTGAGACCGGGAATGTGGCCATTGATGTCATGCGTCAGGACCAGGCCGCCGAGATAAGGTATCTCGATTGCATAACGTGTCTTCTCTGCCTTCATGTCCGGAAGGCCGAAGAGGATAAGCGGCAGGCTTTCGCCGGGGGTGTTCTCCCAGTGGCCTTCGAGGGCGGCGACTTTCGCGGGCTGATGCTCAAGGGTGTTGAGGCCATGTGCATCGCCTACGATCACCTGGATCGGGGCGACTAACAGCACCATCCACATTGCCATTGAGAACATGGTGCGGATCGCCGGAGTCGCCCGCCCGCGCGAGAGATGCCAAGCGGCCGACGCACCGACGAAGAGAGCCGTGGCGAGATAGGCTGCGATCGTCATGTGTGCCAAGCGATAAGGGAAGGATGGATTGAAGATCACCTTCAGCCAATCGACGGGCACGACGCGGCCATTGATCATCTCGAAGCCCTGCGGCGTTTGCATCCAGCTGTTCGACGCGAGAATCCAGGTTGCCGAAATCAGCGTTCCGAGCGCCACCATAATCGTTGCGAAAAAGTGCAAACCGGGGCCGACCTTGTTCCAGCCGAATAGCATCACGCCAAGAAAGCCGGCTTCCAGAAAGAAAGCAGTCAGCACTTCGTATGTCAGGAGCGGACCCGTAATGCTGCCTGCAGTCGCGGAAAAATAGCTCCAGTTGGTGCCAAACTGATAGGCCATGACGAGGCCGGATACGACACCCATGGCAAAGTTGACTGCAAAGATCGTCGACCAAAAATGGTAAAGCTCGCGATAGACCACATCCTTCCGCCACAACCACATCCCTTCAAGAACGGCGAGGTAGCTGGCGAGTCCGATGGTGATCGCCGGGAAGATGATGTGGAACGAAATCGTAAATCCAAATTGGATCCGGGCAAGTTCCAGTGCTGTCAAGCCGAACATGGCTGCTCTCCTTCCGCAAAAGCCTGGCCTACATCGGTCGGCTTGCGCGGCATGGCTGATAAGAGCACGGCATGCTACGGGCCGCACCCCCACTTTGGGTTTAGGTTTAGTGGTGAGGTTGGAGATTTCGGGCATTGCGATCTGACCTGACTCCGATCGCTATCGGTCAGGTTCTGAGATCCCTCCAGTCTCACCCGTGAATTCAGGCCCGAGGAATTAAGCCAATCAACGGCCGCACCGCGACCATCGGCCCCGTTGGAACGAAGCAGTCATCAAGACGACCTGCGATTTTTTTAGACGACGGCTCTGGATCCCAGCGATGGTTGCGCGATCAGGCTAGAAAGCAACGTTAGTGCATCTTCCAACGCACCCCGATCGGGAGCCACGCCAAGAGAGATTCTAACGGCTTGTAGCGGATAGGCGGTCGTCGCGAAGGCAGAGCTCGGCACGATCGAGACGCCAGCCCGGTCGGCGTGCTCGGCGAAGGCCGCAGCAAGCCAGTGGTCCGGCAATCGGAGCCACAAGTGATGCCCATGGGGGTCGGCTGCGAAAGCACTCTCGCCCAAAATCGACGAAGCGAGCTTCTGGCGCTCGATGTTTTCAACGCGAATGGCGTTGGTGATCGCGTCCAAAGTGCCATCGGAAATCCAGCGGCTCGCCAGCGCCGACATCAAAGGCGGTGCCATCAAAACCGTTGCCCTCAGGATGCCCGCAAGGCGCAATGCCTGACTGGCGTTCGGTGCAATCACGTAGGCCACTCGCAGGGCAGGAGTCGCACATTTCGAAAGCGTAGCGATATGCCATGTGATGTCATGCGCCAGCTCGGCGAGCGAGACCAGCCTTTCGGGTCTCAATGGAGCATATGGGTCGTCCTCGATGATCGCGACACCGTGTCTGCGTGCCAGCGCCACCAGCGCACGACGCCGTTCCTCCGGCAAGGTTGCCGTTGTCGGATTGTCGATCGTGGGAACCAAATAGAGGACCTTAGGACTCTTATCCCGGCAAACCTTCTCAAAGGAATCGGGGATCATTCCGAGATCATCCATGGCGATGGGTTCGATCACGATCCCCTTCTGAGCCGCAACCGCCTTCAGGCCGGGATAGGTCACAGATCCGGCGGCGATCAAGTCGCCCGGTCCGAGCAAAAGCTCGCACACCGCAAATAGCGCGCTTTGAGCCCCTGAAGTGACGACAACACGGTCGGCCACCACGTCTTCCACCCGGTGACCGAGCCACACTGCAGCCGCCTGCCGGTCGGCGTCCGATCCGTTGCTCTCCTGATAATAGGTACTCAACGTTCCGCGCGGGCCACCAAGGATTTCAGCGATCCCCTGTGAGAAATTCCTCTTGAGATGCGCAGCCGGCGGCTGAGGTGGCATATTCATGCTTAGGTCGATCAGCGGCTGGCTTTGGACAGCCGGCTCACCGTCGAGCCTTTCGCAGATGAAAGTTCCCCTGCCCGCCTGGGCCTCGACGATGCCGCGGCGTCGGGCTTCGTTGAACGCACGCGTCACCGTTGTCAGGTCTACGCCGAGCGCTTCTGCAATGGCTCGCTGCGGCGGGAGCCTGTCACCTCTCGAAACGCGCCCCGAGCGGATATCCGCTTCCAGCGCCTCGACGATACCGAGGTACTTCATACGGGCGCTTTCGTTCAGCCTCGGCTTCCACATTGCCTGCGATCTCCATTTTGTATGGCTCATTGACATACAGCTTATACGCCGTGTATGGGCAAAAGGAAAGATTGCAGAATGGAAAAAATGTCGCGGCCATCAAGCGCCGTAACCAACCGTAGAATCCCGAAGCGTTCCCTGGGAGATCTAGTTCACGAATGGCCTACGTCGTCACTGAAAACTGCATACGGTGCAAATACATGGACTGCGTCAATGTCTGTCCCGTTGATTGCTTCCGAGAGGGCGAGAACATGCTGGTCATTGATCCTGAGGAGTGCATCGACTGCGGCGTATGCGATCCAGAGTGTCCCGCGGAAGCGATTGTCCCCGACAGTGATCCGATGGCAGACGCATGGACGGAATTCAACGCCCGCTTCTCCCTCCTCTGGCCGAATATAACGATCGCTCGTACGCCGCCGGGCGATGCCGCGAAATTCGACGGGGTGAAGAACAAACTGCGCGACCATTTCTCTGAAAAGCCTGGGGACGGTGATGAATAGCAGATCAAGCCAGGCTGATGCCGATCACCAATCCGGCGAGCCGCTGTACACCTTGGAAATCACAGGCAAGGATATTGCAAAGATCGAGGCAGCGAAGGCTTGCATCCCTGCAGGGACGCCGATCAACATCGCTTTTCTAGGTAACGAGGACCACGGCCAACGTGTCAACGCGGCGCGAGTCATTCGGTCCTGCGGCTTCGAGCCCGTGCCGATAATCTCATCGCGGCGACTTCATTCCGAGGAAGATCTCGACGGCTTGATCTCGAACCTTGTCGGATCCGCAGCTCCTTCACGATTCATCCTTGTTGGCGGCGATCCTGCTTCCCCAGTCGGTCCGTACAAGGATTCACTGGCCTTGCTAAAAAGCGGTGTCCTGGAGCGCCATTCAATTCGGCAAGTGGGTATCGTGGCCTATCCCGATGGCCACCCCAAGATTGAGACGAGCGCACTTTGGCAGGCGTTAAAATGGAAGGTTGAGTTTCTAAGGGACGCTGGTTGCTCTGTCGAAATCACGACGCAGTTTGGGTTTGATGCGGCCGCCGTCATAAGCTGGCTCAAGCGGTTGCGTGACATGGGGATCACATCGCCGGTTCGCATTGGTGTACCGGGTCCGGCAGACGTCGCCAAACTGCTCAGGTTCGCGAAGCAGTTTGGTGTCGTCGCGTCGGCGTCAATTGCCCGTGGATATGGTCTATCGCTTACCGATCTCCTCCTGCCCGTCGGACCCGAACGCTTTTGGGATCAGCTTGGTGCCGGGATCGGCAAGTACGATCTCGGCGGCGTGCTTTATCACCTCTACCCATTTGGCGGCGTCATGGAAGGTGTTCGTTGGATAAACGACCACCTGCCCAGACGCTAGCGAGCCGTCTCGCCCTCGTGATCCGCTGGTCGTTGGATCCCGTCAAGACAGTTAGCTGTGGGGGTACTTTACGAGCGCAGTCCTCCACCATCGCCTCTTATCGTCGCGGCGGCTTTGCGAAGCCGCTGTATTCCATCATCGATCTCTCCGTCGGATACGACCAGCGGCGGAAGAATACGCAACACGTTATCCCCTGCTGTCACGGTCAAAAGGCCATTTAGCCGTGCTGCCGTTGCGACGAGATCCACCGGAACATTGCAGCGGATGCCGAGCAGCAAGCCTTCGCCGCGCGCTTCTGCAAAAACGTCGGGGGATTCGGCGGCAATGTTCCGGAGGCCTTCGAAAAGCCGTTCGCCCTTTTGGTGCACGTCTCTTAGAAACGGCTCCTCTGCAGTGAGCTCGATGACCTTTGCGGCTATCGACATAGCAAGCGGGTTGCCACCAAACGTGAAGCCATGAGTTCCAGGTGTCATGCAGGCCGCGACTGTTTCCGTGGCGAGGCAGGCGGCTACGGGGAAGCCATTTCCCAATCCCTTTGCGGCAGCAAGTATATCGGGAACTACGCCGGCGTTCTGATAAGCGAAGAGCTTGCCGGTTCGTCCCACGCCGGTCTGCACTTCATCAAAGACAAGGAGAATTCCCTGCCCGTCACAGATTTCGCGGATCCGACCCAGCTCGCGCGCATCCAATTTTCGAACGCCGCTCTCTCCTTGGATCGGCTCGACCATGACAGCCGCCGTCTCATCGCCGCATGCCCTTTCCAGCGCGTCGACGTCTCCGAAGGGAACGACGTCGAAGCCCGTCGTTGGAGGGCCAAAGCCCTCCAGGTGATTGGGCCGCCCACCGGCCGCGATTGTCGCGAGTGTGCGACCATGGAAAGAACCCTCGAGCGTCACAATGCGATAGCGCTGCGGCCTGCCGGAAACGAAGTGGTAGCGGCGCGCGGCCTTAATCGCCGTCTCCACCGCCTCGGCACCGGAATTGCTGAAAAACGCACGGTCGGCAAAAGTCTTGCTGCATAACAACTGCGCCAGAGACTCCTGCTCGGGGATCCGCACGGCATTGGAAACATGCCACAGATTCAACCCTTGCCGTAAAACCACATCAATCAGCGCAGGATGGCAATGTCCGAGTCCGGTGACTGCTATACCCGTCGCGAAGTCGAGGTATTCCCGATTATCCGTGGCGTAAAGCCAAGCGCCCCGTCCCCGGATAAAAGAGATATCGGCCCGGCGAAAGCATGGGAACAATCGATCGAGACCGCGCTCTGCCTCGCCAATTATCGGCTCATTCATCGGGTCATTACCTTCCGGACCTCGTGATATGACCAAGTCAGCCACTCAAATGCTAGCGCCAGATCGGAGGAATCCACGGTCGCTCCGCCCCACAATCGGAATCCCGGGGGTGCGGTGCGATAGGCCGCGACATCAAAGGCAACCTTTTCCTCTGCAAGTCGGGCGGCAACCAGGCTCGCGAGCGTCGACTGAAGCAAAGGACTAGCGGCAAAGTACGGATCAACGATCTTGAAACAGATTGACGTCGGAGACCGGATCTCGTGGCTACCGGCAAGGAAATCGCACCATCCGTTCCGACTGACCCACTCCACCGCCTGCGATAAATTCGCTTCGCACCGTGCCTTCAAAGCAGCAAGGCCACCGACTTCCTGTGCCCAGCGCAATCCGTCGATCGCGTCCTCAACTGCGAGCATCGAAGGCGTGTTGATGGTTTCACCAACGAAAAGCCCTTCGGTGGCAACACCTTGCGTGACCATCCGATAGAGCTTAGGTACCGGCCATGATGGCACATGATCCGTCAGCCTCGCTATCGCCCGCGGACTCATCACGATCATCCCGTGCGCGCCCTCGCCACCTAGCACTTTCTGCCAGGACCACGTCGTCACGTCGAGCTTGTCCCACGGCAGATCCATAGCGAACGCTGCCGAGGTCGCATCGCAAATCGTCAGCCCCTCACGGGTGTCGCTGATCCATTCGCCATTCGGAACCCGCACTCCCGATGTCGTGCCATTCCACGTGAAGACAATGTCGCGAGCGGGGTCGGCCTGCGTGAGGTCTGGCAAGTCACCGAAGGCCGCGCCGAATACCCGCTGATCCGCGATCTCCAGTTCCTGAGTGATATCTCTGACCCAATCCGCACCGAAGCTCTCCCAGAGCAAACACGTCGACTCCGCGCGTCCCGAGCAAGTTCCAAAGCGCCATTTCCACCGCGCCCATATCTGAACCAGGCACAATTCCGATCCGGTACTCATCTGGGATATCGAGAACCGCGCGGGTCAGATCGATTACCTCCCGTAGCTTCGCCTTGCCCTCCCGCGATCGGTGCGATCTTCCTAGCGAAGCGCCTTCAAGCGCCTGCAGCGACCAGCCGGGACGTTTCCTGCAAGGACCGGATGAAAAATTCGGGTTTCTCGGCTTTTCTTTGGGCCTGGGGTAAGCCTCGTGCATCTAGAGATCCTTCGTGCATCTGCCAAAAGTTCGCCCTGATGTATGCGCATCACCCATACTATGTCCATCAAAATTTCCTTACAGGAACAGATTATGCTCCTGCAGGTCACGAGGTGAGGAACGCCACGGATGTCGTGTATACCTTGAAACGTCCAGTTTTTGTTCGTTTTTTCGTCTATTGGCCCAACCAGACAGCTGAGCCAACTTTATGCTAGACAGCCGCATGATGTGAGCATATGTATGGTTATTCGCCATACACACAGCGTTGTCCGCCTTTGGCAATTCCGATTCCTGGTTCCTGAGGGGTGTCGTCCCTTGGGGCGGCTCTACGCAATTTGTTGAAAGGAGCTAGACAATGAACCAAAACCGCTCGGATCAGAACGGTCGTCCGTCACTGAAAGAGGCGCTCTCTGCGCTTCCGCTCATAGCCGTCCTGCGCTGGATCACTCCGCAAGAGGTAGAGGATGTCACCGCCATCCTTGTCGAGTCCGGATTCGGTCTGATCGAGGTGCCCTTGAATTCCCCTGATCCCCTTTGCAGCATCGAGCGCATCGCTCGACGTTTCGGAGCCGACGCGCTTATTGGCGCTGGGACCGTTATGTCGCCGGCCGACGTCACGCGCGTCCGGGATTCCGGCGGAAGGCTTATTGTCATGCCTCACGCGGATGTGGCTGTCGTCAAAGCCGCGCATGACCAGAACCTGGCGTGCTTCCCAGGCGTTTCGACTCCGACGGAGGGTTTTGCTGCGCTTCAAGCCGGTGCTGATGGGCTGAAGGTGTTTCCCGCCGAGGCCATATCTCCCGCCGTTCTAAAGGCTTGGCGCGCAGTGTTTTCGAACGATATCCCCCTTCTGCCGACCGGGGGCATCTTACCAGAGTCCTTTCCAGCCTGGGTGGCCGCGGGAGCGAGCGGATTTGGCATCGGGGGCAATCTATACCGTCCGGGACGATCACTCGTGGAAATCAGGGCGAGCGCGAAAGCCTTCGCGGACGCTTGGCGCGCAACCGTTTCGCCCGAGGGGCGTTGAGGAAGCGATGGCATGCACACGGAAAATTCCATGATAAATGTCGGGTTTACTGAACGACAGCTATGGTCGCACATTTTGGCGGAGGCCGAAAAGGCCGCTGGAGAGGATGATTTTCTCCGTGAGCTTATGGCCGATTGGATTATGCTTCACGGTACATTACCAGAGGCCATCATCGGTCGCATCGTCTCTACCATTTCTCCTGGGCACCTTTCGCCAAGCCTGCTTGAAACCCTGCGCAGTCTGCTCAACGAAAATCACTCGATCCTTGCTTCCGCGGTGTTCGACATTACGGCGGCACTTGAACGCGACCCGGCAACTACCCGGGCGTTGCATGTCGTCCTCCATGCCAAAGGGTTTCTCGGCATCCAGATACACCGTTTCTCGCACGAACTTTGGCGAGTGGGGCGACGGGAATTGGCGCTTTACCTTCAGGGCTCTGCGTCTCGCGCGCTTCAGGTCGATATCCACCCGGCGGCGCGCCTCGGGGTGGGCTTGTTTTTCGACCACGCGACCGGGATCGTCATCGGAGAGACGAGTGTCGTCGACGACAATGTCGCTCTCATGCAAAACGTAACCCTTGGCGGCAATGGAAAGGACACCGGCGAAAGGCACCCGAAAGTACGAGAGGGGGTCCTTGTGGGCGCTGGTGCCACCATTCTCGGGAATATAGAAGTCGGTGCCAGCGCGCGTATCGGGGCCGGCTCTGTCGTGCTCAAGCCCGTCGCTCCAGGCACGACCGTCGCGGGCGTTCCCGCACGAGCAATTGGCAAGGCGGTCTCGATCGAACCATCGCGCGCCATGGACCACGTTTTCGCGCTGCAGGGCGATCGACGAACACACCTCGCCGAAAGAATCCAGCGTTGAGAGAGACCAGCTCGATCCTATCAATCTTTCGCAACGTGACTTACCAGCGACGACCAAGATGTCGCAACCCCGAATGGGACATTCGTTCTTGCGGCGTATGGGCAATACGCATACATTGCCATTGACTCAGATGAACTGTCGGCGCCGCCGTGTCAGGCACGCTGACTTAGGAGCGCTAGCATGGACTACAACAGACAATTCCAGGATTTGCTCGCCGAGATGAAGCTGGATGGCCGCTATCGCACGTTCGCCGAACTTGAACGTATGGTAGGCCAATTTCCCCAGGCACTTTGGCACCGCCCCGACGGCGGGACGCAGAAGGTGACGGTTTGGTGCAGCAACGATTATCTGGGAATGGGCCAGCATCCGGACGTTTTGGCCGCGATGCACGAGTCCATCGACTTTTCTGGAGCGGGCACCGGCGGAACGCGGAATATTTCCGGGACAAACCGTCAGCACGTGAGTTTGGAAACCGAACTCGCCGATCTGCACGGAAAGGAAGCTGCCCTGATCTTTACGTCGGGTTGGATATCAAACCTGGCGGCGCTGGGCACACTTGGGCGAATTCTTCCGAACTGCGCCATCTTTTCGGATGCCCTCAATCATAATTCGATGATCGAAGGCATTCGCAGGTCCGGTGCGGAACGCTTAATCTTCAGACACAATGACGCGGCACACCTTGACGAATTGATGAGTGGCGTCGATCCGGACCGACCGAAAATCGTTGCCTTCGAGAGCGTCTACAGCATGGATGGGGACATCGCTCCGATCGAGGCGATATGCGATATCGCCGAAAAGCATAACGCGATTACCTACCTGGACGAGGTGCACGCCGTTGGCCTCTATGGCTCCCGCGGCGGCGGGATCGCCGAACGTGAGGGCCTTGCCGAGCGCCTTACGATCATCGAAGGAACGCTGGCGAAGGCGTTTGGCGTCATTGGCGGATATGTTACCGGCCCCGCGCTGCTCATCGACGTCATACGAAGCATGGCGGACAGTTTCATCTTCACGACCTCCCTCTGCCCGCATCTTGCCGCTGGTGCTTTAGCGGCAGTAAGGCACATCAAGACACACCCGGAAGAGAGGTCACGCCAGGCGGAAAATGCGGCGAAGCTGAAGGCGATGCTGATGGAGGCTAACCTTCCAGTCCTCGATACCCCGAGCCACATCCTGCCGGTAATCGTGGGCGATGCCCATTTGTGCAGGCGCATTAGCGAGCGGCTCTTGAATGAGTACAGCATTTATGTGCAGCCAATTAACTATCCAACGGTTCCAAGGGGGCAGGAACGCCTTCGTGTCACTCCCACTCCGTTTCATAGTGAAACTGACATGCGGTCGCTTGTCGATGCACTGGTCGCAATCGACAGGGATTTGGGATGGACGGGAATTCGAAGCGCCGCGTAGCGGGCAGCGCGTACTGCGAAGCAGCGGTTCGTCTGACCTGTTATGGACTAGGCTTGCTAAACAGAATCGAAAACTTCAGGCAATGCAGACCTCGGAATAGGACTGATGGTAAGAGAAAAGCGGCGGGACCATGAAAGAGCGCATATTCGGGAGATGCGAGGCTACACTCCAGGTGCAAGACCCGTGGGTAATGCAATAAAACTCAACACGAACGAAAACCCATTTCCGCCGAGCCCAAAAGTGATGGCCGCTCTTGCAGCAGTCGTTCCCGGAACTTTGCAGCGTTACCCGGATCCATTTGCCGACAGCTTTCGAGAGGTCGCCGCGCGCCTGCACGATGTCAACACCGAACAGGTCATTGCCACAAATGGCGGTGACGAGCTTCTCCGCCTTGCAATTACCACCTTCGTCGACCCGGGCAGAGCTGTCGGCATCGTAAGCCCCAGCTACGGCATCTATTCGGTGTTGTCTGCGATCCAACAGGCTCCTCTATCTCGTTCTCCCCTGCGATCGGATTGGTCGTTAACAGACGCCACCGCGGCACTTTGGAACTCCGAGTACGCTCAGCTTGGCATTCTTACGAATCCTCACGCACCTTCCGGAACCTTGTTTCCGCTGGAAGCTGTTGAACGGCTGGCCATAGAATTCGAAGGCATATTGCTGATAGACGAGGCCTATGTCGACTTCGTCGACCCTGCCTCGTCTTACGACACGACACAGCTGGTCAGGCGTTATCCGAATGTCCTGCTGATGAGAACTCTGAGCAAGGGGTATTCTTTAGCTGGGCTGCGGCTAGCTTATTGTATCGGCGACGCCGGCTTGGTCAAACCAATGCTGGCAAAGACAAAGGACTCTTACAATGTTGATGGAGTTTCTCAGCTACTCGGTGTAGCCGCCCTGGAAGACCGGTCGTATGCTTCCCGATCGTGGGAGCATGTTCGTCGCGAGCGAGAGCGGTTGAGCACTGAACTACAGGATTTGGGCTTCTCCGTTCTTCCGTCTCAAACTAACTTCCTGCTCGCTTCAATTCCGGAAAGTTCGAACTGGAGCGGAGCGCAGGATCTTCAGATTCAATTGGAAGGGCATGGCGTTTATGTCCGCTGGTTTGACGAAGACAGGCTTCGAAAGCGATTGCGGATATCGATCGGAACGACTGATGAAAACAATGCGCTTGTGAGTGCTTTGCGCTCATTTCAAAAGCCAGCTTCCGCCGACCGATCCATCATGGAAGGCAACCCAGGCACCCAGTGAAGGTTGCACCTCGAGTGCTCCCGCGCCCTAAACGGACGTATAGTTGTTCGCCAGTCTTACTTTAGCGATAGTCTCCTCAATACAAGAGAACTACTAAAGGAGCCTACGATGATTAAGAATTTGGCCGCAGCGTTGTTTGTTTTCACTTCATGCGTTGAAGCCAATTCAACGGAGAGGTTTTTCGCTCCGACATCAAGCTGTGAAGCTATTCAGGACGCAATTTCTCGCGACGGAGACTCGGTTTTGCGCTTCCCGTCCAAGCAAGTTCCCGGAATGACTCTCTATCGACGTTATGTACGAAACGAACAGAAATGCGACAGCAACGACCAAGTCGTTTCCGCTCATGTAAAGACAAGCAACGATGTTCCTTGTGAACTCCATGTCTGTGCGCAGAGATCTCACTTCCGCGGCACGAAGGTTCGTTGAGGTTCGCGTTGGGCGCAGCAAGTCCGTGCGTGAAACCCAAATCGTGCCCCAGGCCCGCCCCAGCAAAGCTCGCCGGCGGCCGATAGGTGAATTGACTACCTCGAGCCTACTGCGCCGGCGCGCAAAGGGCTACTAGGCTACTAACCACCCCTAATTTTGACCTGACCGTTAGTAGAGTTCTGGCTACGGGACCAGCTACGACCCGCTCTCCCCATTCATTTCTTCGTTGGAGACAGGAGCGACACGCCTTGACGATATTCTCGCCCGGCCTGTCAACATCTCGGCGGTGGCCGTTGCGATCCAATGACATGGGCGGGATGCTTTAAGCTCGCAATCCCCTCTTCCCCGTTAGTTTTTCCGGAGCTTCTCAACCTTTCGGACAAGTTCGGCAAGCGAGCGCGCCTCCATCTTCCTCATGACGCTCATCCTGTGTAGCTTGACTGTCATCTCGCTGATACCAAGCTGATATGCCACCTGCTTGTTCATCAACCCGGTCACGACTGCGGACAGCACCTCATTCTCGCGCGGAGTCAATGTATTCAGGAGTTTCTGTATCTCGTCGCGTTCAGCTTCGACTTTTCGTCGTTGGCTATCCATGTGAATTGCATGATCCACTGCGTCGAGAAGCTCCTGATTGACAAAGGGTTTGGTTATGAAATCGGTTGCGCCGGCTTTCATTGCTCTGACGCACGTGCGCACATCCGCATAACCTGTCAGGAATATTACAGGGATCCTATTGCCCATCGTGATCAGTTCGTTTTGCACGTCGAGACCTGTTCCACCAGGCATCAGCAGGTCAACCACAACGCAGCCTGGCGCGTTTGAACCGATGACGCTCAGAAACTCGTGTACGCATGAATAGGCAGAGGCTCGTTTGTTGGTGACCACGAATAGATCGAGGAGTGACTCACGCATTTCTTTGTCGTGATCGATCACATAGATGGTGGGTTCGCCAGATATGTTTGTCTTGGGTGCGATATCCATAATCTTGCCTCCATTCTATAGCGAAGACACTCGTTCTTCGCTGAGGGTCCAATCGGTGCTAGAAATGAAGCACCGAACTGTTGGGGACATGCCAAGCGCGATCGAAAACGCGCGAGCAAAATGACTCGGGTTCATGCCAACCTCAGAAGCGATATTCTCGACTCGCAATGGCTTGACCAAGATGGCGTCAATGAAGTTCATCGACTTCCTGAAATGCCACCCACACAGGCCTTTCCACCCTCTACACGATACGCGGGAAGACAATCGTTCAGCCTCTTGCGCCACTGTTGAAATGGAGCTGCCGAGCTCACAATGCACTGGTTGCCCACTCATTGGCTAACCTCGCAAACGTCAGAACACCCTGTTCAATAAGAGTGAAAACGCAGCTGAGATCCATCCGTAGAAGGGCTTGGGCAGCTAGTGATTTAGCATTGCCAACCTATTCAGAATAATAGGTCGATCTCACAGCACAATTCAGGGATTTGGCCTGCTGCCGGTTTCATGGACACTAGTTAATGTGTTTCCAATGAAGCTGGAGCGCATGAATGCAACGAAGGAAATTTAGCCGCGAACACAAGCTTGAAGCGATGAAAATGGCGCGAGAGCGCGGCTTCGGTGTTCCGCAGGCAGCCCGCGATGATGGTTTGTGAAAAACGACCCGCACGCTTTGAATGGCTCAACGGGATCCGGCGATCCTGGATCCCCGCTTCTATCCTGGTTTGGTTTCCACCAAACTTATGTTTAGTTGTCGCCGCATCACGCTCTCCATAGCATCTGGCACAGAATAGCAAGCACATGGAAGATATAACTCGAATAGTAGCTTGGCTTGGTCAAGCATATCCTCCGCTCGCCTGATCGCTATTCGCAACCTGGAGAAAGTACCATGCTTACAGTCAAGATGAGTGGACTGCGCGCAACAACGGCCGCAGTCGTGACAGGTGTTGTAATTCTAATGGGCACAGGCGCGCCATCCTACGCTCAGGCGACCGCCGATTTCTACAAAGATCCGGACAAACCGGCCCTCACCAAGGGCAATATGAAGCTCGACGTTTCAAAAGCCGCATTGGTAGTGATCGACCCGCAGAACGATTTCATGAATCCGAAGGGCCTTGCTTGGCCCGTCGTTGGCGAAAGTGTCACGGAGCATCAGGTCGTGCCCCATCTCACTCAGCTCTTCGAAGCCGCGAAGAACGCGGGCATGGTCGTCGCGATTTCTCCCCATCATTATTACAAGTGGGACCACACTTGGAAAGTCCAGGGTCCACTTGAGATATTCCAACACGACATCGGGGTTTTCGACCGCAAAGGCCCCTACACGTTGGACGGCTTCGAGGGATCGGGCGCAGACTTCCTGGGGGATTTCAAGAAATACATCGAAGACGGCAAAACGATCATTGCCTCACCCCACAAGCTCTATGGACCCCAGGTGAATGACCTCGCGTTTCAGCTTCGGAAACAAGGCGTCACTCAAATTGTACTTGCGGGGATGCTTGCAAACATGTGTGTTGAATCACATCTTCGAGAATTCCTCGAAGAGGGGTTTGAGGTTGCGGTCGTTCGAGACGCAGTCGCTGCACCCAAATTGCCTGAGGGTGACGGCAACCTATCGGCGCTCATCAATTTCCGTTACATGGCCAACGGGCTTTGGACCACCGAAGACACGGTGAAGATGATGCAGACCCAATAGATCGGAACAGAACCGTTCTCGGTTTGCCGTTGCCCTTTGGTGTAGGGAAACAACGTGAGAGCTTTCGGGTTGCGTCATGTTTGCCCTCTCAAGCAAGCAACCCCTCAGCTGCGACGAACCGCCTGATTCATGTCCCGCGGCCTCCTGCCAGGCCGCAGCGCAATGCTGGCCGACCTTTCGTTTCATGACTGGTTTGGACGCGAGGTGCTGGCTACCGCGGGATCATGAGACACGATAACCGTTCGACCCGGAACCACTTTTCGTCGGCTGCGAATTACTCGTCCATATCTAAACAGACGTATAGGTAGAAGGCCATGGATGATGGAAAATCGAAGAAGAACAAAGGATCGCGCCCCTTCCCACTAACGTTCACCACCCTTATCCTCGTGGTCCTCGCAATTCTTTTCGAGAGATCGATAATGAATGCGCCCGCTCCTGCCGTGAGGATTTTCGTTCCCTTGGAATCCGGTTCCAACCCATTTGGAACGGGAGATAAAGTCGCACAGTTCTATGTCGATGGACATAGCCTTTCCATGCCGTTGGCGAGCAGGAAATCGGTGCGAACCGCGTTGAGGAAGGGGAGTTAGCAGCCACTCCCTGAAATCAATCGAGCGCTGGTGTTTAACACAATCGTCTTGGCCATAGCCCAAGCAATGACCCTTCATGGTTGCATAACGACTTACCTGTAGATGTAAACGAGTAGACGGGCGATGAGATTAGGCAATGAGTTTCGCTGGCGAAGCTTTCCGGGAATGGAGGTGGTAGCAGAAGCTGTCAAGGCTGTCTCTTTGCCAGGCCACTCCCGGCGGCCGAAGTTGAGCGGATGCTCCGCTCGCCCGCGCACGATTGACGAGGGCTTGGCCGGGTCGTGGCGGCGGTGATCTCCCTTATCCGGGCCAGTAAGTCACGATCCTGTTCAGGTCAGGCCTGTTGCGATCGTGCGGGATTTCGGCCGCTGTTCCGATCTGGATCACTCCGGCGAAACTCTCTTCTCCATGCAAACGGAAATATCCACGCGCGCCGGCGCTCGAGGTAATCCATCCACTGAGCCAATTACCATGAAAACCCAGTGCATGGACGGCGGTGAGGAGATTCATGCAGACAGCTCCAGCAGATAGATGCTGCTCCAATATAGTGGCGACGGTGCTCTGTTGGGGCGAAGCGACGACAAGCACGACAACCGGAGCATAAGTGAAAAGCCTTGCGATAATCCCCTTAAACCTTGCAAGGCGAGATGGCTCCATACCCAACTTTTCGAGAGCATATATCTCGGCGAGATCGTGACTCGCTTGTTCTCTCTCAATTCCCTGCAGCACGATAAAGCGCCAAGGTTCGAGATTGCCGTGATCTGGAACGCGGCTTGCGAGTTCGAGTATCTGGCACAGTTGCGAACTATCGGGGCCAGGGAAACTTAACGACTGGGACGTGACTGATCGGCGCGCTAACAGGCGGGATATTAAAGCGTTGTCAGGCGGCACCCTGCTCGTCGTTTCCATGTAAATGTTCCTTATTTGTATCAAACGGCCAGCAGCGCCCGGCAGCTTTTTTGGCTTTGTGCAGGTCATCTGAGTCGCTTCAATCGCGGGCCAGTAGACGCCTACATAGTCGAATTATGTATGGCTAATAAGCAGACAATAACGCTGCGGCATCCGGTCGCAACAAAGATATATCCAATATACATCTTTGCGTGCCCAGCATATAACCGGGCTTGGGAGGACTTGCGACAAACCGAGTTTCGAAGAAGGCACTGAAAAATGGAAAACGCATTCAACGCAAAAATCCTTGAAGCCTTGGACAAAGTGATGGTCATTTCGACGACCGACCTTCAGGGCAACATCACGTACGTCAACGACCTTTTCTGCGAATTAACCGGCTACACCCGGGAGGAACTGATCGGCAAGCCGCACAATGTCGTCCGCCATCCTGACGTTCCCAAAAGTGTTTACAAAGAGCTGTGGCAGACCATCAAGGAAGGAAAGATCTGGAGCGGTGCCTTTCCGAACGTCGGCAACGGCGGAGGCTTGTATGTCGTCGACACGACTATTCAGCCGGTCTTAGACGAGGCAGGCAAGATCGTCGAATACATAAGCATCCGCCGAGTCATAAACGATCTTATGGCGGACTTTGAACAGTTGGAGTCGTCGAAGGAATTCTACGACCAATACTACGCGAATTAATCGGACGTCACCATCATGACATTATATGCAAAGCGGCTGATCATCGGGTTCGGCTCCGAGACCGGCAACGCTCGAAGTCTTGCCGAAAGATTGTATCACGACCCTGAATTTGCACCCTTTGAGCCTTCGATCGCATCGCTCTCAGATTTCGGTTCGCTCCTCCTCGATCCCGATGACCGATTGGTAATTGTCTCGAGTTCCTTCGGTGATGGAGAGCCCCCCGCTAACGCGGAGGGCTTTCTGGAAGCCATCAGAAGGCTTCCCGATCCGCAAAGCCTCCAATACGCAATCTTTGGAATAGGCGACGTGGCGTACCCCACTTTCTGCGGCTTTACCAAAAGTTTGGATGCCGCGCTGAAAGAGATGGGCGCTAGCCCATTCATAAACAGGGTAGATGCCGATACGGATTATATCGGGTTTTTCGAGACTTGGCGCAATGTGCTCGCCTCTGTCCTGCATGGGGATAGCGAGGCGGGCAAGTCGCTCGACCTGCAGGTTCGTTCCTACGGAGAAAACAACGCGTTCGCAGCATCAATCATTGAAAGGCAGAAACTCAATGGTGGCGCACCATACGCGTGGCACTTTCGTTTCGATATCTCCGACAGCGGCATAAACTACCGTGCCGGGGACAATCTGTACCTGGTGCCCGAGAATGATCCTGATTTGCTTTCGCGCCTTGCGGAATGGTTCGGAGAGCGCGATGACGTCCGACCGTTTGCAACGAAAGAGCTGAGGATCATCGGCAAGTCGTTTCTTCGGCAGCTTGCTCGCTCGGCGGATAGTGAAGCACTGAAAGAGCTGTTGAAGATTGGAAACAAGAAGGCGCTGGACGATTATCTTTACGGGCGCGACCTGCTCGACATCCTACAGGACTTCGTCGCTCAAGGCTCGCTGTTAGCTGCCCAAGTCGCAGACCTCCTGCCGACGATCCAGCCCCGAGCGTACTCAATCGCATCGGACGGCAACCCGGCCTACATCGATCTATGTGTCAGGGAGGTGAGTTACGATCTTGGTGGCCGGACCCGACGAGGTGTCGCAACAGGGTTCTTAAACAGGACGGTCGGTGCGGTGCCGATCTTCGTGCGGCCGAATCCGCGGTTTCACCTGCCCACGACCGTCGATCACCCGCTGATAATGGTTGGAACCGGCACCGGGATCGGACCGTTCATGGGATTGCTTGAACAGGCGGGCCGTTGTGCTCGGTCGGCACACACTTGCCTTGTCTTTGGTGATCGCCGTCGATCATCGGATTTTTTGTATGAGGAAAGGATACGGCGCTGGGAAAAAACGAACGTCCTCGGGCGTGTCATTACCGCGTTTTCCCGGGACAGTGCCGAACCCTATTATGTTCAACATGCACTAATGGAGAACGCTGACCACGTTTGGCAGATGCTTGACCATGGCGCTCACGTCTACGTCTGCGGCAACAAGACGAACCTCGATCGATCGATTGACTCGGCTCTTCGTGACATCGCGACGTCCGTGGGTGGGCTCTCGGCAGACAAGGCCGATCAATTCCTTCAGGATATGATCCAAGGCCAGCGATTGCATAAGGAACTCTATTGATGACGTGGCGCGTGGCGGCGCTGACCGCGAATGACCGCCGAGCGATTAATCTTGCCTGCCGTCGCTAGCCACCCAGGTGGCAGCGCCTATCCGGCCAAGCCGAAGTGCGGCGTCGTGATATGACTAATTCGCTCCAGCGAGGCTAATTGAAACTCACGAGAAGTGGCCGCAGAATATCGAACTCTGCGGCCAAACGGCGCGAAGCAACGGAGCATCTTGTTGGGAGATAGGCCCACACCGGGCACGGTGTTCCCGGGTGAGAAAGCGGTTTGCTCGATGGGCCCATCGTCGTCGCACCGATCAGCCGTACGAGTTTCTCGGCTAATCCGCTCACGTACCGCGCTGTTTTCCTCCAACGTCTGTAAGGCACGCCGAACACCGGGCACCCTTGACACTTCCGGCGAGCCGAGTTGCACCACAAAGCAGGTGCCGAGTGCGAGGACATGGATGAGTGCAAAAGCGATTTTCATGTCGGGATCCGAGTCAAAGGTTCTGAAGCGACCGCCGCTTCAGTGGGCGCGCCTTTGACTTCGCTTGGAATTTTTACTTAGGGACTGGAACCGTGGTCTAGCGGGAGAGGAAAGCTCCGCGGCTCCGGCAAAATGTGCCTCGATTTATGTCAGAGGCGCGCCTTTCGCGAGTTTCCTCGACGATGGACGCACCGGGCTCCTTCATGCGCGCAGGCTGGATATGAGACGGGAGCCGATGCTAAGAACAGGGTGTCAGCAAACACGTGGTGCGACGGCATTCCGATGACATTACGCATTGTTGCCTCCATAAAGGCCGTTGCCAGTACGCAGCAGAATGCGCCCGATCGTTCCGCGGACCTATTCTGCCTTACGCATTGCAATGCGATACGAAGGTGTGGGTCGACCACGCCGGCCGGATCGGGTTTCAGTCGAGGAGTTCCGTCTGGCGTGCCACGGTGAGCTTTCGCAAGACCATAGCGAGTGACCGGTGTCGCATCGCGCAGACGTTCTGTTATCCGCCCTTCAGCATTGGGGATTGAGGCCTAGCCGTCCGGTCTTTCCCTACCGAGCGCTACAAAATCAGCAATGTCGTGCCCTCACCTCTGAATGTTGCCACAACAAGATTGTTCTGCTTCGTGTCCGAAGCGGATGGGCCGTCCGGAGCAAACGGGCAGTGATCCAGCGCTGTTGGCGGCGGGGCATGACGTGGGGCGCAAGGCATTGCCACGGCAAGGGCCTTCTCAGAGACCGACTTCACTGAAGACCGGGAGACCATATATGCGCCGACACTTGCGATACATGGCGACGACGGCCACACGTGCCGCTCGCGTCTCCGCCTCGCATTCGGCAAAGCTGCTGGAGAACGGCACGCTGAAGATGGAAACGCTGGAGAGGCGGCCCGATGACAGGTCGGTGCCTGTCAGCCAGTAGAGCGCGATGTTGTTGAGAATATCATCGCGGGTCAGTCCCCAAGAGGCACTCTCAATGACGCGGTTGATCAGCTTCTGGTTGGGAAACCGATGCAATATGTGGCTCATGCGTAGACGCCAGTTTCTCGAGGCATCGGGAACCGACTCAGTCACTGGCTGGCTGTCCCGACCTTCCGCCCGTGTCAGGGGCCCGCCCGAACAGGCAGCTACCCTACCCTGAGGTCTAGGTTATCCAATCAAATCTCTAAGCTCCCTTCGCCCTTTGTTGGATTGTGCTACCGTCCCAGACTCCGTTACGATTACGCGGTAAGCGGGAGGCTACCGTATCAATGTGGCCATCCATGCCATTGGCCGCTCGGCGCGTCATTTGTTCCGGCGGATGCAATTGCAGCTTAGTTGACGTCTGACCAACACGCGGTTGATAATAGCGGTGTGAACTCCGTCAATTCGTCTCCCGCAGATGACCCGGAGGAAAGGATCATGGGTGCGGCAAATTCGGAAACCGCTAATGGCCCCGTTGCAATTCTAGTCGATGATAATGCTGAGGTCCGCGACTCGCTGGAGGAGTTGCTAAGTTCAGTTGGTATCGACTCGATATCGTTTTCCTCAGCCCAGGAAGTGCTCAACACGAAGCTTCCGGGCCGCCCTGGTTGCATCGTTCTCGATGTGCGAATGCCGGGTATGAGCGGCATGGATCTCCAGCAAATCCTCGCAGCCAAGGGCATACTGACGCCGATCGTATTCTTGACGGGTCATGGTGACATTCCCATGAGCGTCGAAGCCATGAAGGCGGGCGCACATGATTTCCTGACCAAGCCGGTGCGTGACCAAACGTTCCTTGACGCCGTATCGGCAGCCATCGAGGCCGACGCAGCTCGAAGAGCGGCTTCGGCCGTAGCCCAAAAGAACTTGGCCTTGTATGAGACGCTTACGCCCCGCGAGCGGGAGGTTCTGAGGTTCGTCGTGTCTGGTGCGATGAACAAGCAGATCGCGTTCGATCTTGGTATCAGCGAAATCACGGTAAAGCTCCATCGGAGCAACATGATGAAGAAGATGAACGCACGGTCCGTCTCTCATCTATTCAACGTCTGTCAGTCGCTTCCAGCCGATATCCAGTGCCAGTTGAAGATGGCATCCGCCGCGGGGAAGGCAGTCGCAGAATCGGCGGCAAGAGCACATTTTGCTTAACTGCGTAAACGGAGCCACGACAACAGGTCCACCGCAGAGGCGGTATCCAGAGGGTCCACGATGGAACTAACCTCATCGCAGCAGCGCCGCGCCGTGGCTGCGGCAGTCAGCGTTGCGAGCGCCTTGCTTGCGCTGTTGACCCATGAGCCATCTGGCCTGTTAGTCGCTGTCGCAACTCTGGGTATCTGCATCGGCTGGAAGACGGGATTGGCGGCCGTAGTAACCACCAGCTTAATATCAGCGCTTATCCTGCTGTCGCCGGAATACGGAACGGAAAACGGTCTCGTTCGGTTCGCCGCGTTCGTTTGCGGAGCGTTGGGCCTATGGCTGGTGGTAAAGATCTTCAGGACCGTTGGCTTTTATGACCGGGGCCCCCAGGGCGTCGGGCCTAGCAACTCCGACACGCCGGGGCTCGGCTGGTCCGCCTATCCAGACGGGCACCTCAGGTTTCTCAATCCCGCAGCCCTCAAATACGTCGGAGTCACGGCCGAAGAAATACGCGAGATCATGTATGCCGACGACTTTTACTGGTTGAAATTTCTTCATCCCGACGATGTCGAGGCAAGCATGGCGCGATGGCAGCACAGCCTGGAGACCGGCGAGCCGATGATCGAAGAAAAGCGCTTGCGCCGGTTCGACGGCACCTATCGATGGTTCCGCGATACCGCTGTTGCCTCGCACGATGAGCGGGGGCGAATTATCGGCTGGTATGGCCATACCGAGGACATCGACGACCAGCGCAAGGCAGAGGCCGCGCTGCGCCAGAGTGAGAGAGAACTCAGGTTGCTGGTCGATACGGTTCCCACTATGATCTGGCTGATGACGCCGGCGGGATTACCGTACTATTTCAATAAACGGTTCGTCGACTGGGCGGGCATCGACTCGGCCAAGGAGGAGCCGCGCGGTACGCGGCAATTTGCTTCGCATGTGGAGTTGTTCCATCCCGATGACCGGGCGGCCGTCAAGGCAGTGTTCCAGAAATCCTTTGCACGTGGTGAACCACTCCAGCACAAAGGTCGGCTGTGCCGGAAGGACGGCGAATATCGCTGGATCGATTCACGCTTCGAACCGCTGCGCGACGAAGACGGCACCATCCTTCGTTGGTACGGCGTAAACTTCGACATCGACGACGAGGTCCGCGCCCAGGAATCCCTGCGTCTAGCGGATCAACGGCTCGCGCGCGCCCTGCGCGCCGCCAGCTTGGCCGAGCTGTCGGTGTCTATTGCGCACGAACTTAACCAGCCACTACAAGCAGTCGTGGCCAACGCAGGGGCGCTCCAGCGATGGCTGAACGCCGATCCTCCAAACTACAATCACGCAAACCGGGTCGCCCAAAAAATCTTCAAAAACGCCGACGCGGCGGCGCAGGTGATCAGCCGTATTCGGGCGCTGTTCGGCAAGACCGAAGGAGAACTGCGCGCGGTCAATCTGAACGCGGTGATCCGCGACGTGTGTGATCTACTGTGTGACAGATTCGCATCGAGCAGCGTCAAGCTGGACCTTCACCTCGATCCCCGACTTCCTTCAACGACTGCCGATCACGTTCAGATGGAGCAGGTCGTCCTGAACCTCGTCCGCAACGGCATCGAAGCGATGGAGGACGTCAGCATCAACGTACGACGGCTGTGGATCGCCTCGCGGCGTCAGAATGAGGGAACAGTCGAGGTCGAAGTGCGAGATCGCGGCCGCGGGCTTAGCGATCCGGAACGGATTTTCGAGGCGTTCTACACAACCAAGCCGGATGGAATGGGAATGGGACTGGCAATCTGTCGCTCGATTGTCGAGGCCCACTCTGGACGGCTTTGGGCGGAAAATGTCGAGACAGGGGGGGCATCCATAACCTTCAGCCTCCCTATCCGCGCTGCCGACTCGACCAAGTCCGCCGCGACAGTAAGCGCCTCAGTGGGCGCTTTCAGAGGTTGATTCGGGGATCGGCCATCGACTGCGCGATCTCGAGCAGCGTGTTGACCAGGATGTACAAGATTCCGAAGATAATGGCGACGCCCAGCACCGCCGGAAGATCGGCGCTGGCAAAAGCCTGGACCGCGTAAAGACCCAGACCAGGCCACCCGAAAACGCGCTCGACAACAAGCAAATTACCGAAGAGAAGGCGCACCTGCAGGCTGAGCATGGACAGTGGGGCCGTGGCGGCATTGCGCAAACCGTGGCGCATCAGCACCTTTGCCTCACTCAGGCCCTTGCCGCGCGCGGTCCGAATATATGCCTGACTCATAACGTCGTGAAGTGCACCGTTTAGGCTTCGCCCAACCGCGACGCCGATCGGCAACGCCAGTGCAAGCGCCGGCAAGATCATGTGCAGCAACGCGTCGACGCTGACTTCGGGCCGGCCGACGAGTAGTCCATCGATGACGTTGAGTCCCGTAGGGCCTGCGAAGTCTCGGTAGGCAAGCCGACCTGCCCCGGGAAGCCAATGGAGTCGGAACCAGAAAAAGTAGGGCAGAAGTAAGGCCGAGAGAAAGATCGGCATGGAGCCTACCCCCACCATTGCGAGCCTTATGCCGCCTGATCCAGGAATCAGGAACTGAAGCGCCGCCATGACGCCGGCAAGCACCACTCCCAGAGCGATCGATGCCAGTCCGAGTTCAAGCGTGGCGGGAAGATATTGCTTTATATCGTCAGCCACCGGCCGCCGCGTCCTTACCGACGTCCCCAGGTCCGCATGTACGAGGCGGAAGAGAAAACGCCCGTACTGAACGACAACCGGGTCGTCCAGTCCGAGCTGCTCGCGCTTCGCTTCGACGATTTCCGTAGGAGCGTTCGGCCCTGCAATGGCCCGCGCTGGATCGGCGGGGATAATGCTTTGAAGGCAGAAAACGATGAAGCTCATTACCAGGACAACCGCGACCGCGCCCACGATGCTTTTGGTGAGGTATGCCAGCATCTACGCCCCCCTCAGCGCGGCGCGAATGCCGTCGCCCGCAAGGTTTGCGAGGAGGCAAAGGAGAAAAATGATTGCGGCTGGCAAAATCGGGAGCCACCAGTGGACGGTGAGACTCTCGAGGGTGCGCGATGTCATCGCTCCGAGTTCAGGCGCGGGTGCAGGCAGTCCAAGGCCAAGGAACGACATCAGCGACATCGTCATGATGACGTTGGCGACGTCGAGTGACACCCCGATGAGCAAGGCCGGGACCACTCCCGGCAACAAGTAACGCAACAGCAGGCGCGAACCGTGGACGCCGGCGATACGCGCCGCCTCGACGTGAGGACGCACAATAAGACGACGAATTTCGTCGCGCGCGATGCGCGCGTACCAGGGCCACCAGAAGATGGCTAACGCGATCATCGTGTTAACGAGCCCGGGACCAAGCGAAGCCACGACAGCGAGCGCAATGATGGTTCCTGGAAGGACTATGAACAAGTCGATGATCCGGTCTAGGACCAGATCGACCTTGTCGCCCATCAGGCCCGAAATCAGTCCGACCAGTGAGCCTAGCGCGAGACTGAACCCGATAACAGCCAGCGCTGGCAGCCACGTATAGTAAACCCCGAGGATGGTGCGCGAGAAAAGGTCGCGGCCGATCTCGTCAGTGCCGAACCAATGTCCGGCCGAAGGCGGGAGATAGGCCTCGGCGACGCGCAGTTGCGGGTCAAACGGCGTGATCCATGGCGCGAGCACGGCAACGACGGTAACGACAGGTATGCCGACAATGCCGACGCTTCCAAGCCAACCGGCACGTCGGAAGAAATCGGGCCAGTTGAATCGGGGCCGAGCAGGCATTGTGTTCGGTCTTGGCCTGTCGGTCATCGCCCCCCTCCCGCTGCCGGACCTGGCATCGCTGCAACGAGAGACCGGGTGTAGGCCGACTGTGGTGCGGCGATAATGGCATCTGGATCGGCGATCTCAACCAACTCGCCGTCCTTCAGCACTGCGATGCGGTCGGCGATGATCCTGGCTGCCGCCAGATCGTGGGTCACGAACAGCATGGCCATGTCGAGCCGCCGCCGAAGGTCGCTAAGAAGATTCAAGGTGGTGGCCGCCAGCGACACGTCCATGGCGCTGATGGGTTCATCGCAGAGCAGAAGCTTGGGGGGGACGATCACCGCGCGCGCCAAAACGGCGCGCTGACACTGCCCAACCGACATCTCGGCCGGCAGAGCGTCCATCAGAACTGGATCGAGGCCGACCAGCTTTATTGCCTCTCCTACGCGGCGACGGCCGTAGTCACTGTCCAGCGAAACCGCCCGCAAGCGCTCGCCGAGCTGCTCGCCGATCGTGAGCCATGGCGTCAACGCCGCCACCGGATCTTGAAACACGACTTGCGGTGGAAGCTTGTCGAAGCGAGAAACAGTGCCGCTCTCGGGTACCAAGAGCCCGGCGGCAATCCTCAGAAGGGTAGACTTGCCGGCCCCGCTCTCGCCAACCAGGGCCACGCACTCGCCAAGCTTGATCGAGAGGTTGATCGACTTTAGAACTTGCTGCGGTTGACGTCGTCCCCAAATCGATCTGGGACCTGTCGGATATGTTTTTCCGACGTTGGACAGCTTCAAGGCGGCGGTTTCCCCGATCGCCTGGGCCGGCCATGGTTTCGCTTCAGCGCGCTTCGATGAGAGAAACGGGGTTTGTTCGTAGTGAAGGCAGGCGACTGCGCCACTATGGGCGGACACAGGCTCCAACGGTGGACGGGTTGCCGTGCAATCTGGCTGGGCGATCGGGCAACGCGTTGCGTAGGCGCAGGCATTCTCAACATTCATGGAGGGCGTGCGCTCGGACGGGAGCGTGAACAACGGACGCCGTCGATCAGAGTCCAAATCGAACCGAGCGGCGAGCAAGCCGGCAGAATAGGGGTGCGCGGCATTGCGGGCCAGTTCCTGCATGCGGCCCATTTCAACGATGCGTCCGGCATAGAGAACCAGGACGCGATCGGCCAGTGAGGCTGCCACACCGAGATCGTGAGTGATGAACAGAATTGCCGCTTGCTGATCGCGTGCGAGATTGCGCAACAGGTCGAGGATCTGCGCCTGCACGGTGACGTCGAGCGCGGTGGTCGGCTCATCGGCTATGAGGAGTTTCGGTCTTGCCATCATCGCCATGGCAATAAGCACTCGCTGACGCTGCCCCCCCGATAGCCGATGCGGCAGCGCATCGGCGATACGGTCAGGGTCAGGCAGGCCGGTTCGGCTAAGCCAGTCTTCGATCGATCCCGCAGAGCCCCCATCGGATTCTCGCATCTGGTGGCGGATCGTCATCGTGGGGTTGAGCGCGCCCATTGGATCTTGCGGGATGGCGCGCACGAGCCGGCGGCGGGCCGACCGCCAGGTACGTCTTCCCGCGCCGACAAGCTCAATACCCGCAAGCCGGATCGAGCCTGTAACCCGTGGCAAGTGTTCGCGCGGCAGCAGCCCCTGAAGCGTCAGCCCGATGCTCGTCTTGCCGGAACCGCTTTCCCCGAGCAACGCTATGATCTCGCCCGGAAACATGTCGAAACTGATGCCATCGATGATGCGGGAAGGGCGGCCTTCGCGGCTGAGAATGATTGAGAGGTCCTTAACGGTGAGGACGGACTCGGTCACGGGTTTGGACATTCGGTGCGAAAGGTTGACCATTTGTGATACGAGCCTGGCCTGCTTCTGAAATGAACCGGTTGGCCGGAGTTCAGGGTCCCCAGCGAACGGTGGCGAAATCGATGTTGCCGGGTGGGTACACGGGACGCAAGCCAAGGTCCTTCAGGCCCTTGGCGTGAACAACCACATCGTTGACGTCGACGAGCGGGATGACGATGCCGGCATCGAAATACAGCTGCCCCGCTCTCTCGTAGAGAGCGTCGCGTTTTTTTACGTCGGTCAACTGCCCGGCCTGGTCTACGATGGCATCGGCTTCCGACAGCACCCGGCCAAAATAGTTGAGAGGCGCGCTTTTCGTGAAGAACACCTTGGCCTGGTTCTCCGGATGAGCAGCGTCCGGGCCCGCGATCGTGAGCAGCAAATCGGGAGGGTTTGGGTCGTTCTTCAAGTTGTAAGCCGCGCCGGAGGGCAGCACGTAGGCCTTTGCCTTTACGCCGATCAACGCCAGTTGCGCAATCATCAGGTCGGCGATGCGGCCGTAGCTCGGGGCCGCGCTATGGAGGCCAATGACCAAATTTACCGGGCCATGCTTGGCGATCGCGGCTTTCGCTACCTCGAAGTCGGTCGGGAACCGGATCACATTTACTGGGTCGAGCATCACGTTCGGATAAACCGACCTCGACGGGCTTGCGAACTCTCCAAAGGCGTCCTTGACCCATAGCGCCGGGTTGATCGCTGTCAAAACGGCCTTGCGGACCTCCGGGTCGTCGAGCGGCGAGTTCGGCTTAACGAAGAGGTAATACGGTATCATACTCGGGGCCGCAGTGATCTCGAGCCCCCCCGGCAGGCTAGTGAGTTGCGCGAACGGATAGTTGATCGGCACGGCATCGATCGCACCCGCCTGCAATTGAAGTATCTGTTGGCTGATATCGGGCACGACCGAAATCTGGATCTGCCGGAAGAACGGTTTGTTGCCCCAATAGTCGTCGTTGCGTTCGAGTACATAACGCTGGCCGCGCTTGAATTCAGCCAGCTTGAATGGACCCGTGCCGACCGCATGTTCATTGAGCCAGGTCGTCGCGAAGTCGCCGTTGTCATGCTCGGCGAGAGCTACCTGACTGATGATCTTGGGCCCCCACGGACTGGAAAGGGCATCGAGAAACGAAGGTTGAGGATGGCCCAGCGTGAGCACAACCGTCGAATCGTCGGGCGTCCTCATATCCTTCACGTTGGCCAGGAAGTAGCTCAGAATCAGCCCGTGATCGCGGCGGCGTTCGAACGACTTTACGACCGCCGCTGCATTGAACGGCGTGCCGTCATGGAACTTGACACCGTCGGCCAGGTGAAAGGTGTAAGTCAGCCCGTCGTCCGAGATCTCCCAGCTCTTGGCGAGCAGCCCAACTATCTTGGTCGAACCCGGTTCGTATTCGACGAGACCCTCGTAGACGTTGTCGATTGCGCTCATCGCGCCAGTCTCAAACCCGTTGTCCGGATCGAACGTGCCAATATCGGCTACATAAGGTATGCGGAGGACATCTTGCGCGTCGGCGATCGCCGACGACCCTTGGAAAAGGACCGCAAGCACCAGTGTGCTTAGGCAGAAGCCGCGCCTGGTGAATTGGTTGGTCAGACAAGGGTACGTCTGCACTTAGCTTCCCCTTTGCTCAATCGCTCAGAAGGCCTGCAGGATGGCTTACCGCCGAGTTCAAATTGTACCTGCGGGACGGATCGTGGTCCATTGAGCCGTAGGTACGGGGTACCTATACCTGGGGCATAGATTTGCCGATGGGCGAGCCGAGAGGTGGCTGACAAGGTTAACTTTAGTCTTAGCGGAGGATTAAGTGCCGGCAGCTTCTTGCCACGGGGTGGTCCTGACAGCGAATGACGGGCTTCCCGCTCGTCTTGGCGCTGGTGTAGAACTCCGCCGCGTACTTGCCCTGCTCGCGCGGGCCATAGGAGGAGCCCTTGCGGCCACCGAACGGCACGTGGAATTCGACGCCCGCCGTCGGCAGGTTGACCATCACCATGCCGACTTCGGCATTGCGCTTGAAGTGCGTCGCGTGCTTGAGGCTCGTCGTGGCGATACCGGATGACAGACCGAACGGCGTGTCGTTGGCCGTGGGCAGCGCCTCCTCGTAATCCTTGACGCGGATGACCGAGAGCACGGGACCGAAGATCTCTTCGCGGCTGATGCGCATCTGGTTGGTGGCTTCCGTGAACAGTGTCGGCTGCAGGTAGAAACCTGGGGTCTCACGCTCGACTAGCTCGCCGCCGAAGGCGAGTTTTGCGCCTTCCTTCCTGCCGATCTCGAGGCAAGTGCCCACCACGCGCCAATCAAGAACGCCACGACTTTCCAAATGTAAGCGATGGTCGCAAGACAAAGCAGCACAAAGGCTCGGTAGATATTAAGCTTGGACATTCGACACTCAAGGTTGTGAGCAGAGAAACTAGTCACCTGAATCTGAAGTTCGGTTCATTGTCTTCTGGCAAAAGCGTTTGACCGACGCGAGGATCTGGTCGGCGGATTTGACCCACTTGTATGGGGTGGGATTGTCGTTGTGGGTTTCTATGAAAGCGTCGATGTCGGCTTCAAGTTCTGCAGTGGAACGGTGTACGCCGCGCTGCAACTGTTTTCGCGTCAGCTCTGCGAACCATCGCTCGACCTGATTGATCCAGGATGCCGACGTTGGCGTGAAGTGAACGTGCCAGTGTGGGCGGCGCGCGAGCCAGGCCTTGACCCTTGGTGTCTTGTGGGTGGCATAGTTGTCCATCACCAGATGCACGTCCGGCCCATTGGGCATTTCGGCGTCAATCCGCTTCAAAAAGTCGAGGAATTCGGTCGCTCGGTGACGCTTGTAGCAATGACCGATCACGGCGCCAGTCGCGACGTCGAGCGCGGCGAACAGGGAGGTCGTGCCGTTGCGGACATAGGTATGAGTGCGCCGTTCGGCGACGCC
>NZ_LNCD01000022.1 GCF_001542405.1 Rhizobium altiplani
GTGAGCGCAACGAATGGCCCACGGCTTTCGTGATTTGACTAAATAGGTTTCTGGCTTTCTGGCTCTCGGTCAGAACTTCTGCTTTGCCCGCTTCGGCATAAAATAGGTTCGGATATTGACGAGTGCTTCGGCGACGGCAGCAGCATCCTGGTGGGTCGCTTTCCGTTTTACCTCGCCGAGCTTGCGGATCGGCGCAATGATATCCCCAGTGACGGCATGACCTCGAAGGACAGGCTGCCAAAGCCTTGGCGCGTGTCGTGTTCCAATGAGAAAGCAGATGTCCCAATCAAATGGATCAAGGGTCTGATCATCGATCTGGGTGAACCTTGGCCGGTGGTCTTTCGGTCTCTCGGAAAGGCTTGCAGATATCCGATTATACTCTGCAACGATCGTCTGCACGGCCCGATGTTCGGTTGTTTCCATCGGCAGGTTTAGGGCATCCGGGCCGGTCAGTTCCGGGATCCATTGCCGTGGGTCGATGAACCTGGGGCCGATGATGAGGGCCGTAAGATAACCATCGAGTCTGCTCATTGACCAGATAGGCGATGGCGGACGACGTCTCCTGATAAAGGCTTCGAATGCGTCGTCATCGAGCTTCGGTCGCGGCGTCATCTCCTGGCTGTTCTGTGTCATGCCGCTTGTCGCTCCTGCTGTGTCATCGCTTCGCGTTCCGCCTTCCAGGCCCAAGGCAAAAGGCTCTCCATCTCGTTGGCTTTCACTTTGCCGGAGATGATGCGCTCCAGCACATCGGCAAGCCAGACGTCGGGGTCCACGCCGTTAAGCTTTGCCGTGTTCACGAGCGATGCCAGGACAGCGAAGGTCTTTCCACCCCGCTCGTTGCCCACGAATAATGAGTTCTTTCTCGTCAAAGCCACGGATTTCATGGAACGCTCGACGACATTGGAGTCCACCTCGATCCGGCCATCCTCTAGAAAGGCTGTCAATCCGCTCCAGTGGTTGAGCATGTAAGTGACTGCCTTGCCAAGTGCCGATTTCGACGACACCTCGTCGCTCAGTTCGGTGAGATGGACCTTCAGTTCTCTCATGATGGGAGCTGCCTCACGACGCCTGCCGCTAAGCCGGGTATCTTCATCTTCCCCTCGTAGTTTTGCTTCGATGCGATAGATTTCGGCAATCCTGGCAAGGATCGACAAGGCCTCCGAAGAGCCGGTCAGTTTGACGACGTCAACGAACTTTCGCCGTGCATGAGCGAGGCAGAAGGCCAGCCGCATGGGGGCAACGTTGCTCTTGCCGCGTCGTTTGACCATGGTTTTATAGGCTTGATATCCATCAACCTGAAGCACGCCGGCGAACGACGACAGTTGCCCCTCGATCTCGCGAGCGCTGCGGCTTTCGGCAAAAATGTAGGCCACCGCCGGCGGCGCCGGACCGTTCCATGGCCGATCGTCAACCGCTTGTGCCCATAACTGGCAGACCTTGGTTCGTTTGCGCCCCGGATCGAGGCGCGGAAGTGGCGTCTCGTCACAGAACACCCTCGGCTGCGAGCGGATGAAGGCGGTGAGTGCATCGTAGAGAAGTTCGAGCCACCAGGCGACCCGCGTGACCCATGCCCCGAGCGTACCGCGATCAATGATGACGCCGCAGGAGGCCAGCATCTGCGCCTGGCGATGCAGCGGCAAATGCCAGGCAAACTTCGAAACGGCGACATGGGCTGCAAACGCCGTGGTCACCATGCCGCCGTCCATGATGCGTGCTGGTGCGGGTGCTTGCACGATGCCACTCTCGCAAGCCCGGCATGCATAGCGTGGCCGGATCGTCCGTTTCACCCGGACTACTGCAGGCACGATGTCGAGCGCCTCGCTGACATCAGTGCCGATGCAATGAAGTTCGAACGAACAGCAGGGGCAAGTCTTGCTCGCTGGCTCGATGAGCTCGTCATAACGCGGAAGGTGTTTCGGCAAACGGCCGATATTGCGGGCTGGCGATCGCCGTGCCTGCGTTTTGTCTTCATCGACCGGCGCGACATCGTCATTGGCAGCAACGGGAATGTCGCCTAGATCGCCAAGATCGAGCATTGCCTGCGTTGGATCGATCGTCGTCATCTTCTCCGATTTCGTCCCGAAGAGCTGGCGCTCAAGGAAGGCAACGCGCGCCTTGAGATCGGCATTCTCTTCGTCGAGCGAGAGAATGATCCGGGTCAATTGCGCAGCATCCTGGGGCAAGGGATCGGGTCGAAGCGGCATGACAGACCCTACCACACGGGTCTGAATCTTCAAGCAAAACCAATAGGATCAGCCTGCTTTTGAGGGCCTCCTCACCGCGTTTCGTTTGACGCGCGTCCAGTCAATGCCGGCCAGCAAAAGCGAGAACTCCTGGGCACTCATCTGCATAGCGCCATCGCGGATCGGAGGCCAAACGAACTTGCCCGCCTCCAACCACTTCGTCGCTAGGATCATGCCTGATCCGTCCCAATAAATGCAGCGAAGCCGATCAAGACGCTTGGCGCGGAACACGAACACGTCGCCACAATAGGGATCGGCCGCAAGGGCTGACGCCACCAAAGCTACCAGGCCATTCATGCCGCGCCGGAAGTCGACGGGTTGCGTCGCAACCATGATCTTCACGCCATTTGGCGAAACTCCGATCACCGGCGCCCTCGCAACGCCGCTACCATCGCCTGCGCCAGTTCAGGCGCTACCGAGCCGATGACCGTCATGCGTGCGCCCGCAATCTCGATCTCAATTCGGCCAGCGAGAACCTCTGGGGCATTCGATGGCGAGCCTTCGTGTCGTGCGCCATCCCCAACCACTGTCACCGGCACGAACACGGCAGGCGGCAAACTAGTCTTTGCCGACCGTTGAGAGGTTAGTCCGGCTTCCCGTCGCCACACATTCAGCAAGCCGCGATTGACGCCCCAGCGCCTCGCAACAGCCGAAATGTTCACTTCAGGTTCTGCGCTCTCCGCGAGAATCCGCGCCTTCTCCTCGTCAGTCCAATTCCGCCGCTGCCGCCGACCGGTGATCACCTCGATCCGCCGATACTTTCCCTCATGCCTGGCTTCATGCATGCCTTCATCCATGACTTCAAGCATGGCATCAGCGCGATCTCCAACCATCCCGGTCCACTCCTATCAATGATAGAGCTTATCTCGAGGCCTCATTCACAAAAGAAAAGGTGGGCTGTTCGTCGCGCTCACGTTACAAACACATGATGTGCGGTATCTGGCGCTCCAACAAATCACTCAACTGCTTTTTATTCATTAAAATTTATAGACGGGATACAAGCGAAAAAACAGACGCTAAACTACGGCGTCGACTCATAAACTCTGGCACCATATTCTTGTTGCGACGAGCTTTACAGCGGCGAGGTAGTTTTCCGGGCGCTTGTCATATCGGGTTGCGATGCCTCGGAACTGCTTGATCCTGTTGAAGAACCGTTCCACGAGATTACGTTGCCGATAGACCCAGCGCGAAAATACGAAAGAGCCCTTGCGATTACTCTTCGGCGGGATGTTGGCCCAGGCCTTTCTCTCGGCGGCCTTTGCCCGTATGGCATTCGTGTCATAACCCTTGTCGGCCAGCAGGATGTCCCCCTCGCCAAGCTCATCCGTCAGCGCGTCGGCTTCGGCACAATCGGCGATCTGTCCACCAGTCAGACGCAGATTGACCGGGCGACCTTCGGCATCGACGAGCGCATGGATTTTGCTCGTAAGGCCGCCGCGGGAACGTCCCATGCCACCATCGTCTCCATCCCTTTTTTTCCCGTGGCCGCGTGCTGGTGAACGCGGACACAGGTCGAGTCGATCATGACGATGTCGCCATCGTAGGCCTTGGACACCGCTTCAAGAAGCCGATCCCATACCCCGGCTTTGCGCCAGCGGACGAAGCGGTTGTAACAGGTCGTCGGCGGGCCATAGCGTTCCGGAACTTCCGCCCAAGGCGAGCCCGTTCGAAACCGCCAGAGGATGCCATTCAGTACCCGCCGATCATCAACGCGGGCAACGCCGCGTGGCTTGTTGGGTAACAACGGCGATATAATCGACCATTCGTGGTCAGTCAGTTCGTAGCGACGACGTGTCATCAAATGCTTCCCTATTTCGAAGCCTTGAATCACGCCGGTCGATAAATGCCAAGAAATTTTATGAGTTTACGCTGTAG
>NZ_LNCD01000023.1 GCF_001542405.1 Rhizobium altiplani
TCGTAGTCGATCATCTGGGCGGCGCAATGACTACTGTCGAAGGACCGTCGGCAGCTGTTTCGTTTTGCCGACATACACCTCTGAATGACCGGGCCTTCCCTCGGGCAGTTTCATTCCTTCGGGAAACTGGAAAGTAACCGAGTGGCCACCTGCGAGACCAGCAGGATAGTGTGCAAAAGCCCGCATCGCCACATATGTTTCCCGGCCCCGTTCAACGAGAGACCCGTTCTGCAAGAGCTGCAGCAATCCCGCTTGTTGCGGAAGGATCCGGTACGGCTCGGCGATGCGAGTGGCGATAACGTCTTTGGCATCGATATTCACGACGCCACCAGGGCTGAAACTCCTAAGATTGGCAAGAGTTTGCTTGAATTGCATGATGCCGTCTTGTGACGGAAGTCCATCGAGGCTGAAGTCAGGCTTTTTCGCAGACCGACCGTCCTCGACTTCATCGGTGACCGCTCGGAAATCAGAAGGAAGGGCCATACTGAACGAAGTATAGCGTGAAATCATGCCATCGATATCGTGACCGATCAAAGACGTTAGCGCCTGTAGAAATTGGCGCGTTGTTGCGCTTCCGCTCTTGCCTTCAAAGCGACGACTGCATTCTCGATCCGAGACGAGCGTGACGACATCCTTGGGGACGCCCGTGACGCCAACCCCAGTCCATCCTGTACCATAGAAGGTTGTTACTCGCTCGACGTGCCCGGTCAAACGCCAGATCATTGGGGTAAAGGACGATACTGCCAAATAGATCGGCTCAGAACCAGCCGCGATCTCGATGGTTGCGATTTCGGTTACTTCATCCTGGCCAACAATGGAGACGTTCGAAAGAGTGCCTCCTTCATAGGCAGTGATCAGGTACACTTTCTGTCGTGCTGTAGCTTTCGGCAACCGACACTGCCGCTCCAAGCTATCTGCACGGGTGATCATCTCGCTCCGCGCTTGAAGTTCGCGTTTTTCTGTTGGGGATAGGAGACCGTCACCGTCTTTGTCGAAATAGGCGAAAGCTGCTGTTGCGAGTTCCTGAAGCTCGTCGGCTGTTAACTTCCCATCTTTATTGGGATCTAATTCCAGATACTTCTCAAGTTGAATAGACGAGCGGTCGCCTGAGAGATCATCACTCTGGTTCTGCGCGTATGTGAAAGCCTCATCTAACGAGACATTGCCATCTGCATTTGCGTCGGCACGAAGTAAGCCTGCTCTGGACCAGATCTCTTCTCGAAGATTGCTGAACTCTTGGGCGTCGACCACCCTGTCGGCGTTGACATCTCGCCCGAAGAACTCTGCCATTACTGCAGAAGTTCGGCCCGCCTTGTCGATCGCCTTTTTACGTTCAATATCGGTGTTCGTCAGCGTCCTGTGGTCTTGAGCGTCCTGCCTTAGGACAGACATTACCATCGAGATGTACGCTTCTCGATAGTGGGCGAACAATGAAGGTCGCACGAGAACGTCGGGGGGACGCTTGGACTGAGGCGTTTCCTGTGCCAGCCCAATTCCGCCAATCGATGCCATCGCAGCGGCCCAAAAGAATGCTTTTCTCACGCGACATCTCTCCCTGAAAGCTGTCGAGCATATATCGCGTGAGTTGCAATACATTGCAAACCTGTCGTATAAAATGCAAATTAATGTTCGCGAAAGAGACCATGACCAGAGCTAACTTAGCGAAGGACTGGCGCGAGAAAGGCGCCCGCGAGAGGCAAACAGAGACCTACCGCAGATTACTGGCCAGGCTATCATTGATCTCGGACTGCCGGTTGGAATTATCCGGCCGCGTGGCTGCGGCAGACAACCGACGACAAGCCACTGGGGTTTAGTTCCATGGTAATTGTAAGATTGCTTTCACGATTTATCGCAAAGTTCTTCCCGCCGGTACTCGTTATAGCGCTGGCATATTTCTCGGCGGTTTTGGCTTCGGCAGCAACTTACATAATCTTTGTTGGAACTTTGAGACACGCCGGAAGCCTGAATGTCGAGACCTTTTGTTATGGACTTTTATTATACTCTGCTGGTTTTGCTGTGCTCTTCGCGATACCTGCAGCGTGCGCGGCTTTGGTGGCCTGGGAAAAAGGATATCGGAACGTCTTTTACTACGCGGCTACATGGGGAGCCGGAGGGCTTGTCTTAAGTGCCATCCCGCCAATGTTTCCCGACATACATCATGACGCTTTCTCGCATCTCAAGTGGCTAGTTTGGACCGTGACCGGTGCAGCCGGCGGAACCAGTTATTGGATCGTCGCGGGGCGTTTCACTCGGGTCGTCAAGGCGAAACGTCACGTAGGATATAAGCCACCCGACGATCATTATTCTAAACGATGATACCGGCGGATATCGGCCGACTGCGGTAGAAAATCCCGCTGCCGTCCGCTCCATTGCGTGTTCGCCCTTATTTTGCAAGACGTTAAAAGTTTGGGCTGAAGTAGCGAAGGTTACGATTGAAGCGTCAAAGACGTATTCGCGGGCCGAAGGGGAATTCGGCCCGCGGCCCATAGATCTAGCTGGTCGCAGCCGCTTTCTCCAAGGCGTCCCGCAAAACCTGTTCCTTCGTTTCATCGAGAGAGGTTTTGAGCACGACGCCGCCAAAGGCGGAGATCTCCTTGAGGACCTTATCCGCCGTCATCTCCTGGATCAGCACGAACAACGCCCCACTGCCCGGCTGGAGATTCGCAGCGAGATCCTTCATGAAAGCATCGTTGATTCCGACATCAGTGAGAGCGCCACCTATGGCACCGGAAGCGGCACCTACTGCCACGCCCAATAGCGGATTAAGAAACAGAACACCGATTAGGAGGCCCCAGAAACTGCCCGACGCGGCACCCGCAATCGTTGTGTTGACCAACTGGTTCAATTTGATCTTGCCGTCTTCGGCCCTGGTCGCGATGACAGCGTCTCCGACCTTTAGCAAGTACTCCTTCTGCAGTCCGAGCAACCGCTGGCGCACTTCCTCGGCCTTGGCTTCGCTGGGGTAAACAATTGCAATCAACGTAGACATGCCATGTCCTCCATCATCGGAATTGCGGAAGTCGTTAACATAGTAGTAATAAATGAAAAAATACAACTTACCCAGCAGTCGGCCGCGGAACCTTCTACTCGCAAATCTGCGACTCCATGGCGCGAAGGAAAAAAAGACCCCACCTGGGTACAAGCGGGGCGCGGAACACTTAGAGGTTCCTTCGCCGTTTGATCGCAATTTTATCGCCGAGCGCGCCGCCACCCGGCCGCTCTGGCATCTTGTTCATTGCAAAACCAACGTTCGCCGTACTCGTATCGAATGATGGTGTCAGCGTAATTTTCTTGGCCTCTTACGTGGTAGATCTTCTCGCCTGAATTAATCGATATGTTCCCCTTAATGTTACAGGCGGGGTCGTAGAGAGATCTGGGTAAAAGTGTATACCCGCCAGCGCCTAGAAACGACACAGCAGATGAAAGCACGACGATGACCGAAAACTTGCTCATGCCCTCACATACAAAGAAAGCTTGTAGTTTTCGTTGGTGCAACCTCTAAAATTCTATCTTCTAAGACCGCGAATTGGCCGCTGAATTTGAGGACGCCATCGGTGGGCAGTGCAGTTACCGAAGGAAACGGCGAAGAGGGGAACGCCATCCCACGCGAGCTAAACCAGCCACGTCAATATTTGTACCGTGCATGGTGGAGCGTCTACCGCTGGTTCGCTAGCGCCCCCCCGCGAAACGTCAATGCTCCTTTACCCCCGAACTCTTCTATCCTGGCGAGGTGACCATGCCAGTCTCTCCCTAGTCATGGGGTGTGACACACAGGAAGTAGCGGGTCGAGTAATGTGCTGCCGCTTGGTGCTTACTGAGAATTGGCAGCTGTCGGAGCAAAGCGCTTTCGAAGAGACAGTTCTACTTCATCCGCCTCCCATCGATCAGGGTACTGGGCTTCCCAAACCAAGCGCTGCAAATCGCGAGGTACAAGGCCAGCGTAACCCAACTGTTCAAGACGAACCTGAAGCAGCGAGGCGTCCGTCTGAACCACCAAACGCGCGGAATCGCTGACCCGTTTTAGGACAGTGAGCATGGCGGAATATGATTTGAATCCGACCGAAGCCGCCAGCGCTTCATCAGCGTGCGACGACCTGATATTCGGGTACTTTTCTCGAAGCGCCTTTTTCAAGGCAGCGATGTTGGGGGGCGCAAGCCTAATCGTAGCATGGAACATCAGACGATCCGCTGTTCTGTCGAAGTCCGCCGATTACCCTTCGACCTTGTGAACGGGGTCGCCTTCAATGATAGGATTGCCCTTCAACCCGGCAGCAGGTTCGGATGGGCGTCCGAGCGACATGATAGCAAACCGCCGCGTTCCGTCAATCAAGGGAGACGAGTCTACGACCGGGGCAGAAATGACACTTTAAGCAGTCGATGGGTATGTTCCAGAAGATTGTGGTGAGAAAGCTGAGACCGCCCAACCGGTAATGTTGCCCCTGCTCGGGCATTCTGTTGCGCCCGTAGGCCGCCGCGAAGCTCAACGCTAACCGCGCTCATCAAGCATGAGCGCCATGCGAATAGAATCGATAAATCGCCCATCGATCAATGTACCGCGTCTTTCTATCCCTTCACGGCGGAAACCGACGCGCTCGTAAAGAGCTATAGCGCGAGAGTTGTCGGCATGAACAAACAGTTCGATCCGGATTAAGCCCACGTCGGTTGCTGCGTTCAAAGCCGCCTCCATCAAACCCTGCCCAAGTCGGTTACCGCGATAGGCGGGAATAATCCCCATGCCGAGCGATCCACGGTGCGATTGGGTCGGCCGGGAATGGCGAGTAATGTCGCACCAGCCGACGACCCGCACCTTGTCGAGGGCGACGAACTGCGGATTGCCCTTGTCAATCATGCCGAGTACGAAGCTGCGCATCTCTGGAAATGGAGGGGCTTCCAGCCAAGTCAGATACTTTCGTTCCCGTGCTACAACGTCGAGCGCTGTGTGGAAACCTTCGATGTTTTCCGGCGCGATAGGAACGATATCTATTTTACCTGGCGTACACATGGATTTGTCGATTACCCCTTCCCATCGAACTGCAAGCTTCATTGAAGCTCATGCATCCTCGGATTGCAATCGTAAAGTTATGCGACTTTAGAAAGTGTCTCCGCTGAGGTAACACTGGAAGGAGGGAGGGGTTTGAATCGAGCGTCGTGCGCGTGAGAATTTTGTTTGCTGATTGCATCAAATTCTCTCGCGTTAATGGCTGTTTCGACCTCACGCGTAGCTTGCGACAATTTCCGGTCAAGAGACTTCGGCTCCTTACGACGCATCTCATGAAGGGTCACTGCGGCCCCTCGGCAAGCCATTGACGCATCGCACGGGGTTCGCGAGATGGATTCTGATCAGAGCAGCGTGCAACGATGATCACCGGCCGTTCCCTCAGCGTGACGCGCAAAGCGAAGGCCCAAATCGAAGGAGCGGCGTGACCATCTATGACCCAAATAGAACTCGACTATGCACCGGCTGTCGAAGCCCTCACACCGGTGCTCCACAACCTGCCAGGCAAAATCGTCGCGATCGGCGGATTGCCGGGTGTCGGTAAGACAACCCTTGGTCGATACCTCGCCTACCGCTTCAACGTCTCGCTCATCGAGACCGATCTGTTCCTCATCCCCAATCAGGGGAAGATGGTCTACCGCGAGGACTGGATCAATCAGGTTGTCGGCTCACGACTCGATAAGGACGACCCAAAATGGCGGCGTCCAGTTATCATCGAAGGTTCCACCGTCTTGCGCCTTCTCGCTAGCCTTGGGCGCGAGCCTGACTTTATCATCCATGTCGTCAACAACGAAGCGCCCGAGAGCAACGGCGCATTGGCCAAAGACCTGAAAAGCTATGACGCCAAGTATGCGCCAGCCTCGAAGGCTGACATAACTCTAAAGTTCTCAGTTTAACCGGAGGAAGTTTCATAATCCCCATCCCGAAAAACTATCCCTGCTACACAGCGATGAAGAAGACCTCCGTGCCAAGTCCATTTCGCTCATCGAGGCAAGGGAGGACATGTCGCTCCACGTCTTGATGATCGAGCGGTGCATGGACACGCTACTATACGATCGCGGGAACACGCCAGACATGAGGATCGGAAGAAAGCGGGCTAGAGACGCCTGCAACTATCACCTGGTTGCGGCCGAGTCGCTTCGCGGAGTAGAGCGCTTGGTCGGCGTGTTCCATGGCGATCTTCATTTGGTCATCCAACCCATTCACCGTCGCGATGCCGAAGCTGGCGGTAATCTGTCGGTGGATCCCTTTCGATTGCCAGTCCATCCGGCCGAGGCGTGATCTGAGCGTTTCAGCAAGTGTAGTCGCGTGCTCAAGCGAGCTTGCTGGAAGATAAACGATGAATTCTTCGCCGCCGAACCGTGCAGCGCATCCGTTGCGACCCATGACGCCTTCGATCTCCGCGCCCAATTCGATAAGGACGCGATCGCCCGCAGCGTGCCCGAAGCGATCATTGATCTCCTTAAAGTGGTCTAAGTCACAAATCACGACAGCACCTTCGCTATCCGCGCGATACATACGCACGGCCTGCTTTTCAAAGCCACGACGATTTAGAAGTCCCGTGAGAGGATCTCTCTCGGAAGTATCCCTGTGCCGATCTATCGCTTTGGATGCCATGGCACCCAAAGCAGCGAAAGGAAACGAAAGGCCAATAGTTATTGTCGTGATATGGACGGCCAAGTTGTAAGTGGAGTCCGCGAAGTCCGCCAACTGGTCGCTGGATTCGAAGAAGAAGGTGAAAAAGAATGTCCGCGCCAGGGTATCAACTACAATAAGTGCGGCGGTAACAACCAAGGCGATGTCTGCGGCGCGGCATGCCTTCGGGGCGACGGTGAGTACAGCGGCTCCCAGCACGCAGGCGAATGCGAAATCAGTAAGAAAAAGCTGGTACTTCAGGCTCTCCATAACGAAAACGAATTGGCAAAGCAGGAGGGTGTAGCCGGTGACGAACGTCCGATGCCAAAATTTTGAGTTGGGCACCCGAAAGTGCAATCTTATGGCAATGCTGTAGCAACAAGCCGCCCCCATAAAAATCATACCGGACACAAAGGCATCAAATTTAGGTTCAATCGGAAACGTAGAAATTACGAAGCCTAATCCCGCCTGCGCGAACGCAGCACTCCAATGCCAAGCATCCACGATACCAATACGCCACAGGAGGAGGAAAGCGATCGCAATCACCCCGAGGAGCGCGGGAGGCAAGAAGTAGATTATATCGCTGGTCTCCATGATGCCTGCACATCCCAGAATTTCGGTTGCGTCGCACCTCTTGTAGTTGTGATGGCTTAAGGCTTCATTGAATTTCTCGGCGGAATTTCATTATCCAACCTGGCGCCTAGTGACGCCGATATGAGCCTACACACAGGCTAGAGGCACAGGGAATACAGTCGTTAAGGTGCTGAACAGAACCCACTGGGAACCTGGCTGAACGAATGCCAGGCTCCACAATCTAGTGGCAATCATGAATGTGTAAGACGCGCCGGTCTGGTTGACTGGCGGTTCAGGTAACTAAGTAGGGGGCGGATAAGATCCGTCCCCCTCTGCTGGGACACAAAGGAAGGAAGGGACTCAATCGGCGTTTTTGGCTTGAGGCCACGGCCTTCACAGTTCAATTGCTTCGACCAGATTGTCGTGCGGAGGCTGCGGTGTTGTTTGACGTGGTTCTGGCGCTGGCCTAGTAACGTTGGGTACTTGAACGCCTGCCGCTGGCTCGTTCTGCTGTGGTGCAGATGCCTGGGGAACACCGGCATCCTGCATGGCAACGATCATATCACCGCAGGACTTTAGTGAGACAATCGCGTCAAGCGAACCCTTGAGATTATAGACTCCCATGCCAACGATGTTGATGGATTTTGCCTTGGCCCATCCATACAAGTCCGCATTGGTCAGGCTATCGATCATGATCTGATCTTTGCCGATAGCCCGACCAATATAGGTGCCGGACGAACCGAGCGAGGTAACCACGGACACCTTGTATTGGTTACCCGCAGTCATATTGGCCGACCGTGATGCTAGTGATAGGAACCAACCCTTGGTGTCGATGCCAAATAAAATCTGATCACCCGTTCTCGGATACGCAGTATGCGCAATGCACCTGATGTCTTGGGGATAAGCCATGACAATCCAGTGTTTGGTTTGCTTATAGACCACTCCGTCACCGGCGAGAGCCGGTGTGACGGTCGCGGCTGCAGCTGTCGCGGCAAGCACGAATGCGGCGATTGTGTTCTTCAACACTTATACGTCCCTTCCTGAGAGGTTGCGTTCTTTTCGTACTGCGCGATGCGGACTCGAAGCTCGGCAGGGCGGCCAGAGCGTTCGGTATTGTCCTCGATCTAACTGAGCCTTCTTGGATCAGGTCTAGTCGTGTGATCGGAAGGCGCGCGGGCTCCCCTACCGTCGCATTGACAAGTGGAAAGCCGAGAGAACATCAGCAAGATGGTTGGCGGCTAGAAGCAAATCTCTGGCGGCAGGGCACAATAATTGGCGACGCAAAGCGGAGACAGGAGAGCGCTAGCGGCGCTCACTCTGGTAGATTTAGCGGCGACGAACCGCATTAGATATCGTGGGACGTTGTTGGGAGATGTGCCGTGACAGAGAAGTCTATTCTTTTCGAAGCGGTCACTGTCGCAGCGGTCGCAACGTTACCGCCACGGGATTGAAAGAAGACTGTCGACGCATTGCTATCGCGAATGGCCTTGTAGAAATCCGCGATGTCATCAGAGCTTTCGAACTCGCTGCCTACGACAAGGAAATGTGCCCCCGTGGACTGAGATCGCACCGCGGGCTGGAAATTCCGAAGAAGGAATGAGGTCGAAAAGTTCTGCGGAGGCGCTACTGTCACGTGCCGCGCAGCGGATGAGTATCAAGGAGTTCAATGAGTTAGCTGAATCGAATGTAGCGCTCGGCGTCAAACGCTGACTTCCGTTTCTAGTTTTTCTAAAGAGTCGCAGGTGCGGAGATTTGCGCCTGCCGCCGCGAGATCGCCATGACCCAGTCGCGAAACTCCGCGCCATAAGGCTTTTGCAGCGAGGAGCGGTCCCAAGCAAGGAAGTAACTCTCGCGCAACGGCATCCTGATATCGACCGGTATGACCAATGTCTGCGCTTCCAATTCGTCGGCGATCATCGACATCTGCGCGAGCACGATTCCGCGCTTGTTGACGGCGGCGTCGATGGCGCTACTCGACAGGGTAAAGGACAAGCCGGAGGGAGGACCCTTGAAGCTCGCCCCGATCTTCTCAGCGAATTCCGCCCAGCTGGGATAGGGTGTGAAATGCCGTTCCCACTCGACATGCAGCAGCGGATAGGACAAGAGATCGGCGGCCGTCAAATTCCTGCCATCCGTCAGGGCAGGGGAGCACGCTGGAACAACCCAGTCGCGAAACAGCTCGGCATAGTGATCGTGCTGCAGAACGTCAGACCCGTAGCTGACCCGGAAATCAACTTCGTCGAAGCCCATTCGCGGCTCCCTGTCGCGGCCGGTCAGTCTGACGTGAGCGTCTGGATGGAGCATTTGCCAGTCAAAAATGCGCCTGCCGATCCATTTGTTGACGACCGACGACAGCGCGCTGAGAACGAGCGCATTTTCGTTACGCGCCCGTTCGAGCACCTGCTTTGCGAGCGCAAACTGCTCAAAGCCCTTCGATATTTCCCGGTGATAGAGCCGGCCCCACTGCGTTAGCTCCACCGTCCGTCCACTTCGCTCCAATAGGGTGATGCCGAGAAAGCTCTCAACTTTGCGTATCTGCTGGCTGATGGCGCCCGCAGACACGTTCAGTTCCGCGGCAGCCGCCATCACGCTCCCGCAGCGCCCGACCGCTTCGAATGCCTGCAGACCTTTCAGCGGAATTCCCCGAAACTTCTGTTCCTCGCTCACCACATTTCCCCATGACTGCCGACGTTACGCAGTTTTTTCGGCCGGATGAAAGATGCCGGCAAACTGAAAGCGATCTCCAGGATGCGTGATCTCGACATAGGTCACCATGCGATCATTCTGCCACGTCTGACGAATGAGGTTCAGGCAGGGCTCGCCACGATCGATCTCAAGAATGCGCGCAGTCGCAGCATCGGCCGAGACCGCCCGTATCACATGCTTGGCCCTGGACCACGGCACTTGGGAGAGTAGCCATTTTGCCGGAGGCGCGGTCGCGAAGCTCTCGTTTCTTGCGAGCGGTACTGTGTCCAGCAGTATGATACGACGCTCGACTGCGGTGGGCTTCCCATCGACGATATGCAGACATTGGATCCTGAGGACTTCGGCTCCCGACGTACTGTCCAACTGTGCGGCCTCGACCGAGCCCAGGGTCTCGATCTTTCGTGTCAGTATCTCGTAGCGATGCTCGTAGCCCGCCAAGGTCGCCTCGGTGCCGATATCCTGGATATCCATGACGGTGCGGTCAATCTGCGGCGAGGCGACAAATGAGCCGGTCTTGCGCTTGCGTACGACAAGCCCGCGCTCGACGAGTGCCGTCATCGCCTTGCTTACCGTCATGCGCGAACAGCCGTAGTCGTCGGCGAAGTCATGCTCTCTCGGGATCCGATGGCCCGGACGCCAGTCCCCGGCCAGGATCTTCGCCTCTATATCCTTGAATATCCTGAGATAAATTGGCTCCAAGACGCGACCCCATCTTGCCGCTGGCGAAACGATATAGACGCGAAACTCGCGCCCCAAAGAACCCGGTCGGCACAAAAATTGCGTCCGTCGACTTTGACGTTGACACCTTAGGCTAGCGCATATCTATTTGTATAGTCAAAAGCGGATCACAGAAGTCCGTGTCACGGGACTGAAATCGGGAACTCGAACGCATCCACGGGTGCGAAAACTGGAGAGATGACAATCATGATCGCACGTTCACTGCTGAAGGGCCTCGTCGGCGCTGCCTTTCTGGTTGGGGCGACCCTGTCGGCGCACGCCGCCGATACGCTTGCCGCCGTCAAGGAGGCCGGCACGCTGAAGGTCGGTACGGAAACCGCCTTTGCACCCTTTGATTTTATCGATGCCGGCGATCATGCTGGCCTGAACGTTGATCTTTTTGCCGAGATCGGCAAGGAACTGGGCGTCAAGATCGAGTGGGTAGCGCTTCCCTGGGATGGCGTATTCCCGGCGCTCGAAGCCGGCAAGTTCGATGTCGTGGCCGGTCCTGCGACCATCACCAAAAAGCGCATGGAGCGTTACCGCTTCACGCCGCCGATTGCCGAAGCGACCATCGCAATCCTGAAGAAAGCCGGTGACACGACCATCAGCAAGCCGGACGATATTGCCGGGAAGACGATCGGTGTCGGCAAGGCCACCTCGCAGCTCGATCAGCTGAAGGAATTCTCGGCAACGCTGCCTTCCAAGGTGGATATACGCGAATACCCCGCTTTCACTGAATCCTATGCCGATCTCGCCGCCGGTCGTATTGCCGGTGTCGCCAACTCGCTGCCGAACATCGCCTTCGTCGCCAAGCAGCGCGAGGGAACGTTTGAAGTCGTGCTGCCACCATTCGGCAAGAAGTCCTACTTCGGCTTCATTGGCCTGAAGGATGCCGACCATGCGCCGCTGATGGACGCGATCGATGCAGCACTGCTGAAGATCAAGGCTGACGGCCGTATGGCCGAGCTCCAGAAGAAGTGGTTTGGCGCCACCTTCGAAACGCCCGATGCGGTCAAGGACCCCGCGTTCTGATAGCAGACGATCGTTGATTGCGCCCTTTTCCAGGGCGCAATCAAAGACGCCATCGTGCCTCCATGACAGCCAGGCGGGCAAAAGCCGGACATGTCCATCAAACTCTTTGAACTGCTTCTCTACGCGTCGATCTACACGGTGCTGATAAGCGTCGTGTCTATTTTGATCGGCTTTGCCATCGCGATCTGTCTTTCGGGCATGCTGCTGTCGAGGAAGGCTGTCTTCGTCGTTCCTGCACAAATCTTCATCAGCTTCTTTCGCGGCGTGCCGCTGCTTGTGCAATTGCTGCTTATCTACAATATGTTGCCTGCAATCGGGCTGAACGTACCGAGCATCGTCGCAGCCATTATCGGATTGTCGCTTTGCACCGCGGCCTATCAGGCTGAAAACATGCGCGGCGGATTTGCCAGCGTCCCTGTCGGTCTCGTGGAGTCGGCCGAGATGGTCGGCTTGACGCCGGGGCAGATCTTCCGCCGCATCAAGGCGCCCATTGCACTGAGGCTGACGTTCCCTGCGTTGGTCAACGAGGCGATCCTGATCCTCAAGGCCTCGTCGCTGGTTTCCGTCGTGGGCGTTGTCGAATTGACGCGCATGGCGCAGGATCTTGCAGGCAGCACCTTCCTGCCATTGCAGATCTTTGCTGCCGCGGGCCTCATCTATCTTGCGATCAATTGGCTGGTGGCCCTTGCCGGCGACCTCATCGAGCGCTCTCTTCCGGGATTACCGCGATGACCTTTGACATCAACGTCATCCTCGACCAATTGCCGGCGATCACAAGCGGCGCCGGCGTGACGATCCTGATTTGGGTTGTCGGCACGATTGCCGCAGCGATCCTGGGGTTCTTCGTGGCTGTGGGTCGGCGCTTCGGTGGAGTGCTTCTCGACAAGACCCTCGGCCTTGTCGTCGCGGTCTTGCGCGGGACGCCGTTCCTCATCCAGATCTTTCTGGTCTACTATGGAGGTCCCTTCATTGGCCTTTCTCTCGATCCCCTGCCAGCGGGCTTGATCGGCATCTCGATCTACGGCGCCGCCTACTATAGCGAGATCTTTCGATCCGGCTTCATGGCGGTTCCCAAGGGCCACATCGAGGCTGGCGAATGCGTGGGCCTGACGCAGGGGCAGATCATCCGGCGTATCCTGTTGCCTGAGATGACCATGCTCGTGCTGCCTCCGTCCTTGAACATGGCAGTTCTTCTGATGAAGGAAACGGCCGTCCTTTCGATCATCACCGTGCCCGAGTTGACAGCAACACTGAGCGCGATCGGAGCACAGCAATATGCTTTCGTCGAAGCTCTCTCGGTGCTGGCACTCTTCTATTGGGTGCTCGTCGAGATCACCGGCCGGCTTGGCCGCCTCGTAGAAACGAAATTCACCAGATTCAGGTTTTTCAACGCATGAGCCTCCCAGCGATCGCAGTCAAGAATCTCGTCAAGAAGTTTGGGGAGACGACAGTCCTCCAGAACATCGACCTCGAGATCCCGCAAGGCCAGGTCTCCTGCCTGATCGGCCCCTCAGGCTCCGGCAAGAGCACGCTCCTTCGTTGCATGGCCTTTCTCGAAGAAGCAACGTCTGGAACCATCACAATCAATGGCGAGATCCTGGGTTTCACCGAAAATGCCAAGGGCCTGCGGGAGCGCGTCGCTCCTGCCGCCAACCGTGCGATCCGCGCCCAGATCGGCATGGTGTTCCAGCAGTTTAATCTCTGGCCACACATGACTGCGCTCGGAAATGTGAGCGAGGCACTGAAGACCGTCCAGAAGATGAGCCGCAAGGATGCTGAAGAACGAGCCATGGCGCAACTTGTGAAAGTCGGTCTTGAGGCCCGGGCAGGGCACTATCCGTCGCAGCTTTCCGGTGGACAGCAACAGCGCGTGGCTATCGCCCGAGCGCTTGCCCTCAAGCCGAAGATCATGCTTTTCGACGAGCCGACATCCTCCCTCGACCCGGAACTGACCGGCGAAGTGCTCAACGTCATGCGTGATCTCGCCGCTGAGGGGATGACGATGGTCGTCGTGTCACACGAGATCGGCTTTGCGGCCACCGTCGGGCAGCAGATCGCGTTCCTCGACCACGGCAGAATCGTCTTCACAGGGCCCCCGCAGGAGGTCTTCAGGAAGCCGCGCAATGCGCGGCTTGAGCAGTTCCTCGACACCTATCTTGATCGCGGAGCGTCGATGTTGCTGTGAAGGCGCAGAGCCCTGCGCGCACTCATTCGATGTCATCTACGTGAAAGCCCACCCAACGGCCCCATGTCAGCAGGCAGTGCACCGACGATATCGTCGACATCGCACGGTCGCTGGCAAGGCGCGGCTGACAGCATAGCCTGACCGGATGCCAGGGACGGTCGGAGCCGGGCGCGATATCTTGCCGGACGCCGAGGCGCCGGTCGCCTTGGTGTATCCCTCCTGAACCTGTGGATCCGCTTCAACCCGGCGTCCCTCGCGTCCTGCTGCGGCTTTGGGTCCTGCCAGGCTCGCGCTGGCCGCAACGGCGTTGCCGTCCTCCACTGGCGTTTCGGCCCTTCGGGTGCCGGCCAGCGCTTGAAGCCCGGCTTTTGGACCGCCGTAGCAGGTCGCGATGGTCGCGACCCCAAGCGGAGGTTCCAACATGACAAGGCAGCAAACCAGCCAACGATCCGACATCCACGGCCGCATCACCGACACAATCATTGCCGCTCTCGAACAGGGTGTCCGTCCCTGGACCCAACCCTGGCATAGCGCTTATCCGTCCGATCCGGTCTCACGACCGCTGCGCTTCAATGGCGCACCCTATTCCGGGATCAACGTCATCCTCCTCTGGTCGGAGGCAATCACCCGCGGCTTCGCATCCTCGACCTGGATGACATTCCGCCAGGCGCTCGAACTTGGCGGCGCGGTTCGCAAGGGCGAGAGCGGAACGACCGTCGTCTTTGCCAGCTCGATCATCCGCACCGAAACGGCTGATGGCGGCGATGACGTCGAACGCTCCATCCCCTTCATGAAAGCCTACACCGTCTTCAATGCCGATCAAATCGATGGCCTCGATGCCCGGGTCCAACCAACAGCAAGCCTCTCGGACCCATTCGACCGCATCGGTGAGGCCGGTCGCTTCTTTGCCAACACCGGCGCCATGATCCGTCATGGCGGCACATCGGCCTATTATGCCGC
>NZ_LNCD01000024.1 GCF_001542405.1 Rhizobium altiplani
CGCGCAGCCCGCCGGCGAAAGCCAGATGCAGCATGGCTCGATCGCGAATGCCTGATAATGTCCGCCGATCCGGTGCATTGAGCAGCGCTTGCACTTCGGTACGCGAAAGCGAAGCCACGAGGGCCTCGTCAATCTTCTTCATCGGAATGGCGTGAACCCGAAGGGCCTGATCCAGCACTGCGGGTACGCGATGCTCGAGATAGCGGAAGAAGGACTTCACGGCAGCCAGCCTGGCGTTGCGCGAACGGGCCTTGTTGCCACGCGTCTCTTCGATGTGTTCGAGAAAGGCGAGGATCATCGGTACGTCGATATCTTCGATCTGCAGCAGACAAGGTCGCTTGCTCAACCGTCGCGCGGCGAACGTCACCAGCAGCTGGAAGCTATAGGCATAGGCATCGCAAGTGTGAACGCTTGCGCGTCGTTCCCGGGGAAGATGTTCGCGCAGGAACGCGGTGAGGTGCTGGGCAAGCTGGGTCATGCCGTCACTCCTCGATGCAATGTCTCGCCGGCTGCAGACATATGCGCCATCAACTCGTGCGTTGCCTGAAGATACCAGTAAGTATCGGTCACATGGGCGTGCCCCAAATAGGTGCTGAGGGCGGTGATATGCCGCGCCACCGCCTGGGAATCGTGCGCACAGCGTTCGAGAGAGCGAACGGCGAACGTGTGGCGAAGATCGTGGATCCGCGGCCCTCGCGATCCTGGAGCGCCTCGCAAGCCGATCGATCGACTGATCTGCAGGAAGACCGTAATTACTGTCGGATAAGCGAGCGGCGTTCCCTGATGCGAAATGAAAAGCGCGTCGCTCTGACTTGCTGCCTTCAGGCGGGTTGCGAGATATCGGTCCAAGGCGCGTCGGGTCGTCGGGTGGAGCGGCACCAACCGGCTCTTCTTGAACTTGGTCTGGGCAATGATCAGCCCGTCGTTGGTCACGTCCGGCAATCGAATGGCGATCGCCTCCGAAGCACGCATGCCGGTCGCGGCAATCAGCCCGAACATCGTGGCGTAGGTGAGCGATCGGATTGAACCGTCGGGGCCAAGTCGCTGAGCGGCGTCGATCAGCCGTCGGATCTCCCCGGGACTATAGATATAGGGCGTGCGGCGCTTGCGACTGGCGCGGCCAAAAAGATCAGCGGAGGGAACTTCATGGCGGGGATCTTCGGCATGCAGCGAGAGCGCGAAGCGACGTACCGCCAATAGGCGGTTCCGACGTTGTTCGGGTGAAGGCGCCTGTAGCGCCCACTCGTGCACGGTTGCCGTCGTTATGACATGCTCACCGCGATGCTCGGCAAAGGAGACGAAATTGCGCAGAAGAATGCCCGGGGTCCGAAACTTGAATCCCAGGGCTTGGTGCAGCGCCGCATGATCGGCGAGGAGCTGACTCAGCATGGCAGCTCTCCCGGCCAGGGCTGAGCAATCTGCTCCAGCATCGCTACATCGACCTTGGCGTAATGTGCGGTCATATCGAGCGAGCGGTGACGTAGCACCGTGCCAACAGCTTCGAGTGTGGCCCCCGAGCGTAGCATGGTGGTTGCCGCAGAGTGGCGCAGCAGGCACGCTCCGGTCGATGGGGGATCGGAAATGCCCGCACGCTTTAGCGCCAGTGCTACGATCGTAGAGATATGGCTGGACTGTGCAAATGACTGGTAGGGTGCAATCATTGTGAGAAAGACTGCCTCTTGATGCACGCGCGGCCGTTCCTGCTCGATGTACGCGAGAAGTGCATCACCGACGTCCTGCGGCAACGGCAGCCGAACTTGACGGCGCGCTTTGCCACTCAAGCGCAGCATACCAGACGTCCATTCGATATCGCTGAGCCTGAGTCCGGCCACATCCCCGGCCCGCAGCCCCAGGCGAGCCAGTAGGAGCAGGATTGCACGGTCCCGCAAACGCCCTCTGGTAAGTTGATCACAGGATGCAATGACGCGCTCGACATCGGCGGCTGCAAGATACCGCGGTAACGACGAAAGGCGCCATTGCAGGACCGGCGGAATGGCGTGATCGAGGTTGGGGCGGCACAAGCCGACACCCGCGAGGAAGCGAAGATAGCTGCGCAAGGCGCTCGTTATGGTCCTCAGGTTGGCCGGGCCGGTTCGCTCGCGCCACTCGCGGACAACGTTACGGACCCGGGCGGCATCATAGTCGAGAGTCGCCGTACCGAGCTCCGGTAACAGCTTATGCAGGTCGCGAAGGTGACGGACGATCGTGCGTTCCGACAGTCCCCGGTGGACGCGCAACCAGCTCTGATAGTCGACAAGCAGGGGATATGGCGACGTGACCTTCAAGGGTGGACGTGCGATACCGGCTTTTTGCAGGAAAACAACGAACCTCCCGGCGCGGCGCGAATATTTTGGTGAGATACGCAGCCACTGCCGCCCACCAGGACATCGACACCGATGTTCGGCAAAGCGACGAACGACATCGTCATCAATGACGTCGATCGAGATACCGGCGCTACCAAGCCAAGCCGCGAAATGACGAGCTGAGGACGTGTAGCCCTCAATGGTCAGCGGCGTATATCTCTGAGCGGCAAGCTCGGCCGCGAACCGTTCGATCCATGACGACAACGATCCTGGATCGAGGAACCTGTGATTACGATTATTGGCATCCATCTGTGCTCTCCTCACAACGTGAACCTCATCGTGAGGGAGCATAGTTATGTGGAGCGATTGCGCGTGCTCGATCTATCTAAGCATCTGTGAAGACGCCATAATCCATAGACCGGCAATGACAACTTCGCATAATCATGGTCGCCGCATAATTGCGCTTATGTGGTGCACCACATAAGCGCAAAGGCATAGAGGGCCTGGCTGCGCTCGCGCAGGATGTATTGCGCCAGAAGCCGACAGGCGGCGCGGTCTTCGCCTTTCGAGGCAGACGTGGCGATCGTTTGAAGCTTCTTTATTTTGATGGCCAAGGCTTCTGCCTGTACTACAAAATCTTGCAGAAGGGGCGGTTTCCATGGCCTTCAGGAGCCGGTGGGACAGCCCGGCTGACGTCGGCGCAAATGGCCATGTTATGGGAAGGGATCGACTGGCGCCGTCCCGATTGGGGCGCCCCGCCGGCGCGTGTCGGTTGAATTTATCCTCCTGATTCTGCTTGTTTTTATGGATATTTGCCCTGACCTATGGTAGTCAGGTTCATGTCGAACGCCACCCAAAATCTTCCCGACGATCCGGCCTTCCTGAAGGCAATGATCGCCGCTTTGCAGGCGGAAAACGCGAAGATGTCGGCGACGTTGCAGGCCCATGACCAGTTGATCCAGTCCTTGCGGCTGCGCATCGCCAAGCTGAAGAAGCAGGTCTTCGGCAAGTCCTCGGAAAAGATTGAGCGCGAGATCGAACAGTTGGAACTGGCGCTTGAGGATCTTCTAATCGCCGCGGCCGAGAGCAACAAGACACCGATCAATGAGGTCGGTGAGGCCGTGCCTGCCGCACCTGTGGCAAGCACGCCCGAAAGAATTATGCGCCGCCGTCCGCGGGTATCGGAAAAGGCAGCTCGCGAGCGCAAAGAACTCGATCCTGGTACCTGCTGCCCTGATTGCGGTGGTGAACTGCGCCTTGTTGGCGAAGACGTAAGCGAAATCCTCGCCATGATCGCGGCGCAGATGAAGGTTATCGAGGTTGCTCGATTGAAGAAGTCCTGCCGTTGCTGCGAGAAGATGGTGCAGTCGCCGCACCCAGCCGTCCGATACCGGGCAGCATGGCAGGCGCTGGCCTTTTGGCATACATCCTGGTCTCGAAGTTCGACGATCATCTGCCACTCTATCGCCTGAACGAGATCTTTGCCCGCATGGGCGCCGACATTCCCGACAGCACGCTGGTCGATTGGTGTGGTCGCGCCATGCAGGTGCTTCAGCCTCTGATCGAGCGGATCGAGACTGCGATCATGGGAAGTGACCTTCTCCATGCCGACGACACCCCGATCCGGGTGCTCGACCGCTCGCTCCGAGATAAGGGTTTAGGCAAAGGCGTGAAGAAAGGCAGGATCTGGACGTATGTTCGAGATCAGCGTCCATGGGCGGGCACAGCCCCGCCTGGTGCGGTCTACTATTTTGCTCCCGACTGGAAGGAAGAGCACGTTCACCGTCACCTCCAGCAGGCAAGTGGCATCCTTCACGCCGACGGCTACAAAGGCTACGCAAAACTATACGAACCCAATACGGAAGGAAAACGGCGCTTCCGCGAAGCGGCCTGCTGGGCGCATTGGCGACGTGACTTCCACGATATCTGGACCTCGAACAAATCCGAGATCGCACGCGAGGCCCTCGATCGCATCGGCGCACTTTATGACATCGAGCGCGACATTGCCGGTCAGCCTGCTGATATCCGGCTTGCCGCACGCCAGAAGCACAGTAAAGCGAAGGCCGAAGCATTCCGCGTCTGGGCGGAAGCGCAACTGACCCGCATTCCGGGCAAGAGCGATTTGGCGACCGCTCTCCGCTATGGCCTGAGCCGATGGTCCTCGCTCTGCCTGTTCCTGGACGACGGTCGTGTCGCCATCGACAACAATGCCGCCGAGCGAGCCCTGCGTCCGATAGGGAGACGTGTTTCATTATACACCCCTTCGTTAAGTGTATGTAAACATTGGAAGCGTGTCCGCGTCAACATCGCGCAACGGGCGACCTTTCCGGGCAATCGCCGCTCTGACCGGCTCGGACGTCAAATCGACGGCCCGGATTTGATAGGGCGCTCGCGAACCTGCCGTCCTCCCGACCAACTCGCTGGCGAAGAGTGAATCTCGTTTGTTCTCAGAGGTTTATTTTTTTATCGGTTGCCAGTATTGCGCTTGGGATCTTCCAGCTAGCGGCGGCTCCGCGGGCGAGTTTGACATCTTTATTCAGGGGCGCAATGAAGCAAATTGGCTAAGTCAGGCATTGTTGCTATAACCAGAAAAATCGGTCCGCCCAGGTCCGATTGCGACTGAGCAAAGGTCTTAATGCCGTATATCGCGTAAACAAGTGAGCTGTTGGGAAAAGGACTTCGGTGAGAGATAGTTTGACAAGGTATGCGGAAGCGAAAGGGCTGGTGGAGACCACGGATCCCGAAGTAGATAAGCGGGTTTACAGAAAGCCCGGTTTCGATGGTGCGATCACGGAACTGGGAGAGATGGAAGCTCTCATCAGCGGATTTTTGAAGAGGTCGCGCGAGGGCATCGGTCTGCCCCGCGCCGATGTTGCCAGGATGCTCGGTCTCTCAACAGCGGTCTATGGGCGCTACGAACGCGCCTTTTCAAAGATGAACGTCACGAGAATGATCCACCTCTGCGAAGTCTTAGGCTTCAAGCCGCTTGATATTATCTTCCATGCCGCTCCTCACCTCTGGGGCGCCACGCCAGAGGAAGCTGCCGATCGAATCGCTGTCGACCGGCTCATGAGGGAACTACCGGGCGAAGTAGTCGGTGATCTACTACGCCTCCTTAGGCGCCTCGTTCCACAAGACCATCAAACAGGTTTAGCATCCATCGGCACAGACGGCACCGATGCTTGAGTACAGATAAAGCGCAGCGTACTCCCTCTTTATCCTCAACAAATCTCTCGTGGGGGGCTACGAGCAGCGAGCCCGAATACGGAGTGACTGAGACGTAGCTCACCAGCCGCGGCGCGCTTGGTCATTCCCCTCAGGTAGCCGTTCGGTGATTTCACTTCGAGCCGGTTTGTTTTTTCTACGGTGATGGCGACGGCAACCGCGGCTTGTTGCCGCCCCATCTGATTTATCGCGCTGCAGTGAACCAGTTCTGTTATCCCCACGAGACGGCACAAGAAAGGCGCAACCTGAACAAGGTCCGACCAGTTGCGTGGAGCGCATCCAAAGTCGGTGAGCGATGGCGCAGCACGCAAGACATCGCGAATACCTACCAAGACTGGACGATCAAAATTAATCGCGCTTGTTCGAATTTTTTGCTGATGCTGATTGAGCACCGATCTCGCATGCCCCTTTCCTGCTCGACGTTGGGCTGTTGCCGCTAGTGTTCCCGTTGGCAAGCCGTTACTTCCTAATTGATTAGGGAGTGTACTCTCGTGTTGCTTGTCGTTTGAGGCATACGGGTGTGTCGCTTTTTCGCCCGGATTACTTTCGGCGCTTGTCAGAAGCATAAGCCGATCCACGCAAGATTCGATGACGGCAGTAGCCCGGCGAAGCTTGTCCTCCGTTGCTTTTGCAGGGATACCTACGATATTGGCAACCCGATTGATGCGGTTGCCGATAGCCTGGACTGAAGTGCACCCTTCAAGGGAAGAAAGTGCGTAACGTACGTTGCGGAGCGCACCACGGTACCGCGCGGCAGCGGCGTCCTTAGCTCTCTTTTCAGCGCGTGCCCGGTTCACATTCTCGTTGAGCTCTCCGTAGCGTGCTACCAAGATCCGGAGATCTACCCCAAATCCTTCTGCGATCTCGCCATGCGGGTTTCGCACCGGATATCTCTTATAATTCCCACTGTCTTGCATTGTAACGAGGCCGAGGTCGAACAGTCGGGAAAGAATACGACTGACACGCCCGGCCGAACGGCCTACTTCGAAAGCCAGCTGTCGGTTTGACTTGAAGACGATTGGTCGCCCGGACCTGGAAAAAGCCTCGGTTGGAGCGGTGTTAACCAAAACTGTTAAAAGGTGACTTTCAGTCCCGTTTATGAGCCCGGTGCAAGGCAGCGTTTGCGCCAGCACGGCCAGCTGTCCACGAGTCACCGACCCGAGTTCAGTTGATTCTGCCAGGCGACGAAACGCTGTACGCGCAGGGGTAACCCTTCGTCCAACCGGCCGTCGGTCGTCCGTGTAATCTTCCATGTCCTGTCTCCAGTTGGGACCAGGCAAAGCTCCGCCGTTCACCGAAAGGCGTTTTATGTTGACAAGGAAGGAAGGGTCTGCGAAAACAAATTTGGCTTAATTGATCTCTTTCAGACCCGCTTCCGGAGTTTTTCGGGAGCGGTTTTCTTTTTCTGGTTTCCTACATTCATTCTCCATCTACAGCCCGACTCGCGGGCTGCGTAACGTTGCGCTAAATTGCGGTTCAAGCTTATCGCAAGATATCAATTTGGCGCAAGCTATGGCCAGATCTTGCGAAACGGCCGCTGCATCTTCAGCCGAGCGCCTTTAAAAATCGCCTTTTATTGCGGGTAATAGTGGTTGGAAAATCTTAGGGACGACTATTTGTCGCGGATCCAAATTGGCGCGGCGGCTCGTCCGACCTTGGGCAAGGCCGCGACAGAAGACCCGGGCAGTGCGGCTCCGCTTGGTCTATCAAACCTTGAGGGGTAGCCATAGCTGGCTGAACCATGGCTGGCTGCGCCAGGCGCTCTTCCCGGAGGCTTCGCCGCCGGAACAACTGGCCAGTGTTGCAGGTGGGGAGGGGCAAACAGATTTTCAATCAGCTCGATTGGCTCGCCGGAGGCGCCAAATCGATCATCGTTGTTCTTGCGCGGCAAGTGACGCGGTGTCGACGGCGAACGTGTCAAATGTACGGCCTATTGTGATTTGTTCGTGAGCGCAACGAATGGCCCACGGCTTTCGTGATTTGACTAAATAGGTTTCTGGCTTTCTGGCTCTCGGTCAGAACTTCTGCTTTGCCCGCTTCGGCATAAAATAGGTTCGGATATTGACGAGTGCTTCGGCGACGGCAGCAGCATCCTGGTGGGTCGCTTTCCGTTTTACCTCGCCGAGCTTGCGGATCGGCGCAATGATATCCCCAGTGACGGCATGACCTCGAAGGACAGGCTGCCAAAGCCTTGGCGCGTGTCGTGTTCCAATGAGAAAGCAGATGTCCCAATCAAATGGATCAAGGGTCTGATCATCGATCTGGGTGAACCTTGGCCGGTGGTCTTTCGGTCTCTCGGAAAGGCTTGCAGATATCCGATTATACTCTGCAACGATCGTCTGCACGGCCCGATGTTCGGTTGTTTCCATCGGCAGGTTTAGGGCATCCGGGCCGGTCAGTTCCGGGATCCATTGCCGTGGGTCGATGAACCTGGGGCCGATGATGAGGGCCGTAAGATAACCATCGAGTCTGCTCATTGACCAGATAGGCGATGGCGGACGACGTCTCCTGATAAAGGCTTCGAATGCGTCGTCATCGAGCTTCGGTCGCGGCGTCATCTCCTGGCTGTTCTGTGTCATGCCGCTTGTCGCTCCTGCTGTGTCATCGCTTCGCGTTCCGCCTTCCAGGCCCAAGGCAAAAGGCTCTCCATCTCGTTGGCTTTCACTTTGCCGGAGATGATGCGCTCCAGCACATCGGCAAGCCAGACGTCGGGGTCCACGCCGTTAAGCTTTGCCGTGTTCACGAGCGATGCCAGGACAGCGAAGGTCTTTCCACCCCGCTCGTTGCCCACGAATAATGAGTTCTTTCTCGTCAAAGCCACGGATTTCATGGAACGCTCGACGACATTGGAGTCCACCTCGATCCGGCCATCCTCTAGAAAGGCTGTCAATCCGCTCCAGTGGTTGAGCATGTAAGTGACTGCCTTGCCAAGTGCCGATTTCGACGACACCTCGTCGCTCAGTTCGGTGAGATGGACCTTCAGTTCTCTCATGATGGGAGCTGCCTCACGACGCCTGCCGCTAAGCCGGGTATCTTCATCTTCCCCTCGTAGTTTTGCTTCGATGCGATAGATTTCGGCAATCCTGGCAAGGATCGACAAGGCCTCCGAAGAGCCGGTCAGTTTGACGACGTCAACGAACTTTCGCCGTGCATGAGCGAGGCAGAAGGCCAGCCGCATGGGGGCAACGTTGCTCTTGCCGCGTCGTTTGACCATGGTTTTATAGGCTTGATATCCATCAACCTGAAGCACGCCGGCGAACGACGACAGTTGCCCCTCGATCTCGCGAGCGCTGCGGCTTTCGGCAAAAATGTAGGCCACCGCCGGCGGCGCCGGACCGTTCCATGGCCGATCGTCAACCGCTTGTGCCCATAACTGGCAGACCTTGGTTCGTTTGCGCCCCGGATCGAGGCGCGGAAGTGGCGTCTCGTCACAGAACACCCTCGGCTGCGAGCGGATGAAGGCGGTGAGTGCATCGTAGAGAAGTTCGAGCCACCAGGCGACCCGCGTGACCCATGCCCCGAGCGTACCGCGATCAATGATGACGCCGCAGGAGGCCAGCATCTGCGCCTGGCGATGCAGCGGCAAATGCCAGGCAAACTTCGAAACGGCGACATGGGCTGCAAACGCCGTGGTCACCATGCCGCCGTCCATGATGCGTGCTGGTGCGGGTGCTTGCACGATGCCACTCTCGCAAGCCCGGCATGCATAGCGTGGCCGGATCGTCCGTTTCACCCGGACTACTGCAGGCACGATGTCGAGCGCCTCGCTGACATCAGTGCCGATGCAATGAAGTTCGAACGAACAGCAGGGGCAAGTCTTGCTCGCTGGCTCGATGAGCTCGTCATAACGCGGAAGGTGTTTCGGCAAACGGCCGATATTGCGGGCTGGCGATCGCCGTGCCTGCGTTTTGTCTTCATCGACCGGCGCGACATCGTCATTGGCAGCAACGGGAATGTCGCCTAGATCGCCAAGATCGAGCATTGCCTGCGTTGGATCGATCGTCGTCATCTTCTCCGATTTCGTCCCGAAGAGCTGGCGCTCAAGGAAGGCAACGCGCGCCTTGAGATCGGCATTCTCTTCGTCGAGCGAGAGAATGATCCGGGTCAATTGCGCAGCATCCTGGGGCAAGGGATCGGGTCGAAGCGGCATGACAGACCCTACCACACGGGTCTGAATCTTCAAGCAAAACCAATAGGATCAGCCTGCTTTTGAGGGCCTCCTCACCGCGTTTCGTTTGACGCGCGTCCAGTCAATGCCGGCCAGCAAAAGCGAGAACTCCTGGGCACTCATCTGCATAGCGCCATCGCGGATCGGAGGCCAAACGAACTTGCCCGCCTCCAACCACTTCGTCGCTAGGATCATGCCTGATCCGTCCCAATAAATGCAGCGAAGCCGATCAAGACGCTTGGCGCGGAACACGAACACGTCGCCACAATAGGGATCGGCCGCAAGGGCTGACGCCACCAAAGCTACCAGGCCATTCATGCCGCGCCGGAAGTCGACGGGTTGCGTCGCAACCATGATCTTCACGCCATTTGGCGAAACTCCGATCACCGGCGCCCTCGCAACGCCGCTACCATCGCCTGCGCCAGTTCAGGCGCTACCGAGCCGATGACCGTCATGCGTGCGCCCGCAATCTCGATCTCAATTCGGCCAGCGAGAACCTCTGGGGCATTCGATGGCGAGCCTTCGTGTCGTGCGCCATCCCCAACCACTGTCACCGGCACGAACACGGCAGGCGGCAAACTAGTCTTTGCCGACCGTTGAGAGGTTAGTCCGGCTTCCCGTCGCCACACATTCAGCAAGCCGCGATTGACGCCCCAGCGCCTCGCAACAGCCGAAATGTTCACTTCAGGTTCTGCGCTCTCCGCGAGAATCCGCGCCTTCTCCTCGTCAGTCCAATTCCGCCGCTGCCGCCGACCGGTGATCACCTCGATCCGCCGATACTTTCCCTCATGCCTGGCTTCATGCATGCCTTCATCCATGACTTCAAGCATGGCATCAGCGCGATCTCCAACCATCCCGGTCCACTCCTATCAATGATAGAGCTTATCTCGAGGCCTCATTCACAAAAGAAAAGGTGGGCTGTTCGTCGCGCTCAC
>NZ_LNCD01000025.1 GCF_001542405.1 Rhizobium altiplani
TCGTAGTCGATCATCTGGGCGGCGCAATGACTACTGTCGAAGGACCGTCGGCAGCTGTTTCGTTTTGCCGACATACACCTCTGAATGACCGGGCCTTCCCTCGGGCAGTTTCATTCCTTCGGGAAACTGGAAAGTAACCGAGTGGCCACCTGCGAGACCAGCAGGATAGTGTGCAAAAGCCCGCATCGCCACATATGTTTCCCGGCCCCGTTCAACGAGAGACCCGTTCTGCAAGAGCTGCAGCAATCCCGCTTGTTGCGGAAGGATCCGGTACGGCTCGGCGATGCGAGTGGCGATAACGTCTTTGGCATCGATATTCACGACGCCACCAGGGCTGAAACTCCTAAGATTGGCAAGAGTTTGCTTGAATTGCATGATGCCGTCTTGTGACGGAAGTCCATCGAGGCTGAAGTCAGGCTTTTTCGCAGACCGACCGTCCTCGACTTCATCGGTGACCGCTCGGAAATCAGAAGGAAGGGCCATACTGAACGAAGTATAGCGTGAAATCATGCCATCGATATCGTGACCGATCAAAGACGTTAGCGCCTGTAGAAATTGGCGCGTTGTTGCGCTTCCGCTCTTGCCTTCAAAGCGACGACTGCATTCTCGATCCGAGACGAGCGTGACGACATCCTTGGGGACGCCCGTGACGCCAACCCCAGTCCATCCTGTACCATAGAAGGTTGTTACTCGCTCGACGTGCCCGGTCAAACGCCAGATCATTGGGGTAAAGGACGATACTGCCAAATAGATCGGCTCAGAACCAGCCGCGATCTCGATGGTTGCGATTTCGGTTACTTCATCCTGGCCAACAATGGAGACGTTCGAAAGAGTGCCTCCTTCATAGGCAGTGATCAGGTACACTTTCTGTCGTGCTGTAGCTTTCGGCAACCGACACTGCCGCTCCAAGCTATCTGCACGGGTGATCATCTCGCTCCGCGCTTGAAGTTCGCGTTTTTCTGTTGGGGATAGGAGACCGTCACCGTCTTTGTCGAAATAGGCGAAAGCTGCTGTTGCGAGTTCCTGAAGCTCGTCGGCTGTTAACTTCCCATCTTTATTGGGATCTAATTCCAGATACTTCTCAAGTTGAATAGACGAGCGGTCGCCTGAGAGATCATCACTCTGGTTCTGTGCGTATGTGAAAGCCTCATCAAAAGAGACCTTGCCATCGGCATTTGCGTCGGCACGAAGTAAGCCTGCTCTGGACCAAATCTCTTCTCGAAGATTGCTGAACTCTTGGGCGTCGACCACCCTGTCGGCGTTGACATCTCGCCCGAAGAACTCCGCCATTACTGCAGAAGTTCGGCCTGCTTTGTCGATCGCCTTTTTACGTTCAATATCGGTGGTCGTCAGCGTCCTGTGGTCTTGAGCGCCCTGCCTTAGGACAGACATTACCATCGAGATGTACGCTTCTCGATAGTGGGCGATCAATGAAGATCGCACGAGAACGTCGGGGGGACGCCTGGGTAGAGGCGTTTCCTGTGCCAGCCCATTTCCCGCAATCGATGCCATCGCAGCGCCCCAAATGAATGCCTTTCTCACGCGACACCTCTCCCATAAAGCAGTCAAATATATATCGCGTGAGTTGCAATATATTGCAAACTTGCCGTATAAAATGTGAATCAATGTTCGCGAAAGAATCGTGGGCCGTCTGCTACCGCAACGTACTTTGCGGCGATGTGGTATCGTGAACTCTGGCATTCGTTCGCAATTCCGCCACGCAACTGGTGGATGGAGGCTCAGATGACGACCTTTAGAGCGCTAGGACTGCTAGCGGTGGGCGCCATGGCGCTGACACTGTCGAACGCCACCGCCCAGTCGATCTCGCTGGACGAGGCGCGTGCCATCGCCAAGGACGCCTACGTCTGGGGTTTCCCGCTCGTCGACAACTATCGCATCCAATACTCCTATTTCGTCGACAAGGCTGGCTCAGAGTATAAGACGCCCTGGAACACAATCTTCAACAACGCGCGTGTCTACACGCCGGACGACAAGGCGATCCAGACGCCGAATTCGGACACGCCCTATTCCTACGTCGGGGCCGATCTGCGCGCCGAGCCGATCGTGCTCACAGTGCCGGAGGTCGATAAAGGGAGGTACTACTCTCTCCAGTTCATCGACATGTACACCTTCAACTTCGCCTATGTCGGAAGCCGCGCCACCGGCAACGAGGCAGGCAGCTTCCTGCTGGCTGGGCCGAACTGGAAAGGCGAGGCGCCAGCCGGCATCAAGGCGGTCATCCGCTCCGAGACCGAGTTCGACTTCGTGCTCTACCGGACGCAGCTCTTCGGACCCAACGACATCGACAATGTGAAGAAGATCCAGGCCGGCTACAAGGTCGAGCCGCTCTCAACTTTCCTCGGCCAGCCCGCTCCTTCTGCGCCGCCGGCGATCGACTTCATGAAGCCGCTGAGCGCTGCGGACGAGAAGACTTCTCTCGAATTCTTCAACGAGCTGAACTTCGTCCTGCAGTTCTGCCCTACCCATCCGTCGGAGACAGAACTCAGGGCACGCTTCGCTAGGCTTGGCATTGAACCCAGCAAGACGTTCGATCCCCGCGCCCTTTCTCCTGAGCTGCGCAAGGCGGTCGAGGCCGGTATGGCAGATGCGTGGGCGGCGGCCGACGAATACAAGCGGACCGAGGTCGACACCGGAAAGCGGACCAGCGGCGACAGTTTCGGCACGCGTGCATTCCTGAAAAACGACTACCTAACTCGTATGAGCGCGGCTCAGCTCGGCATCTACGGCAACTCGAAGGACGAGGCCATCTATCCGGCCTACTTTGTCGATGCCGACCACAAGCCGATGGACGGCTCCAATCGCTATGCCCTGCGCTTCGCGCCGGATCAGCTGCCGCCGGTCAACGCGTTCTGGTCGTTAACGCTCTACGAGCTACCGGCGAGCCTGCTGTCGGCCAACCCGCTTGACCGCTATCTCATCAACTCGCCGATGCTGCCGAACCTGAAGAAGGACGCCGACGGCGGTGTGACGCTCTACGTCCAGCACGAACCGCCAGGCGCCGGCAAGGAAGCCAACTGGCTACCGGCGCCGAGCGGGCTGTTCTTCCTGGCGATGCGCCTCTACTGGCCGAAACCCGAGGCACTCGACGGGACATGGAAAGCACCGCCACTGGAACGGGCGAAGTAGATACGAGTGAGGCCACGTGAAAACGAAGGTGATCGCTCTCGGGCTGGCTGCCAGCGCGTGGTGCGCTATAGGTCAATGTTGATCGTTTGTGCACTCCAGCAGCAGCAAACACCCTCGCCCAATCCGGGGGTCGATCCGGATTTTCGGCCGAAAAAGCTCAGAAAACCCACCATTTCGTGGGTACACCGGGGACATCATCGCCCACAATGGCGAGGTGGTAGTGCCAGCGCACCGTGCCATGCACGGCAACAAGGCTGTCGCTGTGATGGCCGCCAACAATGAGGATGCTAAGCGCTGTCCAGCTGGTGCTGGTGGCTGAGAGCCGACCGGGTGGACTGCTACGACGGATACCGAGCTAGTGCCCAATTTCGGTGCCCCAACCGGTGTCCCGAAATTTCCTAATTTCCTGATATTTCGGCTAAGTCATTGAAAAGATGGTGGGCCCGGAGGGACTCGAACCCCCAACCAAGCGGTTATGAGCCAGTGGGTCATCTTCGAAATCCGCTCAAGGCGATGGAACTTTCTCAATAGTTTTCAAAACCTCGACAGCATCGAATCTGAGAAGTTCGGATAGCTCCAAGAATTCAACAAGGTCAACTCTGCGCTGCCCGCTCTCCAACCGAGCGACAAACGACTGATATTCACCGAGCTTAGCGGCGAGCTCGACTTGCGTCAGGCCGGCAGCCTCACGCTTCGCGATCAGTAGCTCGATTAAGATCTTATGTCTTTCACTGCCTAAGGTCTTTGCCACGGGACACCCACCTGCGAGGAGATGGGGTCTTCCGTTATATCTGATTTTCAGTTATCTTAAATTCAGATATTTTGCGCGAGGCTGTGAAACCTTTGGAACTGCGCCAACTCACCTATTTCAAAGCGGTGGCCGAAGAACTGCACTTCGGCCGGGCGGCAGCCAGGATGCGCATTGCCCAGCCGGCCCTCAGCAATCATGTGATGTCGCTGGAAAGGGAGCTTGGCTGTCCGCTGTTCATCCGCTCGACCAGAAGGGTGGAACTGACCAGGGCAGGGGAGACCTTCTATGATCGCTGTGTGCGGATCTTAAGCGACATCGACCTAACCACCGAACTGACCCGGGCAGCCGGCGGCAGTCGCATCCGCCAGATCAGGATCGGCAGCATCTATCCGGCCACCATGGGCATGCTGCCAACCTTCCTTGCCAAGATCGCCCGCAAGTATCCCGATGTCCGCATCCACATCTCCTCCGGCAATACCGGCGAGATCATCCGCGGCCTGGAGACCGGCCAGCTCAATTTAGGCTTCATCCGGCCGGTGGAAAACATCGGCTCCTTGCGCTTCGTCTCGCTTGCCCATGAGCGCTACTATCTGGCGGTTGGCCATGCCAATCCGCTGGCAGCCAGGGACGAGATCAGCATCGATGATCTGCGCACTCAGAAGATCATCGCCTTCAACCGGCAGAACCTGTCGTTCACCGAACGCTACTTCAATGAGAAGTTCGCCGAATACGAGCTCACCGCCAACATTGCCTTCAGCTGCGATGATACCTATGCGCTGGTGTCGCTGGTCTCTGCCGGGCTTGGCATCGGCTTTGCGCCGGAATGGACGCTTGATCTTCCCAATCGCGGCTTCGAGCTGAAGAAGGTAAGCGGGATCGACTTTAGGATCGGGCTTGGCATTGCCTGGAACAGAGAAGACCCGACCGCTGGCCGCGACGATATCGTCGACATCGCACGGTCGCTGGCAAGGGCAGGGCGGTAAGGCACTTTCTGCGACCTCGTCGGCGATCACAAAAGCGGCGCAATCGAGATTCTATCGAGGCGCTCAAACAGCTGCGGACGTTCTTTCAGGACCGGCGAGCAGAGAAGCAAGGAGCGCGGCCGGTTTTTTCCAGGCATGGCGAAATCATGGCCAAGGCGATGAAGCTATCCAGCAAGTCCATCAGGATGGCAGCATGAAAGCGACGGCAGTATCACGTTGCAGCAAGCTGAACGGCCGACCTCGCATCTTCGGCTCCAATTCGGCCATCAGTAACGGCCCGGCATGCTTCCCAAGCACGTATCCATTTGGGAGCGCTTTGATTTGGTTCATGGATCAGCCAGTTGATGGCTTCCTCGGGGGAGCCGACAACAATACGGATGCGATTGTCGCCGAGGACGAGGGGCTTCTTCCATCGATGTACCAACATGGCCGCGCTCCGATTTTGAGGATGTCACAAAGGCCGATCCGCGGCAGCCCAACACCAAGGAAGACGGAGCCGCGGGCCAGCCAGTTTGCGGGAGATACCCACGCCGTTCCCGGCAGTCATTGGGGCAATGCTCCACTCTGCAAGAGAGATGGACATCCCGGTCAATAATGGAAGAGGGCAATTTGCCCCGCCATAGAGGAGCCGTTAGTTGTGGGGAGCCTTCATTAAGCCGAGCATCGCCGCCATACTGATTTTTGGGCCTACAGGGATTGGGTTCCCATTCCTCGATGACTTTTCTCTCGGCACTGTTTGAGAGCAGGTACTGCGTACTCCTTCTCCCCTTTGTTTTATTGTTTGGGTTATTAGGTCAGTTGCTGATCAGGCTAGCTGAAGCCCACTTTCGTAAGTAGGCTTGGTGACCGTTTCTGGTGGGCGCATTCCGGACGAAGCCGAGCCCTGCAGTCGTCCCAAATAGGTCGCTCAGTTTCGTGAGAGGCGCCGAGTTTAGATGCGCAGGCTGTCATCCAACCAGACCCGAAAACCGCCGCGGAAGGCGTTGTCGTTATTGCCGCGGCGGCACTTCGGGGGCAGTTCCTTCAGCCGTTCGACATTGCCGCCGCCGATGACGATGTAGTCCGGCAGAAGGGCAGCACCCAAGCGGTCGGCGATGTCGAATACAGATTTTCGCCATTTTCCCTTGCCGCGACGCTCCAGGCCGCGTTCGCCCACGTAGTCCTCGAATGTCGCCTTTCGGTAGGGCATGTGCGCCAGTTCCAGAGGCATGCAAACGTTCTCGGCGATAATGGCCGAACCGAGGCCAGTGCCGAGGCCGAGAAAGAGCATGCGGCCCGCCTCGTAGCTGCCGATCGCCTGCATGAGTGCGTCGTTGACCATCCGCACTGGTCGACCAAACGCTGCTTCGAAATCAAAATTCTTCCAGCCCGGCCCGAGGTTAAACGGATCGGCGGCGGCCCGATGGGCGATAACCGGTCCGGGATATCCCATCGCGACAAGGTCGTAGTGCCAGTCTTCGGTGAGCTTGCGCAGTGCCGCCACCATCTTGGCCGCTGTCATCTGATGGCCAGATTCGACAGCGCGCCGTTCGCTGCCGCTGCTGAGTTCAACCTTCACATGCGACCCGCCGATATCGATGGCAAGCACAGTGCGATCAGCCGGCCCGGTGCTCGCCTGGGGCTTGTCATGCTTGCGCTCTTGCGATGCTGCGATTGTTTCAGTCGTCCCAGCCATGTTCTGCGCTCCTCTACGGGCCGTGCCCACAATTGCTCCCGCATTGCGCTATCGGGGTCAAGATCAGGACTGGCTGTCAAGTTCCAGAAGGCAATGGGGCGTCGCTTGATTTCAAGCCGACGATGGCTCACTGAAGAAAGTGCATTTTGAACGGAGGATCAGCAGTTGGCCTTTCCGACATTGCCCCCCGGTGCTCTTGTCCCACCAGGTGCACCCGGTATCGAGCCCCGTTGGACTTCGAGCGACAAGAGCGCGGTTGGCACCGCCGTCAGCGTGGCCAGCCGCGTTTGGTTCACGGCAAGCCACGGAATCCTTAACGAGATCTACGCGCCGCGGCTCGATATGGCCTGCGTCCGCGATTTCGGCTTCATCGTGACGGCGGACGGCTATTTCTCCGAGGAGAAGCGCGACGCTGATCATCAAGTACATGCGGTCGAGGACGGTGTTCCGGCGTTTCGTCTCGTCAACACCGCCCGCGACGGCCGCTATCGGATCTCAAAGACCATCCTTTCAGACCCTGAGCGCGAGGTGGTGTTGCAGGACCTCCGTTTTGAGGCGTTGGCCGGCAAGCATTCTGATTACCGGCTACATGCACTTATTGCCCCGCATCTCGTCAACGGCGGCGCCGATAACACAGCCTGGTATGGTGATTTCAAGGGTCGGCCCATGCTCTTCGCCGAAGGCTCGGGACGGGCGCTTGCGATTGCTGCCTCTGTCCCCTGGCTTGCGCGGTCGGCGGGCTATGCCGGCTTCTCCGATGGCTGGCAGGCTTTGTCGCGCGGGGAGGAGCTGAAGGAGGAATACCACTGTGCGCCGTCGGGCAACGTCGCGCTATCGGGGACACTCGACATGGAGGCGACTGAAGGGCGGGCGCAGATCGCCATCGGTTTCGGCACGCAGCCCGAGGAAGCTGCTTTGCGGGCCATTCTCAGCCTGGAACAAGGTGTCGAGCCGGCGCTGAAGCATTTTCGCAATGGCTGGCGGGACTGGCAGGGGGGATTGCTTGCCCTCGACGAGCCCCATGAACCTGGCCAATTGAACCGGTTCCGCGTCAGCACCGGCGTGCTCGCCACTCACCGTGACGATGCCTCGGGCGCCATCATAGCGAGCCTTTCCATCCCCTGGGGTTTCAACAAGAGCGACGACGACCTCGGCGGCTACCATCTCGTCTGGACGCGCGACCTGGTGGAAACGGCGGGCGGGTTGCTTGCCGCGGGTGCGGGAACCGACGCGCGTGCGGTGCTCAACTATCTTTCTGCGATCCAGGAAGCCGATGGCCATTGGGTGCAGAATGCTTGGCTCGACGGCCGCCCCTACTGGCATGGCATCCAGATGGACGAGACGGCGTTTCCCATCCTGCTTTACGACATGCTGCTGCGCGCCGGCGAGATCGACGCGTCGGGGGCTGGCCGATATCTGCCGATGATCGAGGCTGCTGCGGCCTATATTGTCAGAAACGGTCCCGCCACCCAGCAGGATCGTTGGGAGGAAGATGCCGGTTACTCTCCCTTTACGCTCGCCGTCGAGATCGCCGGGTTGCTCGCGGCGGCCGACGCGGTGGAGGCGGCCGGGCGATTATCGGCGGCGCAATACCTTCGCGAGGTAGCCGACGGCTGGAGCGAGCGGATCGAGGAATGGACTTACGCCTCCGACACGGAATTGTCGCGCCGGCTGGGCATCGATGGCTACTATGTGCGGATCGCCACCGCGACGGACAGTAGCTCCTCGCTCGGTCGCGACTTCATCCCGATCCGCAACCGCGACGACGGCGCGGCCGTCATCGAAGCGGATCTGCTTCTCAGCCCCGATGCGCTTGCCCTTGTTCGGTTCGGTCTTCGATCCGCGGACGATCCGCGTATCCTCGGTACTGTGGCGGCGATCGACGCCGAGTTGCGGCGCGATCTTCCGGCCGGACCCTACTGGTATCGGTACAATGATGACGGCTATGGCGAGCGCAACGACGGCGCCCCCTTCGCCGGCAGCGGCGTCGGCAGGCTCTGGCCGCTTCTGACCGGTGAACGCGCGCACTATGAACTCGCCGCCGGGCGACCGGACGAGGCGCGGCGCCTGCTGGCGGCACTGGAAGCCTCGGCAAGCGACGGCGGCCTGCTGCCCGAGCAGATTTGGGATAGCGAGGACGTGCCCGAACGCGAGCTTTTTCTTGGCCGCCCCTCCGGCAGCGCCATGCCCTTGGTCTGGGCCCATGCGGAACACATCAAATTGCTGCGCTCGATCCGCGATGGCGTCATTTTCGACATGCCACCCCAGACCGTTGCCCGCTATGTCGCAGGTCAGCCGCCGATCGCTCCTTTCACCTGGCGCCTGACCGACAAGCGGACCGTGATGGCGGCAGGACGTAGCCTGCGCATTGAACTGAGTGAGACTGCCTTGGTGCATTGGTCGACCGACGCTTGGGCTAGTGTCACGGACTGCCATACTCGCGACACGGGCTTTGGCACCCATATCTGCGACTTGCCGACCAAAATGCTCGGCCCAGGCATCATCGTCTTCACCATCTTCTGGACGGCTAGGCAGCAGTGGGAAGGCACCGATTTCCACATCGAGGTGATTTGAGACTCCCATGTGCCGGGCGAGACGGCAGAATCGCGAAGACACCGCCGGCGCTCGCAGCCGAACAGCGCGATACCGGGAACCCCGCAAGAAGGTTGTCAGAAACTGGCCGCGTTGCGAGAAGCAGCCCGCGAGCACGCCGACACGTTCCTTGTCGCCACGACATGATCGACACCGATCAGCGCGAGGTGACACCGGGGTTGCGCGAGCAACCCTGACAGCCATTCTCATTTGTCTTTGAATAACGGTCCCGCCTCTATCTTGGACGCGGGCGCGTGACGCGATACGGTGCGGAAAAGTCAGGTTGGGGGCCGAATGGACACGCTCAATATCGCGTCGATTGTCTTCTTCATCGTCGTCTGGATTGCGATCGAGCCTTTAATGGCGCTGGGATGGCCAAGGCCAAACGATAGCCTCTCCGTAGACATGGTACGCGTCCGCGCGGCATGGATGCGAGAAACGCTGACGCGCGACAACAACTTCATTGGCGACGCTGCGATCCTCGGGCACACGATCAACTCGGCTTCGTTCTTCGGATCGGCGAACCTGATCGTTATCGTTGGCCTGAGCGGCGCCCTGTTCATGGAACCCAACTACGGCAGTGGCAATGGGCTGATCACAATGTTCGCGGCCAAGGATCCAGCCTGGCTGTTTCAGACGAAAGTTCTGCTTATAATCGCCACGCTCCTCAGGGGGCTTTCAGACTTCATCTGGGCCGTTCGCCAGCTAAATTACTGCCTTGCTGCCATCGGCGCCAGTCCGTCACGACAAGAAGAACGCGATATTGCGGCTTGGACCGAAGCGCTTACGATGGTCCTCAATCCGGCACTTCGGTCGTTTAGCGTGGGCGTGAGGTCGTACTACTTTACAGTCGCGGCGGCCTTCTGGTTTCTGGGTCCGATACCGTTCGTTGCGGCGACGGTGCTCGGTGTCTGCCTTTTGATATGGCGCCAGTCCTGGTCGGACACCGCTAAGGGCATGATGGCGATACGGAAGCTCTTGGACTGAGATTACAGGTGAGCGGTGGCGGAGCCGTGTCGCATTAGCTGCGCAAAGCGATCAGGCTTTCCGATCCCTGAGTGCAGGCGGCAGGAGTCCGGCCGAGAAATCCTGCTAGCACACAGGCCGCAAAAAACGGTAGATCGCGAGGGCCATCTCACTCTACTGGATTCCTGGAGCCGGCTCCAAGGGCAACGGCTGACCTCGACGCTTTGCTTCGACGATTGCCTCGTCCATCGCTTGCTTGATGAGGAAGCTGAGGACTTCCGAGATGCCGTCGGCGAAGTACTCCTGCTCGGCATCGCCGCTCATGTTGACGAAGGGCAGCACGGCAATCGAGAGTTCCGGCGGCACTACGGTCGACGGACGAGCAGCGGGGCCGGTGATCACCACCCGCTTTGCCTCCGCAGCGGCACCCACCTCGATCGAGTACACCCGGATCGGCTCGGCGATGTTCTTGAGTTGCATCACACCAAGATCGCTGACGGATAGATCGAGCCTTGCCCTGACCTGGCGATAGGCATCCTCGGAAAGGCAAATGGCGCTAGGGGCCGCGATACCCTCGAGACGGGAGGCAATGTTGATGCCGTCACCCATCAGGTCGCCATCGCTTTCCTCTACTACGTCACCCAGATGGACGCCGATATTGAACTCGATGCGCCGATCCTGTTGGACCCCGGCATTGCGCTCGGCCATGCCGTTCTGCACCTCGAGGGCGCAGCGCACGGCATCGACAACGCTGCGGAATTCGACCAGCGCTCCATCTCCGGTGCGCTTAATAACACGGCCGTTGTGCACGGCGATGGTTGGATCGATCAGGTCGCTGCGCAGTGCCCGCAACCTTGCAAGGGTGCGGTCTTCGTCCTCGCTGGCGAGCCGGCTGTATCCGACTACGTCCGCGGCCAGAATTGCGGCCAGCTTGCGGTTCTCGCTCATAGAGCCGTCCCTCATCTCCACGATAGCAGGAAGATGAGGCAGGGGAACGTCCGATATTTCGATACCTGTCGGCCTGCAACTCGCCGTGAACGTGGCGGGCGGGCAAACCCTTCCTATTGTGTCGGCCTGGAACTCCACGAGTGCGATGTTCAATAGCCATGAACAAGCTGGGGCGATAAATGCGCTATGTCCTCGCTGGCCTGTTGGCCATCGTTTTTGCCTTTCCCGCGGTACCGGCTGAAATGAGACGGGATGGTGGTGCCGATGGTATCGACCTCATCTCGGTCAGAGGCGTTCTCGATGAAGGTGACGACGCTCTAATGCCATCGATCTCTGTAACCGCGCGCGCCCCCCGGCACGAGAATACTGGTCATCTGATCGTACCTTCCGGCGCAAAGTGGGGCGCCGACGATCCGTTCGATCTGTGCTCTTTATGCACTAGGCGCCTATGTGAGGCGTCTCTACTATACGATTCGCTGCCTACTGTAAGGTTTGCCGGTCCATGAGAGGGGACTTCTTGATGAGCAGAATTCTAGTCGTCATCATTGCAATATTTGCCGTTGCCAACCTGAGCGCTTGCGGGACGATTGGCAAAGGCAAGGGGAAAGCCCCTCCGCCGGCAGAAGCGGTCTACAAGTAGCCACTGGCCTTTCGCATTGGGGAAGAGCCAGTTGGCTCTTCCCCGCATAACCTCGCCAGGCTTGACCCGGTTTGCAACTCACGGTGGAAGGAGTGGCGTATCGCTATATGTCAAGCCTGCGCTCGTCGGGGCTCGCAATTGGAGTGTAGTGATGACTCTTGGAAGAGGCGGTCTATCGCTTGTTATTCTGCTGGCGTTCGCGTTATCATCCTGCCAGACGGAAGATAAAAGTCCCCAACCGCGTTTCACGTCCAACAGCAGCGGCACGAAAGCCGCCGCCGCTCAGGACAAATCTGGCGGCATGGAAGCTGCCGGCGCCCAGGACAAACGACATTTCATCGAGTTCCGTTCGCGCTACGCGCTCACCTATGGGCACACCTACGTCGTCTTCGGACAGATGGACAAGGACGGAAATATGATCGATCCGGAGGTCGCCGGCCTTGCACCGGCCTCGATCGATGCCGCGCCCTATGTCATTGGCCACTTCCTGCCGGTTCCGGCCACAACCGGGCAGACCGACGGTGATCTCGAAGAGGAGTACAGGTCGGCAAGTTGGCGGGTCATACTCACGGACGACGAATATAATGACGTTGTCGCCTTCATCCGCAAACAGCAGGCCAACTCGCATTTCTGGCAAGCGTCGGTCGACAATTGCAACAACTGGGTAGGCGAAATCGCACGACACATGGGTTACAAGACGCCCGGCATCTGGCTCAGACCACAACAGTTCATTACAAATCTTCGAGAGATGAACACGACCGATTCGACCAGCCATGCTGCATAATGTGGGTCTTTAGACGTTGTGGGTGACGCCACGCGAAATGCTTGTCGTCAGACAGGTAGCTCTCCATCTCCCGCCTGCAGCGGTTGAAGTCGTCCTCATCATCAAAGGCGCTGTAGCGCCCAACGCAGTAATGCTGATCTGGCTTCGAGCAATAGCCCGCAGATGCCGCGCCGATTTGGAGAAAAGCCCCAAGCATCCCAAAACTACAATTCTCATAAAGCTTCCCCGACCCAAGGCTTCTGTCCGCGGAGCCTACGCAACTAGGAATTGACTGTGTAGTGAGGTCGCAATGTCCGAAGGTTGCAACCCGCACAATCCACAGGACGTCGAAGGAACCCTATAGGTCAGGAAAGGAGAGTATTGCTTCGGCAAATGCCTTCATTGTCGCGGAGCGGTCAGCTTGGATCATGAGCTTCGCTATTTTTGGAAAATCGGCTGAGTTTAGGTGCACCTCGAAATTTCGTGCCATATTCGGCGTATCGATGTTTGACCACATGTGAACGCCCCAACCCACGGTGGATTCCCGGATTGAGGCGAACAAGGGACCCCGACCGTCACCCTCGTCTTTGCTGCTCCAAATTCCGAAAGAATATTCCAGTTCCATCCAATGCCCCCCAAGCCAACTCGATGTCGATTTCTAAAACACATGGTCTGAAGGCTGCCGTCAATGGTTGCCTTCCTCATCCGAAACCCAAGCTCCGGGCTGTTGACGTCGGCGTCTCCGCGTCGTTGTCTCCAACGCTGCCGTCGGGCTACATCCAAAAGCGGCGCATTCACTCTGCTTGTGCGAGAAAGCGCGGCGCTCGTCCTGGTGAGGCAGAACGGCGACAACTTTAGTCGTGCGTGGTGACTGACCTGAGCGTGGGTACGTCAGCCACTAACACGCTCATCGCTCTTTCCGTCCCTACCGGCATTGTCGTCCAGCCGAAGATGGAACTTCGAACGATCCTAAACCAAAGCACCACGGCGACGATCCAGTTCGGCCACGGCTCGAGAGCGCATCAAGCCATATCGTTCGATGCAATACAGGTCAGGTTGGCGATGATGCAGTGGCCATCAATGGCGGGTTCTCCACGAATACGTCCCGCCAGCTGAACCATAGCCGCGACGTTCCTGTCGGCAGCATCAACCTGTTCACATTGGTAACTTCCGGCTGGATCGATACTCGAGGGTGGTACAATGGCCTACGTTCAACGTGAGAGCGGCACTGTCGTTAGCGTCTACCGCAACCCTCAGGAAGGCTTTGCCGAAGAGGCGCTTGCGGACGACAATGCGGAAGTAGCGGCGTTCCTCAACCCGCCTCCGCCTCCTGTCGATAGCGTCTCGGCGCGGCAATTCAAGATGCAGCTCGTCATCGCCGGTATCAAGCCGCAGGTCGATGCACGGATCGCCCAATAAAGCGAGCTTGTTCAGAGTGCCTATGAGTACTCCGGCACGTTCGTCCCGACTGAGCCCATGATGGCGACGGGCTTTATCGCCATGGGCTTCACAGAAAAGCAAATCGACGCGTTCTTCACGGCAGCATCGAGAAATGTGGGGCGTCCAAAGGCGCCTCACTCAGTGCCGGCGACTGGGGTGCTTCCGTGCATCCCGCTCGCGGCGGAACACGGGGACGGTCAAGCCGACCTCAACAGAACTATATCTTGCGCAAGGATCCGCGCTTCGCTCACGGACACACCGTACGACGCCATCAGCAACAAACTCAATGCGACTGGGCGCGGAACAGGTGCGTCGCCAGTTCCCCACCGGCGGCTCGCAACTTCATCTACGTCGAAAAGCTCTTGGACGGCGCTTGCCGTCAATCCCGTGACAGCCAGCGTCGCCCTGTATTCGGACGGTGTCATTTGATTCGTTCCCAGCGCGATTTGCTTGCGCTTTATTTCGTTAAAACCATCATCCGCTTTCGTCTAGTTGCGCGATAGCTAATAAGCGACAATGGTCGTTCTAATGGCGACATTTGAACGGTTTCGCTTTTTCGGGGACCGAGGCCGCCCCCGACCGGCGACCTGGACCGCGTGGGAGAGGCGCACTGGCCTTGTTTGGGGTTCCGCATGGCAGTGCGCCTCTCCGCTTGCGGAAGAGTTTGCAAGCTATCTTAAAATATCGCCCCGCAGAAAAAGTGGGACGCCATCGTTTGCCTTAATACGACTAAATAATTTGGGGGAATCAAGAGGTCCGCAGGGGTTCGCGGACCTCCGAGCATTGTTACAGAGGCCAAATTTGGGCCACGCCCATAAGAGCACAACCGACCATCCATCGCACGTACTGCAATAGTGGTATCAGAACCTACCGCTAGTAGAAAACTCTAACGGGATAGGCGTAGTGGCCGACCGAGAGTCGAGAGCTGGATCTGCAACATTCACTTTCCGACAAATCTGGGAGCCTTAAAGGCAGCGTCGGTCTATCCCCCCGGTCGTTGCTCTCGTACCTGGATGGGGTCTGGCAGGTGAATCGATTACACTAGTGCAAGCAATGGGCTCTGCGCTCGTGATAGCAGGCATCTTCTTTGCGATCCGCGATCGATGACCAGGATTGACGACCCACGGTCCAACTGGACCCTCAGCCTGCCACGGCCAAAGATGGGCGTGGCGGCAAGTCCTGCTCAGGGTGAAGGAACGCCTGAAGGCGCATCATCCACTTCGGCCGCCTGCACGGCCTCGATCGTCCTGACCAGTTGGGCGCGCACCTGATGCAATTCACACGCCAACACTGCCGTGTCGGGCCGGTCAGAGTCGAGCACCCAGTCCAATGCCTCATCAATCCCCTTAATCAACTCCTTGCTGACTTTAATAATTTCATCGCGGCGCTCAACGTTGGTGGCCCATGTCTTTATCGACATCATTACCTTTTTCGGCCAGCGGCCCGGAAGGCCAGGAGACCCGTTTCGATTATAAGTTTCTCATTTGACTTTGCCGCTATGGCCAACAGCGGCGATCCGTTACACCGTCCAGCCGCACCCTGACGCGCGGAACGGTTGACGTAGCCGCAACGAAGGCTTCTGCGCGAGCAATGAGTTCGGTGCTGTAGTCGACCACTGTGAACCATCGTTGCCGCTGCACTAGGTAGGGTGACCCATCACCACGCGGCACCGATACATTCGTGCGGAGCGTGGCGATTTCGCGAGCGTCGGTCTCAGTCCGCAAGCGCTCATGCAATTGATTTAGTTGCTCGTCATGCTTTTTCCCTTTGCTGGGAAAGGTAATGAACACGACGGCCCGGCCGGGCCTTCGAAGCAACCGTATTTCTGAGAAGGTCGCGTGCTTTGACGATTCCGCACCAACGCCGTTGTCGGGATCAAGAAAAACAATGTCGGCCCCTTCCAGAGCCTTTCTTTTGCGGGCGCCCCAGGTACCGCGTTCTGCGCGCGACGGCATGGGCTCTCGATGAAATAACGCCCCGTTCGGCCAGATCGCTGCCTGCTCAAGCGCCGCGATGCTGCGCGATGGTATTGTTGAGAGGCCCGCATGGAGGCTAGCGTCCACGTGCCGCCATGCGGCTTCGTCACGCCATTCAACATGCCGCCCGTCCGGTCGTCCGTCGTCTCCGGGCGCGTAATACCAGGCGACACCGAGCGTTCTGTCGGTGCCCGCCAGCGCGCGCAGAAAGCCAAATTTCAAGAGATCACTGACATCCCCGGCGTATTGGTCTCGCATTCAATCCTCATTCTTGACCGAGCTGACGATGAGGTTGCCCCATCTGCACATCAGCTAGGAAGTGTGGCGCGGCGTTGTTTGCTTCTGGCTGCCAACGATTTGCTGCCGGCCGCCATTGTTGCGCAAAGTGGTCGGTAGCGCCGTCGTCGCTATTCGACGCCTAGGGGAATAGAAATCGAGGTTTCGGTTCGCTAGCGTACCGAAAAAAAAGCCCCGTCCGGAGGAGGGGGGTGAGTTGGGACGTTAGAGGCGCGCTGGTGGTGTTATGAACACTACCCACATTGGGACGACATTAAGGACCGCGATCAGGCGCGGCCCCGATAAACGTGTTGTATCGTGGGTTACAATCTGACTGTGCCTTGATGGAAGAACATTGCCATTTGAGCCCGTCATGCTCCCAGACGGAGCTTCGCAGCACGCACCGTTTTGAACCATCCTGATACAAGCGCTCTGTCTGATAGGTTAGAAGCACAGCGTCGTTCGAGATAGGCCTCAGGGCGTAGTTCGCTGTTCGAAGGTCGCCTTCATCGGCGCTCTCCTGCGCGAGAACATCGACGATGGTTGTTCGGTCGCAAACGCCCCCAGATGCTCCGAATTCCACAATCCCTTCTGCAAGCAACGTTTCGACGGCTTTCCTGGAACGCCTTATCTCTGGGCGGTGAAGGGCCTCTTCGAGAGACTGGATTTCCTCAATGCTGGGAACGCTCGTCAATGTGGCACCTCGCTGGCTATAGCCCCTTGAATGTACCCGTGATCTCGCCCCAAGCAACCGTCGGACCTGTTAGCGGGGAACGAAACGCAAAAGCACATTCTGGCCGACTTCACCATGTCGGGGCGCGGGTAAGCTGCGTTCCGTGGGGATGGATCATCGCGCGGTGCCGTTGACGACGATTTCCAGTTCTACGCCTTCAGGGGCGGTAATCTCTATCTTAACGGTGGCCAAGGCGACGACCGGCGCCTCCGGCGCCCGCTCTACCGGGCCGAACCATAGGGCGCAGTTTTCGCGGGAACCGTTGAACCGGTTTCCGTCAACCGGCCCATCTATGCCGGGGACGGTTTCGCTGTCGGTATATTGCCAAAGCGTCCATTGCGGCCATGTGTTCTTCGGCCATGACGGAGTCCCTTCGGTATAATGGGCCAGCCACAGCGCCGATTGCGCCAAGTCCCCGTAATAGTCGCCGTTGATTTGCTCCTTCAGAAGCGAGCCGCCGTAAATCGCCACCTCAAGATCGGGCGCGTTGGCGCCCAGCCATTCGAGGGCGTCGTGCAAATCCTCCAAAGTGCAGTCGGGGTCCTCGTAGTCGATGGCGACCCGCGAGCCCCACGCCAAGCAGGAATTCGCGACGAAGGATGCCATTTGCTCGGCAGCGTCGCCGTGTCTCAGAAAATGGTAAGCGCCCCATTTGAGGCCAACCGCCAGCGCTTCGGCTTGGCGGCTCGCGTACATGGCGTCAACAAAGCTCGTCCCTTCGGTCGCTTTGTGAAAAACCCCGACGATCCCCGAATCCGCAACTGCCTGAAAATCGGAAACGGTGTTGTGGTGGCTTAGATCGATTGCTACCAGTTCGTCGCTCATGGCGAAGCCTTTCCCCCGGTTTGGGGTGAATGATATCAGTATAGCTGGTTGCCGGTTTGGCGTCGCGCCCGAGTGCCACTGCCGGCGGCTACGGGATTTCCCTCCCATCTGGCGGCTGGTCGGGTTCTAAGGCCAACCTCCTCTGACCCGGCTGGGATGGCGAGATGGGTGTGTTCGTCGTCATGTGCCATCTGGCCCTTTTTTCTCTGTGGCATCAGAACCCTACCATGCTGCCATCTAGATAAAGTACAGATGCTCGGAGGCGCAATGAAAAGGCTGCGGCCGTTCGGTGCCGTCGCGTCTACACCGAGTGCCCCCGGCGTGCCCCCCGGAGCTTCAATCATCATCCGGCTATTGGATACAAAAATTAACAGCATGATCTTATCTGGTAATTCTGGTACACCCCTTTGGACAAAACTGCGAACCACCCCAACTACTGGTTTTTGTTGATAGATCGGCGATCAATGAATTAGTTCTATACTCTTGGAAGAGTGCTTTTTCCCCATTCGACACCGAGGGCTGTGCGCACACGCAATGGATAAGCGTCCGCCTTCCCGCGCGAATGCCTTGTTGCTTTGCGCCTCGCCCTATTCTTAGGGAATCGATAAACTTCGAGATTTCGTTGTCCGAGATAGCCAATCGTTAATTCTCAATCTCGTGGATATGCGTGAATTTGGTGGACCAAGATAAAGCTCGATTGCGCTACCTTTGCTTACAGCTATCAAGCCAGTGCGATTCAAAGTGACACATAATTGCTTCACGCGATAAGCCGCCGTTATTTTGATATTGCTGTAGTGATCCCACTTGAGCCGGAATGCCAGGAGATCGTCGACGTGTTCGAACTTGACGAGGATTTCTATTTGCAGGTTCTCTTTCCTCATCGGTTATTTCGATGATGGACGATATTTTGGTAATTATTGCGAAGAAGGAGGGCATGGGCCGAACGCACGCAGGGAACGCCCTAGAGTCAATTGTCTCGGGGTTCGACGGTGGATTGGTTGTCTTCTTAGCCTTCAACTGGGCGATGTTTGCTACAGCACGCACGTGTTCGATGTGCTGGACAACGCAAAGGCGAGTGACCTCAAGGGCGGAGCGTTGCGACATAATGCGGACCTTCGCTATCGACCGCTCTCTGAGCAAGGAGTATCCTAAATCCCACTCACTCCGGCTTGGGAGGGCTATATGTGGGGACCGCCAATTCTATTCACGTCCCTCGTCAGCTTGGCTACATCAAGCATTGGGGCTGAACTTTCCCCATTTCACACGTCAATCTTCTCGGCGGATGTCTCGGTTGCCTTGTCGGTGCGATCCGTCACCGCGTCTCGGTCTCGGGAATATGACTATGACGTCACTATCGGGCTGACCGAGCGGCTGAGTAACGGCAGGACCATTTTCATCGATCATGGAAATCATGACGCGCGGGTCAAGTGTCTGCCAGGGAAGGTCTTCGTGGGTGGCAAGGAGTACCTGCCGCTGCCAAGTCAGGCGACTCTCGACTGGAAAGAGGACCTGGTAGAATCGCTATGCACCCGCCCGGTGTCCTAGTCGCCTAACTCAAACAGACGGACCTTCGCGCAAATTAGCTGCCTTTTTGTAGCGCCCGGGCCGGTTTTCAGCGGCCCGGGCTCACTCTTTACTTGACCTGCGTGACGGTCAGCTTGCCATCAACGCGCTCGGCAACGAACTCGATGCTGTTGCCTTCCTTCAGTTGTTCCAGAATGGCCGCATCCTTGACCCGGAAAACCATTGTCATGGCGGGCATGTCGAGGTTCTTCAGGTCCTCATGCTTGATGGTGACCTTTTGCCCCTTGGCGTCGACTTTGTTGACGACACCCTTGGTGAACTCCTGCGCGAATGCACCAGCAGCGGCGCTGATGGACAGCAGGGAGGCCAAGGCGAGTTTGAGTGCGATCTTCATTGTTAGTCTCCTTTTTGGGGGGCGGTTATTTGGCAGCGACAGTGACGTCGCCATGCATGCCAGCCTCGTAGTGGCCGGGGATGAGGCAGGCGAACTTGAAGTCGCCGCCAGTGGTGAACTTCCAGATGATCTCGCCAGACTGACCAGCGGTCAGGCGAATTGAGTTGGGGTCGGCGTGCTCCATCTCCGGGAACTTCTCCATCACCTTCTTGTGCTCCAGGATTTTATCCTCTTGGTCGAGCACGAACTCGTGGTCGGTTTCCCCCGCGTTCTTGATGGAGATTTTTACCGTCTGGTCTTTGCGGACCTTGATGACAGCAGGCTGAAACAGCATCTTGCCGTCTTCGGTCTCTTTCATCGTGACGCGGATGGTCTGTGTGACCTTCGCCTTATCGCCAGGTTCGCCGACCGCCATCTTTTCCCCGTGTCCGCCAGCGTGATTGCCGGAGGCAAGGGCCGGGGTGGTGATGGCGGCGATAGCCAGTGCAAGTGCGTAGTTTTTCATGTCAGGTCCTTTTGTTGCTGAGGATGAGCATCAGCCATTTTTCATCGGCTTCGGCGTGATGGTGGTGTTTGCGTCTTTGGCCTTGGGTGCGTCCGGCAGTTCGCCAGTCCACTCCCAGGCTTGGGTCCCGGGCGGGTTTTCGTACCAGCCAGGATCGGAGTAATCGTCGGCCAAGATGCCTTCACGGACTTTCACGACCGAGAACATGCCGCCCATCTCGATGGGGCCGTGAGGACCCCAACCGGTCATCATGGGAATGGTGTTCTCGGGGATGGGCATTTCCATTTCGCCCATATCGGCCATGCCTTTGGTTCCCATCGGCATGTAATCGGGCTGCAGCTTGCGGATTTTTTCCGCGACCTTCGACTTGTCGGCACCAATGAAGGTCGGGATGTCGTGGCCCATCGCATTCATGGTGTGATGCGACTTGTGGCAATGGATCGCCCAGTCCCCGAGGTACTTGGCATCGAATTCGTAGGCCCGCATCGCCCCGACGGGAATGTCGATGCTCACCTCCGGCCACCGCGCTTCCGGCCGCACCCAGCCTCCATCGGTGCAGGTGACCTCAAAGTCATAGCCGTGCATGTGGATCGGATGGTTGGTCATCGTGAGGTTGCCGACGCGCACACGCACACGGTCGTTCTTGGAAACGACAAGCGGGCTGATGTCCGGGAAAATACGACTGTTCCAGCACCACATGTTGAAGTCGGTCATTTCCATGACCTTGGGCACATATGTACCAGGATCGATGTCATAGGCGTTGAGCAGGAAGACAAAGTCCCGGTCGACGCGCATGAACTTCGAGTCCTTGGGATGGATGACGAAGAACCCCATCATGCCCATCGCCATCTGGACCATCTCGTCCGAATGCGGGTGGTACATAAAGGTGCCGGACTTCACGAGATCGAACTCGTAGACAAACGTCTTGCCGACCGGGATGTGCGGCTGTGTGAGTCCCCCAACGCCGTCCATACCCGACGGCAGGATCATGCCATGCCAATGGATCGTCGTGTGTTCCGGCAGCTTGTTGGTAACGAAGATGCGGACGCGGTCGCCCTCAACGGCTTCAATGGTCGGGCCCGGAGATTGTCCGTTGTAGCCCCAGAGGTAGGCGGTCATGCCTTCCGCCATCTCTCGTTCCACCGGCTCGGCGACAAGGTGAAACTCTTTCACCCCGTTGTTCATCCGGTGAGGAAGCGTCCAGCCGTTGAGGGTTACGACCGGCTGATAGTCGGGGCCCGAGGCCGGGTGCAGTGGAGGCTGCATATCGGCCGACGCCATTGCCGGAGCGTCCGGAAGACCCATCGCTGAGGTCTTCGTCCAGGCTCCAGCTGCCATCAGGGCTGCGCTAGCGCCAAAAAGTTGTCGTCTGTTGAACATCTGAGTGTCCTTTCTCAATGAGCGCCGCCGCCGCTTTCGGATGCTGATGCAACCTCGGTCTCGGCTGCCGCCGCAGACGAGCCGCCGCCATAGACCGCTGGGGCGAGGTTCGCGTCGGCCAGCCAAAAATCTCGCTTGGCGTTGACGGAAAGCAGGATTGAATTGATCTTGTCCCGAGTGTCGGTGAGCAATTCGAACGTGTTGGTGATCATGCCGTTGTAGGTGAGCAGCGACTCTTCCTCGACCTTGGTACGCAGCGGCACGACGTTGTTACGGTAGTGCCGGGCAATGTCGTAGTTGGAGCGGTAGGCCTCGTAGGCTGATCTCGCCTCCGAACGCACATTGACGGCTTTCTCCGCCAATTGGTTCGCGGCTCGCATGTAGCCAAGCTCGGCCTTGCGCATCCGGGCCTTGCCGGTGTCGAAGATGGGGATCGCGAACTCCAACTCCCCAGCGGCGGTGGTTTCCCACTTCTTCTTGCCGTCCTCCTCGACTTCGCGTTCGGCCTCGAAGCCTGCCAGGACTTCCAGGTCGGTGACATAGCGGGTGGCCTCGGTCAGGCCATAGGATCGTGCGGTGGCCTCGAGTTCCAGGCGGGCGACCTGAAGATCAATACGGTTTCTGAGGGCTTCGGCCTCGATTGCATCGCGCTTGGCAAGCGACCGTGGCAGAGCCGGAAGGCTGTTCGGAACCTGATAGTCGACGTCTGTGCCCCACAGGCCCATCAGTCTCGTGAGTTCCTCCTTGGCAAGACGGGCCGTCAGCCTAGCCTTCGCCGTTTCGCCAGCCAGCTCGGCAACGAAGACATGCTCACGGGCCTGGCCTCCCTTGGTCATTGCGCCTGTTTCGCCCAGCTTTTCGGCGAGTTCTGACGCCGCGTCGGCGGCTGCTTGTGCTCGTTGCAGCTGACCGACGTTTTCCCATGCCGCGACCGCGTTGATCCAGGCACGACGGGTTTCCGCCGCGAGCTGCAGGGTCCGGACGGCAGCGTTCAACTGAGCCTGCCTGAAGCGCGTGTCGGCAATTTCGATGTCCCGTTTCTTCGTCATCAGCGCGAGAAGGTTTGTGGTGATCGCCCCCTCGATTGTGCGGAACGCCTCAAGTTCCGGCGCACCGATCCCCGAGAAGCCGACAGAAACCGTCGGGTTCAGCAGCATCGTCGACTGCCAGGCATCTGCTGCACTGTCGCCGAGGTCGGCATAGGCTGCCTGCAGGCCCTTGTTATTGATGAGCGCGACCTGAACGGCAGTCTCGGCGTCCAGCACCTTGTTTCGGCTTAGGATCGTCTTGACACGGGCAGACGTTGCCTGGGCCTGCTGTTGATTTTGGACCCAGACAGTCTGCTTGGCGGTGGCACCACCGACCTTGGTGGAGACCGTGGAAAAGCCCGCTTCCTTTCCGGCGTATTCGGCACTGCTGACGCAACCCGCCAGAACTAGCGGAATAGCCGTCACGGCCATCGCTCTCTTGATCGCGATCATGATTGGTCTCCATTCTTCGGAGACAGCTGCTCGTTTTGTTGCCGCCAGGGTTTGGGATCGACAGGCTGGCGGGCAACGAAGCCAGAAATGGGCGAACGGTATCGAATAGGACGTACCGAGTACGTCTGCTGGACGTCCGCCGACGCAATAACATCAGGAGGCGTGGATGCGCAGCCGCCCACCAAGAGGGGCAGCCCCACCACAAAAAGGGAAGGTTTCATTTTGAAAAATCCGAATAGCAGAAGTCGACCGGCAGGCGCGGCTGTCGCCACGGCATGCCTTCCGAACCCGTCAGGATGGGCTAATCGCTATTCAGATATTAGGCGGTCGATACAGAGGCGGCAGCTCGCCAACCAGACTTTGATCGTTGACGAACTGCCGGATCGAAGACACGACGGGTCCGCCGACGTCGTGAGCTTCACAAACAATGCCAAAGCCGCCGCAGAAATCCTTGCAGCACTGCTGTTTGGAGAACTGGTCGTCATCGCCCGTGGATGACCCGTGATCATGCTGCTGGGAAACATCTTGAGCCGCCGCCTGATCACCGGACATCGAATGATCGTGGCCGGACATGCCGTGATGATCGTGAGACATGGCACTATGGTCGTGCCCGGTCGCGGTAATTGGTGACGGCAATTCGGGGAACGCCGATCCATGCATGGCGGCATTTGCGTTGGACAAGGTGTATCCTGCCAGCGATACGATGATCACCAGCCGCACGAATATGAGCAGTCTGCTCAGTGCGATTCGATACATTTTGCCCATTCCCAAGAGCTACAGCCAAAGCGGCCTCGCTTCAATTGCGCTGCCGAACGTTTCAAAGATTCGCGACCATTGTGAGGCAGTCATGGGGGCGTGTACGGCTTGCCACCGTTGGAAGGTCAACATCTATTTTGCTGAGCCGCCTACAATTTCGGACGGCAATGAGTTTGAGGGAGGCCACCCCGGCTTTTGCAAACCACCCCTCCGCTGTGGCCTCCCACTATCCTCCCAGGAGAAGAGGATAGGAAGAGACTAGGACTAACCGCTTCCCTCGCCATCGGACTTAGGTCCAATCGTCGAATTCCGTACGTCAACGAACAATGCGGTTAGCGTCTGACCTGACGGTCCAGGTAACCGGCTCGTCTGTGCGGGGAAGGATTATCCGGTCGATTGTAGCGTCTCGCTTGATCAACGTATGCCAGGCAGCAGCGGTGAAGTGGATCGCGACCATCATCAGGATCACATTCGAGCCGATGACATGAAGCGGGGCGACGGAGAAGGTCAGATAGCTGGCGACGAAACCAAGTGCGGCTTGGCCGATGATCGCTGCATAGAAGGCAATGTGGAGGGCGGTCGCGAGCAGGTCGGCCCGTGTTACCGGCGTTGCTCTTGTAGGCGGCTGCATAATCCTCAGGAGAAGCCGCAGGACCATCAACCCGCCGATGGCAAGCCCTGCATAGTTGTGGACCAGGTGCTGCAGAACGTCGGTCGCCGACGGCTGCACGCCCATGTGCACCGCATGATGGGTCCGCTCAATACTACCTCCAGTGAGGTACTGTATCGGCAGTAGTCCAGCGATCACCCAGTGCAAGGCGATCTGATAACCCCTGTAGCCTTTGCGCATTCGATCCTCCAATTGCCGTGGAGGATGCCGTGACTCTGTAAAAATTGGGTATCCACTTCGCGCTCCTTGGTTGCTTTCCAGGCTTCCCAGCCCATATCGCCCTCAGGAACAAAATTCTGCTTTCGCTATTTGGATGCGAAAGGGAAATTCATAGTGATCCGTATTAGTAGCAAAATCGCCCATGTCATAGTGGCCCTGGCGTTGAGCTTGATGGTGATCGCGGCGATGGCCCCGTCGGTGAACACTGGTTCGCTGGGCGGGCAGTGCGTGCATGCCTACTCAGGCTCACATGATGAAAAGCCGCATCCGGACACGATACATGTAGGCGCATGCTGCACTGACATGCATTGCTGTCCGCTTATGCCGAGCGTCCTTCCAGCCGAGACGTCGTTGCAGTTAGACGACATCCTTTTTGCGGGACATAGGGCAGCAAGCCCGCTCCTGTTGATCAGGCCAATCGATCCGCCGCCGAAAGCCTTCGCGGTCTGACGTTTCGATCAACCCATTCGATGGAGAATTCCAATGAAAACGAAGTACCTTTTGACGGCTTTCGCCGCGTCCTGCCTTTCCCTGGCAGCGCTTCCTGCTTCTTCCCAGGAAATGACCTATCCCGAAAAATGCAAGGGGATGGACATGGCCAAAATGGGCACGTCGTCCGGCGGCGGAATGAAGATGGACATGTCTTCTGGCGGTGACATGAAGATGGATATGCCCATGGACAAATGGGCGATTACCAGAAGGCCGTGATGGACGGCATGAAGTCGATGCACGACGACATGATGACGGGGATGATGCAGAAAGACCCCGATGTGGCTTTCGTTTGCGGAATGATCGCCCACCACATGGGTGCGATCAACATGTCCGAAGCCGAGCTGAAGTACGGTGATAACAAGGCGGCAAAGGACATGGCGAAGAAGGTCATCGCGGCGCAAAAGAAGGAGATCGCCTACATGGCCAAGTGGGTCGAGAAGGAAGCCAAGTAGGAGCCAGTCATGCACCACCAATCAGAAGAGATGAAGCGTTGCATCGAAACCTGCCTGGCTTGCTACCAGGAGTGCCTTTCGATGGCGATGACCCACTGTTTGGAAATGGGTGGCGAACATACGAAGCCAGACCATTTCCGTCTCATGATGGCTTGCGCGGAAATGTGCCGTACATCGGCGCATTTCATGTTGCTCGGCACACCGCATCACAAGCACACCTGCCGTGAATGCGCGGAAATCTGCCGGGAATGCGCTGCCGACTGTGAGCGCATCGGCGACATGGAAAGCTGCGTTGATGCCTGCCGCCGCTGCGCGGAAAGCTGTGAGAAGATGGCCGCCTGAGGTCGTCGGGAGGGCCGGGTGACCGGCCTTCCATTCAGGTTCTTTTCGGAGGTTGGGGGAAGTGATTCCCCGCCTCTGAAGTCATTTTTGATACGCACCACCGCGCATATGCCTTTGCGGGAACGCCCCCTAGCCAGCTGCCCACCGGGCTGAGGGAATACGAGTATTGAATTTTGACGATTACCCGGGAGCCTTCCGAGATCGGCTTGATGACGAAGTCCATGTGATAGGAGTCGATGACCAGCAACTTCGGACGGCCGAGCGTTTTCCACGACTTCCGCCACGGTGGGTGCCACTCAGTGATGATCTCCTCGACGAACAGCTCCATGCCGAGAACCTTGCCGCGCATCTTTACAATGGAGCCGACAGCTTGTCCCTTCCCAGGATCGACGTCGTATTGCATGGTGGCCCCCAGCATCATCAGCGAGGGCTTCTGCATGTGGGCTCCGACAACGGTTGGATCATCGAGGAACGCGAAGAGCTGCTGCGGCGGAGCCAGCAGGTCGATGGTGCTTGTCGCGGAGTCCTCGTAAGTCATCACGCGCCGTCCTTGTGGTCATGACCTCCATGGCCACCGTGTCCATGGAACAGGTGCATCAATGGACATGCCAAAAGCAGAAGGTATGGGGCGATGCCAAGGGCATGCGCCCAGTGCTCCCGTAGCATGAAGAACAAGACGATGATCCCAAGTGATGCCGCCATCAAAATCCAGGTGCGCGAATTCATAGTCCGATGCTCCTAAGCCTGAGGGAATTGCCGACGACGCTTACGGACGACAGGGCCATGGCGGCTGCGGCAATGATGGGGGAGAGAAGTATTCCGAAGACGGGGTAAAGAGCGCCCGCTGCAATCGGAACGCCAGCAGCATTGTAGATGAAGGCGAAGAACAGGTTCTGCCGGATGTTGCGCATCGTTGCCCGGCTAAGCTGCCTTGCCCTGACGATGCCCTGTAAATCACCCTTGAGCAGGGTTACGCCCGCACTTTCGATGGCGACGTCCGTTCCGGTTCCCATGGCAATTCCGACGTCGGCCGCCGCAAGTGCAGGTGCATCGTTGACGCCGTCACCTGCCATGGCAACGATGCGGCCTTCGCTCCTCAGTCGCGAGACGATCTTGCTTTTGTCTTCGGGTAGGACCTCGGCCTCCACCTTGGTGATGCCGAGCTTGAGGGCAACCGCAGCCGCCGTCGTCTTGTTGTCGCCGGTTAGCATGACAACTTCGACGCCTTCGTCCATCAGTGCTGCGACCGCTTGCGGGGTTGTCGCTTTGATCGGATCGGCTATGGCAAAGAGACCGGCCAGCGAGCCGTCGATTGCCAGGAAGATTACCGTTGCGCCTTCGTCTCGGAGTTCCTCCGCCTGGGCGGTCATTGGCAGGACGTCGACCTTAGCATCGGCCATGATCCTGTGGCTTCCCAGGATGAGCTTCTTCCCGGAAACATTCCCCGTCACGCCTTTGCCGACCGGACTGTCGAAGTCTTGCGCGTCTTGGAAGGCAAGATTCTGCTCTTGGGCGGCGACCACGATGGCATGGGCAAGCGGATGCTCGCTCGACCGTTCCAGGCTGGCGGCCAACTGCAGGACTTCATCAGCCGCCATGCCGTCGCGAGGAATGATGGCTGTCACTTGTGGACGCCCCTCGGTGAGCGTTCCGGTCTTGTCGACCACGAGGGTATTGATCTTTTCGATCCGCTCCAGTGCCTCGGCGTTCTTGATCAGGACCCCAATCCTTGCTCCGCGACCGACGCCAACCATGATCGACATCGGTGTCGCCAGCCCCAAGGCGCATGGGCACGCAATGATCAGAACAGCGACGGCGGCGACCAATCCATGGGCAAACCGTGGCTCGGGTCCGATCAGCAGCCATGCGACGAAGGCGATGAGTGCAATGACGATAACGACCGGTACGAACCAACCAGACACTTGGTCTGCCAGGCGTTGGATCGGCGCACGTGAGCGCTGTGCCTCGGCTACCATCCGCACGATTTGGGACAGCATCGTGTCACGGCCGACTTTCCCGGCCTCCATGACGAAGCCGCCGGTCTGGTTCATAGTGCCGCCGATCAGCTTCGAGCCGACTTCCTTTGTCACAGGCATGGACTCGCCGGTGATCATCGACTCGTCGACCGAGCTTCTGCCTTCGAGAAGGATGCCATCGACCGGTACCTTCTCGCCGGGGCGAACGCGCAACCGGTCGCCGACGGCGATGTCATCAAGGCCGACATCTTCGTCGGAACCATCTGGTTTCACGCGTCGCGCCATCTTCGGAGCTAGATCAAGTAGGGCTCGGATCGCGCCGCCGGTCTGCTCACGGGCCCGAAGCTCCAGGACCTGACCCAACAATACGAGGACGGTGATGACTGCTGCCGCCTCGAAATAGACTGCAACCGCGCCTTCGTTCGAGCGAACCGTTTCGGGGAAGATTTCCGGGAATACGGTTGCGACCGCACTGTAAATCCAGGCAACGCCGGTTCCCATCGCGATAAGGGTAAACATGTTGAGGTGACGGCTGACCAGGGACTGCCATCCCCGTTGAAAGAACGGCCAGCCAGCCCAAAGGACGACAGGGGTGGCGAGAACCATCTGCACCCAGTTCGACGTCTGAGCGCCGAGAAGCATGTGCAGGTTCGTGAGGTGGCCGCCCATCTCCAGCGCCAGGACTGGCAGAGAAAGTACCAAACCGATCCAGAACCGACGCTGCATATCGATCAGCTCGGCGCTAGGCCCGGTCTCCTCTGTTACCACTTCGGGTTCAAGCGTCATGCCGCAGATCGGGCAGTTCCCTGGGCCGGGTTGTCGTATCTGGGGATGCATGGGACAGGTATAGATGACCGGTTCGCCGGTTAGCGTAGGCGGCGGCGATGCCGCCATATGTTCATGGTCGTGATGATGTGCCGTTGTCACGAGACACTCCGTGTTTTCGTTGCCAGCTCGCGCGGCCGTGTCTGGCCACGCTCCTCGAATCAAGCAGCGGTACGGGGTGGTCCCAGCGACGGTGGGAACATGACACCGGTCAGGTGGTCGACAGGTTGCCGGTAGCCGACCTCAATGAAACTCGGAACATGACGGACTTCTGTCGCAACGGTTTCTGCGACGTACACCAGACACTGCAAGGCGCAGCATTGGCCAGGGACAGTGTGCTGTTTCGAATCGTCGCAATCTTGGTGGCCAATCTTGTCGGCGGAAACGTACGTGTGGGAAGCAACGGACAGGTCGGCTGTGAAGCCTGGCATCACAGGGGAAAGGAAGAGCAGGACTGCGATGAAAACCGCGACCATAACTTTCCGTCCTTTAGACCTCGTCGCTAAATCGAAATGGGCTGAATCTTGCCAATGTCTGTAGATAGCTGAGACGCAAAGTAAGACATTGATCTTGATCAAATTCAAGTCGATGCCGGGCTTTGCCGGGTTCGTTCATCAATCCTGCTAGCGAAGGGATGCCATGAGGTCCGCTATTGTCGGTACATTGATTTTTGTGAATGTCGCGTCTGCGGCGGTTTGTGCAGACGACATCGTCACCATCCGACAGGCGGATATGAAGGCAATCGCCGCTGCCACGAAGTCCATCGCGGGAATGTTCAAGGTGCCGTCAACCTATTCTTCGCCGGAGTTCAACTGGGCAGCCGAGCTTATTCGGGACAAGGCGGGTCAGACACTGATCGACCATTTCTCGTCGGAAGCTGCATCTCCGGCCTCGAAGGCGAAGCCAAATATCATCGAGGAACGCGACCGTTTCGACCGCCTGGCAAATGACCTCAAGTCCTATGCGGCGGCGCTGGCTGTCGCCGCCGAGAAGAACCCAGCGGTCATGACCGACAGCATGCGAATGAAGCCCGGCGAGCCGATGGGCGGCGGGCCGCTCGGCACCCATGTCCAGAGCGAGGCCGATCTTTCGTCCATTCCGGCCGAACACGCCTTCCACCTGATGCTGCAGACCTGCACGACGTGTCACGTCCGATACCGCATGGAATGATCACCGTCGCACCGGCTGCTCGGGCCTGATCCCGTTCACGCCGAACCGGGCGTTCATGGCAGGAACCTCCTCTTCGTCGCTTGCGTTGGCGAATTCCTCGATAATCGGGCAGTCCGGTCGTTCATCACCGTGGCAGTGGTTGGCGAGATGCTTCAGGGTCTCCGTCATCGCATGGATGGCCGCAGCCTTCCGCTCCAGTTCTGCAATATGCTCCATGGCGATGGTCTTGACGTCCGCGCTTGCGCGAGAGCGGTCTCGCCAAAGAGCGAGCAGCGTCTTCATCTGCTCGACGGAAAACCCGAGATCACGTGCGCGGCGGATGAAGCGCAGGGTGTGGATGTCGTTGTCGGCATAGGTTCGGTAGCTCGATTCCGTTCGGTGAGCGGGCGTGATCAGCTTGATCTGTTCGTAGTAGCGGATCATCTTCGCCGAAACGCCGCTCGCCTTGGCAGCCTGTCCGATGTTCATGTTCGATCTCCTTGAATGCGGGCGGCCTTTCTAGGCCAGCCCGCTTCGCATGGGTTATGGGCTTACAGAGCGGAGGCGTAACGCGTTTCCGAGCACGAAGACGCTGGACATCGCCATGGCGGCGGCTGCGAATATCGGCGACATCAGCGTGCCGTTTACCGGGTAAAGCACGCCTGCGGCCACCGGGATCAGGCTGACATTGTAAGCAAAGGCCCAAAACAGGTTCTGCTTGATGTTCCGGATCGTCGCCTTGCTGAGGGCGATGGCCTTCGGCACGCCGTTCAGATCGCCGGACATCAGCACGACGTCGGCACTTTCGATGGCAATGTCAGTCCCCGTGCCGACTGCAAGGCCGACATCCGCTTCGGTCAAAGCTGGGGCGTCATTGATGCCGTCGCCGATGAAGGCCACTTTACGACCGCCAGCCCGCAGGCGCTTGACCGCCTCAACCTTACCGTCCGGAAGGACTTCGGCCACGACCTCGTCGATGCCCAATTGGCGGGCGATTGCGTCGGCGGTCCGTTTGTTGTCGCCGGTGATCATCGCCACCTTCAGGCCCAGTGCATGAAGCGCGGCCACAGCTGCCGGGGTCGTTTCCTTTACAGGATCAGAGACCGCGATGATTGCTGCGAGATTGCCGTCGATGGCCGCATAGAGCGGTGACTTCCCCTGATCGCCAAGAGCGGCGGCTTTGTCACGGAATTGGCCGATGTCGATACCCGCTTTCTCCAAGGCGCGGTCAGCACCGACCAGAACCTTTCGGCCGTTGACCGAGCCTTCAATGCCGAAGCCGGGGTTTGCCTGGAATTCGGTGACGGGAAGAGCGCGAATACCCCGTTCCCAAGCCGCTGCCGCCAATGCCTTGGCAATCGGATGCTCCGACAGGGTCTCGACGCTGGCGATCAGTTGCAGGACCTCGATTGCCGCATATCCGTCCCGGACCTCGATATCGGTCAGTTCAGGGCGCCCCTTCGTCAGGGTGCCGGTCTTGTCGAGAGCGACCACATCGGCTTCGCGAAGGCTCTGCAAAGCTTCACCCTTTCGAAACAGGATGCCGAGTTCAGCCGCACGACCTGTTCCGACCATGATCGAGGTTGGCGTGGCCAGACCCATGGCACAGGGGCACGCGATGATGAGGACGGCCACCGCGTTGACGAGCGCGAAACTCAGGGCGGGCGACGGACCAAGCAGGTACCAGGCTGTAAAGGTGATCGCTGCAGCCAGGATGACAGCCGGGACGAACCAGCCGGTGACCTTGTCGACCAGGGCCTGAATCGGCAGCTTCGATCCTTGTGCGGCCTCGACCATCTTGATGATCTGCGCCAGCAGCGTGTCGCTGCCGACCTTGGTCGCCTTGAAAATGAACGTGCCGTTCGTGTTGATCGTGCCTCCGACGACTTCGCTTTCGGCGGCCTTTTCAACGGGGATCGGTTCACCCGTGATCATCGATTCATCGACAAACGAGCTTCCGGTGACGACGATGCCATCGACCGGCACCTTTTCGCCCGGCTGGATACGAAGGAGGTCGCCGACGATAACATCTTCGATCTGCGTTTCGACGAATTCGTCGCTACGCGATACGAACGCGGTCTTTGCCTGTAGGCCGATCAGCCGCTTTATTGCTTGGCTCGTCTGCCCTTTGGCCCGGGCTTCGAGAAAGCGCCCAAGCAGGATCAGCGTCACGATCACCGCTGCGGCCTCGTAATAGACGTTGGCGGTGCCCGACGGCAGCACGCCCGGTGCGAACGTGGCCACGGCGGAGTAGAGCCAGGCTGCCGTGGTTCCGAGCACGACCAGCGAGTTCATATCCGGGGTCCAGCGCAGAAGGTTCGGTACGCCCTTCCGGAAGAAGCGCACGCCGGGTCCGAACAGGACGATGGTTGCTAGGACGAACTGGAGGTAGAGATTGTTCTCCATACCGATGGTATCCATGATCAGTTCATGGACGCCCGGGATAAAGTGAGACCCCATTTCCAGTAGAAAGAGTGGCAAGGTGAGCGTTGCCGAGACCGCTAGGAGGACCTTGAGCTTGGAGATTTCGGCAGTTCGGTGATCCTTCGTTTCGCAAGTCTGCGCCGTGTGCAAGCGGCGGACGTCGTATCCGGCATTCCTTACAGCAGCTTCAAGCGCAGGTGTCTCGACAGCACCCGCCGCCACACGGATAGTTGCCCGCTCGGTGGCCAGGTTTACCGATGCGTCAATGACGCCGGGGACCGCTTTGAGCGCCTTCTCGACGCGGGCCACGCAGGAGGCGCACGTCATTCCCCCAACACCGAACTCCTGTGTGTCGACCTTGGCCTGATAGCCAGCGTCCTCAATGGCCCGTAAGACGGGGCCTGGATCAACAACGTCCTTAAAGATCACACTGGCGCGTTCAGTAGCGAGATTGACCGAGGCACTATCCACGCCGGGGAGAGCCTTGATCGCTTTCTCCACGCGGACGACGCACGATGCGCACGACATACCCTCGATCTCGAACTCGGTCGGTATCGGGCGGGCTTTGCTTTTTTCGAACTGGGAGAGCGCAGTCATGGGGAATTCCTCATTTCACTGCACAGATAAGTAATCCTTCCCATGATGGGAAGGTCAAGGCCTTTTTTCAGATGTTTGACGTGGATCAACGCGGCTTCACGGCATCGTGTTTACGCTCGCAAGCGGTTCATAATAAGCTGAGAAGCATGGCAGGGTACTTGGATCGAAAATTGATGCGTCTTGCCACGATGGTCATTGTGGCCATTGGCTTGGTGTTCGCGCCATTTGCGGCCGCCCACGCTGCTCACTGTGCCGACAGCTCAGCTTCCTTTCATATTGTGGTGCAGGATCACTCTGCTGCAATAACGGACAATGCCCACCGGCATTCTGAATCGTCGCATCCGGCCGCTGGAAACTGTTGCGTCTCGACTTGCTCGATATGTGCGACACCTTTCTACTCTGGAGGTTCAGAATTCCTGCAGGTGTCTCACTTAGTCGTCTATGGGATACAGGTCTCTCCGTTGACAGGCCACTCGGTGCCGCCCGGGCTCGATCCGCCTCGTATTGGTGTCTGACGTTTCTTCGCTGGCGCATTGCGCCCAGACTCTCGAAACCGGACAACGAATATGTACAGACGTGAATTTCTTACCCGCACAATGGCTGCGGCCTCCGCCTATGCCTTCGTCAACTCTGTCGCCGCCCGGGCAGGTGCCGAGACCAATCCCATGGCGGGATCAACCCAGAAGCTGAACATCGTCAAGAGAACCATCGAGGTAAATGGAAAGCCTGCGAGCGTTCTCGGGTTGACTCGGCCAAACGGCTCGACGGGGCTGATACTCGATGCTGACACGGCCTTTGATGTAGAATTGTCGAGCCAGATCGACGCCTCAACATTGATCCACTGGCATGGGCTGACGCCGCCATGGGACCAGGACGGCGTACCGGACAATCCCGCCGCCCTGATCAAGCCGGGCGAAAGCCGACACTATAACTTCCCCCTTGCATACGGCGGGACCCACTGGATGCATGCCCACACGCTGCAAGAGCAGAGCCTCCTTGCCGCGCCGTTGATTATCCACACGGCCGACGACAGGAAGCGCGACGAGCAGGAGGTTGTCGTTCTGCTGCACGACTTCTCGTTCAAATCCCCAGAGGAGTTGTTTTCCGAGCTGAAAGGCGAAGGTGGAGGCATGGACATGTCCGGCCATGACATGGGGTCCATGATGAACATGTCCGGCGGTTCCATGAAGATGGACATGGGCAAAATGCCCATGGGCAACGGAATGGCGATGGGAGGGATGGACATCAACGACATCGAATACGATGCCTACCTCGCCAATGACCGCACGCTTGATGATCCAGAGGTCTTCCAGGTCGAGAAAGGCGGGCGCGTTCGCATCCGGCTGATCAATGGCGCGACGGCTACTGGCTTCACCATCGACACTGGAGGATTGGACGCAACACTGGTTGCCGTCGATGGCCACGAGATCGAGCCGGTTCAGGGGCAGCAGTTCCCAGCCACAATGGGCCAACGCCTGGATATCGTAGTGGCGGTTCCGAAGGAGGGTGGCAGTTTCCCTGTCCTTGCGCTTCGTGAGGGCGCACCTCAACGGACAGGGTTTGTCCTCGCCACCCGCGGCACGGACGTCACAAGGATTGCCACGAGTGGTGATGCAAACGGTCCATTACTTGGGCTCGACCTCGAACAAGGTCTCCGGCCACTAACACCCTTGGCAAAACGTCGGACCGACAAGTCCTACGAGGTCACGCTTTCTGGAGACATGACGAAGTACGCATGGATCATCCAAGGCGACGCTCTTGATGTCACTTCGGGAGACCGCGTCGAAATCGGGATCAGGAACATGTCGATGATGTCTCATCCGATGCATCTACATGGCCACAAGTTCCAGGTCGTCGGGGTCAACGGACGACGAGTGACCGGGGCCATCCGCGATACAATCCTGTTGCCGATGATGTCGACGGTGACTGTTGCGTTCGACGCCGATAACCCCGGCCATTGGCCATTCCATTGTCATCACCTGTACCACATGGCGAGCGGGATGATGACATACATCGGGTACGAGGCCTGATGTCGGCGCAGATGCCCCATCCACTCCCGGGGGGCATCTGCGCTTCTTTGTCAAGGCGGGCTCTTGCGCGGCCCGCGAGGGCTAGAGAGAGGTGAAGGTGTTCGGGTAACCCGCGCTCTCGAGAGCCGCCGCAATAGTGGCAGGGTCGAGAGCCGTTTCCACCTTAGCCGTCCGGGTCGGGAGGTCGACCTTGGCCTGAGCGGTGGGATCGGCGGCTTTGATTGCCTTTTCCACCGTGCCCGCACAGTGGCCGCAGGTCATGTTCTGGATGTTGAATTCGTACATCGAAGGTCTCCAATCCAAGTGACCTGTAACATGTGGCGCTTCCCATGGTTGGAAGGTCAAGGGGCCAAACCGCATTCGTGGCCGAGAAATACACACAGGGAGTCGCTGGCACCCGATTTATGGATGATGGAAAAGGAAAACGAGATGAAACGCAGAGCTTTTATGTGTCTCGCCGCGACCGGTGCAGTTGCCGCTTTGATTGGCCCCGCGCGTGCTTCACAGATCCAGATGGACCTTTACAAGGACCCAAGTTGCGGCTGCTGTGAGGCCTGGGGTCGAGCCATGGCCGACGCTGATTTCAACGTAGTCGTTCGCAATGAGGATTTCACTGCAGTGAAAGCAAGGCTCGGCATCCCCGAAAATATGCAAGGTTGCCATACGGCCGTTGTTGGCGACTATTTCTTCGAAGGGCACGTTCCACTGCAGGCTGTCCAAAAGATCATGAACGAACGGCAGCAGATTGCCGGTCTTGCGGTACCTGGCATGCCAGCCGGATCGCTGGGGATGGGGGATGATCCCAATGCCTCCTACGCAGTCTACAGCCTCAGCAAACCGGACATGAAGCCTACATTGTTCATGCGCATGCGGAAGGCTTAGCGGCTCACAACTGCATGCCAACCGATAAGGATCATCACAGCGCCGAAAAACAGCGCTGCGATGAGGGTTATCTGGCGGTCCGCCTTGACTTTCAATCGGCGACGCACAGACATGTTCGAAGGCGAAATCACCCACGAAGGAGATCGCTGCAGTTTCGAGGTCCTCCGCACCAGGGCGGGCATCGCCGATCCTGCCTTGCAGGCCATCGCCGAGATCGCACGACATCGACTTGAAGGATGCGAAGTTCGGGCGCGAGGAGGCGGCCGGAATCGCCAGCCGGATCGCCGGAAATCTGCGCCGCCAATCCCCAGGACGACGAGCGGATTGCGCAGGGCAGGCCGGTCTTCGGCAACCTCTATCAGTATTTCCGCGCCACGCGCGGCTAGCATGGGACAGCAGCAAATGTACGATACGGAAACATTCCGCCACCGCGAAACGAAGCCAGCCGACGTGCCGTCCCAAGGCATCTCGTTTGGAGAGGCGGAACCCTTTACGAAGCACGCGGGTTTGGCATGACGGTGGATGTTCCCGTGTTTAGCTCGGTCAACATCCCCTCGCTGGTGCTCACGACGGCAGCTGTTATCGCCGCGTTCCGCTTCAAGGTCGGCATGCTGACGGTCCTAGTGGCTTGCTCGGTCCTCGGCATCCTGTATGAGACGATCTACGGACTGGTCTAGCGCGTGAAAGCGATGATCTCCACTGCATTCACACCGGCTAACTGCGTCTTCGCATCCAGAGCCTTGCGCGACTTCGCGGATGCTTTTGTAGCGATCCTGCTACCTGTCTACCTGCTCAGTCTTGGGTTTTCCCCGTTGCAGGTGGGTATTGTCGCGACGGCTTCGCTGTTTGGTTCAGCGCTTCTGACGATCTGCGTGGGCCTGATCGGCGCGCGTCTTGACCTTCGCGCGCTCCTTCTGGTGGCGGCCGTGTGGATGGTGGCGACAGGCGTCGCGATGTCCTCCGCCAGCGATTACCTGCCGCTTCTGGCTATCGCCTTCGTCGGCACGATGAACCCGTCCGCAGGTAGCGTCAGCGTCTTCGTGCCGCTTGAACACGCAGTTCTTGCGCGCGAGACGCCGGATCGTCAGCGCACGAGCATGTTCGCGAACTACAGTCTCATCGGGGCGCTCGCGAGTGCCCTCGGAGGACTCGCCGCCGCAACGCCCGACTTGATGACGAAACTCGGCCTCGATCAACTGACGGCGATCAAGCTGATGTTTGTTCTCTATGCTATGCTCGGGCTTCTCGGCGGCCTGTTCTACTCCCGTATTCCGCCGCGCCCACCGAGCCGCGAACTCGATAAGCCGGCACCTCTCGGCCCATCGCGCGCGATTGTCGTAAAGCTTGCCGCGCTCTTCAGCCTCGATGCGTTCGCGGGGGGATTCGCCGTCCAGTCGCTGCTGGCTCTGTGGCTCTTTGAGCGTTTCGAGCTTTCGCTTTCGCAGGCGGGCGTATTCTTCTTCTGGACGGGTATCCTTTCTGCATTCTCTTTTCCGGTGGCAGCGCGGCTGTCAAAGCGCATAGGCCTCGTCAACACCATGGTCTTCACCCACATCCCATCCAGCATTGCGCTCGCCCTCGCGGCCCTCGCGCCGAGCTTGACCTTGGCTCTTGGCTTTCTGCTGGTAAGGGCTGCGCTCTCGCAGATGGACGTGCCAACGCGTTCGTCTTACGTGATGGCTGTGGTGACGGACGCGGAGCGAGCGGCGGCGGCCAGTTTTACGTCCGTGCCGCGCAGCCTTGCGGCGGCGGCCAGTCCCGCGCTCGCTGGCGCTCTATTCGCCGCATCCTATCGGGCTTGGCCGTTCCTCATCTGCGCGGCGCTCAAGATCGTCTATGACTTGCTACTGCTGCGCAAGTTTCGGCACGTGAAGCCTCCGGAGGAGATGCGATAGCGCGGACACATCGGGTCGCATTGGTTTCGCATGAAGCGGTTGGCATATGAAGTTCATCACTGGCCGGCTGACCCTGTAGGCGTGGAACGCGGGACGAGTTCCTTGCCGCCAATGGAGCCTCATGTTGCGTCTACACCCGATGAGCCGGGCTGTGTATTCTTCGAAAAAGAGAATGCCAATGAACCGCGCCTTCATGGTTGCAGCGGTCGCTGCACTCTTTAACCTTACGACCCTTGCGCCATCTCCGGCGGCTCCAGTCTCATCGAAGGCAAAGCAATCCATTCCAAAGGTAGTGAGTAAGCAGAACGCCGAGGCTACCGCGCCGACGACCAATCTATTTCTCACTCCTCGAATGATGGGATCGCAAGCGGCCAATGAATCCAGTCTGTGACCAAGGCTTTAAACCCGGAGCGCCTTCCAGCTGTCACTGCTGACGCTCTGGCAGCGGTTCGAACCTCCGCTGCCAGAGTTGTTTCAACCAGTGGTCTGCTTATTTTGCCGGGGGCTTGTAGGAAGATGCGATTGTACCCGCCTTCTCTTGCGCAGCCTTGAATTCCGAGCCCGTGTAGGCTCGCACGGTTTTGACATTCGATACGGCTCCCGATGCGCCGATGACGAGCAGTGCCGGGACCAAGTCAGCACCATCGTCGAATTCCGTGATTGCCATCCAGTCATTTTCGCCGGTCGTGACGTAGAAAGATTGCAGTTTCCCGCCCGCTGCTTCCATGATGCCGCGGGCCGCCTTTTCTCGGTCCGATGGACTGTCAATCATTCCCTTCGCTGACGTGGTTGTATAACACCCTGTGGTTATGAACAGTGGCATAGGACATCCTCCCTCATCAACTGGGCAGATCAGGTGATCTGCCATGCTCACTATCTCAAAAAACTTGGCGTTAGACGAGCGTTGGGTTGGGCTGCGGAGAGATTGGTCGCGCACAATTCGGCAGCGCGCAGTGAGCATGATCGCCACCGCGGCGAGCCTTGAAATGACGACACCACCAGCCGTCGCGTCCGAAGGTGTTGCACGCTAAGGCTTTGGACCGCTTAGGGGACGCCCCGGCATAGCGGGTGTCTCTTTCTGGTCGATAGCGGGTTCGCTTACGATCTTCATGGCCGGCTCTTCTTGTTGCCCTCACTCAGCGGGGGTGACAGGTAGCTTTCATGGTTCGTTGAACGCCAAACTGCGGGCCACAAGTTTATCGCGAAAATAGCCTAGATGCGCGATCGCCACTGCAGGTCGATGGGGCACTCTTCGTTTGGGGCTTGCTTTCCTTCGCGGCAACAACCGGTGGCGCTCTGAGTCGAAGGCGTGTTTTGGTTGAATGATCGCAATTTTCGGCTCTGGCATACTGGCGGCCGTCGATAAACAGACCGCCCGCTACATTGGTCCCGCTAGACTGATAGCAGACCGCCACAGGCGGAGATCACGGCGACAGGGCGGACACTTCCCCGCCCAGGACGAAGCACGTCAACGCCAAAAGCAGACGTCACGAAGTCGGTAGGGAAGTTCGCACCGGAACCTCGTCACAATTGTTTAGATGGAGTATTCTCGCCTTGCAGGCACCATGGGGATTGGATGTCGGGCGCACGCCGTAGTGGAAGACGGCAGCACGCTCGGCAGGATCATGGGGGACAGTGCATTGGAGGGGTGCAACACAGAGGAAACAAGCGTCATCGTTAGACAGCGAGTCGAACTGCTGAAGCGCGAGCTTGCCGAGGCACTCGAACGGCAGGCGGCAACAAGCGAGATACTTCGCGCCATCTCAACTTCGCCCGCCGATGTACAGCCGGTGTTCGACACGATCGCGCAGCGTGCCGCCCGACTTTGCGGCGCTCAATATTGCCACGTGTTTCGCTATGATGGCGAATTGTTGCATTTCGTGGCGCATAACGGGCTGGTACCCGAAGCAGCTGTGCCTCCAGCCCCGCCGCATCGAGGCAGTACCGCCGGGCGTTCGATCCTCAGCCGATCGGTGGAGCAGATAGAGGACTGGCGCGTCGATCCCGAATACACGGCCCATATCGTCGTCGGCGCTCAATCCGCGAACTATACAAGCCTGGTAGCTGTACCAATCATGCGCGAGGATGTCCCGATCGGAACCATTGTCGTTGCACGGCCCGATCCTGGGTTGTTTCCTGATCGCCAGATCGCACTCCTCAAGACCTTCGCCGACCAGGCAGGGATAGCCATCGAGAATGCTCGGCTGTTTACGGATCTGGAAGAGCGGAACCTCGAGCTGAAAGAATCACTGCAACAGCAAACGGCAACGGCGGATGTTCTCAAGGTCATCAGTCGGTCCGCTTTTGACCTCCAGACCGTCCTTGATACCCTTGTCGAATCCGCCGAGCGGCTGTGCGAGGCTCACGACGCGGCGATATTCCTGAAACAGGGAGACATGCTCCATCTGCAAGCACACCATGGCCCGATTCCAATCGACTTCCCTGGTTGGCCGGTATCACGGGGCTGGGCGACCGGGCGAGCCGTGGTTGATCGAAACCCCGTCCATGTGCCTGATCTCGCAGCCGCGCCCAACGACTTTCCGGACGGATACAACATGGCGATACGGATGGGCCACCGGACAATTCTGGCCGTTCCGTTGTTGCGGCAGGGTGAAGCAATTGGTGGCCTCGTCATTCGCCGGACCGAAGTCAGGCCGTTTACCAAAAAGCAGATCGAGCTCATCCAGACGTTTGCCGACCAGGCCGTCATTGCGATCGAGAACGTGCGGTTGTTCGACGAAGTGAAGGCTCGAACGGCAGAGCTGTCTGAGGCGCTGGCGCAACAGACCGCGACGGCTGACGTCCTGAAGGTCATCAGCCGTTCGGCATTTGATCTGCAGGCAGTACTCGACACCCTGGTAGCGTCCGCTGCACGTCTTTGCGAGGCAGATATGGCTACATTGACCCGACCGATGGGAGACGCCCACTACCCTGTCGCGGGTTTTGGATTTTCGCAGGAATTCGACCACTATTTTCGAGCCCTCCCGCTGGAACCGGGGCGCGGAAGCATCGTTGGTCGAACCCTTTACGAGGTCCGACCGGTCCAAGTTGCCGATGTCCTTGATGATCTTGAGTATGCAATGCCCGAGGCCCAAAGGCTTGGCGGGTTTCGCACCGTCCTTGGGGTGCCGCTCTTGCGGGAAGGAAGCCCGATCGGAGTGCTCGCATTGACCCGCTCAACCGTACGGCCCTTCACCGACAAGCAGATCGAGTTGGCATCGACCTTCGCCGACCAGGCCGTTATCGCCATTGAAAACGTGCGTCTCTTCAAGGAAGTGCAGGCGAGAACGGAGGAACTGTCGCGCTCGCTCGAGGAACTCAAAACCGCGCAGGACAGGTTGATCCAGACGGAGAAGCTCGCCTCGCTCGGACAACTCACGGCCGGCATCGCGCACGAGATTAAGAACCCACTGAACTTCGTCAACAATTTCTCGGCGCTGTCGGTCGAATTGCTCGACGAGCTTCGGCAGCTGTTCGACAGCACGGTAGCCGACGACGCGACGCGCACTGAGATCGACGAGCGCACAGCGATGCTCAAGGGCAATCTCGAAAGGATCATCCAGCACGGCAAGCGGGCCGATTCGATCGTCAAGAACATGCTCTTGCACTCACGTCAGGGTGCAAGCGAGCACCGGCCAGCCGATATCAACACAATTGTCGAGGAGAGCCTCGGTCTCGCCTATCATGGGGCTCGAGCCGAAAGGCAGGGTTTCAACATCACGCTGGAGAAATCGCTTGATCCCACAGCCGGGGAGGTTGACCTTTATCCGCAGGAGATTACGCGCGTGCTTCTCAATCTGATCTCCAACGGCTTCTATGCGACTAGCAAACGCGCCGCTTCAGAGCGCGGGGACAGCTATGAGCCGACGCTTGCCGCGATGACCAAAAACCTCGGCGACAGCGTTGAGATCACTATCCGCGACAATGGCCTTGGCATTCCGCCGGAGCTGCGCGAGCGGATATTCGATCCTTTCTTCACGACCAAGCCTGCCGGCGAGGGGACGGGCCTCGGTCTGTCGATCAGCCATGATATCATCGTCAAGCAACATGCCGGTTCGATCGAGATGGAGACGGAGCCTGGTCGGTATACCGAGTTTCGCATCCGGTTGCCGCGATTGCGGCAGTGATTGCAATACCGGAGGGCAAATCATGAGCCTCCTTATACTGGTGGTCGATGACGAACCTGACATCGAATTGCTTTTCAAGCAGCAATTCCGCCATGACCTGCGCGCAGGTCGCTTTTTGATGGAGTTTACTCGTTCGGCAGCTTCAGCACTCGAACGGATCGCACATGCGGCCGACGTGACGCTCATTCTCATATTGTCCGATGTCAACATGCCGGGGATGAGCGGGCTCGAATTGCTGCCTAAGGCGAGGAACTTGCGGCCTGACGTGCCGGTAATCATGATCACCGCCTATGGCGATCCGGAAACGAAGCGAAGGGCCATCGAAGACGGCGCAGAAGCGCTGTTGACCAAACCGATCGACTTTGCCGTATTGCGAGAGGAAATCGACATGCGAATTGGGCGGGCCGCATGAGTACGAGCATACTCGTTGTGGATGACGAGCCGGACCTGGAGATGCTTCTCGTCCAGAAGTTCCGGAAGGAGATTCTCGGCGGCACGCTACGTTTCCTGTTTGCCCGCGACGGGATCGATGCTTTGGCCATGCTTGCGGCCAACAACGACGTGGATATCGTTCTAAGCGACATCAACATGCCGCGCATGGATGGTCTTTCCCTGCTGGCGAAGCTTCAGCAGAGGGACGAGGATTTGTCCACGATAATCGTTTCCGCCTACAGCGATATGGCCAATATCCGGATCGCGATGAATCGCGGCGCATATGATTTCGTAACGAAGCCGATCGATTTTCCCGACTTAGAGGCGACGATCGTCAAAACGATCCACCACATCGAGGCGTTGCGTGAGGCGCAGTGCAGGCAATCGGCGGCTGAGGCGGCGCGTGCATCGCTTTCCCGTTATTTTTCGCCGAATCTCGCTGAACGCCTGGCCACCAGCGCCGATGCTCTTGATCTTGGTGGAAGGCGCAGGGATGTTGCGTCGCTCTTTACCGATCTGACGGGGTTCACCACGCTGGTGGAAACGATCGAGCCGAACGTACTCGGGCAACTCCTCAACGATTACATCGTTGGCATGACCGACATAGTGTTCGCCCATGACGGTACCGTCGCCAAGATCATTGGCGACGCAATCCATGTGCTGTTCGGCGCACCTGTCGAACAACCGAACCATGCCAGTCGCGCGATCTCCTGCTCATTCGCTCTTGACGCCTTCGCACGGTCTTTCCGTGAACACTGGTGCAGGAAGGGAATAACCCTTGGTCACACTCGGATCGGCGCGCATTCCGGCACGGCAGTGGTCGGCAACTTCGGTGGAGGAAAGTTCTTCGAATACAGCGCCTATGGTGACACCATCAACGTTGCCGCACGCTTGGAATCGGCCAACAAGGCGTTTGGCACGCGTATCTGCGTGAGTGGTAGCCTCGCAGCAAGCATGCAGGGGTTCTGCGGCCGCCCTGTTGGCGACCTCCTGCTCAGAGGCAGGGTGGAGGCGGTCCGCGCTTTCGAGCCGCTTGAGGCCGAAAGTTATGCCACCGACGCAACGCAGGCTTACATGGTTGCCTTCGAAGAATTGGAAACCGGCAATCCTCGTGCCGTAGCTTCATTCGCTGCCCTGGTTGCTCGCAACCCCGAGGACCCGCTTGCTGCCTTTCACCTGAAGCGGCTGATGAACGGCGAATTCAGCACGACCATCAACCTCAAAAATGTCCACTGATCGTCGAGCCCTTCGAATGCCACCAATTTCCCCAACGGCGCTCTAGTAATAATGAATTTCCAATAGCAAGCAGCCCGCCGTCGATCTGAACGGTCCATGAAAAGCCCCGGGTGGCCGGCAGGCATATGTATGGGGGCCATAAGACGTGGTTTCCGACAATGTGTCGCCGACGATGAGGTCTCCTTCGAGAAGATAGACCTCTTCCCAATAGTCATGCACGAACGGCGTCTCGGTGCGTGCGCCCGGCAAAAAGCGAAGCAATCGCGTCCGGTTGCCCTTTTTGTTTGGTTCATCGAGACATCCGGCGAGAAACTTCTGCTCGATACCGGGAGGATAGCCGAGCGGAGTGTGCCAGCCTTGCCTCATGTCCACCTGATGGAACTCCAGGTGCTCCTTGAAGATGTCACTGGACGAGGTCATGCGGCCACCGCCTTGTGAGCCTGAAGTTCGCTTTCAAGCGAGTACGAGTCGAGTAGCCGATCGACCATTCGGGTGCCCGAGTGCCAATCGCATGTTCTGTAACTGTGATTTCTGGTGACGAAGTTCGCACCGGCATAAAACATCTCGTATTGGGTATGCCGCGACGCGAATTCAGAGCCGATTGCGTCCCAGGCCAGCTTGAAGAGCTTCACCCGTCCCTCGGCGCTGGTGGCGGGCGATTGCTGGGTCTTCTCTATCAGAGTTTTGAGCATGGGGTCGGCGTAGTCATCAACACCCGAAGGCAGCATGATCAATCCGCCGCCGGCCAATTCTCGTAATGACGAGATAAAGTCGGGATAGAGCTTCTGCGTGAGCACCTGAGCCGAATAGAGTGTGTGGGTATCCGGAACGAAATAGCTGCCGCGGTTCCGTCCCTTGATCTCCATTGCATGCACCAGCGCATCGACCATCGCGCCCTGAGCGGCCAACGTCCCGAGCGTCTCGCGCACCTGCGGGAAATTGACGATGCCGTTTGCCTCGGCGATCCGATGCGCCAGACCCAGAAGGAAGCGCATCTTGACCATCAGACGGACTTGCGCCTGGTAGTTCTGCAGGACATGCGCGGGCGTCGCATGAAACTGCTGCTGGCACATGCGGATGTCCTGGTTGACGAAGACCCGGTCCCACGGCACCTTGACGTCGTCGAAATAGAGGATCGCATCGTTCTCGTCGAAGCGGCTGGCAAGCGGATTGTCGAAGACGCTCGTCGCATGCTCCTCATATGACTTGCGGGACATGATCTTCAGCCCGGATGCGTTCATCGGAATCGCGAAGGAGACTGCATAGGGTTCGTCACCTTCCAAGAGTGGTTGGATGCAGGTGACTAAAACCTCGTTGGCCATGATGCCGCCGGTGGCAAGCATCTTTGCGCCGCGAATGGTCAGTCCTTCGCCGTCCTGGTCGACGACACCGGCCGTCAGTGTACGGTCCTGCTGCTGGCTCGCGCTCTTCGACCGGTCGGCCTGCGGATTGATGATCACATAGGTGAGATAGAGGTCGCTCTCGCGGGCGTAGCGATAATAGTCCACCAACGCCGCGGCGCGCTTCGGGTCGTAGGTCTGAAAGACCTCGATCCCCATCAGCATACCGGCCAAGCAGGAGGCGACATGGTCAGGCGCGCGGCCAAGGAAGCCGCAATGCAATGTCGCCCACGCCTCGAGTGCCCGGCGGCGCTCCACCAGTTCCGCGTAGTTGCCCGGCATCTGCCAGATGCGGCTTGCGGGACCGAGGCCATCGACCTCGTAGGTCATGAGGCTGCGGTTCTGCTCGGCATTTTGGAAATCGTAGAGGTGTCCCACCGATTGGATGGTCTGGCGAAAGGCTGGATGGACCGTGACGTCACCTGCCAATTGGCCGTTGATAAACACCTGCCTGCCGTCACGCAGGGTTTCGATATGCTGTGAACCGGTCTTCAACATGTCATCCCCCTCAGTAATGCATGGCCAATGGCCAAGACGCATTGTCCGGCATGTCGCTTTCCAAAGCAGCATACCGACCCTTGTTGAATACGAGCGGTCGCCGATCGCGGAACGACCGGACCGACATCACCTGACCAATGAAGAGAAGATGATCGCCACCTTCATGCACGGCCCAAGGGGCACAGTGAAAAACGGCAGCGGTTCCGGGGAGCACGAGCCCGTGCTCCGTTTCTCGATCACAGGCAACGCCTTCCCACTTGTTCGACAGTGCCTTGGAGAAGCGGATAGATAAATCCACCTGGTTTTCCGACAGGACGTTGACTGCGTAGCCCTGCGCCAGTTTCCATTGGGCAAGGCCGGCGGCACGGCGATCGATGGAAAAGAGGATCAGCGGCGGCTCAAGCGACAGTGAATTGAAGGAACTGATCGTGACACCCAGCCTGTCTGTGCCAATCACACTGGTGACCACGCACACTCCCGTTGGAAACTGCCCTAACGCCTGCCTGAATGCATTCACGTCGAAGACTGGTTCCATGTCGGGCCCCTTGATGTCGGCTGAATTTATTCGATTGCTTATCCTGTTATGACTACTTGCCTTAGTCTCTGCCGTGGCGAGGACGTCAGGTCGCTCGCGGACCGGGTGACCAGTTACCGAAAGTAGGCTCACGCAACGCGGTCAGCGTCCGTGCCAGATGCTCGCCCACCGCTGCGACCGCCCGATCCGCCTCTGCAGCACGTATAGCCTGGGCTATCCTTCGGTGTTCGGCTAAGACCTCATCGATGCGACTTCCGACCGAGATTGCATGCACACCCATTCGAACCTGGCGATCGCGAAGGCTTTCATAGAAAGTCTCGAGAACTGGATTGCCCGCGGCCCTCACGATCGCCCGATGGAAATCCCGGTCGCTTTCTATGAAGGCAATACGATCGTTTCGCACTTGGTCCTGTTGGTCGATCAGCCGGTCCAATTCGTCCGCGAGGGCACTTCCGAAGCGGCTTGCCTGCTGCGCGCACCACTCCTCCACCAAACGGCGAGCCTGCATGATCGAGTCAATCTCGGCCTCAGTGATCGGCGCGATATACGCGCCCTTCTTGGGCATAATCTTCAATAGACCGTCAGCTTCCAAACGCAGAAACGCTTCCCTCACCGGGGTTCGAGAAACGCCGGTTTCTCGACAGACCTGCGCCTCCGTCAGGAAGGTTGTCTCATTACGGGGCAAAGTCAGCACATGCTGTTTCAGCCAAGCGTAGACGACATCCTGAGCGGCGTCGCCGCCTTCGTTTGCCCAGAGGGTCTTCACCAACATGCTCATAGACATGTTGTATACAAGATGCCTATGAGAAAGTCAACTGTCTCTTACCCCGCCTTCTGCCCATTGAGGTCGGCTTCGATGCTCTTCTTCAACGCATCCATGATATTGACGATGTTTGATGCGGGTGCCGGAGCAGCTTTGCCCTTTGCCATCTTTTTCGGCTTCACTCAGCAGGCTGGTCTGGATCGGACAACTGACTATATTTGTTGCTTCTCTGGTCTGCGCGGGCCTTTGCGCTTTCGGGGCTCTCGCCCTTACGATGCAGTCGAGTTCCTTCGCGCCTGGTACGCGCGAGCTGTAGGTGTCGGTCCGTGAAGTGCACCCCGTTTTGGCTCAGCGGCAGCTGGAATTTTCCCGGGTTCAGGCTCAGTTCGGCGGGGGTGAAGGCTCGGGGAACGCAGGTGGATTGCGGTCACCATCTCGAAATCCCAAAGCTGTGTGAATCTGGCTGACTACCGCCGCACCTTCGCCCACAGCTGCTGCCACCCTCTTGGTGGAGCCTGCTCTTACATCTCCAATGGCAAAAATGTTCGGTATGCTGGTTTCGAGGGCCAGAGCTGCGCGGCCCACCTCTTGTTCGACGAAGGGATCGAAAGCAGATCCCGTCACGATGAATCCGGCGCGGTCCGTAGCAATGTGCGGGCATAGCCAGCCGGTGTTAGGGTCAGCACCAATGAACATGAAAAGCTGGCGGACTTCGAATTCCGTCTCTCTTGCGGACTTCAAGTTTCTGATCGTCACTGCCAGAAGCGACGCATCCCCCGATAAGGAGGCTACCTCGCACCCGACGTGCATTACGACATTCGGGAGGGCGGCAATCCGCTCAATCAGGTAGGTCGACATCGTATCGGCGAGGTCTCTTCGGATCACCAGATGGAGACGGCTGACCTTGGGGGCCAAATAGGCGATTGCCTGACCAGCAGAGTTGCCGCCACCGACGACGACAATATCCCGGTTCTCACACCACTTTGCTTCGATGGGCGTTGCCCAGTACGACACCCCGGCACCCTCGAAGTCTGAGACATTCGAGATACTTGGTCTGCGATATCGTGCTCCAGATGCAACCACGACCGTTCTCGCCATTATTGCTCGCCGGTCGGTCGTGCGGAGATTGATTAGACCATCGCGCCGACTGCCGGGAACAGGCGGTGACATCTCAGAAATTCTCAAGGGCAGGGCAACTTCGGCGCCGAACTTCAGGGCCTGATTGAGTGCTCGACCGGCCAGGGCTTGGCCCGAGATGCCGGTCGGAAAGCCCAAGTAGTTTTCGATGCGGGAAGAACTGCCTGCTTGTCCTCCTGCGGAACGCTCGTCCAGGACGATAACGCTCAGGCCTTCAGAGGCGGCATAGACCGCCGCAGCCAGTCCTGAGGGACCAGCCCCGACGATCGCAGTGTCGTACACCATCTCCGGGTCCAGCTCCGGTGTAATCCCCAGACAGCATGCTACCTCCGCGTCGGTGGGCTTTTTCAGGACAGTCCCGTTTGGGCAGACCATGACCGGTAGATCGCTGTCCTGGATACCCAGGCGCTCCACCAGATCGTGACCCTCGCCCTCGCTGGAGGCATCGACCACGACGTAGGGATATCCGCTCCGGGAGAGGAAGATTTGAAGGGCACGCAGATCCGATTTTCCGTCGTGTCCAATCAGCACGGTGCCGGAATTCCCGGTGTCGATCAGCGCGACGCGCCGAAGAATGTAGGCCCGCATGATGATTTCGCCGACCTCGGCCGAGCCGATGATGAGCGCCTTGACGTGCGTGGCGTCAAAGGGGATGGCGACGCAACCATGGTGGCCAGCCCGTGAAGCCGCCATAGCAGGCCGTCCCGACAATTGATTGAGTTCGCCTGAGAAGTGGCCCACCCCATGCGACACGATTGCGGTCTCCGAGTGGGAGCCAATTCTCCCGAAGACATCAAGCCGCCCAGAAAGGACTAGCCAAGCCGGGACTTGCCGGTCACCAATCGATGAGACCTGTTCTCCGGGACCAAACGTCTTTGGCTCTCCGCTGGCGAATCTCTTGGCTACTTCTATCTGCAACGGGGTCAGGACGGGAAACAGCTGGGCTTGGCGAGAGTGGACGTCCATGCACTCAACCTCCTGTCTAATAAAACTGCGGAATCGGTCCGACCTGAGGGGTCTGATCAGGAAGGTCAATCATTGTCCCATCCACGTAGCACCAACCCCAGCCTTCCGGCGGATCGTAGCCTTCGATGATGGGATGGCCCGTGCTCCGGAAATGCGCCGTCGCATGCTTGCCTATTGATTGATCGCAACATCCAACGTGTCCGCATTCACGGCATAGTCGCAAGTGGACCCAAGCTTGTCCGATTGCCAGGCATTCTTCACACCCCATGGTCTTGGGCTTGACGGATTGAACGGAGTTCTGATGGCTGCAACGCGTCATTTGAAATCCTATCCTATCGTTGGATCTCAGGTAACATACCTGAGAACGCTACTTTGGACAGTCATACGCAAGGGTTATGGTGAGCGCTTCACTTGCCGTCCATCGAACTGAGCCGGGTTAGATTGCCTCACTCGACCGTGTGCTTCCGATTTGAAACGTAAGAATGCAGAAATTGCGAAAGACGAGCGCTTTTTGGTGAAGATTATGGGCAATCCCACGTTGGCTTTGCGGGTAAAGCCTTGGCCACGCGATTGGCAGTTCAGCACATGGCAAACGGGGGTAAAGTCGCGACGCAGCGCGAAGCGGTGAACATATTTGCCCGCCCCTGGTCGCCGCCTTGACAAGCGTGTGGTTGAAAGTCGCTGCTTGCGGATAAATTTTACTGTTGTTGTTTCGGCTGCCGCGTCTCGCGCGGCAGCCTTCAATTAAAGTGCGCGGAGATCTTCAGCCGCTGTTTTACCCGAACGCCGATCCTGCTTCGGTTCGTAACTGACTTTCTGACCATCCTTGAGGCCTGAAAGCCCGGAACGCTCTACTGCCGAGATGTGCACGAACACATCCGGAGAGCCATTATCGGGGGCGATGAAACCATAGCCCTTTTCAGAGTTGAACCATTTCACTGTACCAGTAGCCAATGTAAGTCCTCGGTTGATTTGC
>NZ_LNCD01000026.1 GCF_001542405.1 Rhizobium altiplani
CAGAACCAGAGTGATGATCTCTCAGGCGACCGCTCGTCTATTCAACTTGAGAAGTATCTGGAATTAGATCCCAATAAAGATGGGAAGTTAACAGCCGACGAGCTTCAGGAACTCGCAACAGCAGCTTTCGCCTATTTCGACAAAGACGGTGACGGTCTCCTATCCCCAACAGAAAAACGCGAACTTCAAGCGCGGAGCGAGATGATCACCCGTGCAGATAGCTTGGAGCGGCAGTGTCGGTTGCCGAAAGCTACAGCACGACAGAAAGTGTACCTGATCACTGCCTATGAAGGAGGCACTCTTTCGAACGTCTCCATTGTTGGCCAGGATGAAGTAACCGAAATCGCAACCATCGAGATCGCGGCTGGTTCTGAGCCGATCTATTTGGCAGTATCGTCCTTTACCCCAATGATCTGGCGTTTGACCGGGCACGTCGAGCGAGTAACAACCTTCTATGGTACAGGATGGACTGGGGTTGGCGTCACGGGCGTCCCCAAGGATGTCGTCACGCTCGTCTCGGATCGAGAATGCAGTCGTCGCTTTGAAGGCAAGAGCGGAAGCGCAACAACGCGCCAATTTCTACAGGCGCTAACGTCTTTGATCGGTCACGATATCGATGGCATGATTTCACGCTATACTTCGTTCAGTATGGCCCTTCCTTCTGATTTCCGAGCGGTCACCGATGAAGTCGAGGACGGTCGGTCTGCGAAAAAGCCTGACTTCAGCCTCGATGGACTTCCGTCACAAGACGGCATCATGCAATTCAAGCAAACTCTTGCCAATCTTAGGAGTTTCAGCCCTGGTGGCGTCGTGAATATCGATGCCAAAGACGTTATCGCCACTCGCATCGCCGAGCCGTACCGGATCCTTCCGCAACAAGCGGGATTGCTGCAGCTCTTGCAGAACGGGTCTCTCGTTGAACGGGGCCGGGAAACATATGTGGCGATGCGGGCTTTTGCACACTATCCTGCTGGTCTCGCAGGTGGCCACTCGGTTACTTTCCAGTTTCCCGAAGGAATGAAACTGCCCGAGGGAAGGCCCGGTCATTCAGAGGTGTATGTCGGCAAAACGAAACAGCTGCCGACGGTCCTTCGACAGTAGTCATTGCGCCGCCCAGATGATCGACTACGATCGGCCCTATCGCTCGCCCCAATGTCATCCCAGTGCGATAGTGTTTCCGTTGCAATGGGTCTACGTTCCCCAAGTTCGTGTGCAAACCTGTCGTGATGCACTTTGCAACTTCAAAGAGCAGGTCGGACGCGCTACCTTTCGGCATCTCCGACGAGTTGAGATGTAGATGCCTCGATATGTTTCTATCTCTGACGCGGCAGGCGTTTTGGCCAAGGCCGAACGCGTCTTGGTCATTGGTTGCTCGGGGGGAGGATAGACGACATTATCTGCGAAGGTCGCGCAACGGTCTTCCCGTTATCAACCTCATCACGCGGGTTCTTCAATATAAGCGGGTGAGCGCCGGGCGCCCGGCTTGGTCTGACGAAGGTCGCGCAAGCGTCCTGCGCATGGGCCATCGTGCAAATTGATTTAAACAAGGCAAATCGCGTCGAAATTTGATGATCGCCGCGTGGCGACGTCGCCGAATGACCGCGAAATGAAACCGCAGACCCGTGTTCCATAGGGTCATTCGGAGATTGTTTCGCGTATTGAACTTTCGCTTACATCGAATGCTCGTAATGCTAGAATGACGCCGGCGCGCGCAAGGATAGCAAGTACTGAAAAGAACGGATGGTGACGAAACGATGGCGTTCAGCAACTTGACAAATGCTCGCATAGCTTGAATCCGTAGGGCGATTTTGACGCACCAGCCACGTGCAAGCAACAACTTGTTAATTCGGATGTGTTGACATATATGGCAACCATAGAGAAACTTGTAGAAGATGAGGTCTTAATCAAGATCGATGTCCTTGATGATGCCACGCTGGAAAAGAGGAAGATCTACATTTTCCCGGAAGTTCGACAGTGGTTTCAGGATGTGCTTCCAACATTGAAAGCTTTCCACGAAGAGGACATCGCTCCGATTAATCAAGTTTGGTCACTCTTTGAAACGTTTTTGACCGGTCATGAATTAGAAGAAGGTGAAGAATACCGGCTCATGCGGCCGATTGAGAACGACGTCTACGAGTTAAAGAGTCCGGACACTCGATTCTATGGATGGTTTGTACGTGCTGGCATTTTTGTCGTAGTTCGTGCGGATTCTATGGAGCGTGTTCACACCTACGACCTAGCCTCTGGCTATAGAGGCGAGGTTGAAAGAGCGAGAGAAGGGATCGACCTCGATCCGCCAAAATACGTAGTGGGAGCGAAGAAGAAACATGTCTTTTCGACTTAAAATAGACCCTCGCGAAGCGGCTAGTACCACATTGATAAGTCGAACCGCGCGAGAATTGCGCAAGGCGTTAAACGTCAGGAAGGCGCATGATGGCATGACGCAGGCGGATGTTGCCGAGGTTCTTGGGACGGACAAAGCAACTCTAACAAAATGCCTGAGTGGCTTTCGAAACATTACGTTGAAAACACTTTCTGACATTGCTTGGGCTCTCGGCGGTGAGGTCGAAATCAACGTCAAGATGTCGAACTTAAAAAAAGGCGCAGAGATCGTTGATTTCGCTGCCTTTAGCGGGATGAAGGGAAATACATTTATTTCCTCGACAACAACTGAGGCGCCGGCAGCAAAGCAGGAAGCGGCCGCCGTGCAAACAGCGGTTTTGAAGTATGCGAGGTAATGTAGTCTTTTGCGATGATGTGCGGGTCGAGGCGAGCGGAAAGCACATACTTGTCGGCGTCTATCCAAATGGGTTGGCGTTCACCGGCGGGTTCCCCGCGCTTATACGCATAGTGGTATGGCTTCAAATGGCCGATCTGCCCGGCGGAAAGCACAACGTCGATTTCTTCCTTCGTGGTCCAGGATCGTCCGACAACGATGTTCATCATGGCGGAGAAGTGGATATAACGGCTCCGTGGCTCCCATTAACGTTCTCTATGGGACCTTTCGACGTGCCTGTGCCCGCCTCGGGAGATATTGTCGCATTTATCTCGATCGATGGTGGACCGTTAGAGAAGATCGGGGCTTTGAACGTCGCCCCCCCACTTCGCTGAAACTCATCAGTCCGTTGGGTGTGAACCAACAGAACATCTGGACGCACCGTCTGCTAATTTCATTGCCTTGATCGCCGGGGCGGGTCGCCGGGGGGATTCATCGGACTCGGGACCGGCATGCAAGGGAACGGCGTGGGTAGTCTTGTTTTAGTTTCCGGGTATGAAACTTTCAGGGGCCGAAACAACCCCGCCAGAACCGCCGGCAAACCCGGGTTATCCTCGATTGAACGGCGCTTCTGCCCGACGATCGGCATTTTTGTGGTATCTAATTACCTACGTGCTATCCTCACCCTGCCGTGAAGGGCAGTGTAACCCGCGCTGCATTGTGTTCTATCCCGAGCCCTTCCGAACCCGAGGAGGGCATCGAGGGGCCGATGTCAACATACTCCCGACTCGTGGTTGCGACGGCCCCGTGCACGGTTTTCGATGGGACTCACATGACAAAAGAAGCCGCCCAGATCAGCGCAACTTTACTATTGTTTGTTGCGATGAGCTGTTCTGGACCACGCGAGGATGGCCGCTCTGGGCGAGAGCGCGTGGCGGTTGGTGGTTTTCGTCGTTCTCACATACCTGGTCCCAGGGACTGGCCCGTCGATGAGGAGGCACACAGGATGGATCACCCGGTCACTCGCCAAAGAACATCGTCAATGTCCCAGGTGACATGTGCCCCGATCACCACCGTTGGCGGGGTGGTATCGACGTCTTGCTCGAGCGGTCGGACGGTGACCACCGGATCGTAACGCTGCTCCTGGTGCGGCGCTTACCGAAGATCGTCGAACGAGAGGCATCTCCCGCCCTCGGTCACCATAAGCAAACCTCATATGGCCATGACGCGTACTTATTTGCGTGGCGGGAGGCTCCCGCATACCCTTATCGAGAGGGCATTGCGAGCATTCGGCCAATCGGTGCAGCCATCGCAAATCTCCCTCGGGAACAAGGCAAAACGGGAGCAGCTGATGTGGCGAGGCCACGATAGACCCGAGCCTGGCACCTTTCCAAGCCGGGCAGCAGGACAAACACAGTCGAAGTTCAAAGTCGGTTTTATCCTGGCACGGTCGTTTACGCTCTCCGCGTTCTCCTTGTTCGTGGATACATTGAGATTGGCGGGCGATGAATTGGACAGGTCGCGCCGACTGCGCGCCGATTGGGAGGTTCTTGCCAATACCCGGCATCTCATTCGATCGAGCTGCGGAGTGAGCGTTGCGCCGACATCGGATCTTGTCGCACCTGAACGCTTTGACGTCATTGTCGTCGTCGGTGGGCTGCTCGGAACCGATCAGTCCTGCGACGCGGAGGCTCTTGCCTATCTCAAGCAGGCGGCAAAGGCACGTGTCCCCCTGATTGGACTATGCACCGGAACATTCATGCTCGCAGAGGCTGGCCTCATGGGCGCGCATCATAACTGCGTCAGCTGGTTGCATGTCGATGAATTCCGCGACCGCTTCCCGCATCTTCGCGTTCGCGCCGATCGGCTCTTCAATTTTGACGGAAGAAGGGGCTCGTGCGCCGGCGGAAGCAGTGCAGCGGATCTGGCTGCGTTCCTGGTGCGATCGCGGATTGGCCCTGCCGCGGCGCAGAACGCACTCGACGTGCTTCAGATAAATCACGCGAGACATTTTACGGACGCCCAGGCTCGTCTGCCGATCCGTCAGCTTACTGGCGACGGCACCATCGATAACCGCGTCAACGCCGTCCTGCTGACGATGGAGCAGAACCTCGTTGCTCCGAAAACAATCGAACAGCTCGCCGCCAGCGTAAGCGTCTCTCGCCGGCAGCTCGAACGCTTGTTCCGGACCATATTGGGGATGTCCCCTGCCCGTGCATATAGCGAGCTGCGCCTCAGACGCGCACACTACCTTCTCATCAATACAGATCGGCGAATAGTGGACATTGCGATTGATGTCGGTTTCGACAACGCATCGCATTTCTCCCGCGCGTTCAGGAAGATCCATGGGAGGAGCCCGACAGCTCTGCGGATCGACGGAGAAACCGTTCCATCAGTGTGATCCTGCAGCCTACGAGCTGAAGGGTGACGTGGGCCGGAGGGCGACCAGGATGCCGACATGATCCGTGCTGACGAAGCAACCAGCCCTCTGTCGTCGTTCGCCCCGGTATCCCTCACGATGCTCTCCATCACCCTTCTGCCGCAGGGGCAATACGCGCGACGGCCGTTGCGGTCACTTTCGATAAGCATCGGTTATTCCTGTATCAGGTGAATAAATTTCTGTAATGTCATTCGCGTCGATAAGTTCGGACTGCTCATCCAATCAGGAGGAATTTCCGATGACCGACGACATGCTTCACGTGATGAAATGGCACAATGGCGCGAAGGAGTTCTCGCCATTTTCCGACGAGGAAATGGCCCGGCGCCAGAAGGGCCTGCGCGACTGGATGGCGAAGAACGACGTCGATGCCGCGCTCCTCACCTCCTACCATTGCATCAATTATTACTCCGGTTGGCTTTACTGCTACTTCGGCCGCAAGTACGGCATGGTCATCGACCACGAGAATGCGACAACGATTTCAGCCGGCATCGATGGCGGCCAGCCCTGGCGTCGAAGCTATGGCGACAACATTACCTATACGGACTGGCGGCGGGACAACTTCTACCGCGCCGCACGGCAACTGACGCGGGGTGCCAGGCGCATCGGCATCGAATTCGACCACGTCAACCTCGAATACCGACGACAGTTGGAAGAGGCACTTCCCGGTGTCGAGTTCGTCGATATCGCCCAGCCCTCGATGTGGATGCGTTCGATCAAGTCGCTGGAAGAGCAGAAACTCATCCGGGAGGGCGCAAGGATCTGTGATGTTGGTGGCGCGGCCTGTGTCGCCGCCGTCAGCGCGGGCGTACCCGAACACGAAGTTGCAATCGCCACGACAAACGCAATGGTCCGCGAGATCGCCAAGTCGTTTCCCTTTGTCGAACTGATGGATACCTGGACCTGGTTCCAGTCAGGGATCAACACGGACGGCGCCCACAATCCGGTCACGAACCGCAAGGTCCAGTCGGGCGACATCCTGTCACTGAATACGTTTCCGATGATCTTCGGCTATTACACGGCACTCGAACGCACCCTCTTTTGCGACCACGTCGATGACACGAGCCTCGATATCTGGGAGAAGAATGTTGCCGTTCACCGCCGCGGCCTCGAGCTCATAAAGCCGGGCGCGCGCTGCAGGGATATCGCGCTAGAACTCAATGACATGTACCGCGAATGGGACCTGCTGAAATACCGCTCCTTCGGATACGGCCATTCCTTCGGTGTGCTATCCCATTATTACGGTCGCGAGGCCGGTGTCGAACTTCGCGAGGATATCGAAACGGTTTTGGAACCGGGCATGGTCGTATCCATGGAACCGATGGTCATGCTGCCAGCAGGCAAGCCAGGTGCTGGCGGCTATCGTGAGCATGACATTCTGATCATCAAGGAAGATGGGGCGGAGAACATCACCGGTTTTCCGTTCGGTCCCGAGCACAACATCATCCGCAACTGATGCCTGTCGCACACTATTGAATTGAAGTGGCGGGATAACCCGCCACTTTTCTCGTTTCTGTCAGGATGCTGAGGCAAACTCGGCTTGCAGCGCCTTCGCAATGCCTTCGACGCAGACCTGCAGCAGTATCTCACCCTTCTCGGCGGTCGCTTCCTTCGGGGAGGAAAGCGTGCCGCACACAGGTGTCCACTCGGGCTTGGCGGGATAGACATCATAGGGTGGAAAACTTGCCGGCGCATGGTCGATCGCCCGCTCGAGCGCAACCTGCTGCGGATAAAGCGCAAGCATGAGCGAAGTCTCAAGTACGCCGCCATGTTCCAGATCCCAGCCCGCAAAGCCATTCGGGTAAAGACACGCAATCGTCGCCTTGTCGACGAAGTCCCAGTAGGAAAGAACCACGATTTTCATGGTCTCGACTCCACCCCATCTCAATTCGCGCAGGGCAAGATCGATGCCCTCAATGATGAACCAGGAATTCTCGAAATGGCCGTTGACCAGGCATATGGACCGTACGCCATGACGCGCAAATTCCTTGATGACGTCCCGCAGGGCAGCCACCAGCGTAGCGCCATCAAGGCTCGTCGTGCCGGGAAGGTGATTGCCGCCGCCGGACTTCTGGTGCGACTTGTAGCCGTAGGTGAAAGGCGGAGCCACAAGGGCTCCGGTCATGCCTGCTACGCGGCGGGCGAATTCGACCGGCAGGAGTACATCGACGTTCATCGGCATATGATGGCCATGCTGTTCCATGGAGCCGATAGGGATCAGGATTGGCACCGATCCGTCCCGCACACGGGCATCATAATCGGGCCAGGAAAGTTCTGCGGCAAATACGGTCTGTTGAGACATGGCAAAGTTCCTCACATGGGTCGGAAGCTTTGATTTGATCCTCGTCCCTTGATATGGGAAATTTATAATCGTCATCGCTACATAAGGAATGCAAATCCGATGGGCAGTATCACGAACTTCCAGACAGACCTGTTGCGGACATTTGTCTCGGTGGTTGATCTTGGTGCCTACACCAAGGCCGGTGATGCGTTGGGCCGCACGCAGCCAGCAATCTCCTTGCAGATGCGCCGCCTGGAAGAGTTGGTTGGAGCTTCGCTATTGAAGCAGGTCGGTCGCGCGCTTGTGCTGACCTCGGAGGGCGAGATGCTGCTAAGCTACGCCCGCGAGATCCTGCGCCTGAATGACGAAGCTGCTTCCTATTTCAATCGGTCGAAAATAGCTGGCGTGTTGCGCGTGGGTCTGCCGAACGATTATGCCGTTGCATTCCTGCAAGGCGTCATTACCGAATATACCTCCCAGCACCCCGAAATTTCCCTCGAGCTGCATTGTGGCTGGAGCGCGGAAATCCTCGAACGGTTGAATGCCGACGATCTTGATATCGTCGTTGCCATGGCCAACAGCGAACACACACAATATCTATCGCGGTCGTGGATCGAGCGCCCGATATGGGCTGCCGCCGAAAACGGAAGCCTGGACACGGTTAAGGGTATACCGCTCGCCGCCCATCCGGAGGGTTGTGCCTATCGCGCCCGCATGATCCAGGCACTCGATGCCGCCAGGGTGCGCTGGCGAATTGCCTATACCGGCCCCGGTATTGCCGGCCTCCAGAATGCTGTTGTCAATGGGCTCGGTGTCAGCGCACTCACACGCTACACGATGCTGCCCGGCATGCGCGCCCTGACGCAGGAGGACGGTTTCCCGCCTCTTGCCGAGATCCGGGTCGGATTATTTTACAAGCATCCGCGCCTGTCGGATGCCGGTATTCGGCTGGTCAATCATGTGATCGCCCGGCTTGACGAAGCCGGCGTCTCCGGCGACCCGACACGGCGTCATGTCGAGCTTGACCGCCAATAAGCATTCCAAATGCGGAAATTATTTTAATTAATTTTCCAAATGCATCGGCGCTGCATAGCCTTTTGCCAACAACAGCAAAGGGGAATGCAATGACCAACACCAGTTCTGCAAGATCGACCCGGCGTCAGTTTCTCAAGACCACAGGTGCTCTGGGGGGCGCCATGCTTGCCACCCCGTTGCTGAGCCGCCGCGCCTTCGCCGCACCGACAGAAATCACCATGCTCGCCTGGTACGGTCATGCCGAGCCTGACGTGGTCGCGGACTTCGAAGCCGAGCATAATGTCAAGTTCAAGCCGAAATATTACACCGGCGGCGACAACATGCTGGGCCTGATTGCCCAGTCACCACCCGGCACTTTCGACATCATCCTGTCCGACGCGGAATATGTCCAGCAGCTCAATGCCGCCGGCTATATCGAGGCGCTCGACCCGAAGGACTATCCCTTCGACGACTACTTCCCGGAGTTCCAGAAATTTGCCGGCCACTGGCAGGACGGAACGCTCTATTCGGTCTTCACGCGATTTGGCTTCCTCGGTGTCGCCTACAATACCGAGGCCATCACCGAGAAGGAGGCGATGACCTACAACGTCTTCTGGAACGAAAAGCTGAAGGGCAAGGTCGGTCATTTTGACTGGCATCTGCCGAACCTCGGCGAAATCAGCCTGCTCAATGGCAACGCTGCACCCTTCGACATTGATGCGACAGCTTTCGAGAAACTGAGAGAGAAAACCACAACGCTGCGACCGCAGATTGGCGGTTTCTTCGACTACGGCGGTACGTTCTCTTCGCTGCAAAACGGCCAGATGCTGGCAATGGCCGGTATCGGCGACTGGATCACCGGTACGCTCGAGAAGAATGGCGCAAAGGTCCGCAGCGTCATCCCCGCCGAAGGTGGACTTCAATGGACCGAATCCTTCTCGATCGGAAGGGGATCGTCAAAGGCGGATATAGCAAAGAAGTGGATCCAGTACATCACCTCGGCAAAGGGCCAGGTGAAGTCTGCAAACATGGCAGCCTACCCGGCGCTCATCCCCAACCAAAAGGGGTGGGAACTGCTCGCAAAGGAAACGCCCGAGGAAGCCAAGCGCCAAGGCATGCTCCTTAACGAAAGCAATGTGATGGACCTCATCCGCTCCGGCCGCATCCACTATCGCCAGCTTCCGATACAGCAAGGCCTGGAAGACTGGAACGACTTCTGGTCAGACTACAAGGGCGCATGAGACCTTCCGTCGCCGCGGCCTTGGCAACAAGCATTACGCCTGTTGCCGAGCCAGACCACGCCACGAAGCGGCCGGCGGTTTCGTCTCGTTCGGGAACCCTAAGAATGCGGAAATCGATCACGCTTTACGGGCTCACCTTTTCGGTGCCGCTCCTTGTCTGGCAACTGACCTTCTTCCTGGCGCCGCTAATCTTCCTCATGGCGCTCAGCTTCTGGACCGTGCGCAACTTTCGCATGGAGCCAGCCTTCGTCTTCACCAACTGGACCTATGTCCTTAGCCGCGGTGTCTTCTGGGAGGCCTATCTCAGGACCCTCGGTCTTGCCGCAACAGCGGCAGCGATCACCAGCGCAATTGCCTTTCCCTGTGCCTATGCCGTCGCGTTCAAGCTGTCGGAACATGCGCGGCGCTGCATCGTCTTCTTGATGGTGCTGCCATTCTTCACCAGCTACCTCGTGCGGATCTATTCCTGGCAGATATTCCTGTCTGACAACGGCATCTTCAATGCCCTGTTTGCCAAGGTAGGTATCGGACCATTCGGAATGCTCAATTCCGTGTTTGGCCAGCTCGTCGGGTATCTCACGCTCAGCTTGCCGCTGGTCATTCTGCTGCAACTGTTCAGCCTGGTCTTCGTCGACAGGACGTTGATCGAGGCGGCGCATAACCTTCGCTGCGGCCGCTTGCGCACTGTTGTCCAAGTCGTCATTCCGGCTGCCAAGGTGGGCCTGGTCATTGCAGCGCTGTTCTGCTTCATCCTTACGTTTGGCGACTTTGTAAGCCCCCTCTATCTCGGTGGCGGCGATCCGCCAACACTGTCCATCCTGATCACGGACACCACGAAATCCGGTCAACAATGGCCGCGTGCAGCAGTCATCGCGCTTGTCATGATCGCGACCCTTCTCGCTGTTGCCTTTGCCGCCGTTCGTTTTGCCTATCGGGAGCGCGGGCAATGAATCACAATCGCAACCTGGCAATCGACCTGGCCCTGCAGGCCTATATCGTGCTCGCCCTCGCTTTCATTTTCGCGCCTATCGCCGCAAGCTTTGTCTTTTCCTTCAATGTCGACCGGTTTCCCTCGCTTCCGCTCGGAGGATTCTCGACCGTCTGGTACAAGGCAGTGGCTGCCGACCCGCTCGTCTTTGAAGGCTTGCGCAATACCCTTATCGTCGGCATCGCCGTCTCATGTGCTTCGACGCTCCTCGGCTTCGGTGCAGCCTATACTGATTTCCGCTACCGGTTCTTTGGCAAGACGATCTATGTCGCCCTGGCGCTGCTGCCCCCGACGATTCCGGTCGTTATCCTTGGACTTGCGATGCTGGCCTTTCTTTCAAGCGTCGAGCTCTCAGGGGCCATTCATTCGGTCATCATTGCGCACGTGGTCATGTGTGCACCGTTTGCGATGGCAATCACCCGCTTGCGGCTTTCGCAGATGGACCCGTCGCTGGAAGCAGCCGCATGGAACCTCGGTGCGTCGGAATGGCAGGCAATGGGCAATGTGATCATCCCGTTCTGCAAGCCGGCAATCTTTGCCTCTCTCATGATCACCATGGCCGTGTCCTTTGACGAGTTTGCGGTATCATGGTTCGTGTCCGGTCTCAACGAGACCCTGCCGGTGAAAGTGCTCGGCTTTTTGCAGGGACAAGTCAGCCCGCGCATCAACGTCATCGGCACCTTCGTCTTCCTTGCCTCAATCACATTGGTGATCGTCGCTCAGGCCCTTCTCATGAAGCGAGGCAACCCACCATCCTCGATCAACAATGGAGCCCGGCAGTCATGACAGAGCAGCCCCTGGTCGCTTTCGACGGAGTTACGAAACGCTACGGCAATTTTACCGCCGTCAGCCCAATCCACCTCGAGATCAACAAGGGGGAGTTTCTGGCCATCATGGGCTCCTCGGGTTGTGGCAAGACGACGACGCTGCGCATGCTCGCGGGTCTGGAAACACCGAGCGATGGCGAAATCCGGCTTGCCGGCAAACGCATCAACGAGCTGCCGACATGGCAACGCGACACGCCGATGGTCTGGCAGAGCCTGGCGCTCTTTCCGTTCCTCACGGTCCGGGAAAACATCGAATTCAGCCTGCGGATGCGCGCCGTCGCGAAAGAAGAGCGCCGAGAACGCGTCGAGAAGTGGCTGGAGCGAATGCAGATCTCGGAGTTCGCCGACCGGAATGTCGCCCACCTTTCCGGCGGCCAGCGCCAGCGCGTGGCGCTTGCCCGCTCGCTGGTCACCGAACCAGAGATCCTGCTGCTCGACGAGCCGCTCTCGGCGCTTGACGCCCACCTCAAGGTCCGGATGCAAACAGTGCTCGCCAACCTGCAGCGTGAGCTTGGGATCACCTTCGTCTATGTCACCCACAGCCAGTCGGAAGCCTTCTCCATGGCCGACCGTGTCGTGATCATGAGCCGCGGCAAGATCGAACAGACAGGCACGCCGCAAGAGATTTACCGGACACCTCGCACGCGCTTCGTGGCAGAGTTTCTCGGTTCGTCCAACATCTTCCCCGGCAAGGTGACTGCTGCCGCTGCAGGCGCCATGACGATCGCGACGCCTGTTGGCGAATTTCGTGTTGCCGATACCCCTGCCCGGCAATTGTCTGCCGGAGACAAGGCGACGTTTGCGATCTCTAGCGACTGTATTCAGCTGACCCCGGAGCGGCCTTCCGGTGAGTGGAACTGTCTCGAGGCTTCCGTCGTCGGCGAGGAATTCGTCGGCGCCACCGCCGTGGTTCATCTGGAAGCTTCTGGTCATATCGAAATCAAGGCACAAAAGAGCCACGAGGAATTGGATCGCCTCAAGCTCGAGCCTGGCGGGCGGATCTGGGTGTCATGGCGTCCAGAGGCATCACATATCCTTCCCGGCGAGACATGAGCATCATCATCCCATCGCCCGTTGTTAGCTTCTGAGCACGCCCGCGACATCATCGGCCGATCGGGGCGCTGAGGACACGACGGTGGAGCCGGCACGCAGGACAACTTGCGCCTTTGCATTCAGTTCATCGACGCCCCTTACGACCGGGTAAGCGTCGCGGCGGCAAATCACCTCGTCCGAACCGAACAAGCAGCTCATAACTGCTTGGTTGGGGCTCGCCGAGCAGTTCATGAAGTCCAACATGGGCGTCCTCATGAACATCATTCTCGGCATCGTCGGTGCGATTGTCGCCAACGCAATCCTGTCCCTGTTCGGCGTCGTACTCGGAGGCTGGCTTGGCTATCTGATTGCTGGCTTCATCGGCGCCTGCATCCTGATCGCTATCGGGCGCTTGTTCCGGCGGTGAGTCTATGCCTTCTGGGAAAACAGACCTGCCTGAGGGCGTCGAAGATTGTGGCGCCTTCCAGCGGAAATTCTGGGTAGCCCAGCGGGTCGCGTCGGTTCTCTTCGCTCTGATCCTGATAGGATGCCTGTTCGGTGCCCTTGGCCGAGGTGGCTACCTGTCGAGGACATTGGTTACGTCGGAGCTGGGCGTACTCGATTTCCCTGCACTCACACGTTGGAACGCGCCGGACGACCTCGTGGTGACATTCTCGCCATCTGCCGAAGATCGGGTGTTCTTCGTGGACGGGCGCTTCTTCGAAGCCTTTTCAGTAGAAGGCACCGATCCGCCGAAGAAGGCTACTCTGGTGAAAGACGGTCTCACGGGCTACGTCTTTTCTAGCGATCCCTCGAAGCCGACACGGGTCACATTTCGTCTGCAGACACAGATGCCGGGACTGCGCACCGCGGCATTCGGCATCGACGGCGAGGTCGCCGAACGCACAACTTTCGTCTTCCCCTAGGATTCACGCATGGATGCCGTCGTCAGAGGTCTCGCAATCTACTTCATCCTGCTCATCATCATCAGGCTATCCGGGCGGCGTATGCTTGCGCAGATGACACCCTTCGACCTCGTGATCGTCCTCGTGATCTCCGAGACGACACAGCAGGCGATGCTAGGCGACGACTTCTCGATCGCCAACGCCGTACTTCTAATCCTGACCGTGTTCACGACCGACATCGCGCTCTCGTACGTGAAGCGATGGTGGAGCAAAGCCGGGCATGTTATCGACGGCGTCCCCACCGTTTTGGTGATCGATGGCCGATCCGACGAGCGCGCGATGCGCGGTTGCTGACTCGACAAGGAGGACGTGATGGAGGCGGCCCGATCACAGGAAGGAGTCGAGCGCGTTACTGACATCAAGTTCGCGATCCTCGAAGTCAGCGGGAACATTAGCATCGTTCCGAAGAAAGACCCCTAAGAGCACACAGTGGAGAACGCCCTCGCTGGCAACTTCACAGACGTGGCGAGCTTTCCGACGACCGTTTCTATAAGCATCGCTGTGATATCATCCGCGGACCGAAACCCTTCCAGAGATTCCCGAAGTTTGTTCATGAGGATAGATCTCGTAACATCGACAATTACGCCGCCAACTTCTGGAGCTGCTCTGTCATCTTGTCGACGTCGTAGGGCTTCGCGAAGAAGATGCCGTCAGGGAGAGCCTCTTCCGCAGGCCGCTTCTTTCCTGAAACCACGACGATCCGGATTGGCGGCCAGCGCTCGCGCACGGCGGCAGCGAGCCTGAGGCCGTCCATGCTGCCGGGCATATCAACATCGGTCAGCAGGATGCGGATGCCATCTACAACCTCCAAGAGTCGGATGGCCTCGTCGGCATCGCGCGCTTCGACAGCTTCGAACCCGGCTTCTTCGACAACGTCGACGGCCAGCATGCGAACCAGTGGTTCATCGTCAACAATCAGGACCTTAACAGTCATAGTAGTAACAAAACGTGTACCCGTCATCAGGCGCAAACTTCTACGCGATCGATCGGTTCCTCCAAAAGAAATGTCAATTCAAACACCAAGCCACTCGGTTCGAAGTGGAAAGCGTGGACGGCTCGAGCCTTGCTGGGAAAGGCGCGCTCGATCAGGACCGTTCCGAAGCCCTTCCTTGCCGGGACGGCCACTTGGGGACCGTTCGTTTCCGCCCAGCGAATTGCGACGCGCCCCGCATCGACCATCCACTCAACCTCGACCTTTCCTTCGTCACTCGAAAGCGCGCCGTATTTTGTAGCGTTTGTTGCCAGCTCGTGCGTAACGAGCGATAGAGGAAGTGCGAGATCTGTGGGAAGAACGACATCCGGCCCTTCCAGGGCAATTCGTCTCTCATCGGTGGCGTGCGCGCGCAGCGATGTCTCTAACACGCCCATGATTGACGTTGCCCTTCCCTCGCCTGACAAAATAAGATCGTAGGTTCCAGCGAGCGCGGTCAACCTCTGGGAGAAGCTTCCATACTTCTCGGCGTCTGACTTTTTAAAGGATTGATGCGCGATGGCCTGCACAAGCGCGAAGCCGTTCTTCACCCGGTGCGCAAGTTCCCTTACTAGGAGTGAGCGCTCCTCCTCCGCCTTTTCGGCATGAAGGCGCCGCGTCTCTAGTTCGTCCAGGAGATTATCGAGTGAGGCGCCGACCGCATGAAGCTCGTCTGTCGGCTTCATCAGAGTGCGGGCCTTCGTCTTTCCATCCCGCCAGTTCTGCATCACTTCGGCGATGCGCGAAATTGGTCCCAGCAGGAAGTGGCCACCAATGAACATGGCAAGGATGAGCGACACAATCGCCCCGGCTCCGATGCCAACTAGGTTGGCGATGGACGCCCGGTTTATCGGTGCGAAGGCTTCGTTCGTGGAGAAGCCAGCGCTCACATAAAGTGGGCTTCCGGGGAGCGCGATTGGACGATAGCCAAGGATCCGTTCGGTTCCGTCCTGACTCGTCAGCTGCACAACGCCGGGAGCGTTGGCGTGTACCAAGCTCTGATACGCGTCTGGGATGACGGTACCGACGAACTTCTCCGGCAAGGGCACTCGGGCAAGAATGGTACCGTCGCCGTCGGCTATAGTGACAGCGTTTCCGGGAGCTACGCCGCGCTCGGCGATGCGGGTTTGCAGCCAGTCGAGCCTGACGCCACTCACGACAACCGCGATGGTTTTGCCTCCATCGATGATGGGCATAGCAAGAGGAAGGACAGGGCTGCCGGAGAAACGGCTTTTGGTATACCGCCCAACGACGAAATCCTTCGTCGCAAGCGCGTCCTTGAAGTAGTCCCGGTCCCCGAAAGTCACTCCCGCCGGAAACTCGGCGCTTCCGCAGACGGGACTTCCATCAGGTTTCAGAACGAAAAGCGTCCGAATGTTCGGAACGCTGCCGCCGAGCGTTTTGAGCGCGTCGTTACAGAGGGGAACATCGAGCTGTCGAACTGCAGGCATTGCTGTGACGGCGGTCAGAAGCGAGCGAAGTCCCTCGATGATACGTTCGACCTCTGAAGACGCCTGTTTAGCCGCCTGAGCCGCTTGCGCGCGCACCTCCTCGGCGCGCTCCTGGCGCATCGCATATTCATTGTAGCCCGACATAGCCACCACAGGTGCGAGAGCCGCAACCGCGACCCCCACGAGTTTCAGCCTCATGGGACCCCCTTTTTTCGGTATGGATAGCACGCGATTTTTGGGCTGACTACCGCCTCAGATACGCGCGCTGGATAGGTACCCACGGCGTTCCGGATCAAATGCGAGTCCGACTGCAACAGTCTGGAACATCTCGTGAAATTTGACGTTGTCCCCGCACTCACGAGTCCGTGATCTCAAAAGAGGAAACCTAATGACTGAACCCGTCTCAACCGTCGCCCACATCCACACTCGAGCACTACGAGATCGCGCGCTGCGGAACACAGATCTCGTGGGCTGGCCAGCTTGCCCTCGAGGACGCGGTTCCGCTGCTACAGGCCAACATCGAAGAAGAGATGGCAACCGATGAGAAGCTTACGCAGCTTGCCGAAGCTCAGGCAAACGCGAAAGGCGAAGCAAAGGCTGCGAAGCGGGTCTAATGCAACGGGGCGCGGATCCGGGTGGCTTTGCGTCCTTCTTTTGAAGGAAAAAGAACTATGATGAGTGGACCATTAAAGGCGCTTCTAAGCGCTCTCGTTGTCGCTGGATACCAGAACCGCGACAAGATCGGCGAGTTTTTGCGTGGCATCCAGAATCCGCAGACAACCGACGGCAACGCCAGTGCTGGTCAGCCGGGATCGCCGAAAACAGCCGGAGGGCAAGGCGCGATTTTCTCAGGCCCAGGTGGCCTCGGAGATTTACTTGGAGGCCTGACGACCGGCGGAATTTTAAGCGGTGGCCTTGGCGACCTGTTGAAGACGTTCCAGCAAAACGGTCACGAGGACAAAGCCCATAGTTGGGTGCAGCCGGGTCCGAACGTTCCCATCGATAACGATCAGCTGTCGGAAGCTCTCGGTCCTGATGTCATTAAAGAACTCGCGGCGAAGACCGGATTATCGCCGCAAGAAATTTTGGACCGTCTGAGCCGCGATCTTCCCACCGCGGTCGACGACCTCACGCCGAACGGCAGGGTGCCGGACGCCGGGGGCGAGTTCCTTGCCTCAGCGAGCGCGGCGACCACCAGCGGCAAGACGCAGGCTTAGCCAAAGTCATAAGGAGAAGGTGTCATGCCAGACCCAAAGAAGTCACCAGCTGTCCAATCGATGCTCAAGGAGCAGGCCAGGCAGCGCAAAACCGCGCGGAAAGGCGACCTCGACAAGGGTCTCGAAAACACCTTCCCGGCCTCGGATCCGGTGTCGGCGACGACGACCTCGATCCCGGCGGGCCGAACGGATACCGACGAAGCGGCACGGGTCGCCGATGATAAATCTCTTGCTGTAGACGATAATGACTACCCTTAGGTCGAGTTTGCGCTCGCCGCAACAAGCGAGAAATCGAACGGCTCCGAACACGAGGCGAGGCGTGAGGGACTAGACGCTCTCAGGCGCGACGCTGGACAGGTGGGGGCTTCCATCTCGGAGATCGCGGAAGGCAGCGTCCATCTGGCGAAGTCAGAAGCTCGCGGCATCTGGAGCGACGTCGAGGCCAAGATCCGTGAGCGTCCGCTTACAGCGGTCGGTATCGTTGCTGCCCTCGCGGATCTCTGGGGCGCGACAAGGTAGCTGCAGAAATCGAAGCTCGTGCCTCCCGAAGGAACTCATACTCCAGGCTCCTGAAGAAACCGAGGTTTGAAATGCGCTACTATTTCTACATTCGATCTCACCTCAGTGACGAACTTGATGACGAAGGCCCAGATTCGGGTCAATAGACCTCGCGGTTGACGAAGCCGAGAATACAGCTCGCGAAATGCTGGCCGAGCGCGTGATGCGTGATGAGCGCATCGACGGTACTCGGTTCGAAATTGCGGACGAACAAGGGAAGTCCTCGCGACCGTGCCTTTCAGGCAGGTCGTCAGGCTCGACTAGATGCGCCGAGCATCTCAGTCGGCCTTGATGAAGATCGGTTCCGCCATGTTTTTAGCAAAAGTTGCGAATTTAGCTTGCCTTCGACCATCGTTTCCTGGACTGCGCAGACCAGCGCGCATTCCCTTGCGCTCTTCGAGATGTCGCTCTCCATGACCATTCTTTTACTCCTTTTGCGTGAATGCGCGCAGCCCCGCCTGAGGTCTGCCACGCACACCCAGGAGGAAAACCAAAGGGTGCGCTGGCACTCTATCGCGAAGAGTGCCAAAAGTTTTTTTGGCCATCTTGAAACCCGGAAACTCTCAAAATAAATTTCCGGATGAGGCGCTCGAGGAGGCCTCTCACCCGAGCACGGACTGGTCATCCGGTTCGGCTTGGGGATTCAAATATCATCGTTTGTCCATGGAGGAAAACAATGTCGTTCCGCCCACTGCATGACCGTGTCCTGGTTCGTCGGGTCGAGTCCGAGGAGAAGACCAAAGGGGCATCATCATCCCCGATACCGCCAAGGAAAAGCCCCAGGAAGGTGAAGTCGTCGCCGTAGGATCGGGCGCACGCAACGAGGCTGGCCAGATCCAGGCTCTCGACGTGAAAGCTGGCGACCGGATCCTGTTCGGCAAGTGGTCCGGGACCGAGATCAAGATCAACGGCGACGACCTTTTGATCATGAGGGAAAGCGACGTGCTTGGTATCATCGACGGTCAGAGCGAGCAAAAGCAGGCGGCCTAAGTCGCTGCTCAGTCACCCAAATAGCTGCCTATCGAAGGAGTTACAAAAATGGCTGCAAAGGAAGTCAAATTCAGCACGGACGCGCGCGAGCGGATGCTGCGCGGCGTCGACATTCTGGCGGACGCCGTGAAGGTCACCCTCGGTCCCAAGGGGCGGAACGTCGTGATCGCCAAGTCCTTTGGTGCACCTCGCATCACCAAGGATGGTGTATCCGTCGCCAAGGAAATCGAGCTCGAGGACAAGTTCGAGAACATGGGAGCGCAGATGCTGCGTGAGGTTGCATCCAAGACTAGCGACCTGGCAGGAGACGGAACGACCACTGCAACGGTTCTCGCACAGGCTATCGTTCGGGAAGGCGCCAAGGCTGTCGCCTCTGGCATGAACCCGATGGATCTGAAACGAGGTATCGACCTCGCCGTCGACGCCGTCGTCAAGGAACTGAGGACCAACGCTCGCAAGATTTCCAACAATTCCGAGATTGCTCAAGTCGGCACGATCTCGGCCAACGGCGACAGCGAAGTCGGCCGGTTCCTTGCGGAGGCGATGGAAAAGGTCGGAAACGAAGGCGTCATTACCGTCGAGGAAGCCAAGACCGCCGAAACCGAACTTGAGGTCGTCGAAGGCATGCAGTTTGACCGCGGCTATCTCAGCCCCTACTTTGTCACCAATCCGGAAAAGATGCGGGTGGAGTTCGAGGATCCCTACATCCTCATCCACGAGAAAAAACTCTCGAACCTGCAGTCGCTCCTTCCAGTTCTCGAAACCGTCGTTCAGTCCAGCAAGCCGTTGCTGGTGATCGCCGAAGACGTCGAAGGCGAAGCTCTTGCCACGCTCGTCGTCAACAAGCTCCGTGGCGGCTTGAAGATTGCTGCCGTCAAGGCTCCTGGTTTCGGCGACCGTCGCAAGGCAATGCTCGAAGACATCGCGATCCTGACGGGTGGCACCGTCGTGTCGGAAGACCTCGGCATCAAGCTGGAGAACGTCACCCTCAACATGCTCGGTCGCGCGAAGAAGGTTGAGATCGAAAAGGAAAACACCACCATCATCGACGGCGTCGGCTCCAAGGCCGAGATCGATGGGCGGATTGCGCAGATCAAGGCACAGATCGAGGAGACAACCTCCGACTACGACCGCGAGAAGCTGCAGGAGCGACTAGCCAAGCTCGCAGGCGGCGTTGCCGTTATCCGCGTCGGCGGCTCGACCGAGGTCGAGGTTAAAGAAAAGAAGGACCGCGTCGACGACGCCCTCCATGCGACGCGCGCAGCGGTCGAGGAAGGCATTCTTCCAGGCGGCGGCGTGGCTCTCCTGCGGGCCGTGAAAGCACTCGATTCCATCGGGACTGCCAACAACGACCAGCGGGTCGGCGTGGACATCATTCGTCGGGCCATCGAAGCTCCTGTGCGGCAGATTGCGGAAAATGCTGGCGCCGAGGGGTCGATCATCGTCGGCAAACTCCGTGAGAAGACAGACTTTTCCTTCGGTTGGAACGCTCAGACGAACGAGTACGGCGATCTATATCGCCAAGGCGTTATCGATCCGGCCAAGGTAGTGCGCGCAGCGCTCCAGGACGCTTCGTCTATTGCAGGCCTGCTCATCACGACCGAAGCTATGATTGCCGAAAAGCCGAAGAAGGAGGCCGCTCCGGTAATGCCTGCGGGCGCCGGAATGGACTTCTGAGCTGCCCTTCCCGGCCATGCTGGTTGAATTGGCTTGCAGTCATCTGACGAAGGAGGAAATCCGAGTTTGCGTCGATGTCGTCAAGACGATCTCTCGCGAGCGCGGATGCGAAAAGGATGGAGCAGCGGTGGGCAAGATCATGCACGCCGTCGCCCATCTCTTCAGCCAGGGAATGCGAAAGAGTGAGGAATTGGTGGCGGCCATGAGGGGTGAAGCCACCTGAGTGGGGAGCGCCCGGCGAATGACCTGCCGGGCGCTCCCTCCTAGAGATTTCGAAGCCGCTCAAGATTTCTGCGAGGTTGAAATGAACAGAAGCCGAGGGCCACGTCTTCACCGATGCCTTGATGGCGTCGTGCATGCCAATTGACTACCGCGAGCTATTTGATGTCGCGACAAAGCCGATACCGCAGAGGATTTTGAACCTTCTTTCCGTCAAGTGGGGCTTCGGAGCGATTGGCACCAACAGGGAGACGACGCGGCTACATCGGGGCGAAGAACCGGGCGGATGGCTGGAATGTCTGGCTATCGCTTTCCGTTGCTCCCGCGCTGTCAAAAAGGCCGAATAAGCATTCACACATGGGGAGGTAAAGGATGGTAGCGCTTCTCTTGAAGAGATAGGCTGCCCGTCTAATTCTACAGTTGGAGATGTCCTCGCGTCTTATGATGTGTGCCTCAGCGCCTGCGCTTCGCGCTCATCCGGCGCGTGCTGCGCAACGACGCGTGACGTCACGACCTTCCCAGGCGGAACTGATACACCCCGAGCCTGCCGGTACGAAACCCTGCCGCACAATAGTGCAGGTAGAACCGCCACATCCGAAAGAAGCGTTCGTCGAAGCCGAGCGGCCGTATCACGCTCCAGTTCTCGACGAATGCGCGCTCCCAGTACAAAAGCGTCTTCTCGTAGTCGCGACCGAAGGAGAATGAATCGATAACCGTCAGACCGGACGCGACAGCCCGTTCCCTGAAGATCGTCGCTGACGGTAGCATGCCGCCGGGGAAGACGTAGGTCTGGATGAAATCGGCATTGCGCCGGTAGTGCTCGAAGCGCGTCTCATCGATGGTGATGACCTGGATCACCGCTTGGCCGCCCGGCGCCAGCAATTGGCGTAGGCGATCGAAGTAGAGCCGCCAGTTCTCCTCGCCGACCGCTTCGAACATCTCGATCGAAACGACCTTGGTGAAGTGTCCCTCGCAATCGCGATAGTCCTGCAGGCGCACCTCCGTGCGGTTGGAAAGACCCGCGGCCTTCAGTCGCCCCCGCGCGTACTGCGCCTGCTCCTCTGATAGCGTCAGTCCGGTAATAAGGCATCCGGTGCGCGACACCGAATGTTCCATGAACCCGCCCCAGCCGCAGCCGATCTCGAGCACGCGGTCCTCCGGACCGATTTGAAGCGCCTTCAGGACCCGGTCGTACTTCGCCCGTTGGGCCTCGTGCAGAGGCTGCGCCTCATGCTCGAAGAGCCCGGCCGAATAGGTCATCGTCTCGTCGAGCCAGGCGCCGTAGAACGCGTTGCCGAGATCGTAGTGGGAGGCGATGTTGCGACGGCTGCCCGCGCGGGAGTTGCGCCGAAGTCGATGCCGAAGATAGGCAAGCATGCCGATCAGGGGCGTGGACGCAAGGACCGGCCGCAACGCCAGTTCATTGGCGATCGCCAGTTCCATGACCGCACCCAGATCCGGCGAATCCCAGTCGCCGTGCAGATAGGCGCGCGAGAAACCAAGGCTGCCGCCTGTTAACAAAAGCCAAAACGGTCGCGCATTGTTGAACCGGATGGCGGCGGAGGGGCCGGCCGTCTCGCCAACCGCCACGCACTCCCCGCCGCAGGGAAACTGTATCAGAATACGCCCGCGCTCGATGCGGTCGGCCCAGCGGCACACAAGCTGCTTCCAGAGCGACCGGCGCGGTGCCAGGAAAGCCGGGGCGTCTTGTTCAGCCTGGCTCATTCGGTGGCTCTTCCGATGGATGGTGGGAAACTATTGTGGTGGCGACGGGAATGCCGGCGGGTCGATGCCGTTGGGCAGGAACACCTTTCATCCAAAGCCGCAACGCCTCCCAATGAATGCCGCCCATGACCTTCAGTGTCATCAGCGGATACTTGAAAAGCATGGAAAGTAGCCGGCGATCGGATATTTCGATCCGCTTCCCGGAGAAGGTTGCAACGAGTAGCGGTCCCTCATCGTCGCACTCATTGATCGCAATCACCACGCGCTTGTCCGGCGGCGCTATCCGGAATTCATAGCGACAATCCATCGGCACAAAGGGGGAGACGTACAGTTCCTTGGCGCAGGACTGCCGAATGGCGCCAAAGTCGGTTGCGACCGGGATCACATATGTATGTCGCTCCAGGAAGGTGTTGCAGACCTCGTAGAGGACGGCCCGCACCGCACCGTCCGGCCCACTGCAGAAATAGACCGTCAACGGATTGAACACATAGCCAAAGATGCGCGGATAGCAGAGCAGGCGGATGCGGATGCCGTCGACAGTGACGCCGGCGTCGATGAGCTGGCGCTCGACCCAGGCGCGCAGTCCGCCGGACATACCTTCCCCATGGTCGGCTTCCTGGAAGGAATACAGTCCCCATCGATTATGCCCGAACAGCCTCAGCCTGTGATCCAACGCAGGCAGCTCGTCGAGATCCAGCAGCATGGAAAACACGCGATAGCGCAGCCGGTGCCGGCACGGGCGATGTCGCGCATGTATGACTTCACCGACATAGAGGGCAGAACCGCTTGTCATTGCGCCGTCGCAAGGCTGGCGGTGGAAGGAACGCGGCCGGACGCGCCTTCGACGGCCCAGGGTCGAGGCTGGTCGCAGATCGCCTCGGCGACCGAAAGCCCGGATTGCAGGCCGTCCTCATGGAAGCCGCTGCCGAAATGGGCGCCGCAGAACCATACGCCACGGCGCCCTTGCAGGCGCCAGAGCTCCTTCTGCGCAACAAGCGCCGCCGGGTCGAACAGGGGATGGTTGTAGTCGACCTCGGCGATGATCCGTTCCTCGGGGATTTCGCGGTGGGGATTGAGAGTGACGAACAGGGGCATGGCCGGATCGATGCCCTGAAGCCGGTTCATCCAGTAGGTAACGCAGAGCGGACGTTCGCCGTCCCGTTCGGGCTCACCGATGTAGTTCCAGCTCGACCAGACTCTTTGGCGCCTCGGCATCAGCCGCTCGTCGGTGTGCAAGACGGCGGTGTTGTCCGAATAGCCGATCGCTCCCAGCAGGCCTCGTTCCCGCTCATCGGGATCGGCGAGCATGGCAAGGGCGCGATCGGCATGGGTTGCGATCACGACGTCGGTGAATATATCGCGGTTGCCGCGCCAGTCGGTGACTGACACACCGCCCACGACGCGCCGGACCGCGCGGACGGCGCTGTTCAAGCGGATCTCGCCGGTGAAGTCCGCAATCAGCCGCTTGACATATTCGCGGCTGCCCCCGGTCACTGTGCGCCAGCGAGGTCGGTTGGAAAGGGCTAGCAAACCGTGGCTTTCGAAGAAGCGGATGAACGCATGGAGGGGATAGTCGCGTATCCTTCTCGCCGTCGTCGACCAGATCGCCGCCCCCATTGGCAGCAGGTGATCGGTGACGAAGGCTGAACTGTAGTAGTTTTCGTCGAGGTACTGACCTAGTGACTTCGACGCCAGATCCGCGCGATCGAGCACAGCCGGCGCCTCTTGGTAAAAGCGCAGCGTGTCGGACAACATGCGCCAGAAGCGCGGCCGCAAAACGTTACCGGGTTGGCCGAGCAGGCCACCGATCCCGGAACCTGAGTATTCGAACGCGCCGCCATCGAGCGATGCTGCAAACGACATGTCCGAGGCCTGGGTAGGCACATGCAGATGTTTGAATAAGGCGACGAGGTTCGGATAGTTGCGGTCGTTGTAGACAATGAACCCGGTATCGACCGCGACCGGGCCGCATCGTGAAGGCGCAGATACCGTGTTCGCGTGACCGCCAGGCCTGCCCGACGCCTCATAGAGCACGACCTCCATGGTGCGACCCATGAGCCAGGCAGCGGACATTCCGGATATTCCGGCACCGATCACGGCCACGCGTCGTTGGCGTGGAACTTCGCCGAGATCGCGGTCATCGCGCATGACATTCCCCCTCCATCCAGCAACAGGTTCGCTTGGGGATACGAAGGAAACGTATAACCGGATTGATACCGGCGCAGATTTTTGAACAATGGTGATCCGGCACAAAGTTGACGCCGTACCGTCCTGCATGACGATCGCAATCTCCATACCGGCGCCCGCGTGCCCCGAAACACCGATCCCCCGGCCCTGGCGTTGTTGTGCTCCAGGGCTTGTGGTCAACATGAAGCGTGGACGTATGAGCGAGACCCCTAGGGACCTGACAACGGAAGAAGCCCGCGCGCTGCTCGAAGCAGTAGCACGCGATCGGGACATGGAGGCCTTTGAGGTCCTCTTTCGCCACTATGGCCCGCGGGTGAAGGCTTACATGGCCCACCTGGCCCGAGACAGCGGCATTGCCGAGGAACTGATGCAGGAAACCATGATTGCAGTCTGGAACAAGGCCGCTCAGTTCGAGCCGGGTCGAGGAAACGTCTCGAATTGGATCTTCACCATCGCCCGCAACCTGCGGATCGATGCCTACCGCAAGAGCCGTCGACTGAATTTCGATCCGAACGATCCCGCTTTCGTCCCGGACGAGAGCCCGCCGGCGGATGCCGTCGTCGAGGAACGGCAGGAGGCCGAGCGGCTGCGCAGTGCCATGGCGGTGCTACCGCAGGAGCAACTCGAGCTGCTTCGTCTTTCCTTTTTCAACGATTGTTCGCATACCTCGATCGCCGAAAGGCTTAATCTGCCGCTCGGCACGGTAAAATCCCGTATCCGGCTCGCCTTCTTCAAGCTGCGCGCCGCACTGGAGGACGGACAATGACAATCCGTCACCATGTCAGCGACGAACTGCTGATTGACTACGCTGCCGGCACGCTTGAGGACGGCTGGCGGCTCGCCGTCGCAACGCATCTGGCGCTCTGCCCTGATTGCCGCAAGCGGCTTTCGCTGATGGAGGAGGTTGCGGGGCAGTTGCTCGAGGAGATTACCCCGGAACCGGTGGTGACGTCCTTCAACCGGTTGCGGCAGCGCATCCTTGAGGTGCGTGCGCCGGTCCTGCCCGCTGCTTCGGGAGCAGGTCCGACTGCGCTGAGCCGCCTCGCGTCACCGGTCCTGCCTGAGCCGCTTCGGTCCTATGTCGGGGATGATGTCAAAAATCTCAAGTGGAAATCTCTCGGGCGCGGTGCCTACCACATTCCTATCGCGACCGAGGACGGAACGACGATGGCTCGGCTCCTGCGGATACCGGCCGGCAAGCCAGTGCCGGAGCACGGCCACGGCGGCCGCGAACTCACGCTTGTCCTTAGTGGCAGCTTCCACGACGGCGAGGAACTGTTCGCGCGCGGCGACCTTGAGGAGGCCGATGCCAGCGTACTGCACCAGCCCGTAGCAACCGCTGATGAAGATTGCATCTGCCTGGCCGTTACTGACGCACCACTGAAGTTCAGAAGCTGGCTTGTACGATTGGTCCAGCCGCTACTCGGCATATGATCGAAGCTTGGAGGACGCACAACGGAATGATGAACCTGATCTGCTACATTGCAACAGCGCTTGTCTTTCTCGGCCTCGACGTACTTTGGCTGACGCGTATCTCGCCGGCATTCTATCGCAGCCGTATCGGCGAGCTTCTGCTGGCGCAGCCGAATTTTGCCGCTGCCGCGGCCTTTTATCTGATCTACGTGGCAGGCATCGTGTATTTTGCCGTTGTTCCGGCCCTGAACGCCGAGAGCTGGAGCACCGCACTCGTCTCCGGCGCCATCCTCGGCCTCGTCGCCTTTGGCACCTACGACATGACAAATCTCGCGACGCTGAAGGGATGGTCGCTGGGAGTTAGTCTCGTTGACATGAGCTGGGGGATGGTCATCACAGCTAGCTCCGCCACCGCCGGCTATCTGGTGACCATGCATGGCTTCCTGCCATGGCGACCCTGACCAAGTCCAGGGCCGGCGAGCCTATCGAGACCAACAGCGCGAAAAGGAATAACGTTTGCGGTTACGCGCGGGCACTGCGCAACGTCAGCGAGGTCTTGCGGTGTCGGCTGCTTCCATCTTGCGTTCCTGCGAATTCCTTGCCGTTTGGGGGCTACGGTTCAGTATTTGATCTGCCCATTTTTGATTGTCGCTCCGTCGTAGGAAAGCTCCTCCTGGAGAATGTCTCGCTCCTCCGGGCTGATGACGGCGACTGGTGCGGCCACCGCGAGATGCGCAGCCGAACCTGCAAGGTTCGCGGCAGTGAAGTCAATCTGGTCTGCCGCGCTTGCCTTTCCGCCATCAAGGCTCTGTCCGGCCAGCCGGCGCCCGAGCAGGCGCACGATCTCCGGGCTGTCGACGAAGGCGTTGTGGCCGAGCGGGTCGTCCGTCGCGATCGCGCTCGTGTCGATGACAGAAACGCCCAGTCCGTCGAAAAGAGGTACGCAATGTCTGAGATCGGACCCATCAAGGCGTTCGTTCCGGCCGAAAGCCAGCCAGAGAATTCCAGCGCCGTGTCGTGTTTCGATGTCGACATAGCAAAATACGGCCGCTTCGGTCCCATTTCGGTGAACTGACGGCGGAATACGTCGCTATCGACGTCCGGCGATGCAAGCGAGACGTTCCTCACCTTCGCCGGAATCGATTTCTCTCGCATAGCGACGCCGCGCAACGCCTCCGCGGAAGGCCAGGCCCCCAGGACCGAGCGAGGATTGTCACATCGGGACGTCAGGACTTATGACAGCCCGGAGTATCAGATCCTCCAAAGCCCTACGCAATAGTTGGCGCTCTCCTTGTCATATAGGTAGTCGAGGACGCGTTCCCTCGAGGGCTAGATGAAGAGGATCGAGGCGGCATCGGTTATCTGGAAGCCATCAACCGTCGGGGCTTGGAGAGTCTGATCTCTCAGGTATCGTAGCGCCTATCGAGTTCTCTGAGGGCAGACTGAACCTCATCGATCGAAACTGGCTCCGGTGTTCCTGGAACATGACGGAGGGACGGTTTCGAATCGATCGCGTAAAAGTCCGAAGCCCATGCCGCGAGGATCGTTCGCTTATCGTCGACAGAAAGTGCTGGCGCCCTTACCACATCGATTGGCCGTCGAAACAGCAACCCTTGGGGTGCTAGAACTGTTGGCCCGATCGCCATGGCATTGCTGGCAGCCAGTTCCAACATCTTGTTCATCATCGGTTTACCTCAGCGTATGTGCGGATCCCTGTCCCGGCGCAGGCGAGACGCAACGAGGACGTTGGTTTCCGGCGCCAGCAGATCGTGCTTTTCAGCAAAGGCGGCAAACAGGCCGCGAGCGGTCTCCGCTTCGATTTCACCGCGCAGCGCAGCTCCGCAGGCCTTAAGCGCAACGGAGTGCGCGTTATCTCTGAACGCCTCCGGCCACTCGACGAGATGCCTGTAGGCATCCATCGCGCTGCGAACTTCGGCCGGAAAGCCCAGGCCGACCAGAATAGAAACAGGCTCTTTGAACATATCGGGTTTCATTACGCTCTCCTTCCCAACCCGCGATGTTGACGGGCGCCGCCGCAGCGACGCCCTCCTTGATGGGTTCTGCTTAAGCCGCCTTTTGCGCTTCGATCTGCGCGGGAGAGGCCGACGGCTCAACACCTGAAGCGGTCTCGATGGCGACTTTTCGCGGCTTCATTTCCTCCGGGATCTCACGAACGAGATCCACGGACAGCAGACCGTTCTTGAGATCCGCTCCGTCCACCCTGACATGGTCGGCCAGCTCGAACCGGTGTTCGAACGGCCGGCCGGCTATGCCGCGATGAAGGTAGGCTTCGGCAGCCGCCTCCTGCTTCTTGCCGGTCACGGTCAGAAGGTTGGACTGGAATGTTATGTCGAGATCGTCCTGGGCGAAACCTGCCACCGCTATTGAGATCCGATAGCTGTCATCGCCAGTCTTGACAATGTCATAGGGCGGCCAGTCGTTGATCGAGCGGGCGCGCTGAGCATTTTCGAGAAGATTGAAGACCCGATCGAAACCGACGCTGGATCGGAACAGCGGTGCATAGTCGTAGGATGTTGCCATAGCCATATCCTCCTTGAAGCAACATGGGTACGAAGCGCCGAAAGATAGCGCTTCCAGCAAGGCCAGCCCTATCCTCAGCGGCTGGCGGATATCGATTTGGTTTTTGAGAATTTCGGATTCAAGAGCTGCGCTTGAGAAAAATTAGCGTGTTTCAATCCTGGCGAACCATACAATCGAGCTCATAGCTTGGAGCTATATTCTGTATATCGCGCAAGCCTTCACATAAGGCGGACGCAGATTGCCGCCGTCGGCCCCACCACGGAATTCAAACCCGACAATCACAGGCACAGAACGACACCGTTGCTCTTCAACGGCACATTCAGCGATCCAGTCGTCAGGCCATCTCTGGTGCTCCGATGCCGCAGCGATCGAAATCCTCCACGATGGCGACTGTTCACTATCGTACACCCCAGCAAAACCCAGACCGGCGGGATTTGTCCGTATCAGATTACGACGTCGTTGTTTCCTCCTCGAGCGGAGTGCCCTAATCGACGACGCGTGGGTTCGGATATATTCGAGAATTGGCCGCCCGCCATTCATCTAGCAACCATAGCCAATATTTACGATCTCTATTCTCCGCTGGCCATCAGGCTGTTGATCGATCGCAAAGGCCATATGACAGGACGGGTCGATCACGCCGGGGGCAGTGGCCAGTAAACGCTATTCATCCTGCTCTTCCTCGTCGGCGGACAGCAGATCAACGAGCACAGCAACCCTCCCCGTCGCCAGACGCCGGCCTTCACCCAACAAGGCTTCGTCATTGCTGGCCCACGCAAATGCCTCGGCAAGTTCAGCCTGCGTAGCGCCTGTCGCGATGATCTCGGCCACCAGCGTTTCGTCGACAGGTCCAAGGACGGCAATGACGTCGTCCGAAGTCATTGTCATAGCCAGTTCCTCCTCCCTCTACCTCGGCCCAAATATGGTGGCGCCTCAAAAAAATTCAATTTTTTCACCGAGAAAATCCACTCTCCTTGAAACATTAACTCACTGAATTATTTTAATATTAGTTGATTTTTCGATGGGATCGACACAAGTCCAGGAGACGCCGGCCGCCGTCGCCTCGTATCCATGTTGCCTATAAGTAGGATATGGCTATGAGGACGAACCTCGATTTCTCACCCTTATTCCGGTCGAGCATCGGAATGTTGAACGCGGCGGGGCTAATCGAAGCGAAGGCGGCAAACTTGGTGTTCGGCCATAGGCCGTAGTCACTCCAGGAGGCCTCGCTTCTCAGCCGGGACGGTAGCCACGTGAGCGAACGCAACTTCTTCCTGGTCCCCAAGATTCTCGAATGAGCGCCGGCCACCTCGGGCTTCGGAGAACTTAGCATCGGCTGCGACTCGGCGTCGCGCGATCCTGATTGCCTCTGCCAGGTGCGCAAGCGGCAACCTTCCAATACGGCACTCCCGAGTGCTACATGGCCGCTGAGCTGTCAATCAGCTTTGAGCCCATCTACCTACGCGCCCAATTAGCTTAGCGGGTCGCCGGCGTGAGTTGTCGCGTCCGACACAGTTCTGGGGGAGATCGTCGAGGCGGTGAAAGGACACCCCCGCGCCTCCGCTGTCATTGTGTATGGAAGGGATGAGGTGACGATCTGTTCGCTCGGATGGTCAGTCGGCGTCGACGATGTGGCAGGTTTGAGGTCTTGAAATTCACTCTGTCGGCTCCGATATTTTCCCTACTTCTTTTCATCCGGTTTGAATGCGAAAGGAGGACATCATGCTTCCCCCGGAATTGGTTTGGATGACGCCCGTCGCCGTCCGCATAGAGGATGGGGGCTCCCAGGTCTTCGCTTCTGTCAACGACGCGCTCGACTTTCTGGAAGGGGATTGGGCCATATATCGAGGCCGAAATTACAATCGGGCGGTTCAAACGTGCCGCCGTGCTCTAAACCGAATGACGCCAGTCACCCTCGCGCGCGAAGCGTTCATTGACGCCTGCCGCGATGCGGGATTGTCAACGGGCGCAGATGGACCGCTCGGGACAAAGACCGGCGTTGGCGGTCAACACTCGCTTGCCTAGAATGGCTGGGTTGGGGCACCTCTTCGTGCCTCAACCTTCGAACGTTCGCTGCGCGGGGCACCTTAGGCAATTCGGCTGCATTATGTTTACGCTGCCTTGATCTCCTGTGGCTGGCCACCGCGATCACGAGGCGCACCGTTGCGCTATCGACGATCCTGGTCGTCAGCTTATCGAAATCCAGCCCCCTTGCCGAAGCGCTGGGCGAACTCGGCCGCATTGAGCCCACCAGGTTGATAATCGCATGGAATACAAAACCGTCGTTGCGTCGGCGCTGTCCGGCTGCGCCCAACGCGAGCCGGTATAGCGATACGCGGATTGGGTCCAGGTCAAATTGCGAGCTTTCAGCTCCTTGCACGTCCCTGGCTATCATAACCCTAATCATGTCGATCACTTGCCTATTTTGTTCGTTGACCTCCTCATACCCAAGCTGCGGCGGTGTTCAATTGCGCTCAGGCAACCACCGCCGAATTCCTATACCGACGGTTCGAGCCGTTGACTTGCGGCGGCAACTTCATTGATGCGGTCTCGTGATCCATCTGCCACCTAAGCATACAAGGGAGACAAGAATCGCTATGGCCCCTGCCGCGAGATGTGAGGTGGCAGGGTCAGCGTTGTTCGAAAAGTCCAGGAGCCATGGCGCTGCGAAGATCCAGACGCCGATCGACAGACATGCCAGATTTAGCTTTGGCCAGATGTCCGTTGCAGCAGCGACGGCGAGAACCGTCAATGCCAGCCCACCGATCCATGCGTTGATTGATGCGAGCAAAGACCCTTCGTAGCTCAGCACCCACGGGCTGACAAACAATACCGCTCCTGCGACGGCATTCACCGTGTTGAGTTTTGCTAAAAGAGAAACCCGTTCTTCGACCTTCCACATCCTGAGACCTTTCGACCTGACTATGGCGCGAGAAGATCTGGTGTGGCGGGTTTCCCAAGACAAGACGGCGGCTGACATCGAGTCTGTAAGATCGCGTGTATGATTTGAACTATGTGCCACTCCTTCCGCCGACCGCTCCAAACATCCATAGACATCCTATCTCGGCAAGGCTGCCGGGGGGCTCGGGTGCATCGGAACGCCTCGCGGCGAGGAGAGGCTGTCTGATTCCATACGAAAGCTGGTCATGGATCCTATCGCTCTGCTGCCGCGCCATGCCCCTTCGAGCCGTTAGCCGAAAGCTCTCCGGAGATCTGTCGCCGAATGCGGTGGCCGCCTTTCTGAAGTCGTCGACCAGCCGGATCTGCATGCGGGCGTAATCGGCCTCGGAGCCACATCGCCTGCCGAAGTCCGAGGCATTGCGCTGAGGGGCTGGCTCTCCGAGACCCCCGCGGCGTATAGGTGGTCTTGAACCGCCTGATAGCGCCCACCCGCTAGCCCTTGCACGCGCCCGTCTCCAATCCTAAATTTTTGTTATTTGTCGTTGGTAGGAAAAGGAGGAAAAAATGCCGACGTCAGATATCCTTTGGAGTAGTCCCGTAAATGTTCGGCTTCCGAATGGTACTGAGAAGTCGTTCCAAAGTATCCACGACACCTTGGACTTTCTTGAAAACGAATGGCCCAAGGTACACGGTGCGTATCACGACGCAGCAGTAGCGAGCTGCCGAAATGCCCTCGGGCGACAAACTCCTCCCGCGGTCAGCAAAGAGCTCTTCCTCGCGGCATGCCTGGAGGCAGGCCTTGCGGTTCGAGGCGGTAGCAGGCGAGCGAGCGGCCAACGCTTATCAGAAACCCCTCACCGACATTTCTGAATCCGACAAAGCTGGAACAAATACCGGCAACCGCACTTTCGGCCAGAGGCCATTCGCCTCGACCTTTCATAAGTCCAAATGCGTGCCCCGCTGTTCTCGCGGGGCCTTTTGGGCGATGGCAACAGAGATGTTCTTCATGGAGGATGTTGTGATGTCTCGAAAACACTTCAGTCGCCACGATGAGCCCCTGAATTCCGACGACTTGCGCAAATGCCAGGCAGTTTTGAATGCGATCTGCGGGGATTTCGGAATAGAACCGGGCTCCGAGGAGGCAGATCGCATAGCCGCAATTACCATCGAGCTTTATCAACAGGGGGTGCGCGACGTTAGGCACCTGGAGCACATCGTCGATGCCGCGCGCGGCCTCGATCTCCGCGCACGTGGAACCAAGGCGTAGCTTACCGCGTTTTGAGCTTCGCTCACGGCTTTCGGGGCGTGACCACTTAAGGAGCCCTGACCTTGCCCCGCCGAACACGCGGGGCTCTTTTCCACACCGACATCCGGAGTTTAGCACGCTCGCATGACCGTCATAGGTGTGAGGAAGCATCGGCGGTTGAATTCAACCTGGCCGGTTGGTCGCGATCCGATCTGACGCTCCAGATCCGATGACAATCGCATGCTTCGTCTCCGTTTCGTAACAGTCTGAAGGTGGCGCAATTTTTTGCCGCCATCAACGAATTTTTGAATGCCCAAGGCCAGGGTTCTTGTTTCTTTCCAGCATGTTAGCACCCGCCGCTGAAGAGTGCTAATTTTTTGTTTTGACCTCTTGAAATCGAAAAATCGCAAAACCAGATAATTTCGCGCAAAACGCTCGAGCGAGGTTTTGCACCCGCCCGGACTGGTCATCCGGTCCGGCCAGGGGAACAACGTCATCATTGTTTGTCCATCGGAGGAAAACATGTCGTTCCGACCGCTTCATGATCGCATTCTTGTCCGCCGGGTTGAGTCCGAAGAGAAAACCAAGGGCGGAATCATCATCCCCGATACCGCCAAGGAAAAACCGCAGGAAGGCGAGGTCATCGCCGTCGGACCCGGCGCGCGCAACGATGCCGGCCAGATCCAGGCGCTCGACGTCAAGGCCGGTGATCGCATCCTGTTCGGCAAGTGGTCCGGCACCGAGATCAAGATCAACGGCGAGGACCTGCTGATCATGAAAGAAAGCGATGTCATGGGCATCATCGAAGCCCCGGCAGAGCAGAAGCAAGCCGCCTGAAGGCCAATCCATCATTAATTAGCTGCCTATTAAGGAGTTAAAGAAATGGCTGTGAAAGAAGTCAAGTTCCACACCGATGCCCGTGAACGCATGCTGCGTGGGGTCGATGTGCTCGCCAATGCTGTGAAGGTGACACTTGGGCCGAAAGGCCGCAACGTCGTGATCGAAAAGTCCTTCGGCGCACCGCGCATAACCAAGGACGGCGTTTCGGTCGCCAAGGAAATCGAACTGGAAGACAAGTTCGAGAACATGGGCGCCCAGATGCTGCGCGAGGTGGCATCAAAGACCAACGATCTCGCCGGCGACGGGACAACGACCGCGACGGTGCTTGCCCAGGCAATCGTCAAGGAAGGCGCCAAGGCGGTGGCGTCGGGGATGAACCCGATGGACCTGAAGCGCGGGATCGACCTTGCCGTCGACGCCGTGGTCAAGGAACTGAAGACCAACGCGCGCAAGATCTCCAACAATTCGGAGATCGCCCAAGTCGGTACGATTTCGGCCAATGGCGACGAAGAGATCGGTCGTTATCTTGCCGAGGCAATGGAAAAGGTTGGCAATGAGGGCGTCATCACCGTCGAGGAAGCCAAGACGGGCGAAACCGAACTTGAAGTCGTCGAAGGCATGCAGTTCGACCGCGGCTATCTCAGCCCTTACTTCGTCACCAATGCCGAGAAGATGCGCGTCGAGTTCGAGGATCCTTACATCCTCATCCACGAGAAGAAGCTTTCCAACCTCCAGTCCATGCTTCCGGTCCTTGAAGCCGTCGTGCAGTCGGGCAAACCGCTTGTTATCATCGCTGAGGACGTCGAAGGCGAGGCTCTCGCGACCCTCGTCGTCAACAAGTTGCGTGGTGGCCTGAAGATCGCCGCCGTCAAGGCACCGGGCTTCGGCGACCGCCGTAAGGCTATGCTGGAAGATATCGCTATCCTGACGGGCGGCACCGTCATTTCCGAAGACCTCGGCATCAAGCTAGAGAACGTGACGCTGAACATGCTTGGCCGGGCAAAGAAGGTCGCGATCGAGAAGGAGAACACGACGATCATCGATGGCGTCGGTTCCAAGGCCGAGATCGACGGCCGCGTTGTGCAGATCCGTGCGCAGATCGAGGAAACCACCTCCGACTATGACCGCGAAAAACTGCAGGAACGCCTCGCCAAGCTCGCCGGCGGCGTTGCCGTCATCCGCGTCGGTGGCTCGACGGAAGTCGAAGTCAAGGAAAAGAAGGACCGTGTCGACGACGCGTTGCATGCGACCCGCGCGGCGGTTGAGGAAGGCATTCTGCCAGGCGGTGGCGTGGCACTGCTGCGGGCCATTAAGGCGCTCGACAATCTTGATGTGGCAAACCCGGACCAGCGTGTCGGAGTCGACATCGTCCGACGTGCGATCGAGGCCCCTGTCCGTCAGATCGCCGAGAATGCCGGCGCAGAAGGTTCGATCATCGTCGGCAAGTTGCGCGAGAAGTCCGACTTCTCCTACGGCTGGAACGCCCAGACGGGAGAGTATGGTGATCTCTACGCACAGGGCGTCATTGACCCGGCCAAGGTCGTACGCACCGCGCTTCAGGATGCAGCCTCCATTGCCGGCCTGCTGGTGACGACGGAAGCCATGATCGCCGAAAAACCCAAAAAGGAAGCCGCTCCGGCGATCCCCGCTGGCGCCGGCATGGACTTCTAGGTGGATCAGCCTGGCCCGCCCGTCGGGCGGGCCGTTCCCGGAGTGAGAAATGAATCCGACGTCTTTCCCAACAAAGGAGGAGGCGCGCTTGTGTGCGAGTGTCGTCAAGGAAATCTCCCAGACAAGGGGAGTCTCCAAGGACCCGGTCGCTATCGGAAAGTTAACCGTGCTGGTGGCGCAGCTCTTCAACAGCGGGCTGCGCGAAGGCGATGATCTTTTGTCAGCCGCCATGCGATCATCCGATTTGCAGGGTGACCTGATGCATACAGATACCGGAGTGCGCACGTCGTCAAATAACAAAGAATGAAAGGATAGGCCGCCTGGCGGCCTCAAACTGGCACTTTTGGAGGCCACCAGCCGCCGAGGTTCACAACCATCAAGCAAACCTGAAAGGAGGTAACCATGGCACTCGATCTGTTTGACTCACCCCTTTTCGCTCAGAGAAAGTATTTTATGCAGGAAATAACAGGGCTCGATGACGCTTTCGACCTTCTGGACGAATGGCCGACGGAGCAGCGCGATCTCTCTTATGAAACGGTACTCAGGGTCTGCCGAGATGCCGCGGCGGGCACCTATCACGTGCGGTTCGAATCTCCACCGGTCCACCATCATTTCCGGAGTTTTCGTCGTGCCTGGCCGTTTCGCCGGCGTTTGTGTGCGGCGGATCGAAATCTCTACCGGCACCGTCCGTCATCTTTAGTAGCCGCTCGCGGCCGGCAGGGAGGATGGAGCGGAATGCTTTGCTTCCTTATAGAAACCGCACTCGACGAAGCAGTAGAAGAAGCAAAGCGTCGCGGACAACCAGTCCAAATTGGCGCGCCATCGGCAATTCAATAACCCGCTCGGCCTTCGACTCCATCGCCCGAAATCAAGATGTCTGCGATATCGACCGCCGTACAGGTGGCGCTTCCAATGATTTGCCACCTGTTTCCGACGTGGCCGAGGGAGCAAGGCAAATCAGCGGATGAGCTTCGGTCGAAACTATCCTCCATGAAACCCGCGCGATCGCGGGCTTCATGGAGCGTCGGCCGATCAATTAGACAACCGAAACGTTCTCAGCCTTGGATTTGCCGGTCTTGCGGTCCTGTCCGACCTCATAGCTGACCTTGTCGCCTTCACGCAGAGAACTGCCGCGTACCAATGCGGAGACGTGAACGAAAACGTCCTGGCCGCCGTTGTCGGGAGTGATAAACCCGAAGCCCTTGTCGTCGTTGAAGAATTTTACCGTTCCAGTCGCCATGTAAACCTATTTCCGTGTGGTTCTGCGGGTTCGCAACACGAACCTATCGTGAGCGAGACTGCTCATCAATCGCCAACGCCCCTTTTTTAGCACTTGAGGACGGCCGCGTGGAAACAGACGCTTGACCGCATTCTCGGGGAATGGTGCGTCGAAGCAGGCGTCCTCCAAACAGTGCCGAAGCACAAGCAAAAGCCAAGACACTCGTCGATTGGTTCGAATTCGAGGTGCACGGCGAGGATGATCTGGCAAGGGTCATCAGGGATGACATCCAGCTTGTGGACGTTAAGGCGTTAAGGAGACCCCGCGCTAGGGGGAGTGGCTTCCGCGGTCTTATCAGAGTATGCCTAGCGTCGCGCCGGAGATCGAGTATTTGAGACATCTGATCGCCGACGGCTTTGTCGGCGAGGTGCTGTCGATCACTTTGGTCGCGCGGGGCGGCTCGGCACTGGGCGGAGGCAGTATTCCCGACCGGAAGACCTACGGATATCTGCTGGATCGCGCCAATGGCGCAACCCTGCTGACGATCCCCGTCGGGCATACGCTGGCGGCGTTAAGGGATGTCGTAGGCAACCTCGCTGAAGTCTCTGCTGTAATGGCGACACGCCGACCCACGGCGACGGCAGTCGATACCGGGGAAATGCTGCCTGTATCGGCACCCGACCAGGTGCTGGTAAGCGGGGTCTTGGCCAGCGGCGCTCCCATCTCCATACATTACCGCGGCGGCGCGCCGCGCGACGACGACGGATTGTTTTGGGAAATCCACGGGACGGAAGGCGATATACGGGTTTCAGGTTCCTCTGGTCATACGCAAATGGTGCGGCTTTCCCTCATGGGTGCACGCGAAGGAGAGACGGAGTTCCGTGCATTGAAGGTTCCTGCCCGACACCGCCCCGGCTGGCCGGAGGACGTGGAGGCTGGGAACGTCGCACGTCTTTACGCCAGAATGGCCGAGGATCTCCAGCACGGCACTCGTACCGCGCCAAGCTTCGAGGACGCGGTCGAAGTGCATCTCGTTATTGAGGCCATCGAAAGTGCAGCCACAAGCGGGCGTCGCGTCGTGCTGACCTGATGGAAAATCCGAGAGATAGGGTGGTGGGGAACTGGTTGTCGGAAGCGCGTAGCTCATCCGGCAGCAAGCAGAATGACCGCGATCGCGGTGGAGACCAGGACACGATTTCATGATCGTTTCGCTGTCAGCGGACCGTGGCTAGGCTGTTCGTTCAGGCCACCATCCTTGTCAGGGCCTCGGTCATCGTGCGGGCGTCGTATGGCTTCGCAATGAAGACCCCGCCTGCCGGGATCTGGTCCGCCGAAGGTTGCCGTTTTCCAGAGACGATCACAACCTTGATCGGCGGCCACCTGTCGCGGACAGCGGCAGCGAACACCAAGCCGTCCATGCTGCCGGGCATGTCGATGTCGGTCAGGACAATCACGATGTCATCAGTGTTTTCGAGGAGGAGAATGGCATCGTCGGCATTGCTTGCTTCAAGCGCCTCAAATCCGCCGTCCTCGACGACGTCAACCGTCATCATCATGATGAGCGGCTCGTCCTCGACGATCAGTACCTTCGCCTTGTTTCTCACGTGCCCTGCTCCGCTACCCCGTCCGCCGAAACTTGCGAAAGGGACTCTAGTTCCCCGGCGGCGAACGAAAGTTCGAAGACCAATCCCTCGGAGAGATAGTCCGACCGGGAGACTGATCGCGCTTTCGACGGGAAGGCTCGCTCGATCAGAACTGAACCGAAGCCCTTTCGGGCAGGCGCGTCGACAGCGGGACCGCCGCTCTCGGTCCACGTGAGGTCCAGACGTTCGCGCTCCTTGCGCCAGACGATCGAGACCTTCCCCGTCTCGCTGGAGAGGCTTCCGTATTTGGTGGCGTTGGTTGCCAACTCGTGGACCACGAGCGACAGCGGTAGCGCGAGATCCGCGGGAAGGACGACGTCCGGTCCATCGACGCGAATTCGCTCGCAACCACCGTCAAGATGGGCTTCCATTGCGGCCGCAATGACTTCACGCACCGACGACGACGTTGTCTCCTTGGACAGCAGTAGGTCATAGGTCCGAGCGAGCGCCGCCACGCGCTCCGAGAATGAGTGATAGCGTTCGGGTTCGACCTTCGAGAACGTCTGCCTGGATATCGCCTGCACGAGCGTGAAGCCGTTCTTGACGCGGTGCGTGAGCTCCCTCATCAACAGAGCACGCTCCTCCACTCCCCGCTCGGTTTCAAGCCGGCGACGGTCAAGTTCATCCAGCAGTCCGTCGAGCGTCGCCCCGACTGCGGACAGCTCGTCAGGCCCTCTCATGCCGGTTCGTGCCTTCGTCTCGCCGTTGCGCCATCGGTCCATTGTCGCCGCGATGCGTTCGATCGGCGCAAGCAGGAACCTATTGCCAATCAAAAACGCGGCGAGGAACGCAAGCAGCACTCCCCCGACAATGCCAAGCCCGCTTGCGAGAGTCGACCGGTTAATCTGATCGAAGGCCTCCTTCTTTGAGAAGCCTGCACTGACATAAAGCGGGCTACCCGGCAGAGCGATCGGGCGGTATCCGAGGATCCGCTCAGTACCATCTTGGCTCGTGACATCGATTACGCCAGGCTCGTCGGCATGAATGAGCGACTGGAATTCATCCGGAATGACGGTGCCGACGAACCGTTCGGGAAACGGCACCCGCGCAAGGATCGTCCCCTTTCCATCAGCTATCGCCACGGCATTGCCGGGGGAGACGCCGCGCTCGGTGATCCTGTTCTGAAGCCAGTCCAGCCGGACACCGGTGACCACGACCCCCTTTAGATTGTCACCTTCCATCAACGGCATTGCGATCGGCAACACGGCCGTATCCGAGACCCTGCTCATCGTGTACGTGCCAACGACCGTCTGCCGAGAATCGATGACGCCGTTGAAATAGTCTCGGTCTGCGAACGTCGTTCCGGCGTTTATCGGCTGACTGCAGCAGATCGGGCTTCCCTTCGGATCGAGGACGAAGATCGTTCTGACGTTCGGAACGTTTTCCGCCACCGACTTCAGGCTTTCGCTGCAGCTTGCGGCGTCGAGGTGACGAACGGCGGGCATGGCGGAGACAGAGACTAGCATGGCGCGGACGCCTTCGATGATCCGCTCGACCTCCGACGAAGCCTCACGAGCGGCTTGCGCGGCGTTCGCTCTAACCTCCTCGTTTCGCTGCGCACGAAGCGCGAACTCGTTGTACACGAGCATCGCGACAACAGGAGCGAGGGCCGCCGCTGCGACCGCTACAAGCTTCAGCTTCATGTATCCCCCAGAACTCCAAGCTAAGGTCGTAGCATGGCCGCGAAATCCTGGCTATCCGGTGGTTTTGGCCCGCAACGCTCGGATCTGGCGGAACAAACTGGCGTCGCAATCATTTCGCCGCCAGAAAATATAAGGGAGCTAGGAAAGATGCATTCAGATCGTCATTTTGAACGCCGGCGAGCGTTGCGTGGCAACGCGTACACGCTCGAGGAGTTTCGAAGCCGATACGGCCTGCATCAGGACGTGGCCGAGAGTCTGTTTTATCGCTTCGGCCCATCATCGATCGAACTGGACATTTTGATGGCCGCGAAGAAGCGCGTGCCGTCGATCCACGTGATTACGCAGGAAATGGGACGGTAGGTACGACGCCGACACCTCCGTGCGATTGTCCGACTGAGGTGCATCTTCCTCAGAAGTCGGTGGAGCCCGAGGGTCTCGCCACCGCTTTATGATGTCGGCATCGCTAAGATGCTTCGCCTCTATCACGGCAACAGTGTCGCTGCCGAACGGCATGCGGACGGGCGGTTGAGCGACGTCGGAGAAGTCCACGACCTGCTGGGCGAACCTTTCGGGGTCGCCGGGCTGATTGTGGTTCAGCAACGACCCGCGCTCGCGAACCGCGCGGCGGTCTCATCATAGTCGCGGATCCCATTGGTGCTCGACGCCAATGAGCTGCGATCGAGGAAGTCCGTCCGGAAGGTAGCCGGGTTCGTCACATGGATTGCACGCGGTTCCAGTTCCGCATGGAGCGCCTTAGAAAGTCCTTCGATTGCGAACTTCGCGGAGCAGTAGAGACCGAAGCCCCAATTCGGTCTTGAACTGTCAAAGGTGTGACTTCTGCGAGACATCTCTTTAGTTCAGGAAAGATCGGGGTGTCGCGAAATTCGGATCCATGGACACCCACGCTCAGGTCTTTTATCGCGGCGGTTGGAGTGCCGCGGGCCTTCAAACTCAATGGCCGACCCTGTATACGCGCCCGAAAAATCGCACGACCGCTCCCAAAGCTTACTCGTTTCATTGGGCATTTGCTCGCGCATGTCAGGGAGGAGTTTGCTTCTAGGTGAGGAACTTAATCTAGTCAGTGACGCTTAACCGTGTCGCATTTCTAGCACCGGTGTACACTTTCATGATCGATGATGTTGATCTCGTATTGGTTGTCGAGGACGAAGTTCTCATATGAATGAGCCTGGTTGAAGACCTCGAGGATGCTGGGTTGATAGTTCTTGAGGCGGGATCGGCCGATGAGGCGCTCATGCTGCTCGACGAAAACCCTCGCGTCGCGATGCTATGGCGCTGTATAAGTCGATCGTCAGTTCAGACGATAGTCATTCAACCCACTTTGATGGGTTGAATAATTTCTAATTATGCATTATTTGAACCATTTAAAGGGTCAATTAATGCGCCTAACGCTCCAAACCCATTTTGATGACGAGTGGCATCACGCCGCGACGCTAGAACTCAAGGATGACGCGGCCGGCTTCCAGGGCGCATCGATCGTCGATTACGATCTCGATTATTTCGTCACGATGGCGTCGGCGGAATTCGCGACCGGCAAAACGGTCCGCGACCATCGTGCCTTGTCAGTCCGTTATCCCGTTGACCTCGAAAATCGATACAGCCGCAGCTGGCCACCTTTCCTCTTGGATCTTATGCCCCAGGGGCACGCAAGGCGAAAGCTTGCCGATCACCTCGGCCTTGCTGAGGGTTCGCGCGCTTCCGATCTGCCGCTGCTTCTGCGATCGGCAACGGGCGGCAAAGGCAATATCCGCATCAAAGAAGCCGCGGACACCGAAGGAGTAAGGCTGCGCGGTGTTGATCGCCAAGGAGTGATAGAAGCGGAAATCCTTGAACGGGCGGATCGTTTCATGGAAGTCGCCGATCGCTTTGGAATGCTCGCCTCCGGCTCGAGCGGCCTGCAAGGCGAATGGGACGCTGTATCGCAATAGCGGACAGCGTTCTGGCGGCGTGTCAATGATGGCGAAGGACCGCTAAATGGCTCGATGGAAGAAGCCGACGAAAGAGGAGATTCTTGAAAACCGGCGAACACTTGCGGAGCGTGCTCGAACTGGGGACCTGAGGCTGCCCGGTGCTGTGGCGGAGATCCGCAAAGGGTTCGGCATGACGCAGGAGGAATTTGCCAAGACGCTGTCGCTTACTAGGCGACAAGTTGCGGAGATCGAAGCCGGCGCCGCGAACCCAACGCTGGAAACATTGGAAAAGATTGGCCGCTTGTTCGGATTTGGCGTTGGGTTTGTTCCAAAGCAACCGGGGCCAACTTGATAATCACGCAAGCAACAGCCGACAATTCCTCTAGCGCCAAGACAGAGCGCTACGGCTCTTTGCGCAACTGAAGGCGCTCAGGTATCTACCCTGGCCGTTTCGGAAAAACTTGATCAGCACGGCGCGCCATCCTTGGCCGTGAACTGCTCAAGCGTCTCTGAAAGCGCCCGCTCGATTGCGGCCAGGCGCGCGGCAACCGTGATTGCGTCGATGAGCCTCGGCCATGTTCAGCCATCGCGCAATCCGGTTCGAATGCGAAGCCGATACCGCCGTGCTTGTCTTGGGTGAATTGCCCCGACAATGCGACCACCCCACCAGACATTGAGAACCTCTACGTTCACCAGGGGCCAGAATATCTAACGACAATCAGGGGATGTCGACTTCCACTGAAATCACGGCGAAACATGGAACCGAAACCGCCCCCTGCCGTTTCGTTATCTTCCCGAATTGGAGGCGTCGAAATGGACACAGCCCAACTTCATCGTGGCCGACTAATCGATCACATCCAATTGATCGTAGCCAATCTTTCGGCAAGCCGCGCATTTTATCTCCCACTGTTAGAGGTGCTCGAAATTCCAATTGGTGGTGAGGCCGATGGCTATTTCTGGGCTGACGAACTCTTCATTTCATCCCGAGACAGCGACGCTGCCCTCGGGGAGCTAACTGGGCGGCATCATTTGGCCTTTCAGGCAAAGGATCGTGCCACTGTCGACGCATTCCACAGCGCGGGCATCGCCAACGGCGGTACCGACAACGGTAAACCGGGCGAACGATCATATCACCGGGGATACTACGCCGCCTTCCTGCTTGACCCAGACGGGAACAACATAGAGGCGGTGTATCACGGACCGGCCAACCGTAGCGCTCGGTCAGTCGTAGTTGACTTCTGACGACGGTGGTTGGCGGCGAGGACGAAGACGACAGGCAATGCATAGCTACGCTGCAGTAACTGGTGTTTCCAGACTCAAATTCCGTCGATAGATGGACGATCCAAGCAAGCCGCCTGCCACGCAGTTGGCTTTTGCCGCTAGCAAACATACGGGCGCTCCCCAATCGGGTTGAGCGCCCGTAATGTTTTGTCCATGTTCAATGGCTTCGTCTTCGGATATTTCAGGAGGGTTAACTCCCCCAAACTAAGCCGTGCATCTTGCCAAACGGGCCTTCGTGACTATTTTGCCGATTGCAAATCAACCGAGGACTTACATTGGCTACTGGTACAGTGAAATGGTTCAACTCTGAAAAGGGCTATGGTTTCATCGCCCCCGATAATGGCTCTCCGGATGTGTTCGTGCACATCTCGGCAGTAGAGCGTTCCGGGCTTTCAGGCCTCAAGGATGGTCAGAAAGTCAGTTACGAACCGAAGCAGGATCGGCGTTCGGGTAAAACAGCGGCTGAAGATCTCCGCGCACTTTAATTGAAGGCTGCCGCGCGAGACGCGGCAGCCGAAACAACAACAGTAAAATTTATCCGCAAGCAGCGACTTTCAACCACACGCTTGTCAAGGCGGCGACCAGGGGCGGGCAAATATGTTCACCGCTTCGCGCTGCGTCGCGACTTTACCCCCGTTTGCCATGTGCTGAACTGCCAATCGCGTGGCCAAGGCTTTACCCGCAAAGCCAACGTGGGATTGCCCATAATCTTCACCAAAAAGCGCTCGTCTTTCGCAATTTCTGCATTCTTACGTTTCAAATCGGAAGCACACGGTCGAGTGAGGCAATCTAACCCGGCTCAGTTCGATGGACGGCAAGTGAAGCGCTCACCATAACCCTTGCGTATGACTGTCCAAAGTAGCGTTCTCAGGTATGTTACCTGAGATCCAACGATAGGATAGGATTTCAAATGACGCGTTGCAGCCATCAGAACTCCGTTCAATCCGTCAAGCCCAAGACCATGGGGTGTGAAGAATGCCTGGCAATCGGACAAGCTTGGGTCCACTTGCGACTATGCCGTGAATGCGGACACGTTGGATGTTGCGATCAATCAATAGGCAAGCATGCGACGGCGCATTTCCGGAGCACGGGCCATCCCATCATCGAAGGCTACGATCCGCCGGAAGGCTGGGGTTGGTGCTACGTGGATGGGACAATGATTGACCTTCCTGATCAGACCCCTCAGGTCGGACCGATTCCGCAGTTTTATTAGACAGGAGGTTGAGTGCATGGACGTCCACTCTCGCCAAGCCCAGCTGTTTCCCGTCCTGACCCCGTTGCAGATAGAAGTAGCCAAGAGATTCGCCAGCGGAGAGCCAAAGACGTTTGGTCCCGGAGAACAGGTCTCATCGATTGGTGACCGGCAAGTCCCGGCTTGGCTAGTCCTTTCTGGGCGGCTTGATGTCTTCGGGAGAATTGGCTCCCACTCGGAGACCGCAATCGTGTCGCATGGGGTGGGCCACTTCTCAGGCGAACTCAATCAATTGTCGGGACGGCCTGCTATGGCGGCTTCACGGGCTGGCCACCATGGTTGCGTCGCCATCCCCTTTGACGCCACGCACGTCAAGGCGCTCATCATCGGCTCGGCCGAGGTCGGCGAAATCATCATGCGGGCCTACATTCTTCGGCGCGTCGCGCTGATCGACACCGGGAATTCCGGCACCGTGCTGATTGGACACGACGGAAAATCGGATCTGCGTGCCCTTCAAATCTTCCTCTCCCGGAGCGGATATCCCTACGTCGTGGTCGATGCCTCCAGCGAGGGCGAGGGTCACGATCTGGTGGAGCGCCTGGGTATCCAGGACAGCGATCTACCGGTCATGGTCTGCCCAAACGGGACTGTCCTGAAAAAGCCCACCGACGCGGAGGTAGCATGCTGTCTGGGGATTACACCGGAGCTGGACCCGGAGATGGTGTACGACACTGCGATCGTCGGGGCTGGTCCCTCAGGACTGGCTGCGGCGGTCTATGCCGCCTCTGAAGGCCTGAGCGTTATCGTCCTGGACGAGCGTTCCGCAGGAGGACAAGCAGGCAGTTCTTCCCGCATCGAAAACTACTTGGGCTTTCCGACCGGCATCTCGGGCCAAGCCCTGGCCGGTCGAGCACTCAATCAGGCCCTGAAGTTCGGCGCCGAAGTTGCCCTGCCCTTGAGAATTTCTGAGATGTCACCGCCTGTTCCCGGCAGTCGGCGCGATGGTCTAATCAATCTCCGCACGACCGACCGGCGAGCAATAATGGCGAGAACGGTCGTGGTTGCATCTGGAGCACGATATCGCAGACCAAGTATCTCGAATGTCTCAGACTTCGAGGGTGCCGGGGTGTCGTACTGGGCAACGCCCATCGAAGCAAAGTGGTGTGAGAACCGGGATATTGTCGTCGTCGGTGGCGGCAACTCTGCTGGTCAGGCAATCGCCTATTTGGCCCCCAAGGTCAGCCGTCTCCATCTGGTGATCCGAAGAGACCTCGCCGATACGATGTCGACCTACCTGATTGAGCGGATTGCCGCCCTCCCGAATGTCGTAATGCACGTCGGGTGCGAGGTAGCCTCCTTATCGGGGGATGCGTCGCTTCTGGCAGTGACGATCAGAAACTTGAAGTCCGCAAGAGAGACGGAATTCGAAGTCCGCCAGCTTTTCATGTTCATTGGTGCTGACCCTAACACCGGCTGGCTATGCCCGCACATTGCTACGGACCGCGCCGGATTCATCGTGACGGGATCTGCTTTCGATCCCTTCGTCGAACAAGAGGTGGGCCGCGCAGCTCTGGCCCTCGAAACCAGCATACCGAACATTTTTGCCATTGGAGATGTAAGAGCAGGCTCCACCAAGAGGGTGGCAGCAGCTGTGGGCGAAGGTGCGGCGGTAGTCAGCCAGATTCACACAGCTTTGGGATTTCGAGATGGTGACCGCAATCCACCTGCGTTCCCCGAGCCTTCACCCCCGCCGAACTGAGCCTGAACCCGGGAAAATTCCAGCT
>NZ_LNCD01000027.1 GCF_001542405.1 Rhizobium altiplani
TATTCTGCAGCTAATCATGCGCCACGCATGAAAACCATTATTTTTACCCTCAATTCACAAGCCACCTGATACAGAACAAAGTACGCTATGATGACTGAATTAAATGAATCGTCTCAGGTTCCTGGGTCAGCGGAGGCTGGCGTATTCCGGCAATTCTCTTGCGGCGTAAACTAATAAAACTGCTTAAGTGTTTATGGATGATCCGCCCTCTCTGAGCGAAAAGAAGGCACTTTGGCTCGATAGACACAGAGCATGTTCATGCAGAGTTACACAACATTCATTTACATGGTTGCATTCAAAGCCCTGGGGGAACTGCTACTGCCGGCGTTAGCCCCGCCGCGCGCGCAGGATATATGATGTAAAACATCGGAGATGTCGCTTTCAGTCTATGTAATAAGGTCTTAAGTTCTTGTTATACGGTGATGCGCCCTCCACCTCACCAACGGCCGCTTCCATCGTGAGATGCGGTCGCACCCTTTTTCAACTGTCCTTCAGGGGTATGAATCCAGCAACAGAAAGCGACAGCATAATGGCTATCTTACGCTTGGCTTGGCTTGGCTTGGCTTGGCTTGGCTTGGCTTGGCTTGGCTTGGCTTGGCAGGATATATGGCTTTGTAGCCTTTCTTTCTTTCTTTCTTTCTTTGTTTGTGCATTTGTTGTAGAATGACAATCTGGATGAGGCACGTACGCGTCCCATCCAGATTGGGTTCTTCCGCATATTTGGTGCAATGTCGCCCTATCTGCGGTGCTGAACCAGCATTGTTGCCGATCTCCCTCATGCCCGTTCGGTCGTGCTTTTCAGGAGGCTGTACCTGAACGCCCATACATCTGGCGCTTGATCATCTTGAGGCGATTGATTTGCCCCTCGACCGGGCTGGTGCTCCAGGGCTCTGTGATCGCGGCTTTCACCGCCTCAATATCGCGTTCGATCCCCGCAGCAAATGACGCCAGTTCGCTGTCTCTGGCATCTGCGATCCATCTTTCGAGAGCATCATTTTCATCGTACGCATCCGAGGTGGGCCGCCTTGTCAGAATTGTCGGATTTCGCACTGACTGTCCTTATTGACGTCAATACGGACAGTGCGGAATGGAACGACTTGAGATTATCGATAGCGGCCGGCGGCGACGCTTCAGCAAAGAGATGAAGCTGCAGATTGTCGCCGAGAGCTATTCGGAACCTGGCTTGTGTGCGGCGACGGCGCGGCGACATGGAATATCGCGTTCGCAGTTATATGAATGGCGCCGGCTCGCACGAGCGTGGCAACTGTAAGCGCCCAATTCGCCGCACCTTTTCATTGAAAATCGAATGGCCGATCCTGTGTCCACAATGGAGACTGTGGACATAATGACATCGGATACCTTGAAAGGCTCAGGGCCGCTTCGGGTTGTGGAGGTTCTTGCCAACGGGAAGCGACGGTTCGATCCTGTCGACAAAGACCGGCTGATCGACACTGCGATGAAGCCTGGCGTATCGGTTGCCCGCCTAGCGCTGACCCACGGCGTCAACGCCAATCTGTTACGCAACTGGGTGAAGCTTCGCCGAGATGGGCAGGCCCCGGGTGGTTTGCCGGTTGTTGCAGCGCAGGAAGTGCCGGCCTTCGTTCCGGTGGCTGCAGCGTCGCCGATTGTGCGGCATCCGGACATGCCGGCTCGGCCATCATCGGCAGGAACCCGGCTTACGGCGTCTCTGCCGAATGGTGTGCGGCTTGAGCTTGAAGATCCTGATCAGCATACCCTGTCCTTGGTGATCGACGTTCTGGGGCGTTGCAATGTTCCGGCTGGCTGATGATCTTCGTGTTTATCTTCACCGGGACCCGATCGACTTTCGTGCGGGGATCAATAGCCTGGCGATCCTGGTTGAGCAGTCGATGGGCCTGAGCCCGTTCGAGCGAGCTGTCTTCGTCTTTTGCAATCGCCGGCGCACCCGAATGAAACTCCTATTCTTCGAGCGGTCAGGGTTCGTGCTTATATTAAAGGCCTTGTCCGAAGACCGGTTTCGCTGGCCCCGCCGCGAGGCGCCGGTCGTGACGCTCGATACCGAACAGTTGCGTTGGCTGCTTGACGGCATCGATCTCGACGCGATGGTGCGCCATCCTGTTCGGCAATATGAGATTGTCGGCTGAAAGCTGTTGACGGAGCGTGGCGGCTCAGATTCAAAGCTACGATGACACGAGCCGGCACCCCGACCGTTGCGGAACTGATGGCGCTTCTGGCGGCGAATGCTGCCGAGAACGCTGCGCTGCGGGCTGAGAGAGACGCCCTTGAGCAGCGTGTCTTCAAGCTTGAGGAAGAACTGGCGCTTGCACAACTGCATCGTTTTGCGCCGCGCAGCGAAAAGCATATGGATCGCGTCTTCAATGAAGCCGAGAACGCCGCTCTTGAGGCGGATGCTGATGAGGGCTTGGCCGATTGTGAAGAGACAGACGCCACGGAGCTTCCCAAGACGGGATTGCCAGAGGTGGAAACGCCCGAAGGCCGCAAGCGCGGGCGTAAACCTCTTCCGGCAAATTTGCCACGCCAACGCGTTGAATATGACCTTGCCGACGATCAGAAGACCTGCCCGTGCTGCCGCCATCCGTTGCATCGCATGGGCGAACTCGTCACCGAGCAGCTTCATATCGAGGTGAAGGCCACGGTGCTGCAGAATGCTCGGGCCAAGTACGCTTGCCGCAACTGCGAGCGCACCGATATCCGTACGCCCGTTATCATCGCGCCGATGCGAGCACAGCCCTTGCCGGGCAGTATTGCCACGGCCTCGACACTGGCCTTCGCGCTCGTTCACAAATATGTCGATGGCACACCACTCTATCGTCTCGCACAGGCGTTCGAGCGCGCCGGCGTCCCTGTGAGCCGTGGCGCTCTTGGCCATTGGGTGATCAGATCCAGCGAGAAGCACCTCGTTCGCATCTACGATGCTCTGAAGCAGCGGCTCTTGTCGCAGAGCGTCATTCACGGTGACGAGACCACGGTGCAGGTGCTGAAGGAAAAAGACAGGAAGGCAACCGACGAGTCCTACATCTGGGCCTATCGCAGCGGGCAGGACAGCCTAGAGCCGGTTGTGCTGCTCGAATATCAGCCCGGTCGCGGGCAGGTGCATCCGCAGACTTTCCTTGGTGACTATCGCGGCATCCTGATGAGCGACGGCTATCAGGCTTGGCGAACCCTGAAGGGCGCAACGCATGTCGGGTGTATGGCTCACGCCAGGCGACGCTTCGTCAACGCCTTCAAGGCCGGGAAGAAACAAAGCGGGCCGCCCGCGCAGGCATTGAAGTTCTTCGACCAGCTCTATCGGATTGAAAGGCAGGTGCGGGACGAAAAGCCAGATGACGGCGAAACGCAGGCCGATTGCATCCGGCGCTTGCGCCAGAAGCATAGCGTTCCAGTCCTTGATGCCCTGAAGGAGTGGCTCGACAATATGGCCCCCAAGATCGTGCCCGACACCAAGCTCGGCGATGCGATCTCCTATACGCGCAACCAATGGCAATATCTGACGCGCTACACCGAAGACGGCAGGATGCCGATCGACAACAATTTACTCGAACGCGATATCAGAGTTTTTGCCACCGGCAGGAAATCGTGGCTATTCAGCGACACCACTGACGGAGCCAAGGCAAGCGCCGTCACCTACAGCCTTATGCTAACCTGTCGCGCCTGTGGCGTCGAGCCATTCGCCTGGTTGCGACACATCTTCACTGAACTGCCGCAGCGTCTCGACGGCGCGGATATCGACGATCTGCTCCCGTTTAACTTCGCCAAATCCATTGCCGAGTAAACCGCCGCGGGCGCCATAATCTACTGCGTCAACGCGCAGCGAATTGAGCGCTTACTGGCAACTGGATGTTGCGTCGCCTGTCGGTGGCTTTGTCCCGGCGCTGCTTGTCCCAGAGGTCGAGCCGGCAGCAGGTCATTGCCGGCCGCCGGTCGGATGGAGGTTGTTAGCGCGAATGGTCGCCGTGTGTGTGTTCCGGCGTGCAAATTTGACCCCCTTGGCGGGGTAATCGGCGTCCAATTTTGACCCCCCCTCAGATTTCATCTGACCATCCGGCCTTTTGCGGCGGATGGAGCGGGAGTTGAAGCGAGTGGATACGATTGCGCGTGTTCGACGGGCCTTCCATGTGCAGGGCTGGTCGGTGAAGAAGATTGTCCGGGAACTCCACGTGTCGCGCAACACGGTTCGCAAGATTCTGCGTTCCGACGAGACCGATTTTACCTATGAACGAGAACGGCAACCGTTGCCAAGGATCGGAGCCTGGAAGGCGGAGATCGAGCGGTTTCTGACAGCCAATGAGGGCAAGCCGTCGCGCGAGCGGCTGACGTTGATCCGGATTTACGAGGAGGTTCGGGCACTCGGCTACGATGGCAGTTATGACGCGATCCGGCGATACGCCAAGACCTGGGCGAAGAACCGGGGAGCCGTGACGGCGGAAGCCTATGTGCCCCTCTATTACGCTCCAGGCGAGGCTTACCAGTTCGACTGGAGCCACGAGATCATTCTGATCAACGGTGTGACGACGACCGTCAAGGTCGCCCATGTCCGGCTCTGCCACAGCCGGATGATGTTTGTCCGGGCCTACATGCGCGAGAGCCAGGAGATGGTGTTCGATGCCCATGACAAGGCCTTCGCCTTCTTCCGTGGAACCTGCACGCGCGGCATCTACGATAACATGAAGACTGCGGTCGAGGCGGTGTTCGTCGGCAAGGAGCGACAATACAATCGCCGCTTCCTGCAGATGTGCAGCCACTATCTGGTCCATCCCGTTGCCTGCACGCCCGCATCTGGATGGGAGAAGGGACAGGTCGAGAACCAGGTCGGTCTTGTGCGTGAGCGCTTCTTCACTCCGCGCCTACGGGTCAAAAGCCTGGAGGAGCTGAACGTCTGGCTGCTCGACAAATGCATCGCCTACGCCAAGGCACACCGCCATCCCGAGCAGACCGAGCGGATGATCTGGCAGATGTTCGAGGAGGAGCGCGGCAGCCTGGTGCATTACGTTGGACCGTTCGATGGCTTCCACTGCGTTCCCGCCTCGGTGTCGAAGACCTGCACAGTCCGCTTCGACAACAACAAATACTCCGTCCTCTCGACCGCGGTCGGCCGCCCTGTTGAGGTTCACGCCTATGCCGAGAAGATCGTCATCAGGCAGGACGGCGTGAACGTCGGTGAGCATCCTCGTTGCTTTGGCCGTGGCGAGACGATCTACGATCCCTGGCATTATGTCCCCGTTCTGGCTCGCAAACCCGGTGCTTTGCGCAATGGTGCGCCGTTCCGGGAATGGGTCTTACCCGCAGCGATGGAGAAAGTGCGCCGGCGGCTGAAGAGCATCCATGATGGTGATCGGCAAATGGTCACCATCCTCGGCTGTGTTCCCACCGATGGTCTGGCGGCTGTCGATGCTGCCTGCCAGGAGGCTTTGGATCACGGCGTCTGCTCGGCCTCGGTGATCATCAACATTCTGGCCCGCAGCCGTGATCCGGCTCCGGCCGCAACTCTGCAAACCCCGGATGCGCTGCGTCTGACCCATGAACCGGTCGCCGACTGCGCACGCTATGACAGCCTCAGGAGGGCAAGCTGATGGAACGCACACAGGTTCTCGAACTGATGAGCACGCTGAAGCTCTATGGAATGCGTAGCGCTTACGACGAGGTCATGGGTAACGGCATCAAGCGGCAGCACGAACCGCCCCGCATCGTCGGTGATCTATTGCAGTCGGAGATCGCCGAAAAGCAGGCACGCTCCATTCGCTACCAGCTCAGCATCGCCAAGCTGCCGCTTGCCAAAGACATCGACGACTTCGACTTCGCTGATACGCCCGTCAATGAATCCCTGGTGCGGGAATTGGCCACCGGCACCTTCGTCGCCGATCAACGCAACGTCGTCCTCGTCGGCGGCACCGGAACCGGGAAGAGCCATCTGGCCATCGCGATTGCCCGTGCGTTGATCCGCAACGGAACACGCGGGCGCTTCTTCAACGTCGTCGATCTGGTCAATCGGTTGGAAACGGAAACGCGCAGCGGCAAGCAAGGGCGGACGGCCGACTACCTCAACCGTCTCGACTTCATCATCCTCGACGAACTCGGCTATCTGCCATTTACCCAGGCAGGCGGTCAGCTCCTGTTCCATCTGATCAGCAGGCTCTACGAGCGCACGTCGATCATCGTCACCACGAACCTGGCGTTCGGCGAATGGCCGACGGTGTTCGGAGAACCAAGCATCGCAGACTGCCGCTATTGTCGACGGGGTGGTGCATCATGTGACTATCATTGACCCGCGCCACGGCCTTGCGGGTCAGCGTCTTGAGCTGGTGTCGGTCCAGTCCGGCCGCGGTGCGGCATTCGTTGTCGTTCGATTACCTGACGGACGCCGCCGTTCAATTCGCCGATCGATAACCGATCTTGTAACCGCTTCGCCGGAAGCGCGAAGCGAGTCGAAGTCGGCGCCTCGCATCAGCGTTCGAACCCTGCTCACATTGATGCACCATTTGAACAGCATGGTTACCTCCCGTTCCAAGGAGGTGATTCGCGATGAACGTGCAATCAAAACCGTACCGCGTAGCGTCTCAGTCCCTCGTAAAGCTTCTTACCCCGAGCACGACAGTCCCGCGTCCGTGGCTCGATCTGCCGCCGGAGACGCGGAAACAACTTGCTCAAAAACTTGCCCCCCTGTTGATGCGGATGCGGTCAATACGCGCGCCGACAAAGGTGGATCGGCATGCTGAGAGCGACGAATAACCCGGACGAGCGCGTCACGGCCGAGCATCGCGGCAAGCTCGCCTACATCTATGTCCGCCAGTCTTCCGTAAACCAGGTGCGCCATCATCAGGAAAGCACGGAGTTGCAGTATCGTCTGATCGATCGTGCCGTCGCTCTTGGCTGGCCACATGAACGCGTGCACGTCATCGATGAAGATCTCGGCAAATCCGGTTCGGGCTGCGTCGAGCGAGAGGGCTTCAAGAAGCTAATCGCGGAGATCGGGCTGGGAAACGCGGGGCTTGTCATCAGTCTTGACGCCTCCCGGCTCGCCCGTAACAACCGCGACTGGCATCAACTCCTCGATCTGTGCTCATTGTTTGGCGTCATCATCGCTGACGGCGAACGGCTCTACGATCCGTGCGCTTATCACGACCGCCTGCTGCTGGGCTTGTCCGGCATCATGAGCGAGGCGGAGCTGCACCAGATCAAGCAACGCCTGCATCAGGGTGAGCGCCAGAAAGCGGCACGCGGCGAATTGCGCCTTGGCCTTCCCGCCGGATTGGCTTACGACCGCTCAGGCCAAATCATCCTCAACCCCGATGAGGAGGTGCAGGCAAGGCTGTGCCTGGTCTTCAGCAAATTCCGCGAGTTAGGAAGCGCGCGGGCAGTGATGCGCTACCTACGCAAGGAGAATTTGCCGTTGCCAATGCGCCCCCTTCGTGGTCCGGCGCCGCACGAAGTGGTTTGGCGTGAGGCCAGCAACCCGCGGGTGCTCAGCATTCTCCATAATCCCGGCTATGCTGGGGCCTATGTCTATGGTCGGCGGCGGCAGACGGGTGGACGCGTTCGCCAGGACGTTTATCGTCCGCGGACGACTAAGGTCCCCATCGCGGACTGGGAGGTCTGTTTGGAAGCGGCCCATCCTGGTTACATCGGCTGGGAGCAGTTCATGGAGAACCAACGGCGATTGGAGAACAACATCAACCGCTACGAAGCCGGCCATTCGGGCTTGCCGCGCAAGGGCGCCGCGCTGCTGCAGGGCATCGCTGTCTGCGGGCGGTGCGGTCGCCGGATGAGTTTGCGCTATAGCGGCCCTGCGGGAAACTATCCCGTCTACGCATGCCGCGCCGACCGCGGCCACGACGGAGGGCCGTTATGCCAGGAGGTGCGCGCTCTGCCGGTCGATGCACGCGTCGAAAGCATTCTACTCGAGGCTCTGACGCCGGACAGGATTGCTATCGCCGTCGCCGCACTGGGCCAGATGGAAGAGGAGGCCCGTCAACTCGAGCGTCAATGGGCTCTGCGGCGCGAACGTGCGCGCTACGAGGCGGAAAGGGCACGGCGCCAATATGATGCAGTCGAGCCAGAGAACCGCTTGGTGGCCCGTTCGCTGGAACGCGGATGGGAGGAAAAGTTGCGCGCGGCCGCGGCCATCGAGCAGGACTATGAACGGTGGCGGTCCGACGAGCCCCTGGTTCTCAGCGAGGCAGATCGCGACGGGTTATTGGCACTCGGAGAGAACCTGCCTGGCATCTGGCATGCCCCATTGACCACGGCGGCCGAGCGAAAGAGCATCTTACGCCTCATTATCTGCGAGGTCGTTCTCGATCAAAAACGGCTGCAAGGACAGGTCTGGATCAAGATCTTGTGGCAAACGGGAGCGACGAGCGAGCACTCTGTCCAAAGGCGCGTTCATACCTATGGCGACTATATCGATATCGACAAATTACGAGCGCGCGTGACGGAGCTGAACGCCGCAGGCAAAATGGACAAGGAAATTGCGTCGGTACTGAACGCGGAAGGCTTCCGTGCCGCACAGAATTGCGCCTTCAAAGGTGACAATGTCTGGCTCTTGCGCAGGCGTTGGGGCATTCCAACCGTCAAAATCAACGGAACGAGCTCCAACCCCGTCAGGTGGCCAGACGGAACCTATTCCGTTCAAGGAGCTGCTGCAGCTCTTGGCATTACGCCGCAGACCATCTTCAAATACCTGGCACGAGGCCTGATTCAAGGCCGGCAGCTAGTGAAAGGACAACCATGGCAGATCGAACTGATGGAGGACCAGATCGACATTCTACGCGCTCGCGCTCAACGCAATAGACGATCGAGGAAACAGGCATCATGAAATCAT
>NZ_LNCD01000028.1 GCF_001542405.1 Rhizobium altiplani
AAGATCTACCAATGAGCGAAACAAACGCGGAAGACGCCGGAACGTTCCTGACCGCGTTTTCATCTGGCAATCAAACGCGATCCTTGGTGTGACAACAACGTCGCCAGTCGGTGGATGGAGGCTTGGACGCCGGAAACGGTCTTCGCCATCCGGCCGTCCTGCTGCGATGCTCTGTCGAAACAGAAGCTCAGCAACGTAATCGCCACCATCAGGAGCGCTGTGAGCAGAGCCGACTGGGTAATGGTGGTTGGTTCAAATTGCACGCAATAGAGCAGCATGTTGCCAAAGGCGAAGGTGAAGAGGCTCGTGCGACCGAAGAACGTCAGCGATCTCCACAGTGAGGTCGGCGCAATCGACTGGCGCAAGGTAAGCAGGACAGCGGCGGCCGTAATGGCAAAAGCACCGACAACGCCGGCGGCGAAGTAAAGCGGATGGCTGTCGAGTCGCATGGTCATGTTCCCAAGGCCTCTCTTCGTTTCGCTATCGAGTATCCACGCGCCCGCGATGAGCGACAGCCCGGTGCCAAGGAGCACAAGCCAAGCGCGCCGAGTCATCCCTGCGGCCACGCCCGAAGCCGAGCCCATCAGGATTTTCCCGAGCGCCATTCCGGATATGACGAGCGTCATGCCATGCAGGACGGAGGGGCCGCCGAGCTTGGCTCCCCCTATTCCGAACAGGAACATCGCGAGGCGGTCCACTTCCGTTGGCAAGCCAAATACTACGGGACTTGGCAGCCCGCGCAAGACCGGATGAAGAATGTGAATGGCGACGCCCAGGATCAGAAGCGGAACTAGGCCCAGGCGATTGCGCGTCCATAAAAGGGCGGGAGCCACAGTTAGTGCGATTGCGTAAAACTTCAGAATGTCAGTGAACGGGGTTACCCCCAGCATGAAGATTGTCGATATGGAAAAGAATAACGAGTATTCAGACTTGGCAAAAAAAAGAACGACAACAGAAAGACTGTATAGCAGCCAGCATTGAATGGCCCTCGACCACAGAGGAGCGATAGATATACTGTGCTTGTCGGTATCAAATCGTGGCCTGTATACGACTTCAAGCATCGTTCCGAAAAGAACAATGAACGTTGGCGTTGAAAGCGCCATCAATAATTTAAGACCATCAACATAGGGCCCCTTAAAAAAGTCTGCTAATTTGGACACCGCCAAGACGTGACTGCCCATGGCCAGGAAAATCGCACATGAACGGGCCACATCGATCCCAACTATCCGATCTATCTTCATATTTACTGTCATGCTCCGGCAATTCTCCTATGGATAAGCAAAAAGGGCTTACCTACTCACAAAGCCAGACCGACAACCCCAGTCCGCTTGCGCTCTATCAAGTATCGTCAGGGCAATAGTCTGCGCCGAAGCAATGCTGTCGACAAAAGGAATGGAATGACGATGAGATGCAAAGTACGCCGACATGTAGGCAGACGTCGACGACGGGTGACCGAGCTATGGCTCCGACGGTTCAAGATGAATTTCCCAAGATATTCTCACCGCACTACAGTAGACCTGCAAAGCTCCAGTTCTTTTCTCAGCAGCGTAAAGCAGCAGGGTTAGCAGGCGCACGTGCTGATCGGACCGCCCGTTGTCGAAACGCAAGCGATCCGCTCAGGTTCGCTAGTTTCGGCGCCTTGATTTTCAGTTTCGACCTCTCTAATAATCATCTCCGAAAGATCGGTAAAATTCATTGGTTGGATCGCAATGATCTAAGCAATGAATGGGAGAATGCGTATTAAGGTCTTCGCGGGCAGTTTCACTCCTGTCCTTGGCGTAGCGCGACAAATCACCAGAGCGCCATTTTTCAAAACCCTCCTCTGCGAAGCGGTCCTCGTCGCCATCGGCAAGCATGAAAACACTCAGGGCTGCAGCCACAACGGAGATCATATGGCCCGTATCGGGATCGCGGACGGGTTCTGAAACATCCATATCCGCAGGCGGCTCGTCAGGTTGGATATTTTCGACTTCGCGCCACACCTTCAGCAAGCACTCCAGATTAGAGCGGCTGCCCGTGTAACCGCGGTTCTTGATATCGTAAAACAGATGCCGCCCGACCCGGTTTCCTTTTTCCAGCATTCAGCCAGGAAACATTGAAAATACAGCGGCGATGTCGGATTCAATGCTGCCCGGTTTCTGTCTCGAGGTGCATCGGAAGCAAGCCAATTCGCTATGCTGCGGCGCTCGTATCCGGTCCGCCTTGCAATCTCGCTGTAGGTGAGGCCCTGCTGCCGCAACGCTTGAAGCGTGTCGAATATTTCCTGACGAGATTGCCTGTGCGCCAAGCGGGCACGGCGCTGTTGTGACCTGGCGCTGGCGATAGCATCTTCGGAGAGTATGGGTCTGACATGGGCGTGAGCATAAACGCTCATTTGCTCCTTGATTGCCTCCCTGAGATTTTGAACCAGATGGAAACGGTCAGCCACCTGGCGTGCCTGTGGCGCGCCCTCTCGGGCTGCCTGAGCATACAAACCACATCGATCACGGCTCACGACCTCGATCGTCGGACGCTCTTGCAACCATGCTTTTGCGCTCTCGACTCTCCGGTCTTCCAAGACATCGACGACCGAATGACGCTCAAGATCGACCATGATCGTCCCGTAACGGAGGAATACCGCCAGCTCCAATCATCGATGCCCACAACCCGAATAGTGTCTTTTTGTATGGCTCCTGATTACCGCGCTTCAATTGCCGCAAGATCGTGTCGTCGCTGACCGGCATGCCGAGCCGATGCATCAAGTTCTATCCCGGACGACCTCCCATACTGTGGCCAACCAAGCCCACAATCTCAGCCATCCGTTTCGTCGCATATAGGGTGCAGCAATCGCGGGCAACCTGTCGGTGAAGGTTTGTCGCCCGCATTTCCGGTGTCGACACTGCCACCGGTTCAGTGCGAGTAGGGTTTCACAGCCTGAGCTTGAACAGGCAAGTCCTGGAGACGGCGGTCGTGCCAGCCGTGCTGGTGCCGACTTCGCGTTCCACAATCCGGGCAGATCCCGACAGGTTTCGTAGCAGCGGAAGGGCGATACCCAGAATTTTGACCCCCGGGCCGGGTGACCATTTCAATTGCGCTCGCATCCTCGCAAATAACAGCCGAGGCGCTAATATCCTGTTAACCACAGAAATTGAGGATGAACCCGTTTAAGTGCCAAACGACAAACGTGCTGTTGGACTCGTCTGGGAGATTAGTACAATGACAATGCCAACTGTAGCCGAAGTGATCAAGGTTCTGTGCTCTCCCTACGCCTTCTCCTCGTCGGTCCAATTCCGTCGCTGCCGACGGCCGGGATAACCTCGATCCACCGATAGTCTCCTTCATGCGTGGCTTCATCCGTGACTTCAGCTATCGCTTCAGTGCGATCTTCAGCATTCCGGTTCGCTCCTGTCGATAAAGGAGCAGATCTTGCCGCCTCGGTCAGAAAAGGAAAGGTGGGCCGCTTATCACGCTCACGAATCATCGCGCATGAGCATCCCCGCCAGAACTTGTCAGGGCCGGGTTGATCTACCGTACGGCCGGGCGATACTTCAGGATTGGCTTAGCTTCTTCGATGCGTCAATATTCCAATTGATGAGTGCCATATCAAGGCATAACCAAACCGGCCATTCTTCGATTCCCGGAGAATTGCCGGACATGACTTGGAGCAGGTGCCTTTTCTCCGCAGCCATCCCGGATATTGCAAAAGGACCGATACCATGTGCTTTGATTGCAATTCCTCCTCTCTCAGCCGTCGCTCCCTGCTGAAATTTGCCGGCATCGGAGGCGTGGCCGCCATGACTGCATGCTTCGGCAGGACCATGCCGGCATTCGCCTCGAACGCCCCCGCCCTCCTGCCGGATGAAGCACTGGCAAAACTCCAGGAAGGCAACAAGAAATTCGTCGCTGACGCGGAAGCCTGCGCCGCCAATATTTCCAAGCGCCGGCAGGACGTCGCCAAGAGCCAGGCACCCTGGGCGATCGTGCTCACCTGTTCCGACAGCCGTGTCGTGCCGGAACTTGTATTCGGCGGCGTGACGCTCGGCGAACTCTTCGTCGCTCGCAATGCCGGAAACGTGGTCGACACCGATGTGCTCGGCACGATCGAATATGGCACCGAACATCTGCATGCGCCGCTGATCGTCGTCATGGGCCACAAGCGTTGCGGGGCGGTCTCCGCCGCCTGCGAGGTCGTGTCCAAGGGCACCAAGCTCGATGGCTCAATCGGCAAGATGATCCAGCCGATCCTGCCCGTGGCTTTGGCGGAGACCGATCGCGGCGACAATTTTGTCGACAAGACCGTCCATGCCAATGCCTTCAACGGCGCCGAGCGCATCCTCACCGAAAGTGCGATCGTTTCTCGCCTGGTCGAGGAAGGCAAGGTGAAGATCGTGCCCGCCTATTATGATCTCGATACCGGCGTGGTCGATTTCCTGCACAAGGTCTGACCTACGAGGCGACTTCATGTTGCCGATGGCTATCCGCGGGCGCCTCGTCGCGCTCGCGGAACCATAGTCGCGGATGACACTTGCCGCCCGCAGCATCACCGGGCGGGTTACACTGACCGATGCGGGCCGCGAGCTGAGGTCGCGAGCTGGCTGCCTGGGCGACGCTCTTTTGGAAACTTCTGACTATACGCCTGCGCAACTTGGTGAGCTCAATCGACAGGTCCGACAGCTGCGCGATGACATCTATCGGAACCTTGGGCAGCTGGGCCGCTCCCTCCTTAGCCAGCACAAGGACATAGGCGTCGCTCGCAAACCCGATAGGTCATGGAAATAGCAGGGCTCCTGTCACGACGTCCGCCTTCCTGCCGTCACGCCCACGGAATAGAAGATTGCGTAAATGCCAATGGAAATCGCCGATTGTCCGATCTGGCCGAAATGCTCGGCGCCGTGGGGGATTGCGCCGTCATGATTGGGACCATGGAGGCGGAACTGGCCTGGTGACCACCGGTCTAAATGTCGTCGACTTTCCGCCGAACGCGGTGGGCGTGGTGGATCATCGAGTGAGAACGCCAGAGCAAGCGCTGTTCGATCGTTTTCAGGTGCCGCGTGTAGGTCATGTCGATGTCCCGCGAGACAAGGCAAAGGGGATGGCAGGCCGGGCGAGATCGAGTTCAACCGTCCTTGTAGTAATAACTGTAGCCGTTAAGCGGGGGCACCGCCGAGATGGGCGTAGAGGACTTTCGAGCCCTCGGGGAAAAAGCCCTCGCGAGTGAGATCGATCATCCCCTGCATCGACTTGCCTTCTAAAGAGGCGTCACGACACGAAAGTGGTGAACCTGTCCGACTTTTGAGAACGTATCCGGAACTAAGGTGTGGCTGGCGTGGACGGGCAGACGATCGGGGCATTCGAAGCCGACCTGGGGAGGAATCTCTACAGGATCTGGAACAGGATGAGTTTGGGAAGCTACTTTCCCGCCACTGGTGCGTGCCGTTCCAATTCCGAAAAAGAGTGGGGGCCAACGGATATTGGGTGTGCCACCGTAAGCGACAGGATCGCGAAGCTGGTGGTCAAGCAGCTCATCGAACAGGAGCTCGATCAGAGTTTCCTGTCAGATTCCTACGGCTACAGTAATGGGGCTACAACAGATGCGGTTTCTTATGAAGCTGCACATGCATCGCCACAGTTATTGCTTCGTTCAAAACTGTAGGATTTTTTTCACCGTCGGTAAGTAGCCTCAAGGCGGCAACCATGACGGCTTGTCCGCATTCGCTATCCGGCTCGATGTGATGTTTCTCACACCACGCTGTTACGACGGTAGTGAGTAGTTCAACTTCATTATCGTTTAGCGGGGAGAGGTTTACCAGTGACATCGGCACCCCTTCTCCGGAAAATATCCAATATCTGGCAATAATAGCCTACTCTCTTCCAGTGATAGGGCAAGACAAAGTTGGCCGGTTTTCACCCTCACTGAGCGAACGAGCCCTAGGCGGACATGGAGGTCAAGAACGGCACCAGCGCCGGTTGGCGGCGTTCGTGGCTCCTGTCCAGACGCTTGTCTTACGGCGTCGACTCATAAACTCTGGCACCATATTCTTGTTGCGACGAGCTTTACAGCGGCGAGGTAGTTTTCCGGGCGCTTGTCATATCGGGTTGCGATGCCTCGGAACTGCTTGATCCTGTTGAAGAACCGTTCCACGAGATTACGTTGCCGATAGACCCAGCGCGAAAATACGAAAGAGCCCTTGCGATTACTCTTCGGCGGGATGTTGGCCCAGGCCTTTCTCTCGGCGGCCTTTGCCCGTATGGCATTCGTGTCATAACCCTTGTCGGCCAGCAGGATGTCCCCCTCGCCAAGCTCATCCGTCAGCGCGTCGGCTTCGGCACAATCGGCGATCTGTCCACCAGTCAGACGCAGATTGACCGGGCGACCTTCGGCATCGACGAGCGCATGGATTTTGCTCGTAAGGCCGCCGCGGGAACGTCCCATGCCACCATCGTCTCCATCCCTTTTTTTCCCGTGGCCGCGTGCTGGTGAACGCGGACACAGGTCGAGTCGATCATGACGATGTCGCCATCGTAGGCCTTGGACACCGCTTCAAGAAGCCGATCCCATACCCCGGCTTTGCGCCAGCGGACGAAGCGGTTGTAACAGGTCGTCGGCGGGCCATAGCGTTCCGGAACTTCCGCCCAAGGCGAGCCCGTTCGAAACCGCCAGAGGATGCCATTCAGTACCCGCCGATCATCAACGCGGGCAACGCCGCGTGGCTTGTTGGGTAACAACGGCGATATAATCGACCATTCGTGGTCAGTCAGTTCGTAGCGACGACGTGTCATCAAATGCTTCCCTATTTCGAAGCCTTGAATCACGCCGGTCGATAAATGCCAAGAAATTTTATGAGTTTACGCTGTAG
>NZ_LNCD01000029.1 GCF_001542405.1 Rhizobium altiplani
AAGATCTACCAATGAGCGAAACAAACGCGGAAGACGCCGGAACGTTCCTGACCGCGTTTTCATCTGGCAATCAAACGCGATCCTTGGTGTGACAACAACGTCGCCAGTCGGTGGATGGAGGCTTGGACGCCGGAAACGGTCTTCGCCATCCGGCCGTCCTGCTGCGATGCTCTGTCGAAACAGAAGCTCAGCAACGTAATCGCCACCATCAGGAGCGCTGTGAGCAGAGCCGACTGGGTAATGGTGGTTGGTTCAAATTGCACGCAATAGAGCAGCATGTTGCCAAAGGCGAAGGTGAAGAGGCTCGTGCGACCGAAGAACGTCAGCGATCTCCACAGTGAGGTCGGCGCAATCGACTGGCGCAAGGTAAGCAGGACAGCGGCGGCCGTAATGGCAAAAGCACCGACAACGCCGGCGGCGAAGTAAAGCGGATGGCTGTCGAGTCGCATGGTCATGTTCCCAAGGCCTCTCTTCGTTTCGCTATCGAGTATCCACGCGCCCGCGATGAGCGACAGCCCGGTGCCAAGGAGCACAAGCCAAGCGCGCCGAGTCATCCCTGCGGCCACGCCCGAAGCCGAGCCCATCAGGATTTTCCCGAGCGCCATTCCGGATATGACGAGCGTCATGCCATGCAGGACGGAGGGGCCGCCGAGCTTGGCTCCCCCTATTCCGAACAGGAACATCGCGAGGCGGTCCACTTCCGTTGGCAAGCCAAATACTACGGGACTTGGCAGCCCGCGCAAGACCGGATGAAGAATGTGAATGGCGACGCCCAGGATCAGAAGCGGAACTAGGCCCAGGCGATTGCGCGTCCATAAAAGGGCGGGAGCCACAGTTAGTGCGATTGCGTAAAACTTCAGAATGTCAGTGAACGGGGTTACCCCCAGCATGAAGATTGTCGATATGGAAAAGAATAACGAGTATTCAGACTTGGCAAAAAAAAGAACGACAACAGAAAGACTGTATAGCAGCCAGCATTGAATGGCCCTCGACCACAGAGGAGCGATAGATATACTGTGCTTGTCGGTATCAAATCGTGGCCTGTATACGACTTCAAGCATCGTTCCGAAAAGAACAATGAACGTTGGCGTTGAAAGCGCCATCAATAATTTAAGACCATCAACATAGGGCCCCTTAAAAAAGTCTGCTAATTTGGACACCGCCAAGACGTGACTGCCCATGGCCAGGAAAATCGCACATGAACGGGCCACATCGATCCCAACTATCCGATCTATCTTCATATTTACTGTCATGCTCCGGCAATTCTCCTATGGATAAGCAAAAAGGGCTTACCTACTCACAAAGCCAGACCGACAACCCCAGTCCGCTTGCGCTCTATCAAGTATCGTCAGGGCAATAGTCTGCGCCGAAGCAATGCTGTCGACAAAAGGAATGGAATGACGATGAGATGCAAAGTACGCCGACATGTAGGCAGACGTCGACGACGGGTGACCGAGCTATGGCTCCGACGGTTCAAGATGAATTTCCCAAGATATTCTCACCGCACTACAGTAGACCTGCAAAGCTCCAGTTCTTTTCTCAGCAGCGTAAAGCAGCAGGGTTAGCAGGCGCACGTGCTGATCGGACCGCCCGTTGTCGAAACGCAAGCGATCCGCTCAGGTTCGCTAGTTTCGGCGCCTTGATTTTCAGTTTCGACCTCTCTAATAATCATCTCCGAAAGATCGGTAAAATTCATTGGTTGGATCGCAATGATCTAAGCAATGAATGGGAGAATGCGTATTAAGGTCTTCGCGGGCAGTTTCACTCCTGTCCTTGGCGTAGCGCGACAAATCACCAGAGCGCCATTTTTCAAAACCCTCCTCTGCGAAGCGGTCCTCGTCGCCATCGGCAAGCATGAAAACACTCAGGGCTGCAGCCACAACGGAGATCATATGGCCCGTATCGGGATCGCGGACGGGTTCTGAAACATCCATATCCGCAGGCGGCTCGTCAGGTTGGATATTTTCGACTTCGCGCCACACCTTCAGCAAGCACTCCAGATTAGAGCGGCTGCCCGTGTAACCGCGGTTCTTGATATCGTAAAACAGATGCCGCCCGACCCGGTTTCCTTTTTCCAGCATTCAGCCAGGAAACATTGAAAATACAGCGGCGATGTCGGATTCAATGCTGCCCGGTTTCTGTCTCGAGGTGCATCGGAAGCAAGCCAATTCGCTATGCTGCGGCGCTCGTATCCGGTCCGCCTTGCAATCTCGCTGTAGGTGAGGCCCTGCTGCCGCAACGCTTGAAGCGTGTCGAATATTTCCTGACGAGATTGCCTGTGCGCCAAGCGGGCACGGCGCTGTTGTGACCTGGCGCTGGCGATAGCATCTTCGGAGAGTATGGGTCTGACATGGGCGTGAGCATAAACGCTCATTTGCTCCTTGATTGCCTCCCTGAGATTTTGAACCAGATGGAAACGGTCAGCCACCTGGCGTGCCTGTGGCGCGCCCTCTCGGGCTGCCTGAGCATACAAACCACATCGATCACGGCTCACGACCTCGATCGTCGGACGCTCTTGCAACCATGCTTTTGCGCTCTCGACTCTCCGGTCTTCCAAGACATCGACGACCGAATGACGCTCAAGATCGACCATGATCGTCCCGTAACGGAGGAATACCGCCAGCTCCAATCATCGATGCCCACAACCCGAATAGTGTCTTTTTGTATGGCTCCTGATTACCGCGCTTCAATTGCCGCAAGATCGTGTCGTCGCTGACCGGCATGCCGAGCCGATGCATCAAGTTCTATCCCGGACGACCTCCCATACTGTGGCCAACCAAGCCCACAATCTCAGCCATCCGTTTCGTCGCATATAGGGTGCAGCAATCGCGGGCAACCTGTCGGTGAAGGTTTGTCGCCCGCATTTCCGGTGTCGACACTGCCACCGGTTCAGTGCGAGTAGGGTTTCACAGCCTGAGCTTGAACAGGCAAGTCCTGGAGACGGCGGTCGTGCCAGCCGTGCTGGTGCCGACTTCGCGTTCCACAATCCGGGCAGATCCCGACAGGTTTCGTAGCAGCGGAAGGGCGATACCCAGAATTTTGACCCCCGGGCCGGGTGACCATTTCAATTGCGCTCGCATCCTCGCAAATAACAGCCGAGGCGCTAATATCCTGTTAACCACAGAAATTGAGGATGAACCCGTTTAAGTGCCAAACGACAAACGTGCTGTTGGACTCGTCTGGGAGATTAGTACAATGACAATGCCAACTGTAGCCGAAGTGATCAAGGTTCTGTGCTCTCCCTACGCCTTCTCCTCGTCGGTCCAATTCCGTCGCTGCCGACGGCCGGGATAACCTCGATCCACCGATAGTCTCCTTCATGCGTGGCTTCATCCGTGACTTCAGCTATCGCTTCAGTGCGATCTTCAGCATTCCGGTTCGCTCCTGTCGATAAAGGAGCAGATCTTGCCGCCTCGGTCAGAAAAGGAAAGGTGGGCCGCTTATCACGCTCACGAATCATCGCGCATGAGCATCCCCGCCAGAACTTGTCAGGGCCGGGTTGATCTACCGTACGGCCGGGCGATACTTCAGGATTGGCTTAGCTTCTTCGATGCGTCAATATTCCAATTGATGAGTGCCATATCAAGGCATAACCAAACCGGCCATTCTTCGATTCCCGGAGAATTGCCGGACATGACTTGGAGCAGGTGCCTTTTCTCCGCAGCCATCCCGGATATTGCAAAAGGACCGATACCATGTGCTTTGATTGCAATTCCTCCTCTCTCAGCCGTCGCTCCCTGCTGAAATTTGCCGGCATCGGAGGCGTGGCCGCCATGACTGCATGCTTCGGCAGGACCATGCCGGCATTCGCCTCGAACGCCCCCGCCCTCCTGCCGGATGAAGCACTGGCAAAACTCCAGGAAGGCAACAAGAAATTCGTCGCTGACGCGGAAGCCTGCGCCGCCAATATTTCCAAGCGCCGGCAGGACGTCGCCAAGAGCCAGGCACCCTGGGCGATCGTGCTCACCTGTTCCGACAGCCGTGTCGTGCCGGAACTTGTATTCGGCGGCGTGACGCTCGGCGAACTCTTCGTCGCTCGCAATGCCGGAAACGTGGTCGACACCGATGTGCTCGGCACGATCGAATATGGCACCGAACATCTGCATGCGCCGCTGATCGTCGTCATGGGCCACAAGCGTTGCGGGGCGGTCTCCGCCGCCTGCGAGGTCGTGTCCAAGGGCACCAAGCTCGATGGCTCAATCGGCAAGATGATCCAGCCGATCCTGCCCGTGGCTTTGGCGGAGACCGATCGCGGCGACAATTTTGTCGACAAGACCGTCCATGCCAATGCCTTCAACGGCGCCGAGCGCATCCTCACCGAAAGTGCGATCGTTTCTCGCCTGGTCGAGGAAGGCAAGGTGAAGATCGTGCCCGCCTATTATGATCTCGATACCGGCGTGGTCGATTTCCTGCACAAGGTCTGACCTACGAGGCGACTTCATGTTGCCGATGGCTATCCGCGGGCGCCTCGTCGCGCTCGCGGAACCATAGTCGCGGATGACACTTGCCGCCCGCAGCATCACCGGGCGGGTTACACTGACCGATGCGGGCCGCGAGCTGAGGTCGCGAGCTGGCTGCCTGGGCGACGCTCTTTTGGAAACTTCTGACTATACGCCTGCGCAACTTGGTGAGCTCAATCGACAGGTCCGACAGCTGCGCGATGACATCTATCGGAACCTTGGGCAGCTGGGCCGCTCCCTCCTTAGCCAGCACAAGGACATAGGCGTCGCTCGCAAACCCGATAGGTCATGGAAATAGCAGGGCTCCTGTCACGACGTCCGCCTTCCTGCCGTCACGCCCACGGAATAGAAGATTGCGTAAATGCCAATGGAAATCGCCGATTGTCCGATCTGGCCGAAATGCTCGGCGCCGTGGGGGATTGCGCCGTCATGATTGGGACCATGGAGGCGGAACTGGCCTGGTGACCACCGGTCTAAATGTCGTCGACTTTCCGCCGAACGCGGTGGGCGTGGTGGATCATCGAGTGAGAACGCCAGAGCAAGCGCTGTTCGATCGTTTTCAGGTGCCGCGTGTAGGTCATGTCGATGTCCCGCGAGACAAGGCAAAGGGGATGGCAGGCCGGGCGAGATCGAGTTCAACCGTCCTTGTAGTAATAACTGTAGCCGTTAAGCGGGGGCACCGCCGAGATGGGCGTAAAGGACTTTCGAGCCCTCGGGAAAAAGCCCTCGCGGGTGAGATCGATCATCCCCTGCATCGACTTGCCTTGCCGAGAAACACGATCTCTTGGCGCCGGAAACCAACGTAATCGCCGCGTCACGCCTGCGGCGAGACAGGGATCCGCACGTGCGGTGAGGTGGTCAGATGATGCACGATAGGTTGCAGCAGGCGGCCAGCAAACGCTATCATCCCATTCCTCCTCGTCAACGTCGAAGGAAGGCCTTCGGAAACTGGAAATGCAGCGTGTCCGCTAGATATCGCGTCGAGCAATGACTTGGGCACAAGTTGATTGTGTGCGGCTTGGGGCTTCGCCCTCGACATCAATGATTGACGCAGATCAATGTATTATAGCAAAAAATGCTGATTGTTCCGCCGGCAGGACCACTATGGCAAAAGGTTTGCGGATGATTATCGAAGACCAATCGGCAACCACTTCCTTTCTGAAGAGCGCGTTGTCCGCCGATATGGAACCAGCAGAACAAATCGAGACGCACATCTCGCATATTTTCTCGCAAGTGATCGGCCCTACACTCCGACCACTTCAGGCGTCTATCGGCGTGAAGACGATCACGTTGGAATTCGAGGTGGAGAACCGCAACCACCTCGGTGCCGATCATCAATGAGGACCGTTCGATGCTGTCCGCTCGATTGCGCGATGCCTTGCTCCAAACCTTTTTCAAGTCTCCGGAATTGATCGATGCTGTGATGGACGCTGGCAGTTTCTTTTTTTGTCGAGATTCCACCAAATTCAGCACGACGTGATTGCCGGGTGTCATCCATCGGTCCAGCTCGAGATCGGCACGACCGCGATGTCGCAGCTCGGCCTCAACCGCGGGGAGCGGCCGTACCTTCTAGCCCCGGAGTATGGCGTGAGCCGAATACCCATACCAGATAAAACTCGGCGCGGATTGCGCTTGGATTTATTGGCCTGCCGAACCCGACGGCCCGCGACATCGACGGCAACCTGCTGGCGGTAAACGACAACACAACCATCAAACTGGCAGCCTAACCACCATTCTGCAGCCAACCACCATGGAGGGGCCAGAACAAGAGCAGTCCGAAATCGTACGCTGAGGTCGAACGGAATGAGAACTTACGCGGCATCCCTTAGCCTAGCCGGAAGGCGGAGCGATCGGAATCCGTTGGGCATCTGATGTTCCGCATCCCAGGTGTAAATGCCGGTAAGGTTGATATGCTCCCAACTGAGCGGCGAGATGTGCTTCAACAGAGTATCAGGAATATCTCGACCCGCTCGCTTCATCTGTGTGATTGCACGGTCGAGATAGACTGTATTCCAGTGGACGATCGCACTGACGACGAGGTTGAGACCAGAGGCGCGGAATGCTTGGCTCTCGAACGACCGGTCGCGGATCTCGCCTCGCTCGTGGAAGAACACAGCGCTTTTCAGCTTATGGGCGGCCTCGCCCTTGTTGAGACCAGCTTGGCATCTCCGCCGTAATGCCGGACTTGAGTACCATTCGATCATGAAGAGCGACCTTTCGATACGGCCGAGTTCGCGGAGCGCCCTCGCGAGATGGCTTTGCTTCGGAGATGCAGACAGTTTCTTGAGTATCGTAGACGGCACCACGGACCGCGTCGTGATCGACGCCGCGAGATGGAGCAGATCGTCCCAATGGTCGAGGATCAGGGCGGTGTTGATCGGCGCCCCGATGTGGTCCGACAGGGTCGGATATGCATCGCTCTTCTCGAACGTGTGGAACTTCCGATCTTTGAGATTGCGCAGTCGCGGTGAGAACCGCTTTCCGATCAAGGCGAACAGCCCGAAAATATGATCACTGGCACCGCCCGTGTCGATAAAGTGCTCCTGAATGTCGAGGGCCGTGTCCTGATCGAATAGCCCATCGAGCACATAGGCCGCCTCGCTCTCGGTCGGACCGATGGGCAAAATGCTAAAGTAGCCATATTGATCTGACAGATGGCTATAGAATATCGATCCAGGGTCGCTGCCGTAATGCAAGTTGATTTCGCCGCGCTTTGCAGCTCGGTCGCTCGCACGGAAGAATTGGCCATCGGACGATGACGTTGTGCCATTGCCCCAAAGGCGGGAATGCGGATGCTGGGTGTGGGCATCGGTGATGCACGCTTGCGCCGCGCGGTAGGTCTCCGATCGAGCATGGAATGTACGCATCCACCCAATCTGGTGAGCGCTGATCCCCTTGGATGCGCCCGCCATTCGCTTTGGGCCGAGGTTCGTCGCATCGGCCAGTACACCAGCGAGCATGGCAGAGACATTTTTCGGGATGTCGCCGGTGCGAACATGCGTGAAGTGATCCGCAAAGCCGGTCCATTCATGCACTTCCCTTAACAAGTCGGGAACCTCGACCAACGGACACATGTCGCTGATCTCGGCATTCAGTTCCTCTGCTGCCACGGGGACTTCGCCGACGGTTGGTGTGACAATCAAGGTTCCTGCCTCGAGACGAACTCCCTCGAGCTTTCCAGATCTTGCTCTGTGCGCCAGACGCGTCAGGTTGAAGTCGAGCATCTGACGCGCTTCGGCAGGCCACTGAGCGCCATCAGCTTGCAGCTTGGACCCCCAAACCGAGACGATCGTCTTCCTTCATCGAGATGAATGTCGACCGCGGCATCAGATGCTCGTCAATCGGTCGGAAAGATCGGCTGCCATCGACCCAGATCTCCGCAGATCTAAGCCGGTCTCGCAATGCCGCGAGCGTGGCGATCTCGTAGAGACGGCGATCGGGTTTCCCATGTTCGAAGATAAGCCGTCGATCAGTTTGGCTGAGGTGGGTGATCGGCACGCGATCCGGGAGTGTCCGCCGCTTCTCGGCATAAAGCCGTTTCAACAGTGCAATTGCCGCCAGAAGCGGGTCGTGGCGATGCGCCGAGCGGAACGTGAAGGTCTGAAGGAATGCACCGATGTATTTGTGGACGGTCGCATATTGCTCGGCTGCTACGATCAACGACGGCGACTCGTTGTCGTCGACCATCGACTCGAGCTCAGGCTTCATCCGAAGCAGCCGGTCCCAGCCGACTCTTTGGTCGAGAACATCCAATGCGTTCCGACCATAATCGTTGGCGGACTGCAGGGCGGTGATCGTATCCAGAAACATGCGCAGCGCTTTGGCGGTGTTCGCTCTGCAGTCCATCTGCCGCTGCTTCTTCCGATTATTGGCTTGCGAGAACAACTTGCCCATGAGCTTGATGAACATCGTCACGGCATCGTCCGTGAGCTTCTGGCAAAGCTTGATGACTTTAGCCACGATCAGAGCGTGGCGACGGCTGGCGTTGAATTCGTTGGCAAGCCAGGCGGGCGTTGCGTTGCCCTCCCGGATCATCTGGTCCCACCGTCCGGATGATACGCGCGCCTGCAGTTCCGGATCGATCTCCAGCCGCAGAAAAGCTATCCGCTCGGTCAGCCCGACGAGGTTCGACGCAGCCGGCGCTTCTGGCGCCGAACGCAGCCAATGAAAGCGCGTCTGGCCGATCGACGGGTCAACCCAGCCTATCCAGTGATTGAAGCCTATCGAGCGGGATGTCTTCAATCAAAGTTTTTTCTGCCCGGCGCCGGCTCCGCGTTCGCGAAACGAGGCGACAGTCGAACTGGCTATCGCAGCACCATCGTCGGACGTGGTCGCCGTCTGGATTGCCCCCAATAGCGCGGCGCAGCGATCTTGCAGCGTCGCGCTTCTCGTATCCAGATACACCATTAGCCGCGCCATATGATCCCGACGGGTTTCTTCACGACGTGCATAGAGGGCAAATTGGTCTGGAGCGGCGCCGATCTGATCAGCAACATACTTCAGCATGGCGCGAGGCGGAGTTTCTTCTAATCCAAGCACTCGACCCGGATATCGCATCAGACATAGCTGGATGGTAAAGCCGAGCCGATTGTGATTACGTCTCCCCAGTTCGATCTCCAGGCGATCCGCCAATGACAACGAATAGTGGCGGATCAGGCTGTCCTCGTCGACTGGGATATCGACAAGCTTCCGGCGATCTTGATCTTTGAGAAGCTTGCGCTTTGCCATCGCCCGACTCCATTCATGACCAATCTACGTCGAGCGTTGTCGAGTCGGACCGGACAGAGAAATCAAAACTGGCGCATGTCGATGGCAATCCACAGAGATCGGATGTTGCGCATCCGATCTACGGCATCGTTCATGTTCCGTTCGACCTTAGCGTACTATTTCGGACTGCTCTTGTTCTGACCCCGTCTACTGCCGTCGTCGGTAATGCCACCGCGGCGATGGGGCGAATCGAAGTTGCCTCCAGCCGCATCGGCAACATCATCGAAGTTATTGACGACATCGCCTTCCAGATCAATCTGCTGGCGCTCAACGCGGGCATCGAAGCGGCGCGTGCCGGCCAGGCCGGCAAGGGCTTCGCCGTCGTCGCGCAGGAAGTGCGCGAACTTGCGCAGCGTTCCGCTGGAGCCGCCAGGGAGATCGCCACGCTGATCGGGAATTCCACCGCCGAAGTTGCCACCGGCGCCGGTCTGGTCTCCGAAACCGGGGGCGCGTTGCTGGATATTTCCGAGCACATCGTCGGCATTTCAGCCCAGATCGAGGTGATCGCTCTGTCGAGCCAGGAGCAGGCATCCTCGATCGCCGAGGTCAATGTTGCGATAACGCGCCTCGACCAACTGACGCAAAGCAATGCTACCATGGCCGAGGAGACTGAAGCCGCGAGCTGGACTTTGTCGGGCGAAGCCGATCATCTGATGGATCTCGTCGACCGGTTCGACCTGGGCAACAACAGTGGCCCGGCGGAAAGAATGAAGGCGGCCTAGAAGGCTAAAATCGCTCCAACTCGCGGAACTTAGTCGGTGGTTCGCGACCGTGACAGGCAAACGTGCTGAATTAGAACCCACCATTGCCTGCCCATGCCGTCAACGAATGAAATCTTTGCGCCGCGCGCTCGATTGCGCTTTCGAAGGACCCAGCCGGCACAAGCCCCTTCACTTAGCGGAGATCAGGAAAGAACTTTCGCGGATTTGCGGTCTCATACGGCCCCGTGACCAAAACAGAAGATCCCGAAGCTTCGGGTGCGAAACTTCTTTGGCCGCCGTTTCAAGCAACGCCCATTTCAGTCTTCGGGTTTGCTTTTCCGGGAAGTCTGAGAGTGTTTCCGTCACTTCGAGCAAGTGTACCTTGATGTGGTAGGATAGATCGTCGCCCGCTTTGCGGTAGAAGAACGAACCTAGCGTCTCAGTCGACACGGTGCCTCGTACACCTGCCTCTTCCATCGCTTCTCGCGCGGCGGCAACACTGGGGGTTTCCCCTGCTTCGATACATCCTTTCGGGATGCCCCAGCTGCCATTTCGACGGCTGGCGACAAGCAGTACCTCGATGGCGCTATTCTCAGATGTTCGATAGCAGATCGCACCCGCTTGTTCGATAGGCGTGCGCCAAGATACGGCATCTTCCGGGCGGGCAAAACGGCTTGACGACGATCGTGCCTCTCCCATGTCCCGTGCCCCTGATCCAAGATTGTCGTGGCTATCGTTGCAGGCTTGCCGCTGTTTATGACCGTTCTATGACATACGATCGCGAGCGTGAACAGAGAACATCAGTTGAAAAGCATCTCTTTCATACCAACCTGCGCCGCCTGTTGCGACATTCGTTTTTGGTCAGCCGAGCAGTCACGATCGCGAACACGCATGTGAGGAGCGTCGATCAGGATCAGATTATGACGTCATTGATATCGCTGATCCA
>NZ_LNCD01000030.1 GCF_001542405.1 Rhizobium altiplani
TACGCCCATCTCGGCGGTGCCCCCGCTTAACGGCTACAGTTATTACTACAAGGACGGTTGAACTCGATCTCGCCCGGCCTGCCATCCCCTTTGCCTTGTCTCGCGGGACATCGACATGACCTACACGCGGCACCTGAAAACGATCGAACAGCGCTTGCTCTGGCGTTCTCACTCGATGATCCACCACGCCCACCGCGTTCGGCGGAAAGTCGACGACATTTAGACCGGTGGTCACCAGGCCAGTTCCGCCTCCATGGTCCCAATCATGACGGCGCAATCCCCCACGGCGCCGAGCATTTCGGCCAGATCGGACAATCGGCGATTTCCATTGGCATTTACGCAATCTTCTATTCCGTGGGCGTGACGGCAGGAAGGCGGACGTCGTGACAGGAGCCCTGCTATTTCCATGACCTATCGGGTTTGCGAGCGACGCCTATGTCCTTGTGCTGGCTAAGGAGGGAGCGGCCCAGCTGCCCAAGGTTCCGATAGATGTCATCGCGCAGCTGTCGGACCTGTCGATTGAGCTCACCAAGTTGCGCAGGCGTATAGTCAGAAGTTTCCAAAAGAGCGTCGCCCAGGCAGCCAGCTCGCGACCTCAGCTCGCGGCCCGCATCGGTCAGTGTAACCCGCCCGGTGATGCTGCGGGCGGCAAGTGTCATCCGCGACTATGGTTCCGCGAGCGCGACGAGGCGCCCGCGGATAGCCATCGGCAACATGAAGTCGCCTCGTAGGTCAGACCTTGTGCAGGAAATCGACCACGCCGGTATCGAGATCATAATAGGCGGGCACGATCTTCACCTTGCCTTCCTCGACCAGGCGAGAAACGATCGCACTTTCGGTGAGGATGCGCTCGGCGCCGTTGAAGGCATTGGCATGGACGGTCTTGTCGACAAAATTGTCGCCGCGATCGGTCTCCGCCAAAGCCACGGGCAGGATCGGCTGGATCATCTTGCCGATTGAGCCATCGAGCTTGGTGCCCTTGGACACGACCTCGCAGGCGGCGGAGACCGCCCCGCAACGCTTGTGGCCCATGACGACGATCAGCGGCGCATGCAGATGTTCGGTGCCATATTCGATCGTGCCGAGCACATCGGTGTCGACCACGTTTCCGGCATTGCGAGCGACGAAGAGTTCGCCGAGCGTCACGCCGCCGAATACAAGTTCCGGCACGACACGGCTGTCGGAACAGGTGAGCACGATCGCCCAGGGTGCCTGGCTCTTGGCGACGTCCTGCCGGCGCTTGGAAATATTGGCGGCGCAGGCTTCCGCGTCAGCGACGAATTTCTTGTTGCCTTCCTGGAGTTTTGCCAGTGCTTCATCCGGCAGGAGGGCGGGGGCGTTCGAGGCGAATGCCGGCATGGTCCTGCCGAAGCATGCAGTCATGGCGGCCACGCCTCCGATGCCGGCAAATTTCAGCAGGGAGCGACGGCTGAGAGAGGAGGAATTGCAATCAAAGCACATGGTATCGGTCCTTTTGCAATATCCGGGATGGCTGCGGAGAAAAGGCACCTGCTCCAAGTCATGTCCGGCAATTCTCCGGGAATCGAAGAATGGCCGGTTTGGTTATGCCTTGATATGGCACTCATCAATTGGAATATTGACGCATCGAAGAAGCTAAGCCAATCCTGAAGTATCGCCCGGCCGTACGGTAGATCAACCCGGCCCTGACAAGTTCTGGCGGGGATGCTCATGCGCGATGATTCGTGAGCGTGATAAGCGGCCCACCTTTCCTTTTCTGACCGAGGCGGCAAGATCTGCTCCTTTATCGACAGGAGCGAACCGGAATGCTGAAGATCGCACTGAAGCGATAGCTGAAGTCACGGATGAAGCCACGCATGAAGGAGACTATCGGTGGATCGAGGTTATCCCGGCCGTCGGCAGCGACGGAATTGGACCGACGAGGAGAAGGCGTAGGGAGAGCACAGAACCTTGATCACTTCGGCTACAGTTGGCATTGTCATTGTACTAATCTCCCAGACGAGTCCAACAGCACGTTTGTCGTTTGGCACTTAAACGGGTTCATCCTCAATTTCTGTGGTTAACAGGATATTAGCGCCTCGGCTGTTATTTGCGAGGATGCGAGCGCAATTGAAATGGTCACCCGGCCCGGGGGTCAAAATTCTGGGTATCGCCCTTCCGCTGCTACGAAACCTGTCGGGATCTGCCCGGATTGTGGAACGCGAAGTCGGCACCAGCACGGCTGGCACGACCGCCGTCTCCAGGACTTGCCTGTTCAAGCTCAGGCTGTGAAACCCTACTCGCACTGAACCGGTGGCAGTGTCGACACCGGAAATGCGGGCGACAAACCTTCACCGACAGGTTGCCCGCGATTGCTGCACCCTATATGCGACGAAACGGATGGCTGAGATTGTGGGCTTGGTTGGCCACAGTATGGGAGGTCGTCCGGGATAGAACTTGATGCATCGGCTCGGCATGCCGGTCAGCGACGACACGATCTTGCGGCAATTGAAGCGCGGTAATCAGGAGCCATACAAAAAGACACTATTCGGGTTGTGGGCATCGATGATTGGAGCTGGCGGTATTCCTCCGTTACGGGACGATCATGGTCGATCTTGAGCGTCATTCGGTCGTCGATGTCTTGGAAGACCGGAGAGTCGAGAGCGCAAAAGCATGGTTGCAAGAGCGTCCGACGATCGAGGTCGTGAGCCGTGATCGATGTGGTTTGTATGCTCAGGCAGCCCGAGAGGGCGCGCCACAGGCACGCCAGGTGGCTGACCGTTTCCATCTGGTTCAAAATCTCAGGGAGGCAATCAAGGAGCAAATGAGCGTTTATGCTCACGCCCATGTCAGACCCATACTCTCCGAAGATGCTATCGCCAGCGCCAGGTCACAACAGCGCCGTGCCCGCTTGGCGCACAGGCAATCTCGTCAGGAAATATTCGACACGCTTCAAGCGTTGCGGCAGCAGGGCCTCACCTACAGCGAGATTGCAAGGCGGACCGGATACGAGCGCCGCAGCATAGCGAATTGGCTTGCTTCCGATGCACCTCGAGACAGAAACCGGGCAGCATTGAATCCGACATCGCCGCTGTATTTTCAATGTTTCCTGGCTGAATGCTGGAAAAAGGAAACCGGGTCGGGCGGCATCTGTTTTACGATATCAAGAACCGCGGTTACACGGGCAGCCGCTCTAATCTGGAGTGCTTGCTGAAGGTGTGGCGCGAAGTCGAAAATATCCAACCTGACGAGCCGCCTGCGGATATGGATGTTTCAGAACCCGTCCGCGATCCCGATACGGGCCATATGATCTCCGTTGTGGCTGCAGCCCTGAGTGTTTTCATGCTTGCCGATGGCGACGAGGACCGCTTCGCAGAGGAGGGTTTTGAAAAATGGCGCTCTGGTGATTTGTCGCGCTACGCCAAGGACAGGAGTGAAACTGCCCGCGAAGACCTTAATACGCATTCTCCCATTCATTGCTTAGATCATTGCGATCCAACCAATGAATTTTACCGATCTTTCGGAGATGATTATTAGAGAGGTCGAAACTGAAAATCAAGGCGCCGAAACTAGCGAACCTGAGCGGATCGCTTGCGTTTCGACAACGGGCGGTCCGATCAGCACGTGCGCCTGCTAACCCTGCTGCTTTACGCTGCTGAGAAAAGAACTGGAGCTTTGCAGGTCTACTGTAGTGCGGTGAGAATATCTTGGGAAATTCATCTTGAACCGTCGGAGCCATAGCTCGGTCACCCGTCGTCGACGTCTGCCTACATGTCGGCGTACTTTGCATCTCATCGTCATTCCATTCCTTTTGTCGACAGCATTGCTTCGGCGCAGACTATTGCCCTGACGATACTTGATAGAGCGCAAGCGGACTGGGGTTGTCGGTCTGGCTTTGTGAGTAGGTAAGCCCTTTTTGCTTATCCATAGGAGAATTGCCGGAGCATGACAGTAAATATGAAGATAGATCGGATAGTTGGGATCGATGTGGCCCGTTCATGTGCGATTTTCCTGGCCATGGGCAGTCACGTCTTGGCGGTGTCCAAATTAGCAGACTTTTTTAAGGGGCCCTATGTTGATGGTCTTAAATTATTGATGGCGCTTTCAACGCCAACGTTCATTGTTCTTTTCGGAACGATGCTTGAAGTCGTATACAGGCCACGATTTGATACCGACAAGCACAGTATATCTATCGCTCCTCTGTGGTCGAGGGCCATTCAATGCTGGCTGCTATACAGTCTTTCTGTTGTCGTTCTTTTTTTTGCCAAGTCTGAATACTCGTTATTCTTTTCCATATCGACAATCTTCATGCTGGGGGTAACCCCGTTCACTGACATTCTGAAGTTTTACGCAATCGCACTAACTGTGGCTCCCGCCCTTTTATGGACGCGCAATCGCCTGGGCCTAGTTCCGCTTCTGATCCTGGGCGTCGCCATTCACATTCTTCATCCGGTCTTGCGCGGGCTGCCAAGTCCCGTAGTATTTGGCTTGCCAACGGAAGTGGACCGCCTCGCGATGTTCCTGTTCGGAATAGGGGGAGCCAAGCTCGGCGGCCCCTCCGTCCTGCATGGCATGACGCTCGTCATATCCGGAATGGCGCTCGGGAAAATCCTGATGGGCTCGGCTTCGGGCGTGGCCGCAGGGATGACTCGGCGCGCTTGGCTTGTGCTCCTTGGCACCGGGCTGTCGCTCATCGCGGGCGCGTGGATACTCGATAGCGAAACGAAGAGAGGCCTTGGGAACATGACCATGCGACTCGACAGCCATCCGCTTTACTTCGCCGCCGGCGTTGTCGGTGCTTTTGCCATTACGGCCGCCGCTGTCCTGCTTACCTTGCGCCAGTCGATTGCGCCGACCTCACTGTGGAGATCGCTGACGTTCTTCGGTCGCACGAGCCTCTTCACCTTCGCCTTTGGCAACATGCTGCTCTATTGCGTGCAATTTGAACCAACCACCATTACCCAGTCGGCTCTGCTCACAGCGCTCCTGATGGTGGCGATTACGTTGCTGAGCTTCTGTTTCGACAGAGCATCGCAGCAGGACGGCCGGATGGCGAAGACCGTTTCCGGCGTCCAAGCCTCCATCCACCGACTGGCGACGTTGTTGTCACACCAAGGATCGCGTTTGATTGCCAGATGAAAACGCGGTCAGGAACGTTCCGGCGTCTTCCGCGTTTGTTTCGCTCATTGGTAGATCTTTGGTCGAGGCACGGCTACTGGCACAATTTCTTGGCTTCGTCGGATATTCCGTCGCCAGCGATTTTGAAATCTGCTCGCCAAGCGCCTTCACGACATCGCCGAATATCCCGCCGGCAGAAAGAAGCTTGATGTCTCGGCGGCTCACCGTGCAGGTGGTGAGATTGATTTCTGCATCGAAACTCAGTCGGGCGGAGACGTTGCCCTTGAGTGCGGCCGCGTCTGAAATGCGGCAGGTCAGCGAACCTATGCTGTTGCTGTCGCAACATCCCTTTCACGTTGACGGCGAGCTCTTCGATTTCAACTTTTTCAAATTTATCGACGCCGATGGTAACAAGCCAGTCTTTACCTTTAGCGCCTGGCAGGGCTGGGCTTTCCCTATCGCATTCTCGAGGGCGTTTCCTGCCTCTGCGGACGACGATAGAGCAAGGAGCGCGGACGCGGCGAGAAAAACTCGCCACGATTTGAGCGGACCGTGAATCGCTTTGTTTAGTGAAGCTGTCAGCATCTGCTTTTGCTCGTCCATGCTCACTCTCCTTCATCGACAGTTGGATTCGCTCTCAGTGTAGGCGCGGGCGCCACGGACCGCAGCCTGCTATCGTCGGTCAAGGCGGGGCAAGGGTGCCATCTGGATCGACATCCTCCTTTCGTTCGCTGCGGATCAAGTGGTCAAGTCGTGTTAACGTTTCGAAATCGGCGTGGTTGCGATAGGACCCGAATTTGAAATATCCCCGTTCCTTCGCCAGAAAGGGCTTAAAGCCAATCACGCCCTCGGTCTTGGTGATCTTTTTCCCATTGGCCCAGATTTCAATCAGACCGCTTTTGTCCGAAACCAGGCGCAGGTGATAGACCATCGTCGTCCATTGCCCGAACGGGTCGGACAGCGAATTATAGCGCGTCACCGAGATTGCCTGAGCACAACCAGTTAGGCCTGATGCCGACAAAGGTGCTGTTCCATGGGCGAGGTCCTCGGTGTCATGACCGACCGACAGCATCTGATTTTTCATCAGGGAGAAGAGCTGCGCCGGCTTGACGAGCGTATGGGCATTGCCGAAACCTGGTTCCACCGGCGCGCTCTCCTGCCCGGCGATGAAAACGCGGCAAAGGACGTTTTTCGGATCACGGTTCGGATCCGCGTTGTCCTATTCGATCGAGACTGTAAAGGCGCGACCATTGAACCCCTGGGCAAGGATAGGGGCATCTCGGAGAGAATTTGTTTGTCTCCATTGGCCGATCACAAATCGTGCAGTGGTCGGCGTTATGCTTGCATCGACGAACATGTCGAAACGGTACCAAATGTCGGTGCCCAATGGCGCCAGAACCTTTTCGGCTTCCCAGAGCTCGGAGCGTTCACTGCCATCGCGATCGTAGGTGCCGTCTTCACGGGCGCAGCCCTTGGGATGCCAGGCAAAGGCCAGCACGTTATTTTGCGGATACCGCGTCACGCCAATGCCTGAGATCAGCGTAGTCTTGCTGGGTGCGGAATATGGTCATCGGGGAAGACCGTTTCGGGGTCGCCGGGGTAGACCAGCGTCGGAATGTTCCAGTTCCCGAGTGTAAAATCCGCCGCCGTGGCCCTTATGGGCGCGGCCA
>NZ_LNCD01000031.1 GCF_001542405.1 Rhizobium altiplani
CCCTCAAACTGCCTGCATGTAATCCGCCACACTGTAGCAATGGCTCGCCTGATAGGCGTTCCGTCCCCGGTTCATGTGCGTCAGGTTGAAGGTGCGGATTGCGCTCAGTACGCGGCGGCTTGTGAGAAATTTGCGGATCGAGACAGAGCCGCGCACATTGATGCCGAAAATATCAGCACCACGCGGGAAGAAGTAACTGACGTGCTCTGGCATCGCGACACTTTGCTCAAGAAAGTGTTCGTCCACCCGGCTCGGTGTTGCTGAACCATCTGTAGTGAAATCCGAAAGATGCACGATGAATCGGGCGCGGATATCGTCGCCGTGGGCATAGAGCGTGAAGAGCTCCATCCAGCTCGCATTGACGCGTATGAGCGGCTTGTCCGAGGTGGATGGGAGACAGGAAACCGACCAGTAGTAGCGCTCGGTCTTGCGCATGATCGGAATGCAGTTTGGACCGTATAGCCCGAGAATCTCCAGCAGTTGCCTCGCTTGCGGGCGACTGAGGAGTTTTTCAAATCGAGCGACATATTTGAAGCGCTGTTCAAGGGACTCTTGGCGCTCGTCCGCGTCCAACAAGTCGATCTTGCCCGCTATCCAATCGCGCTGCTGCTCAAGATCCAGGAAGTGCCGCACACCAGTTGTTCTCGGGCGTGATGTCGCGCCCATGTCAGACGCTCTGCGAAATTCGTGTGCTCGTCATCGTCCGGCTCCTGTGTTCTCGCTAAGGCGTCAAGAGGCTAGGTATCGCGCCCGATGCGTCTTCGAATGATACCTCGCCGATGGTACATCTGGAAAGTCTGCGCGACTAGGATCAGAAAGTCACATGACCGTTCGTCGTCTTGGCAACGGATCGCGGTCGCGCCAGCCTAATGGCGCGATCGTCGATCATCCCGGTCATCGTTCCGAAACCTATGGCTGCCAGAACGTCTGCATTTCTTCGGGCGTGACCTTGCCGTCCTTGTTGGCGTCCACGCTATCGAAGATCCGCCTGTGGATCGTCATCACCTCCTCGAAGGACAGCGCGCCATCCCCGTTCGTGTCGGCGATCGCAAACATAATCTTCATCATGGGTCCTCGGATACCCATCATAGGCATGCCGCCCACCATGCCGGACTGCATCATGTTCCCGGCCATCATACCACCAGCCATCATGCCTGGTCCGCCTGGCATAGCGCCCTGGCCGTGTCCCATCATGCCACCCCCCATCATGTCCGGCATTCCAGACTGTGGGGCGGCCTGCGCCAAATTCACAGGATGATGGAGATAGGTTCCGCTCGTCTGGCCGAAAACGGCACCGCCTCCGCCTAGAGCAAACAGCGCGGCCAGCAGGACCGCATTTGCAGTTCGTATGGTTCTCATGTCGTTTCTCCTTTTGCTGGTCTGTATCCGCGGCTTCTTACTGAATGAATTCGATTGTCGTTCCCGACGACCGCGACGGCGGACATCTAGACGATCGACGCGCGCCGCAGCCGCAGCCGATCACGCTACCGAGGACAACGCCATTCCGGCCGCCGCAATGATCGGCGAGAGCAGCAGCCCGGAGATTGGATAGAGCACGCCTGCCGCTCCGGGCACACCCGCCGCGTTGTAGTATGCGAGCGAAGAACAGGTTCTGGCTTATGTTGCTCATCATCGCCTGGCTGAGCTTTCGCGCCCTCGCAATGCCCTGCAGTTCGCCCTCCACCGGGCTGCATATGCAGCCACTTTGACATGCGAACAATGAACCTGCCGGCTGCGTGCTTCTTTGATATGAATCAAGAATGTGGAAACATCACCCTTCCGCTTCCGAACCCGGCATCAACCAAGCAAATGCCGTGGTGCATCGTCGAGCGGCCGGGTCACGGCACGAGCACCGCTGCCCCATTGATCTGCCCTGCCCGCAAGTCGGCAAGCGCGTCATTGGCACGCTCCAGTGGATAGGAGGTGGTGACTGTTCGGATGCTCGCCTGTCCCACGAGCCCGAAGAATTCTCGTGCATCGTCGCGTGTGAGATTGGCTACCGATACGATGCGACGCTCTCCCCACAGGAGCCGATAGGGCATGGCCGGAATGTCGCTCATGTGGATGCCCCCGCAAACGACGGTGCCGCCTTTGCGGACCGCCGCCAGAGCTTTGGGAACTAACTCTCCTGCTGGCGCAAATATGATAGCCGCGTCCAGCTGGATAGGTGGCATCTCGTCCGAGAAGCCTGCCCAGGTGGCGCCCAGCTCGAGCGCGAAGCGCCTTCCCGCCTCATCCCCCGGACGAACAAAAGCGTAGACCTCCTGCTTTCGCCACTGGCACACTTGCGCGAGAATGTGCGCCGCTGCACCGAAGCCATAGAGACCGATCGCCTTGCCTTGTCCCGCCATTTTCAATGATCGCCATCCGATCAGACCCGCGCAAAGGAGAGGCGCGGTTGCGACAGGGCCCAAACCCTCTGGTAAAGTGAACGCATAGTTCGCGTCGGCCACGACGTGCGTCGCAAATCCGCCGTCGAGCGTATAGCCGGTAAAGCCGGGTGCGTCGCAAAGGTTTTCGGTTCCAGAGAGACAGAACGAGCAACATCCACACGTGCGTCCGAGCCATGGCACGCCCACCCTCCATCCCTCAAGGTTTTTCGAGACACCGGGGCCAACGGTGACCACGCGACCAACGATCTCGTGTCCGAGCACTAAAGGCAGCTTCGGATTTGGAAGATCGCCATCAAAGACGTGAAGGTCCGTGCGGCAAACCCCGCAGGCTTCCACCGCTATCACAGCCTGACCCGCGGAAGGACACGGATCCGGCGTCTCCATAAGACGCAGCGGAACGCCGACTCTTTCCAGGACCATCGCCCTCATCTCTTTCTCCTTGTCGACACCCGATGTATCATTTCGATCAATCCGAAAGCCAAAGCTTGCCGCCTTGACCTGGATCAACAACCCCGACCCCGTCTCCGGATAAGCTTAAGTCGGTTCCCACGTCGTGGTGGCCGCAGCAAGAGGAGGATAGCAGGATGAACCATATGGTGACCGCCGCCAAGGACAAGGACGCATCGGCGTTCGCCGCGTGCGCATCCGCCCTTCCCGCCAGAAAGAACGAAGGCGACATCCTGCTCGAACGGACGGACGACGACCATTGGGTCGTCACGATGATCTCGCTGCGGGCTCTCGACTGGGCGACACGAGAGCTCTGCTGTCCGCTTCGTCAATGTTTCGCCGGAAGCATGCGGCTAGACATGATGAGCGCCGATCGCCTGTTAAAGCAAGCTCACGCCCAAGGGTTTAGCACGAAGTTCGTCGGGCTTGGCGGAATGGACGTCTTTTAGCGCCGACCGTCGCACGCCCACCATATCGAGAGTTGACTTGGGTTAAGCCACGGCTCGCCGGCTATCCCATGCCCGCTTCGGGGTGGGCATCGAAGAATACGAGAAACCAATACACGTCCTGCTCGAGGTCGGCACATAGTTGACCGTACTCGCCGAGCAGCTTTTTATCTCCCGACGTCCGCAACCATTCGAGATAAAGAACCACCTCGCTGTAGGATTCGCATAGGTCCTTCACGCGATGCTGCTTGCCGCGAAGGGCCCGAAGGGCCGGACACCGCATCTGCAGAAGCAGCCAGCCGTGAGCGAAAGGATCGAATGTTTGTCGCATTGCAGGCTGCCGGTACTGCGTTTCGATTGGACGTTTCAACGCAGAAGCCGTCCAGCGGTTCCCTGAGCTCGGCAATCGATTTGACGAACATCAAAGAAGCCTTCCAGGAAAGCGATATGATCGCAGCTACCAAGAAGGAGGCAGTGCAATGAGTATCAAAACCGTCATGTGCGTCTTCGACGTCGGCCGCTGGGACCAGGACCTCAAGTCGGCAATGGAATTTTGCGAAACACAGGGCGCCCATATGACCGCCCTTGTGATCTGCATGGGGGCCGTTCCGGCGATCGCCACCTACGAAGCAATCTCAACAGCGTGGCTCGAAGGCCAACAGCAGGAAATAGACCGGCTCGCCGCGGAAACGAAAGCGGTACAGGAGATCCTGGAAAGGACGGAGCTGTCCTTCGACGTCCAGGAGGTCTACACAGAGTTTGCATGGGCGGAAGGGGACATCGCCCAGCATGCGCTGTACGCCGATCTCGTTCTCGTGGGAGCGCAAGCTGCCGGCAACGAGGATCTTCAGAGACGTATCGTCGATGGCGCCCTGTTCGAGTCTCCGACGCCGATCCTGATCAACCCACGTACGCAGGCTGTCAGCTCGTTTCCAAAGTCGATCCTGCTCGCTTGGGATTCGAGCGACGAGGCAGCGCGTGCCACCCGCCAGTCGCTGGAATTCCTGAAGGGCTGTGGTGCCGTGCACGTCACGATCGTAGACCCGGTCGCGAGAAGCTGGGAGAATGGCGAAGAGCCCGGATCCGACATTGCCATGTTCCTTACCCGTCACGGCGTGAAGGTCGAGGTCGATCGGGTTGCCAGCGGTGGGCGCCGCGTGGACGAAACCTTGCGCCAACATGCCACGGACGTGGCAGCCGACATGGTGGTCATGGGTGCCTACAATCACCCGCGGATACAGCAACGCCTGTTTGGAGGCGTCACCCGTTCGATGCTGAAGGACAGCCGGATTCCGCTCTTCCTGTCGCGGTAGTGGAAAGGTCTAGCGGCCCCGCCGGCCGGCCGGCCGCTAAAAGCAATGGACCATGTCATGTCTCGGGAGGCCGCCATGAAGCCACAGTTTCATCTGCCATTGACCACGCGTCCGGAAGCGAGTTCGTTTGCGATCATCGAGAACGCTATTCAGTTTTCGTTGCATCAGGGTGCCGATCTTGTCGCCAGCCTTGCTGTCGCGCGGCGCCATGGCCACGAAGCCGCCGAAACATATTCAGACGATGACGAGTTCCAGGCAGACCGCTTTGATCGGGATGCCGCAGCTCAGCTCGTCAGGCATTTGCGAGAGCGGGCCGAACGGGTTGGCCTCGACGTGAGGCTTGTTCCCACTGAGGCCGAGGCGATGTCGGCGACAATCCGGCTGGCCGAACTTGCTCGCGCCTACGACGTTACGATCCTGGAAAACACCGAGCTGGCGAGGCCAATTGTAGAAAGCCTCGTCTTTGACAGCGGTCGCCCGCTGCTTCTCCTGCCGTCGGCCGATTTCTATGGCCGCATCGACAATATTGCGATCGCATGGGATGGCAGTGCAACGGCCGCCCGCTCCGTCGCCAACGCGTTCCCTATGATCCAATCGGCGACGAAAGTGACAGTAATATTTGTGGGCGCCGCGGCTCGGCGGAGGGTTTTCTTGATCGCTATACCGAAGCACTGAAGCATTCAGGGCTCGAAGTCGCGTTAGCTGCCGTGCACAGCGACGGAGAAGACGTCACCACCATCATCCAGGACAACGCCATAGAGGGCCACGCCGACCTTCTTATCGCTGGTGCCTATGGGCACACCAAGCTGCGCGAAGCCCTGGTCGGCGGTGTGACGCGCACCTTGCTCGACAATCTCCGCATTCCGGCCCTGCTATCCCACTAAGCTAGCGCTCGAAGGGCGTTCAAGACGACCGCGAAATCGATCGCCTCCTGGATCAGAGCGCCCTGGACCGGCGGGAGAAGTCCTAGTCCTGCGAATGCCATCGCGATCGCAGACAGGCCAATACCAACTGCCACGCTTTGGAGTGCAATTCGCCACGACCGACGGGCGACCTCCAACGCGGCCACTATGCCGCTCAAACCGCTCTTGAGCAGCACGAGGTCCGCAGCCTCAGCCGCGGCGGCCAGGTTGCCGCGGGCGACCGCTAGTCCGACATCCGCTGCGGCCAGTGCCGGAGCGTCATTGACGCCGTCGCCCACCATCATCACGTTGCCCAGCGTCTTCGTCCTTAAAACGACTTCGACCTTGTCTGCCGCGCTGAGATCGGCCTCGACGGTGTCCATTCCAAGACGGTCAGCGATTGCCTTAGCGACCTCGAGCCGATCGCCGCTTGCGAGCGAAATATGCTTTATGCCGAGCGTGCGGAGATCTTCGATTGCCCGAACGGCATCCCCTCTTAGAGGGTCTTCGAAACGTATTGCCCCAAAAACCCGTTCATCCACGCATACAAGCGCGCTGGCTTCGTTGGCAACCGACACTTGCGGCTCGATGCCCCTCGAGCGGACAAAGGCAGGTCCTCCGACAAGCACACGACGCCCTTCGATCATCGCCTCGACACCCTCTCCCGCCACCTCGGCCGCCCGCACCGGTTTGCTGAGCAAAAGATGCCGACTTTGCGCTTCCTTGATGATGGCCCGGCCCAATGGGTGAGCTGATGCCAGTTCCGCCGACGCGGCCAGACGCAGCAGCGCGTCCGGGTCATCAGTGCCGAGAACGTCAGAGACCGTCGGTTGCCCGATCGTCAGGGTTCCCGTCTTGTCGAAGACAATGATATCGATCTTCGACAGGGCTTCGAGCACCGCTGCGCCCTTGATCAGGATGCCGCTACGGGCCGCCTTCGATATCCCCGCTACCAACGCCACAGGAACGGCCAGGATGAGGGGACAGGGCGTCGCGACGACAAGGACAGCCAGGAGCCTGACGCTGTCTCCCGATGCCCCCACCGCGACGGCCGCAACGAGGAGGGTGAGCGCCAGAAACCAAAGCCCCATCCTGTCGGCAAGCCTGTAAATCGGCGCCTTGGATTGCTTGGCCTGCTCGACCAGCCGCAGCACGTGCGCATAAGTACTGTCTTTGGCCGCCTTCGAGGCGATCAGATCGAAAGCGCCTCCGGCGTTCGACGCGCCGCTTGAGACCACATCGCCCCGCGATAAGTGGACAGGCAGCGGCTCCCCCGTCAGTGCGGACTGGTCGAGGACGGCTGGGCCGCCATCCACGGTTCCGTCGACGGGAACGACATCGCCGCGCCGAATGAGGAGGCGGTCTCCAGGGGCGATCGCATTTATCGCGACCTCTGTGAACTCGCCGTCGTTGATACGCAGCGCGCTGCGAGGCACTCGGGAAAGAAGGTCGGTCATACCGCTTTCGGCACGACGATGCGCATAAAATTCCAGAAAGTGGCCCCCCGCATACATGACCGAAACGATCGCGCCAGCGAGATATTGGCCGAACCACAGCGCCGTGGCCATTGCCAAGGCGGCAATGAGATCGAGTCCGAACTCTTTCCGCCGGAGCTTTGAGACAATTTCGACGAGAAGGCAGGACAGTACCAGGAGGATGCCCGAAACAAGAAGAATACTCGCAGTTGACCAGACGTCCAGCAGTGCAAGGGATAGACCGCTTACCAGAAATGTGAGAGCCAAACAGAAGAGGATAAGCGGCCAGTGCCGCTCGACAAGGAGCTTCGCGCGGTCTCCAAACACAGTCCACTTTGACGTTGATCTTGGTTCCAGCGATCGCACGCCGTTCCTCCTTCCGTGAAAAGTCCGCTGGTAGAGAAGACGCCGCATGAGCCAAGTCGTCGTCATTGATCTATGACAATGACACAGACGGTATCCGCGAGACAAATAGCACTCCAATTGTCCGGCACTTGGGAGGACGCCATGCACTACGACTACGTCGTTGGCGAACTGCGGCGGGACGACGAGCTCGCGGCCTTCGTCCTTGTCTGCAGCGTGGCCCCTACGTTCAATGAAAAGGACTGGGCGGCCGTGTTCGATGACAGTCGGAACTGGCGTTGCATCAGCGCCAGCGATCTTGCCGGGCGCGTGAGAGGTCTGGCCGTCTTCAGGCTTCGAATGCACCCGGAGGCGGGGTTACTCATGGATGTTCCGATCTTCATCGCTCTTAGCGCTGCCGATCACCATCAAATTGCCGAGAGCTTGTTTTCATCGCTCGAAGCTCAGGCGACCGAGTGCCAGTTCATGCGCGTCTGGACCAACCTACCCGGGAGCCTGCAAGAGCTGGAGGATTCCGATCTTTTTCGCCGTTGGGATCATGGGCTCATTTATCGCGTGCATCCAAAGCCGATCGGGCCGGCTTGGCGGTGAAGACGTAACCGACCGACCGAACGGACTTTATGAGCTTCGGTCGTGCCGGATCGATTTCGATTTTTCTTCTCAACCGGGAAATCTGCGTATCTATCGAGCGATCGAAGGGATCTCGCCCCCGATGTCGCGTGAGATCCATCAGTATGTCTCTGCTTAGAACCCGACCTGCGTTGCGGACAAATGCGTCCAGCATCTCGAACTCCCCGGTGGAAAGCTCCACTTCAACATTCTCGGGGTTGAGAAGCTTTCGCTTCTCACTGTCGAGTCGCCAGCCTTCGAAAACAAACAGGCCATCTGAATTCGAGTCCGCTTTGCTGGGTGTCTGATAGCGGCGTAGGATCGACTTGAGCCTCGCGTGAACCTCCCGCAGGTGGAAGGGCTTCACGATATAGTCGTCCGCCCCGACCTCCAGGCCGACCACACGGTCGACGACGTCGTCGCGTCCGGTGAGTATCATGATCGGCACATTCGAACCGCTGCGTAGCTCTCGGGCCAGATCAATCCCATCCTGATCAGGAAGGACGAGGTCAAGAAGGACGATGTCGAATGGTCTCGCGCTCTGCACCAATCGCATTTCCCTGCCTGTCGCCACGCAGGTGACCTTGTAACCTTCGTGTTCGAAATACCGCTGAAGCATCTTCCGGATATGCGGATCGTCGTCGACAACAAGGATTTGCGTTTCTGCTGGAGACCCCATGTTCATCATCGCTTCTGGATCATTGCAGTTGAACGAGCCGGAAAATGCTGGATCGGGCGTAGAATACGCCGGAGATCATACTGGTCAATTGCGTCTTTAGTCGCCTGGTTTGAACGGATCGAAGGCGACACCGCCGCGACTTCCTACAGAATCGACGTTCGTGTGCAATCTCCCGCCAATTTGCGCTTAATCAATGCGCCCGGATTCTTTCCCCTCAATCTGGTCCTCAGACGCTGGTGAGACGGGAGATGAAGCATGGCTGGCGGCCACTTTCTTTACAGCTTGAGGAGCATGGCGTTTGTGATTGGCGCACTAGGGCTCACTCTCGGGTCCCTCGAGACCGCCGACGCAGGGCAATCAGTGACACCATCGCTAGCGCCGATGCTCAGCCGTGTTATTCCAACAGTCGTCAGTATATCCGTGCGCGGAAAATCAAACGACGTGCAGGACGACACTCTCTACCTGATGCCCGGTGCGCAAAATAAGTCGACCCCGAGGCAAACGGCTGTAGCTCAGATCTCCGAGACGGCAGGAACCGGGGTCATAACGGATGCACGCAACGGGTACATCCTCACGAACAATCATGTGATCGAGGGCGCCACGTCCCTCAAGGTGACGATCGCCAATGGTGAAAGTTACGATGCGGTCGCTGTCGGCGCCGACGCCCAGACCGATCTGGCCGTCATAAGGATCAGCGCCGCCGGATTGAGCCAGGCAGTGCTCGGAGATTCCGCTTCGTTGAAAGTCGGCGATTACGTCGTCGCCATCGGCACTCCGTACGGCCTAGGGAAGTCCGTGACGTTTGGCATCGTCAGCGCACTCGATCGATCCGGACTGGGGTTGGATTCCGAAGAGGGCTTTATCCAGACCGACGCATCCTTGAACCCTGGGAATTCCGGCGGCGCCCTCGTTGACCTCGAGGGCAAGGTGGTCGGCATCAACACGGCGATCCTTGGGCCATCGGGAGCCAACATTGGGATTGGATTTGCTGTCCCAATCAATACGGCCAGTGCGATCATGCGGCAACTCGTTTCGCATGGCGAAATCCGTCGAGGCCAGCTTGGCGTGCAGGTTCAGGATAGCAGTGCAGACTTTGCAAAGGTCCTCGGAGTCAACACCTCATCGGGAGCCCTGGTAAATGAGGTGCGGCCCCAATCCCCTGGTGCTAAGGCCGGCATCGTCGTCGGGGACGTCATCGCCGCGGTCGATGGACTTCCGATCTCGGGCTCCACGCAACTGCGAGCGCGCATATCTGCCCTTCCGCCAGAAACGGCCGTCAAGCTAACACTTCTGCGACGTAGCGGCAGTGTCGAGGTTGTCGCGACGCTCGCGGCCGCCGCCGCGACAGAGCCGCCGGCCGAAACTGTCGACTACGTCGATGGTAAGGGGTTGCTCGATCTGGTCACGCTGCAAACCCTCGATACCGCATCCGACGCATTCGGAAAGGTTCAAGGTGCCGTGATATCCTCGATTTCAGACAGTAGCCCCGCCGCGGCTGCTGGCTTGCAGCCCGGAGATGTCATTACCAGCGTCAATCAGACGAACGCAACGACGCCGCAGATGGTGGTTGAGCTGGCAAAGGCTTCGACAGAGCTTCTCCTTGTCGGAATTTTTCGCGACGGCCATGGAAGCTTCCTCATCGTCAAACGATAGTCTGCTGTATCTCATTTCAAATGCCAGCGTACGGGTGTGCCCGCACGTCGTCGAGGCTAAACGTGTTCGGATGAGGCTAATTTGATCCAGTGCAATGTAGCCCATTCGGTCGAACGATAGAGTGGGCACATCAAGTCAGAGGTGGGCCGTGCGATCCGCATTTCGTCGGCCATTGCCAAGGAGGACGATGGAAATGGATAAAATCCGGATTCGCGCGAAGGACTGGATCCTTGTTTGTGATGGATCGAAGGCACTCCTGTTACGCAACGATGGGGACGCGCAAAACTTGAACCTCGTCGAGATCCGCATGACGACCCATGAGGGAGTGCCCACGCACGAACTAGGAGACGACCGCCCAGGTCGTGTCTACGGAGCGGCGGGTGGTGCGCGGAGCGCCGTCGAGGCCCCGGACCTGCACGAGCGCGATGAACAGAACTTCCTCGCCGGTTTAGCAAGCGAGTTGGCGAATGACATCGCCGGGGGCACCCTGCGGCGACTGCTGGTCGTCGCCCCTCCTCGCGCGCTTGGCATTCTACGACCAAATCTAGCGTCTATCGCCAAGGATGTGATCGTTGGAGAGATCGCCAAGGACTTCACGAAGATGCCTATCCAAGAGATCGAAACACGGTTGGAAGCCTACAATCATTGAGGCTACCACCACTCCGGTTGACTCGGATAAAAAAGGTATCGCAATGTTTTCCAAGGACATCATGACCAGTCCGGTGAGACCAGAACGTCCGGCGATCGATCGAAATCATTAACGCAACAAAGATCGGTTCCGTTCCGGACGTCGACGACATGGGCACGGGCGCATCTGCTTGTCGAATGGAACGCGGCCGGTTTCCTCACACCCGAGGCTGGATTGAGGCGCCCGCGAATTACATCAAGGCCCGGAGCTGGAGGATCAGGGACGTCATGACTTCGCCGGTCGTCAGCGCGCTTCCAGCTGCTACGATCGTCCAAGTCGCCGATCTCCTTCTTGCGCGCGCCATCAAACACAACCCGGTCGTCGCCGACGAGCGGCTCGTAGGGATGATAAGCCGCCGCGACCTCATGCGTGCCATGGTCGATGAGCCTTCCGGTTCGGTGGCTTGCGGCGATGATGCCATATGCCAAGCGGTGCGTGCACGGCTGCAGGCGGACCTTGGTGTTTTACCGGAAGCCATCGATACCTCGGTCAGGGCGGACTGGTTACACTTCGCGGAGAAGTTGACAACTCTCTCGAGCGGGAAGCAGCAAGAGGGGCTGACGGTGTTCCCAGTGTACATGGTGTGTCAAACAAGCTCCAGATCGCCTATCACATAATCAGCCGGGTGAAGCCCGCGCCCTGAGGCATTAATCGAGAAGCTGGCGCAGCCGGATCGAAAGTTCATGCGCGGTGTACGGCTTCTTCAGCCAATTCGCCGTCGGTAGCGATTTGTTGGCGATGCCTGGCTCCGCATAGCCGGATGTGAACAACACTTTGAGACCCGGCCTGAGCAGCACAGCCCTGCGTGCCAGCTCGTCGCCAGTCATTCCACCTGGCATGACGATATCGGTGAACAGCAGATCGATCGGCTCGCTCGTCGAGAGTAATTCGAGAGCACTTGCGGCGTCCTCGGACTCCAGAACAGAATAGCCCGCCTTCGTGAGCCTTGCCACGACGACCCGCCTTACGCGCTCATCATCTTCGACGACGAGAATCCGCTCGGTTCCGCGTGGGGCATACTCGGCGTTTGACGTCTTTCGAGAAATTTGAACGCCCGCAGAACCTACTGCAGGTAAGAAAATCCGGATCGTCGTTCCCTTGTCGAGCTCGCTGTAGAGCTGAACGTGCCCCCCCAATTGCTTGACGAAGCCGTAGACCATGCTGAGACCAAGGCCAGTCCCAACACCGACGCGCTTGGTGGTGAAGAACGGTTCAAATGCGCGGGCTTTCACCTCTTCCGGCATCCCCTTTCCCGTGTCCGTCACGGCGATCAGGATATAGTCGCCAGGCGGTAGCTCCGGATACATCTCAGCATATTCTGTGTCGAGCCGCACTCGTGAGATATCGAGCGTCAGGCTTCCGCCCGTCGGCATTGCGTCTCGTGCGTTCAGAGCAAGGTTGAGCAAGGCGCTCTGAAGCTGCGACTTGTCGACCAAGGCGGTGTGGCTGCTTCCTTTGATGCTTGTGCGAAGTTCGATCGTTTCCCCAAGGGTCCGTCGCAGAAGCTCTGAGAAGCCGGATATCAGAGATCCTACATCGACGTTCTCGGGATTGAGAGGCTGGCGTCTCCCAAAGGCGAGAAGTTGCGCCGTCAGCTTTGCACCGTCTTCCGCCGCCTCCTGGGCCTCCCGAAGCAGCGAGCGCTGTTCTTCATCGGCTAGCAGCGGCTCGAGCATTTCGAGATTTCCGCTGACCACTGTCAGCAGATTGTTGAAGTCGTGCGCCAACCCACCTGTCAACTGCCCGACGGCTTCCATCTTCTGGGACTGTCGCAACTCTTCCTCGATGCGCTGCCTGCTGGTCAGGTCACGAATGAAGCCGGTGAATATCCGTCTTTCGTTCGCCACTGCTTCACCCACCGACAACTCCATTGGGAAGATTGATCCGTCCTTTCTGCGTCCTTTCACAACACGCCCAATGCCTATGATCTTCGCCCTGCCGGTGCGAAGGTAGTCTGCGATGTATCTGTCATGTTCGTCGCGATATGGTGACGGCATGAGCATGCGGACATTGCGGCCGATGACCTCGCGGGAGGAGTAGCCGAATAGCTTTTCAGCGGCACTGCTGAAGGATTTGACCGACCCCGCCTCATCGATGACAACCATCGAATCAGGCACGGTGGCGAGTATTGACGTCAGATGCGCTTCGCGTTCGGCGAGGTCGTCCTGGATCTTCCTTGTCTCCGAAACGTCCGTATTCGACTGTATGACTGCCGGTGTCGGAGAAAGGGCGTCGAAGACAACCCAGCGGGTTGCGATCGTCATCGGGTGTCCATCCTTGTGATAGTGGATGATGTCGCTCTCCCAGGTGATCCCAGCATACACCTCCTTGCGGAGATCCTCGATCGGTCTGGCGGATTTCGTCCGGAGTAATGTGTGAACCACCTTCCCCACGGCCTCTATGCGTTTCCATCCATAGAGGCGCTCGCACCCCGACGTCCAGTGGCTGATGATGCCGTCAGCGCCATGAATGATGACATTCGTATCGTCGAAAACGCGCGCGATTACGTCGAGATCCTGCTCCGGAGCTGATGGAACTATGGCATCGCCTGGCATCGCCGCCCTGCCTTTTAATGATGAGAGTACCTTAGCGTATCCTCACGACCATTATCGACGTCAGCTTCGTCTTCGCCAGCCCGCTGCACAAGCGCGGACTTCTTCAGCACGAGAATCTCATGGCGACGGCCCGCCGATAGAATGCCCTGCCCTGCCAGCTTCGTCACCGTGCGCGAGACCGTCTCGATGGTCAAGCCAAGATAGTCCGCGATATCAAGCCGGGTCATGGGCAAATCGACTACGTTTGGCTCACAACCTTGAGCAGTGCTTTTCCGCAGCCGGGCTAATAGGAAGCTGCATAGACGCTCTTCGGCGCTCTTGCACGACAACAGCACCATCTGATCCTGCGCTGCCGCCACCTCGTCGCAAAGCTGGGAGAGAAGCGCCGACCGCAGATCGGGGCGAGCGAGAAGCTGCTTCTCGAATGCAACCTTGGTCTGCCGCTGGAATGCGACATCGTCCAGCGCCTCGGCGCTGTAGAGATATCTGTTCTTGAACGAGACCCCGACAATGTCGCCCTTGGTAAGGAAACCCGCAATTACACGACGTCCGTCGTGAAGCTGCCGGCAGATCCGCAGATTGCCTTCGCGGATCGCGAAGACATGGAGGGCGCGGTCGCCTTCAAAAAAGACGATCTGGCCCGCCGTCACACGCTCGCGTGGACTGCGGTCGAAAAGCGCGCCTAGGCTGCATTGCTCGCGTATTGGGCCGGTTTCTTCAAACAGGGGTCGGACATTGAGACTGCTCGCGAACATGATCTTGCTCCCTCAAATCATGAAGATCGCAGTACACGATCGCAACGTCACATCCCGATACCACTTCCGTGCCAATTGGTCTAAATTTGTGACAGTTTGTGACAACCCGTCCGGCATCGCCGAAATGGGCTGCTAGTCGTGCTTGGCTCCGTTAATGATGGTCGGGACCGGACAACACTCCGGGTGCATTGATCGGCATCAAAGATTCGTACGCCAACTGTCTGTAGCATCTATGGGCTTTCAGGCAGTCTTCGTCGCCCTACGAGGCGCCGATCGGCAGCCGGTTTCATGAAGGATTGCCTCGCTCCATGAGCCTAGCTGAGGATGACACGAGCTATGACCCGAACAGGCATTTTACCAGGCGCCATCGCCGTTGCTCTCGTTTTGGCGTTCTTTGATGAGGGCACCACGGCCGATCTTGCTCGCGGACGCGGCATCGCACTTCGCTGGTGTGGCGAATGCCACGTCGTTGCTCCCGGACAGTTTCATGGCTCGGATTCCGTGCCGACTTTCGCTCAGATCGGTGGAGCCGAGCACTTCAACGAGGCGCGATTGTCGGACTTCTTGACATCTCCCCAGCACTCGCGAATGCCGAACCTTTCACTGACACGCTCGGAAATCGCTGATCTCGTGGCCTACATAAAGGCGCAGCACCACTAGCAAAAGCGCGTCGCGCTCGCCTTGTTTTGGCGGACGCCGGCGTAAGAAGTCCTGCTTCTCGTTTTGTATTGATTAGCCCCGGCTCGAGATCAAGATTGCCGACAACCGCCTTCCGGCGGCCAATGACACTTCTTATCGACGGTTCATGGCCGCAGCGCAGCATCAGAGAGGCTCGCGGGAAGGTTGGCCCCTGACGAACGGAGTCGGACGTCACGCTCAATGATCGCAAAAGAATTCACGTCCGGATGCGTCGTCAACGTGACAAGAAGAGCGGAACGTCGCTATTCTTGAGCATGAAGCGCGTGACACCGCCGAAAAGCCGCTGCTGGAGCCGTGGGTGCCTGTAGGCCCCCATGACTACCATGTCGGCAGCGACGTCCATCGCATGTTGGCGCAACGTTTCGTCCACGCGGCGTCCACCGCTCGCAACCTTGTCGACTTCCACTTTTACGCCATGCCGCGTGAGAAACGTGGCAATATTGGCACCCGGTTCTTTGCCGCTCTCATAGCTCCTGGCGACGGGATCGACGAGCGTCACGTGCACGGCATCGCAGCCTTTGAGAAACTCCAGGGATTGGCGGGTGGCACGCGCCGCCGCGTAGCTCGAATCCCAAGCGAGAAGTATAGACTTCGGAAATGACGAGACCGCTTGCATGCGGGGATTGACAAGGATTGGCGTCGGAGACTGGAAAAGGGCCCCGTCGATGATCCTACGTTGGAGATTCTCATCACCGGCGGCCTGGGCCCCGACCAACACGAGGTCGGCGTAGCAGGCATGCTGCGCGATGTCCTCGTCGGCCCACGCAAATTCCGTATAGATTTCCTGGATGTCGAAGGACAGTTCAGTCCTTTCTAGTATATTCTGAATGGCATCCGCTTCTTCGGCGAGAAGATCGATCTGCTTCTGCTGCTCGTCGAGCCGGGTTACCGTCACGGGGTAGACGGAGACTGGCGGAACGGAACACATGCAGATCACCATCGCGGTCATGTGCGCTCCCTGCGCTTCGCAGAACTCGATGGCACACTTGATGTCCTGGTTCCAGCGGTCGACGCTAAAGACACACATGACGGTCTTGATGCTCATGGCACTAATCTCCCTGTCACATGCGAAGTCTATCGCGCGCTCAAACGGTTTCCTTGATGTGCGTCAAAGTGCTGTTTTTCATTGCTCATCAGCCTGAGAACAACCGCTATAAAATGACGTTTGAGTTCAGTCCGATCGATGCCGGATGAGACATGACCTCCAGAGGCAAGGCCAATTTGTCTAAAGCCTCAGGGCTCGCTGGCCACCTTTCCATTATGGCGATTGGTGCAGCAAAATCGCCTGATTCGAGCCCGTTCGCGTCGAAAGAATATTCACACGAACAGACGCGCCATTTTGACCAAGCGCAATGAACAAAATTCTCCTTGGATGAAAAATCCTCGGCGAAAAGGAAAGGAGCCGGCCATGCTAAAGATCTTTGCGGTATGCCTTGTGATCGCGCCGACGGTTCTTGTTGATCATGCCGTCATGGCAATGACGCGCGAACAAACCCATGCGGTCCGTGCCCAATCACAAAAGAAACCGCCCAAACCCAAACTTGGGTATCTGGATCTGTTCATTCCGCCGACCAAGGGAAACGGGTTCTGATGTCCCATTCGTGCCCAACGTGATACTGAGCACGGAATCTTGGCATATCACCGCTCTGGTGTCCGTCGTCTTTTGTTTTGGGCGCGGGAACCGCCAATTCCAAAGAATGGCTGTTCTAATCCTTGCGGACCCATTCGCACACGCATCAGAGTGCACGACGGCGTAACGATTAATTGCGGCAATCGAAATCCGTTGTCCCTCGCGCACTTGAACACGCTGCATTGACATCAATCAAGGTCTTCTCAGCGGAGAGAGGAAGCATCGATAATACTTCCGGCACCTGGAGAGTGGTAGATGAACCACCTGTTTCTAACCCTATCGGACTTGGACAAACTCTCTGCCTATTGGTATCGACACTACGACATGCCGCTAGATGAGGCGGTTTCCTCCCGCGTCTGCGCGCTGGCGATCCAAATCTACCGACTCGGCATCAGTAGCGTCGATGATATTTCGCGAATACTCATTGCGAGATTTCCGCCAGAACGCGCCTCGAGGAAACTGTTTTCAGACACCGTTCACTAGGTCAGGAGATGCAAGCGTCTCGTAATTCGACGGAAAGCGAGCCTAGAAGGCTGTGTCTGTAGGCGATCAAGGACCATAGTTCCACCACGCTCAGCCAATCTGCATCCGGCTCGGCCGGAGACATCGTTCATATAGACGCCGTAGAAGAGATGGGGAGAGGCATGCGCTGGTGGAACTTCATCAGGCTTCGGCGAGCCGATTTCAAGACGTTCCTCGTGCCAAGCGTTATCAAGAAACTCCTGGAACTCGCCACTGAGCACTACGCTTCTCCAACTGCCCTTCGATGGCCGACCTGAAGACACACCGTCGGATTCTGTCGTATCCACTCGACTTTTCGTCCGGGCATGGAGAAAGCCATAGGCTACTCTTGACTGGAACGCGAAGTAGATGGGACCGACGTACGGTTGCCCTTCGTTAGTGCAAGCCAGATGGCCAAAGTGCCTTCCTCTCAGCATTTCCAGGCATTCCGCATGCGTCATGCTTTTCAATGCCATTGACATTTAAATCACTCCGTTTCTCAACGTCGATCCTCGACCGATCGTTGCAACCGAAAATCTGACCGGGTGACACTGTCTGCATGATAAAAGAGGACGCTAAACACCGTCGCAATCATCACGATGAGTACCAGCAGCAACGCATGGTCAAGAACCAACCAGCGCAGCCATTTGTAACCGTCTTGGACGTGCATGTCGCAATCCTACTTGTTGAGCAAGTCTGGGTTCAGCCTCGCCAATTCTGTTCTACATGCTCCTGATCAGCCGCTGACCGCGAGATCGTTGATGACGCTGACGACTCCAGGAATCGACCAGGCGGCCCGCTCCGCAACGCTGCGTTCCCGCCAACCGGTTACCCCACCCTTCAGCGTGACGTTGCCACCGGAAACGTCGATCTGGATTCGGTCCGCCTCTACCTCGGCATTACGTTTCAGTGCACCCTCGATGCGATTCTTGACATCGGGAATGGATGCCACGGGTTTGATCGACAATACGTTTGTTACTCCGACGACGCCGCCAAGCTTCATGACCGCTTTTTCAGCCGCCACCCGCTGGAAATGCCATGGCACCTCTCCTGACAACGTCACCCAGCCTTTTTGAACTTTGACGCCGATCGCGCCGTCCGGCAGCAGCGCGTCCCACTCAATGATGTCCAAGGCCCGCGCCGCGATCTCGTCGTCCGCATGGTGCTTGCGGCCCGCGTACCGGACCTCGAGCGTCTCGGCGAGAGCACGCACACCTTTCACCCGCTTCACGGCCATTTCAGCAGCGATCTTTTCTGCGTAGCTGCCAACATGGCCTGACAAGGTGACGACGCCGTCCTCGACCGCGACGCCGATATTGGCCGCATCGACGCTCGGTTCGAACCCGAGTTCGTCGATGATGTTTTGGCGTAATGCGAGATCGTTCATGACAATTCCTCCATTGACCAAAATTCATCGAGGGAAGACCTTGTGTTCATGATCGGTCCCTTTTGCCGGGACTGCATTGCGCTCGATCAAATGACGCGAAACCGTGTACCGGCATTAATGGCGCCGCAGGAGCCGACGCGCGCCAATTGAGACAGATCAAAGTTCGGGCTTCTATTTGTCCCTAAGATCCACTCCTCCACATCTCAAACCTGATTGCGGTAGCCCCTCGCCCGACCTCGAGCGACGTCAAACGGCGGATCGAAGTAGCGTTCCGGCGCGACGCAGAACTCGAGGCTCAAGCTATCCAAGTGAACGTGCTTGACGGTCAGGTCACGCTTGATGGAACCGTCAAGCGCTGGACCGAGCGGCAGGCCGCCGAACACGCCGCCTGAGCGGCAGGCGTAAAGTCCGTCGAGGATCATCTGCGTATCGGCTAAATTTGAAGGGATTCGAGGCGGCGCCAAAGGTCTAGAGTTCGCGCCTCGAGTTGCTCCCGCTCAGCTCCGGCGCTGGCGGTTTTCTACAGTCCCCTTTCTCACATATGCAGGCGAAGGACGAGGCGCCCTTCAGCGTCGAAAATGTTGACGCTTTACAGGCCTCCAGAACCGGGCGGCGAAGCTGCAGGTGAATCGCGCACGTCGTAACGTTGAACAGCCATGCAGCAACCTCGGCGTGCCTCTGCGGCGCTTCTACCGTATTCTTAGATCGAAGCGTCGAAGTTTTCTGCTATTGCGTCTTGTGGGCGAAGTAACTCATCAATCAGAACATTGGTGGGCTTTCCTGCGTCAAACCGCTTCCATTCTATAGCGCCTAGCGAGTGATCAAGCTGTTGCTCCAAGACTTCAATACCGGCGTCAGAGACGCCCCTTAAGCGGTCGTTTACACGCCGTCTAAGAAGTGCCGGATCAGCATCAAGCCAGATACCCTGGAAAATGCGTTCACCGCCGTTGCACGACTCCTCAATTAACTTGCGATTCCACGGCTTGTCGAAGACGCCGTCAACGACCACGCAACCGCCGGCCTTCAGGTGGAGCCGCGCGCGCCAGGCCATCTCCCGGTAGACCTTCGCCGAGATATCTGGTCGGTAAGCTGCCGCCGGCAGCCTTGTCTCGGGAGGAACCCCATGCAGCGCCTTTCGCAGCCTGTCGCTTTCGATTATTCGGGCACCTGGTGCGGCGCCGACTAGCGGTGCCAGGGCTTCCGCAAGCGTCGTCTTGCCTGAGCCGCTGAGGCCCCCTATTACTATCAGACGGGGTGGTTTTTCACACAGCATCGAGCCTGCGAGCTGAAAGTATGATCTTGCTTCTTTGATGAGGTTGTCGTGCTGCTGCGACTGCGCATCTGCCGCACTGGTGGCAAGAACGTGGGCACGAACTGCAGCGCGAAGCGCCAGGAAGAACGGGAGCGTCTCGAAGCCTTCCTCGTCGTCCGTCTCATCAAAGTAGCGATTCATCAACCGGTTCGCCAGCGTATACTCTCCGCGATGCCATAGATCCATCAGCAAGAACGCAAGGTCATAGAGCACGTCGCTCGTGGCTATCTGATCATTGAATTCGATGCAGTCGAACAGGCGTGGCTCGCCGTTCAGCAAGAAGATGTTTCTGAGGTGAAGATCGCCGTGGCACCTGCGTACCTTTCCTTCCTGTCCGCGTTGTTCAAGGATATCTGCAAGACTTCCCAGGGATCGATGAAAACTCGATGTGAGCTCTCGCACTTCCTCTCGAGAAAAGACATTGCTTGTCGCAAATCCGGCTTCGTTGATATCGAGAACCGACGAGACGGCTTTTCGCCCTGAAACCGTGTCGACAGGTTTCGCGCCACGGTGATGACGCGCTATTGCATATGCCAGTGAATTGATCATTTGGGGCGTCAAGCCGCCCGACCTGGCGACGTTGTCGAGCAGCGCCGACTGATCAAAACGACGCATTTCGACGAGCGCCTCGCGTGTCGGGCCTTTGCCGTCAAGACTGTAGTGGCCGGCAGCCTCTTCCGTGATCAATCTGACGCGAAGGTAGGTCTCCGGCGCGGTGACGCCGTTGAACTCGATCTCCTTGTGGCATGCAGCCAACCGGGCCTCGATCGAAGAGAAATCGACATAGGGAAGTTTGACCGCGCGTTTCATTTTGTAAGCGCGGTCTCCTGACAGAAAAATGATCGAGATATGCGTGCTTATGACCTCAACCGGAAGCTCATCCCTGCGCAAGGCTTCCTTCAGAAAGGCCACGATCGCGGATTGATCCTGTACGAGCATGGAGATCCTCCTTCTTCAGACCGGAGATCCTGATCGACGTTCGCTGGTCTGACATTGACCCTGGTCAATGCGTACAGCGCTCAGTGCACTTGCAAGCGGGCCAGGGTTCAGGCCACTGCCGTCCCGGAGGGATAAATCGACGAACAGCCGTGGCCCTAATTTGATACTCGTCAAACAATCTCGGCCTGAAATGCGCCATTCTGAACGATGCAGAGGGCTTTGGACAAAGCCCGCGACCCGAAGGGAGGCTGGGATGCCATACAAACAGATCCTTTTCAGCACGGAAGCTCGCGGCAAGGTGTTGCAGGGAGCCACAAAGCTCGCGGACGCCATTCGCCTCACTTTGGGACCTAAATCGAAGTCTGTCCTCATCGAAAAGAAATGGGGTACGCCGATCGTCTGCAACGACGGAGTTACGATCGCGAAAGAATTCAGCCTGAGAGATCCCGAAGAGAATCTCGGCGCCAGAATGTTGCGCACCGCGGCGGAGAAAACAGGCGAGGTCGTGGGGGACGGTACGAGCACATCGACGATTCTTGCCCATGCGATGTTGGCGGACGGTCATCGCAATGTCGTGGCAGGCGCCAATGCGGTTGATCTTAAGCGCGGTCTTGACCGAGGCGCGGCGATAGCTATCAAAACCCTTGCCGAGCTCTCCCGCCCGGTGACGACAGACAGGGAGAAGGAGCAGGTGGCAGCGATCTCCGCCCATAACAATGAGATGATCGGCAAGCTCGTTGCCACCGCGATGGCAAAGGTCGGGAAGGACGGCGTAATCACCGTCGAGGAATCGAAAACGATGGAAACCCAGCTCGACGTCGTCGAAGGTATGCAATTCGACCGGGGCTATATCTCACCTTATTTCGCCACCGAGTCCGAGAAGATGGAAACTGTCCTGGAGGATGTGAGGATCCTGATCTTCGATCGAAAGATCTCTGCCCTCAATGATCTCGTTGGCGTTCTGGAGGCGATCGCGAAATCAGGCAAGGCGCTGCTGGTGATCGCCGAAGACATCGACGGCGAGGCCCTCGCTACTCTCATTGTAAACCAGATTCGTGGCACTTTGCACAACTGCGCCGTCAAGGCGCCCGGCTTCGGTGATCGTCGAAAGGAGATGCTCCGGGACATCGCCATTCTGACAGGCGGGCAGCTCATCTCCCAGGATCTTGGTTTCAAGCTCGAGAATATCACGCTCGATCATCTCGGAGCCGCCTCGCGTGTGATTGTCGACAAAGACACGACAACGATTATTGGCGGCAGCGGCAAGCAGTCAGAGATAAAGGGGCGCGCCGACCAACTCCACAGAGATATTGAAAAGAGCACGAGCGACTACGATCGTGAAAAGATGCAGGAGCGCTTGGCGAAGCTATCCGGTGGTGTTGCTGTTATCCGGGTTGGTGCGCCGGCCGAAGCCGAGATGAGGGCAAAGAAGGAGGCCCTCGACGACGCGATAAACGCGACTAAGGCTGCTGTTCAGGAGGGGGTTGTCCCTGGTGGTGGACTGGCGCTCTTACGGTGCGTCAGTGCCGTTGCCGCTGCCGAAGCACTCTGCGAGGGTGACGAGCGAACTGGCGTTCAGATCCTCCGACGAGCCCTGGAGGCACCAGCGCGTCAAATCGCCGAGAACTCGGCTGTCGACGGCGGAGTTGTCGTTGCCCGGATGCTGGAAAGCCAAGGCATGATTGGTTTCGACGCAGCGCGCAACCGCTACGTTGATATGCTTGAGGAAGGTATCATTGATCCAACGAAGGTCGTGCGTGTGGCCTTAGAAAACGCAGTATCGGTTGCCGGCGTGCTTCTTTTGACGGAGGCAACAATGACGGAGGTCCCCGAACCTCTCCCGTCACAACAGCCCGAAGCAATCGCGTAGACGACGAAGGCAGTTCGAAGCTTTCGTGGTCGCTCGTAATACCTTTGCGAATGAGTGTGACGAGCTAAATCGGCAACTGCGCGCTTTCGCGCGCGATATCTTCGGCCGCCGTAAACACTAGTTCGTGCATCTCGTTCTGGATCGTCGCCTCATCGACGTCCTCGCCAGCATCTTTGAGGTCTTTCAAGACCTTTCTCAGAATGACCTCGTCTCCCGGCGCCGAACTGCCGGCTTCCATGACTTCGGCAACATAAGCATCCCTGTCATTTCGTCCGATCAAAGAACATACCCACTGTGCCAGGAGGCGATTTCGACGCGAACGCACCTCGAGCAGCCGTTCAAAATCAAGAATGTATCGATCCTCGAGCAGTCTCCGTCTATCGTCGCATTTCATGATCTGGTCCTCCAATCGACATAGTCGGTCCGATTGTTAGCTAGGAACTCTTATCGGTCATTGGGGAACAGGTGCGCATTGACATGCGTCAATGTTCAACGGGCTCGAAATCGTCCACGAGGACGCGACCATCAAGAGGTGAAAACAATCGTTGATTTATCGCTTTCGTGTTGTTTGTCGTTGACGGGTATCCGTGTGAAAGAGACTACTCGATGGCGCGCCCCGTGACTTTCTGCCCTTCACCTCGGTAGGTCAACAAAGTGTGGCGGTTCAGCCCGATCTACCGTCGATGCGAGCGTGGGCTAAGCATTGCGGTCCCGCCATTTGGTGGAAGCGACGTCAGCGGCGCAAGCTGACTCGTTCTTTGACCGGAATCAAAGTTTCACGATGCGGAACGTGCTTTGATCATTGGGCTCGTTCTCGAGTGCAAATCAGTGTAGTGGGATCCGGCTTCCGGACCTCCTTGGAAAACAGGAGATGATCATGCCCGACAAATTCCCCGTTAAGACAGAACCCAAGACTTCTGCTCCGGGTCAAGGCGGCTTCTGGTCGCCCTTCGAGTCCCTTCGCACGGAAATTGACCGCCTGTTCGACGACTTTGGTCCCTCGTCATGGCGTCCGCTTGCCCGGCCCCTGCTGGGACGCATATCTGGAGGATCGAACGGCGGATGGGTAGTGTCACCTGCCGTTGATGTCGTAGAAAAGGACGACGCATTTGAAATCACGGCGGAAGTCCCCGGCCTCGACGAGAAAAACATCGAGGTCTCGCTCGCGAACGGCGTACTGACCATCCGCGGCGAGAAGACTGAGGAGAAGGAGGACAAGGATAAATCGTATCACGTTTCTGAGCGTCACTACGGCTCCTTCCAGCGCTCCTTCCAGCTTCCGGAGTACGTCGATACAGACAAGGTGAGCGCCGCCTTCGCGAAGGGCATCCTTAAGGTGACGCTGCCCAAGACCCCCAATGCGAAGAGAAACGATCGGAAGATTGAGATCGCGGCGGGTTGAGAAGCGACGCACGTTCTGGTGTAGAACCAAATTGGCCGACAGCGTTTAAGTGGGTTGCTCCGCTTGCATTCGATGTGACGCCAAGCGGCGCCTTTGCATATGTCCAAACAACTCAGCCCTGCGACCGCGGGGCCTTCTTTTGTGCGTAAGCCACCAGTTTGACAGTCCGCGTCGTTGCCCCAATTGCTCGGATCCGTCTCTAGTTAAAAACGCACGAGTATACGCTGGTCGTGTGGTCCGTCCTGCTATGCAAAGACTATTGCGGCGCAGGCTGCATGTGGTGAATCGGCTTGCCGTCTATCGCGATCGCTTGCATATTTTTGAGGTTCTTGACATCCGCTCTAACCGCGTCGGCCGGTTCACCTTGAGCGTCAGTTTGATGAGCTTAGCGGTCAGCGCGAATGGGGGCTGGTAATCGGCATCGTTGACACCGGTCAGAGTGTCGGAGCCGATATCGAAGTTCTCACCCCACTACAGGATCATCGGCAGGGTGTGCTCCGTCGCCTTAGTGTCCACGGCCCTGCCGTCCGCCTTGAGTGTGCCGCTGCCGGATCGTCCGAGGCCGCTCATATTATTGTATGCGAGCGTTCCTGCGCCGAGGCCGTCATAGCCGAACCGTCGAATTATTCAGAACGCCTTTTCTGATGGGGACGGCACAACGCGCTGCCCGGCCAGTTCGGCCGCGAACCGATGGTCGACACTCGGCATAGTTCTCCTGCTCAAAGAGCGTTCAGGAATTCCAGAAGCCGGTCGTTGGTCGAAATCGCTCGACCTTGGCGCGCTGGTTTTCTCACATTGATCCGTCATTTTGATCGAGCGCAATGTACTCTGAACTAGGAGTTCTATCCTGGCACCCGTCACGAACTCGGCCGTGGGTGAATGCAATGAACGAAGCAGGCTGGCAGGATCCGATAATGGTTACCCTGGGAAGCTTAGTGTTCGCACTCCCGTGGTTGCTCCCGTCGACCTTCGGAGATCCCATGGCGGGCGACACGATGGCTTGGGCCTTTCTCTTGACCGGCCTGGCAACCGGGGTGACCGCAGTCGCAGGCATTGTGCTTCCTGGTAAATGGGAAGCCTTTGTCGAGTGCGCGCTCGGCATCTGGCTGATGGCCTTGCCATGGGTCGTCGAGCCGGTCAAAGACCCGAGTACCGCCGACTGGGCTACCGTTATCATCGGGGGCGTCATGGTCGTTCTCTCAGGCATTTCCGTGTTCTCAGGACGCGGGCGTCGCCCGAGACAGGAGTAAGATGATGACCTTTCACACATCGCGCACGACAGAAGCTCTGCTCTCCGCGGCAGGATCCCTAACAGAAGGAGATGAAAAGATGGGCGTTATGGTGCTCCCAAAATCCGAATGGGCTGCTTATTTCTCGCGCCTTCGCAAGAAAGTGGAGGGGAAGGAAATCAAGATCGAAGTCCTCGGTGCGACAATTGGCGACCAGATTCTGGTGAGATCGGCACCCCTACTTGGTGCCACCTATGAGCCGAAGGAAGACGCTCTTGAAATATCGGTCAAGGGCATGACGCACGTTGTCGATCATCCGCAGAAGATCTCGATACAGGATGACGATGGAAGGGTTTTCGCCATCGAAGTTATCGACGCAGGGGACAGACATCAGCTCATGACGTTTGCCTAGGTGCAGGACTGTCTGAACGGCTTTCCGGCTAGCGTTCTCGCAAAAACTTGGAGGCTCGAACGGCATGATGAACGTGAGCGCTGGAATGCGGATTGTCCACGCCATCTACCCCGCCGCGCCTCCTCTCGAGGGCCTCGGAATGATGAGTGAGTGCTCGCAGGACAAAGCTTGCGAGCTGCTTCGTTCGAGCCATTCTGGCATCTCGTCCGCTGAAGCTCGTCTTCGGCGAGAGCAATACGGCCCGAACTTGGTTAGTCATGAGCAGCGCGCGCCACTGCTCAGCGAGATCTGGTCGCGTGCCAAGAGCCCTCTAAACGCCCTACTGCTGACACTTGGGCTGGTGTCGTACACCCTCGGAGATATCCGGGCGGCGGTCGTCATATCGGCGATCGTTGTGCTCTCCGTGGGTATGGCATTCGCCCAGGAGCATCGTTCCAGCCAGGCCGCCGCGAAGCTCCGCCAGATGGTAAAGACAACAGCAAGCGTTGTCCGTCCTGGCGAGGCGCGCCCGAAGACTGAGGACCTCGAAGAGCTCGTACCTGGAGACGTCGTGGTACTATCGGCGGGTGATCTCATACCTGCCGATCTCCGCCTCCTCGAGGCCACGGGTCTCTACGTGAACCAGTCGGCGCTTTCCGGCGAGGCAATGCCCATCGAAAAGCAGGAGACTCTCCCTCGCATTTTAGTCGAGGGACATTTGGATCGGACCAATCTTTGCTTCATGGGTTCGAACGTCGTGAGCGGGTTCGGTCGAGGCTTGGTGATCCGAACTGGGGCAAACACCTTCTTTGGAGCGCTGGCCGAAAAGGTCGTGGCGCAGCAGGAGGAGACGGCATTCGATCGCGGGATCAGGCGTTTCACCTGGCTGATGGTTGGCGTGACCCTCGTTCTCGGCCCCTCGGTATTCCTCATCAATGGCATCACGAAGGGAGACTGGCTTCAGGCTCTGCTCTTTGCCGTGGCGATCGCTGTCGGGCTAACGCCCGAAATGCTCCCGATGGCGGTGACGGTCAACCTTGCCAAGGGCGCGCTGGCGATGGCCAGATCCAGGGTGATCGTCAAGCGTCTGGACGCGATCCAGAACCTTGGCGCAATGGATGTTCTGTGCACCGACAAGACCGGGACGCTGACGCAGGACAAGATCATCCTCAAACAGCACGTCGATATCCATGGCGCGGATTCGCCGCGCGTGCTGCACTACGCCTACCTCAACAGTTACTTTCAATCAGGGCTGAAGAACCTGCTCGATGTCGCCGTTCTGGAGCACGGCGACGTCCACGAAGCACTTGGAGTCGACGAGCGCTTTCAAAAAATCGGCGAGATCCCTTTCGACTTCTCTCGTCGTCGGCTGTCTGTGATCGTCTCCGACAGACGCGACAAGCATATTCTCATCTGCAAGGGGGCAGTCGAGGAGATATTCGCGGCCTCGACGCGATACGAAGATGCCGGGGCCATCGGAACCCTGGACGCGGGACACCTCGAGACGGCCAAGAAGGAGACCGTACTGCTGAACAAGAGCGGCTTTCGTGTCGTCGCGGTTGCGTACAAGGATATGAGCGAGACGAAGCCGGACTACAGCGTCGAAGACGAAAGCGACCTCATTCTGCTCGGCTACATCTCGTTCCTCGACCCGCCAAAGGAGAGCGCCTCGAAGGCCATCGCCGCGCTGGAAGCCAGCGGTGTCCGGGTGAAAATACTTACGGGAGACAACGAGGTCATCACACGGAAGATTTGCGGCGACGTCGGAATCCAGGCCAAGGACATCCTTCTCGGCCCACAACTCGACGCAATGACGGACGTCGAGCTTACGATGATAGCAGCGTCTGCCACGGTTTTTGCGAAACTCACTCCAAGTCAGAAGGAGCGCATCGTCCGGCTCCTGCGGGCGAGCAGTCACGTGGTCGGGTTCCTCGGTGACGGCATCAACGACGGACCGGCACTCAAGAGCGCGGACGTCGGCGTCTCGGTCGACAGTGCCGTGGACATAGCCAGGGAGTCGGCCGACATCATCCTGTTGGAGAAGAACCTGCTCGTGCTGCGGGAGGGCGTCATCGAGGGGCGCAAGGTGTTCGCAAATATCATTAAGTACATCAGAATGGGCGCGAGCTCGAATTTCGGAAACATGTTCAGCGTCCTCGGTGCGAGCATCTTCCTGCCGTTTATTCCACTGACAGCAATCCAGGTTCTCACCAACAACCTGCTGTACGACGTCTCGCAAACGGCCATTCCGACCGATACGGTCGACGAGGAATACGTGGCATCGCCGCGGCGGTGGGACATAGCTGGTATCTTCAGGTTCATGCTGGTGCTCGGCCCGGTCAGTTCGATCTTCGACTATCTGACGTTCGCCGTGATGCTGGTCGTGTTTAAGGCGTGGACGAATCCCGCCCTGTTCCAAACGGGATGGTTCGTGGAGTCGCTGCTGACGCAGACTCTGGTCATACATATCATACGGACTACCCGCATTCCGTTCGTCGAAAGCTCCGCCAGCCCGGCCCTGGTGACAACGAGCCTCCTCATCGCGGGCATCGGCATTTTCCTGCCTTTTACTGGCGTCGGAAGCGCGCTGGGCTTCGTGTCCCTGCCTCTTGTGTACTGGCCAATGCTGGCGGCAATCCTCTTTCTCTATGCAATCCTCGCACATCTGGCGAAGGTCTGGTTTGTCCGAAGATGGGGCTTGTAGGAATAGGTGCTCGATCTCCGCGTGACCTACCGACCAGCAGCGAAATTGCGGTGAGTCAATGAAGCGAGGGCCCGGATCTGGCTGAATGTCCTCTCAGGAGGACGCGCGATGGGATTTGAGGGGAGACGACACGAGGCGCCCGCACAGGCAGACACGGAGGCGAATATGCTATCTCGCAAGGAAGACGCCATGCCGCGGAGGCTTTCCGGGTTCATCTCGATGATGGGAAGGGGCCATCAGGCAATGTTGGTTTTGCTCTCGGTTTTCTTGTTCGCCGTGGGAATTCTGCCGCTCGAGGTTCAACGACGCATCGTAAACGGCGCGACGCAGGGAGCAGCTCTGAACACGATCCTCGTACTCGTGCTCGCCTACTTGGCGCTCGTCCTGAGCGAAGGTGGGATCAAGCTTGTTTTGAACGTCTACCGCGGCTGGATCGGAGAAGTTTCCATTCGTTGGCTTCGCATGGCGGTCATCGATACGAGAGAACGCCATCCCGATGATCTTACCACCTTGGCCGAAGGCGTCGAAATGTCGATCGTGCTCGCGGAGGCGGAACCTGTGGGCGGGTTTGTCGGCACCAGCATCTCGGAGCCAATCCTACAGGCGGGCATCCTTTTGGCAGTCGGTAGCTACATGATCTACCTTCAGCCGCTCCTTGCTCTAGCCGTCATCGCCGTATTCGTCCCGCAGTCCGTCCTGGTTCCTGTTCTCCAAGGGCTAATCAATCAGCGGGTCAAGACGAAGATCACGGTCATGCGACACCTCAGCGAGGAGATGGTCGACCATACTTCGCCGAACTCGCCGAAGCACCAGGCAGCCCGCGTCCAGCGACTATTTTCGACCAACATGAGCATCTACAAGCTCAAGTACGCGCTCAACTTCTTGATGAACCTGATGTTTCAGCTCGGTTTTGCCGGAATATTCGCGCTTGGCGGCTATTATGTCATAACGGGCAAGATCGAGATTGGGACCGTCGTCGCCTTCATTGCGGGCCTCAACAAAGTGTCGGACCCCTGGGGAGCGCTCGTCGACTGGTATCGCGACTTGAAAGTAACCCAGGTGAAGTACGAGCTTATCCGCGACGCGAGCACGGCAAATGCCAGTCAGGCAAACATCCAGGCGAATTAGGTCTGCGATGTCCTCCTGACATATCGTCAGGAAGAAGGAAAGGAAAGCTAGGCGACAGTTCGAGCAGCCATGTCGTTCAAACCGGAAGCGGCTTCCTCGCGGATCCGGTGTGCCGCCTCGGAGGCCAGCTTCGAACCAATCATGAGCATAGTGCTCACTTCGGCGGCGTAGTCAATTTTAGCAACTCGAACGAAATCACCGATGACGTCGAGAGCGTCGTTGCTTCCGGCGCTTCCGACGAGATCACCAACTAACCTCACCTGCTGCTGGCAACGGCGCATCAGAAAGTCGAAGGACTCGATCTGGAGCCGCGACGCCGCGCTCAAAACTTGAACCTGAAAGCCGACGCCGGCCTCCAGAAGCTTCTCCGCAGCCGCAATAGCCGGAAGATTCGAAGGAATGGGATAGGTATGGTCGGCGTTTTGGATCATTTCGGTTCCCCCATTGGCGCGTAAATTCCCGTTCCCTTTATCGATATACGAGCACAGGGATATGCGAATGACTGAGGACTTTGTTCGTAACGCTGCCGAGGATCAGCGCGGCGACGCCTCCGCGACCATGCGATGCCATTGCGATCAGATCGCATCCATTAAGAACGGCTGTTTCGATGATGGCTTGGTGAACCTCATCGCTTCGGAGCTTGACAGTATAGCAGGTGACTCCCTGATGACGGGCGCGCAACTCGACGTCGTTCAGGAATTGAACGGCTCGCTCATCCGACAGCCGTTCATAGTCTTCCCGACTGGTTGCCAGCTTGTCACTGTCCGTTGTGAAGATGCGAAACGGTTCGATCACGCAGACGAAAACGACCGATGCTTTCGCGTCTCGCGCAAATGCCACCGCGTTCTCCGCGGCCGTAACTGCAAGCCTGGATCCGTCCGTTGGCACGAGAATCTTTGCAAACATGGCACTCTTCCTCATCAGAGAAATATTACGACCGGTCGCTCGCCCGTCTTTGATCCTTGTCAATGTTCGGCGAGGAAACTCCGCTCGTCGCCCTTTTTCCAATTGCTCGCAAGGCAACCCTACCTTGACCAAGATCAAGGAATGCGGGGAGCGGACGTGCAAAGCCACCTTGAGGAAACAGCTTGGCGGAACACCTCGCCGGTTCCAATGGCTGAACGACGGCCATGCCGGCGCGTATGACAGGGATTATTCGGAGGCCACGGCCCGTCAGGTGGATGTCGTTGTTCACGACATGATCGATGCGCGTTCAAAGACGACACGAAGCTCTTGTCAACGAGAATGAAGGACCTGACCGCCGGTGCGAACCTGCTGCTCGAGCACGAAACGATCACGCCCGAGGATTTTCCGCCACTTCAACGGAAAAAGCTGGTGATCCCGAGACCGCGACAACCACGGAGGCGACTGTTGGCTAAAGCGAAGGGACATTTGGCAGGGTCGGACGACCTTCTTCTGAAACCTGAACAATCTTCCGCACGTGTGATCATCGGTTGGTTCGCCGGCGCGCTGATATTTGCCAGCGTGATGGGACTGTTGCTGCATTTCGCCGATATCGCCGAATTATTGGCTGTGTTGAAGGCGGCGAGTCCGCTTTGGATCGCCGCGGCTGTTTCCTGTCAGCTTGGGACCTACGCCTGCGCCGCGGCCGTCTGGCAGATGGTCACGAGGCGCGCAGGTTTTCAGCTTCGACTTGCGGAGCTTCTCAAACTGGCTGTCATGGAACTCTTCGCCAACCAGGCGATCCCGACAGGCGGTCTGAGCGGAAGTCTATTGGTTGCCCGCGGCCTCGTGCGGCGGCGGATCCCCTCGTCCATCGCCATAACCGCCTTGCTGGTCGCCGCCCTTTCCTACTACGCCGCCTACCTTCTGATGGCGGGGCTTGCCTTCGCCCTGTTGTGGTCGACCGGTGATCTCAGCGACACGTGGGAATGGCTCTCGATCATGTTTGCCGCGATCGTTATCTTGATCACCGTTTGCCTGGTCGCCGTCACGGTTACCAAGGGCCGTTGGATCCCAAGGTCTGTGCTGCGCACGCCGCTGATGGCACGCCTTGCAAAAGCGCTTGCACAGGTTCGGACCGACATCGCTAGTGATCCGAAAGTACTAGGCCCGACAATCTTCTTTCAACTGGCGATTTTCGTTCTGGATGCCACCACGCTCTGGTTCTCCGTGCGATCTCTCGGCGCAAGTATCGGCCCCACTCCTGCATTCCTGGCCTTCGTTCTCGCGTCGGTCGTTGCTACCGTCTCACCTATCCCGCTCGGCCTAGGTTCGTTCGAAGGAGGCTGCGTCGCGGTCCTCCACTTGCTTGGAGTCGGCATCGAAGTCGCTCTTGCTGCCACGCTGATTTTCCGAGGAATGTCGTTCTGGATGCCCATGTTTCCGGGAATGTGGCTGACCCACCGGGAGGCACAGGCGGATCCTTGACCTCCGTCAATGTACGTCGGGCAGATGTATGATTGTATCGGCCGTGCCTCTTCAGTCGATGTTGTGGATCGAACGGCTTGAAAAGAGGTTCTGGATCGGAGAACAGACATGATAGTCGAGAGCGCAATGACCCCGTCCCCGATCACCGTCGGCGCTTCCTGCACGGTGTTGCAGGCGGCCGAAATAATGCTCGCCAACCGGATAAGTGGCCTTCCTGTCGTCGATGACGACGGAGTGCTGGTTGGCATGATTACCGAAGGCGACTTCCTGCGGCGATACGAGCTCAACACCGACCGCAGACGGTCCTGGTTGCAAAGCTGGCTTGCAAGCCCTGGAAAGATCGCCGACGAATACGTGCGCTCTCACGGACGGCGTGTTGACGAAATAATGAACTCGCACCTCGTCGTCGTGCCTCCGACTGCGGCACTTTCCGAGGCCGTTCGTCTGATGGAGCGAAACGAGGTGAAGCGGCTCCCCGTGATCTCGGACGGAAGACTAGTCGGCATAATAGCGCGTTCAGACCTCCTTCGCGCCCTGACTGAAGTGGAAAAATCTTCGACTCCATCCACTCAGGACGTCCAAATCCAGGAGGCGGTCGATGCCGAACTGGCGAAGCAAAGCTGGAGCAGGAATGGATTCATACGCTGCCAGGTCAGAAACGGAGTAGCCGAGCTCTCCGGTACCATCTTCGACGAACGGGAGCGTCTCGCCGCGAAGGTTGCCGCTGAGAATGTACAAGGGGTCAGAGCGATCACGGACCATCTCACCTGGATTGATCCGTACTACGGAGTGGCTCTGCCGCCGCCGGCTGGCGAAGAGGATCCCATCTGAGCGTTCCGATTGGATTGGGGCCAGATTGATCTCCGTCAAGGAAGCGGCGCCCCCCTTCTGTATGCTCTCGTCAAAGCTCATAGGTGGAACATGCAGGAACCAAAGTTATCCTTCCACGGCGCGGCCGGCTCTGTCACCGGTTCGTGCTTCCTCCTCGAGGTTGCTGATTCCCGAATTCTGATCGACTGCGGCATGTTCCAGGGTTCGAAAAGCGAGAAGGAGCTGAACTATCGTCCCTTCCCCTTCGATCCAGGAGAAATAGACGCCGTTCTCCTGACGCACGCCCATATCGATCATACCGGCCTTCTGCCCAAGCTCGCAAAGGAAGGGTTCAGTGGACCGATCTACGCGACCCCACCGACGATGGAACTGTGCGGGGTCATGCTGCAGGACTCCGGACATATCCAGGAATCGGAGGTCAAACAGCTCAACCGCCGCAACCGCAGGCGGTCACGGGAACCTGTCGAGCCCATCTATACGGCTGATGACGCCCGCATGTTGATGCCCCAATTCGTATCCGTGCCATACCAGGAGTGGCGAGAAGCAGTAGGCGGGGTCAGGTTCCGCTTCTGGAACGCTGGACACCTGCTCGGATCGGCCACGATCGAGATCGAAGTGGGCGTCGCCGACAGTCTGCGGCGTCTTCTTTTTTCGGGCGATGTCGGCACTCGCTACAAGATGCTGGAAGGGCTGCCGCAGGCTCCTGCGGGCGTCGACTACCTCGTCTGCGAAAGCACCTATGGCGACCGCGAGCGCGATGACTACACGCAAGTCGCACGTCGCAACCGCTTGAGAGAGATCGTAGCCAAGGCCCACAATCCGAACGGCGCGCTTCTGATCCCCTCCTTCGCCGTGGAGCGCACGCAGGAAGTGCTAACGGACCTTGTTGCATTGATGGACGACGGCAGTCTTCCTCGTTCGCCGATCATGATCGACTCGCCGCTGGCCTCCAGAGCGACCGAAGTGTTCAAAGCGCAGGCCGGAGAGCTTGCAAACGCTGCCGCATTCACACGTGCACTCAACGCGCCGAATGTCCGATTCACCGAATCCGCAGAGCAGTCGAAGGCTCTCGATCTCGTCCGTGGCTTCCATATCATCATTGCGGCAAGCGGCATGTGTGAAGCAGGACGCATCCGGCACCGGCTGCGCAACTGGCTCTGGCGACCAGAGTGCACGGTTCTCCTGGTGGGCTTCCAGGCAGCAGGAACCCTCGGTCGAATCCTCCAAGACGGCGCCCGTGTGGTGCGGATCCAGGGCGACGAGATCCTGGTGCACGCGAAAATCATAGCCTTCGATGCCTACAGCGGGCATGCAGACGCCAGCGATCTTGAGGAATGGGTTTCGGCACGAGCGCCGATTGAAAAAGGAGTGTTCCTCGTTCACGGCGAGCCCGCAGCGCGCAGCGCTCTGACGAGACGACTGTCGAAGACCCTGAAGGTTCCCGTGATGGAGCCTCGGCTCGATGATAGTTTCGTCCTGACCGGGGACGGCGCCCGTCTGCTCGAGGATGCGGCACGTGTCCGGCTTGCGCCGGAGCAGCTTGGCCGCCCCGATTGGCACAACGACTTCCAGAGCTTCGTCCTCGATCTGTCCGACCGTCTGAACCAGGCCGCCGACCGGAAGGGTCGGGCCGTCATTCTCCGTAAGGTCAAACGGGCCCTGGAACCGGAGCAAGATACAGTCGCTGCAAAGGAGAACGAAAATGCTGTCCACTGATCGGGATTACAAACCCGGCGGCGAACATTTCGCGGTCCCCACTCAAGGCGAAGTGGAAGGCAAGCTCATGGTCTCGGAGCTGGTCGCCGTCGCCTGTTTGCAGGAGCTCCTGAAGAAGGAGCATGCACCGGTCGTGGAAAGAGTTCGGCGTCGCATTCTGCGGGACATGAAGCATCGATGCCACGCCCTGAATCTCTGCTCGGATGACGAGAAGGCGACTGCAGATTATGCGCTGCAGATGTTGGAATCTGCGGTGAAAGAGGCCGGCTCCCGATAGGCTAAAGGCCGAGCGAGGTCATCATGAGCAAGGAAGTTGGAGTTACCTTCAATGCCGGTTCGTCGAGCTTGAAAATCGGCCTCTTCGACATCGGTTCCGGCGCCGCCAAGCGTCTCGGCCGCGCTATCGTCTCCCTCGGCGAGCAACCTCGCCTCAAGTACGGCAGCGATGACGAAATCCAGGAGATCGATCTGCCCGCCGCCTCCGATGGCCTTGGCATCCGGGTCATCTCAAGCGTTCTTGATCGGCTGTTGCACGGCGATTGCCATATCGACTTTGTCGGACACCGCGTCGTGCATGGTGGGCTGATTTTCAAAGGTCCGACGCTTCTCACCGGCGGCGCCATGTCGCAAATTAGAAGTTTGACGCCAATGGCCCCGCTTCACCAGCCTCAAGCGCTAAACGTGATCGATGCCGTCTTCGCCCTCTATCCGTCCGTTATTCAGACGGCATCGTTCGACACGGCCTTCCATACTTCGCAATGCAGTCTCGCGACTAGGCTGGCAATTCCCCGCGCAATGCACGACGCAGGAATACGTCGATACGGCTTCCACGGCCTCTCCTACAAGTACATAGCCACCTATCTTCAAAGATTTGCACCTTACATCGGCGGCGCCAGGGTGGTCTGCGCTCACCTCGGATACGGCGCAAGTCTCTGTGGCATGGTCGACGGCGTCAGCATCGATACCAGCATGGGATTTTCTGCTCTCGACGGTATCCCGATGGCGACACGACCGGGCACGCTCGATCCAGGGGTGCTGATCCACCTGCTCAGATCCGAGTTTGCGGATGCCGACAAACTGGAGGACTTCCTTTATCACCAATGCGGCCTTCTGGGGGTTTCGGGAATAAGTGGCGACACTCAAGCGCTGCTGGAAGATTTCCGCCCCGCCGCAAGGGAGGCACTTGATCTATTCTGTTTCAGAATTGCCGGCGAGGTTGGCCGTCTGGCCGTTTCAACAGGCGGCGTCGATGCGCTGGTTTTTACAGGGGGCATCGGGGAACATCAGCCGGAGATACGCAAAGGCATCGAGAGGCACTTGTCATGGATGGGACTCTCGCTGAACGAGGCCGCCAACAAGTCGAATGCGACAGTCCTGAGCTCAAAGGACAGCGCCATCGAAGCGTTCGTCATCCCCACTGACGAGGAGCAGGTGATCGCCGACGAGGCACTCGCCGTCATTAGCACACATGGAATTCATCGAGGAGAGCGACAATGGCAGACAATGTGATCCTGCGGGGACAGGAACTAGATCTGACAGACCGCTATTGGCGCGCCGCCAACTATTTGTCTGTCGGCCAGATTTACCTGATGGACAATCCGCTCCTACGGGAGCCGCTCAAACCCGAGCACATCAAGCCGCGGCTGCTCGGCCACTGGGGGACGACACCCGGACTCAACTTCATCTACGCCCACCTGAACCGCATCATCAAGCACCGTCACGTCGACGTTCTCTATGTCTGCGGCCCCGGTCATGGCGGGCCGGGAATGGTGGCCAACACCTATCTCGAAGGCACCTACAGCGAGATCTACCCGGAGGTGTCAGAAGACATCGCCGGTATGCGCAAGCTCTTCAAGCAGTTCTCCTTTCCAGGCGGAATTCCAAGCCATGCAGCACCCGAGACCCCCGGTTCGATCCACGAAGGCGGAGAACTCGGCTACGCGCTCGTCCATGCCTTCGGAGCCGCCTTCGACAATCCCGGTCTGGTGGTCGCCTGCGTCGTTGGCGATGGGGAAGCCGAAACCGGCCCCCTGGCGGCGGCGTGGCATTCGAACAAGTTCCTTAATCCCGAGCGCGACGGCGCGGTTTTGCCGATCCTCCACCTGAATGGTTACAAGATCGCCAATCCGACCATTCTCTCACGAACGCGCGACGGCGATCTCGAAAGTCTGTTTTGGGGGTACGGCTATCAACCGATCTTCGTCGAAGGCCACGAGCCAGCCGAGATGCATCGGAAAATGGCAGAGGCGCTCGATGAGGCATTCGATCTGATCGAGGCATTCCAGACCGATGCTCGCTCCAAGCCCGAGTACCGCGACGTGCCTCGGTGGCCGATGATCATATTGCGCAGTCCGAAAGGCTGGACAGGCCCCAAGGAGGTTGACGGCAAGAAGGTGGAGGGCTTCTGGAGAGCTCATCAGGTTCCCGTTGCAAACTGCCGGCGCGACGATAGCCATCGAAAGATCCTCGAGGACTGGATGCGGAGCTACGAACCAGAGGACCTCTTCGATGGGGACGGCCGTCTGAAAGCGGAACTTCGTGCGCTTGCTCCGCAAGGTGACAAGAGAATGGGCGCAGTTCCTTACGGGAACGGCGGTCGTCTTCGAACCGAACTGATCCTGCCCAAGCTTTCCGAACATGCAGTTGAAGTGGGCGAGCGCGGGTCACTCCAAGTCCAGTCGACCGAGGTTCTCGGAAGATACCTGCGCGACGTCCTCAAGCTCAATGCCGGCGGAAGCAACTTTCGAATCTTCGGACCGGACGAGACCGAATCCAATCGCCTCGGGAGCGTTTTCGAGGAGACCAACCGGGTATGGTTGCAGAAGATCGAGGAATACGACGTCCACCTCGCTCGAGACGGACGGGTCATGGAGGTCCTCAGCGAACATTTGTGCCAGGGATGGCTTGAAGGCTACCTTCTCACAGGTCGGCATGGGTTCTTCTCTTGCTACGAAGCCTTCATCCACATCGTCGATTCGATGTTTAACCAGCATGCAAAATGGCTCAAGGTTTCGCGGGAGCTGGCATGGCGAAAGCCGATCTCCTCGCTCAACTATCTGCTGACGTCGCATGTCTGGCGACAGGATCATAACGGCTTCTCGCACCAGGATCCGGGTTTCGTCGACCTTGTTGCCAACAAGAAGGCTGACATCGTTCGCATCTATCTGCCCCCCGACGCCAACACACTGCTGTGGGTCGGCGACCACTGCCTTCGGACCTTTAACCGCGTCAATGTCATCATTGCGGGAAAACAACCGGAATCGCAGTACTTGTCGATGGAAGAAGCGATCAGACATTGCGAAGCCGGCCTGGGCGTTTGGGAATGGGCGAGCTTCGAGGACGACACGGTCTCGCCCGATGTCGTCATGGCCTGCGCGGGTGACGTGCCGACGATGGAAACGCTCGCGGCGGTAATGCTTCTTCATGAAGCGATCCCAGCGTTGAAGATCAGGACCGTCAATGTCGTCGATCTCTTGGCCCTGCAGGATCCGGATCGACACCCCCATGGCCTGGACAACCAGACGTTCGATGAAATCTTCACCACGGACAGGCCAGTGATCTTCGCCTACCACGGCTACCCCAGCCTCATTCATCGCTTGACGTACCGACGGACGAACCATGAGAACATCCACGTTAGAGGCTTCGTGGAGGAAGGCACAACCACAACTCCGTTCGACATGACGGTAATCAATCAGCTCGACCGGTATCACCTCGCTTTGGAGGCGATCGAACGGGTTCCGGGTTTGGCCGCGAAGGTGCCGGACGTGACCGAGAAGCTGAAAGACAAGCTCGCCGAACACACAGCGTTCATCACGGAAAGCGGAGAGGACATGGCCGAAATCACTGGCTGGCGATGGCGACGGGTGTGAGGAACGATGGTCGGCAGCGATGATGTTTTCAGTGTCGCAGCGTGCCACAGCGCTTTAGAATGACTGGTCAAGGATCGCAGCGCGCGCCAGCAGCGACAAGTTTGCCGACGATTTCATCTGGCAGGAAGCGAGAAGCTTGGGCCGTTGGGCCGTTGCCGCCCGCATCGTCGATGGGCTCCGCGACGACCGTTGCTGCTGGCGGCTCGTTGTGAAGGGTGCGTAGCGTCCCAGGCAGGGCGCCCGGAGCCATAAGCCAACAACAGCGGCCATGAACCGATGGCTTGGGAGCGCGTGATGAGTCCACCTCGTTCTATGCAGGTTTGGCTGCGGACCTTCCTGTCACGTCCGGATTGGCGCTGAAAAAGGCAGCGAAGCCACCTTTCGAAATGTAGTCAAGACGCGTTCGGGAGCTTTCTCCTTATTCGGCCCGCCGCGATGCGTACAGCTGGGTCAATGTCTTCCAAAGATGGTCTGCGCAATCGTGTCGGCGTAAACGCCTTGCTCGTTCCGGAAGGCAGAGATTCCGCTTGCCGGAATCCGTTCTAGATGAGCCTGCGCATTCGATCTTGAGGGTGCCTCGGCAGCTTGATTGAAGTTCGCTTTTGCCATTGCGTTCCCCCTCGTACTCTCGATCCGCCTTTGGTCTGTCTGGTCCGATGCCTGCGGCCGGACCCGCGCGTTAGCGCCGCGTCCGTTCAGCCAGGCGATCAGCTGCCGAGCCTCCTTTCGGGTGAGGAGGACCGTCGTGGCATCAACTTCGGCGGGCGAGCCACTGGCAGTATCAACCACATTGAACAGACCGTGACGTGTGGGCACACAGACGTATTTCGCTTTGTTTGCCATCGCTGCCAACCTCGGCTTCGGTTCCGACCACTTCGGAACTCGTTATCGGCTCGACCGAAATGACTGGGTCACAAAGAATGCTAGCAGCAGATCACCCGCTGACATTGAGCTAGATCAAACTAAAAGCTTCCCCATCTTGATCGGCATCAATGTCCATTCCTGGCGAGGAGGTAATCTCCTGGGCACGTTCGTTTAAGTCTCCAGCAGAGAGATTTGCCGATGGGTTGGAACCAGTGGTACAGCTTTAAAAGCTACATGAGATCCTCTCTGTGGATCGTTCCGTTCATTGCGCTGCTCCTTTATCTCGTCGCGATCCGGCTAGTCTACGCTTTCGGAGATTGGCCCCCGGCGCTCGACATATGGCCCTGGGAAGTAGCGGGGACACAACGAATGCTGGAGACGATCATCACCATGACGTTGACTTTCGTCGTCTTCACATTCGGGTCGCTGCTCGTGGCGATTCAAGTCGCCGGTGGTCAGTTGACGCCCAGGATCATCGCGACGACCCTTCTGCGGGACAACGCCATCCGGTTTACCGTCGGCCTGTTCATCTTTACGCTCCTGTTCGCGACCGGCGCCCTTTCCAGACTGGATACGGCGGTTCCTCACGGTGTTTCTGGGATGGCTGGCCTACTGGGCTTTTTGTCCATCGCAGCCTTTCTCTACCTGATCGACTATGCGGCACGGTTGCTGCGTCCCGTCAGTATCATTTTAAGGGTCGGCGAACGAGGGCATGCAGTCATCGAGGAGGTGTATCCGGATCTTGCAGGTAACGGAGGCTCGCATGACGATAGCATCCCGTTCACAGCCGTGCCTGACAAACTCGTATTCCAACAGGCGACCCCTGCTGTCGTCGTCGCAGTCAATGTGAAAGCCCTCGTAGCCCTGGCCGAGCGGACAGACTCTATCATCGAACTTGTGCCGAGGGTCGGCGACTTCGTTGGAACCGGCGAAGTTCTATTCCGCCTCTACGGCCAAAACTTGCCAGACGAAGGGAGGTTGAGAACCCTGGTCGCTCTCGGGCCGGAGCGGACACTTGAGCAGGATTCGACGTTTGCGTTCAGGATAATCGTCGATATCGGCATCAAGGCTTTGTCAAAGGCCATCAACGATCCCACGACAGCCGTCCTTGCGATCGACCAGCTTCAACGTCTCCTATGCTTCGTCGGTGGAAGGCACCTGCTCGGCGATGAGATGAGGAGCAAGTCCGGCAAGTTGCGGCTGATCTGCAGAACGCCGAACTGGGAGGATTTCGTGCAGTTAACCTTCAGCGAGATCCGCCTCTACGGCGCTGAAAACTTCCAGATCGCCCGTCGACTGCGCGCGGTAATCGAATTTGCATCACAGGTTCTGCCTGACGATCGTCGCCCAGCCCTCCTCAGTGAACTGGATCTGCTCGACCGAATGCTCGAGAGGATCTACGTTTTTCCGGAGGATTTGAACCTGGCTCGGACGCCCGACTCGCAAGGACTGGGCGGCTCGGGGAGACGGTCGAGCCATGCTAGCTCGGATTGAGCTCAAGACGTGGGTTCGGAGTCAGTCGATTCAATAACTTCGCAACGCCAAATCCAACCAGCAAAGTGATACAGGCGGCCGGCATGCACATCGTGCCAGCGCGCGGATCTGTGTCAGGTAGCAAGAGCGGCACCCACGTTTCTGGTTGAAACTCCGAGCGTGACAACGCTTCGCTTGTCGGGAGGAAGCCCGAACGAAAGCACATAGGAATACACCGCCAGTCCGCAGTAATAGATCAACTGTGCGGCGATCGCCCAGGTTCCAACCGCGCTCAGCATATCCTGCCAGTTCTGGAGAAAGGCGGCAGAAAGAAGGACAACGATGTTCAGCGCGACCAGCTTTCTTAGGATCGGATCGCGTCGGTCTGCTCATCTTGCTGGGAGGCTACGCACTCCGATGCCAATATCAAAAGGAGCAAGAACCAGCAGCGGGAGGGGTCGCGCGATCACGATGAATGCGGCCGTATACGCTGGATCGCCTTTTGCGACATCTGAAAGTTGAGGCAGGAATGGTGCGCGTGGCGTCAGGCCAGCACCAGCAGGCCGAGCGCATAAGCGATAAACCGGTCAAGAGCGGCCCGACAGTAAAACCCGACAGCACGCTGGACATTACGAACCGCCTGTCATGCGTGCGGCCCAAGCATCCTTCACATTGAGCTTTAGGCCGACGTCGACCAAGCTGCCGCGCATGAACAAAACAAGCGCGACATGTAGCGTGTACTTCGGCAAATCGGACATCGTCGGCGCCTCCCTGGACATTCTGTCGTGACGATACCGCAGTGTCTGACAACCAGTCCTTGATCTCCTTCAATGTACTCCGCCAAGATCGCTGTTTACGGCGAAAGTGGTGCCTGGACCGATACAGGTTTTGTCCTGATTTGATCCCCGTCAATGCGTCCTCACCGCTTGCTGCTAGTCTCTTTTCGAAGGGGACACGAATTCCTCGAAACAGGAGGGTCAAATGCGTTACAGTCCCGTTCTCACCTTCCCCAACGCCGCACAGGAAGCAGCCGTTTGGATCCGAGAGCTTTCGGAACTGCTTGGCTGCGAGCAGAGTGTCGCATACGAAGTGTTGCGTATAATCCTGCACGCGGTGCGTGACAGGCTTTCGGTGGACGACAATGCCAAGGTTGGCAATGATCTGCCATTGCTACTTCGGGGCCTCTACTTCGAGGCATGGGACCCGATGAAGAGCCACGGGTACGATGACCTTCGCGATCTACCGGCCTCCCTGCTAAGGGTCTTGCCACATACCGTTGCGTCAGACAGAGATGTGTTTACAAAGATCCTGAGATTGATCGAAGACCGACGCCGGCACATGAAATCGACCAAGCTCGACCTTGCGCTGAAGCTTTGCGCTACGTCTGTCGAAAATAGCGACCCCGCCAACCTTGTTCCTGAGAACGAGCTATTATCCGAAACTGCGTTAGGTCCATCGCACAATCACTAAAGAGGATTCTTGAAATTAGATGGATAATAGCCGGGCGCCTTATTCATTTCTCGTCCATTGCATCGGCCGCACAGTTGCCCTCCCCCGCCTCAGATCAAAAGGTCGAGCAGCTATTGCGCTTGCTGGATGATCCCGACGTTCGAGGGTGTCTTGAAAGCCGCAAGCCTGGGCAGCCGGTGTCTGTTTCAAACGTGAACAGGCTCGGCTTCGCGGATGGAAAGCGTCTATCCGCGAGCGCGTCGACAGGTTCCTAAACGCGCTTCCGCGAGTACCCGAGAAAGTGAACATGGCCGCGACAAGAACCCGCGCAGAAGCTGCCGCCAAGGGCTATGCGCCGGTGTTTGCGATCTTTGCAACCGTTCTCGCCGTCGGCCTCGCGACTGAAATGGTCGACCGAGATAAGAGAGGAGCGTGATCGCTACGCCAGCTTTTGCACGGCCCCCCGGACACCGCTGCTTCTTTGGTCAAGGACGAAGATTTCCTGACTCACCAATTCGAAATCTCAGCGAATAAGGACCTTCATCAGGTACATCAAGATTCTAATTTGAGACATCACTAAATATATTATATGCTGCAGATGTCAGGGTTCATGCAAGATAGGCGATGGTCAATCGTGATCACTGCAGCTCAGATGCGGGCCGCAAGAGCCCTCCTCGGCATCGATCAGCGCCAATTGGCCGAGCGGGCGGGAATTTCGGTTCCCACGGTCCAGCGTATGGAAGCAAGCGTCGGCGTCGTTCGCGGCAACGTGGAGTCGCTGATGCGGTTGCTAGCCGCTCTGGAGAGTGCCGGGATCGAACTCATCAACGAGGGGGCTGCCAGTAAGGACGGCGGACGAGGAGTCCGGCTGAAAACAGGAGCCAAACCTCCCGAAGACAGGAAAGGAACGCCATTCGCCCCCGGGAGTAAGGCGAGGTCGCTTCCATGACATCCCTCTCCGTCATCCTGTCATGCATTGCCATGTTTCTGGTGACGGGGGGGCTCGCGGTTTTGATGAGCCGGTCGCACCGGGCGACCCCGGCAATCTACGGTCTGAGCCTCCTGCCCTCGGCCATTGCTTTCGCAACCAGCCTGATACATCTCGCGACATCTTTCGTCGACGCCCCGACCCTGGTCCTTCCCATCGGCCTGCCGTGGCTCGGCGCTCATTTCCGGCTCGACGCGCTCTCGTCCTTCTTTCTCCTCGTGACCAATCTCGGCAGCCTGCTTTCCAGCCTCTACGGTCTCGGTTACGGCAGGCATGAACACGCACCTCACCGAGTACTACCGTTTTTCCCTGCCTTCATCGCCGGCATGAATCTGGTACTGCTGGCCGACGATGCGTTCACTTTCCTGATCTCGTGGGAATTCATGTCGCTCGCCTCCTGGGCACTGGTGATGGCGCACCATCGCAATGCCGACAATCGCAGGGCGGGTTATCTCTATATCGTAATGGCAAGCTTCGGGACGCTGGCTCTGCTGCTTGCCTTCGGCCTGCTTGCCGGACCCGGCGGCGCCTACGGTTTTGCCGCCATGCGCGCGGCTGAACATGCACCGCTCACAGCAGGCCTTGTCCTGATCCTCCTGCTGCTTGGCGCCGGTTCAAAGGCGGGGCTCGTGCCCTTGCATGTCTGGCTGCCTCTGGCCCATCCCGCCGCACCGAGCCACGTCTCGGCGCTGATGAGCGGTGTCATGACGAAAATCGCGATATACGGCTTCATCCGAATAACCTTCGATCTCCTCGGGGCGCCGATGTGGTGGTTGGGGCTCATCGTACTGCTGCTGGGCGCAGTGACGGCGGCGCTCGGCATCCTACATGCCTTGATGGAACGCGAGATCAAACGCCTGCTCGCCTACAGCACGATCGAGAATATCGGCGTCATTTTTGTCAACCTCGGGCTGGCACTGGCGTTCAAGGCAAACGGCATGGGCCTGGCGGCGGCGCTGGCTCTGACTGCGGCCCTGTTCCACGTCTTCAACCATTCGCTCTTCAAGAGCCTCCTGTTCTTCGGCGCGGGTGCCGTGCTGACGGCAACCGGCGAGCGGGACATGGAGAAGCTCGGCGGCCTAATCCATCGCATGCCCGTCACAAGCTTCGCCTTCCTTGTCGGCTGCGTTGCGATTTCCGCCTTGCCGCCGTTCAATGGATTCGCCTCCGAATGGCTGGCCTTCCAGGCGATATTACAAAGCCCCGATCTTCCGCAATGGGCGCTGAAGATCGCCGTTCCAGCGGTGGGCGGCCTGCTGGCCCTGTCGGCTGCGCTAGCGGCTGCCTGCTTCATCAAGGCCTTCGGCATCACGTTTCTCGGCCGTCCTCGGACCTCTACGGCGAGCGAGGTCGCGGAAGTGGATCGTTTCTCGCTTGGCGCAATGTGCGTGCTCGCGAGCCTGTGCCTGCTTGCCGGCATCCTGCCGGGAAGCGTAATCGACGGTGTGTCGCCCGTAGTGTCTTCCTTGGTTGGCGATCGGATGCCGGTGCAGATGGACATCCCGTGGTTGTCGATCGTACCGATCGCTGAAAGCCGCAGTTCCTATAACGGTCTGCTGATCTTCCTCTTCATCACCGTCTCGGCCTCTGCGACGATCTTTGTCGTCCATCGCTACGCCTCGCGGGCGCTTCGTCGTTCTGCAGCCTGGGACTGCGGTTTTCCCGAAAGCAGCCCCTCGACACAATATACGGCGGGCAGTTTTGCCCAGCCCGTCAGGCGCGTCTTCGGCACACTTGCCATGCGTGCCCGCGAACTGGTCGACATGCCGGCCCCTGGCGATCTCAGGCCGGCCGCCTTCTCCGTCGAGCAACACGACCTGGTCTGGGAAGGGCTCTATTTGCCGATCGTGGGCGCCGTCGGGTTCGCCGCCGAGAAGCTCAACCGCCTGCAATTCCTCTCGATCCGGCGCTATCTGAGCTTGGTCTTCCTTGCGCTTGTTCTCCTGCTTCTGGTGCTGGCGCTATGGTCATGATCTCCGCTCTTCTCGTTCAGGTTTGCCAAATGGCGCTTGTCGTGCTGCTCGCGCCGCTGCTGACGGGTCTCATCCGCAAGGTCAAGGCGCGGCTGTTGCGCCGGCAGGGCCCTTCGCTGATCCAGCCTTATCGCGATCTCCTGCGGCTATTTCGCAAGGAGGCCGTAGTTGCGGAGAACGCCTCCTGGCTGTTCAGGGTGGCACCTTACCTTATCTTCGCCTCGACCTGGGTGGCAGCCGCGGTTATCCCGACATTCGCGACCGGCCTGATCTTCAGTTGGACGGCCGACCTGATCGCGATCATCGCCCTTCTCGGCAGCGCGCGGTTCTTCCTGGCGCTCGCCGGCATGGATGTCGGCACCAGCTTCGGGGGCATCGGTTCAAGCCGCGAGGCGATGATCGCGACGCTTGCCGAACCTTCGATGCTGCTCATCATCTTCGCACTGGCCCTGGTTGCCGGCTCGACGCAGCTCTCGACCATCGCTGCATTCATGAGCTCACCCGCCGTGGGTTTGCGGGTTTCCCTTGCGATCGCACTTGTCGCCCTTGTCATGGTGGCGATTGCAGAGAATGCCCGGATTCCGGTCGACAATCCGGCGACCCATCTGGAACTTACCATGGTGCATGAGGCCATGGTGCTCGAGTACTCCGGGCGGCATCTCGCGATGATCGAATTGGCAGCATCGCTCAAGCTGCTCCTCTACATTTCAATGATCGCATGCATATTCGTGCCGTGGAAACTTTCGGCCGCCGAAGCGGGACCGGCCGCCTTTCTGACGGGGTTCATCGCCTATCTCGCCAAGCTAGCGATCGCAGGCGCGCTTCTTGCCCTGTTCGAAACCTCGGTTGCCAAGATGCGGGTTTTCCGCGTGCCGGAATTCCTGGGCGCTGCGCTCATGCTTGCCCTGCTTGCCACCCTCCTGCGGTTCGTTTCGAGGAGCCTGTAATGAATGGTCCGGTCTTCGACATTGCTCACATGCTCGCCGGCGGATTGGTGCTCGTGAGCATGATGATGCTCTACCAGGATCGTCTCTACGCCCTGCTCAACATGTTCGCGCTGCACTCGCTGGTGCTGACTCTGTCGGTCGCCTGGCAGGCTTTCGTGCAAGATGCGCCGCACCTCTACGTGACCGCGGCCATCGCCCTCATCTTCAAGGCCATCGTCATTCCGGTGGTGCTCCACCGCATGATCCGCCAACTCGGCATCCATCGCGAGATCGAGACGGTGGTCGGGATCGGACCCACCATGCTGGCCGGGATCGGGCTCGTCGCGCTTTCGATCGTGGTCATGCTGCGCGTCACGCCGCAGGCCGATCCGCTTGCCCGCGAAGATCTCGCCTTCGCTCTTTCTGTTCTGTTGCTCGGGTTGCTGATCATGGTCACGCGCCGCAATGCGGTCAGCCAGGTCGTCGGCTTCATGTCGCTCGAGAATGGGCTGGTGCTTGCCGCGACCGGCGCCAAGGGCATGCCGCTCGTTGTCGAGATCAGCGTGGCCTTCTCGATCCTGATCGCCTTCATCGTCATCGGTGTCTTTCTATTCCGCATCCGGGAACGGTTCGACACGGTCGACGTCAGGGCACTCGACGATTTCAGGGGGAGGAGGCGGAAGTGAGCGCGTCATCCCCTTTGCTCGCCTTCGATGCAGTGGCGGCAGTCCTGCTGATCCCGGTCGTGGCGGCGGCACTTCTGGCTCTTTTGCCCGGCTACAGGATCACGGCGCGGTTCAATGTGCTTGCAACCCTGCTGACACTGCTCGCCGCCCTTTCCCTGTTCGTCACCGAACGGCCCGAGCCGGGACAATATCTACTCGTCGACGATCTCAACATCGTCTTCATCGTCCTCAATGCCTTCGTCGGGTTCACCACCAGCATATTCAGCGCGAGCTATATCGCGCACGAACTCGATACGGGGCGGCTGACGCCAGCGAACCTGCGTTTCTATCATGCGATGTATCAGATCATGATGTTCGGCATGAACCTCGCCTTCGTCTCGAACAATATCGGGCTGATGTGGGTGGCGGTCGAGCTCGCAACGCTGACGACGGTGCTGATGGTAGGCATCTATCGCACGCACGAGGCACTTGAAGCTGCCTGGAAGTATTTCATCCTCGGAAGTGTCGGTATCGCCTTCGCGCTCTTCGGCACCATTCTCGTCTATCTCGCCGCACAACCCGTCGTCGGCGAAGGCTATGACGCCATGGTCTGGACCATCTTGGTCGAGCATGCCGCCGTCTTTGATCCGGCGCTTCTCAACGTTGCCTTCGTTTTTCTGTTGCTCGGCTATGGCACCAAGGTCGGCCTTGCACCGCTGCATGCCTGGCTGCCGGATGCGCATGCCGAGGGGCCGACGCCGATCTCGGCGGTGCTTTCCGGCCTCCTGCTGAACGTCGCGCTCTATGCCGTCCTCCGCTTCAAGATTCTGCTTTCCGTCAGTCCCGAAGCGATCGCCGCCGGGCCGCTGATGATGACGATGGGGCTCACATCGCTGATCTTTGCGGCCTTCATGCTCTACCGCCGCCGCGACATCAAACGCCTGTTCGCCTATTCCTCGATCGAGCACATGGGTATTATCGTCTTCGCCTTCGGACTTGGTGGGCCGCTCGCCAATTTTGCCGGGCTGTTGCACATGGTCATGCACTCGCTCACCAAATCTGCGATCTTCTTCGCCGTCGGCCATGTTGCTCAGATCAAGGGAACCCAAAGACTTTCCGCCATCCGAGGCCTGACGGAGACGCATCCGAGTTTGGGCTGGGGATTGCTCGCCGGCGTCGTCGCCATTACCGGGCTGCCGCCAATGGGGATCTTCATGAGCGAGTTCCTGATCGTCAGCTCCACCTTTGCCACGCATCCGTTGCTCGCAATCCCGCTCGTGTTCGGGCTCCTGGTGGCATTCGGGGCCCTGCTTCTGCGGCTGAGCGGCGTGGCCTTCGGCCAGCCGCGGGGCAGTTTCGCTCCGGGCGAAACATCCTACGTTCCGATGTATGCGCATCTAGCGCTGGTGCTCGGCGCCGGCATCTACCTGCCGCCACCGCTGGTCGCCTGGTTCCAGCATATAGCCAACCTTCTGCGATGATTGAGGAGATTGGGTATGCCGATGCTGAGCAATGTCATGAAGGCAAGCCATTCCGCCCTGGCACACCAACCCTGGCCGCATGTGATGGTTGATGTGCCTGCCTGGATTTCCGTGGCCGAGGCGCTTCGGGACGGGCATCTGATCCTGCTTGGCCTCTGGGGCGAGCGGGACGCCGTCCATATGGCGTTGCTCGATGCGTCCGATGCCTCGGTCGGCGTCGTGAGCCTCAATGAGCTGGTGGGTACTTATCCCTCCATTGCAGGATATCATCCCCCGGCGCTGCGATTGGAGCGGACGATCCGCGATCTCACCGGCCTCGAACCGCAGGACCTGCCGGATACCCGGCCCTGGCTCGACCACGGGCGCTGGGATATTCGCTTCCCGCTTGGGCAGGCGGTGTCTCGAAGTTCCGAGGCCGTGCCCTACGCGTTTCTGCAGGCGAAGGGAGAAAGCCTGCATCAGATTCCGGTTGGCCCCGTTCACGCCGGCATCATCGAACCGGGACATTTCCGGTTCACGGCCAATGGGGAGACTGTCGTGCGCCTCGAAGAGCGACTGGGCTATGTGCACAAGGGAATCGAGACGCTGATCGCGGGTGTTGAACTCGACAAGGCGGCTCAGCTTGCCGGCCGGACATCCGGAGACAGCACGGTCGCCTATGCCTACGCGTTCTCACGAGCCGTAGAAGCGGCGCTTGGGATGGAAATCCCCTCACGTGCGGTCTGGCTGCGGGCGCTCATGGCCGAACTCGAACGGCTCGCCAACCATCTCGGCGATATCGGCGCCATCTGCAACGACGCGGCCTTCTCGCTGATGTTGGCCCATTGCGGTGTGTTGCGTGAACGGGTGCTGCGAGCCGCGAACCTTACCTTTGGACACCGATTGATGCGTGATCGCATCATCCCCGGCGGCGTTGCCGTCGATCTCGAAGACAACGGCATTTCCGCCCTTCGCGGCCTGGTGGCGGAAATCCGCCGCAGGTTTCCGACTTTGGTGGAGCTCTACGACAATACCGCGTCGCTGCAGGACCGGACGGTCGGAACTGGGCACGTCGTTGCGGAGCTTGCCCGTCAATACGGCGCAGGCGGTTATGTCGGGCGCGCGTCCGGCCGCGATTTCGACGCGCGGCGCATCTTGCCCTATCCGCCCTATGACGAGCTTGCTTTCGACGTGCCAGTGTTAAGCGAGGGAGACGTGAATGCGCGCATCTGGATCCGCATCCGGGAGGTGGAGAACAGTCTGTCCCTGGTCGAGCAGATGTTGGACCGGATCCCGGCAGGGCCAGTGCGGATAGAGGTCCCGGAAAATGCAGAGGCGCGGGAAGGCATGGCGGTCGTTGAAGGTTTTCGGGGCGACGTGCTGGTCTGGCTTCGGCTTTCCGGAAACAGGATAGAACGCTGCCATCTGCGCGATCCCTCGTGGTTCCTGTGGCCGCTCCTGGAGGCTGCGATCGAGGGGAATATCGTCGCCGATTTCCCCCTCTGCAACAAGTCGTTCAACTGCTCCTATTCCGGGCATGATCTTTGAAGGCGGGCCACCATGCGCAAGCTCCTTTTTGGAAGTCTCATCCGACCGCCGCTAACCGAACCGCCTCCAGGCGTCTCCGACGCCGCGATGGAGGAGCTCGCGACCTCGATCGACAAGGTTGCCCGCAGGCGGCTCGGTCACAGCCTGTCGATCCGGGCCGTCGATGCCGGATCCTGCAACGGCTGCGAACTCGAAATGCACGCGCTCAGCAATGCCTTCTATGATGTCGAGCGTTTCGGTATCCGTTTCGTTGCCTCCCCCCGGCATGCCGACGTCCTGATGGTGACGGGACCGGTGACCAGGAACATGGGCGAGGCACTGCTCCGGACCTATACTGCCACGCCCGATCCCAAATGGGTGGTCGCGCTCGGCGGCTGCGCCCGCGACGGCGGCTGCTTTGCCGGCAGCTATGCGGTCCTCGGCGGAGCTTCGACAGTTGTGCCGGTGGACCTCCATATTCCGGGCTGCCCGCCCTCTCCGACGGACATCCTCAAAGGTTTGCTCGCGCTGCTTGAACAGGTGAACAAGGGAGGCAGCGTTTCGTAACGGCAATCTTGCAATGCTTCGACTTCTCGGCGCAGGGCTGATCGCGATTGAAACCTGGCTCCAAGCAGCCTTGAGGTTCTTTTCGGCCGTTCGACATTGGATCCTGCCACCAATACCACCACGGCGGCTGCGCCATGGGAAAAGAGCGCACGACCAGACGGATTTGGTAACGCGCGCCGCAATCGAGGCGATCGAGAAAGTATTCGCCCGGGACTTCAAATGGTCCTTCCGCCGTTTGCGGGATACGAGCATCGGCATCGATGCACGAGCCGAAATCCTCGATGGCGGTTGGCCCACGGGAAGATTTCTGCCGCTGCAGATCAGGTTGATGCCGTCCCGAACGGACAACGGCGGCTACCGCCATCACGGAGAGAAGGGCCACTTGGACTACTGGAGGAGGCACGCATTGACGGTCTGCGTGATCCTAGCCGACCCTGAATCCGGGCTGCTGCTGTGGCAACTTATGGAGACGGAGCGATGCGCGCAAGCCGACGGCAAATGGCCGATCACCGTTCCGGCAGATAACACGCTGAATGCATCTGCCAGGCTTTGTTTCGAGGAAGCCGTGCCTTCCGATCCAGAGTCCTTGATGCGCTTAGCCTTTGCGCTTGATCGGCAATTGATGGAAGAAGTTCGGGACGAGATAACTTTTTTCGTATGGGACGAGTGGAGCGATGCAACTGCGATCTTCAGCAATCTGCGCATCTTTTTCGGCGAAGGCCCGGAGGAAGAACCGGATGAGCAGATCGACTATCATCTGCGCGCCCGCAGTCTCCATGAGGTTATGATCAAGCTCTTCCCCTGGGCAAGCTATTCATATGCCGAACCGATAAGGGAAGCTTCCGGGGGGTGTGCAGTGCACATCCTGGAGGTCGATCTCAGGCTCGAAGCCTACGCCTATCTCGATGCCGAAGAGTTTCTTGAGGCAGGTTATCCCGATGAGGAGGAGCCAAATGCACCGGAGCCCGAAGATTAGTCAACGGGAGTTCAGCCCTAGGATTCCCCGGCCTATGGTCGGCAGCGTCGTCGGCGAGCGGACCCCGCTGCGAGTATCATAGTCCTCCAGAATTGCGCTTATTTGCCGTACATGCGGCAAGCCACGAACCGCCCTCGCAGCAAAGAGATAGCGCTCACCCGTTAGTGTCACGCTCGACGGCTCAGACCACGCCAGGTCTGTATTATGAAGAATGGCAGCAAGCTGCAGGTGATGGCAAGGACCCAGCCGGCCGCACCGACAGAGACAATTCCGAGTGGCAGCCTTCCAAGACGTAGGCGTCGGTCGAGCATGCGCAACAAAATGTTCACCCGATTCAGTGTGCCCTTCCTTCCAGCCAGCCTGGGCTGTCAACGGCCTTGGTCCGCCGGTTAGCGCCATTCAGCGAGGCGCGATGACCCGATGATGCTCGGATTGTTCCCCAGGCTTAGAATATAGGCCGACAGGTTCGCATCCGTTTGCGAAGGTACTGTTCCGCGTCGTCCTTACCGTCGAGATCAACTGGCGCGAGGTTGCCCTACAGACGGTCACGCCGCAACTCGACCTGACAGGAGAAACAGTGACCATGGTTGTGGCGGTCTTCGGCACCACTATCAGCCCCTATCTCCTCTTCTGGCAGGCGTCAGAGGAGGTGGAGGACGACGAGGCCGACCCGACAACCGATCCGCTCATCGACCATCCTGAGCAAGCGCTCGTCCAGCTCAGTCGCATCCGCCGGGACACATATATCGGCATGGCTTTCGCCAACCTTGTCGCCTTCTTCATCATCTTGACGACCGCCGTCACCTTGCATGGCCAGATCGAGATTGAGACCTCTGCCGACGCCGCCGAGGCGCTACGGCCGAGATTGCCGGCGATCTGGCGTTCGCTCTGTTCAGCCTTGGCATTATCGGTACCGGTCTGCTGGCTGTGCCAGTCCTGGCGGGCTCAGCGGCCTATGCCGTATGCGAGTCCCGCGGCTGGGCAATCGGGCTTGAGCACAAGCCGCGGGAAGCAGTTGGTTTCTATACTGTGATCGGCCTCGCCACCCTCATAGGCCTCGCGGTGGACTACTCGAACCTCGACCCCATACGGGCGCTGTTCTGGAGCGCTGTCCTTAACGGCGTGATCTCCGTGCCGCTGATGGCCGCAATGATGATCGTGGTTTCCCGATAGGACGAAATGGGGCGGTTCGTCGCCTCAATTGGACTGCGCGTAAGGGATGGTTCGCCACCACCTGCATGGCGGCCGTGGGCATCACGATGTTCAGCCTGAGCTAGAATGCGATCATGGAAACGTGTTAACGGACATCATACTCGGGAAAAATCGTCCACGTCGCAGATGCCGTCGCACGTCTGCAGTCGTAAGGAGAAATAATCTTCGGCGATCTCTTGGCCACACCTCGACAGAGCGCTTAGCGCCGTTAGTTCAGGCGCTCAATCCCGGAGGTCAAAACTCGATCAGGGATCGGCAGCTCCTTTGTTCGTCTCTTTTTGTCGGTTCCCGCAAAAGTCAGGCGAGAGGCAGCGTTACCTCAATCTGTACGCCTTCATGCTTGAGCGGCCTCGGGGAAACGACTTTCAAACTCATGCCTGTGCGGTCGGCAATTGCCTTTACGATGGAAAATCCCAAGCCGCTACCGCCGACCTTTCCCCTACCGCGCGCGAACCGCTTCCCCAGCCTCTCCGTGGCATCGGCGGACAGGACCGCGCCGTCATTGGCGACGCAAAGTAAGCCGTCTGTCTGCAACGCGACCTCGACTAAACCATTCTGAGCCCCGTGTTTCAGCGCATTTTCAATCAGGTTTCGAAACAGAATGCCAACGGCGTCGGGGTCTAACCTGGAAAGAACCGGTTCTTCCGGAAGGGTCAGGAGGATCCGTCCCTCTCCAGTCCGCGTGAAACCCTCGACGATCATCTCCAGGACGGGTCTCAGATCGGAGGGCTCGTCTGTTTGCAGCCGTCCTCCTTCGGCGCGGGCGAGTTGCATCAACTTTTCCGACGTGCGCATCAGTCGCTTCAGCGTGGTCTCTATCTCCGTTGCCCGCTGGCCCGTTAATTCCTCGCCGGTTTCAGTCCGAATGCGCTGAGCCTGCGCGATCGCGCCTGCAACCGGCGTGCGCAGCTCGTGCGCCGCGTTCGCTGCAAAGGCGCGCTCGGCATTGAACGCCGCCGTCAGACGGTCCAGCAATTGATTGACGCCTGCCGAGATCGGGCGAAGCTCGCTTGGCAGACCGCCATCTGGTAGGGGCGACAGGTCCTGCGCACCGCGCCGGGCAAGCTCTTGTCGAAGCAAGCGTACAGGGCGCAAGGAACGGCGCACCGCCAGAACGATTGCGAGAAGACTGAATGGGATCATCACGATCAACGGCAGGAGAAGCCCCAGCAGCATCTTGCGGGAAAGCTCCGTGCGACGATCGAGCGGTTCGGCAACGGCAATCGTCAGGCCGCCATCGACGCTAGCATCGTAATAGAGTTGGTGCGTTTCGGTGCGCAGAAAACCCGGCTTGACAAACGGCGGAAAGATGGAGGCATCCGCACCTGCGGAGGCGAGAAGAACCTTCCCGTTGCGGTCGCGCACGACAAAAGTTACGTCCTCGCCATATCGCGCCTCGCGGCCGATGCGCCTCTCGCCATCGTCGCCTTCCTCGTTACCATCATGTTCGACAGGATCGCCACGTCCGTCGCCTTCATGCAGGTCGTGCCGAGCAATTGGCAAAACGCGCAGCGCCGTGGCCTTTAGCCCGTCGTCGAACACCTCTTGCATTTCCCCGCCAAGGCGGTGCGCCGTGACCGCCGCCGCCGCCAACCACAGAAGCGTTACCGAAAGCCCGATGGCAAGTGCCAGGCGCGTCTGAAGCGAAGCGCCGGCCTTCACGGTTGCCCCAGCCGATAACCGAGGCCGCGCTCGGTCTCGATCACATGAGCGCCGAGTTTCTTGCGCAACCGGCTGACATGGACCTCGATCGCGTTGCTGTCGATTTCCGTATCGAACGAATAGAGCCGCTCCTCGAGCTGTGCCTTCGAGAGGAGCTGGGCGGGACGTTGCAGAAAGGCCTCAAACAAGACCCATTCTCGCGCCGTAAGAGCAACGGGCTTGCCATTCAACGCGACGCTTCTGGCAGCGAGATCAACGGCGAGCGGACCGAGCGTGATGTTCGGATTTGGGTTGCCGGCATAACGGCGCGCCACCGATCCGATGCGGGCCGATAGTTCTGCAAGGTCGAAGGGCTTCACCATGTAATCATCAGCGCCGGCGTTCAGTCCGGCAATACGGTCAGAGACCTGATCGAGCGCTGTCAGGATCATAACCGGCGTCACGTCGCCCCGCCCGCGCAATCCCTTCAGGAAGGGAACGCCGAGCCCATCGGGCAGCATCAGATCGAGCAGCACCAGATCATAGGCAGCCGCAACGATTGCATCGCCTGCCTGGTCGAGCCGGTTGACCCAATCGACGGAATGCCCATCGGCGGCGATCTGGTCGCGAATGGCCGCACCAAGCGCCGTATCGTCCTCGATCAGCAGAACCCGCATCGCAACCTTTCCTCTCTGCCTCTCTTTGGCCCCTTAGTCCACCCGCCAGCTTACGGGAACCTGAAGCGCTGTCGCGCCAATTGTCAGGTGGCGGTCAGCTTAGGACGCAATTGATCAGCCCGAAATCCCCGTCAGATGCCCAACTGGAGATCACTTATGACATACCGCAAACTTCTTCTGGCCGCGTGCGCCGGCATAGGCTTTCTCGCCCCCCTCGGCAGTCTCGCGATGCCGTTCCCGGCAGCGAAGACCGCTGGGGCCATACTAGCCGGGTATCAAGAGAACGAGGACGATGATCACCAGGCGCATCGCCTCCGTCACGACGACAATGGCCGCTACGCCGCCGACGACTGCGAAGACGAGGATGAAAATTCTTGCGGTCGAGGCGGCGTCTTGCAGCAGCAGAACGCCACCCCGCCTAGCAACGGCCTGTTCACGCCTGGCTCCAAGCCGCGCGCCCAGACGAACTGAACCGCCAAGTCCGACCAAGGAGACGATCGATGAGAATGAAGTCCTTCATTGCCCTGCTTGCTGTCACTACGGCCCTTACCGTTCCCGGCCTCGCCATGGCCCGCGAGGTGACCTTCACCACCAACATGCGCAGCTACGGCGGCGATGGCGCCTACGTTGCCTATTATGTCACCGATGCGCAAGGCAAGTATGTCGGCAGTCTCTGGATGGCGGGCGGCAAGACTAGATACTACGAGCATCTCAGCGGCTGGTACCGTGCCACCGGCGGTGACATCGGCGAGATCAACGGCATTACGGGCGCCAGCGTTGGGGCGGGTCGTTCGCTTAAGGTCACGGTCGACCTTGCCGATACGCTGTTCGATGCCGGCTATCAGCTTCACATCGATTCCGCCGTGGAGGACATGCGCGACAGTCCGAATGAGATCGTGGTGCCGCTGACGTCAGGCGGCTCGGGCCAGAACGTGAAAGGTACGCGCTACATCGCCGCCTTCACCTACGTGCGTTGAGGAGAAGGGACGCCTGTTATGAGTCGCTCGCTCCACCGCTGCTTCGGACTGATCGCTACCGTCCTTCTCACCGTCGTCGCGCTGAGCGGCGCCGCACTCTCGATCTTCCCAGCCGCAGAGGCGCTCACCACACCTGCGGCGCAGCGCATCAGCGTCGCGGAACTCGCCACGCGAGTCCAGGCGTCAGAACCTACGGTCGAACAGATCAGGCGCGCGCCGTCTGGGCGGATCACCGCCTATTACTACGAAGGCGACCAACCCGCCTCCGCTGTCATCGACCCTGCCACTGGAAAGCCGGTCGGCAGCGCCGGCACCTCGGAGCTGGAGCGTTGGTTGGTCAATCTTCATCGTTCGCTTTTCTTGGACGATCCCGGACGCTTCATAACTGCTGGCAGTGCAGCGGTTGTGCTTGCCCTTGCAATCTCCGGGCTGTTCCTGATGGCGCGGCGCGCCGGCGGCTGGCGGTCCGTCCTGACATCCGTTCGCGGCTACGGCGATGGACGCTTACACGCCGTCGTCTCACGCCTTGCCCTGCCCGGCCTCTTCCTCTCCGCGCTCACCGCGTTCTGGATGACGGCTGCTGTTTTCGGGCTATTGCCGGAAGGCGCGAATGCGCCGGCCTTCCCGGCCAACGTCAGCGGCAAGACCGGCGTGGCCCTTACCTCTGTCGCCCTGCTTCAAGAGACTATGGTCGATGACCTGCTCTCGCTTAGCTTCCCTGCCACGGGCGACTCAACGGACGTTTTCACACTCAAGATAACAGGAGGAGAAGCTTATATCGACCAGGGCAACGGTGCGCTGCTGGCTTGGTCTGACGCCGGCTGGGTCGACAAGGTCACGCGCCTCATCACCATGCTGCACACAGGGCGCGGCGTGGCGTGGCTTGGGCTCGTCCTCGGGTTCTCTGCGCTTGCGGTACCCGTCCTGGGCTGGACTGGCATGATCGTTTGGCTGAGGGGGCGCCGCAACCCCAAGGCAGCCTCGGTTGCCGCCGACGAGGCCGATACGATCCTGCTAGTCGGCAGTGAGAACGGAACGACCTGGGGCTTCGCCAATACGCTGCAGACTGCTCTTTCCGCACAGGGTCTTCGCGTTCATGTCGGCCCGATGTCCAATTTCGAGCCGGCCCACTGGCCGAAGGCGCGGCGTGTCATTCTGTTCGCCGCCACCTATGGCGATGGCACGGCGCCTGCAGCCTCCAAGGAATTCGTCGAACGCTTCGAGCGTGTGCCGGCAATGCCCGGCCTGCCGCTCGCCGTGCTCGGTTTCGGCGATCGCAGCTTCCCGGCCTTCTGCGGTTTCGCCACCGAGATCGCGAGGATCGCTGAGGACAAGGGCTGGGCCGTCCTTAGCCCCTTCGACACGGTAGATCGACAATCGCCACAGGATTTCGCCCGCTGGGGGCGGCGCCTGGCCGAAACGCTTGGCCTCGTTTTCGAGCTGAACCACCAACCGACCGCACCGAAGACCTGGAGATTGCCGGTCATATCTCGCCGCGATTATGGAGCAAGCGTACAGGCGACAACCGCCATCCTGCGCTTTGCCCTTCCGAAGATATCGCTTTGGCAGCGTCTGACGGGCAAGGGCTTCTCGCGGTTTGAGGCCGGAGATCTGATCGGCATCGTGCCGCAAGGCTCGGATCTGCCGCGATTCTACTCGCTTGCTTCCGGTATGAAAGATGGCTTTCTCGAAATCTGTGTCCGCAAGCAAGTGGGAGGGCTTTGCTCCAACCAACTCACCGCGCTGGAACCGGGCGAGACTATTGCGGCCTTCGTGCGTCCAAACCCGGCGTTCCGTCCGGCGCGCGGACGCAAGCCCGTCATCCTCATCGGCGCCGGCGCGGGGATCGGTCCGCTGGCCGGCTTTGCCCGCGGAAACCGGGGATGCCGTCCCATGCATCTCTATTTCGGAATCCGCCATCCCGCCAGCGATGCGCTCTACGCAGAGGAACTTTCCAACTGGAACAAGGACGGCCGGCTGACCTCGGTCTCGACCGCCTTCTCGCGAACCGCGAACCCGGCCTATGTGCAGGATATCCTTTGCAAGGATGCCGAGCGAATCGGCAAGCTTATCGCTGCGGGCGGTCAGGTTCTCATCTGCGGGAGTCGGGATATGGCGGCGGCTGTTGCGACCGTGCTCGCCGACATTCTCGCGCCACAGGGTTTCAGCCTCGCGCTCCTGAAAGCCAATGGTCGCTATACCGAGGACGTGTACTGACATGACGCGCTACACGATGAACGGTCCGACTATGGGCACGCGCTGGTCAGCACTCTTTCACATGCCATTGGATTTCGATGTCCACCGCGCCCGCAAGGCGATGGCCGACGCCGTGACGGAAGTCGACGAACAAATGTCCACCTGGCGGCCTGAAAGCGACCTCAACCGCTTGAACGCCGCAAAGCCCGGTGAATGGGTGTTTGTGCCTGAAAGCCTGCTTACTGTGCTGGGAACGGGTCTTAAAATCGGTCAAGCTTCGGGCGGCGCCTTCGATATCGGCCTGGGTGACGCCGTCTCCGCCTGGGGTTTCGGCGCGGCGGACGCAAGCGAGGACCGGATCAAGACTGCCCGTCTCGCCAGACGCAGCCCGGCCCATGATGTTCTGGAGCTAGACAAGGCCGCCGGACGCGCCCGCAAGCACTCAGAGATGTGCTTCGATCTCAATGGCATCGCCAAGGGTTTTGGTGTCGATCAACTGACCGGGGCTGCGCGCCAGCTCGGTATCGAAGCCGGCCTCTTCGCCATCGACGGCGAACTGCGAGCGCTCGGCACTCAGCCCGACGGCCGCGGCTGGACCGTCGCCGTCGAAATGCCAAACCTGGAAACGCGTGCCCCGCATTCCGTGCTCGTGCTAGAAGATGTCGCTGTTGCGACGTCAGGCGACTACCGACACTGGATCGATGTCGGCGGCCGCCGTCTGTCGCACACCATGGACCCGCACCTCGGCATGCCGCTCAGACATCCTCCCGCGTCCGCTACCGTGATCGCCTGCGATTGTATGAGCGCCGACGCCTGGGCGACGGCGATGATGGTTCTCGGCGAAGCACGTGGTCTTGCGCTCGCCGAAACGCTTGGTCTGCCTGTTCTCTTCCTCGAGCACGGCCAGTCGAAAGGAATCGGATGCGGCCTGTTTTCACGCTGATCAGCGCTAAACATCCATCTCAGAAGATCAACATATGAGCCGTGAAATGAGCCAATAGCACTGAAGGAATCCTTGCCCTCGGGTCTGGCGGCTCAATCCTCAGCATCGCTTCGGCATTGCGGCCGGCAGCATTCATCGTGTCCTAAAAGACAATTCCAAGCTGAGGAGAATAACAACTCAAAGAGGAGATGCGGAAAGTCTATGTTGAGACTTCCCACTGCCAAATGAGATACCTTATCACCTACACGCCGAGTGGATGATGCCGCCCTCAGGCCGAAATCCGCTCTTTCCAACGACGGTTTTCGGTGTTCTGACGGAGATCGATGTGAGGCAACCATGAAGAAGATCGATGTCGACATCGACGACTATCTCATCCTCGGTGCCTTCCGTCCGCACATGGCGTTTGAGGCGATGAAACTGAAACCGAGGGTCGGAGCCATGCTGCCGGGCAATGTCATCGTGCGTAACGTCAGTGGCGGCGGTCGTAGTGAGCGCCATCCGGTCGCGTCGATGCGGCCGAGCGACAATGAAATGCTGAGCCTTCTGGCGGGCAAGGCCCGCTCGATGCTCGCCGACGCGGCGGTGGAGGTTTGGCATCGGATATATTGCGAGGGCCGGCTTCCCAAGCCGTTCTGATTGTGGATCCAAACAGCCCGCGCCGAGAAGAGAACTTGGATCGGCCTCTCGTTCATTGCGCGACGAGAACCGCAGTATCCTAAAAAACTCACCCGGTCCGACAAGCTAGGCGTGCAATAGGTACAGTGTGTTGAGGCCACCTCTCAGATCGCGGTGCCAACAAGCGCACCGATTCCAGCCGTCAACGCCATGGCGAAAGCGCCCCAGAACATGACGCGGGTCGTGGCCCTCCAGATGTTCGCGCCGCCCGCTTTCGCGCCGATTGCGCCCAACAGCGCGAGGAAAGCCAAAGACGCGGTTGCAACGGTGTAGATCAGTATCGAGGCGGGAGAAAGGACGACCGTGAGCAAGGGCAATGCGGCCCCCACCGCGAACGTGGCGGCCGACGTAAGAGCTGCCTCAACGGGGCGGGCCGCCATGTGATCAACGATACCGAGTTCGTCGCGCGAATGCGCGTGGAGAGCATCACCAGCGGTCAGTTGGTTCGCGACTTGCCTGGCCAGATCTTTGGTAAGACCGCGTCTGACATAGATTTGCATCAGTTCCTCGAGTTCCGCTTCGGGGTGCATTTCCAACTCCATCCGCTCCCGCGCAAGATCGGCTATCTCGGTGTCCGCCTGCGAACTTACCGACACATATTCGCCGGCCGCCATGGACATCGCGCCCGCGACCAGACCGGCGACGCCCGCCACCAAGATCTGTGACGGTGCCGCGGACGCGGTGGCGACGCCCATGATCAAGCTCGCCGTCGAGACGATTCCGTCGTTTGCGCCGAGGACGGCTGCCCGGAGCCAGCCGATGCGGGAGATCAGGTGATGCTCGGAATGCAGTCTGCTCATGGAGTGTCTCCAGGACAAAGCCGATTTGACGTAATGGTGTGAGATTAACCCAAGCACGGTATTCGCGATCACAGCTGCGACGGGTGCCCAGAGCGGGCATATAGGGCACCGCACTCACTGGAATCTTGCAAAGTCAGCCGGAGACTTCGTGTATCGAACTCACTTCTGCGTATTCTCTCGAAGTGATGTCCCCGCCCGCTTTAAGAGAACGGGTTCGAAATAGTCCACCAACTTCTTGGGGCTTGCAGGATCCTTCAGAGCGGGCTGTTTGCGACCCGTCAACGGAGGTTCGACGCCACCGGCCCCGCAAAGAACGCTCGCTCGCCTTTTTTTTGAACTTCTATCCCAACCGGCAAGGATCTTACTTTCCAAAATAAGCATCCCCATGAATACGATTACCGCCAGAAGCCACCCGAGGAGCGCGTCGGAAGCGTAATGAGATCCAACCGCGACACGCAAGGCCGCCATGGTTGTGGAAGCAATAATTAACGGCGGTGCAATCCACACGCGAGCATTAGCCGGAACCAAGAAAAGAAGGCATAACAGCCACCCCGCTCCCGACGCTTCTCCGGACACGAATGAGCAGTTTCGGGTGCACTCGCCGACGAACGTTCCGGCGGCAGTAAAATCCAGATTTCCGCCAAAGAGATTCGTTTGGAAGGGCCTCGGTCTACCGGAAAAAGTCTTCAGGAACGAATTCACCAATAGGCCAGGTCCGACACCAAGACTGATCAACGCCACCAAAAGGCGCGTCATCGGTAGATGTTCTCGCAGCTGTCTCGAAAAGACGCCGATCAATGCCATCACAACGATGAGCACTGCGGCGACGTATGGAAGGACGTAGAGCATCCAACGAATACCCTTGAACACTTCCATTCGACGAAGCGGGAAATATCCGCATCCGACCCCAGAAAGAGCCCCAGCGCAAAGTGGCCCTCTGAAGAACGCCGAGGACACGCTGATATCGATAGTAGGATGAGTGTAGAATGTCGCAAGCAAGGTAAACCAAGCCACGATCAAGGCGAAGAACATCGTTACCGATGGTGTTGCGCAGTACGACTGGTGGCGTGCCTGGGATATCATTGTCTTAGCGCTCGAAGCCGATGGTTGCCCCTTTATCCAACGCCACCATAGCCTGACAGCTACCTGAAACCGGTTAAGAACGGCAATTTTGTTCTCGGAAACCAGCCTGTTGCTCTCTTTCTTCGCAGGAACGTCTTCGCGATCAAATCAACAGTGGATCGTGGTGACTGCAATTGGTTTTGCATATCCTCCTTGAAACCACCGCCTAGAGCGGCACCCAAGCGGACACGGGAGACGCTTGGGGCGCTGCCGCCCAAGTATGAGCTGGATTTTCGCCTCTGTTTGATTTGCATTTCGGCCGGATACCCCATGCCCATCATCGCTTTTGGATCACCGCAGAAGAACGAGTCCCTTGGATCAGGCGCAGAATGCCTTGGCGGTCCTGTTGGTCAACTGCGCGCCTCTGGTTGCTCGCGCCGGACCGAGCATGGTCGAGCGACGCTTCGAAACCGAGCATCTCCATCGGGCATCCTCCAAAGTCAGTCCATCTTTTCCAGTCGCGCCCAGTGCGCCATTTCTCCCGGAATAGCAGCCCCGGCCCCCGCACGGGATTGTCGTTTGGCGGGACTAACCGGCGCGATCTGCTCGTCACTTGTCGGTTCAACCTCACAGAACATCTGCGTGAGCATACTCATGACGGCCGCGACGCGCCCATCGGAGATCGAGTAGTAGACTTGGCGCGAGTGGCGACGGGTCTCGACCAGGCCCGCCTGGCGAAGTTCCGCGAGTTGCTGCGAAAGCGCCGGCTGCTTAAAACCGAGTTCTTCCTGGATTTCGCCGACAGAACGCTCTCTTTGCGCAATGCAGCAAAGAAGCATCAGCCGGCTTGGTGTGCTGAACAGTCGCATGAACTCAGCAGCCTCAACGGCCTTCTCCTGCATTTCTTCCAGAACGGCGCCGCTCATCCGCGTCGCTCCCGGTAGTACCAGGACTCGCCTTTGCGAAGGTCGTTGCCTTCCTCCATTGAAGCCGCAGCAGGCTCAAGCAGTGCTTCCCCATGCTTCCAGCCCTCGGGCGTCAGAGCCCCTTCCCTTTCCGAGGTCTGCAATGCCTCGACAAGACGGAGGAGCTCGCCTACCGATCTCCCGACATTCATCGGATACCAGACGATGGCCCGGATGATCCCCTTCGGATCGACCACGTAGGTGGCACGCACGGCCCCGCTATTTTCGGAAGAACTATCCAACATGCCATAGGCTCTGGCGATCACCATCGCCGAATCTTCGATCAACGGAAATTTAACCTTCACTCCAAAGCTATGTTCTATGTCGCGCAGCCAAGCGACGTGAGAATAGAGGCTGTCGATGGACAGGCCGAGAAGGTCGCAGTTTAGTTTGGAAAAGCTCTCATGGGCACGAGCGAATGCGATTAGCTCGCTGGTGCACACTGAGGTGAAGTCGGCCGGGTGAGAGAAAAGCAAGAGCCATCGCCCCCGATAGCTCGAGAGCGACACTTCGCCGCCTGTGGAGCGCGCAACAAAGCCCGGCGCCCTGTCATTGATCCGCAAAGCCCCTGGCGCGGCCTCCATATTTTCAGTCGTCGTGTCCATTCCTACCCCTGTCTATCGGACAGTACCGCAAAGCCGTTGGACATCAAAGTACATGCTTGCATGTTTAATGTAAATATGTATTTTAGCTTTACCAAATGGAGAAGGCAATGCCCAGCTCGGCTATAGACACCCCTCTTTCACATGCGTCCGGGATCGTCCGGGAAGCTCTTCAAAATCATTCGAAGCGGCCTGACGTGCGATCATTCTTCGATCCTTCGACCTTCACCGTCAGCCATGTCCTCCGCGATCCGAACTCAAACGCCTGCGCTATCATCGACAGTGTGCTTGACTACGACCCAGCATCCGGGCGAACGACAAACGTGTCCGCTCGTGCTCTTATCGATTACGTGAAATCCGAAAGTCTCGAAGTTCAATGGCTTCTCGAGACGCATGCGCATGCCGACCACCTGTCGGCGGCGCCGCTCCTGCAAGCTGAACTCGGCGGCCAGCTCGCCATCGGCCGCGAGATCGTTCGCGTCCAGGAAGTCTTCGGCAAGATCTTCAACGCCGGCACCGAGTTTCAAAGAGACGGCAGCCAGTTCGACCAGCTCTTCCACGACGGCGACCGCTTTAAGATCGGCGATCTGAATGCGACTGTTCTTCACGTTCCCGGTCACACGCCCGCCTGCCTGGCTTACGTCATCGGCGATGCCGTTTTTCCCGGTGACACCCTGTTCATGCCCGATTACGGCACGGCACGCTGTGACTTTCCGGGTGGTGACGCCCGCACGCTTTACCGGTCCATCAGGCGTCTCACCCAACTTCCCGACGAGGCCCGCATGTTCATGTGCCATGATTACAAGGCATCGAATCGCGACGACTACGCCTGGGAGACGACCATCGGCGCCGAACGTACAGGCAACATCCACGTGCATGAGGGAGTGACCGAAGACGACTTCGTCAAGATGCGCAACGATCGCGATGCCACTCTGGCGATGCCGAAACTGATCCTCCCCTCGGTGCAGGTGAACATGCGTGGGGGCAAACTGCCCCCGGCCGAGGACAACGGCATTCACTATCTGAAGATTCCAGTCAACGCACTGTAGGCACACATGTCTCACTTGAACTACATCTGGCCGCTTTCCGGCGGCCTTCTGATCGGCCTGTCAGCAGCATTATACCTGCTACTCGACGGCCGCATCGCAGGCATATCCGGCTTGACTGCCTCTGCCTTCGGCTGGACGGGTGAGGGCGTCAGTCCGCTGGGCATCGGGTTCGTTGGCGGGATCGTCGGCGGCGCCGGAATTGCGTTCACCTATATTCGGCATGCCGAGTTGACGATCGTATCGTCGCCAATCCTTCTTATTATCGGGGGCCTGCTCGTAGGATTCGGCACACGACTGGGATCGGGCTGTACCAGCGGTCACGGCGTGTGCGGTCTTGCGAGATTGTCGCCGCGTTCGCTCGTTGCCACGGCGACTTTCATGGCCGTTGCGGCAGCGACTGTCTACATGATGCGCCATCTGATTGGAGGGCTGTGATGACCAGCCGTATCCTTGCTGCGATCCTCTGCGGCATTCTCTTCGGCATTGGCCTTGTCGTATCGGACATGGTCAACCCGGCTCGCGTGCTTGGCTTCCTCGACGTCGCCGGAGACTGGGACCCGTCTCTCGCCTTTGTCATGGGCGGCGCGTTGATCCCCTCGTCCGTAGCCTATGCGATCAAGCAATATCGATCACGCCCGGCCTTCGATACAAAATTTCACGTTCCGACCAGCCGCTCTATAGACGCCAGGCTCGTCTTCGGCGCGGTTCTCTTCGGTCTAGGATGGGGCCTGGTCGGTTTCTGCCCCGGCCCAGCGATCGCATCACTCGCCACCGGGCGCTGGGAGACCGTTCTGTTCGCTATGGCCATGATTGCGGGCATGTTCGCCTACCGCATCGCCCAATCAGGGCGAAGCGCGCCGCTGCGCTTTAATTGAGTATGAGGAGGCCGCGCGGCGGCCCAAAACCATCGCCATGTACCTCGATGCAATGCAATATATTCTTGGGACTGTTTCCGGCGGACTTGTAGGCTTCACCCTTGGGATGTTCGGCGGTGGCGGCTCGATCCTTGCTGTTCCCCTCATGGTCTACTTCGTCGGCGTTCCAAGCGCTCACCTCGCAATCGGGACGAGCGCCTTTGCAGTTGCCGCCAATGCATTCGCCAATCTCCTCGGGCATGCGAGGCTCGGCAATGTCAAATGGCGATGCGCTGGCGTCTACAGTGTCGCGGGCATTATCGGAGCCTTCATCGGGTCGACCGTCGGCAAGATGATCGACGGACAGAGGCTGCTTGTCTTTTTCGCACTTCTCATGCTTGTGGTCGGTTTCCTGATGCTCCGCAAGCGCGGAGCAGAAGGCGATCCAGCAGCGCAATGCTCACGAGGAAACGCGCACAAGGTGGTCGGTTTTGGCGGACTGACAGGTGTGTTCTCCGGCTTCTTCGGTATTGGTGGCGGCTTTCTCATCGTTCCAGGTCTGATCGCCTCGACCGGAATGCCGATCCTCTTCGCAATCGGATCGTCACTCGTCGCCGTCACTGCATTCGGATTGACGACGGCGCTCAACTACGCCCTGTCCGGATATGTCGACTGGTTGCTCGCGGGGGTCTTCATCGCCGGCGGCGTGGTGGGAGGATTGGTTGGTGCCAGTCTCGCCCGACATCTTTCGGCGCGTAAGGGGCTTTTGAACAGCCTGTTCGCGACCCTAATCTTCGTCGTTGCTGGCTACATGCTATATCGAAGCGCCGGGCAGACATTGGGTGCGTAGTATCGGATACGAAAATCGAACCTGGCCGGTCGGTCAGATTTTCCACTCGCTGCAATGGCCCATTGTCAGGAAGGGTCTTGCCGCCGGAGGAATAGCTCGACGGCACGAGCCCGGTATAGGCGGCAAGCTTCTTCGGGTTGCGAAAGCGCGATATGTCGTCGACTTCTGCATCGATCAGCCTTGCAAAGAACTCGCCGATGCCAGGGATCGTCTTCAACAGGTTGACGTTGGCATTGGCCTTGATCATCGTTCGGATCGTCGCCTCCGACTGATTGATGCGCCCATCGATGTCGCCGATGAAGGCGAGGCCACAGTTTATCTGGACGCGGTCGATCTCAGAGACGTTGACCTCAGCCAATTGGACGCGGCCGGCCTCGCTTTCTCAAGGCACACTTAGCTGAAAGTGGCGGCGCTTCCGCTGATACGACGAAGACAGCTGCCTAATAGGAAGCGCCCCGAAGCAATCGCTGTTTCGGGGCGTCGTTCTGTTGTCCGCACAGGTCCGGGAGTAGACCGAGATCAGTTGCGGGTACCCGGTTGTTTCCGCAGGTCTTGAGCGGATACGAACCGACGACCCCGTTATTTACTTCGTCGACGCGATCGACTTGCAATCGCTCCACAGCCGGCGGTGGCGACCAAACCGCTCACTTGCCCAGCTTCGCAGCCGCAACAGCGTGCGGTATCGGGAACGTGGCAATCTCGGTGAGGACGTCCGTCAGATCGCCAGGATCGTGTGCAACGCCCTCGACGAAAGCGTGCCATTGCCGCTGCTTTTGCTCGTCCTTGGCAAAGGCGTTCGTCAGGGCGTCCGGTAGCTCGGTGGGGATTGGAGTTTCGCGCTGCTCGAACGTCGCTGCGATTGCACGCGCCAATCTGTCATCGGTGAAATCGAATGACCTGCTGAGAACCCAGATATCGTAGAAGTCCTTCATCCGGCTGTTTGCACGCCCCCAGCATGACCATCGCCTGGAACTTCTCGGCTATAACGGTCTCCCGAGCATAGGCTCGGAGCCTGGGCGTCGGAAAACCGAGCATGGAAGGATAATCTAACATCTCCGCCCCAGGCTCAAGCGCATCGCCAAACCCGATGTCGATCGTCAGGGTGATTCGGGCTCCGCTGATCGAAGCGACCACCCGCACCCTGAGCCCACCATACTCCAGTCCCTCGCGAATGCGATCCACACGTAAAGTTTTGGCGTCGAACGTGACGCCATCATCAGCCGGGTGCTCCAGAATCTCCCGAAAAGTCGCCAGCATCGGGTCTGGTTCGGGATTGCCAAAGCCCAAAAGGTCCAGATCGCGCGTACCGCGGTGGGGATCGTCAAACCAACTCATCATCAGCATCGCACCCTTCAGCACAAACCGACCGGCGTGGGGCGACTGGCTGATCCGAAACAATAATCGTTCAAGGGCGAAACGCGTCAGAACCAGATCAAAGCTCTGCCCGCTTGCCTTGCCGAGTTGCAGCAGGCGGGCGCGGACCGAGGCGCCGACGTTTCTGATTCCTTAGCCATTTGCGGTCAGTGCCTCGATATACGGACGGATTACAGTCCCACGCCACCACGCTCGGCTTGGTCAGCGATTTCGCCCGCAGTAGCCCTTCGTTGCCGCAGCGCCTCCTGCAGCCCCTCTATCGCTACGGATAGGCCAATCTTGTTGCGGTAGCGAAAGCAATCGGCAATCGTTTTGGCGATTCCATAAATTAACCGGAACGCCTTCAACGACATGGGTCTCGACGCTTTCATTGAGAAGGCTGTCTGTGAAACGCACGATACTCACAGCAGGGCCGTCCGGTTGCGGAGCCCAATCTTTGCGGCCTATGGCAAGCCAGATTTGTCTCGGAAGTTGATCCGTCAAGCCGTGGAAAGCGAGGGCCGAAACAAGGCAGATAACGGCTTTCGGGGCGCGTTTGGCAATCTCCGCCAGACTGTGGTTGGCATCGAGTTCCGCATCGGGAAGTTGATAAAGACCACGGGCAAGCCGCACGACTTCACCATCCCGTTCCATTCGGCTCATGGCAGCCGCCGTCACGCCTGCATTCCGCAGTTCCGCGAGACGTGCTATCCCCGCATTCAGCGAGCACGGTTCGGGCGATTTGGCGTTGTTTGATGGAAGCCAGCATTGATACAAAAACTCGGAGCCTAGACTCTATTATCCAAGGATTTGTATCACAGTCCCTAGACTTGGGAGAGCCGTCGACTGGCGAACTAGTTCGTTCGCGATCATCGATAACACCATCCCGTATCCTCGCACCCGCGGCAGTCCGCGCGCCGGCGGATTGCAGAAATTTCTGCTCCAACGGGATCAAGCTTGCAGTGTCGTACCTGAAACGCGGTTGCGTTCTGCCAGTTCCATTGCATGAGCTATAGACCACCTTTCTATAACTCATGGCTATCCATATTGATGAGCTATGGCAAGCTTGCCTATCGCTCATCCTGCCGATCGTCGCGGTTTGGGTAGGGCACGTGAGGTTTTGCGGCTACTAGAGAAAAGCGGCTTCGGGCCGCCACCGAGACGGCGGGCGCAGCAATGTACCTAGGCAAATGACGCTTAGTCCTCAATGCGATCTGCAATGAATTCCGGATCGAACAGGGCGCAGAGAGGCGAACGGCATCGCCGCAATAACCGCTCGAATCCGTCAGAAGGGCGTTCGAAACGTAGACTAGGGGCACCTGGCGGTAGGAGATAGGCGATTAGCGCCATCGATATGGTCCGACACATTCGCGACGGGGGCCGTAGTAAGGCTGGAACGTATTGTCGAATGCCCTGTACGTACGATAGCGCGCATAGCACCAACTCACATGGCCGCCGCCCTCATAGGCGACTGACGGTTCATACCCGCGGTACGGCCAATAAGAGCTATCTGGCCGGCGCTGATACCCGTAGAACGAGCCGTAATATGTAGCCCCGTAGGGACCGTAGTGAGGCCGTGTTAATGCGCCGCCGACGATTACACCGTAATCGCCGTATGGGCCCCCGCCTCCGTGACGCCATTGCACGGTTTCTGTTTGCTGCGGCAATTGGATCCCGGGTGGACTAATTGCCGGAAACGCTTGAGCTGGTGTGATGCCGAGAACGCTTATGATCAGTCCAAACGCTACCGGGCCGAACTTGTCCATGGTCTGCCCTGCTCCTCAACCGACGTTGAGCGTAGTATGACGACAATCGTTCCGTGTAGCTACAAGCAAATAGGTGCTCCCGAAGCGATCCTTGGCCACCTTGCACGCGACCAGCCGATGATGAAATGCCCCTTGGCAGACTTCTCTACAACTGTTGCGCCTTCGATGGTCGCTTTCGTGCCAAGGCAAAGACCTGTATCGGCTTCCCCCCACCAAAATGCGAAAACGCCGAGAACGGGAAAGGGCTATAGTTCTGCGGTAGCACCCTCTCTCCAGCTTTCAACCACCATACTTCGCCAAGCTGCGCAGAACCAAAGAGCGTTTTCGCATTTATCTATTTTGCGATACGACGCCAACTTTCGCCCGGCGAAGATAGGCACCCTGACCCGCAGCGCCGGTGAACGCCTCTCCATCAACGATGGTCGCGCCACGCAGGATGACGCGCACGGGCCAGCCCTGGACCTCAAGACCTTCATAGGGTGTGTAATCGGCGCCGTGATGCAGGATGTCGTTGGTGATGGTCACCTTCTTCGACGGATCCCAGAGGGCAATATCGGCATCCGAGCCGATCGCGATCGTGCCCTTCTGCGGATAGAGGCCATATTGCTTGGCATGATTGGTGGATGACAACGCCACAAAGCGGTTGATATCGATCCGGCCTTTGCTCACCCCTTCCGAAAACAGAATGGGCAACCGCGTCTCGACGCCGGGAATGCCGTTTGGAATCCAACGGAAATTCCGCTTGCCCTTCTCGTTGAGCTTGCCTCCCTCATCTTCGTAACGGAAGGGGCAATGATCGGACGAGAAAAGTTCGAACGTGCCATTCTGCAGGCCTTCCCAGCAGGCAATCTGGCTTTCCTTGTCCCGCGGCGGCGGCGAGCAAACGAATTTCGCGCCCTCAAGCTCGGCAGCATCGAGATCGTCTGCCGTCAACAGCAGATATTGCGGGCAGGTTTCGCCCGCGACCTTGCCGCCGCGCTTGCGGGCCCGCTCGATTTCTTCCATCGCCTGGCGGTTCGAGACATGGACGATGACAATCGACGTATCGACGATTTCGGCAAGCGAAAGCGCCCGATGCGTCGCCTCGCGCTCGGCCGCGGCAGGCCCGCTCAGCGCGTGGAATTTCGGCGCCAGATCGCCATTCCGCTCATGTTTGCCGATCAGATAGCGGATTGCGTCTTCATTCTCGCAATGGACCATGACGAGCGCGCCGGAACGGCGGGCGCTGTCCAATGTATCGAGGATCTGGTCGTCGCGCAGGCGAAGGTTCTCATAGGTCATGAAGACCTTGAGCGAGGTATAACCATCCTCGACAAGCGCCGGAAGCTCCTGCCCGAGCACATAGGCCGTGGGATCGCTGAGGATCAGATGAAACGATACGTCGATATGGCACTGGCCATCGGCCTTGGCATGGTAATCCTTCAGCGATTCACGCAGCGTCGTGCCCTTTTCCTGCAGGCAGAAAGGCAGGATCGTCGTGTTCCCGCCAAAGGCGGCCGAAAGGGTACCGCTCGCGAAATCGTCGGCCATGACGATCCCATCGCCCGAGGGTTGGGCGATATGGACATGGCTGTCGATGCCGCCGGGCATGACATAGAGGCCGGTGGCATCGATGATCTCATCGGCATCATCAAGACCAGCGGCCAGCGCAGCGATCTTTCCATCGCGAATCCCGACATCGCTACGAAACGTATCGCTCGCGGTGAAGACTGTGCCGTTCTTGATGATGGTATCGAAATGCATCAGGCAGCCCCCTTGTTCAGGCCGGCATTGTCGCGCCCCAAGATTTCATCAAGCGCCGCAATCAGTCCATCGACCTCGGCAACCGTGTTGTAATGCACCATGGAAACGCGCACGGCGCCATTGTACTGCGGCAGGCCAACATGGTCGCCAAGCCGCCGCGCGTGGAAATCGCCAAAACGGATTGCGATCTTATAGGCGTCCATGGCCTTGCAGATATCTTCCGAATTGCGCCCCTCGAAGACGAAGCTGATCGTCGGGATACGCCGGCCATTGCGGTTTGCCGTCTCGCCGATGATGCGGCAATCGTTGCGGCTGCGCAGATAGGTTAGCAGCCGATCCGTCAGCGCGTTTTCCTGAATGGTGATCGCCTCGAAGGCCGCAAGGATCAGTTGACGCGGCGAGCCCGAGGCGCCGGATTTTGCGCCGAGTTCGCAGAGATAATCGACGATCCCCGTGACCGAATAGGCGAGCTCGTAGTTCGGATTGCCCGGCTCCAGCTTTCCCGGAACCTTGTCGCGCCCATAGAAGAAGTGATAAAGCGGATCGAGCTCCAGAAGATAATCATATTTGCCGTACATCATCGCGTAGTGCGGGCCGTAAGTCTTGTAGAAGCTGAAGACGTAATAATCGACATCCATCGCTCGGACATCGACGGCGCGATGCGGCGCATAGGCGACGGCATCGACACAGATACGCGCGCCGCGCGCATGCACCATGGCCGCGATATCGGCGATCGGATTGATGGCGCCGAGAATATTGGAGACATGGGTGACGCAGACGAGCCTTGTCTTCTCGCTCATCAGTGGTTCGAGATCGGCAAGGTCGAGCTCATAGGTCTTGGTGTCGAGCGGCCAGAACTTGACGACGACGCCCATGTCGCGCAGCCCGTCCCAAGGCCCGATATTGGACTCGTGGTCCGAAATGGTAACTATGATCTCGTCGCCGGCCGAAAGCTGGCTGCGCATGGCGCGCGCCAGATTCTGCAGCAGCACCGTGGTCGAGCTCCCGAAGATGATTTCTTCCGGTCGCGCCGCGTTCACCAGATGTGTGGCGGCGACGCGGCTTTCAATCAACGCCTTCGCCGCCTGCTGCGACACGTCGTAGCTGCCGCCGATCTGGACGTTCTTGTCATAGAGGAACGTATTGATGCGCTCGACCGCGCGCTTCAGGATCTGCGAGCCTCCGGCATTGTCGAAAAACGTCCATCCATGCTGAAGCCCCGGGAACTGGCTCCTGACAAAGTCGATGTCGAGTGGGCGTTGCGTCTCCATGTGGTCCTCCGGAACCTTGTCTTTATTGTCAGTGATTGAGAACGGCGCGCAGGAAGCTCTTCGTGCGCTCCTCCCGCGGATTGTCGAATATCTCGGCGGGTGTGCCGGCTTCCACTATCCGGCCGCCATCCATGAAAATGACACGGTCGGCGACCTGACGGGCAAAGCCCATCTCATGTGTAACCACGATCATGGTGACGCCGGTGCCGGCGAGCGTGCGCATGACGTCGAGCACTTCGCCCACCATCTCCGGGTCGAGCGCCGAGGTGGGCTCGTCGAAGAGCAGTACGCGCGGCTCCATCGCCAGCGCGCGGGCGATCGCCACTCGCTGCTGCTGGCCGCCGGACAGCTGTTCCGGATACTTCTCCGCCTGCTCGGTGATACCGACGCGGGCAAGTAGTTCGCGCGCCTTGCGGGCGGCCTCATCAGGCGGTGTGCCGCGTACCCGCATCGGCGCGATCATGATGTTCTTCATGACCGTCAGATGCGGGAAGAGGTTGAAGGACTGGAACACCATTCCGACTTCTGCGCGCACTTGCGCCAGATTGCGCCCGCGCTCCACCTTGATGCCATCGACCTCGACGTGGCTGTCGTTTGCGAAGCTCTCCAGGTGGTTGATGCAGCGGATCAGCGTCGATTTACCGGAGCCCGAGGGGCCGATGACGCACACGACCTCGCCTTCGCCGATTGCCAGATCGATGCCGTGAAGGACCTGGAAATTGCCATAAGACTTGTTGAGGTTGTGGATATTGACAATGGTTTTCATCGACGCCTCCCGGCGCTGAAGCGTTTTTCGAGACGGGCAACGATGCTGACCAGCGGCCACAGGAACGCGACGTAGATGATGGCTGCGCCAATGAGCGGCGAGGGATTTGCCATCAATGCCTGCGCCTGCGTTGCCTGCTTCAGCAAATCGGGCATGGCGACAACGGACGCCAGCGCCGTATCCTTCATCACGTTGATGCAGTTGTTCGTCAGCGGCGGAATGACGATCTTGATCGCCTGCGGCAGAATGATTTCCACCATCATGTGACGATAGGAAAGTCCGAGCGCTTCCGAGGCCTCGAACTGGCCGCGCGGAATGGCTTCGATGCCGGCGCGAAAGATCTCCGCCGTGTAAGCCGTCGAAACGATCGTCAAGGCAGCGGCGGCCGAAAGGAACGGCGAGAGCCGGATGCCGACGAAAGGCAAGGCATAGTAGATCACGATGAGCAGCACTAGCAGCGGAATTGAGCGGAAGATGTCGATATAGATCTTGGCAAGCGCTTGGAGATACGTCGCGCCATAGAGGCGTAGGAGCGCGAGGATCAACCCACCCGCCAGGCCGCCAACGATGCTGACGACGCCAAGTTCGAGGGTGATCCAGAGGCCGGAGAGGAGCAGCGGAAAAGAGCGCTCCAGCACCGCCAGATTAAAAAAGGTCGTAAAGATATCCATTTAGGCACCGGTCGGTCGTTGTGGGGCGGATGGCGGACAAGCCGCCATCCGTGGCCTGAACCATCCGGCCTTACTTAGCAGCAGGCATGTCGGCGACCTTGATTGTAGAGGTCGTATCCTCGGCCTTCGCGCCGAACCAGGTTTCGTGCAGCTTGGCGATGAAGCCCTCGCCCTTCAGTGTCGTAATCACGTCGTTGACCTGCTTGGCCAACGGGTCGCCCTTGTTGAACATGATCGAGTATTTTTCGCCGGTCGGGATACGCTCGACGACCTTGATTGTCGGCTTGTCCTTTACGTAATACTGAAGCGCCGGAATATCGCTGATATAGCCATCGATGCGGCCGGCAGCGAGATCGAGCATGGCCGGTTGCAGGCCTTCGAAGCGGCGGATTTCGCCGAGGCTGTATTTGGCGGTGTTGGTGGTTGCCCACACGTCGCCAGTCGAACCCGTGTCGACGCCAACCACCTTGCCGCTCATGCCCGAGAGATCCTTGATGCCGGCGGTAGCCATGACAGTAAGCGACTGGTCGCTGTCATAGTAGGGCTGGGCAAAGCTAACCGATTCCAGGCGCTTCTCGGTGATGGTGATCGACGAGACGGCCATGTTGATTCGGCCCGACTGGACGGCAGAAAAGAGGCCGTTGAACGGGATGTTGACGAATTCGACGGACTTGTTGAGGCGCTTGGCAATTTCGGTGATGAGATCGACTTCAAAGCCGACGGTCTTGCCGGTTTCGTCCTGGAATTCCCATGGCACATTGCCGATATTGGCGCCGACGGAAAGATCGGCGGCAAGGGATGCATGGCTGGCGAAGGCGAGAACGCCCGAAATCACCGCAGTCTTCAGAAAGGAAAAATGACGCATCTAGGTTCCCCTTGTTTTATGGCGCGTATTTTTGCTAATGGTCTAACCGGTCTGACCAGTCAGGCCAAATCAATCATGGTATCTTGTCATTTGCAAGCGCGTGATGGATTTAAATGTACGGGGCGAACCAGACGCGCCGATCAGACGTCGGAGAAGCGCAAGAATGCTGAACAGGACTTTGGTGCCGCAATCGGCGGCCCGACTGATACAGGACATGATCCAGAGCGGCGAACTCGCCGCCGGTCAGAAGATTCCGTCGCAGCGTGATTTTTCCCTGAAGCTCGGCATCAGCCGGGCCTCGCTACGCGAAGCGCTGCTGACTCTCGAAACTCTGGGCTTGATCAAAACCGAAGCCGGCCGAGGCACCTTTGTTGCCGACCCTGGCGCCCCGGGAAGCAATATGGCACCCTGGCGCTACTCCGACACCTATTCGGTCTTCGACGTCTTCCAGACGCGCATCATGCTTGAGGGCAATATCGCCGCACTCGCCGCCGGACGCCTCACCGGCAATCAGCTGCAGGCGATGGAAGCGGCAACGAAGCAGATGGAGGATTGCTGGGCCAAACAGGATCTGCTGGCCAATGTCGAAGCCGATCTCGAATTCCACGGCATCATTGCGTCTGCCTGCAGCAATGCCATGCTGCGGGCGCTTTACCAAGTCGTGCGCGAGCAGCTGACGGAAACGCAGCGCCAACCGATTCCGATCACAGAGCCCGCGCGCATGCAGGCCTCGATCGCCGAGCATCGCCGCATCATTGCGGCTTTAAGCGACAATGATGCGGCACGCGCCCGCCTTGAAATGGAAACGCATGTACTCAACACGGCGCGCTGCGCGGGGCTGAACCCGTGAACTTCAGTGGCGCGGCCATCATGACGGTTTCGATCGAGCAGAGGTGCCCCCACAAGCAACGCGAGCCGCGTCAACAACGCCGGCCATATATCGCGGGCACGACTCGCCTAACCACTGTTGTTTCGCGTCGATCTCATCCGAACTCTTAGAGACCTCAGAGGCTTAGAAATCCCAGTCCTCGTCCTCGGCCGCCAGTGCCTTGCCAATGACATAGGAGAACTGTCTCGAATTTCTGATAGCTGTCGCCCTCTCGCTGCAAAAATCTGAATCCGCTCGAGTGAAGTCTGGGCAGTCATCTAGCTCGCGATCAACTGACAGACCTGACAAACTATCTCGTGGAAATTGGATGGAAACGGATGGATAAATAGTGCATGACAGTGTCCCAACAATTGGATGGGAATATGGAATTTCTAAACACGGCGACCGTGCGGATCACGCCCGAAATCCTGTCGCTGATAAATCGACGAATTCAAAGGTGCTTGGCGTTCTATCGGCCGGATCGCGCCTGAGGGGCTATCCAGCCTCTGGCGATCACAAAAAACTCTGGGGTGATCTAAGGAATTAAAAGGACATCCCTAGCGGGTGCTCGCGCCGAGTTCAGTCTTGCCACGGGTCAACGACGATCACGCCCGCATCATCGAAATCCTGAACATTACGCGTGACTACAGTTAAACCGTGAACGAGCGCGGATCGTCAGAGTAAGGCCGGACGCTGTCGGTCGAAATGACGTACGGTAGCAAGATGGGGAGACTAACGGCAGCAATCTCCGCATAAATGCGGAGATTATGCGTGCCATTCTCCGCATTTGTACCCTATCTTGAGACATGACCCATGTATGGCAGTCTGCCTACTGCCGCGATTCGAATGGAAACTCGATAACCTTGCATCAAGTCTTGCAACCGTACGCCTCGATTAGGGGCGCCTCATCGGCCGTGTGGAGAGCCTCGGCTTTCGTACGCGCGAGGCGACCTTTCTGCGAGCACTAGTCGACGACGTCGTCAGGTCGTCGGCGATCCAGGGAGAGCGTCTGGATGAACAACAGGTGCGGTCGTCGCTGGCACGGCGACTCCGTATTTATATCGACGGATTCGTGACGCCCGACCGCTCGGTTGAGGACATCGTCCATATCACGCTAGATACCACAATCGATTGCTCGGAACCACTGACGACGGAGCGGCTGTTTCAATGGCATGCGGCCCTTTTTCCGACCGGCCCCGGACCAGTTTCTCACTTTGCAGACGTCAGTATCCGGTGGATTCGGTGATCCGGAAGCGGGCGACGATATCGCCCTCGCACCACATCGGGAAATTGGTTCCCCACTTATTGTTGTGCAGATTGAAGCGGATGCCTTCGGCAAAGCTCGGGCGCGTCTTGCAGAAGGTCATGAAGTCCCAGCTCTGCGGCGCCACCAGCGGCGTATCCAGCGGCTCGATCGTCAAAGTGGAGGCCTCGCGCGCGGCAGCGACCGCCTGAAGCTGTGCCCCGCCACTTTCGGCAATGCGCTCCGATGAGTGCCAGAGGCCCATCTTGTTGAAACTCCAGTCTGATGCGCCGGCCGGCGTGAAAGACAGGAAACTTGCCTCCGGCATTCGGTTCGCGGGTTTGCCGCGCAACACGAACGCCAGAATCAACCCCTCCCCCTCCTCCATATGCAGCGACAAGATCGGCGGCGCGCCATACTGCCCGTTTGCCTGTTTGGGCATGGAGAGGACGGCGGAGGATCCCTCTGCAGCCGTCAGCACCGGCACGAAGACCTTGGAGAGACCGGCTCCAGAAGCGGCAAGACCCGGCTTGTCGTGGTCGAGGATCGCCCATTCCTGCCGATGCGTCAGATAGGTGTCCATATGCCGCGCCATGTCGGCGGCGTCGTAGCTCTCGTAGCGGTATGCGATCAGAGAACGTCGTCCCTCCGCGCCAGTTTGGCCTTCAATGGCACGTCCGGCGGGCGTGACAAGGGCCGTGAGATCTCCGGTTACCGGGTCGACATGAGCTTCCCATCGACCGGCACGGATCGTTCCGGCCCGAGCCGAAATCGCTGGCAGGGCGGGTGCGGCGAGCCTGGAAATGGCCGCTTCGGCCATCTTCCGGTCATCGCACCCAAGCATCGAGACAGCCTTGTCGATATAGGCCCGTTGCTCGGCCCAGGAAGCTTCCGAATAGGCAAACCGGTAGTCGGATGCCCGCGCAACTTCGAAGTCCTTCCGCGACCAGGCCTTGTCGTCCCTGAGATAGGTCTTGATGTCAACGCCGCACGTGTGTTCGGCGACCATTGCCAGGCCGCGCCCGAATGCGAGCCGGCTCGGTGTCAGCCCGTCGTCAGCGAAACGGTCATACTGGCGTTGCAATGCGAGGAACCGGGCGGTCTTTTGGGGATCCGTGGCGCTTCCGTGGATCCAGCTGTCGCCGAGTTCGATATCGAGCACCGGGAATTGTTCGCGGGCATCCCAGAGGATTGCGCCGTAATCTTCGAGTGTTGCGGCGCGTATGACAGCAGTTGGCGCCTTGTGGCGCATCTCGCGATAGACGTCCACAGTCTGAGCCACGCTCTGCGGGCCGATGTTGTCGCTGGTATGGGCAAAACTCAGTGCGTCGCTCATGCCTTCCGGAAAATAGGTCTCGCCATAGGAACGCTGGTACATGACGACGATCTCCTCGCCTCCAGGGGCTCGCCAGCGGAAGACATCCGGCACGTTCGGTGGTGGAGAGGCTGTGTTGACGCCCAGATGCAAGAAACGAATGCCGGCCTCGGCGAGCATCGGCACCATCCCGAGCGTATGACCCGGCACATCGGTCATCTTGGCGGCGATCGTCCTCTTGCCGAAACGGCGGTCGAGTTCCTGCGAATAGGAGAGGCCGGCACGGAAAAGCGCCGGGGACATCAGTTCCGTGTGCGTCGTGTAGGGCAGGCCGTGCCAGCGGATGAGACCGTGCTCTATCGCCTGTTCCAGACGCTTGACCTCTGCCGGCGAGCGGGAATTCAAATGATCCCAGATCAGCCATGCGCCAGTCGTCCAGATGAAGCGCGGCTCATCCGGGTTCTCGGCGAAGAAGTGCGCGCCCGTCTCGATTGCCTGTGGAATGAACCGGTCGTGATACTGTTTGCGGACCTTTTCCGCGTGATCGGTGAAGCCGATGTCGAGATGCGTCTTGAAGACCAGATGCACGCGCTTTTCTGTCATTTCCATTTCAATCAGCCGATCAATTTATATCAACCCACTGTGCCACGCACGACAAGCCGGGTGCCGAGCGTTTCAGTCAATGGACCGTCGTCGGGATTCCTGAGACGCCGGAGAATGAGGCGAACGAGGGCGCGGACGCGGTCCTCGAGATCGATCCGGACGGTGGTGAGATTGTAAGCTTTCCAGTGCGACTGCGGAATGTCGTCGAATCCGATGACGCTGACGTCGCCCGGCACCGAAAGGCCAAGATCGTGGCGCAGGGCATCAATCGCCCCGAATGCACCGACGTCGTTGGCGGCAAAGATCGCGTCCGCACCGTCCTCGACCCGGAAAAGGTCGAGCGTGGCGCGATAGGCCGTATCGTAGGTATAATCGCCATCAATGACTGTCGGCGGCTGCATACCGCGCTCGACGAGGATTTTGGTGATCATCAGCTCGCGCTCGCGGTTGGCGAGCGACTGGCGCTTGCCGCCGAGATAGGCAACGCGACGCACACCGTACCCCTGCAGCAGCGCAACGGCCTGCTCGATACCGTCCCGCTGGCGCACCAGCAGCCGGTCGTAAAGGCTGGAGGACGTGCCGGCAAATTGCGCACCGTCGTCGTAGCTCACGTAGATCGGCACGGCGCGGTCGAGAAAGCCGCTCAATACGTCGGCATCAACATTCTCCGTGAAGGCGATCACAGAATCGGGGTTGAAGCCGCGCATGTAGGTAAGCAGTGTCTGGTCCATGCTGAAATCGGCCTTGGCCTTGAACAGCAAGGTCGCGAAGCCTTCTGCCTGCAGCGCCGTCGTCAGCGCGTCGATCTCCTGGCTTTCCCAGGGTGAACAGACATCAGGTACGATCATGCCAACCAGATGCGAGCGGCGGGTAACAAGCGATCGGGCCGCCATGTCCGGCGTGTAATTCAGTTCGCGGGCAATCTGCAGGATTCGGTCGCGCTTTTCCGGCTTCAACGATGCATTCGGATTGAAAGCGCGGGACACGGCGACGCGCGAGACATTCGCTTCTCGGGCAACGAGATCCGCCGTGGCACGGGCGCTCTTTCTGTCATTTCGTGCGGTCATCAATGCATCAACAAAATGAAAACGTGTTCACTACTTTGGAACCTAAACAATAGTCGCGTCAAGGGCCAGCGATGTAATTCCTGCTGACAGCCGCGCAACTTGCGAACTTGTGGAGTCAAAATTGATTTCTCGTTCTCGAAGGCACTGTTGACAAAAGTGAAAACGTGTTCACTCTAAGGGCCGGGTGAGGCGAGGCACGCCGGGAGGAGGGTTCCGGCGGTCCGAATGCACCGAACCAACTTGTCCGGTAACGGACCAATTCGGGAGGAATTCACATGCGCAAGAGCATTCGTCTTCTGTTGCTGGGCGCTTCGGCGGTGATTGCGCTGTCGAGCCAGGCCATGGCGGCGACGGAACTCAACATCACCTGCCGCTGCGTCATCGGCGGCGTCAACAGCGGCATGGCGGAATGGATCGAGAAGAAGGTCATTCCCGCCTTTACCGCCAAGATGAAGGCAGACGGCAAGGATGTCACCGTCAAGCTCACTCAATTCGGCGGAGCTGACGAGCAGCTGACGCAGCAGCTCGCGCTGGACTTTTCCAGCGGCGCTGGCGCTGATGTTTCCGGCTTCGACGGCTTCCTCATTCCGAGCTTCGTTCAGGGCGGCCTCCTGAAGCCGCTCGATGAGATCGGCGGCGCCGATGTCGAAAAATGGGATGGCTGGGGCCATATTTCCGACGGCACCAAGGCGCTGATGAGCTATCAGGGCAAGCCCTATGGCATCGCGCTCGGCACCGATGCCCGTATGATCTTCGTCCGCAAGGACCTGTTCAAGAAGGCAGGTATTGACGCCGACGGCTGGCAGCCGAAGTCCTGGGCCGAACTGCTCGACGCCGCCCGTAAGCTGAAGGCGGCCGATCCAGCGAGTTTCCCGCTACAGATCAATGCCGGCGTCTCTATGGGCGAAGCCACCACGATGCAGGGCTACTGGATGGCTTTGCTCGGCACTGGCGAACAGGTGACTGACGAGAGCGGCAAATATATCGTGTCGAGCCAGGGCATTCTGGACACGCTCAATCTCTACAAGACCGTCTATGTCGACGACAAGCTTGGCGATCAACGCGCCCAGATGCTTGGCGATGGCCGCAACCGCACCTTCGCGAACTTCCGCGATGGCAAGACGGCGATGTTGATCGAAAGCGACTGGTTCTACCGTTCCGTTACCAAGCCGGGCGCGGAATTTGCGGTCGCGGACCGCGACAATGTGATGACTTGGAAGAAGATGCCGTCCGAACAGCCGGGCCGTGGCCTGCGCGGCCAGGATTTCGTCACCATTTCCGGCGGTACGGGGTTCGTCATCAATCCGCATACGGACGCGCCGAAAGAGTCCTGGGCGCTGCTCTCCTTCATGAACAGCCAGGAACAGCTCACCGCCTTTCAGGATATCCAGCCGGCCATCCGCATTCGCGACGATGTCGCGATCCCGAATTCGCCGTTCCTGACGGAAACCGCCAAGACGCTGCTGCCGTTCACGACAGCCCGACCGAACGACGCCAACTACAACAAGGTCTCCGCCGAAATCCAGCGCATGACCGAGGCCGTCGTTTCAGGCGAACTGACACCGGAAGCCGCGATGAAGCAGTACAAGGAAGCAGTCACCGCCATCGTTGGCGAAGAGAACACGATCAGCCGTCTCTGATCACCAAAATCAAACGGAGGCCGGTCGGCAAGGTCCGGCCTCCGCGTCGCGGCACGCGCTGCCACGGGGTAATCGCGCATGAAAAAATTCTCCCTGCTTTCCACGCGCGCGGGCGCTGTGTTTCTCGCCCCCGCCGCCGCGCTGGTCGGCGTTTTCGTCATCATCCCGTTCTTCTGGGTGATCGTCGTTTCCTTCACAAACAAAACGCTACTCGGCCGCACGGCCCTCGATCCCGATTTTGTCGGGCTGCAGAACTATTTTACGCTGTTCAACCCCGCGACGTTCTTTACGCGCGGCCAGTTCGGCTTTTCGCTGATCCTGACGGTCCAGTTCGTGTTATTTTCGGCACTGATCGGCCAGGCCTTGCTCGGGCTCATCCTTGCCTGGCTCAGCCAGTCCGTCTCGCCGACGCTCAAGAATTTCCTGCAGACGGCTGTCATCGCTGCCTGGATCCTGCCGGAAGTGGTGATCGGCTTCGCCTGGTTCGCCTTCCTCGATTACGACAATGGTACACTGAACATGATCATGCGCGGCCTCGGTCTGCCGCCGGGCGACTTGCTGCTGCAACAGCCTTTCTGGGTCATCGTGGTCTTCAACACCTGGCGGGGCGCGGCCTTCTCCATGATGCTGTTCAACTCCGCCTTCCAGTCGATACCGCCAAGCTATTTTCAGGCGGCCGATGTTGCCGGTGCGAGTTCGTGGCAGAAGCTGCGCGATATCGCCCTGCCGCTGATACGCGGCCATGTGGTGACGGATCTCATCCTGATCACCATGTGGACATTCAACGTCTTCACGCCGTTCCTGCTGACCAGCGGCGGCCCCTCCTACCGGACCGAGCTGCTGTCGATCTACACCTACCGGGTTGCCTTCAAGGACTTCGAATTCGGTCGCGGCGCGGCAGTCGGTGTCATCATCATGCTGATCAACCTCGCCTTCGCGCTTGTCTACCTGCAAATCGCCAAGAAGAAGAAGGCGGAGGCCGAGTGATGCAGATTTCTCGCAGCATCTATATGCGCCGCGCGGTCTTTTCGGTCGTCGCCTCGCTGATCGGGGTGGTCTTCGCCCTGCCGCTTGTGTGGTTCATCTTCGCGCCGTTCAATGCGCGTGCAGAACTCGGCCTTGCCATTCCGTCGCCGTTCACGCTGTCCAATTTCGTGACCGTGTTCCAGAACAGCTTCGCGATGCACGCGCTCTTGAACAGCCTGATCCAGGCCTTTGGGGGTGTCATTCTGGTCGGCGGCGCGGCTACACTTGCCGCCTATGCGCTGTCGCGATCGTCCATTCCCGGCAAGGGCGCGGTCACCTATATCCTCCTGCTTTTCTCCTCGGTCGTGTCCGGCTCGGCAGCCATGGTGCCGATCTTCCTGATCATCTCGGCAATCGGACTGATCGACACGCATCTCGCCGTCATCCTGGTGTTCGCTGGCGGGCTGTTGCCGACCGCCATGTTCATCCTGCGTGACTTCATCGACGCCATTCCGCGATCCTATGAGGAAAGCGCCATGGTGGCCGGCGCCTCACCGATCCAGGCTTTTTTCGATGTGGCGCTACCGGTCATCCGGCCCGGGATCGTCGTGGTCGTCGTCTGGGCCTTTGTGAACATCTGGGGAAGTTTCCTCATCCCGTTCATCCTGCTGCGCAAGGACACGCTGATGCCGGCTTCGGTCGCCATCTATTCCTTCTATTCGGAGGCCGGTACGCCGATCGTCACGTTGCTCGCCGCCTATTCGCTCATCTACTCGCTGCCCGTCATTGTGCTTTACCTATTCGTCAACTGGAAGTTTGGCTTCCGGTTCTTCGGCGGCATCAAGTCGTAATTGGACCTTTCTCATGGCTTCAGTCGAATTCCAGAACGTCTCCAAAACATTCGGTTCGTTTACCGCGGTGCCGGACATCAGCTTCTCGATCGCCGATGGCGAATTCGTCTGCCTGCTCGGCCCTTCCGGCTGCGGCAAGACGACGAGCCTGCGAATGATTGCCGGCCTTGAAACTCCTTCCGCCGGCAAGGTCCTGATCGGCGGCAAGGACGTCACTTATCTGCATCCCAAGGATCGGCAGATCTCAATGGTCTTTCAGGACTATGCGCTCTATCCGCATATGAATCTCGCCGACAATATCGCCTATCCGCTGAAGGTGCGCGGCGAGACCGAGAACAAGCGACATGCACGCGCCAGAGAAGTGGCCGACGTCCTGAAGATCGGCGACCTGATGAGGCGACTGCCGAGTCAGATTTCAGGCGGTCAACAGCAGCGCACCTCGCTTGCTCGTGCGCTCGTCTATCCGAGCCAGGTCTATCTCTTCGACGAGCCGCTTTCAAACCTCGATGCCAAGCTCCGCCTCGAGGCCCGCGGTTTCCTCAACCACCTGCAGCGCGACATGGGCATGACCGCCGTCTACGTGACCCACGATCAGGCCGAGGCCATGGCGCTTGCGACCCGCATCGCCGTCATGGACAAGGGCCGGATCGTGCAGTTCGCGCCGCCAATCGAGATTTATCGCCGGCCGGCTACGACATTCGTGGCAAATTTTGTCGGCAATCCACCGATGAACCTCGTGCCGGTGGCGGCACTGGTCGATGGCGGGCAACTGCGATTGCGCGCGGACGGCCTGACCCTGCCGAGCCTGCCTGTGTCCGATGCCATCGCCAAGGCTGCGGCGAAAGGCAAGATGACGCTCGGAATTCGCCCGGAACACCTGCGAATGGCTGAAGCGGGCGACGCCAATACGATTGCCGGAAAGCTGTTTGCCAACGAGAACATGGGGCCGGAAAGTCTGGTTACGATGGAACGCGCAGATTCCGGGCGGGTGACCGCGCGCATCTTCACCGACGACGAAATACGCACCGGCGATCAGGTCACACTCTCCTTCGATACCCGCCACGTGACGCTGTTCGACGAGACCGGCGCCCGTATTCCGGCAATAGGCGAGTAAGCCATCATGGTCGAAATCACCGTTCACGTGACCCCGGCTGATCAGGCCGCCGATCCATATTTCTACGTGCCCGTCGATATTCCCGCCGACACGACACGCATCGACGTGACGATGACCTACCCGAAGGCTGACAATTGCATCATCGATCTCGGAATGCTCGATCCGCATGCCGGCGATTATCCGACCACGGCCGGTTTTCGCGGCTGGAGCGGCGGGGCGCGGGATCGTTTCTTCGTTGCGACCGATGATGCGACACCGGGCTACATTCATGGTGAAATTCCGGCCGGCGTATGGAAGGTGATGCTCGGCCTCTACAAGGTACCGCCCGACGGTGCCGATGTGCGGCTGACAGTCGTCTTCGACAGCGCATCGCGCGAACTCTTGCCACCGCCGGCGCGAACTTTCCCGGTACGTCAGGGCGCGGGCTGGTATCGCGGCGACCTGCATTGCCACACCTTTCATTCAGATGCGGCCGGCTCGCCCGAACTCCTGCACGCTGCGGCCAAGCAGGCAGGCCTCGATTTCCTTGCGATCGCCGACCACAACACGATCACCCAGCGACGCTATTTCCATCCGCATTCCTCGGCGGAACTGATTTTTGTGCGTGCGATGGAAATCACCACCGCCGTCGGACATGCCAATGTCTATGGCGTCGATGAATGGATAGATTTCCGCATGACGAAGCCTGAGCATGCCCATACGCTCTCGCGTCTTGTTCATGACCATGGTGGCCTTCTTTCGATCAACCACGACAAACCGACGATCCAGTGGGACTATGACCTGCCCAGGATCGACTGTATGGAAGTCTGGCAATCTCACTGGATGGCCTGGAACTGGGTATCGCTCGCCCGTTATCAGGACCGACTAGCCTCTGGCCTCAAGATTTCCGCGATTGGCGGCAGCGACTTTCATCAGCCTGCACGGCTGATGCCGGAAGGACCGCTGGCTCTGGCCCGCCCGACCACGGTGCTATGGCTCGATGAACTTTCAGAAGACGCGATCCTTGCCGCCATGAAGGCCGGGCGCGGTTACGTAACAGAAAGCCCAACCGGTCCGCACCTTGCTCTGACCGTCAATGGCCAGCCGATGGGGTCGACGACGCAGGCCGAAGTTACCGCAACGGCGGAAACGAAACGCGCAAAAGGCGATACGCTCGTATGGATCGACGCGACCGGCATACTTTCGACCGAGACGATAGGTTCCGATGATTGGACCGGTGGCTTCACCGGCAGGCCGAAGGCTTTTCTGCGCACTGAAATCATCGCTGCTGCAAGCCGCGAAGGCTTGATTTCCGAATTCTCCGCCGCGCTCGAAGGACGTTCGCTCCCTTGGCAACTGCGGAGCGTCGAGATGGCAAGCCAGCCGATCCGCCGGGCGATCAGCAACCCGGTCTATGTGAAAGCCCTCTTATGTTGAACCGGATTCTGTGAACTGGAAAAAGAAGGGGTTTCGAAAGTCCATTTAGGCGCTATCGTGTCAAGGAGGCGTCAGCACGAGACTTTCATGACAGTACAACATCACGGACACCTGCACGAACGAATGACGATCCTTGGCGACCTCCAAGCCGCCTCGTTCGTCCCGTGGATCCGTCGTCACGCAGCAAAGCTCGGCCTGTCCCAGGCCATATCTCATCAAAGTGTCGACAAGATCGAACTCGAAGTCGCCGGACCGGTAGAATTGATCGACATGATGGAGGTGGGATGCTCGCTCGGGCCGATTGATGTATGGGTGGAAACCATCCTCCGCACGCCGATCGAGAGCGACGCAGAGTAGGCCTTGCAACGCCTTTCAATTTTCCACTGCACGTTATTTGATCAGCGTTGCCAATGCGAAAAAATTATGCAAACGTGCTCACCGTCCGCTACGAGCCGCCCTATCTAAACGGTCGACTTGAAGCAGGCAAAACATTGATAATGCTGAGAAAGTTCCCCCATGTCAGCCGATACGACGGGCTTTTGGTCGCCAGTCGCGCTAACTTCGGATTTGCCGTCAGGGACGGTAATCCCCGCACGCACAAGAGCCGGCTCGATTGCCCTGTGGAGAAGTGATTCAGGACGGGTCGCGGCATCGGCAGACCGCTGTCCCCATCGTGGCATGCGCCTGTCTTATGGCTTTGTACGCGGTGAGGCGCTGTCCTGCATCTATCACGGCTGGAGTTACACGCAGGCGGGAAACTGCCTGCGTATCCCGGCCCACCCTGGCCTTACGCCGCCCGACACGATCCGCGTTGCGACCCATCAGGTAGAGGAAGCCGATGGCGTGATTTGGGTAGCCGTCGGAGAACCCGTGCATCTGCCCCCGAAATTGGAGGGCCTCGTTCCATTGCGCTCGTTGACGATGAATGCCGACATTGCCACCATTGAAGCAGCATCGGGCGCAAAATCAGAGGCGAGCGGCCTTTTAAAGGCAACGCAGCAATCCGAAACGATGTGGCTGCTGCTTTCCGAACAGGAAAAGGGCCATACCCTCGTCCATGTCCTTCTTGAGGGTGAGAACACGGTCCGTGATCGCATCTCAGCATCGCGCGCCGCCGAAAGCCTGCGCAGAAGCGCAGAAGACCTTCAGGCACGGGAGTCTCATGATGCGTAAGGACGCGATGCTCGACGAGTGGTATCCAGTCGGCCTCTTCAGCCAGGTCAAGAAGACTGCCTACAAGACAGCTCTGATGGGCGAACCGATCGAGGTCGCGGTCGGGACTGACGGCAATGCGATCGTGACGACGCCGGCCGGGCGTGTTTTATCGTCACGCGTTCGCTATGGCCACGTCTGGTCATCCATCGGGAATCCTCAAAAGGAGATCTTTTCCATTCCCGAAGCTGACCAACCTGGTCGCCGGTTTGTCGATGTCGGTGTGGTTCGCGTTCGCTGCTCGCCACTTCGCGCAGTCGAGAACTTTCTCGACATCGCTCATTTTCCTTTCGTCCATACTGACATCCTCGGCGCCGAGCCGCACACGGAAGTACAGAACTACAAGGTCGAAATTCGCGACGTCGAGGATGAAGTCTGGGCAACGCAGGTCAAATTCTACCAGCCGCAGGCAGCAAAGTCGGCAAGCGGCGGGATTACGACAGAGTACATGTACCGTGTGCCGGCCCCGACCTGTTCAGTGCTTTATAAAACCTGCCCACCGCGCCCCAGTGAATGGGACGTCATTACTCTTTTCGTCCAGCCGCTGGCCGAGGATCTTTGCGATGTCTGGCCGTGGATGGCGCTGTTTGACGATGAAACATCGATGACCGACCTCATCCATTTCCAGCAGACGATCTTTCTGCAGGACCGCTCGATCCTTGAAAATCAGATCCCGCGTCTTTTGCCACTCGACCCTGGCATGGAAATACCGACGCGCGCCGATCTGACATCGGTAGCCTACCGACGTTGGCTAAAGCGCCACAATTACACCTATGGCGCACAGCTGGTGGCACAATGAGGCTTTACGATTACATCCTCTCGCCCAGTTGCTACAAAGTGCGCCTGATGGCGGCTCTGACCGGGCTGTCACTGGATATCCGGCCGGTCGACTTTCATCCGGGCGGCGAGCATCGCAAAGCCGAACTTCTGGCACTCAACCCGGCTGGCTCCATCCCTATCCTGGAGGACGGGGATCTGCTCCTGACGGAATCGTCAGCAATGCTTGTGTACCTCGCAAGAAAGGCGGCTCCGGAGTGGCTTGGGGACGGAACGGCCGAACAGGCGGCCAGGCTGCAACAGTGGCTTTCCTTTTCTCACCGGCTGACCGCAAATCTTGGCGGCGCGCGCCTCCACGAGATGTTGCTTCGCCCGGGCGATATCGCCCTGTTGCAAGCGCAGGGCGTTGCTGCGCTGCGCGAACTTGAAGCCGGGCTGGTCGAGCAAAATCTTCGGGGCATGCCGTTCCTTGCTTCCGATCGCCCTACGGTCGCAGACATCGCGTGCTTTCCCTACGTGGCGCTCGCGCCTGATGGCGGTGTCTCGCTTGACCCCTACCCTGCGATCCGGCGCTGGTCGCGCGCCATTCGCGCGCTCGATGCCTTCATAGAGATGCCAGGCATACACCGACTCCATGAGTTGAAGCCCGAGCCCCAGATTGGAACGGGCGAGGAGTAATATGACCGGCTATCTTCTGAAGAATTGCGCAGCGGTTATCGTCGATGAGGGCAAGGGCCAGACGACCCGTCGCAACGTTGACGTCCTGACAAACGGTTCCGCCATTCAGGCAATTGGCGACAATCTTGGACAGGACGAACTGCCGACCGGTACCATTGTTCAAGATGCTAGCGGCTGGTTCGTGTATCCCGGGCTCGTCAATACACACCACCACTTCTTTCAATGCTTTGTGCGCAACCGTGCGGATCTCGATTGGACGAAGCTGTCGGTCATCGAGTGGCTTGATCGCATTTATCCGATCTTTTCGCGATTGAACGAGGATTGCTTTTATCACTCTTCAGTCACCGCCATGGCCGAGATGATCAAGCACGGATGCACGACTGCTTTCGATCACCAGTACTGCTTCCCGAGGCATGCCGGCAAAAGATTGATCGACCGCCAGTTCGAGGCGGCCGATCTCCTGGGCATGCGCTTTCATGCCGGCCGCGGTGGCAACACACTTCCGAAATCCGAAGGCTCGACCATTCCCGACGCGATGCTCGAAACGACGGACGAGTTCATTGGCGATTGCGAGCGGCTGATCGACACCTATCACGATGCCCGACCTTTCAGCATGCGCCAGGTGGTGGTCGCCCCATGCCAGCCGGTAAACTGCTACCGTGAAACCTTCGTGGAATCGGTGGCCCTGGCACGTGATCGTGGTGTTCAGATGCACACCCATGTTGGCGAGGGTGAAAGCCCCGTGATCGAGGCCCGACATGGTATGCGCACCGTCGATTACTGTGCAGAGCTGGGTTTTGCGGGGCCTGATGCCTTTTACGCCCATTGCTGGGAACTGACCCACGACGAACTGCGCAAGATGGCTGCGGACGGGACCGGCGTTTCCCATTGCCCGGAGCCCGTCTATCTGGTTGGCGCCGAAGTAACCGATATTCCCGCCATGGCAGCCTTTGGCCTTCGCGTCGGACTGGGCTGCGACGGCGCTGCCTCGAATGACAACTCAAACCTGATGCATTGCATCCACTCCGCCTACATGCTGCAGTGCCTGACCGCATCGACGCGCAACCACCCTGTCCCGCCTCCGGTTGATTTCCTGGGCTATGCGACGGCGGGCGGTGCGGCTCTGCTTGGTCGAAAGGACATAGGCAGGCTGGCGCCCGGCATGGCCGCCGACCTGTTTGCGATCGACACGCGGCGGATGGACTATGTCGGCACACGCCATGATCCGCTGAGCCTGATGGCCAAGGTCGGTGTCGGCATGCCGACGGACCTGACAATGATCAATGGCCGCATTGTATGGCAGAAGGGCGAGTTCATCGGTCTCGATGAAAGCCGGATGTTTGCTGAGGCTGAAGCTGCACTTGCGACTGTCGAACTGTAAAAATCACAAAGAAGGGGAACCAGCATGACAAACATTTCTCGAAGAACCCTGATGCAGGGCGTTGCAGCTGCCGGCCTGGCCGGCGCATTTGGTGGCCGCGCCGCATTTGCGGCCGACGGCCCGCTCGGGATCACGCTCGTCGTACCCTCGCCCATCGGTGACGTTGGCTGGGGTCACGCTCTGGCTGCGGGCCTGGAACCGATAAAGGCAGCATATGGCGACAAGGTGAAAGTGACGGTCGTCGAAAACATTCCCGAAGGTCCGGATGCTGACCGCATCATGAACAAGACGGTCGCCGACGGAAACAAGTTCCTGATCGCAGGCTCCTTTGGCTATCAAAACGGTGCCCTGCAGATTGCTCGCCGCAACCCTGATGTCACCGTGCTGCATGCATCGGGTTTCCAGGTGGCCCCGAACTTCTCGCCGTTTGCGGCCAAGTATTTCCAGGGGACGTATCTGCTTGGCATGGCGGCGGCCGCGCTGTCAAAGACCGGAAAGCTCGGTTCCGTGTCCGCTTTCGCCATCCCGGAACTGATTACCTCGATCAACGCGTTCACGCTCGGTGCTCAGGCTGTGAACCCCAACATCGAAGTTTCGGTCGTCTGGGTAAACTCATGGTTTGATCCGGCTAAGGAACAGGAAGCGGCCAAGGCGCTGATTGCGCAAAAATGCGACGTGATCTTCTCCAATGCGCAGGATACGCCCTCCGTCATCTCCGCATGCGAGGAGGCTGGCGTCTACGCATTCAACCTCAATTCGTCGATGAAGAAATACGCGCCGAAGACATACCTTGGCTGCGTATCCACCGATTGGTCCCCGTTCTTCAAGGCCTCCGTCGACGCTCATCTCGCCGGCACGTTCAAGGGTGCAAACACCTTCTTGGGTGTTGCAGACAAGGTCGTCGAGGTTGTTGACTGGCACCCTTCGATCCCCGCAGACACGATGACCAAGATCAAGGCCGCGGAGGCAAAGATTGCCGACGGAAGTCTCTCACCGTTTACCGGCCCGATCAGCAAGGCCGACGGCAGCGAGGGCGCGGCCGCTGGCAAGACCCTGACCGATGGAGAAATCGTGGCCATGGACTGGCACGTCAAGGGCGTGACCACGCCGCTGCCAAAGTAAGCCATGACCGCCCCGCTCCTGTCGCTTCGCGGCATCTCGAAGAGCTACGGCCAGGTCCATGCCAACCAGGCCGTTGATCTGGACGTGGCCCCGCAGTCGATCCATGCAATTCTCGGCGAAAACGGGGCGGGCAAATCGACGCTGATGAAAATGATCTACGGCGTCGAGCAACCAGACAGCGGGTCGGTCGCCTGGGAAGGCGAACCCTTGGCCCTTGCCTCCCCGGCGGAGGCACGGGCCAAGGGTATCGGCATGGTATTCCAGCATTTTTCGTTGTTTGAGACCCTGACTGTCGTTGAGAATATTCAACTCGTTGTCCCAGGCAAAAAAGCCGATCTCGTCAAACGCGTCCGCGCTCTCGGGCAGGAATTCGGCCTTGAAGTCGATCCGCTCGCCCACGTGCATGCGCTTTCGGTCGGTGAACGGCAGCGAGTGGAGATCATCCGCTGCCTGATGACAAGTCCGAGGTTGCTGATCCTCGACGAACCGACATCTGTTTTGCCGCCACAGCTGGTTGAAAAGCTGTTCGAGACGTTGCGCCGGCTAAGGGACGGCGGTGTATCGATCCTCTTTATCTCGCATAAGCTCGAGGAAATCCGGGCTATCTGTGACAGGGCAACCATTTTGCGTGGCGGCCGCGTCACGGGACATATCGACCCGCGAGAACACGATGCCCATGACCTCGCCCGCATGATGATTGGCCGCGACATGCCTGAGCCCATGGCTGCCGTGCCGCTCTCAGGCGGCGAGAAACGCCTTGAGATCATCGGCCTTCATCATCGGCCGGAAGATCCGTTTGCGGTGCCGCTTTCTGATATTGCGCTGACGGTGCGTTCTGGCGAGATCCTCGGGATCGCGGGCATTTCCGGCAACGGGCAGAGCGAGCTTGCCTCGCTGATCTCAGGCGAGATCGTCCTCCCGAGAGACCAGCGCGACCGGATCTACATGATGGGACGTGATGTGGGAAGGCTCGACGCAGCTCACCGACGCCAGCTTGGATTTGCATTCGTTCCGGAGGACCGGCTGGGACGGGGAGCAATTCCTGAAATGTCACTCGTACTCAACGGGCTATTGACCGCCCACCCTTTGAACCTTCTTCGTCACGGCCTGATAGACAGGACAAGGGCGTCTGCGTTTACCGAGGATTGCATCCGTCAGTATGATGTGCGCACGCCTGGCCCCGACGCCGAAGCCGGCGCACTTTCGGGCGGCAATCTTCAGAAGTTCATCGTTGGCCGTGAGATCATGTTGGCGCCGAAGCTGCTCTTTGTCGCGCAGCCCACATGGGGTGTGGATGTTGGCGCGGCGTCCGCTATTCGCGCCCGTCTTGTCGCGTTGCGCAACGAAGGCATGGCCATTCTCGTCATTTCAGAAGAACTTGAGGAACTTTTCGAGCTCTGCGATTTCATCCAGGTATTGCACCACGGCGCATTGAGCCCGCCGCTTGTCACGAAGGAAACGCGACCCGAGGAAATCGGCCGCTACATGATTGGCGCGCAAGACGCTTCAAAGAAAGTCATTGCATGAATGCCTTGTCTGCCGCCTTTCTGCCTACGCTTGTCCGCCGAGAACGCGCTTCGTTTTCTGCGACGTTGGCAGCGCCATTCCTGGCGCTGGCGGTAGCGACCATTTTGAATGTCGCACTCTACATGGCGATGGGCCGCAACCCGGTCGATGTCGTCTATGCAATGCTGCTTGAGCCGTTTCTGTCGTGGGCATCGTTTTCGGAAGTTCTTTTGAAAGCAGGGCCGCTATTGCTCATAGCCCAGGGTCTCGCGATCGGCTTCCGAGCCAAGGTGTTCAACATCGGTGCTGAAGGCCAGTTCATTCTCGGCGCCATTTTTGCCTCTGCAATTCCCGTGTGGTTTCCTCAGGCAACTGGCCAGTGGATTTGGCCCCTGATGCTTGTCCTTGGGACAGTCGGTGGCGCCCTCTGGGCGTCACTCACGGCGTTCTGGCGCGTCAGGCTGAATGCAAACGAAATCCTTGTTTCACTAATGCTGAGCCTGGTTGCGTCACAGCTTTTGAATTACCTGCTGCTCGGCCCCTGGAAGGATCCGAACGGTTTCAACTTCCCGCAATCGGTCATGTTCCAGTACGATGCGATGGTGCCGCTCTTGATTTCGGGTACGCGGGTCAACGTCTCCTTGATCATTACAATCGTGCTGTCCTTGGCTGCCTGGATATTCATGCAGCGGAGCTTTGCCGGCTACAAACTACAGGTTGGAGGCCTGGCGCCACGGGCTGCAGCCTATGCCGGCTTCAAGGAAGGCTGGGCAATCTGGCTCTCGCTCCTGATCGGTGGATGTGCCGCAGGTCTTGCCGGAGCCGCTGAGGTCGCCGGGCCTCTTGGACAGTTGCAGCGGTCAATCTCCACCGGCTACGGCTACGCGGCCATCATCGTCGCCTATCTGGGTGGTCTGCACCCAATCGGCATCATCGCCTCATCATTGTTCATGGCGGCTCTCTACATTGGCGGCGACAATGCCATGGTATCAGCAAACCTGCCCATCGCGGCGGTCCGGGTTTTCCAGGGAAGTCTCCTTCTCGCTTACCTGGTTGCAATCGCCTTCGTCCGGTACCGTCTTGAGTGGCGTCGGATCGCCCACCGGAGCCAATCATGAATGCCATCGAGTTCATTCTTGCGGGCATGCTCGCAGCCGCAACCCCTTTTCTTCTTGCGGCACTTGGCGAGCTGGTCGTTGAGCGCGCAGGGGTCTTGAACCTTGGCGTGGAGGGTCTGATGGCCTTTGGCGCAGCCTTGGCCTTCATCATCGTCTATCACGGCGGCGGGCACTTTGCGGGGTTTGTCATCGCGGGGCTTGGCAGCGCCGCCCTTTCCCTGGTCTTTGCGCTGATTGCCCTTGGCTTCAGGGCCAACCAGGTGGCAACGGGCCTTGCGATCGGCATCCTTGGCCAGGGTCTGTCTGCTCTGTTTGGCAAGTCCTACGAGAGCCTCACGGTCAAGGGCCTGCCCAAACTTTCCCTTCCGTTTCTGTCCGACATCCCGATCGTCGGTGGGATCTTTGTTCAAGACGTTGTCGTCTGGCTGTCGCTCGCCGCAACGATCGGCATCTGGGCCTTTTTTGCCTTTTCGAAGGTTGGGCTCGTCGTGCGGGCAGTGGGTGAAAACCCCAAGGCTGCTCACGCCATAGGCTATCACGTGATTGCTGTTCGCGTGATTGCTGTAGCCTTCGGCGGCGCGATGGCAGGCTTTGCGGGCGCCTATGCTTCGGTGGTCTACACGCCGCTTTGGGCAGACGGGATGATCGCTGGTCGAGGTTGGATTGCCATTGCGCTCGTTGTCTTCGGCACGTGGCTGACTGGCCGCATCTTTCTCGGAGCGTGCCTGTTTGGCGCCGTTTCCCTGATGGGCCTGGCCGCACAGGCGACAGGGTTGAACGTGCCCTCGCAACTTCTTGCAAGCCTGCCCTACCTCGTTACCATCATCGTGCTCGGCATCATTTCGGCAGATCGTCGCCTGTTGAAGCTGAATGGGGTCGCCTCGCTCGGCGAGCCCTTCGAACGCTGAGCGTTGCAAATAGCTGCATCGAGCACGATCGAAGCTGGTGGGGGACGCGAGATTATGAGGCCTTCGCCGCCGTCTAACCCGATCGCACCTGCCAAGAGTGTCGATGTTCTCAGGGCCATAAGCATCAAAGCGAGATCCCCTATGCGTAGTCTCGATCTGGCCAGCGGTCATGCCAGGAGAGGCTGACTAAACGCCTCGCAGCAACATCTCCATCCCGAGAAGCGCAAGGGCGATCAAAAAGCAGCGCTTGAACGTCGCCGGACTAACCGCCTTCCTCATGTACTGGCCGGCCCACATACCGATCAGAGCTGGAAGAACAGCCAGACTCGACAGCGCTACTCCATCGAGCTGAAATGCATCTTGCAGAGCAAGCCCAACGGCGAGCGCGATGGTCGAAATCGTGAAGGATAGTCCGAGCGCCTGAACGAGAGCATCCCGTTCAAAGCCAAGTGCCTGCACATACGGTACGGCCGGAATGACGAACACGCCGGTTGCGCCTGCGATGAGGCCTGTCGCCAACCCAATCATGGGCGAGAGCCAACACTCGTGTGTTTGGTCAATATGGTAGGGTTTGGCTGACAGCGTGTAGATCGCATATGCCGTAAGCGCGAGGCCGAGGAAGACGGTGCTCAGGCGGGTTTCGCCACCTGTCAGCACAGACGTACTGGCGAGTGTGCCGACAAAAACTCCGGCCAGCATCGGCCAAAGCCGACGCACGACTGCGACAAGGTTCGGGCCTGCGATGAGTTGCCAGACATTCGTTGTGAACGAGGGGATGATGAGCAGCGATGCCGCTGTAACGGGCGACAACAATCCGCCCAGAATACCCATGGCGACCGTCGGAAGGCCCATCCCTGTGATACCCTTTACGATACCGGCGACAAAAAATGTAGCTGCGACAGCGAGCAGCAATGAGATCGAGACATCATTCATGTCTTCTCATTACGACTTCTGACATCCTCCACAATGCGGCAGTTCCGTTTCCAGCCTTCGCCTGGACCGAAGGCAACGAGGAGTGTAACCTTCGAGGATGCGCTTCGACTTTACCGATCTTCGCCTCTTTCTTGCTGTTGCTGACGCTGGCAGCATCACCCACGGATCGGCGGAGGTGAACCTTTCGCTTGCTGCGGCGAGTGAGCGCCTGCGGGAAATGGAGGCAACCGGAGGCGTACGCCTGCTCGAACGAGGTCGTCGGGGCGTGACATTGACAGAAGCGGGTGAGGCGCTTTCGCACCACGCTCGTGAGATTCTAAATCAAGTGACGCTCATGCGTGGGGAAATGGGACGCTTCGCACAAGGCATACGCGCGCGTATTCGTGTCATCGCAAATACTGCGGCCATCATTGAGGTTCTTCCAATCCGTCTATCGTCGTGGCTTGCTTCGCATCCGCAAGTCGATATTGATCTGCGGGAGCGCCAAAGCCATGAAATCGCCCGAAGCGTCTCTGCAGGTTTCGCCGATATCGGCGTATTGTCGGATGCGGCTGCCCACCAAGGTTTAGTCCTTAAACCTTTCGCAGTGAGCAAACTCGTCGTGGTCTCAGCAAAGACACATTGGCTCGCGTCTGAAAAGGAAATCCCGTTCGCCCGGCTCGCCGAGCAATACTTTATAGGCCTGGAGGGCGGCGCATTGCAGGACCATCTCGACGCTCAAGCCGAGAGGCTGGGCATAGTGCTCCGATATCGGATCCGCCTGCGCAGGTTTGAATCCATATGTGCAGCAGCAAGCAACGGCGTCGGGGTCGCTATCGTGCCGGACACGGTGGCGCGGCAGTGCAAGCGGGCTTATAACTTCGGGATAACGCCTTTAACCGACGCATGGGCGCGGCGAAATCTTTCCGTTTGCGTGGCCTCTGGATTCGATCCCACTCCAGTTGCACGAGAGCTGTTCGACCACTTGGCAAATGCGTGACCTGATGCCAGCATTTGCCGACGCACGACAGGCGAAACTCCAGCAGTAGGGCAAAGAGCTTTTTCGCGGGGAACGCCTTTGAAGCGGGGCTTATTGTTGACCTATACGACTTCTGCGCTAGTTTAACTCGTGCACCTGTTTTGGTGCGTCCTCTTAATTCCACCTAAACGACCCCGCCAATTCGCGGGGTTTCTTTTTCGCCTTCGACGCAGGGACCCGTACATTTGCAGGGTAAGGAATCCACGGTTCGCTCTGCTATCCCGGAAAAGAAGTAAGGAACACACCCATCCCTGTCACCACTCAGCGAGCGGACGGCATGTAATATTCTTCACCAGGCTCGGTTTTGCCGGGACGAGCCGCACCGACCCTGGTCCGTTATTCAATAATCGCCGAAGCGCCGAAGCATCGTCTGAAGCTGCAGATTTTCCTGGCGAAGACGTTTTGCCAAAAGTTGTTTCAGCCGCCTGTTCTCCTCCTCCAGGTCAGCGAGATCGTCGAATTGCGTTTCGCTCTTCGCAAGGCGCGTGGCGAGATTGCTAGCCTGCGAAACGCGATTTTTCTGGCGGGCGGCGCGTTGTTTGGGAGGAGGCGCACTTTGTTTTGGCGAAGTGACCTCAGGTTCCATTACCTCCGCCTTGAAATCCGAGCTGACTGTTACGCTGTCCTTTTGCTCAACCGTTGGAGTCTCGAAAGCGGCGACCGGAACCTGGATCGTTTGGTCGGTGCGACTTTCGCTCGGCACATGAATTGATCGCACTGGAACCGGGGTCGACTCGATTTGGCTTTCTTGGACGGCAGGTATCGAAACAGTGCTCGGCTCGAAAAGATTCGGTGTCTGCGAGGCCGTTTCACGGACGGCAGCCTCGAGATCCGTGCCGGCCCAAATGGAAGCCGCTTGTGTTTTCGATCGACGCCGCGCTGACTTGAACTCGACGACAAATTTCCGTTGCTGTGTTTTCATGGTTTCCCAAACTGTGCGAGCGACGCAATTCAGCTTGCGTCGAATCTCTTGAGCATCTCTCTAAGCTGAGCATTCTGCTGGCGCAACTTTTCAGCCAGTCGCGTCCTCAACTGCCCTATTTCGTCATCGAGTTCCCTCAACGGGTCAATGGGCGTTTCCTGGGGCGGCGAAATTGATCTCGCTCTTTGACCCTCCCCTGATACCACGGTCTTTCCGACAACTCCATCCGGGCGGTTTTCTTTGACATGGCGCATGCGTCGCGCGTTGCTTTTGCGTGCGTGTTGCCCACCGGAGCCGGCTTCCCCAAACGATTCCTGAGCCCTCGCGCCCGGCGGAGGGACCTGAGCATTGCTCCGTTCTTCATCCCCGACAAACTCGACTGGCAGCCCCGATGATGGAGGATCAATGTCGCTTCTGGCCGCGTCCGGGCCCACGAGCGTGTCGTCGTTTCCTGGTGCCAGATCCTGCGCATCCGGTACCTTTGGCGATGCGGGAAAATGCTCTTCCTCGACTTCAACCGCCTTTGCGTTGGCCTCGTCACCGGGTGAAGATACGCCTTCCGTTAGCGATTGGCGCGACGTGAGTTTTGACAGGAATTTCCAAGGAGATTTCATCGTGCTTCAATCTGGAACAAGCTGCACCGCGGGGTTGCAGCAGCTTATTATTGGTCGGGCCCGGAGCCGGGCCCGACCAAATCAGTCTTGACAACGTTCGTCGCCACATCATGTCACGCTGGGTTAGCGCAACTGATCGAGTTTTTTTGAACTCTCAGTTAAGACCAAGCCGTTTGCGAAGGTCAGCATTTTCCGCGCGTAGCTTTTCAGCAAGTGTCTTGCGCAACCGGCTGTTCTCTTCTTCGAGTTGGATCAGATCTGCCATATCGTCCAGTGCCGAGACAGAAGCTTGGGCTGTCTTGGTCACTTGCTTTTGCGCTCCAGGTCTCCGGCCTTGCTTGACCGCGCCCTTCGCTTTCGCCGTGGCGGTCGTCGCTGAAGCAGCTGGCTTTGGCTCGCTCGCTGGCTCTTCCACCTTCTTGCGGCGACCTCGCGGCGATTTTACGACCGGCGCTGGCGCTACGTCGGCAGCGGCCTTCTGACGTCGTGGTCCCCGTGTTTTCTTCGGCGCCGGCGCTTCCGCCGAAGCAGTCGCTTCTGCGCCCTCAGTTATCGACGCGGTATTATTTTCGTCAGCCATGGTTTTCTCCCTCACTAGCTGGGGATTCTTTTCAACTGCGCTGGGGACAGAGTCAACATAAGGCCAATCCGCGGGATTGTGATTTTTACGCGCTTCATTCAATTCAGTTCCTTGCACGACACCCCCTATTCTGGTGGCTTGCTCAAGCCATGAGCGGTAAGCCAAGGCAGACGCAAGGGATATGGGAGCAAACCTGTGGGCCATCGGCCGCGATGCACGAGAAACTAAATGTTGGCTGCGTTGATGGCTACTGAAAGGGCAACGGGCGGCTTCTCTCCTGCCGATGCCCGGTCAACCGCGACGCACATCACTGACCGGGCCGCCGTCGTGAGGGCTGAATAAAGCTGGTGGGATCCTGCAACGTCCCACCAGCGCTACGAGCAAAAAACTCTCTTCGAATCAAGCCTAGTTTCTTGCGAGAAGAACAACGTTCTCGTTCGACAAGGTTACAGTCACAGGAGCGCCATTGATCCGAATGGTAACCTCTCCCTTTTCGTCGTCCACGGCAGTAATCTCACCAAACAGACTGACACGGTCTTTTATGGTGAAACTCCTGCTAGATGTGTCGGAACGCCACATCGAGTCGTCCCAATATAAGTCGAGTTCCGATATGCCAACGCTCGTGAGAAAGCTGGTCTTCAGGTTTTGCTCCAGCCACTCTGCCGAACAGCCAAGCGCGGTCGCGGCCGCGTTGACGTCAGAATAGTCGTTCTCCCCGCCCTCGCCCCAAGTGACCTTGACGGACTCACCGCGCTCTGGATTTCGATAGATCCGAACGTTCTTCTGTCTCATGGTTCGACCTCCTGTTGGCTGTGACTTAGCGTTGATGTGCGAGTTTTCTTCCGCGCTGATTGCGTTTTTGATTATCCTGGCTCAAAGATTGCGGATTGGCGATATATTGTAAAGGCACTCTCGCGAGCTAGCCGCTACTCGCCTCACTTGCAGGGGGCGCGCAGAACAATCGTGGGACCGGCGGGTCGAACGCAGCGCTATTAGGCAGCTGTGAAAAGCAGCCCCCCAGGGAAGGCACTTTACGCTGGCGCAAATGAAAAACGCGACCATCTGAAAGATGCAAATCGAAGTCCGCTGGACGATAGCGCCGTCCATAACCAGACGCGCGCCCACGGGTCCTTGACGATACAATCCAGCACTCTCTTCCGATCGACGTGCGTCTCGCCGGCCAACAGGATCGCGACGCCAGCTGCGTGTTCATGCAGTTCCGCTGATGGCATCGTATGGCGTCTCCATAGGTGAGGCACGGATTCTTACAGGCTCTATAGCCCTATTAAAGTCAGCTTGAGCGCCCTCGCCCGACCGCATGCAAGTGGGGTCATGTTACAGCTGTCTCATCCCTTTACAGGATAGTATTGGTCGATAACGCAGTCAGCAACGATGTCGCCGACGCGTGGCCGCCTAGCGGCGGACTCGCCGCGCGAGAGCCTTCACTCGATCGGAAAGAGCGTGGGTTACAGCAACGACCGTGCGGGCTGTTTGACCAGTACCGTTTTAAGTAGGTCTGGGGGCCCAACGATATTGCCGATCCAGAAGCGAGCGAAGGGAAGCCGTTTGGGGCGGGGGCTTCCCTTCTTGTGCTTCCCAGCCGCTCAGCGATCAGGACAAACTAGAGATAGTCGCCATGGGAGATGCACGCTAGTTGGACCAAAGTCCGAGCACGTCGGTCCAAAGTCCAAAGTACTGGCGTCACGTTTGCCCATTGCCGATTTGGCGAGCGTGAGGGAGGAAATGAAAACCGCTGCGCGCGACGACATGGTCAAAATCGCTCGATCGTTGGCAAGGACACGCAACCAGGCAATGGCGATTGCGGCCCGCCTGTTTAAGGCTGCAGGCAAGGCTTGCCGCGCGGCATTGACCTTTGTCAAAAACCCATGGCTCTAGCCACAATCCAGGTGGGAACCCCGGCCGTTACGGCTGATGCCAGCAATATTGAGACTATCTTGATCGCATAAGCCCGAGCATCATGCCGTTCGTATCTCATTGACCTGCCCTCCAATCCCCGCTTGCGCATTGAACTATGGGCGTGAAGGATCAGTCGAGTCACGATTCTTCAACGTCGTTAATAGTAGGCGTCGCGCGGCCCCGGTCACGGCAGATTGTCACCTCGGCGCGGCGGTTCCGAGTAGGCGTTGGTGTCGACCTTAACGGCGCGGTCAGCGAGACCTGCCAAGCAGCTCTCGGATCTGAGGAAATGGAGGCTTGGCATTCTAGAACGTCGCGCGATAGCGGATCGCTGAGAGAAAGTCGGCGCCCAAGGGGTCTTCTGAGCTGTCACCGTATCGAGTGAGGCCGCTTGTGACGAAGCGGTGCAAATCAGCCAACGGCAGTCATCATGCTCTTCAAAGCGCAAGAGCTCTGCCGAAAAGTGCGATGCTCAAAGGGCTATTCCGCCCATTCCGCATCGGCCGTGAACGCAATGGTGAGCCAGCGGTTGGTGCTTTCATCGCCGATCGCATTCCCTATTTCGTCGCGCAGCGCATCCCAATCCTCCACCGTTTTCGGCGGAAGGCCCTTGGGAACGATGAAGTAGAGTTCGATCTGTGTCGCCCGACCGACACGAGCAACGTAGGCGCGATATGAAAGGAAGTGGAGGCGACGCACGGTCTCGGAAGCGACGTTGTCCACATGGTTCTTAAGGTCGACCGGCGCGATGAGAAGGATCTCGGTCAGTGCCTTCCAGATTGTACCGATTGGAAGCGGAATCATCACCAGGCAAACCAATGCGAGGACGACCGGGTCAACGTAGCTGGCGATCCACGCGACAGGGGTCGGCTGAACAGCGAGACCGATGACAAACGCGATCAGCAGGGCAAGGGCAATACCTCCCGACATGATCCAAGCCTTGACGTCGAGGGAAATGAAGTCCGACTTCAGGCGGCGGTTCAACCTGGCACCAATAACGGCCATGACAGCACAGACGAGTACGGTCGCCGCCGTGTAGATGATCGCCACGCCGTAATGCAGTTCGTGCCCGCCATTGAGGATGCTGATGATCGCGTTAATCAGCGCGTAAACCGCAACGGTCATCAGCAGGCTGCCGTTAAGCATCAAGACGATTGGCTCCAGATGCCAGAAGCCCATTGTAAAGCGGTTACGAACTCTTCCAGACAACGCGTCGGTTTGCGCTGACTTCACGATCAGGCTCGACACCCAAAGCGCAAGGCCGGTCATCGCCGCGTCGCCCAGCGAATAGACGCCGTCAAAGGCGATGGAGAACGAGCCCGACAAAATGCCAAAGGCCACTCCAAGAGCGGCGACAATCACCGTTGCCGCGATAGAGATGCGTAGAAACTGCTGCTCGTTCAACATTCACGTATCTCCACAAAACCAATCCAACTAGCGTTATGGCATCGCTGAGACGACAATCTCACAAATGACGTTGGAAAGCTTCAATTGGCGGTCTTGAATGGATACGAACCACCGGCACGATCATTCACTAGCTAAGCCCCTGATCCATTGACTATTATGTGGGATAACGCACTAACAAGATCACCGCGAAATGCAGCGATTTCACTGAAATGCCCACTTTCACTAATCAGTGAAATGGCGGCGTCCGCTGAAATTGATTGCTATTTTCACTAAGATGGTATATTTCACTGTATAATGAAACAGTACGAACAAGTGAAAGAGACCAAAAATGAGATTGCCGACGTTTTGCGTCAGCAACTGGAGCGAATTCCGTCGCTCGCAATCGAGGCCATCGATAAGGAACGGGATCTACGGACCAGCCCCAATACGCCGATGCAGCGCCCCGATATCATCGCCCATGTAAAAATGGCGGACCGTTCCATCACGGTCATCTGCGAGGTGAAAGAGCCGGCATACCCGCGACAGGTCCGAGGCGCGATTGATCAACTCTATGCCTATTTGGCACGATATCGACTGCACGAGAATGCCGATGTTGTTGTCCCCATCGTCGCAGCCTCGTGGCTATCTCCGGAGTCTCGCGCGATCTGCGCGGAAGCCGGAACGGGCTGGCTCGACCTTGCGGGCAACTGCCGGATAGCCTTCGACGGCGTCTATATCGAGCGGGAAACAGCAGATAAACCGAAGCCGGCAGCGCGCAACTATCGCGCTGTGTTCTCGCCGAAGGCGGGACACGTCCTGCGCGCCCTTTTGCGCGATCCTAGTCGGGCCTGGAAAGTCAGTGATCTAGCCGAGGCCTCGGCGGTAAGCATCGGCCATGTGAGCAATATGCGATCGGCACTTCGTGACAGGGAGTGGGCAAAGGTCGATGAAGACGGCCTTCGGCTCATCGATCCTGACGCGTTGCTGGATGCGTGGCGCGACTCCTACGAGCCGGTCCGCGGCAAGCGATCATCTTGGTACAGCATTCTCCACGGGCGCCAGTGGGAGGAAAGGCTTCGCGAAGTGTTGAATCGGCCCGATATGACAGGACATGCCATGCTTGGCGGTCTTTCCGCCGCGCAGTGGCTCGCTCCTTATCTGCGTGGCAACATGACGACGCTTTATGCGGACCCGGCGGTTATGCCGGAACTGATCGACGCGCTCAAGCTGAAGCCATCGAACAGCGGCGCCAATGTCGAAGTCATCGAACCGGACGATCCGACCATTTTGAAGGAGCGGGTCGAGGTTTCCGGGGCGCCACCAGTCTCTTCACCGATCCTTACTTATCTTGACATTTCACGTCTCGATGACCGTGGGCGCGAGGCCGCTGAACATCTGCGAGAAAAGTTGCTCAAATGGCATTAGCACCTGATCCACAATCCGCTGCCGACTACACTGACCGCGTCAGCAACGCGGTCAAATCCGCGCTCATGGAGATTGGACAGATCTTGGGAAGCTTCGAGGGCAAATTCGCCGTTGTCGGCGGAGCGGTGCCGTGGCTGCTTCTGGAAGCCGACGACATGGAACATGTCGGCACGATCGACATTGATTTAACGCTGGACGCCGAGGCGCTTGGCGACGGCGAGTATGTCCGGCTGGTCGAAGCCCTCATGGGACATGGTTATGCGCAGAGCGCGGAGCACCGGCGGTTCCAGCTGGTCCGTACGATTGACGTGGCCGACGGAGGACCTCCCGTCGACGTCATCGTCGACTTTCTGATGCCGCGCGACGCTGAGATCGAGAAGAACATCCCCCCTCTCCTATCGGAATTTGCGGTACAGCGTGCATCCGGTGCGGAGCTCGCCGTGCGCTTTCATCAACTCACGGCGATAGAAGGCGAGATGCCGGGCGGTGGGCATAACCGGGTGCAGATCGCCGTTGCATCAATCCCAGCGCTGCTCGCCATGAAAGGTCATGCACTGATGCGCCGCCATAAGCGCAAGGACGCCTATGACGTCTATTATTGCATCCGCAATTACGACGGCGGTCCCGAGGCGCTTGCAGAGGCATGTCGTCCACTACTCGAAATAGACGACGCACATCAGGGCTATCTGGGGATCGCAGAAAAATTCGCAAAAGAGGATATGATCGGACCAGTATGGGTGCGGCAATTCATCGAGGGAACGACCCATATTAGCGAGCGCACGCCGGAGCAGTGGCAAACTGATGCCTTTGGTCAGGTGCATGCTTGGATGACGGCTCTCGGGATGGTTAAATGATGGTTGTCCAGTTGTAGCGGGATTGACCAGTTAGCGAAATCTTGCTTCTTCCCTTGAGTTTGGCGACGGGCAACCTCGCGCCGCATTGGATATGTTGAAGGCAATGGAACCGGCGCCTCCGAGGGCTACGGCATCTCGGAGATCGCCTTCGGTATGTCTTTCGCCACCTCCCCATAGCAGGCAGCGAAATTGCGTTCAGAGCGGCAGAGTTGGCAGAGAGCACACACAGCAATGAGGCCTTCTGGACGCGACACAACTTTGGCTACCATGATGCAACCACAACCTATCCATTTATGACAGGTCATGGAGCGCGGCAGCCGAGCGCTGCGTCCATGCGAACGATGCCGTGTTAGCCGCGATTCTTTGATCCCACGGCTAGACAACCCTAGATATAGAATCTAGTATTATGGCGGGAGGTCAAACGCTTTCGAGGTCCGTTATGGATACTACAAGTGCGCTTGATGAAACCACTCCCGAAATCTCCGATGCCTACCTGCAATCACTTTTCTCCGCTATGGAGCGCGACGGGTATTGCTGCATACCGGATTTCCTGGCGCCCTCCAGTTTGATGACGATGCAGGAGTTCGTTGCATCATCCGTGCGCGACTCCCGGAACGAATATGTGGCTTTCAAAGGCAGCGAAGCCGTCAAGGGTTCCGGACTTGATCAACTGGCCAAATCCACGCGCTTTCAGTCTATCTTTTCGAGGCTTTATGTGGCGAGCCGCAACAAGCCGGCTCCTGCTGTCGAATTCTATCAATTGCTTAGATGCCTGACCGGCAAGGGAATGATGCAACATTCTCTCAACTTCCACTACGACTCCTACCTCGTCACAGCGTTGCTTCCCATTGTCATACCCACCGTCGGCCTTGCCGGCGATCTCCTCCTCCTCCCGAATACCAGACCCGTCCGGGAAACCTATGCAGGAAATCTCGTCGATAAGATAATGGTCGACAAGATTCGGCAACGGTCACTGAGAACCCGAGCTGCGAAGGATCCATCGTCATTCACGAGGATCAAAATGGTTCCCGGAAATCTCTACCTGTTTTGGGGCTACCGAAGTATCCACGCAAACGAACCATGCGATCCCGGCACCGTGCGCGCGACGGCTCTTTACCATTATTTCGATCCCCACGCCCATAGCAGGTTGAAGGCGCAGCTCAGGCATTGACGCAATATGGCAACGAGGTTGTGGCTTGCCATCATGCGTTAAGGCCGGCGTTTCCTCCGCCTCGTGACCGGATTTCAAGAAGACGAACGATTTGGTTTTTTCCGGCCGCAAATCAACCGCGGCCGAGGAGGCCAAGGACCTCACCACGATTGAAACGCCAGCTCGAAAGGGAAGAGCTTGCTGACGCAGGGCTGCTCCTGCACAAAGCTTCGTTCGAAAACCCCGAACAGACCATTCCAGGGCTCAGCTGGCGATCGTTCGTATCGCTCGTTTGCAGACAGGGCTCCGATCAAAACCCGATCGAGATTTCCAGTGCCGATACGATCGGTATCGAATTATGCTCAGGCGTAACCTCGTACCATCCCGCGAATGGTTGCGGATATCGCTCAACACAGCCTCGATGGAGTTCCAACAACACCTATGAGGCGTTTCGCGCTTCGATTACAGTCATCGCCGCATCCTCAGGCTCGGCACGCAGCGCCAATCGCATCGATAGTTCGTCTCCACGATGAGGATCGTAATCGCGTCCAACTTTCCCATTTGATACCTTAAAGCAGCATTAGGGTTTTAGGGGCTTGATTTGTTTAACCGACGATCAGCCCTCACCTCCTTCAGCCGACGGGCATCTTGCGGGAGGCACATGCCTGCGCGAGTCGCTGGTACTGGGCTTTGACATCCTCATCGGTGGCAAGACGATATGAGACGCGCTTGACTTCGACCAGAACACTTCTCGCACTTGAGATTTCAACGGAGGAGGACGTGGCCGAGCTCAATACTGAGGCAGCAAAGAGCGCCATTTCATCAACGCTTTTGTTGGTTTCCGGGTCACTGCTATCCATAATGTTCTCCTTCATGACCGTAGGGATTGAATTTGGAGGTCTTCGGTCTCCCCATGTGACGGCTCTCTGGTCCACCAGCCTGCAAATGACAATGACCGGTCCTGCGCCTTCAGGCGAACGTTCAAGGCCGCCTTACGCGTAGACCCTGAAATAATCGACGCGCATGTAGGTGAATTTGTCGGCGTCCTGCAAAGGCTGCGGAAACCGGACGTCGGTCCTCAATGCAAGCGTCAAGAGTGGCCAGAACACATCGAGTTCCTCGTCCAGTCGTGCGGAACGCGTGATTGGCCAATCAGCTGGCTTTCCCGTCTTCGTGTCGGTGACGGGCTTTCGATTGAAGTACGGGACGCATCGCGTGTCATCGACGAGCATGCCGTAACGACAATAACTTGCCGTCATATCGACGGGCGTCTCAACGCCGGTGCTTTGCCCGCCCTCATCCGGCCCGCCCCATTCATGAAGGTAGGTCCCGTACACGGTGGGCTCCCAACCCTTATGCTCCACTATATCAAGCTCGATGCTTGTCTTTGGTTCCAGGATGCTGCGGCCGTTCAACATCCAGAATGCCGGCCAGCTCAATGGATGGCGCGGAAAGAGCATGCGCGTCTCGAAATATCCCTTGCGCCATCCCTTGAGGACGACCCCGTCCTTTCTCGCTGTTTGTAGGTTCCCGGAAATCCACTGGAATTCGGGCAAGCTGTTGCCGTAGTAGTTTGGCACGTTCATTGGCCGTCCGATATATCGTGCGGATATCTGCAGCGCCCTGCCGTCTTCTGCCGCCGCGTCGTCGACGATGGCATAAGGATTGAAGCCCTCCGCGCCATCTTTGGTGGCAAATGCCGATCGACCATAGAAGCCGTTTGCAGCTGTCGTCGCCTTCGGACCGGCGTCCCAGACAGACCAGTCGATTGAATTGAACCTATCCTCGAAGACGATCTCCCTGCCCATTGTCGGATCATCACCAGAAGCGGTTGCGGCAGTGCCATCATCGCAGTGGAAGGCAAGCCATGCACAAGAGGCCTGTAGAAATCCGCGTCGCGAGAGGAAAGACTCCATTCAAATTCTCCGTATCGACGTTTGACGTTAAGCAAACGCCCTGGCGGCGGACCGAAGAGCCTGCGCGTGAATTTCCACGACGCGCTCGGGGCTGTACCTGTCGATAAAAGTTTTTCGAAATTCGGAGTGCGATTTTTCGGTTGAAAGGTTGTCGCAGAAGTATGCCATCGCCTCGACGAGGGCCGGGCCGCCGCTTGCAGGTACGAGGCGACCGAGGCGGGGGTCTACCAGGATATCACTTGGTCCGAATTCGCAGTCCGTCGAGACAACCGGCAAACCGAACCTCAACGCTTCACAGATCGCAAGCGACCACCCTTCCCATCGGGAAGTCGAGACATAAACATCGCTCGTGGCAAGCGCCGGCTGGGGGCTGGTGGGATGGTGCTCGATACTGACGGATCCGTCTAGCGCGAGCCTTGAGATCTCGGAACGCAGGTTCGACTCGCCAGCACCGTATCCGACGATCCTCAGTCTAACGTTCGGTCGGATCTTGACGAGTTGGGAGAATGCCTGAAGCAGAATGTCCTGACCTTTTTGGAAGGCAAACCGGCCGACATTGACGAATGTGACGACACCTGTGGCTTCCGCGGAAGACGTCGTTTCAGAAAGATCAAAGGCGCGCACAGGGTTGGGCACCCACACCTGCGGGATTTTGCTGTTGAACATCTCCTTGAAGGATTCCAGCTGCCTGGGCGAGGTGCCGAAAACGTGAGACACTCTCGACAGGAAATAGAACCGCATCAGGAGGAAGAGAATCTTCGCTTTGAGATGGTCGGCCTCGCGCTTCGGATTTCCATGCAAATGGACGGCAAATCGACGGTTCAAGCCAATACAAGCCGCCATGCAGATGACTGTCGGCTCGATCTGAGGGACGACGACCAGATTGTAGTCCTTCGACTTGATGACGTTTCGGAAAATACGCATCAAGTCCAGGCGCCCATGCGCGACGCGGTCGATGACGTTGTAACCACGAGTCTCCGTCGGCCGGTTCCTGTGAACCGAGGTGTAAAGCACGTCAACCTCGAAATCTTCCGAAAAACGGTCAGCGAGCATCGTGCAGACCGCATCGACGACCCGCTCTATTCCGGCAAAAGAACTTGTTCCCGGCTGAATGTAGAGGACCTTCAGGCGACGCCGGAACTGATCGCGAACTGGCAGGCCGACTTGCATTTCCATTCGTCCTCCGGACCAAAAGGCAAGAGAGCTCAATGTGCCGGCACACGCGCACCGGACACCTAATAGACAAGCATTTCATCAACTGCAGATCGCATCGACTGCGATCATGCTACGTCGAGCGAAGCCCTGGTAGCGCCTACAACATCACCATAGACAACGTCTACGACGCCACGGTAAATGCCGATGGCAATAATACTTACTTCGCTCCGACATACTTCGGGACGCCTGAAGACACAGCCGTTTTGGCCACCTATATTGCATCGCCCAAGGTTATTTCTATGGACGTCTTGCACTGCACTTGGTATGCTGCTTTGCAACATAAGCTGAGTAGAGAAGGTTTGCAAGATGATAAAAGTCCGTCCGCTTCTCAGCATCATAATCACTTGTTACAACTACGAAATGTACATTTCTGAATGTATCCGGAGTGTTCTTTCGCAAGACTATGACAATCTCGAAATTATAGTGATCGACGATGGATCGACCGACCAATCCTGGGAAAAAATCCAGGAATTCGGGGAGAAGATTATTGCGGTGCGCACAGCCAATCGCGGATCCCTGAAAACATGCCTAAAGGGCCTGTCGCTGTCGCGAGGCGATTTCATCTACTTCCTTGATGCTGACGATGTACTTGCTGAAGGCGCGCTCGCCGAGATAACTTCCTATCTGCGGCCAGACGTTTCCAAGATCCAGTTCATGCTCTTGCCAATCGACAAGGAGGGCAGGCCAATCGGCAATGCATTTCCCTCGCTTCAGCCTACCGCCGATTCTGAACCCCTTATCCAATCCATTCGAAAAAAAGGCTACTACGACACACCGCCGACGTCCGGAAACATTTATCGGAGGGATGTCTATGACGGTCTGGGGGACATGACCTATGAGCGTGCTATCGACGGGGTCTCTTACCTGCTTGCCCCCTTCGTCGGAAGGGTCGTTTCGATCGACAAGGCACTCGGCAAATATAGGATTCACAACGCCAACCTGTCAGCTTTCTCTGACATTAGTTCAACACGAATGAAGACCTATGTGGACCGGTTCATGGGTCGCCTCCATCATCTTGCCGAACTTGTACAGTCTCGATGTGCCGGGACCGACAGGGTCGAGGTTCGCACTGACTACGCATATGTGATGGAGCTCAATACTATGAGCACCGTCGTTGACGGCAAGAGGCCGAGCATCGGCCAGATTTCAGCTTACATCGGCGCGGTGATGCGCGAGAACATGGGCACGAAGCGAGTTGCTCTTTGTCTGTTTGGCCTTGCGCTTTTCCTACTTCCGAATGCCACGGCACGGCAATTGGCCGCCATCCGGATTGATCCGTCGCGGTCCCGCCAGATGCGGTCCCGATTGAAACGAGCCTTTTCAAGCTAACGGTGCAAACCGGGCATCATGTGGCCAAGGCAGTTACCTTGTCGCGTGGCATCGCCGATGAATAGACCTCCAGGGTTTCCCTGGCGACGCGCTCTATCGTCAGGTGTTCAATCCGAAGCTGGCTTTTTCGTTGCCAGTCGGCAATCCGCTCCGGCGCTTCCAATAGGTGGCCAAGCATCTTGGCGAGGGCGGCTGGGTCGCGGGGTGGGACTAAAAGCCCGGCCTCACCGTTCTCAAGAAGTTGGGGTATTCCATCGACAGAAGAACCAATGACTGCACAGCCCGCCTCGCGCGCCTCCGACAGCACGAGCGGCGCTGGGTCGGCATGGGACGGTAGGACGAAAATGTCTGCACCCAACATATATGGATACGGGTCGGTGGTTGGGCCGACAAAGGTGATTGCCGATGCACTCCGGAGCGCGGCTACCCTCGCCTTGTATTCCTCGCGATGCGGGCCGTCCCCAACAATATAGAGGTGCGCGCTCGGAAAGGACGTATGGACAATATCGAAGGCATCAAAAAGATCGGTGAGGCCCTTGCGTGGATGAAGCCCACCAACAAACAGGATACTTGGGGAGCAAAGCGTCTTTGGCTGTTCACTGCGTCCTTCGGATCGACTTGATCCGATCGTGCCATTCAGCACCACTTTCAGTTTGGACTCCGGGACACCGCGTCGTCGCATGGATGCGCCAACGACATCGCTAACGGCGATCACGCGTGTTCCCAAGCCCATCAGCGTTGCGCTCTTTTCGAATTCGTTATGAACTGTCGTAATAAGCGGAATACGTCGTAATCTGCAGATTGCGAAGGCGATCACCGCGCTGGTCATCATATGCGCGTGAACGACGTCGATGTCGTATTGTCTGATGTAGCCATTCAGGCGAGAAAGCGCCCTCAGCAAGCTTGGTATTTTTCTTTGGTGACCGACAGCAAGGGTTTGTATGCCGTTTGCCCTCAGTAGCGCGTCGAAGTCTCCTCCTTCGCTTGCCACATAGACCTGATGGCCGAGATGAACTTGTGCGCAGGCAAGATCAACCGCCGCATGGACGTGCCCGTTTAAGCGTCGAGTGTGATTGAGGATATGTAGAATGCGCATCGAGGACCTCTCGTCATCTGATGTTTCACCGTCCATTCGGTATGCGACTAAGCATCTCACGGTCTCAAGGATTGGTGATCGCAGCCTCGACATCTATGGCGGAGACCCGGGCGGTCGGTTGGTAGTTGAATCCGCCCTGGCGCCCGATTGATTCGATGCCGAAGCCTTTCAATCGCTTGATCGCCTGGGCCGCGGTCTGGGCAGCACCTTTGCTGTAGATCGGATAAGCGTTCGTCAGGACGTGGCTCCCCTCGAGTTTCAGGTCACCTCGAAACAACCCATTTGCGCAGGCATGATGGCGAAAGTCAGCTTCTGCCTGTTCGGCCGACGTGACGGTGCCGGCAATGACCTCCACTGCAAAATACTCACGTTCGCCAACGCGCCCGTAGAAGTCCGAATATACGGTCAAACGCTTCCACGACCCTTCGTGCGAGAAGTTATAGATGATCGCTTGGGGAAAGCCTCGCTCACCGGCAAAGCTGAAGTACAGCGTTATGAGGGTAATGGTTTTCAGTGCGGACGTTTGTCCGTTGCCGCATATCCGTTCGGCAACATTGATCGGCACCGTGGAAACAACCCTGGTCCCGCCCAAGCTGCTGTCGTCAAGCAACAGCTCATAACCGCAATCGCTCTTGTGGAGCTGCCGCATTTCGGCCGACAGCTTGAAGACAACGCCACAGTCTTCTAGCCTGGACACAGCTGCACCATAGAGCGCAGCAAAACCTTCCCTGGGACGTGCCATCTGGCGATTCGTCGGTCCGCTCGCTCGCTTGCGCTTCAGTAAACGGCGCGAAAGATTGACGAGCGAGGCATATTCGGCGATCCAAAGCATGCGCTTGCGGGCCAGATCGAGATCGATCTCCTCTGGTTTGATGCCGTAGAAGCGCCGCATGTAGGTTTCAAGCCCCGACCGGTGCAGGAGATAGCCGCCGATCCAATAACGCGCAAAGTCTCTCGCATTCACCATCCGGCGATAGAATATGCGCGCATAGAGGACCGAGGCGAATATCCGGATTAGGCCGATTGGACCCGCGCCAAAAATGTCGTCGCGTATGGAAATCGGGTAGACGGTGATCTTTCCCTGCGGGTTTAGCCTCCCCCAGGTCGGCCTGATCGGGACATAATGCTCAAGAAGCTCTGGGAAGTGTCGCAGCAGAGGGGAATCGTCCTGGAAAATCAGGCTTCCGACGTCGAACGTGTAGCCTTCGTTCGAAGACCAGTCCATGTGGTTTCCGCCGACGTGGTCATACTCGTCGACGACGACGACACGATTCCCTTGAGCCGACAAAATCGATGCTGCAACGAGGCCGGAAATGCCGGCGCCGAGCACGATGACATCAAATTGCTGCACTGCGGGCATGAGTGAGGAATGATGGCTTACGTCATCCATTAAGCGCCCCCGAACTGTCTTGCCAGTAGAACGATACAGTATAGTGCAATTGAAAAAGAGTCGATATCTCAAGCACAACGTCTCAAAAACAATAAGCACCTGAGTAGTTTTGGCAACGCTTTTGCACTGCAAAATAAAATATAACTTTTCACTTGATGTACATCAAATAATGCGGCAGACTTTTTGCGGTTGCGAATTCAAAGAAACAGCCTTGCTGCAGTGCATCCACTGCAACAAAACTGTCTAAGGCAGGCAGGGCTGATCGACGGCAAAGGGTTATCCAGTGCTGCGGCAAAGCCTCGCCCATCTCCTTCATGGTCCATTGGACGGCATAGATCTCATCTCGACAGACGTGTTCGACACTTTGCTGCTGCGCCGGCCGCGATCGCAAAGATCGCGCGTGATGCAGGCCGAGCAGCGCTTTGCGCGTTTGTTGCGGGATGAGGGAATTCTGATCAGTTCGGAACATCTGTTTCGAACCCGGCAATTGGCTGAGCGGTTCGCCTATCGCGCGCTCAACGTTGGCGGTGGTGCTGGCGAAGTCCGGCTTGTTGACATCATCCAGCGCCAACTTGGCATGCTTGGCCTGCCCGAACGACTGCTCGAGCAGCGCATCGCGCTGGAGATGGCAATTGAAAAGGTTTCGCTGTCGGCAAACGAAAAGCTCGCCAGGGTCTTGCGCTTGCACCGCCAGTCCGGCATTCGCGTCGTCGCCGTTTCCGATACGGCACTGCCGACACCTCAACTGACGGACTTGATCAACTACTTTCACGGTCCAGGTTTGATCGACAACGTCTATTCCAGCGCCGATGTTGGAGAAAGCAAGCGATTTGGCGGACTGTTTTCACGGGTTCTCGACCAGGAAGGCGTTACACCGTCACGCTTGCTGCATCTCGGTGATGATTATCTTGCTGACTGCGCTGTGCCGAGAACCATGGGCATCAATGCGCTGCACCTTCCCAAGGGACGCCTGAAACGGCTTGCCGCACGGGTCGATGGCGCCCGTGCAGAGGCCATGCGCGGCGTTCGCAAAGGGATCATGCGCACATCAGGGCGGATGCCTGACCTGGACGATCGTGCAGCCTTCGGGCGAGAAGTGTTCGGGCCGATTGTTGCGCAATTTTGCCTTTACATATGGCTCTATGCCAGGGAAGCAGAAACGCGGGGCAATGCCGCGTTGCTGTTTTGCGCACGCGGCGGCATCGGCATCAGGGAAGCGTTCGAAAAGCTGATTGTCAAGCTTGACTTGCCGCTTGAAATCCGCCGCGAAAACATCCTTATTTCGCGCCTGGTGGCGGCACGTGCAGCATTCATGAAGCAAAGCCCCGCTGTCCTGGACGAACTCGGTCGGGAGTTTGAGAAAAACACCTTTGCCGATGTTGCCAATGCACTCGGCGGGCGCACGTATGACCTCGCCGGACCTTGGCAACTTCCCTTCGACCCAGGCCACTTTTTTGCGATGATCGACACCCCTGAAGGCTATGGGGTACTTGACGACATCGCGAGACAGAACGAGCTGTTTGAGCGCCACCTGGACCAGATTGCCGGTGATGCGTCGCGTATCATTCTCTGTGACACTGGCCTTTACGGGAGCACGCAGCGTCTTGTCGCTGCCGGGATGCCCGAGCGGACATTCGAAACGATCCAGTTTGCAAGGTGCAATTACAAGGGCCTTAGCGAGGATCACTTCCCACAGGTCACGGGATTGGTTGTCGAGGAGAATCTTTATAACCCGCTGAGGGTCGAGACGGTAATCCTGCGCTACTGGCAGATTATCGAGAGCCTGTTTGAACCTGCAATTCCCTCCGTTCGACATTTGAGTGAATCGGACGATGGGACAGTTTACAGCAATGCCGGCAAGTTCGCCTACGGCGAGCTTGATCCGGCTGACGGAAATCTGCTGCTTGCGGGCGTCCTCAAATACATTGATCGGATCGGAAGTGGCGCCGAGATCATGTCAGATGCAGACCTCGCTTGGCTGCGCCTCAAACGGGCCATTACCAATCCCCGAGCATTCGATATGATGGCATTGGGAGTCGGGGCCCGTTCGGTCGATTTTGGCCGCCCCGAGAGCGTCTATGTCCTGAAACAATCGACGGCTCCTGATCTTGCGAAACGGTTGACTGCGGTCAAATCGCAGCTTTGGCGCGAAGGTGCCATCGCCCGCGACTTTCCGCTCCTGAAGGGCGCACTCTTAACCGCCCTGGAGATGGTGCACATTGTCAGGGGAGTGTCGGCACGCCTCAAATAGCGGAACTACGACGCGGAGGAGCGTTGTGGGATCAGCTGCCGGATCGATCCGGCTCCAAGCAGACATCACGCGGGAGGATGACCCCAGTGCAAGGCGCGAAAACCTTCAGCGGCCTTTCACAAGAATATGTTGTGGCACAAGGTCGCGATCCGGCTGGAGCTTAAGGATTTCGGAGTAAGACATGCTTGCGGTAAAGACAATCAAGGGAGCGGGTTGGCTCGTCTTCTCGCGCTTTGTGGGGCGAATAATCGACTTCTTTACCCTGCTTGTTCTCGCTCGCATTCTGACGCCTGCCGATTTCGGGCTTGCCGCGCTCGCTACATCGCTGGTGGTGGTTGTCGACACCATGCTCGAGGTTCCCGTGACACAGGCCCTTGTGCGGCTTCCGACGATCGACAAGAGCCATCTGGACACTGGCTTTACGGTTGGTCTCATGCGAGGCGCAGTTATTGGGACCATCCTTCTGGCAGCCGCCTGGCCCTATTCGTGGATCAATCACGATAGCCACCTGGTCGTCCTTGTTGCCGTCCTTTCGCTTGGACCCATTTCGAGGGGGCTGACCAGTCCGGCGATGGTCAATTTCGCGCGTCAGCTGGGATTTCGCCAAACGTTCATACTGGAATCGTCAGGCAAACTGGCGGCGGCCATCATCGCGATGCTCATCGTCTTGAGCGGTGGAGCCTACTGGGCGATTGTTGCCAACTTCGTCATCGCTTCGTTTGCATCCACAGTCGTGTCCTACATTCTTGCCCCTTATCGTCCCGCCTTTTCCCTTGCGCGACTGCCAGACTTTGCCGGCTTCATCGGCTGGTTTTCGTCAGCCCAACTGGTGTCGGCGCTCAACTGGCAATTCGATCGGTTCTTGATCGGCGCGCTTGCCGATCGTCCAACACTTGGGCGCTATGCCGTGGCGAGTGACGTCGCGGTCATACCCACACAAAGCCTGATTGGTCCGGCCTTACAGCCCGTCATGGCAGCCTTTTCGCAAATCAATGCAGATCGCGCGCGCGTTTGCCATGCTTTCCTGAAGGCGACACGATTTGCAATGCTGATCTCCGCACCCGCCTGTGTGGGCATATCCCTTACGGCAGACCTTGCCACCGACCTCCTGCTTGGTGCGAAGTGGGAGCATGCGGCCCCGCTGCTCAGCCTGCTTGCGCTTTCTGTTGCGCCAATCCCCTACTTCCAGACGCTTTCATCCGTCAGCGTTGCGCTCGACCGGCCGCATGTGATCTTCCGATTGAACGCCGTCGATCTTTGTTTTCGCGTGCTTCTGATTTCGATCGGGTTTTACTTGGGTACGGTTTTGGGTGTGAGCATCGCAAGAATTGCCCTGTCGGCGCTGATGTTTTGCTTCTACCTCAACGAAGCTCGTCGCCTTCTTGATGTTGCAATTCTTGCCCAGCTGAAAAACCTCTGGAAGGTGGCTGCTGCCGTCGTCGCCATGGCCGCGGTCGTCTGGTTTCTGCGGGATGAACTGTCGGGGCGAAACTACCCGCATGTGGTCGAGCTTGCCCTTGTCATTGCCGCCGGGACAGCAACCTATGCCGCTGCGTTGCTATTGCTTGGTGTAAGGCTTATTGCCGGAGGGGGCCGGCTGGAGCTCATTGATCGATGAGAGTGCGGTCGGCATGACCTTATGTTTTGCGCAGCCGCCTGGTGCGGTTTGACTGAAAACAGGAGGTAGCTAAGGAACCCCACTTAGATTGGTGTGACCAGTCGATCGCGATGATGATCTTCGATTAATCGCGATGCCGAAGCCGGTTGAATAAGATCGGCGGACCAGGCTGTTTCCTCTGACGATTAGACCGCATCACCATGCTTGACTGTTTCGAGGTCTCAAGGGAGGTGACCGGACGAAAGCGCGGGCGCCTTTCCAGCCAAGGACGCTATCGCGCGATCCTGAGCGGCATTTCATCCAGGAGAGCCAAGAGCTAATCAACCTCGCGTGCGGTTTATGACGGTTCCGACTACATTGGCGCCAGCGCGACGCAACAGCTGAACAGACTCCGATGCCTCTTCGATCGTTGTTTGGCCAGCGCGCGCGACAACGATTACGACGTCCGCGTAGCTTGCAAGTGCAAGCGCATCCATGGAATGGCGAAGTGCCGGAAGATCAAGAAGGACGTCGCCTCGTGATCGTGCCGCCTCGAAGATGCGGCGCACACGCGGATTGCGGAAGTCTGTAAACAGATTGGCGTTCGCGTCTCTCGAATGGATCGGCAGGACGGCAACCCCACCGACGTCCTCGAACGACAGTTGCTCTGGCATCAGGCCCGCAAATGCGGCGCCGGCCAGTGAAACAGCCGCGAGATTGTCTCCACTTGCCCGTGCGTCTTCGCCGTCAGCAGCCTTGAATAACGTCACGTGCCGACCGCCGCGACTGATGAGTTGCGCCAGACTGGCGCATAGTGTCGAGACACCGGCACCTGGCGTCCAGCCGACAACGGCAATCACGATGCTCTTTTCATTGCGCAGGCTCGTGCAGGCAATTTCGACGGAGGTACGCAGATCGCGAATGGCGGCGACGAATTTTTGCTGTTGCGGGCTCGTAATGTGCCATGGAACACCTTGTGCGCCTGGAACGTTCGGGATCGATCCGAGGCAGCGGACCTCCATCTCGCGCGCCAGTTCCTTGGCGCTGCGAACGCGACGATCGAGCGCCATTCTCACGAAGACGACCCCGAAACCGACCAGCAATCCAAGAACGCCGCCAAGCGCCATAATGAGGGATTTTCGCGGAGCCGAAGGTCCAAGCGGCGGCAAGGCCGCGCCGATGATGCGAGCATCGGCATCAGGCGTTGCAATTGCCGGCAGCGCGCCCGCGTGCATTGCTTCGCGCGCGGCATCAACCTGCCGCGCAAGCGAATCCAGTCGACCCTGCAAGGCCTCCGTGCCCGCGCGCGCAATCTGCTCCTTGAAGGCCACCGTCTGATAAATGTAGCCAGAGACCGTTGCGTTGGCGACGCGAGCCGGCAGCTTCGGATCTGAAGACGAATATTCGATTTCGATAACGAAGGATTGACCAACGCGGCGTGCGTTGAGACGAGACATGAAACTCAAAAAAGCTGCGCGGTCCGCTTCGTCTGCAAGCTCGATCGCAGTATTGGCCGCCCCCGGCTCTACGCGACCGACCGCTGCGCTCTCGCTAGCGCGTTGTCCTGCGAGCAACGGCAGACCACTTAGTAACCTGGTCAGCAGGCCCGGCTGTCGGCGAGCAAGTTCAGGGTCATCCTTGAGGTTCAGGCTTTCAAACACGGCTGACAACAGCCGCTCCGACCGAATGGTCTGGAGTTCGCTGTCGGCACGATTGAGATCCAGCGTCTGCTGGGCCCCGAACTCGCCACCAGAGGCTGCCGACTGGCGCGGTTCGAGCAGAAGCGTTGCCGTAGCCTGATAGGTGGGAGGCAATGAATGGGCATAGAGAGCAGCAGCCAGGAGACCAGCTGCGCTGCAGGCCAAAAGGGGGACCTTGTGGCGTGCGCCGAGATCGATCAACGCGCGCAGTAAGGCAATTGGCCCGTCGCCAGCCACATCGGATTGCGTCTCGTTTACCCGCCAAAGCCTCGAGGTTACATCAATAGGGCGGGGTCTGTTGAACATCATTCGTGCTCCTAGCGTTCAAGAGGTTCTGCTGGCAGACTTTGGCATTGCTATCGCAGCGGCGCGTTCCGGTTCGAGCTTGCCACGCAGGGCGTCGAGGGCGGCCATCAGGTTGCCGCGGGCTCGACCGCGCCGGTCGATAAAGGGTTCGGGCCAGACGGCACGACTGAAGTTGCTCGCTGTGTTGCGGAAGATGTGATCAACGACGTTAGGAAGGCTCATCGTGCCCTTGGTCAACATGTAGAGCGGGTTGATAACCTGAGAGTATCCCAGCCGTTCTCCACTGACCCTGCCGCTCTTGACACCCATATGGACGCCAAAGGCGAGAGCCGATTTGACCAGCCGGCCTCCCTGCTTGGCAAGCGCTGCTGCAAAGTCACGGTCTTCCAACCATCCGTAGAGAACGAGACGCTCATCGAAGCTGACGTTGCCAATTGCCGAAAAACGGAAGGCCATGTTGCAGCCATAGGGGCTGAACGGTTCCGACCATTTGGCGTCCGCCTGGCCGACCTCGACCAGATCAACGGCATCTTGAAACGAAATACCAGGTCCCTTGATGCCGTCGGCAAGGATGTGCCCGGTAAAGCCGACGATCTGACTTTCATCGCGGAAGGTTTGGATTGCGGTCGCCAACCAATTTTTATCGGCGATGAAATCATCGTCGAAAAAAGCGACAATCTCGGTTCTGGATGCCACATGCTTCAGCGCGGTGTTGCGCTGTGCGGCAAGCCCAGGCGGACCGGTGACGATTGTGACTCCGGGATGACCCACGAGGTCCCCAGCATCTGATGCATCGACACAGGAGACAATAACTGCGTCAGGCTTCAGGGTCTGGGTCGAAAGAAAATGGCGCACGCTGGCCGCCACGATCTCCGGGCGGCCTCGGGTCGCGAAGACGACGCTGGCGTGCGGCCCGCTCGGATCGACAGATTTGTGACTTCTCAGCTCGGTCTTTGGATTGTCGAGAAGCTCGATATAGCCGCTTGCCGCCTTTTCCCATGAGAATTGTTGAACCTGTTCGTGTCCCCGACCGACCAGGTCGCTGCGCAGATGCACCGACGCAACGAGGGTGCGGATCGCCTTGATCCACTCGCGCGGCTCAAATGGGGAAGCTGTCAGCGCAGCTTCGCCGCAAACCTCCGGCATGCTGGCGCAGTGCGATGAAATGACGGGACAGGATCTCGCCATTGCCTCGACGATCGGCAATCCGAAACCTTCCGTCAGCGAAGGAAACGCAAGACAAAGCGCCTGATCGAGCAGATAGGCAAGGTCGTGATCGGATACGCGCCCGAGAAAATGAACATTGGGGCGGCGCTGGAGTTCTTGCTCGGCAAATACGCCGTCTCCCCCGCCAGCAATGACGACATCGAGGTTCATGTCGTCAAGCTCGGGTGCGATAGCGATCAAAAGCGAGAGGTTTTTGTGGCGCGCACGCGACCCGAGAGCCAGGACAAACGGTCGTACCGCACCGCTCGAGGAAAGCACCTTCGGCGCGAGGTCGGCCAGGTCCGGGTTCCAGCTCAATGCGTGTTCGTGCCCGTTTGGAAGTACCGCGATATCAGACAGACGGATTGGCAGATGTCGCGCTATCTGTCGCGCAGCCGCATGGGAGACAGAGGCGATCCGTAGAGATCGCCGAACAAGCAATGGCTGGAGATTGTGATAAAGTGCGCGAAACGATCGGCTGTAGCTTTGGGGCGCAGCAAAGATATTCGCGTCGTGAATGCAAACGATCTGGTCGGCCTTTACCGCCGGGGCGGTGTTGCACAGATTGAGAAGCCGGCGATTGTTACTCAGCCACGGCAGCTCGATTTGCTCCCACGCGTGACCGCTCAATTGACCGCCTTTTTCAAGCTTCATTCGCTGTAGCGACGGCTCTCCTGTCTTCGTGGGTACGATGAGGGTTGCCCCGTCCGCCCCCGTGAATTTGTCCATCGCTCCGAGGACATTGCGCGCGTAGCGCTGGACACCGGTCACGTCCTGCGTGAGAAAGCGGCCATTGATTGCGAATTCCCTCGCGCTCATCCAAAGTTTCCCTGGCCACCGCCAAATCGTGTCGCGGGCCGATTGAAGTGCATCAAATCAATTCGCTCTCTACCTTGTGTCACGTGACATCCGGGCGCAATTAACCGCACCTGCGTTTGAGCACGCACCACGACACAGGAATTGAATGGAGGGCGCGATAACGCGCCGCTAGGATTTCAGTAGCTGCCGCGCGAGCGCAGCACCGCTGGGATCGTCTTCAGCATGATCGACATGTCGCCAAGAACACTTTGTTCTTCGACATAGCGAACGTCGAGTTGGACGCGCTCGTTATAGCTCGTGTCGCTCCGTCCACTGACCTGCCACAACCCGGTAACACCGGGACGAACCCTGATGTAGTCGGCATAGTACAAACCATAGAGTTCAGCTTCGCTTGCAACGATCGGCCGCGGTCCGACGAGGCTCATCTGGCCGCGAATGACATTGAAGAGCTGGGGAATCTCGTCGACACTGCTTTTGCGCAAGAGCGCGCCGAGCGGCGTTACGCGCGGATCATCCCTAAGTTTGCGTGTCGCGTTCCATTCCGCCCTTAGCGAAGGGTTGGCCGCCAGATGTCGCCGCAAAACCTCGTCGGCATTCTTGACCATCGTTCTGAACTTCAGGCACGGGAACATCACACCGTACCTTCCGATCCGACGATGGGCGATGAAGATTGGCCGCCCCTGTACGATCAGAAGGACTGCGACAAGCATCAGGATCATCGGCGCAAGGACGAAAAGCCCTATGCACGCAATTGTTGCATCAATCGCGTACTTGACGCCGTCCAGGATGGCGGATCTGTAATTATGTCCGAACAAATCGGATCTTCGGGAGATCGCTCTGCGAGAGTGCAGCGGCGCATTGTTGAACCTGTCGAAATTTCGACCGAGATCAATTTCCCTCATCTGCGTATTCCCCTCGCAAACATAAAGACTTCGGGCACTTGCAGACAATGCCATCATGGCATGCACAGGAAAGCTAACAAGTATTAAACGATTTGACAATAAAATTATTGCGCTGCACTATATAACTGTGCAGCGCGGGATATGGATATCACTTGATGATCATATTTCTGTCTTAACTGCCTAATATAATTGCCAATAGTCTGATTTTTAATCAAGACAATGGCAAGAACTACACCCGCAATGCACGCCGCGATAATTTCGATTGTTGTATCTCGAGGGATTTGGCGTGCGAGTAGCAATTATTCATTACTGGCTCGTTGGGATGCGCGGTGGCGAGAAGGTTCTCGAAGCACTGTGCGATATATTCCCGGCCGCAGACATCTATACACACGTTTGTGATCTTGCGGCCATTTCGGACAAGATCAAACGGCACAAGATACAGACAACCTTTATTGGCGGTCTGCCCTATGCCAAACGAATGTACAAACGCTACTTGCCGTTGATGCCCATGGCGCTGGAGCAAATCGATCTCGGTGACTACGACCTCGTCATCAGCAGCGAATCCGGCCCGGCCAAAGGCATCATACCGACGTCACCGGCATTTCATCTTTGTTATTGCCACTCGCCGATGCGCTACATCTGGAACATGTACAACCGATATTACGACAGTTCCGGTCTGATGACGCGAATGATGATGCCCCCGATGGCGCATTATCTAAGGACATGGGACGTCGCGACAGCCAATCGCGTTGATGATTTTGTCGCCAATTCGACAACTGTTGCCCAACGGATCAAGAGCTATTACCGCCGCGAGGCGACCGTCATCAATCCTCCGGTAGACACGACAGCATTTCGACCAGTCGCTGCCGCCGATGTCGAGGACTATTATCTGATGGTCGGAGAACTCGTCAGCTACAAGCGGCCAGATCTGGCGGTCGAAGCTTTCAACCGGATGAAAACCAAGCTGGTGGTCATTGGTGGCGGCGAAATGCTCGACCATCTCAAAAAAATTGCAGGTCCGACCGTCACCATCCTTGGCGCACAGCCGTTTGATGCGCTTCGCCATCATTACGCCCGCTGCAAGGGCCTGATATTCCCCGGCGAAGAAGACTTTGGGATCGTGCCTGTCGAGGCTATGGCAAGCGGGCGACCCGTCGTCGCCTTTGGGCGCGGTGGCGCGACTGAAACTGTCGTCAACAACAAGACAGGGGTTTTCTTTCAGACGCAGACAGTCGAGGCGCTGATTGATGCAGTCGAACGTATGGAGCGTCTGGACTTCAACCCTGCAGACGCCCTGTCTCGCGCGGCTGATTTTCGACGGGACGTCTTCGTGGATCGCTTCCGGAGCTACGTTGCGCGAGCGACTGGCGCCACATTGGCCGTGTCGGCCTGACACAGTCGACGAAATGCAAAGACAATTTCAATCGGAGTAACAGGATGCGGCTTTTCTCCTTACGCGAACGGGTCCAAGGACGAGGTCTTTCGGCAAGCGGGAAAGACAGGCGAAACCGCAAGATGGCCGCCTCGGCTGCATTTCTGGCGATTGCCGTTGCAGCCGGCGCCCAAGCCGGCGAGGACTATGTTCCAGGACCACAGGACACTTTGAAGCTACGTGTCTACGAATGGCGCCCAAGTGCGGGAACAGCATTCGAATGGGCTCCTTTGACAGGAGATTTCGTCGTCTCTTCAGCCGGCAACCTGTCGCTGCCGATCATTGGTAGCGTTCCTGTGGCAGGCAAGACACTCGAGCAGATATCGGAAACGATCGGACTGCGCCTCCAAAATGAAGTCGGCTTGCAGAAGCGGCCAAGTGCCTCGGTCGAAATCTCGTCATACCGCCCGCTTTTCGTGACCGGGCTGGTCGCTAATCCGGGCAAGTATAACTACAGCCCTGGTCTTACCGTCATACAGGCGCTCAGCATGGCAGGCGGAATCGGTTCGACCGATGCCAGCATGATCAGCTTGCAACGCGATGCCTTGTCGAGCCGGGGCGAGGTGCGCGAGCTGGAAGCCGAAAGACTTGGTCTTATTGCACGACAGGCGCGCGTCGAGGCCGTTTTAAACGGGGGCTCGTCGGTGGTCTTTCCTCAAGAGCTCTTGTCCAGGGCCAAGGAACCGCGTTTCTCGAAGATGATGGAGGAGGAACAATCACTCTTTGAAACCCGCCAGCATTCGCTGATGACAGAGATCGATGCGCTTGATCGCGCCAAGGTGCTCGCCAACAATCAGATCGACGCCTTGAAGGAGAAAGCCGTCTCACTTGCAAAGCAGATCGATCTGGCGAGCAAGGATCTAAACTCCGTTAACAAGCTTGTCTCACAAGGGTTGACCGTTTCTGCCCGCCAGCTCGGGGCCAACCAGAATGTCGCTGAACTCGAAAGTCGCAATCTGGACGTTTCGCTGGCCACCCTCAAGACTGAGCAGGATCTTGCCAAGGTGGACCAGGATATTGCCGACGCGCGCAATCGCTATCGTGTCAGTGCGCTGACGGAGGCAGCCGAACTGCGCGACAGGTTTGCGTCAAACACCGAAAAAACCAAGACAGCCCGCGACCAGCTGAAGAACCTCGAGGTCCGCGCCCCGTCTGCAATGGCCTCCCTCAATGAGGAAAAGGATCCATACAGCTTCCTGATGACGGTTAACCGGGTAATCGATGGCAGCATGCAGACACTTGTCGTCAGCGACAATGATCCGGTCATGCCGGGCGACATGATCAGGGTCGAGCAGCGGGAAGAGCCAATGGCTGTCTCAACGGACGTCAGCAGCAACTGAGCTTTTGGTTGTTGTATCGCCATAGCAACGCAATTTGAGCTTGCCTCAGCATAGGAGATACACGATTATATCCGGTTAGGAGGAATTCGATTGGGAGGTCGGAGCAACCGATGGGCTGGGCGCTATTAGTCTCGTTTCTGATCGGCGCAATCTGCGCATTGCGGGCGCCTGTCCTCATATTCGCGCTGATCGTTCTGGTCGTGATGATCGCTTATGCTGGCGTCAGCTATACCAATGGTAGCCCTCTTATGCATGCGATCGCCTGGGGCTTTGTGTTCGCCGTCGTGCTGGAAGCAGGCTATGTCTTCGCCCACGTGCTCCTGCATTCATTCTATACGCGACGGGAAAGCGACGCCGAAAAGCGGGCTCCCCAACAGGCACAATCAAAATATCATGCAGACTGACGGGCAGATCTGATAGCGGGCGTCCAAAAAACATCGTGGCAACGTCACGCGGTTGCTTGAACTTTTCATCAGATATTGATCGCGCAATGCTGGTGGCAGAGCCTCAAACTGGGCTGCGCCGTCGGGCAAAGTCGGATTGCGCCCCTGTCTTGGCCTCCTTCGCCAATCTGGCAAGCGCGAGCTGTTCAGCCTTTGCCATCCCGAATTTCAGCCTGTATCCGGCCTGCTTGAGGCGCTCGCCGGAAAAGCGCATTCGCCACAGCGGGTTTCTGATCGGCAGGGTGTGGAAGCGTAAGAAGTCATGGAGCCAGTCGATGATCCATGGAGCACTAACGACATGGTACCGACGGTCACCGCTTACCGCGAAGGCCTTCCGCATGAAATCAATATGCCTCGGCAAATCGCGATCGTCTTCCGCGATATTGTATATCTCGACCCGCCCAGCCTCACCCTTGCCCGCCAGCCCCTCCTCGATCGCCCAGATGAGAGCGTCGGAAACATCGCCGACATAAATGTGATGAGCGTGACGGTGCGATGCGAGCATGCGCTTGAACAGGCTCCAGTCGCGAACGCCGATGATCTGGCCGACGTCGACAACGACGGCTGGTCTGAAAATTGTGCATCGCATGCGGCTGGCGACCCGCATGAGCGCCATCTCGCCGGCAAGCTTGGTGCGGCCATATTCGCGCACGTAATCCAGCGCCCAGTATTCCGAGGCGATATCGCGATCAACCGATAGAACCGGTGAGCTCTCCGAAATCTCAACGGCGCGACTGCTTCCGTAGACGGCGATCGAACTCGTGTAACAGAAGGCCCTTGCGCCCGTATTCTCGGCAGCTCGCGCCAACCGCTCGGTCGCTCTTTCATTCAGCGCTCTCATGCGATCCTTCTTGCCGATTTCGGCGGCCAAATGGATCACCCCGCTGCAGCCTTCGACGAGAGTGTTGAGATCCCCATCGCTGGCAAGGTCAACCTGACGCCATTCAAGCCCCTTGTCGTCGCGGGGGGGCTTTCGCGACGTCGTCGCTCTCACATGATAGCCGCGTTCAAGCAGGTCGGTGACAACGAAACGACCAATCCGGCCCGTCGCGCCGGTTACGAGAATGGTTTCACCCGGCATGCGCGGTCACCTCCGCAAGGATTGGACGCGCCAACCTGTCCTTCAAATGGTCGGCGAGACGAATTGCCATGGCAACGATCATCTGAGTCGGATTGCAGTGTCCGGCGGTCGGAAATACCGAGCTTCCGGATACATAGAGGCCTTCGACGCCGTGAACCTGGCAATCGACGTTGACAACCCCCTTGGCGGGATCGCTTGACATGCGCGTTGTACCGGTCGGATGAGCAACATCGACGAAGCTTGCAGGGATGGGCGCCTTGTCGCGCACCCAGTCGGCCAGAACAGGCTCTGGAAACCCTATTCTGGAGAATTCGGCTGCGACCAGTTCCGCCATGCGATGCATGGTGCGCGCCTCGACCGGATGGCTGCGCCAGTCGACCTTGGGCAAGCGCATCCCGAAGCGATCGCGACGATCCGACAGGCTCATGCGGCTGTCTTCATCGGGCATCTGCTCGCACATGCAATCGAGCGTAAGCTCCTGCAGCTTGCGCGGCAGGCCATTCCGCGCCCCGAAGTAGTCGACAGCACCTTGAACCATCAAAGGGACATTGCGCGCCACGCTGACAACGTCCTCGGGCAGCCTCGGCTTTCGTGCCGCCAGGCGCCGCAATGCGTCCCAGGGATCATCAGGTGCAAGGACCTCTCCCAGCCAGCCTGCACAATTGAGCAAATGCTCGTCTCGCTGGACTGCCGGGCTCAGTCTGAGCCCAGCACGGAAAAAGCGACCGCGAACGTTGTAGCGACCAAACCGGCGACGCAACGCTTTCGAACCACCTAAGGAGAAAAACGCAGTTGGACCACGTAGGTGGTCCATCAGGTAGCGGCCGACCCGGTCACGATCATTGCCGAGCGCTTTGCGATCCTGTTCGTGGGAATTGAGAAGAATGCGAGCATTCTCAATGCCTCCAGCGCAGAGCGCTACAGAGCTTGCGACAAGGCTATGCTTTCGTCCGTCGCCTGTGGCAAACTCAAGGCCACGCGTTTTGGTGCGGGCCTCATTTGCCAGCACCCGCAGCACAGTCGCTCCTGTTACCAGTGTGACATTGGGTCCGAGGTGCTTGGCTATGTGCCGCCCAAACCGCATATACTCGAATGGGTAAGACTCCGCGTCATCCCTGCTGAACTGCCAGAAGAAGGGCAATAGCAGGTTGGCGGAAACCTCTTCCTTCGGCGCATTGCGTCCTGCAATCGACCAGAAGCGCTGGTCGCTGTAGCCGTTACCGAGCGCAAGTCCGAGATGATTGGCGCTTCGATCCATGAATGGGTCGAGATCGCGCATGGCGATTGGCCATCCCGAATGTCCAACCCAGTCGCGTTGTTCGAAGTCGATGGCGTCGAAAGGGCCGCACCGACCGCCCCAGGTATGCGAACTGCCGCCAAGGATGCGGTTGCGCACGGACCATTGGTCGCTAACCCGCGGGCGCCCGATATTTTCAATATCGTTCAGCGTGTCATTTTCGGGATCACGGCGCTCGCCACCACTTTCCAGAAGCACGACATTCAGCCCAGAATGGGACAGTTCACGCGCCAGCGTCGCGCCGGCCGGTCCCGAACCAACGATGCAGACATCACAACGAAGCAGCGGGACCACCGTATCGCCAGGCTGCAGATCAATAATTGGCATGGCCCATCACCCCTTGCGTGTCGTTTCTAAAATGGCGGTGCATTGCCCGCTTTCTCGGTCGATAGACTACCCGTTGCCAGGGACCGGTTACGCGGGTCTTTCCTCATCATCTCAGTCGCCTCGCCGTACCAGACATCTAGCTCCAGCCTCTCAGTGCAGGCAGATCGCTCTGGTGGCGTAGCGGGATAAACGGTGCCGTAGCCTCGGCGATAGCATCCGGACGGCTGGCGGCCAGGCCCGCCAAGATGAAGAACAGCAGCCCCAGGTCGACTGTCGGGCCAACGACGAGCGCGCCGGCGAGCAAGCATAGGCATCCATTGCGTGCAGCAAGCTGGACATCGGCGACAAAGCTTCTGGCAGGCGCGCGACCGGGGCCTAGGGCCGTTAGGGCAAAAAGGAGAAAGAAGAGAGCCCCGGGGACGCCGACGTTGGAAAGCACCGCCACCGGGAAGCTCGAGGTTCGTGCCGTTCCAAGACCAACGCCCAAGCCGTAGGTATCGAAAAAGTTCTGCAGTCCGAAGGTGTTCCAGGAACCACGGTCAATGGCCGAGCTCGAGGTCGATTTGCTAAGAACGAGGACGTCGATGTAATCATGGACTGTGTTGAAAATATCCTGCTGCAACACGACGATCAGTCCGACAAGCAGAACAACGAAGGGAGCAAGAACGGTCACAGCGGCGCTGTTACCGGTGCCTGAACCAACGCCGCTGCGTAGCACTGCCGTGAAATAGAAGATCAGCAAACAGACCGGCGCGGCAATAAGCCCCGCAGAGGAAGTCGACAGGACAATCAATGCCAGAGAGATGACGGCAAGCGGGCCGGTCCATCTTGAATGCCGCTGGCAAAGCCAAAGGGTCGCGGTAAATCCAAACGCGCCAAGTGTCGTACCGGCAAAAGCAGAGGCCTCTGGCCACGAACCGACAATACGTTTCATGCCGTTGACCTTGTCGTTGTCATGGAAGGTGTACTGCGCGTTGCGAATGAACTGCAGCATGTCCTGGGCGCCGATTGCACCGGTGACGACATCAAGGAGGGCGAAAACCACGTTGAGTGCGGCGTAGACTATAAGCCCGATGACAATGGCCCGGAAACCCCGGGCCGTTGAGGCGACTGTCGTGACCAGCAGGAAGCAGACAAGATCCGCCACCAGATAGACCGTCTGCGTTAGATTGCTCGAGACCGGTCCAAGCGAAACCACTCCGCTCGTCAGCGGCTGTTCGGCGATGCCGAGAGGAACGATTGTCGTCGCATCGGCAAACAGGCGTGGCAGAAAGTAGGCGGACAAGCCGCCATAAAGGACAAGACAGGCCAACCAGAAGCCGGGACGACCAAAGTGCAGGCCATCAAAGAGTGGCCCTGTTTGCCGTCTGCCGCGAAGCACGGAAAGGGCAACGAACAGCAGGAAAAGATGAGCGGGCTGCACGCTGGAGGAACCAAGCACAAAGGCTGCTGCTGCGCCAAGCAGAGTCAATGCCACGAAGGCTTTGATTGTTGCATCCTGACCGAGCGCCAGGCAGTAGAGGCCGAGCGCAATCGTGAAAATGCCGATCGGTTCAACGCCCATCGCCAGCCACACTCACCCGCGCACCGGAGACCATTGCTGGCTTGGCTTGCCGCGCAATGCCGGTCTTTCCTGCGATCAGGCCCTTGAGTTTGAGAGCATGCTTCTCGACGGCGTGCCACGAAAAAACGGCAAGTAATATCGTAACCGGTAGGGCGAGTGCGATGTTGAGATACCATTCGCGGTGTTGCGGAAGGAGATGTGCCACCGTCTGCTGTACCGGAAACGCGTAGAGGTAGAGACCGTAGGAATAATCACCACTGGCAATGAACGGATGCTTTGGCGGTCTCGTGAGGCCGATCGCAACCGTAGCATATGCGATAGGAAAGGCGGCGAAGTACGGTGCGTAAGGGAGGTTCAGCATGACGAACGACACCACTGCGGCAGCAATCGCACGAGGTGGCGTCACCTTGATGTGCTCACGGCAGACAAACAAAACAACACCAGCCAGGAAGCTCAAGAGAAGAATGCGACCAGGAAGGGCCCCGTCCATGGGCAGGTCGGTCGCTCCGCGCATGAGGTCGCGTCCAATCACGGCAAGCTGGGCTATCACAACAACGCCGATCAGCACGACCGGTCGAAAAGCAAAGCCGATCACCGCAAGCACGGTCAGCGCAACGTAGCACTCCAGCTCGTAGGGAATGGTCCAGAGCGATACATTGACCGCCTGATAGTAAGGATTGTCACGAAAGAGGCCAGGCAGCAGATACTGGATATGGCCAACGATATTCAGGAAATAGGTCGAAAACTGCGGGTCTGAAACGTAACTGGCAAGCGGCAACGTCGTAAAGACCGGCCCAAGAAGAAGGGCGCACAATGTCACTTCCACCGCAAGCGCCGGTACCAGGCGAAGTGCCCGCAGACCGAGGAAACGGGCAACATTGCGCGTCCGCAAGAGGCTGGCACTGACAAGGAAACCGCTGAGGGCAAAGAATGCCGGCAGAACGAATGTTATCAGTCCGCGCAGCGGTGGCTGAAACAGGAAGACTTCACCGGCTTTGCCATAGGAGACCGCAAAGCTGTGAATGCATAAAACGGCGACCGCAAGCACCACCCTAAGGTAGTCGAAGCCTGAGGTATATCCATTCGCAAACCGCTCCTCGATCGACACGGTCTTACTCCTGTCTCTGGCATTGCAGTAATAATGAATACTACGCTGCGACGCACAATAGACCGGAAGTCAGTATTTGCAAAGTCACATATTGCGCTGCGACAGAAAAATAGGCGACCGAGGCTAAACTTTTGAATGATGGCGAAGTTGCAACACTTCCATCTATGATCTCCGGCCCGAGATCATGCGAGACTATCGATTATATAGCTGGTTTCTCTACCTATTTTACATCCGTAGAGTATAACTCGACGGCCTGCGTCGAAAGGGTAAAAATGCTGCAGTGCGGCATGATCTGACAACATAAAGCGTCGGAACCGTCGATTTTCTAGTGGTGACAGCGATTCATTTCTGTTGCAAAGTTCTGCTAACCGTGAAACCTTCGATACAGTTACTGGAAATAACCATGACGCGTTTCGTCCAATTAATGCGCGCTCCTGGCATCTATTTACGGATGCTGGCCGCTACACTTGCGTTCTCGCTGATAACATACCTGCATTATAAATCGGTAACATTGACGCTATACTATAGCGTTATTTGCATATTTCTTATGCAGTTTGGCTACATAGGGGGCGCTCTATTCCTTATTTGGCGGGAAAAGACGCGACGAAAGGCAAACTAAAGGTTGTGCATCATAGATTGTTGTGTCGTTTCCGGAAGGAGGAGAAGCCGGCCTCGAGACACGCACATTGAAGGATTGATGTGTGATGAAATTCGGAACCAGTGGGCTTCGCGGCCTGTCTGTCGACCTTAAGGGCCGGGCTTCGGCGCTTTATGCCACAGCCTTTGGCCGCTATCTGCTCGACCGTGGTATGGCCCGCCCCGGTGACACCATCCTGATCGGCCAGGACTTCAGGGATTCCAGCCCGGAGATCGCCGCAAACTGTGCCGTTGCACTTGATCGCCTTGGATTCAAGGTCCGCGACTGCGGCACGGTGCCAACACCGGCGCTGGCGCTTTACGGACTTCAGAAAAAAGCCGCGGGTCTCATGGTGACAGGCTCGCACATCCCCGCCGATCGCAATGGCATCAAGTTCTATCGGTCGGACGGAGAGATCGACAAAACGGACGAAGCAGCGATCACGACTGTCGCGACAGAACTCGACCGTGCCGGCTTTACGTTTGTCCCCCGCAGTGCCGGGATGCAAAACCGATCCGTCGAATGCCTGGCGCTCTTCCGCGAACGGAATGCCAATATTCTTCCCACGGAAGCGCTCGCGGGCCTGAAAGTCGGCGTCTACCAGCACAGCACGGTCGCCCGTGATCTGCTGGTAGATCTCCTGGAACACTTCGGCGCAACGGTCGTGCCGTTTGGCCGCTCGGAAACTTTCATTCCCGTCGACACCGAGGCGGTTTCGGAGGAGACGATCGCCAAGCTCAAGGAGGTCGCAAGACAGCATGGCCTCGACGCCATGGTCTCTGCGGATGGTGATGGCGATCGCCCGTTGGTGGCGGACGAAACAGGGACGCCGCTGCGCGGCGATTTGCTCGGCCTGATCGCCGCGAACTTTCTCGGTGCGACATCGGTCGTGACACCCGTGACATCGAATTCCGGCATCGAAGCCGCCGGTCGCTTCAGCGTCATTCGCACGCGTGTTGGCTCTCCGTTCGTCATATCGGGGATGCAAGAAGCACTCGCGGCTGGCCGGACCCGTGTTGCCGGTTTCGAAGCGAACGGCGGCCTGCTCACCGCGAGTGAATTCGAGGTCAACGGTCACACGCTGAAGGCCCTTCCGACACGCGACTGCTTCGTCCCCATCCTGGCGGCGCTTTCCCTTGCTGCCTCCAAACGGCAGCCTCTTTCGGTGGTCGCCGCGTCCTTCAATCTGCCATTTGCCGCGGCCGACCGGCTTGAGAATTTTCCGGTTGAGATCAGTGCCCGGTTGATGGCCTATCTTCGCGCCGCACCCGCCAATCTCGCGGCGTTCCTGCAGCCGATCGGCGAGGTTGGCAGCGCCAGCGATATTGACGGCCTTCGTGTTACGCTGGCGGATCGCCGCATCATCCATTTCCGCCCGTCCGGCAATGCCCCTGAAATGCGCTGCTACGCCGAGGCGGAAACCGAAACAGCCGCCGCGGCGTTGCTGCGCGCCGGTCTGGAGCGAATCCGCTGGTTGGCGCATCCGAGTTGATAGGCGAAGCAAAGATAGATATTCGAGGACTCTCCATATGACACAGAAGATCGTTCCCGTGATAATGGCTGGTGGCAAGGGCACTCGTCTCTGGCCGCTGTCTCGCGCCGCAGCGCCCAAGCAGTTCATCCGCTTTATCGGCGACAAGACATTGTTCCAGGAAACGCTGCTGCGCGTGTCCGATCCCACGCTTTACGAAGCACCCGTCATCCTGACCAACGAGGAGTTTCGCTTTCTCGTTGCCGAGCAGGCGCGCGAGTTGGACATCGGTCTAGCGGCAATTCTGCTCGAACCGGTTGCTCGAAACACCGCGGCGGCAGTTGCGGCGGCCGCAACGCTCGTGCGTGATCGCTTTGATGAAGACACGGTCATGCATGTTCTCGGCTCCGACTATGAGATCGTCGCTGACGACACCTATTTTGAGTGCGTTCGCATCGCTGCCGCCACAGCCGCCCAGGGCAAGCTGGTAACCTTCGGCATCCAGCCGACCGAGCCGGCAACCGGCTATGGCTACATCGAAGGCGGGAAGACACTCCCGACGGGCGCACGAACGGTCGCGCGCTTTGTCGAGAAGCCGCCGCTCGCCAAGGCCGAAGACATGGTCGCGACTGGCGGCTTCTACTGGAACTCCGGGATGTTCATGTTCTCGGTCTCAGGCGTGCTTGCCGAGATGCGGAGCTATGCCGCGCCGGTCCTCAAGGCTGCGGCCGACGCCATTGCAAAAGGCGTCAGAGATCTAGACTTCATCCGCCTCGACAAGGCAGCGTTCGCCACCAGCCCGAACATCTCGATCGACTATGCCGTCATGGAAAAGACGAGCAACGCAGCCGTCGTTCCCTCGCCGTTCAAGTGGTCCGACCTCGGCAGCTGGGATTCCGTCTGGAAGAGCGGCAGCCGCGACGAGAATGGCAATCTAGCAGCCGGCAACACGACGGTCGTCAACACCAAGAACTCGCTCATCATGACCCATGGCGTGCACCTCGCCGTCCAGGGCATGGACGACATCGCTGTCATCGCCAGCGAGGACGCCGTTTATGTCGGACGGCTGCAGGACAGCCAGGACGTCGGGAACCTCGTGAAGATGCTCGCCGCCGCCCCCACGACATCGCAACTGACCGAGACGCACCCGACTTCTTACCGGCCTTGGGGCGGCTACACATCGGTGCTGAACGGCGACCGCTTCCAGGTGAAGCGCATTTTCGTCACGCCGGGCAAGAAGCTGTCGCTGCAGAAGCATCATCACCGCTCCGAGCACTGGATCGTCGTCAAGGGCACGGCAGAAGTGACAATCGGCGAAAACGTGCAGATGCTCAGGGAAAACGAGTCCGTCTACATCCCGCTCGGCGAAGTCCACCGTCTCGCCAATCCCGGCAAGATCATGCTCGAACTGATCGAAGT